>CANLHK010000003.1 GCA_947490615.1 Planctomycetaceae bacterium | reverse complement strand
ACCTTCACAGGCAACAGCGCGCAGCAAGGCGGCGCGGCCTACTTCGAGTGGGACGGCAGCGACTACCCCATCGCCTTCACACAATGCCGCTTCGAGAAGAACAGCGGCAACCAAGGCGCAGCGCTCTGGCTCTATGGCCTTCGTCGCCTCCAACTCACCGACTCGACTTTCTCTCTCAACCTAGCGTTCGACAGCGGTGGCGCAATCTGGCTCGCTGGCTACTCCATGTACGACACCCAACTCGCGCGCAACGACTTCGTGGGAAACATCGCCACGAACGGCGGCGCGCTCTACCTGAGTAACTACAGCGGCTGCTGGCAACTCCCAATGGACAATTGCCTCTTCGCCTCGAATACGGCGTCGATCGGCGGCGGCATCAACAACTCGCAGGGCACCTGCGTCTACGCCGCCCTCTCCAACAGCACCTTCTGCGGCAACGCGCCGCAGAGTATCGAGGGCTACTGGCAGGACAATGGCAACAACATCTTCGGCGCGGGTAGTGACTGCAACGCCAACGGTGTCTGTGACGGCGCCGACATCGGACTCGGCACCAGCGCCGATTGCAACGGCAACGGGATTCCCGATGAGTGCGAGATCGCAGACGGTTCGGTGAACGACATCAACTCCAACGGCATCCCTGACTCCTGCGAAGCGGACTGCGACTCCGACGGAATCCCTGACGCCTACGCCGTGGCCAACGCGCTCGTGCCTGACTGCAACGCCAACGCACAGCCCGACTCTTGCGATCTCGCCAATGGCACGAGCCAGAACTTGAATGGCAACGCGATTCCTGACGAGTGCGAAGTCGACTGCGATGGCAATGGCCAGCCCGACGACTTTGACCTCAGTTCGGGTACCGCCGCAGACTGCAACGCCAACGCAATTCCTGACTCGTGCGACTTCACTTCGGGTACTGCGCTCGACTGCAACGGCAACAGCATCCCCGACTCCTGCGACATCGCCAGTGGCTTCAGCAGTGATGTGAACGGCAACGCCATCCCTGACTCGTGCGAAATCGACTGCAACGGCAACGGCGTGCCCGACCGACATGAGGTCGCCACGGGAAGCGCGCCTGATTGCAACGCCAACGGCATTCCTGATTCCTGCGACATCGCGTCGGGAAGCTCCAACGATGTCGACAGCAACGGCGTGCCTGATTCGTGTCAGACCGATTGCAACGGGAACGGTGTTCCTGATCCCTACGAGATTGCCACGGGCGCTGCGCAGGATTGCGATGCCGATGGCTTGCTGAACTCCTGTGAGATCGCTGCGGGCGCTGTCGACCTCAACAACAACGGTGTGCCCGATGACTGTGAGTGCATCGGTGATGTCACGGGTGATGGCGTCATCGGCGGCGGCGATCTCAGCGCGGTGCTCGCGTTCTGGGGTCCTGTTGGAGCATTCCCGCAGGCGGACATCAACGGTGATGGTCAGATCAACGGCTCGGATCTGGCGTACATCTTGACCTTCTGGGGCCCCTGCCAGTAACGCGCTGACCTCTCCTTCATCCAACCAAACAAACGACGCGCGCCGAGACATCGGCGCGCGTCGTGTTTATTGGTTTGTGTCTGTCGCCGTGGCGACTTAGATCGTCGCTTCGGTCACGCTGAGGACTTCCTCAACCGTCGTCTTGCCGAGCTTGACCTTGGCGAAGCCGTCTTCGCGCAGTGTGCCCATGCCGCGTTCGACGCAGAGTCGGCGGAACTCGACGACATTGGGGTTCGAGGCGATCTTGTCGCGCAAGAAGTCGTCAAGCACCAGGAGTTCGTAGAGACCGAGTCGGCCTGCGTAGCCCGTTTGGCGGCAGCTTGGACAACCCGCGCCGATGCGCAGCGTGGGTGAGTCGATGCCGTGAGTGATGATGAAGTCGCGCATGTCTTCGTCGACAGGGCGCTCAACCGAGCACTTGGGGCAGATCTTTCGCACGAGTCGTTGGGCCAGCACGCTGCTGAGCGCTGCACCAACAAGGAACGGCTCAACGCCGATGTTGATGAGTCGCGTGATCGAACTCGGCGCGTCGTTGGTGTGGAGCGTCGAAAGCACGAGGTGACCCGTGAGCGCGGCCTGGATCGCCGTGGTCGCGGTCTCGCCGTCTCGAATCTCACCGAGCATCACCACATCGGGGTCCTGACGCAGCAGTGCCTTGAGCGCCTTGGCGAAAGTCATGCCGATTCGCTCGTGCGTCTGAATCTGGGTGATGCCGCTGAGGTTGTATTCGATCGGATCTTCCACCGTCGAGATGTTCATCTTGCGCGTGTCCATCTCGCGGATCGACGAGTAGAGCGTCGTGGTCTTTCCGCTTCCAGTTGGACCCGTCACGAGAATGATGCCGTGCGGCTGCTCGATCTGCTTCTTCCAGATGACCAGCGAGTCCTCGGAGAAACCGAGCTCGTTCAGGCCCACCGCAATCGATCGGCTGTCGAGAATACGCATGACGGTCTTCTCGCCCTTTGGCGTCGGCACCGTCGAAACGCGGAGATCGATCTTGCGGCCGAGCACGGTGGCGCGGATGCGGCCGTCCTGCGGCAGACGCCGTTCGGCGATGTCGAGGTTCGCCATGATCTTGATGCGACTCGTCAGCGCAGCGTGAAGCTTGCGCGGCGGCGTGAGCATCTCAAAGAGCAGACCGTCGATGCGGTAGCGCACCTTGAGGACCTTCTCGTCGGGCTCGATGTGAATGTCCGACGCGCCTTCCTTGAGCGCGAGCTGGATGATGTGGTTCACATACTTCACGACAGGCGAGCTCTCGGCTTCGGCCTCGATGTCGCGCTCGTTCACATCTTCTTTTTCGACCTCGACATCGGCCTCGTCCTCAACGCCGTTGAGGATCGCGTCCATGTCGAGCTCGCCGCTTTGCGCGTGCGCCGTCGCCTCGTGCACCGACTGGATCGCACCGAGAATGTCGCTCGGAGCTGCGAGCACGGTCCGAACGCCCATCACGCCAAGACGGCGCTTGACCTCGTCGATCAAGAAGACATCGTCGGCGTTGGCAATCGCCACCACGGGGCGCGAGCCTTCGCGCTGGAGCGGCAGAATCTGGTTGGCGGCGCAGAACTCGGGCGTGAGCTTCTGGAAGAGCTCACGGTCAAAGGCGGTCTGCGACTTGGCGTCGATGACCACGAAGGTCATGCGCGCGAGTTCGGCGATGACCGCCTGCGCGGCGCGTTCATCGATCCCCTGCTCACGCAAGATCTCGATGTAGTGTCGGCCTGGAGCCTGACGCTGGATGCGCTGCGCCGCGACGATCTGCCCAGCATCGGCAATGCCGCGCTCGGTCAGAATCGAGTCGAGACTCGACACCTCGTGCTCCTCGTCGGGCGTCCAGAGTTCGTTGAGGTCTTCGTCGTGATGCGAAGGTCGCGCAGCAGCCACTGGACGCGCTGCAGGCGCAGGCGTCGGAGTTGGAGTCGGCGCACTTGGAGCAGTGTTCGCTGCTTGGCCGTACTCGAGGTCCTGGTCCATCTCAGGGTCGACACCTTGATCGCGGCCTTGATCGCGGCCTTGATCGCGGCCTTGATCGCGACCTTGAGTTGGGCTCAAACCAGCCAACTTCTCGAGCTCGTGTTGCGCAACGAGTTCAGCAGCAATCTCTGCCGCCGCCTCCGCAGCACGATGCGCACTGGATTCCGCCATGCGCACCGCATCGCTGATCGGCGCGTGGGGACGCTGCGCCGAGGACGATGAAGGCTTGGATGCGGGAACTCCTGCAGCCTTGTCTGTCGGCGAACCGAGCTGCTTCAAGATGTCGTCGATGTTGAACCGGCCCATCCAAACCTCCAGACCCTTAGTTGGTGCCGCCGCCCACGATGACGCGGAAGATTGCCTCGCGCTGCAGTTCCTCGTTGAACGCACGCAGCACGATGCCGTCCTTGGTGACCTCGCTGATGGTGAACACGACATCGCTGCCGTTGATCGCCAGCGTCTCGCCGACGCGCAAGACCTGTCCATTGACATGCGCCATCGAGTTGGCGGGATTGCTGCTCACCATGGAGGACTGCACCTGCACGGCACCTGCGGCAGCGCTGCACGCTGCATCCCATCCCATGCCGCGCGTGTTGGCGGGGGCTTCGTTGAGCTGCAACGGAGCTGGAGTCGCCGACGGAATCTTGGTCGCGTTCGACGGCTTGGCAGAAACGAGCACCTGCTCCTCACCAGGAATGATGAACGGGTTCTTCCGCAGTTCGTCGCGGAGAATCTGCAGCTTGGCGACATCGGCGCTCCCGAGACTCGCGAGTGCATTGGCGTTGCCCTTGCCCTCATTGAGCTTGAGATAGTCGTCGATGGCAGCGTCCGCTTCGGTGTTGGCCATCGCGGCGGCGCCTGCGTGACCGATGGCGCGCATCGAGACGAGGCTGACCAACGCAATCACAGCGACGCCCGCAAAGAGCACCGCGCCAAAGCCGAAGCGCTTGCGCGCCGCGCCAGGAGCGACGGTGATCGCTTCTTTACCGTCTTCAAACGAGAGCGGCATCGACCGCGGCTCGTCGTCGGCAGGCATGCCGAGTCCATGTTCATTGTTGTGCTGCATGGCGATTACTTACTCCCCGCGGCGACCGCCGCGTTGGATGATCCGTCGTTGAAATAGATGCTGAGCGTGAACTCGGCGCGCATCGATCCACCGACCATCGCGGTCGGTTCGTCGCGCGGACCCATGCCCAGCTTGGCGATCTTCATCTGATGCACACGAGTGATGCGCGGCAGCGCCTCGACATCGAGGAGGAACTGGTAGTACCCATCGAAGTTGCCCTCGATGGTGCACTTGAGCGGAAGCTCCATGGCCATGCCAGCGGGAACGACCTTTTCGCCCTTGACCGAGCGCACCGACAGATTGGACTTCTGCGCGAGCTGCGTGACCTGCTCGAGAATGCGATCAACGCCTTCCCGATCAGGCAACTTCTGGTTGAGGCGCTCGAGCTCCTCTTCGCGCTCAACAATCTCGCGACCAAGATCGCCAATGCGCGAGGTGAGTCGGCGCAGGCTGTCGAGGCGCACATTCTTGGCGCTGATCTCGGCGCGGGCTTTCTCGATCTCCACATTGCGCGGAGCAAAGACGAAGAAGTACGACGCGATCGGCACGGCCATGAGAACGGCCACGAACGCGAGATCACGAATACCACGGTGTTGCGGTGTCATTCCTTCACCTCGTCTTCCTTGGTGGCAGCCGAAGCGGCGCCGCTTTCCTGAACTGGTTCGTCGGTCTTGAGCGCGGGGGCCGCATTGACCTCCGTAGGCTCGACCTTCGCCTCGGGGGCGTTGGTCATGATCTTGGCGCCATCGAAGGTGCCACGGTCAATCGGATCAGTCGGCGTGCGGAGATCCTGCAGACCAGGCCAGCCGCGCACATCGGCGTCGGGCTCGATCTTCATGGAGATCTTGAACTGCCGCATGTGCATGCCCTTGAGTTCCTTCTCTTCGCTGACTTCAAGGTGGATGCTCGTGAGGAAGGGCAGCGTGTTCAGCGCACCCATCCAACGGCTCACATCAAGATCGTTGGGCGCAACGCCCGTCAAGAGGACATTCACGCGACGACGCACCGCTTCGGGCTTCGCTGGCGCCTCGGGCTCCTTGCCCTTGGTCATGCGACGCGCCTTCGCTGCGTCCTTGGCTTGCGCACCACTCTGGCGCGCGCTCTTGATTTCCTCGCTCTTCATTTCAAACTCGAGCAGCGAGAGATCCGCTGGCATCGTGTTCACGAGGCAGGCGAGCAAGACCGAACGCGGAATCGGCTCGATGAGACCGCGCGCGAGCTCGGCCTTCTCGACCATCTGCGCGCGCATCGCTTCGAGACGCTTCATCTCGGCGATTTCCTTGGCGGCCTTCTCGGTCTCGTCGTTGATCGAGGTCTGCGCTGCGCGCACCGCGGCCCACTGCCGATTGGTCACGAGGAACGCGGAGAACACCGCGCCCATCACGACCACAAACAGCGCGAGTGCAAAGATGCCGCTGCGCCGTTCACGCGCGTCGCGCACATAATCCTCAGGGAGAAAGCTCTTCTTGCTAGACATGGTGTTCCTCATCGTTGAGAGGTCTGTTGCTGATCAGAGATCGGTGGGTGAAGAGGCAAGGCCGCACGCGACGGCCCATCCTGGGTGAGACGATTGAGCATCGGGCAGGCCCTTAGGAGCCGCACCGTTCACAAGGAAGCGCGCCATCGGATCGCCGACCTTGGCAGGAAGGCGCAGGCCCGAGGCAAGCGACTGGCAGAGACCCGTGTCGCGCGATTCGCCGCCAAGAAAGACCACGCGGTCAATGCGGCGATCGCGGAAGAGCGCGCCGTGGTAGCGCGCGCACATGCTCAACTCATCGGCGAGATTTTCGACGGTCTCGCGCGACTCCATGGTCACGCTGCGCGCGGTATCCGCAGGAAGCGCCGCACCCAAGGCGGGCGCATTGCCAGCGCCGCGACGATCCACCGCTGTGGCCGCCATCGCTGCAACGCTGTTGTTGTCGCTCTCGGCGCGCGCGGTGGCGACGCGAAGCATCGCCATACCGTTGTCGACATCAGCCGACATCGCGCCCGCCGATGGAAGGGAAGTCGGCACGCCGATGCGCATCGGCTTGATGCCTTCAGCCAAGCGCGCTGCGCGAGCTTCGGCCACGGTGCAGCGACGGAGTTCGGAAAGACGCGCATCAATGCTGCGACCAGCGATGGTGATCGACTTGGCAAAGACCAGCTTCGAGCCGTGGCAGATGGCGACCTTGGTTCCGCCGTAGCCAAGATCGATGTACATCGTGGCGATGTTGTCGTCTTCGCCGCGACGATTCACATGGTCAAACGCGTGCACCAAGGCGGAGATCTCGCCATGCACACCCACGACGCCCAACTTGGCGCGGCGGGCCAGGCTCACATAGCGCATCACATCATCGCGCGACATCGCAAAGGCGATGTGCTCAACCTTGGGCGATCCATCGCGGTTGGTTTCGCAGACATGGTTGGTCCGCACGATGAGCGCATCGGGATCACAACCAAGACCAATGGCAATTTGCAGGCGAATCACGCTCTCGGCGCGCTCGGCGTCGGCAGCAGGAACGCCGATGTGCTGCACAAGCATGTGCTGCGAGAAGGGCGCGACCACGAGACGGTTGCCGCGAAAATGATTCTCGCGCAACACCTCAGGAAGCTCGCGGCCAAGAAACTCAAAGCGCTCCTCAATGGGGCGCGTGCGCATCTCATCGTTGAACGGAAGAAACGCGGCAGCCGCGATCGTGGGCAGATCACCCACGGTCGACTGCACCAGCTTCACGCCAGAGCTGCCAAAGTCGGCGAGAATCGGTGAGTAGTTCGAGCGGAACATGCCGAAGGGCATCGCGAAACCTCCAGAGCGACAAAACACATCCGAGCACTTGTTCGGACGCCCCGTGATCGGCAGGAAAATGGGGTGAAGTGAGCCGCGCGACCGAGAAGTCCGACGATGGCGTCGAACTCCTCCGTGCAGACCGACTTGAAAGGGAAGTCACCTGATAATCGGGCGCTCAGCCGCGGACGATGGCCTTCACAGCGTCCGCTAGGCCAATGAGCGGCGTGACCAGCTGCGAGCCCGCGTCAAGATTCTTGAGCGCGACGCTGCCCTCGGCCAATTCGTTTCCGAGGATGACTGCGGTGCGCGCGCGGTTTTTGCCCGCATCGCCGAGGAGCTTTCCAACATTGCGCGTGGCCTTGGAACTCGTGCGCACATGAAGCCCCGCGCGGCGCAACTCCATGACGAGGCGTGGCAACTCCGCCTCGGCGAGTTCGCCGCCCGCAGAAATCACAAACGCGTCAGGACGCGGCAAGAGCGTCGCGCCATCATCAGGAAGCAGCTTGCGATCACGCAGGACATTGGCCAGGACGACATCGCCCATGCCAAAGCCACAGGCGGGCATCTTCGGTCCGCCGAAGAGTTCGACGAGTCCGTCGTAGCGGCCGCCCCCCGCCACCGCGCGCTCGGCGCCTGAAGTCTCGTGGACCTCAAACACAGTGCCCGTGTAGTAGGCGAGTCCGCGCACGATGCCGATGTCGACGGTGCACCAATCGAGGATGCCCGCACGAGACGCTGCGGTGCGAACCTCATCGAGCGCTGCGAACTCTTCGACAGGTACGCCGATGCGCGCGGCCAACGCCGCGAGCGGTTCACTCAGGCGCTGCGTCGCGCGTGCAGCTGCGTCAAAGCGCGCCACGCCCTCGGCAGAAAGTCCGAGTGCCTCAGCGCGCTGCGCGAACTCTTCGGGCTTGAGTTTGTCGCGACGATCGAGGAGCGTCATCGCGTCCGCGGCTTTCTCGGCTGGAACGCCCAACGCGCCGAGCACCCGCGCGATCGCGGCACGGTGCGAGAGGCGCACCTGCACATCGTTGGGAGTCAGACCAAGTCGCTCGAGCGCGAGGATCGCCACAGCGATGACATCGACATCCGTCGCAGCGCCTTCGACGCCACAGGTGTCGATGTTCCACTGGACAAACTCGCGCAGTCTGCCGCGCTGCGGACGCTCGGCGCGGAACATGTTGGGAATGGCGAACCACTTCACAGGCACAGGCAGCGAGCCCGCGCGCGCGGCGACCATGCGCGCAAGCGTGGGCGTGAACTCAGGCCGCAAGGCGTAATCGTTCTCGCCGCCCGCGCGACGAAAGCTGAAGAGCTCATTGACGATGCCCTCACCCGACTTCGCGGTGAACAACTCGAGGTGCTCAAAGGTCGGCCCCTCGATCTCGTCAAAGCCACAATCGATCGACGCGCTGCGCCACGCCGCTTCGATGTGCCTGCGCACACCAAGATCGGCTGGATAGAAATCACGCGTGCCCTTGGGGGCCTGAAACGAATGGGTCGACATGGAGCGCGGAGCGTAACGCACCCTTCCGTTGATCGCCTACGCCGCCGCCGCAGCCGATTTCTTGGCGGCGCACTTCTTGTCGCAGCAGACAAGCATGTTGGCGATCACCGCCGAGGCGATGGTCCACGCGATCACGACATCCATCCACATCGCGAGGGTAAAGAGCGTTGGAATGTGCATGAAGTTGCCCATCACGCCGTGGGCCGCCGTCGCTGCAAAGAGCGCGATGGTGAAACCGACCATGAGCTTTCGCTTCACTCCACCAACAACCGCCGAGAGCACGCAACTCAGCAGGAGCGCCGAGGCGAACTCGATGATGAAGCCCTTGACCAACTCGCTCGGCTCCATCGGCTCCATGCCACTGGGATGGAAGAACACCAATGCGACGGGACCCTTGCGCAATCGCGTCTCGAAGTCGTCGAAGACAGCTTTCTGCGCCTCGTCCTTCGGCTCGGCTCCGTAACCCGTGGGCATGGAAGGGAGGAAGTACGCGCCCTCGGTGTTCAGATGCTCATCAAGCGCGGCAACGATCTTCGCGTCGTTGGGAGTCGTCGGGGTAGCGAAGTCATAGAGCCCAACAGCGGCCCACGCGATAAATCCCCACATGAACACGGCGATGGCGGCCACGAGAGCTGTGATGAGGTGGCGCATGGCGGCATGCTAACGCATTGCCAGGACGCACCGACGAGCTCACCACTCAGGCCCACCCGAGTAGCGCCCATAGACATCGGCCATCGCTTGGACTTGCTCGCCGAGGGTGCAACGCACCAGCGAGGCCGCGACGAGTGAGGGCATCACATTCTCGCCCTTGCGTGCCGCATCGCGAATCGCGGCCAGCGCACGCTTGACCTCGTCGTTCGAGCGCGCGGCGCGCATCTTGGCCAGACGCGCGTTCTGCTCAGTCTCGACGGTGTGCGGGATCTCAAGGATGTCGACTTGCTTCTCGTCGTTGCCCTCGGGATAGGCGTTCATGCCGACGACGATGCGGTCGCCCGCCTCCATCTCCTGGCCAAAGCGATAGCTCGCCTCGGCGATCGAGCGACGGAAGTACCCCTTGTGCACACCCGCGACCACACCGCCCATGTCGTCGATCTCTTTGATGATCGCGTTGGCGTCCTTCTCCATCTGGTCGGTGAGCGCCTCAACGAACCACGAGCCGCCAAGCGGATCAATGGTGCGATGCACACCCGACTCATGGGCGATGATCTGCTGGGTTCGCAACGCAACGCGCACCGCTTGCTCAGTCGGAAGTCCAAGCGTCTCGTCCATCGAATCGGTGTGGAGACTCTGGCAACCACCGAGCACTCCCGCCATCGCCTGCAGCGCGACGCGCACGATGTTGTTGAGCGGCTGCTGCTCGGTGAGCGAGCAACCCGCGGTCTGCACATGGGTGCGCATGAGCAGCGAGCGCTCGTTCTTGGCGCCGTAACGCTCCTTCATCGCCTTGGCCCAGATGCGGCGCGCGGCGCGGAGCTTGCAGATTTCCTCGAAGAACTCGTTGTGGCTGTTGAAGAAGAACGAGAGCCGCGGGCCGAAGCCGTCGACATCGAGGCCGCGCTTGATGCACTCTTCCACATACTCCATGCCGTCACGAAGCGTGAAAGCGAGCTCTTGGGTCGCGTTGGAACCCGCCTCACGAATGTGGTAACCCGAGATCGACACCGAGTTCCACTTGGGCAAGTGTTGCGACGCGAACTCAATCGTGTCGACCACGAGCTTCACATGCGGCTCGGGCGGATAGATGAACTCGTTCTGCGCGTGGAATTCCTTGAGGATGTCGTTCTGCAGCGTGCCGCCGAGCGCCGTCCACGGAATGTTGCGCTCCTGTGCATGCGCGAGATACATGCCCCAGATCACCGCGGCGGGCGCGTTGATCGTCTGCGAGACCGTGACCTCGCCGATTGGAATGTCGGCATAAAGACGATGCATGTCCTCGATCGAGGCGATGGCGACGCCGCAACGGCCAACCTCGCCCGAGCTCAGTGCATCGTCGGAGTCGCGACCCATGAGCGTCGGCAAGTCGAACGCCGTCGAGAGACCCGTGTTGGCCTTGGTGCCCTTGGCGTTACTGAGCAGATACTTGAAGCGCTTGTTGGTGTCGTCGGCCGAGCCGAAGCCCGCAAACTGACGCATGGTCCAAAGCCGCGAGCGATACATCGTCTTGTGCACGCCGCGCGTAAATGGATACTGACCCGCCTCACCGATGCGCGCATGCGCTTTCGTAGGATCTGACGGATCGACGGTCTGCACCGAATCGGGTCCGTAGCGCTCGGCCACGGCGTAGCCCGAGATGGTGACGGTCTCAGGGTCGACGCGCGGCGTGGTGGTGGCGCCGGTCGTGGTTCCCGAGTTGGTTCCCGTGTTGGATCCCGTGTTGGTTCCAGTGTTGGTTCCAGTGTTGGCTGCGGAATTCGCGGTGGTCATCGGCAAGAGTCCTAGGGAAGCGCGGTCGGGCGTCGAATCCAACGCGAGAGAATACCACCAACTCCGCCTGCAACGACACGGTTCCGCACGAGCGAAACGCGCCGTCGCGCGCTGCCGCACTCCCCATTTCTCCGCGCGGATAACCCCTCCATCGCATCGCACGCGCCGCGAGGCACGGCATACTGCGCGCCATGGAAGAAGTCTTGACCACGGGAACCGCCCGCGCTGCGGAGTTGAGTTTCGATGCCGCTGCGACCACCGCGGCGTCGCTCGAGCTCAATGGAGTTCCGTGCGTTCGCGCCGTGATCGTGCGCGCGTACGAACGCCTGCACGGCACCGTGCTGCATCTCACCATCGATGGGCAGTCCACGCTTCCCTACGCGCAAGGAATCGAAACGATGGCCGCGGGCAGTTCGCTCGCCGTCGACACTTCGGCCTTCGTCCTTCCTGTGCCGATCCTCAATCGCTCGACGGAACGCGAATCGATTGATCTCGTCGCGACACTGCAACACGCCGATGGACGCATCCTCGCCACTGGACACCATCGATTGGTCGTCGTTCCCGCCTCGCATTGGTGCGGACTGACGGCCGCCTGCGAGGCACTCGCGTCGTTCGTCACGCCCAACTCGCCTGCGCTGCGGACGCTTCTGCTTGCGGCGTCGGCGCGGCTCGAGAAGCGCACAGGAAACGGCGCGCTCGACGGCTGCATCTCACGAAACCCTGAGCGCGTGCAGCGCATCGCCGAAGCTTGTTACGAAGCACTCGCCGAACGCAACATCACCTACATCCTTGCGATGCCGAGTTTCGAAGAGGCTGGTCAGAAGGTGCGCATGGCGGCGGATGTCTTGGGTGATGGCGCGGGAAACTGCCTCGATCTCTCAGTCACGCTGGCAGCGATGCTGGAAAGCGCGGGGCTCTCGACGGTCATCGCGCTTGGTGATGCCCACGCTGTTGTTGGCTTTGCGACAGGGGACGATGACTTTGCCGACGCCGTGCACGACGGACCGTCGCGGCTGGTGAATCGCATCGAGCTTGGTGAGTTTCGTGTGATCGAAGCCACAGGCGCCTGCGCAGCGCGCTTGTCGTTTGGTGACGCGTTGGCTTCGGGCGAGCGCTTTGTCCGCGAGGCGACCGAGTCATTGCGGGTCCTTGATGTCGCTGCGGCGCGGCGCGCAGGATTTCATCCGCTTCCTGAGCGGCTTGAAGCAGGACAGCAGCGCGTCCACACCACGCGCCGCACCGTTGAGAGCCGTGAGTTTCGCGTCGTGCAACCCACGGGACTTCCGCCGCTTCCAAAACCGAAGCGCACCGCGCATGAACTGCGTCTCGAAGGCTGGCGCAAACGACTGCTCGATCTGACGCGTCGCAATCGCCTCTTGAATGATCGCGAGAAATCAGGCATCGGACTCCTCATCGAGAATGAGACCGCGCTGGCAACGCTGGAGGATCTGCTGTGGAACGAGAAGCCGATGAAGCTCGTGGCGCGTGGTTCAACGCGCGGAGCTGAGGCTGGCGCCTCCATCGCCGAACTCGAACGCGGCTGGATGCGCTCGACGCACGAAGAGGCCGAGCTCTTCAAGCGCGCGACCAAGGCCTACCGCGACGGCAAGAGCTCACTCGAAGAGACGGGCGCGCGCTCGCTCTATGTCGCGGTGGGTTTCCTCGAGTACCGCGACGCCGATCCGTCCAAACACCTGCAGGCCCCGCTTCTCCTGGTGCCCGTTGAGATGGAACGCATCTCCCGCAGCGAAGGCTTTCGCGTCGTGCCCGTTGCCGAAGACACCGTGCCCAACGCTGCGCTTGTCGAGTACCTGCGCGACAACCACGGCCTCGACCTTGCTTTGGCCGCCGCGATTTCTGAGGACGAGCACGGCATCGATGTGCCCATGCTCCTCGCACGCGTGCGCAAAGCCGTCGTCGATGTGCCAGGTGCGCGCGTGCTGGCGACGGCGAAACTGGGCAACTACTCCTTCAAGAAGCTCCCGATCTTCGAGGAGATGCGCGCGCGCGCCACGCCGCTCCTCCAACATCCCGTCGTGCGCTCGCTGCTTGATCGAAGCGCGTCGGAGTCGATCCGTCGCGCCCGCTTGATCGCACCAGAAGAGGTCGAGAAGGCTGCGCCGTTCAAGAGCGTTCGCCTGCCGCTTGCCGCGGATTCCTCGCAGATTGCCGCCATTGTGTCGGCAGCAGCGGGCGCGACCTTCGTGTTGCAAGGCCCACCAGGAACAGGCAAGAGTCAGACCATCACCAACCTTCTCTGCGAGAGTCTTGCGCGTGGACAGCGCGTGCTCTTCATCGCTGAGAAGAGCGCGGCGCTTGAAGTCGTGTCTGAGCGCCTTCGCAAAGTCGGGCTCGGATCCTTCGCGCTCGATCTCCACGCCGATCACGCGACGAAGCCGAGTTTCGTAGCGCAGATCAAGCAGTCCCTCGATGAACTCGAGGCGCGCGCTGCGCCGCGGTCGCGGCAATTCAGCGAAGTCGCAGCGGCGCTCGACCAAGTGCGCGAACGACTCACGCGAGCCTGCGCAGCGCTGCATGGAGCTCGCGGCAACGGCATGACCGCGCAGGACGCCATTGAACGCTGCGTTCAAGCGCAATGGCACCGCGGCGGCGAGGAGGCCGCACTCACCACGGAGCAACTACTCGCCACCGCACTTGATGGCGTGCTGCCCGCAGAGCTGACCGCCAAGGCGATTGAATTGCGACTCGATGCCGTCGCCGCGTTGGCGGGACGCATCGACGAACTCGCTGAGGGAACCCTCACGCATCTTGGTGACTTCTCACTGCGCGCACCTTGCACCGCTGAAGTGGCCACGGCATCGCGCGAGCTCGCGCAGGAAGCCTCACAGCACGCTGCGGCGGCGGCAAGATCCTGCACTGCCTTGGCCGCGATGCTTGGCGTGACGCCTCCGCGCACCATCACCTTGATGAGCCAACTGCTCGCGTTGGCGCGCGCGCTGCTTGAGACCGAGGGGAGCGGCGCGGGCGCGAACTCCGTGCCGAGCGCGGCATTTCTCGTGGAATGCGCGTTGGCCAGCGATCATGCGCAACGACAGTCGCAACTGCGCACGGCGCTCAGCGCGTGCGCGGCTTCCGCCAGTGCCGAGACGGAGTTGTCCGCTGCCTACGACCGCGCCGTTGTCGATCTTCCGCTTGCGACGCTCATGGGCGACCTGCGCGCCACACGCGAGAAATTCGTGCTGTTCCGTTGGCTCAGTGCGCGAAAGGCCCGCGCTGAACTCGTGCGTGTTTCCAAGAGCGCGCCGCCGCGTGGCCACCAGGCCGTGCTCGACGAGTTGGAGCGTCTCCATCGTTTGGCCGAAGCGATTCGCCTTGGTGCGCCACACGCTGCAACACTCACACGCTTCGCGCAACCCGATGGACGCGTGGACTTCAAGGCCATCGAAGCAGCGACCGTTCGCGCCGATGCCGCGGCGGCGTTGATGCGCAGCAACTTCCCCAATGACAGCGCATCGATCGCAAGCCACGCCCCCAACGCCGTCGCGCAGTCGACGCTGCCTGCGGTGGTCGACGCGCTTGCCACACCGCTTGAACTCTTTGAGCAGCGCGTGCAGGAGCTCGAGCGGACCATCACTGGAACTCCCGCGTTTTTGGCCAAGGGCGTCGAGCTTTCGGCAGTGCGTGAACGACTCGACCGACTGGCCGCGCACGCCGCCGAACTTCCCGCATGGAGTGCTTGCACCGTCGCGCGCGCGGCGGCCAACGAACAGGGACTCGCCGCCGTGGTGAACGCGCTCTTCAGTGGCGCACTTTCAACACAGGCGGCCGAGCACGCCACCGAGGCCGCGTTGCTGCTGGCCTGGACGCGCTCTCGTCTGCGCGAAGAGATCGGACTTTCCGAGTGCGCCTCGGACAAGATGGACGCGCTTCGTAAGACACTCCTGACGAGTATCAGCGAGTACCGCAAGGGCGCGGCCGATGCGGTGGCCACCCAAGTGCGCGATCGCGCGCGGGCAGCGCTCGATGCAGCCGACGACGACGAAGGCATGCGCCGCGCGCTGCGCACCGTGCAAGAACTTCGCGCGCTGACCACGATTCGTCGGCCGATTCGCAGGGTCATGCTCGAAGGAGCCGCAGCAATCGCCGCCATCAAACCGATTGTGTTGGCGAGTCCGCTCTCGGCCACCACGCTTCTCCCTGCTGAGTTTCCCCTGTTTGATCTCGTGGTCTTTGATGAAGCCAGCCAGGTGCCTGTCTGGGACGCGGCCTGCGCGATCTCCCGCGGCAAGGCGAGCGTCATCGTTGGAGACTCCAAGCAACTTCCGCCGACGAACTTCTTTGATCGCAAAGACTCAGGCGAAGGTGACGCAGCGTCGAACGAAGCCGCACTCGCGGATGCGCTCGAACCCCTCGACAGCGTGCTTGAAGAGTCGATCGCCTCAGGCATCCCCCAACGGAGTCTGCTCTGGCATTACCGCTCGCGCGACGAGCGCCTGATCGAGTTTTCCAACCGCAAGAGTTACGGCGGGCGCTTGCAGACTTTCCCCTCGCCTCATGCGGCGCATCCAAATCTTGGCGTCGAGTTCCGCTTTGTTTCAGGCGTCTACGACCGCGGCGGCACGGCAACCAATCGCGCCGAGGCCGAAGCAGTCGTGGCGGAATTGGTCCGGCGCTTGCTCGATGACGACGCCTGCACAGCCAATCGTTCGATCGGCGTGGTGACCTTCAGTGAGGCGCAACAGACTCTGGTGCAGGACCTCTTCGACGAAGCGGTCGACAAGGATGGCAAACTCCGCGAGCGCGTGGCCGAAGCCGCCGCACTTGGCGACGGTGTGTTCATCAAGAACCTCGAGAATGTCCAAGGCGACGAACGCGCCACGATGCTCTTCTCGATCTGTTACGGACGCGACGCCTCGGGCGCGCTCTACCACAACTTCGGTCCGCTCAATCTCTCGGGCGGCGAGCGACGCCTCAATGTCGCCGTCACCCGCGCACGAGAGAAGGTCATGCTCTTCAGCTCGATTCGCGCGAGCGAACTCGATCCCGCGAAGTGCATCTCCAAGGGGGCGCAGGATCTCCGCGATTACCTCGCGTTTGCAGAGTTCGGCACGGTGCCGACCGCGCGCGAGTCAGGCACGCCGCCACGCGAGATTGATGTGTCGGCCGTCGAACGCGCGCTGGCGAGTGCGCTTGAAGCGCGCGGCTGGAAGGTCGATCTCCATGTTGGTCGATCGCGCGAGTATCGCGTGAGTCTCGGTCTGGCAAAACGCACCGCACCCGAGCGCTGGGTGCTTGGTGTTGAACTCGATGGAGCCTTCTACGCCGCAGCGCCCACAAGCATCGATCGCGAAGTGGTGCGCGATGGCGTACTGAGCGCATTGGGCTGGCAGATCATCCGCGTCTCTTGCATGGATTGGCTGCGCGACCCAAAGAAGGTCGTCGATCGCATCGACGCGGCCGCACGCACGCACTCTTAGCGGCGTTCGCCGCAGCCCGCCTCGGGAACCTTCACAGGTTCCCAACGCGACGCGAGTTGCCGCTTGCCTGCGTTGGCCTCGATGATCCACACGCTCTTGCGCGGGAATCGCTCTTGATTGGTCAGCGCGATCGTGCCCGAAACACCGTCAAACGCAGCGCGCTCACCAAGTGCCCGCGCCACAGTGGCGCGCGAAATGACACCTTGAGATTGCGCGCGCGCCAAGGCAAGGATCGCGACACGGGTGGCGTCGTAGCCGAGTGCTGCAAACGCCGTCGGTTCGGCTCCGTCGTAGCGCTTGCGGTAGCGGCCAACAAACGCGTCGACGGCGGGTTCGCCTTTGCCCGCAAGCCACGCATGCGTGGAGTAGTAGACGAGGCCAAGGTCCTTCGCCGCAAAGATGGCGGGCTCGTCAAACGAATCAGGGCCGAGCACCGCGCCCTTGAATCCGTGGGCGCGCAATGCCTGAATCACCCTCGGTCCGTCCTGTGGCAGTGCCGCGAGGTAGACCGCGCTCGGCGACTTCTGCATGACGGTCGCGACAGCTCCCTCGACATCGCGGGAGAACGCGACGACCGAAGCCTTGCCGTCGGGCAATCCGCGCATCGCCGTGGTGAACGCCGCACCCACGGCGCTGGCGAATTCGCTCGTCGCATCGAAGAGCACCACGGTCTCGCGCGCGGCGAGTCGCTCGTGCGCGAACTCCGCCATCGCTGCGCCTTGCATTGGGTCAGAGAAGCAGACGAACCCGAGCAGATCCGAGCCTGGCATCGTGAGCAGACAGGGATCGGTCGCGCCCGCGATCATGATCGGCGTGCCCGCAGCAGCAAACGCGGGGAACACAAGGCGCAACTCATCGCTGTCAGTGAACCCCACCGCGATGACCGCATCGCGCGCGGCGTCGGCAGCGCCCGAGTCACCGACATAGACCGCACGAAAGTCCGCGCCGCGCTCTTCGACGGCGAGCATCGCGCCGCGCTTGGCTTCGGAGCCGAGCGAGGCTTGGCCCATCGTCTCATCAAAAATGATGGCGAGCTTGGTCACGCCCGCGTCGTCGGCCGCTCCGCCGCCGCCGCCTTGGCAACCCGCAACGAGCAGCAGTCCCACCGTCATGGAGGCACGCAGCGAATTCGAAAGAAGTGAGTCCCACCGCTGCATCGAGAGAGCGACGGGGCGTCGCTGCGCTGCATGATCGGGCGCGAAGTTGGTGTGAGACATGAAGAGTTCCGATCAAGAGGTCGTTGGCGTTGCGCTCCAACACCGCAGCTGGTTACTTGGCGGGATACTGAAAGACGCCGTGTCCCGACTTGTCGCCGAGACGCCCCGCTTGCACGAGTTGCCGAAGACGCGGACAGGGGAAGAACTTGGGATTCCCGAGTTCGCGGTAGAGCACCATCATGATGTCGTGGCAGACATCGAGTCCGATGAAGTCCGCGAGACGCAACGGCCCCATCGGGAAATTGCAGCCCAGCAGCATGATCTGGTCAATGTCCTTGGGCTCGGCAACGCCCTCCATCCACGCGTAGAACGCCTCGTTGATCATCGGCATCAGCACGCGATTCGAGACGAAGCCCGCGCGATCGTTGGCGGGCACGGCGGTCTTACCCATCGCCGTTGCCAACGCGATGGTGCGCGCAGTCGTCTCGTCGCTCGTGGCGAGACCCTTGATGACCTCGACAAGCTTCATGATCGGCACGGGGTTGAAGAAGTGCATCCCAATGACGCGGGACGCATCCTTGCCGACCGCGCTGGCGAGATCGGTGATCGAGATGCTCGAGGTGTTGGTGGCCAGCACGACATCGTCCCGAAATGTCGCCTGCATCTCCTTGAAGATCTTCTTCTTGAGCTCGACATTCTCGGTGGCGGCTTCGACGACCCAATCGCTCGCCTTGGCGTCGCCCATACTCGTGGCGTACGAGAGCCGCGACAGCGCCGCATCGGCGTCGGCCTGCTGGATCTTGCCCTTCTCAACGAGGCGCGCGAGGCTCTTGGCGTGACTCGCCTTGGCTTTGTCGAGCGCGGGCTGGCTCACATCGATCTGAACCGCGGTGATTCCTGATTGGGCTGCGGTGAGGGCAATTCCCGACCCCATGGTGCCTGCACCGATGACTGCGATAGACCGAACGCTGGGCGCTGAAGTGGACATGGTGGGAATGTAGCAGCGCGTCTGGTGCAGCAAACAGTCGGCAGTGCATGCTCGACAACCACCGCACGAAGCGCAACAATCCGCGCATGAAGACGCTTACCTGCTCCGTCGAGGTCAACGCCCCCGCCGCGAGAGTGTGGGATCTCATCACCGACATCGAGCACGCGCACGAGTTCATTCCTGGCATCAAGGCGATCGAGATCCTTGGCGACAAGAAATCAGGACTGGGCCTGCGCTGGCGCGAGACGCGCGTCATGTTCGGTAAGGAAGCCACCGAGACCCTCGAGATCACCGAGTGGCGACCGCCGCGCGAGTACGCCGTGACCGCCGCGAATCATGGCTGCGTCTACCGCTCCATCATCCGCGTTGTGCCGCAATCCCGCGGTTGCCGCGTCGAGTTTGAGTTCGGCGCCACACCCGTCACGATCTTGGCGCGGATCATGGGGACACTCATGGCACCACTGATGACGGGAAGCATCCGCAAGATGCTCGTCGGAGACCTCGAAGCGATCAAGCAGCACGCGGAAGAAACCGCGCAGGGGTGAGCGCGCGCGTTGGTTGCGTTCTGTTCTTCCTCTCACCCGTTCCAGGTGAGACCCATCGGCCCGCGATACTCAGCAAGCGGACGGATGATGCGATTGCTCGCGTGCTGCTCCATGATGTGCGCGCACCAACCGGTGATGCGGCTGGCCACGAAGATCGGCGTGTACTGCGGCACGGGGATGCCCATGATGAAGTAGGTCATGCCGCAGGGGAAGTCGACATTGGGATGGATGTTCTTGTCGCGCAGCATGATCGCCTGCACCGCGTCGCCCATGTCAAACCACTTCTTACTCGATGGCCCCTGCTGTTCGGCGAGTTTGAGACCCCAGCGGCGGAGGATCCCCGCGCGGTGATCGCCGTTCTTGTAGACGCGGTGACCAAAGCCCATGAGCTTGCGCTTCTCGACAAACGCGCGCTGCATCCACGCGTCGACGGTCAGCTTTCCGCCTGCGCAATCGCGGTCGATGTCCTTGAGCATCTCCATCGCCATCTCGTTGGCTCCACCGTGCAGCGGACCCTTGAGCGCGCCGATGCCGCCGCAGACCGCGCTGTGCATGTCGGTCTCGGTCGAGGCGATGGTGCGGCAAGAGAAGGTGCTCGCGTTGAAGTCGTGCTCGGCGTAGAGCACGAGCGAAACATCCATGATGCGCGCGGCGAGCTCGTCGGGCTTCTTGCCCGTGATCGCCCAGAGCAGATTCGCAGAATGTCCCAGCGACGCGTCGGGTTCGACAGGCGACGCGCCATCGAGCGTGCGCTGACACGCACCGATGATGGTGGGAATCTGCGCGAGAAGCCGCTTGGACTTTCGCAAGCCTGCAGCGGGCGAGTTGTCCTCGCAGTCAGGATCGAGATGCGACAAGAGCGAAACGCCCGTGCGCAGGATCGACATCGGGTGCGCCTTGGGGCTCTCCTTGGCGACGCGCACGATGGCGTCACGCACGCTTGTCGGAATCGCGCGCATCGAAGCGACTTCAGTCTTGAAGGCGCTGAGCTCTGCGGTGGTTGGCTTGTGTCCGACGAGAAGCAGGAAGGCGACTTCTTCAAAGCTCGCGTGTTCGGCAAGATCAGCGATCTCGTAGCCGCGGTAGATGAGTTCCGTCTGCGTCACCGCGCAAATCGAGGTCTCGCCGACGGTCTGTCCGGCGAGGCCGCGCGTATCAACAGGCTTCGGGGACGGAACGGCTGCGGGCGCGGTGCTCATCGAGGGCTCCTTGGCGACTCAAGCGTGGAACGCGCGGCGACGGCCGAGCGTGAGCGTTGAGTCTACTCGCATGACGCGAGCTCAAGCCGATCCGAAGGCAAGCGTGCATCGGTGATGCTTCGCTCGCTCGAGCCGTGTGCAGCGCATCACGCAGCGGCGCCCCGAAAAAGCACTGCCTAAAAACGACCAACGGCGCCCCCTTTACGGTGCGCCGTTGGACCCCTTTGTTTCACTGACGAGCTTCCCAGCAAGCCAGCGTCCCTTGTCTCGAGCTCGTTTCCGAGGCTCGATACCCTCCGACTTCATCCGCGAGTTTCCTCGCGAGTGAGTCTGTGAGCGGCGGGTTCCCTTTCCGCCGTTCACGAGCGATTCGACGAATCGAATCGCTGTCCCTTTTTACCTCCGCCTGCCTTCAGGTCCCTCAACCCAAAGGCCTGCGAACACGAGCGAGTCCCTAACTTCGCCCGTGGTGTCGACTTTCGACGACACCGTCATTGTTCCGCCATTCGCCCTCCTGTGTGGCGTGCAGAACGGGATTTCGAGAATTTTCCAAGCTCGCTCGCCGTCTGTCTTTGCTGCGGTCGAGTTATGGGGTGAAGACGCGCCCGTTGACGGGGCTTCGAGGAGCAACTTGAGCAAGTCCAAGGCCGACGGTCCTTTAGACTGCCGCCATGTTTCCTCGCGTTGCCTCGATCCTGCTTCGGCTCCTGCTCGGGATGGTCACCATCGCGCTGCCGTTCAGCGCGAACAGGGATTCTTCCGCCATGCAGCAGTCCGCGCCGCGCGAGGTGCGCTGGCGCCCTAGCGCCGAACTTCGGAGTAAGCACTACCGCATTCTCAGCGATCTCTCGCAGGACGAGTCGCGCGTCTACTGCGCGCACCTGGATCTCATCTACGAGGAGTACGCGCGACGACTTTCGAGCCTTGCGCAGCGCGCGCCTGAGATTCCCTTTGTCTTGATGTTCGCGAAGGAGCAGGACTACCTCAGCGTGCTGCGCAACACCTACGGCGTCAACGCCACCGGGAGCGGCGGCATGTTCTTCATCACGCCCGAAGGTGCGGCGCTGGCGTTCTTCATCGAGGGATTGCCGCGATCGCGCGTCTTTCATGTGGTGCAGCACGAGGGCTTCCACCAATACGCGCACAGTCGGTTTGTCGGCACGCTTCCTCCATGGCTCAATGAAGGACTCGCCGAGTACTTCGGTGAAGCGCTGGTCATCGACGGTCGACTCATCGTGGGACAAGCAAGCCCCGAGCCCGTCGCAGCGATCAAAGCCGCCATCGAAGCGGGCACGACGATTGACTTCCTTCGCCTCCTCACCATGACCAGCGACGAGTGGAATGCCAATGTGCGCGCAGGCAGCGCGGCGGTGCAGTACATGCAGTCCTGGTCGATGGTGCAGTTTCTGAGTTGGGCAGAGAACAGCCGCTACGCAGGCGCTTTTGAGGGATACCTCCGTCGCATTCACGCAGGCATGCCCAGCGAGCGCGCGTTCGTTGAGGCGTTTGAAACCAACGATGTGAAGAGTTTCGAGAACACCTGGAAAGCCTGGGCGCGCGCGTCGACGCCTTCTTCACTCGGCACCGCGGCGATGCGCTTGACCTTCCTCGCCGAAGGCATGACTGAGCTCTCCGAGGCGGGTATCAAGGTCGAGAGCCTCGACGACCTCATCGCCAAGCTTCGCGAACGCAACTTCAAGACCGAGGTCAGCGTGCACGGCCGCAGCGCGAGTATCGAAGCGAGCCCCGCCATCCTCGAGATCCCTCAGGACGCGCTGGCGAAGGTGCGACCAGTCTTCGATCTGCTTCCTCCCAAGCTCGGACGACAGACGACGGCGGATCGCAAGCGGGAAGCCGAACATCCCACGCCGCCTTCGATCACGACGCGCGGGCTTGAACCGCGCGAACTGGTCCTCAAGTGGACACGACAACGCGCAGGCGGTTTCGACTACGAGATTGAGTCGCCCAAGATCGCTCCACCCGCGCCCAAGGCTCCCGCCGTCAAGAAGTCCGACACCAAGCCGAGTTCACCCAAGACGCCCGCGAAAGACTAGCGCGCCTTTCCCAATGGTCCGCGCCGTGAGCGCGCTCTCCACCACCATGCATCAGGTCGACACCGCATTCCTTCGACGATTGCGCGCCCGCGAAGAACGCGCGTGGTTTGAGCTCTGGGAAGCGTTTGGACCTGTCGTGCGCGGCACGCTCTATCGCTGGGGCAACGGTCGCCTCGGCGAAGAGACGCTGCGCGATCTCACGCAGGACACGCTGGCCGCGCTGACCGACTCCATCGAACGCTTCGATCCGCAGCGAGGCGTGCGCTTCTCGACCTGGCTTCTTGCGATTGCCAAGCATGTCCTCGGTGATGAGATGGATCGACGCTACGCGCAGAAGCGCGGCAGCGGCAAGCGCGGCATCAGCCTCGACGACTCGTGGATGGGGCAGGCGCGCGAGGCGCAGCCCGACGAGTTGTACGAGCGCCGCGTCATGTCCGCCAAGGTCCATGCCGCGATTCGCTCAGCGCAGAAGCGCTCGGAGTTCGTCCACTTCGAGGCGTATCGCTTGCGCGTCTTGGAGAGTCGCGGCGGACGCGAGATCGGCGTGTTGTTGGGCGTGAGCGAGCCGACGGTCACGCGTCATTGCCAGCGCGTGCGCGATGCGCTGCGCGAGGAGTTGCGCAGCGCGATCGAACAGTGGTGCTTCACCGACGACGAGCGTCACGAGCCCGAGCGCGCGGGTCTCGCGGCCGAAGACGCTTCGTTTGACGACGCACTCGGAGAGATCTGGCGCGCGCAGGAAGAGATCCTTGCGCTCGACCTGCAAGCGCAACGCGCAGCCAATGCGGCGCGCGACCCACGAGGCCGCTCGTGAACGGAGTGCAATGGGTGCTCACGGCGCTCGCTGGAGTGGCCGCGGGCGCCGCACTCATTGCAGCAGGCCTGGCTCTCGGTCGACTTGGCGTACTCGGCGGCATGCTCGGCGGACATGTCTCGCGTTGTTTCGCGCAGATGGGGCGCGACGCCGTGCAGTTCCTTGGCGGAATCACGGTCACGCTCGTCACCCTCCTCGTTGCTCTCGTGTGTGTCGTCCTGTGGAAACCTGCGCCAGCGCGCCAGGCGTTGGCGTCGAGTTGGCAGGAAGCCCGCGCGACCTTCTCGGCGTTGTACGGACTGCTCTTGGTGCAACCGCTGCGTCTCATCGGAATGCGAGCGGTGCTCAGTCATGTCGAGCGTCGCCTCCCCGCTGTCCTAGCCAACGAACCGCAAGCGTCGAGTCCGCCGCGTACCGCGCGCGCAGCATTTGAAGGCTACGCGGTGCTGCGCGAACTGCAACGCGGCGGCTCAGGCGCGCGCGTCTATGTCTGCGAACCTGACGCGCGAACACGAGTGCGCATTGGCCTTGGCAGTGGCTTCGTCGTCATCAAGAGTTTCGACTTCGATGACGGCACGCATCTGGCGGAAATGCTCCGCGAGTCCCGCTCACTCGAAGCCGCACGCAAGCTCGGGTTGATCCTCGACCACGAGAGTTCCGAGCGCCGCTTTCACTATGTGATGCGCTACCACGAAGGACTTGACCTCGGAAAGTTCGCGCGGCGCATGCATGACGCCGCGGGCGACGAAGGCCTTGATCGCGAGCGGTTCGTGCTGATTGCGGCGTTGGTGCGTGATCTGGTGGCGACACTGCGCGATTGGCACGCTGCGGGTCTCTGGCACAAAGATGTGAAGCCTGAGAATGTCATCGTGCTCGACGGGCGCGCCACGCTCATCGACCTAGGACTTGTGACGCCACTCGCCTCGCAGATGACGCTCACGACGCATGGAACCGAGTACTTTCGCGATCCCGAAATGGTGCGAGAAGCCTTGCGCGGCGCGCGGGTCTCCGAGGTCGACGCAGCGCGCTTTGATATCTACGGCGCAGGCGCGGTGCTCCACTTCGTGCTCGAGGGCACCTTTCCCGCGCACGGAGTCTTGAGTGGCTTTCGCAAGCCGAGTCCTGAGTCGCTGCGTTGGATTGCGCGCCGCGCGATGGCCGACTTTGCGCGGCGCTACGCCAGTGCAGAAGAGATGCTGCGCGATCTCGATCGCGCGATTGCTGGTGGCGACCCTGCTGCGGTGCGCCCCGCCGACCTTCCGTCGATGCGTGTTGAGAGCGGCGAGTCCGATGCAGTCGAGTCCACTGAGTTGGTGTCCGCGTTGTCCCCGCCACCACCACCCGATGCGCGCACCAACGCGCGGCCAAAGATCCGCATCACCCGCTGGTGGACTGGCGGCTACGCGATGGTCTCGGTGCGCCCGCTTCCCGCAGCGATTCCTGCGCAAGCGCGCCGCGGCCTCGGTCCACCGATCGCGGTGCTCTTCGCTTCGCTCGGTGCACTCGGGCTGATCTCGCTGGTGTGGTGGTGGCTGTTCGCGGATTAGCGCTTGGCGGAACTGGGAAAGTCCCACTGCTTCCCCGGCGTGTACTCAAGCAACTCGTAGAGCTCTTTGCGGCTCTGCATCGCCTCAAGTGTGCCGTGAAAACCGCCGTCGTTGCGCAGCGCACGCAGTCCGTCCTCGACGGACTTCATCGCTAGGCGCATGAGTGAGAGCGGGTAGATCACCAGCGAAACGCCCAGCGCGCTGAACTCGGCGCTGGTGATGGCGCGGGTCTTACCAAACTCGGTCATGTTCGCGAGAGTCTTTCCTGGTGAGGCCTTCATGAAGCGTGCGAACTCGTCGGCATCATGCAGGCCTTCAGGAAAGATCACATCGGCGCCCGCGGCGCGGTAGAGATTCGCGCGCGCGATGAGGTCATCAAACCCCGAGACATGACGCGCATCGGTTCGCGCGATGATCACAAAGTCGGGTGAGACGCGATGGGAAACCATCGCGGCGACCTTGTCGGCCATCTGTTGCGCGCTGATCAGGTCCTTGCCCTCGAGATGCCCGCAGCGCTTCGGGAAGACCTGGTCTTCGAGATGCAACGCCGCTGCGCCCGCGCGCTCGTACTCCACGACGGTGCGCACGCAACACTCGACCTCGCCGTAGCCCGTGTCGGCGTCGGCAATCACGGGAATGCCTGAGGCGTCGCTGATTTCGCGGATGGTGCGGCACATCTCCGTGAGCGTGATCAAGCCGATGTCGGGATAGCCCGCGACATTCGCAGTGGCTCCACCAGAGATGTAGGTCGCGTCAAAGCCTGCGCGCGCCACCGATCGTGCCACCAACGCGTTGAACGCGCCTGGGACGAACACGGTGCCGCGATCCATCAATGCGCGGAGCTTCGCGCCCTGGTGCTTTGTCTGCATGCGGGGAATGTACCCGTCCACGCCGCGGCGTCGCGCGTGGGTTTAGCTGTAGGTCTGCACCAGCTGAGCGCTTGGATAGAAGTTCGCGAGGATCGCAGCGGCTTTCACGCCCGATTTCGCCATGGCTTCGGAGCCGTATTGGCAGAGTCCGACTCCATGCCCGTAGCCGCAGCCCTTCAAGAGAAGCTCGTCACCACGAACCATCGGCTCGAAGTAGGCGCTCTTCACCCGCTCGTTCACGGGCAGTTTCACAGCGGGATTCGCAGGGCTCGCGCTGAGCGCCCAGCGCAGACGCTCGGCGGAGAGTTCACAACGCCAGCCTGCAGCGTCGACGATGCGCACGCGAACGGGCCGACCTTGCACATTGCGCGCGACGACCTCAACCCGCCTCACTTCGCCGATGCGCGCGAGTGAGGGGTAGCCCTCCAGCCGCGCCCACTTGGGAAGGACACGGGAAATCGTCGGCACCGCGAGGGCCATCTCCCACTTGGCGTGCTTTGAAAAAGTCGTGCAGGCGCAACCCTTGTGACCACTCGCCGCGCGCAGCGGCGCGATGTCGTGATGAATCTCGCTCGAGATCGTGTCCTGCGCACTCGCGCGGGCGCCGCCACAGCAGCTCGAGTAATACGCGGGAACGACGCGCTCTTCAAACACCAGCACTTGTCCAGCGGTGTCGCGCACGGCGTCGAGACTCTTACGGTGCGTTGTGGTTCCGATCCACGCTTGGCTGCGCTCGTCGGCGACCACATCGTAATGTCGCTGCGAACGCCAGATCGCCATCTCGCAGAGGCCGTAGCTGCGCGCGGCGATCGCTTGCGCGCGATGGGTTTCGACCGCCCAACTGTTGATGAGTTCTTTCGCGATCACGCCCGAGAGATAAGTCTCCATCGGCACTTCGTGCACGACATCGAAGAGCGCGCCTGCAGGAACCAACCGCACCGAGCCAGGCCAAGCGCTGCCGTCGAGGGTGATCGACGCGGGTTCGTTGGAGAGGCAAGTGACATCAAGCGTGCCACGCGACGGATAGTCCACTGCGCGCGCAGCGCGAGTGCCGAGCGCTTCGGTGATGCGCCATTGCCCAGAAACCAAGCGGAACTCGACGGGACCTTGCGCGAGAACTCCGCCGCGACCAGAGCCCTTCTCCACGATCCACACCTTGGGGCCGTGACCACTGATCGTCACGAAGGGCTTACTTGGCGGGACTTCCTTGGTCTTGATGCGGATAGCCGGCTCTTTGGTTGGCGGCTCAGGCCGCTCGACCGATGGCGGCTTTGCTTGCCCCTCGGTGGTCGCGGGAGTTGGCTTGGTCGGCGGACTCGGCGGCGGCGAGGCGTCGGGCGCGCCTTGGGTCCCCACAGGATTCTGCCCTTGGCGCGTTCCCGCACCTGGCACCGAGGTATTGCGCGGCGTGCGCATCCCTTGCGGTGAGTCGCAGCCAACCACGGCGACAGTGCCAGCGGCCGCAACGGCCGATGCGAGAATGAACAAACGCCTTGTCCTGTCGAAGGCCTGCGGTTCCATGCAGCACCCTTTCGATTTGTGGAGCAGCGGGCTCCTGTGAAATGCGGCTCAGCTCAGCTGGCGCAGCGTCAATCCATTCTGCTGCAGACGCTCACGAATCTCGTGCAAGCTGGTGGCGCCGAAGTTCTTGACTCCCATGAGCTCCGCCTCGGTGCGCGAGGCAAGTTCGCCGAGAGTGGCAATGTTCAAGAGCTGCAGAGCCTTGCGGGCGCGGACCGAGAGTTCCAGTGCGGAGATCGGCTTGTTGAGCGTCGCCTCTGGAACCATCGCCTTGAGCTCGTCGAGAATGTCCTTGCGCACACCAGGGCGGCCGCCAGGACCCTCGAGACCTTGCCCAAGGCGAAGTCCCTTGCTCGACAGCATCGCCTTGATCTCGACGAGCGATTGCTCGCCAAAGTTCTTGTAGCTGAGCAGCTCGGCCTCGGTGATCTTGAGCAGGTCACCAAGCGTGCGAATCTGCATCTTCTTGAGGCAATTTCGCGCGCGAACCGAGAGTTCGAAGTCGGTGACGGGCGTGTCGAGGATCGCGTTGCCAGGGCCAATCGCGCTGGGCTCGCTGTCGACCTTCATGTCCTTGCTCGCCTGCACATCGCGCAGGAAGAGGCGCGCGCGCGGGTGGTTGGGATCGGTGTCGACGACCTGCGTCAGCAGACGCTCGGCGCGACCAAACTCGCCGCGGTCTTCGAGGATGACCGCGAGGTTGACCAACGCATTGATGTGCGGCTTCTTGACGCTGGTGATCTCGGTGTAGAGCGCGACGCACTCGTTCTCTTCGCCGCAGAGGTCGAGGAGGTAAGCGAGCTTGAAGGTGATGTTGGGATCGTCGCTGAGCTCGCGGGCGCCGCGGAGTTCACGGATCGCGCCCTCGCGATCGCGCCCCGACTCAAGGCGTGCCGCCTCGGCGAGGTGCTTCTTGACCAACTCAGGGTTCCCTGCCTTGCCACCGATCACCGTGTCGAGTCCGCTCATCGTTCAGATTCTTTCGTTCGGGTTCTTGCGCGATCCATCGCTCGCGCGCGTCGAGGGTCGCTCCGCGGCTGCCGCGAAGGGCGCCGAGTGTAGCCGCGCGCGCCCAAGTGCGGAAACGCCTGAACCCGCGGCGAAACCAGCCTCTTGCGGTGTGCGGCCTCCCATAACCACCCGTGACAGCACGCTCACTGCGCCCTACTTCTCGAGGAGGTGCAGACGCTTCCAACCGCCCCGCTCGAAGCGCAGCGCTACAAAAACCCCATAGATCATGATGTACGCCGTCGCGGCCATCCACGGTCCCGTCGAGGCGAACTCGGGAAAGAGCCGCGTCATCGCGAAGCCTCCCGCGACGATCACCACCCACGACAGGACCACGGTCGCCATGCCAGGAACAAAGGTGTCACCCGCGCCGCGCAATGCTCCTGCGTAAACCGTGCCGAGCGCGTCGAGCGTCTGAAAGATCGCTGCGCAAATGAAGAGCTCCGCGCCGATGGCTCGAATGCGCATCGCCGAATCAAGCGGCGTGTCGGCATCGATGAAGACCGCGGTGAGTTCGTTTCGAAAGAGAATGAAGATCGCCGCGCAGCAACTCATCCACACCACGGCAATGCCGACTGACGCGTGGGCCGAGCGGCCCGCGCGCTCAAGGTCACCTTCACCGATGTGTTTGCCGACAAGGCTCGTCGCAGCGATCGAAAGCCCCAAGGCGGGCATGAAGGACACATGGACGAAGCGCATCGCTGACCAACCCGCGGTCATGTGTTCGCTTCCGAAGCCGCCCGCCAGCACGGTCATGAAGATCGCCCAGCAGACCATCTCATTACCGAGTTGCAAACCTGCGGGCCAACCGAGTCGGAGCACTTCACGAATCGCATGCCAGTCGGGCCGCCACGCGCGACGGATCTGCAACTCGCGATCGAGTCGCGCTGAGAGACAGACCGTCAGCGGCACCGCGAGTTCGACGGCCGTTCCGATGGCAGTGCCAATGGCCGCACCCACCACGCCGTACTGCGGAACCCCTGGGATTCCAGGCAATCCAAGTTCGGGCAGTCCGCGCTCGCCGTAGATCAACACATAGTTCGAGAGCACATTGGCGATGTTGCCCGCAATCGCGCCCACGGTCACGACCTTGGGGCGCTGCAAACCAAAGAAGAAGTTCGAGAGCGCTTTGCCGCCGATGGTGATGACGCCCGTAAAGAGCAGCACCTGCGCGTAGCCCGTTTCAAGTTCGACGAGGCGCGGCTCGTGTCCCATCGATGCAAAGAGCCAACCGATGAGGAGTCCGTAGGGCACGAGCACGATGAGCCAGTAGCCCACGCTGATCCACACTCCTGCCCAACCGTACCGCGCGATCTCCTCGGTGCGCCCCGCTCCAACCCGTTGCGCCACCAGCGTGTTCACCAGCGAAAGCAACCCAAAGCCAAACGCGATCGAGACCCAGGTCCAACTGCCGCCATTGCCCTGCGCCGCGACTTCCAGCGGCCCAAGCACCGACACCATGAGGCAATCGACAAATTGCATCGAGGTGTAACTGAGCATCGCGATGACCGTCGGCCACGCTTGCAACCAGACTTCACGGATGTCAGCGCGGCGAGGTAGCATTCGGGAAAGATACGGGCAATCGCGAAGCTCCCTGTCGACGACTGCCCGCGTGAGAGTGCACCAACCTTCTTTGGAGCAAGACATGCGCACACAGCGATGTTTCCATTCCACCGTGTTCTTCGCGGCGGTCCTTGCGCCAGCGACCTTCGCCGGGTGCGACGGATCGAGCGGCGGATCGAGCGGCGGCCCGCTCTACATCTCAAGCGTCTCCAAGATCCACGCCGTCGACGACGCGTGGGCCATCGTTGCAGCCGCCTTGAAGGCAGACGACTGCGCACAACTGAGCGTGGGCTTCGAGCAGCTCGCAGCGGCCATGACCGACATCATCGAGCCGTCAACCTTGGCTGAGATCACCACGGACTATTACCTGCTTGAGCAACTCACGAGGATCACTGACCAGTTCGTTGCACTCAATATGCCCCGAGGCAGCGTGGTGCGACGCTGCCTCGATGCCGCTCCGCGAGACAGAAAGTTGTTGGCGAATTGGGGACGCATCACCATGTCGAACGCTCATATCACGATGGAAAGAGTCAAGCGCGGAAAGGTGCCAAAGCCGTCCTAACGCGTGCAGGACGCGTGGAAGTTCGCGCAGCGCGCCATGCTCCAAACTTCGGTTGAGTTGGACGGATGAGGGGTGCCTCTCTCGAACGGACCTTTCCCCCTGACTCCGCGTCAAGTTGCCTTGTGGCACGCGGCGCTCTGCAGAGTGGAACTTGCATGAAGAGCCGCCTTGAGTTCGAGGCGGCTCTTGTCGTGGATGGGAGAAGGGGATGGACACGAACCTCTGCGCCAGAGTGGCCCGACGACCGCGGGCCGCTGCGAGGCTGTCAGGTCGCGATCCCTCGCAATTGCGCCGCGAGGCGCGGGACGCTCACGGTTGCTGCGCGCCAGACGAGCGCCGCATCGACGCCGAAGTACTGATGGATCACCACATCGCGCATCCCCGCCATGTCCGACCACGGGATGTCAGGCTGTGAAATCCGCATCGCGGTGGACACGCCCTTCGCGGCTTCACCGATCACCGCAAAATCATAGAGAACCGCTCGAACCACCAGGTCATTCGCCTTGAATGCCGCGCACTCAAGTCCCGCGATCGCCTTGCCGATTCGGTCGCACGCCTCGACGATATCGCGCACGCGCGCCGCGTCATCACGCGGCATAGCGGACTTCCCGGAGGACCGCCTCACGCACATCTGGCTTCAAACCGCCGATCGGAACAACATCGACAGGCCTTCCGAACGCGCGCTCGAGCAGATTCTTGATGGCGACCAGGTCGAACAGATCGCCTTCGTCGGTCAGTTCTACCAGCACATCAATGTCCGAATTCGGCGTCGCCTCACCGCGCGCCAGCGAACCGAAGACACCCACGCGCGTGACATGGCGCTCTCGCAATTCCGGTGCAAGTCGCCGAAGTCCGTCGAGAGCCTGCGACAGCGTGACCATCGCTTCATCCTACCGCGAATGCGACTCCTGAGAAACCGATGGCACGCGGGACTCGGGAGTGAGTCAAGGACCTGCCCTCTACAACTCCACAAACTGCATGTCGCTCTCGACCGTCTCCACTTGCTCGGGCGTGTAGAGCGCGTTGGACATGCCTTCGAGACCTGCGATTCGGGCCATGTCGGCGCGGGTCGTGCTCGCGCAAGCGATTGCGGTGTGCTTCCCCGTGTGCAACGCCGTGTGCAACGCCAGGAGGTCAAGCGCGATCTGCGATTCGCTGCGCGCGTGCTCGAGCGGCTCGATCGCCCGCTCAAAGGACTGCAGTCGGCCGTTGGCATTCTCGAAGGAGCCAGCCTTCTCGACCCACACTGCACCAGGCAGCACGATCGTGGCCATCGCGGTGAGCGCGTTGGAAAGCGTGTCCATCGCGATCACCGCTTGGACGGAACTAAGTGCCTTGAGCAGCGACGGAGTCACCCAATCGGATGGGTAGTTTCCTGTCACCAACGCAACGCCGTAACTGCCCGACGCCAGCGCGCTCTCAAACCCTTGCGCATTGGCAACAGGCTTGCCGTGCGCAAGCGCTTCGAGCACGCGACGCACACCGCGCGCGTTGGGCGCCTTCTCGGCACGAATGGTGAAACCCCCAGGAAACGACTTGTCCTCGCCATGAAAGGGCACAGGACCAATCGCCAGCAGCGCGTCAGGATCGTGCGCGAGCGCGTACTGCGCGAGATGGAAGGCGTCTTCGCAGGAGAGCATCGGACTCACCAGCAACGCGAGGTGCTTCTTCGCGCTTCGCGCACTCTTGAGCGCGGCGTCCACCGCGGCGTAGGACTCGCTCCATGCCTGCATTGGCTTGAGCGCATCAAACGCAGGCTTGCCCTTGATCGACGGCATGGTCAGGCGCGCGTCGGAGTGGACGAACTTCCAGCCGTAGCGCACCTCGTCGGTGATCCACCACTTGTTGACCGCTTCGTTGGTGCGCGGCTTCACGCGGTAGACGCGACCCTCGTTGTGTTCGACCGAGATGTTGTCGCCCGAGGAAGTGATGCCATCGATCGAGGCGGTCTTCTTGAGAAACCAAACCCGCTGCTGGAAGAGGAAGTCCTTGTCGAGCAGCGCGCCGACGGGGCAGAGGTCGACCACATTGCCCGAGAGTTCGTTGTTGAGCGCCACACCAGGGAAGATGTCGATCTGCTCCGTCGAACCACGACCATCGACCATGAGTTCGTTGGTGCCCGTCACTTCACGGGTGAAGCGCACGCAGCGGGTGCACATGATGCAGCGGTCGCTGTAGAGCAACACATTGGGGCCGACATCCTTCTTGGGCTGCTTGTTTTTCGCCTCTTGAAAGCGGGTCTGACTGCGACCGTACTGGTAGCTGTAGTCCTGCAGATGGCACTCGCCCGCTTGATCGCAGACTGGGCAATCGACGGGATGGTTGATGAGGAGAAACTCCATCACCGACTTCTGGTTTGCCACGGCCTTGGGGCTGTCGGTGTAGACCACCATGCCCTCCGACGCGGCCTGCTGACAGGTCGGAACCAGTTTCGGAAAGGCCTCGAGCTTGCCTGAGCGTGGATTGGGCGCCCAGACTTCGCCAAGACAGATGCGGCAGTTGGCGACCACCGAGAGTCCCGGGTGGTAGCAGTAGTGCGGAACCTCGACGCCCTCATCAAGCGCGGCCTGCAGGATGGTTTGGCCTGGCTTGAACGAGTGCTTCTTGCCGTTGATCGTGAGCTCTGGCATAGGGGGCGCGAGTGTATCGCAGGCTGCGATCAGGGGGAGGCCGAAGGAACTGCTGCGGGAAGCGTGGTGAAGAGCAGTCGGATCTGCCGACTCGTGCACGCGACCTCACGGACCTCGACACGACGACCATCGGAAAGGCGGAATTGCGCGGGTCCAGAAGCGAGTTGCTCGAGCGCGCCCTCAAGCAGCATCGTGATCGCCGACGCAGACCATGGCACGGGAAGTCGTCCGATGCGCGCGGTTCCGATGATCAGTTGCAGTCGACCATCGACAATCGTGGGGGTCAGCGGAACCGTGAAGAGTATTGCGCCGCGCGCGCTCTCTTCTTGCTCGACGAGAAGTTCGTCGGCCATCGCCGCAAAGCGCAGCGCACACGCAGGTGCGAGCGAGGCCAGCGTCGGATCGTGCTCGATCCACTTGGGAAGCCGCGTGGCGAGCCACGCGTTGAAGTCGGTGGGGTCGATGGCGATGGCCCACTCTTCACCTGCGGGACGAATCTGCGTAAGGGCCGCGGCAAGCGCCTGCTCAAAAGCTTCGCCGCGCGCGACGGGATCAAGCGGCAGCCTTCCGCGCAGCCGCGGAGGCATCGCAGCAAGCACCAACGCCGCCAGCGCAGCACCAACAAGAACCATCAGGGCCACCGCGATCCAGTGCCGTGACCTGCGCGGAGGAGTTTCAGTGGGCGCGTTCACGCGCGCACGGTACTCGCCGACGCGTCACCAGCGACGACACGGCTCACACAAAGCGCTTGACCACCAGCGTGTCGTTCTGCCCGCCGAAACCAAAGGAGTTTGACAGGCAGACATCGACCTTGGCCGCGCGCGCCGTGTTGGGCACATAGTCAAGGTCGAGATCAGGATCAGGCGTGCCGTAGTTGATCGTGGGCGGCAGCATGCCATCACGAATCGCCAGAATGCAGGTGATGAGTTCGACCGCGCCCGCTGCGGCGATGAGGTGACCCATCATGCCTTTGATCGAACTCATGGGGATGTCCTTGGCGTTGGCGCCAAAGACTCGCTTCACGCCGCGGGTTTCGATGGAGTCGTTCTCTTTCGTGCCCGTGCCGTGCGCGCTGATGTAGTCAAGTGCCGCGCGTCCATCGGCGCGACGCCCCAAGGGATCGATCCCCGCTTGACGCAGCGCCGCGCCCATCGAGGCCGCGCCACCGCGTCCCTCAGGATGGATGTCGGTGATTCGAAACGCGTCGGCGCTCGAGCCATAGCCAGCGATTTCTGCCAACGGTGTGGCGCCGCGCGCGTGCGCGTGCTCGAGACTCTCGAGGACAATCATGCCTGAGCCTTCGCCCATGACAAAGCCATCGCGCGTCGCGTCAAAGGGACGAGAGGCCTTGGTCGGATCGCCCTTGGAAGTCGAGAGCGCGGTCAAACGATTGAAGCCCGTCACGCCGAGGACATGGATCATCGTGTGCGTGCCGCCCGAGATCATCACATCGGCGTCACCACGCTGGATGAGCGAGTAAGCCTCGCCGATGGCCTGGGTGCTCGCCGCGCAGGCGGTGAGACAGTTGAGCGCTGGACCGCGAATGCCAAACTCGCGCGCGAGATGCGCGAGCGGCATGTTTGGTTCCTGCTCGACTTCACACATGCGATCAAGCACTTGGTAGGCCGTACGCGACCAAGGTTGCCCATCGACGCGCTGCGTGTCCTTGTTCCATCCCGCAAGATTCGCAGCGGCGTAGTTGTCGAAATCCAACACGCCTTCACCAGCGCCGAGGTACAGCCCGACGCGTTTGCGATTGAGCGTCGCACACTGTTCAAGCCCCGACTGCTTCCACGCCTGACAGGCAGCGCCGAGCGCGAATTGCGAGTTCAGCCCCGCGGTCTTGTGCACGCGAGCGTCCTTCACGAAGCGGTCAATCGTGTAATTGCGCACTTCGGCGCTGAAACTCGTGGGGAAAGTCCGCGCGTCAAAGCGCGTGGTCGGCCCCATGCCGCTCTCGGAGTTCAGGAGTCGTCGCCACACGCCGTCGATGTCATGACCGAGCGGCGTGATCCAGCCCATCCCAGTGACCACCACGCGTCGCTGTCCGTGCGCGTTCAAGAGAGCTGTTGCAGAGGTGTTCGTCGAGGTCATGGGACTCAGAGAGTTCAAAGGGCGTTACGCCGACGGCGCGCGAGAGATGACGACCGCGCTGTTCTGTCCGCCAAGGCTCGGCGTGCAGACGAGGATGTTGCGCAGCGCGCAGGCTTGGCTTGGGGCCGCCGTCGCGAGAAGACCTTGCGTGTTGACGGCGTTGAGGCGCGCAGGAAGGCGTTGCTCGGCGAGGCACTTCACCGCGACACTCACGGCGATGATGCCAAATCCCGCGACGCACGCGCCAATCGAGGGCGCGAGTGTGACGATGGGTTTCGCCGACAGCGCGTCGCCGAACACGAGCTTGAGTGCGTTGGCTTCAAGTGCGTCAAGTTCGGGAATGCCGCAGCCGTAGGGAATCACTGCGTCGATGTCGCGGGCAGTCATGCCTGCGTCGCGCAAGGCTGACTCAATGGCGTCCGCGAGTGATTCACCAGTTGGATCGGGCACGATGCCGACGGTGTCGTCACACCAACTCTGCGACGCACCCGTGCCTGCAAGCAGCGCATGGACGCGCGCGCCCCGTGCGCGAGCGGTTTCTTCGGCTTCAAGCACGAGGATTCCGCCACCTTCACCCACGAGCGTGCCGGGCGAAGTGGGATCAAACGGCTTGATCTTCTTGGTGGCGTCTTCGTCCACGGTGCATGGCGCCGAACGACCCGCGAGCTCTTGCCGCAGATAGCCCATGAGGTTGATCTTGCTGTCCGCGCCGCCCGACAGACACGCGTCCGCGGCACCGCGCTCGATGACCCGCTGCGATTCCGCCAGCGAAAGCCCGCTCGACGCTTCGTTACAGGTGATCGTGTTCGAGGGTCCCTGACAATCATGGATGATCGTCACATGACAGGCGAGCATGTTGGGCAGGTACTTCAGCAGCCAGAGTGGCGTGAGTTCCTGCATCCCTTGTGCGCCCCACGCAGCTGGATCAAAGCGGCCAGCGTCAGGACCATCCTTCTTGGTGGAGGTCGCCAACGCGGCGGTGAGTTCGTCGACATTGGCTGCAATAAGTCCAGCACCGATGTGACAACCAAAACGGTCGGGCGCAATGGTCGGTGGATGATCGGCATCGGTGCCGCGCGTCGAGAGACCTGCGTCTTTTACCGCGGTGACGGCGCCACCGACGGCGATCTCGATGTCGCGCGCCATGACCTTGGTTCCCTTGCGGTAACTCTTAGGAACGAGCTCTTTGACATCGAATCCTTCGGGGAGCTCTCCTGCAGATGCCGCTGCGAATCCGCGGGCGTCAAACGCGCGAATCGGCGCGAGCGCCGAGCGACCCTCACAGAGTGCGGCCCACAATGGCTCGATCCCGAGGCCATGGGCGGAGACGGGCCCAAGGCCAGTGATGACGACACGACGGCGCGACATAGGGCGCGGAGTGTAGCCCGAATGGGAAGTCGGATGATCCGCTTGAACTCCACGAACCATGCACGATCGCGCGTGCGATCAGGCCCGTCGCGCGATGAGCATGGCCAGTTCCAGCGCTTGCTCGTAATTCAGCCGCGGATCGACCTGTGAGCGGTAGCTGCGCGAGAGGTCCTCATCGGTCAATCCCCGCGCGCCACCCGTGCATTCGGTGACATCTTCACCCGTGAGTTCGATGTGTGCGCCCGCGAGAATCGTGCCTTCTTGGCGATGCACCTCAAACGCCTGTTCGACTTCTGCAAGCACATGCCCAAACTTGCGGGTCTTGACACTCTTGCCTGCCCACGCGCCTGTCGTCGGCACCACGGTTTCGGTGTTGCCATGCATCGGATCGCAGACCCACGCGACGCGCAAGCCCGCGTCGCGCACCGCGCGAACCAAGGGCGGCAGTCCGCGACCAATCGCGTGCGCACCAAAGCGCGAAGCGAGCACCACACGACCTGGCTCGTTGTCAGGCGAGAGCGTGCGCACCGTTCGAAGCAGCACTTCGGGGACGGTGTCGGGTCCGACCTTCACGCCGATGGGATTGCGGATTCCCCTGCAAAACTCGATGTGCGCGCCATCGACGGCGTTGGTGCGCATCCCGATCCACGGCAGATGCGTCGAGAGATTGAACCAGCCTTCGCGTCGCGGAACCTGTCGCGTGAGCGCTGCTTCGTAATCAAGCAGGAGCAACTCGTGACTGGTGTAGAAGTCGACGCGCTGCATCTGAGTGATGGTGCCGCCCGCAAGCGTCTCCATGAAACGCAGGCTTTCGCCGATCGAATCGACCATGCGCTGGTAGTCAGCGGCCAACGGCGAATGCGCGACGAAGGAGAGATCCCAGTTCTCAGGATGGTGCAAGTCCGCGAAGCCGCCATCGACAAGCGCGCGAATGAAGTTCAGCGTGAGCGCGCTGCGCTCGTAGCCGCGCAGAAGAAGCAGCGGATCGGGCGTGCGCGCGGCCAGCGTGAACTCTGGCCGATTGACATTGTCGCCGCGAAAACTCGGCAGTTCCACGCCGTCGCGGACCTCGGTCGCGGTGCTGCGCGGCTTGGCGTACTGCCCCGCGAAACGCCCAATGCGCGTGATCCGCTTGCGCGTCCCGTGCACGAGGACGAGACTCATCTGCAAGAGGATCTTGAGCTTCGACGCGATGGCGGCGGAAGTGCAATCGGAGAAGTTCTCCGCGCAATCGCCGCCCCACAAGATGAAGCGCTCACCGCGCGATGCTTCTGCAAACTGCGTCTTGAGCGACTCGATCTCGTAACTCGTGACCAAGGGCGGAAGCGACGAGAGCTGCGAAAGTGCCTGCGCCAGCGCGGTTTGGTCTGGATAGAGCGGCTGTTGCACGCTCGGGAAGGACTTCCAACTCTGCACCGACCACGCCCCCGTGGATGGGATGGAGCTTGCGGGTGTGTTGGAAGGGCGGTTCGAAGCCGACATGGGGAGAGAGGGTAGGAATACCACGCTGCGAAGGGGAGCCACGGCTCTTGGCTCGGCCCCGCTTCCCACGACCCCAACCAATGCGGGCGACAGGAATCGAACCTGCACGGGTGTTACCCCACGGGAACCTAAATCCCGCGCGTCTGCCAGTTCCGCCACGCCCGCGGAGGCCGAGATTGTACGGATTTCGGTCTTCGAGCCGATCCAACTCCAACGACTCGCCTCGAAGGTTTCGCAATGGAGTCGCCAACCCCGCATCGATCCACGCACGATGAAGCTCTTTCACCACTTCACCTCGAATGCGGTCCCGCTCCTCGCGCGGATCCTCCTCTGCTTGGCGTTTGTCCCCTCGGGCTGGCACCACGCGATGGAATGGACGGAATTCCAAGGCGCGCAAGCAGAGCGGCTGCGGACTCTCGGCGTGACTTCGGCGCTCACCGCCACCAGTGGCGAGCTCGTCGTCCACCAAGAACAATCGGCGGCGCCTCCTCCTGCAACTCCGAGCGCCAGCGAGTTCACTTCGGTCTTACAGGCGCGCTCGCTTCATGAGCTGACGCTGCAGTTTGACGGCAAGGGAGTGCCAGAGCCGACGATTGCAGCGTGGATCGTCTCGGTGTTTGAACTCATCGGTGGCGGGCTCCTCCTCGTCGGACTCTTCAGTCGAATCTGGGCCGTCGGCGTGGCCTTCTGGGCGATCGCGCTCTTTGGCCTTGCTGGACTTCCTGGAAGCGCGTGGGGCGACTTGTGGACGAGCACAGTTCCCGCGCGGGCCAGCATGCTGAGCCTCGTGGCCATTGCGACGCTCGCACTCGGAATTGCCTTCAACGGCGCAGGAGCGTTCAGTCTCGACGCGATGATCTTCCGTCGCGGCGGCAAGGCGAGTCCTGAGAAGGCCGCGGGACACTAGCGCGTTGTCGTGCAGCGCCGCGTCGTGACTTACGATGCAGCGCATGGCGACGGACGCTCCGCGAGCCCCACTGCAATCGACCCCGCGTTCCGACACGCTGCTGCGACAGCGCCGTGTCGATGTCGTGCGTGGCCTGCTGGTTTCGCTGGCGATTCACGGCGCGATCGCCGCAGCGATCCTTGGGACTGCCATCGGCGTGGCGGCCGTGCGTGAGCGCGCGCCGATTGTGGTGCTGACGGCTGACTTCTTTGCGCCAGCACCGCACGCCGCGACACTCACGCCTGTGCCCGACGATGCCTTCGCGGCGTCGGCTCGAGAAGACTCCTCCAAGAAGGCCGAGCGCGCCAGCGCGACCGCCTCGCTTGACGCGCAACTCCGGCAACTTGAACAACAGAGCGCCGCGAATCCTGCCATGGACGCACTGGCGCGACGGTTTGGTGCGCTCGAAGCGGCGAACGCGAACAGTGACGCGGCCTCGAGCCTTGCCTCGGCCGATCGCGCGCGCGTCGGCGCGAGTTTCGCAGGGCTGTTCGCGGGAAACGCGACGCGCGTCGCCTATGTCGTTGATGCGTCGGGCTCGATGCTTGGCAGTTTTCCCGCGCTCATCGATGAAGTCGAGCGGTCGCTCCAACGCCTCGAACCCACGCAGTCGTTCACGGTCATCTGCTTTTTGAAGGACGGCGCGCTTCCTCTGCAGGGCGATGCGTCGCTGCGCGCTGCAAGTCAGGCGGCGCGAGAGAACGCCGTGCGTTGGCTGCGCGAACGCGTCGTCCCCGCAGGTCGATCGAGTCCGCTCAAGGCACTCGCACTCGCACTGGGTTCGGGTGCCGACTGCGTGTTTCTGCTCTCGACCACGCAAACAGGTCCTGGCAGTCATGAGCTCGACCGTGACTCGATGTTGGCGATGCTCGACCGTCTCAACCCGCGCGACGCCGAGAGCGGCGCGCGACGGGTGACGATTCAGTGCATTCAGTTTCTCGAACCCGATCCTGGCCAGACGCTGCAGGCGATCGCGGCCGAACACTACGGCGAGAACGGTTTCCGCTTCATTCCCCGCAGTGCCACGACACTCGACGCCACACACGATCTCAATCACGACCCCCATTCACGACCCTGAGTCGGAGCCCACGCATGAACGGTGACATCTTCTTCTACTCGCTGAACGCCGACGGCTCGCTCGAACTCATCGGCAGCCTGATGATCTGGGTGCTCCTAGTGCTCTCGGTGGCCAACATCGTGCTCATCACGATGGGTGCGCGAGAGAACGCGCGGTATCGCCTGCTTCCTGACCAGAGCGTGGCCGAGTTACGCCGCGCGTTTGCCAGCGGACGCACCAAGGATGGCGTGCAAGCGGCAGCGCGTGGAGCCGATGATTTCTCGCGCATGGTGGTGCGCGCGTTCGAGCACGCCACTGAAGGCGCCGAGGCGATGACGCGCGCAGCGGAACAATCGGCCGATGAACTGCTGGCCACGCGGCTGCGCGGACTCGAACGGCTCAATGTGCTCGGACAGATCGCGCCAATGATCGGATTGTTTGGAACCGTCTACGGCATGATCGTGGCGTTTCGAACCATCGCCAGTACAGGTGGCGCAGCGGATCCGGCCATGCTCGCGGGCGGCATTGGCACCGCGTTGGTGACGACCTTCTGGGGACTGCTCATCGCGATTCCCGCGACGACTGCCTACGCGATGCTGCGCAACCGCACCATCGCTGCGTCCGACGAAGCACTCGCGCGCGTAGAAGATCTCGTGGAACTCGCAGCCCCGACGACGAGCACGAGCACGAGCGCAGGCCCATGCCCGGGGGCCGTGTAGATGGCACGACGAAGGCGCAACCAAGAACTCGCCACGGTCGAAGCGAACCTCACACCGCTTATCGATGTGTCGTTTCTCCTCGTGGTGTTCTTTGTGCTGGTCTCGCGTATCGGTGATGCCGAGCAGGCCGCGCTGGCACTTCCCAGCGTTGCTGCAGGCAGCGCGGTGCGTGCCGAGGAAGACGCGCGGATCGTCGTGAATGTGCTTCCTGGTGAGGACGGCATCGCCATTGGCTACACCGTCGCAGCGCGTCAATTTTCTGCGACACCCGAAGGGATCGCTGCGTTGGCCGAGCGTCTGGCCGAGGCGTATCGCGAGAACCCGAAACTTAGCGTGCGGTTGCGCGCCGATCGCTCGACACACTTTGAGTGGGTCGAACCAGCGATGCGCGCCGTGAGCACTGCCGCACGACTCGCAGGCGGCGGCGCGCTGCCGCGACTCGATCTTGTGGTGGAAGAAATCGTGGAGGAGACACCTCATGCCTCGTGAGCATCGACGCGCCCTGCGCGGAGTCGTCGCACGCGCGCGCTTACCCGTCGCCATCGCGCCGATGATCGATGTCGTGTTTCTGCTGTTGGTGTACTTCCTGCTCACCACAGGATTCACTTCGCAGGAGCGACTGTTGCGCACCGAAGGCGCACCCCTTGAGGACGCCGTGCAGACCAGCGATCGACTGGTGTTGGACACCGAGCCGATCGTCGTACGACTTGATCGCGTCGACGCGCAGACGCGCCTTTCGCTCACGGGAGGACTCGCGCAACCAATCGATGTGCGCGGATTGGAAGCGATTCTGCATGACGCCATGATCGCGCCCGATAGACCGCAGGGTTTGTTCGCGGAGAGTCATCCCGTTCGAATCGCTCCTGGGCATGATGTGCCGTGGAACGATGTGGTGGCGGCGTTCAACGCTGTGGTTGGTGCAGGCTATCGCTCGGTGGCGTTTGGGAGCCGCGAGTGATGCGCGCGCTGCTGCTCGCGCTGTTGCTGCTCGACGCGGGTCGATTCATGGCGCGAGATCCGAGCGCGCCTGCTCCGGCAACGACGCAGTCCACCGTGCGTCCTCATCAGGAAGGCGATCCACTTCTCGAAACCATGCGCCAACTGCGCGCTGCGGAACTTTCGGGCACTCCCGCCGCGCTCGAACAGGTGGAGCGAAGCGGAGAACTTCTCAAAGCGCGCGCAGCGCTCGCTAAGGAATCCATGCGCGCACGATCAAGTGCGACCTCTGCATGGGAGCTTCGCGCAACGGAAGATGCACTCGAACTTCGTCGCTCCGCGATGGCACAACAACTTGAGGCCAGCCAGCCCGCGTGCGCGCGCGAGCTTCGCCTCGAGTGTGCCGAGGATCTGCTGTTACGCCTCTTCCCCGCCGATCGCAGTGACGCGACCTTCGCCGTTGGACTTTGCACCAGAGACGATGTCACGGCCGCGCGTGCTCTTCTCGTGCGCGCCGAAGACCATCTGAACTCCCCGCTTCTTACTCCAGCGCTCTCAGCGACGGCCGAGAGTGCGACCGATGCGACAGCGTTTCGCGCCTGTGTTCTCGCGGGTCTCGCAGCACTCGCGCATGGCGAGGTTGAAGCGGCCGCCGCGGCCAACGGCACAGAACCTCGCGCCAACGCAGCGTCGGTGGCAGAGTCTCTCGCGCGCGCCGACACGCTTCTTTCGCGTGCGGCACTTTCCGAGCTTCCGCTGCCGTCAGCTATGAAATGCCTCGTCGCTCTGGCTCGTGCACGCGCGACCAATGATCGCAACCTGCGCGCACGACTCCTGCAACTTGCGCAAGAAAGTGCGGACAGCACGAATGCCTTCGTGGCGCGTTGTCAAGAGTGGAAGTCCAATCGTGCTCCAACGGCCGTGGCGTTTCCAACAACGACCGAGCCGACGCTGCGAGTTCTCGCGGCTTGCGCCGAGGCCCGTGCCCGCGACGAGCGTGGCGAGAGCTCGGCGCTGATTGCCGTGCCATTTCATGCACTCTTACGCGGCGCCGCGGCTTCCGACGGCGATGCAACCGTGCGCACCGAACGCGTTCGCGCTCTCGCGCTTGATCTTTCGTCACGGTTCAACATCAGCCTTCTCACGAGAGCTGCCCAAGAGGATGCTCCGCCACTCTTGGTCGCGCTCGCAGCGCTCCATCCGCGCGGCTCTGCGCTGCTGCGCGAGCGGCGGGATGTTCTTCGAGTCGCAGCGAGCCAAACGCTCATCGCATCGTGGCTCTCCGTTCCTCTGGCGAGTTCCATGCGGGCTGACGGTGCTTCACGCGACGCAGCCGCGACGCTCCAAGCGATGGTCGACACCGTCGATGGACTGGCGATGGCGCGCAACGCGATGGAGATCGCGCTCGGGATTCGCCGCGTTCACGCCGCTGAAAGCGTCGAAGACGAACGCGCCCTCGACGCTGCGCTTCTCACTGCAGCGCGGCGCATCGAGGACCCGATCGCCGTGGATCGGTGGCAGCTCGAGCGCGTCGATCTCGCGTTGAGTTCGCGCTGGTCGCCGCCCGCACTCGATCGCGCGGAGGAACTTCTTCTGTTGGTGCGAGACACGGAACTCTTGCACGAGGCTCGCATCGTGCGCCATCTTGAGATCCGTTGCACACGCCTCGAAGTGACACCGCCGCGTGCGCCCGCTGCACGCATCGAGGCCGCACTTGCCATCGCCAAGGACGCTGCGTTGATCACAGAAAGCCTGCTCGCGCCGCGGGCAGCGTTGGTGCGCGCCCGCGCGTCGTTGTTGGCCGAAAAACCTGCGGACGCCGAGCGCGCTGCACGCGCTGCGCTCAATGACCCCAACCTTGACGACGCCATCGCCGCGCGCGCCGCCACGCTCTGGCTCACCAGCACGGCGCTCACGGGCGATACCAGTGATCCACCGAAGGCACTCGCGGAACTCATGGTGCGCGAAGCAAGCGTTTCGACGGCTCTTGAGGATCGACTCGAACAAGCACACGAGTGCGTCGCAGCAGCACTCGATGCACAGGACAGGAAGGGCGCCGCTGAACTTGCGCGTCTCCGACTCGCGTCCTTGACCAGCATCTCGCGGACTCTGCCAAGCCAAGAGAACGCGACCAACGCCGCTGCGGCCGTGCTGAACGAACTCGCACGCGGCAGCGCCGTCAACGCGCTCACACAGGCGCGTGCAGCCAGTGCGCGCTGGCCGACCGATCGCAGGCTTCAATTCCTCCTCGCCGAAAGTCTGCGCGCCAACCTAACGACGGATCCTTCGTTTCGCATCGAGGCATTCACGCTGCTTCGGGAAGTCGCACTTCCTGGAGAGTCCAACCGAGATCGCCTCTGGTGGCGTGCGCAACTGGCGCAACTCGAAATGCTCGAGCAGGATCCCAAGATCACGCCTGCGCGCCGCCTGGAGCTCCTGGCCCGCATCAATCGCCTCGCTGAGCTTGACGGGAATCCCGCAACCTCGCCCAGCAAGAGCGCGGTGTTCGGAGGCGCCGCTCTCGCGCAACGCTTCAAAGCACTGCGCGCGAAACTGAGCGAGAATGCGGGCCGCAGCGAAAGGCCCGCTCCATGACCAACGAACCGACGCCAGCCACCAGCGCACCCGCCGACGAGCGCGACCGCATCGATCGCTTCGAAGCTGCCTACAACCGCATCGACCGCGAACTGCAGCGTCTTCTTGACGAGCCGCGCGAAGGTCGTCGCCGCGGCTTCGCCAGCGCGTTGCGACAGATCGCCGCCGAGCGACGCCACTTTGGTCGCCACCTCGACTTCATGCTTGAAGCAGGCGAATTGCGCAACGCACTCATCCACAACCGCTTTGGCGCGGTGGAGTACATCGCCGTTCCCACGCTGGCGACGGTTGCCAAGATCGAGTCGATCGACGAGGAGTTGCGCAAGCCGCTGGCGCTGCGTTCACTCTACGCCAAGGAAGTCGCGATGCTTGATGTCACCGATCGCGTCGCGCGCGTCCTTGCGTTGGTGAAGGACAAAGGCCATGTGCGCTTTCCCGTTCGTCGTGATGGGCGGATTGTCGCGCTTCTCACCGCCTCGGGCGTGGTGCGATGGATCGCTTCACACGACACCGATGCCTGCGACATTCCGTCAAGTGCGCGCGGCGGTCGTGCCAAGGTTGGCGCCTTGGATGCGACGGCCGGAGCGCGCGGCGACGAGCGGATCATTTGCACGATCTCTTCGGTGACGGTCGGTGAGGTTCTCTCGCGCGATCATCGTCGTGATGAGTTCGCGCTCATGGCTCGTGACGCGACCGTCGAGCAGGCGCTGGCCTTGTGGACGCGCAATCCGCGCCTCGAAGCGGTGATCGTGACCGAGCACGGCGCCGCCGATGAAGTGCCGCTGGGTATCGCCACCGCGACCGACCTTCTCAAGTTGCTTGATCCGCGCGGCTGAGTTGCACGCCACGACACAACACGGTGCCTCACGCGTCAAAGCGCGCGCGGATCTTGTCGCGCAGTCCATCAAGCGTGGCCAACTTCGCGCGTTTCCCTGCCTCAAACAGCGGCAACTGACCTTCGGCCGTACTCAGGCGGCTCGCGCTGAAACCGCAGAGTCGGACGGATCGCCACGGCATTTTTGCCGCAAACTCCGCCAACAGGGCGCGGGCTGCGTCACGCAATTCATGAGTGTGGTTCGTGGGCGTCGCGAGGGTGCGGGCGTGGGTGTGCGTCGAGAAGTCCGCGAAACGAATCTTGATCGTGACCGTGCGCGCGTGCAGATGCTGCTCACGCAAGCGCCGTCCAACTTCGTCGGCCTGCGTGAGGAGCTTCGCCTCAATCAGCGGCACACTCACGATGTCCTCTACGAAGGTCTCCTCGTCACCGAATGACTTCGCAGCGCGATCGGTTTCGACGGCGCGATCATCGATGCCGTGGCTCAGTCGATGCCAGTGCACTCCTGCGTCGCCAAACTCCTGGCTCAAGCGTGCGCCTCCCGCGCGCTGCAGATCGCCAAAGGTCGCGTAGCCGCGCTCGTGGAGTTGCGCCGCTGCGACAGGACCCACGCCCCACATGCGCTCGATCTCGAGCGGCGCGAGTGTGAGCGCGAGCGTGGCCGCATCAAACTCCACCAGCGCATCGGGCTTACGCAGGTCACTGGCGATCTTCGCGCAGAACTTGTTGGGCGCGATGCCGACCGAACAGGTGAGCTCGAGTTCGCTGCGGACTGCGCCACGAATCGCTTCGCCGATGGCGCGACCAGAACCGAACAGAGCCAACGACGCGGTCACATCGATGAATGCCTCATCGAGAGAGAGCGGCTCGATCTCAGGCGAATAGCGATCGAAGATCTCGTGGATCGTGCGCGAGACTGCGGCGTAGGCCTCGATGCGCGGCTTGACCACGACGGCGTGCGGACAGAGTCGAAGCGCTTGCGACACGGGCATCGCGCTGCGACAGCCAAACACGCGCGCTTCGTAGCTTGCTGCACAGACCACGCTGCGCGCCTCCTTCGACCCCACGAGCACTGGCTTGCCGCGCAGCGTTCGATCGTCACGCTGCTCGACCGACGCATAGAAGGCGTCCATGTCGACATGCAAGATGACTCGCTGAGCTTGCGCGCTGGCCGCGCGGGTGGTCATCGCGCTGAACCCGACTCGGTGTCCCATTCGAAGAGCGTGGTCGCGTCGGGCTTCTTCTTGATGAGACCGAGTTCGAGCAGCTGCGAGCCCATTTCTTCCCAGCGCGCGTAACGCATGCCGCCGAGACCGATGCGCTTGGTCTCTTCGGTCTCAATCAGCGAACGCTGCGCCTTGGCGCCGAGCGCCATCGCTTCGACGCTCATCGCGGGATTCAGTTTCGCCATGACTTGGTTGGTCGGGGCGGGGTCGTTCAGATAGGCACGCCAACCCCCGGCGGCGGCGCGGACAAAGCGCCGACAGAGATCGCGGTTCGCGTCGAAGTACGAGCGCGTGGTGACGACGACGCAGTTGTACGGATCAAACCCTGCCTCACTCATGGAGAAGACCCGCGTCTTGATGCCTTGAAGTTCGAGAGCGATGGGTTCGGACGGGACGAAACACTGCGACGCGAGATTCGGCTGCGCGGCAAACTGCGCGAGATTGGACGAATACGGCACGATGGTCCGCTTGCCGCCAGGAAACTTCGCGGTGAGCCATTTGTAGTCGGCGAGGCCCTCTGCGATTGAGAGCGTGGTGTCCGATTCCCACAACTCCATGAGCGTGTTGTAGGGCGAGGACGCGTGCACCATCACGCCCATCGGATTGCTTTGGTAGACCGCATAGAGCGCGACCAACTGTCCGCCCTGCTCGTTGATTTCAATCGCCTGCGTGCCCGCGATGACCGCGAGATCGACCTTGCCGCTCGCGACCAATTGCGGCGCGGGGACATCGGGTCCGCCTTGCACGAGCTCGAGCTTGATGCCTTCACTTTCGAAGAGCCCTCGCTGCTGCGCCGCAAAAAACCCGCCAAACTCAGGCTCTGCAACCCAATTCAGCTGAAGCTTCACCGCGCGAAGGGTTGGTGCGGCGGTGCCTGAGGCGCCCGATCCGCTCGTGGTGTTGGACTTGCCGTCGTCGCCACATGAACCGAGCGCCGCGACCGACGCCGTCCACAACGCGAGGAGGCCGAGGCGACGCGCGATCGGGGCGCGAGAGACGATGGTGAAAACGGTGCCCATGATCGTTGGAGTGTAAGGTATGCCGCGACGCGCTCGCCCCTTCACGATGAACGACTCATCCACCAGCCCGCGTGGTTCCACTCGCAAGCTCGAGCTGCGCGGCGTCCATCGACGGTTCGGGTCAGTGCCTGTGGTCGATCGACTCGACCTGACGATTCCCGCTGCGTCGTTCACGGCGCTTGTGGGGCCATCAGGCTGCGGCAAGACTACCGTGCTGCGCATGATGGGCGCGCTCGATCAACCGTCGTCGGGCGAGATCATCCGCAGCGAAGGCACCGTGAGTTTCTGCTTTCAAGAGCCGCGCCTGCTTCCGTGGCGCACGCTCCTTGAGAATGTCGCGCTCCCTTTGGAGCTCGTTGGTGTCCCGCGCGAAGAACGACTCGCGCGCGCGGCGGAAACGCTGGAACTCGTCCACCTCAGCGACGCGCACACGCGGTTTCCCCATCAACTTTCAGGCGGCATGCAGATGCGCGCCTCGATCGCTCGGGCGTTGATCTCGCGCCCCACTCTCTTGTTGCTCGACGAACCGTTCAGCGCACTCGACGAGATCACTCGCCACGAACTCGACGCTGATCTGCGAGCGCTGTGGGAACGCGAGCGATGCACGACGGTGCTCATCACCCATTCGATACCGGAAGCGGTCTTCCTCGCGGAGCGTGTTGTGGTCTTTACCCCGCAGCCTGCGCGGATTGCTGCAGACCTCGTGACGCCCGCCTGCGCACGCGATGCCGCCGCATGGACGAGCGACGCGCTGACCTCGTGCGCGCGCGAGGCCAGCACCGCGTTGCTGCACGCCATCGAAGAGGCGCGACGATGAGCACACGAATCACCATCCGTGGCACTGCACGCAGCGCGGTTGGTCCGCTCGTCGTGGTCGCGTGTGCGATCGCAGGGTGGGCGATCTTCAAGTCGGCCTTTGGCGTGCAGGACTTCGTGCTGCCTTCGCCGTTGGCGGTGTTGCGCGAGTTTCTCAGCGAGCCAACGGTGTTTCTTGGCGGGATGCTCGAGACCACGATGAGTGCCGCGCTGGGGTTCTTGTTTGCAGCGTTTGGTGGCGTCCTTGTCGGCAGTCTGCTTTCGCTCTCGACCCGCGTCGAGCGCAGCGTCTACCCGATGACGCTGCTCTTTCAGATGGTGCCGTTGGTCGCGGTCGCGCCGCTCTTGGTGATCTGGTTTGGCTACGGACGACCCGCGATTGTCGCGAGCACCGTCGTGGTCTCGATCTTTCCTGTGATCGCCAGCACGCTCGCGGGTTTGCGCGGTCGTGATCCGCAACTCGATGAGCTCTTTGCCACATTGGGCGCTGGGCGCTTCGATCGTTGGTGGAAACTCGCACTGCCGTCCGCGGTGCCGTCGATGGTCACGGGGCTGCGCATTGCCGCAGGGCTTGCCACCATTGGCACCATCAGCGGCGAATTCCTCGCCGCGGAGAGTGGCACCCGCACGCCGCTCGGCTTGCAAATCATGATTGCGATGCGAAGTTTCGCCACGGCGCGCGTCTTTGTCGCGGTCCTGCTTGCGGCGTGCGTCGGCTTCCTGCTCTTTGGCATGGTGAGCCTGACGAGCCGCGTCCTGCTCGCGCGCTGGATACGACGGGCCTGAAGCACTCAGGTGCGGAATTGCGCGAGCGTCGTCTTGATCGAACTGACTTGCTCGCTCGTCAAGGTGGCCGTCGCTGCCAGTTCCTCGCTTGCGGCGGCGTTGTCCTGCGTGGTCTGTCCGATTTCGGACATGCTGCTCGACACACCCTTGATTGCGGACGATTGATCGCGACTCGCGCCCGAAATGGCCGTGAGCAGTTCGGCGACCTCGCGCGATCCGCCCACGATGCGGCTGAAGTCTTCCTCGACATCGCCCACGAGTTTGACGCCCGTGTCGGCGCGCGCACCGGACTCATCGATCAACGCCGCGGTGTCGCGTGCGGCCTCGGCCGAGCGCATCGCAAGACTGCGGACTTCCTGCGCAACCACGGCAAATCCACGACCCGCATCGCCCGCGCGCGCGGCTTCGACGGCAGCGTTCAGTGCGAGAAGATTGGTCTGAAACGCAATCTCGTCGATCACACGAATGATGCTGGCGATCTTGCCACTCGAAGTTCGGATGCCGTCCATGGCTGAAACGAGTTCCTTCATGCGAGCAGCACCGGCGTCCGCGTCGGTGCGCGCGCGCTCGGCCAATGTCGCGGCGCTCGTCGAGTGTTCTGCGGTCTTGCCGACCATCGACGCGAGCTCCTCGATGCTGGCGGTGACCTGTTGCAGCGTGGCAGCTTGTTTGGAGGCATCGGTCGCGATGGTGCGACTGGTTTCATTGATACGCGTGGCGCCACTGGAGAGCTCAACGGCCTGGGTTCGAACCTCTTCGACGCTCTTGCCGATCTTGGCGGCGAACGCGTTGAAGTGGCTGGCGACCTCTGCGAGCTCATCGCCACCTGATGCATCGAGACGACGACCCAAGTCGCCATTGCCCGACGCGAGGTCTTTCATCGCGACGTTCAACACCGCCACAGGCCGGTTGATCGAGCGAGTGATCCACGCTGCTGCGATGGCGCAGAGCACGACCGCGGCGAATCCGATGGTCATGATCCCTGTGACGGCGGAGGAGGCGGAGCGGGTTGCGGCGGTTGCTGCGGCTTCCATGCGCGCCGTGGCCGCTTCCTCGAACTCCGCGAGGCTCTTGAGAAGCGCGAGCGCCGAAGTTCGATAGCTCGCCTGCGAAACCCGCCGCGTGGCCGTCGCAGCGTGGAGCGATTCGAGTCCTGCCTTGAAGCCGATGAACATGGTGCGGTAGCGGCTGCTCATGGTCGTCGCGGCGTCGTCGGCGCACGGAATGTCAAACGCTCCAGTGCCGAGCATGGAGTCGGAGGCTTCCGTCTGGAAGCCGAGTCCTTCGTCAATTCCAGCGCGACACGACGCAGCATCCTCACCCGCGATAAAGCGCTGGAGGTGATAGAGCGCCGTGAGCAATCCGATGTTGGATTCCATGCCGCCGTCGGCCGCTGCCCAGGAGCGGCCAAGTCCACCGTTCCAGGTGAACGCTTGATCGGGGTTCCCTTCGATCTTCTCGACCTGCCCGTCACCGATGACTTCGACTTCGCGACCAAACGCCACGAAGGCGCTCGTGGCTGTGTCGAACTGTCCGCGCACCTTGGCCCACTCCTGCTGCACCGACACGAGCTCGCGCATCTCGCGGTCATACTGAATCAGCGAGTCCTTGAGCGCGTCGGCGAGTGCGTCGGAGACGATACCGCGGGCGGCTGCAGCGGCCAGAAGCGCGCGCGACTCTTCGTGACGCTTCTCGATCGCGGTCGCGTCACTCGAGCCCTGCGCCAACATTTCCGCGACAAGGCGCATTTCCGACGCCACGCTGGTTGAGCCGCTCGAGGCCTCGCTCGAAATGTTCCATGCGGGACCTGTTGCCAAAGCAAGACCATCACTGACCCGTTGAAGCCCCCACCATCCAGCGCCCACGCAGGCAAGGACGAGCACACCAGAGATCGCGAAGCCGAAGGAGAGTCTTGTCGAGATGCGCATGATGAAACTGCCTGAGGGTTGAAGTGTTGGCGGTCGCGACCTAGAAGCGAATCCGACAGGGATCAGAAAGTGATGGTGCAGCGCACTGCTGCGACGACGGCGTTGTCAGCATCGACGCCGCCAGGATTGCCAAACCACTGGAGATCGGGCTTCACATGAAACGACGGCGTCACAGCGAAGTCGTAATAGAGTTCGATGGCCAATTCGTTCGAGGTGAATCCCGCAGCGGGCTCGCTGCTGAAGTCGATAAGGGAGAAGTAGACGCCGAGCGAGTCGTTGCAGCGATCACCAAAGGTTCCCTTGAGCGAAGAGCCGAAGCCGAACTGTTGCGCCGCTGCACTCACCGCTGGATCGGCGCTGCCGTATTGCAGGAAGAACCAGAGTCCGCAGCTCTCGTCTTCGTCGCAGGCTTCGCCCGCCGCCTCCTCAGCTTCGTCATCGCACGCTGGATGCCACGCGCGTGCTTGCGCCAACGCGTAGAAGCCACCCGTGCCCTCGTCGGTGCCACCGTCAAAGCGCGCGAAGTCGCCCGAGTGCCACCAACCACCAACAGCGATGCGGGCTTGATCCAATGGACCAATGGTGTCGAGGTTGAGGCCCGCTTCGGCGATGGTGAACCAATCGTCGGTGGCCTCACTCAGTCCGTGGTAGATGCCTGCGCCCACATAGAAGTGCTCGTTGGGATAGACGAACGCTGTCGCGCTCGACGCAGGATTGGGATAGGTTGGAAAAGGGAGAATCGTCGGCGTGTAGCCCGAGCTGGCGTTGATGAAGCCCGCAGCCGCAGGGATAAACGCGAACTCCGTGTTCGCATCGACCTTGCCGATCTTGAGGCGCAGCGTGTCGTCGAGCAACCACTGCTGGTAATACGCCTGTGAAATCTGGGTGATGCTGCCAGTGATGGCGATGTTGGAATACGCCTGAAACGCGCCGGTGTAGAGATCGCCGACGGGCGTGCCCGCCGTTTGAAAGTCGACGAACACGCTGCCGCCCTTGACCTTGGCGATCACATCGAGGTCGATGGTGAGATTGAGGTCGAGCAGAAATCGATACGCACTCTTGTCGGAGATTCCGCCACGCACGACATCCGCCCATTCGCCGATGTAGGAGCCATTCAGGGCAAATCCTGCGTCGGAGAGCGCGGTGCGTGCTTCGTTCCAATCGCCCGTCGCGTGCGTCCATCCACAGCAGGGCGCGTGACCGAACCACTCGCGCGCCACGCCGCTTGTCGGTGCAGGCACCGCTTTCGGTTTCTCTCGCGCACCTGGTTCCTGACCAGGGAGAATGGGCGGAAGCGCAGCGGCTGCACTCGGGACAAGTTCGGCCGCGTCGGACGATTCGCCGACACCTGCAACCTGCGGATCGTCGAAATTGGCCAGCTGACCAGCGACCGTCTGTACCGTCGCAGCCGCAGCACACGCTGCAAGGACTGCGGACACTTGCGCGAATCGCTGATGAACGAACACACTGCGCGGATCAAATCGGAACTCAAGCATCATGCCTCCTAGTGGGGCCTTCACAGACCACGCCGAGCCATCGACGGTGAAAGTCGGACACTTCATCCTGCTTGATCGTTGTGGCCCGAACGGGGTGCTCGCCCACCCCTACACTGCGCGCCCCAACAAGGACTCCGACACTCGTGCTGCTCGCCTCCGCCGTCTTTTCACCGATCACCTACTGGCCCGTCCTCGCAGGCTTTCTTGCTGCGGTCGCGGTGCTGCTCGCGCTTGATCTCTTTGTCATTGAGCGGTTCACTCGAGAGGAGGAGCGCACGCCGAAAGGAGTTCGGCGGCGCTTTCAAGTCTCGCTGGGCTGGACCGTGGTCTGCGTTGCAGCTGCGCTCGCAACGGCCTACGGATTCCAGGCGTTCGCCCGCAGCGAACTCACGGCGCATCCGGAACTGCTGGAACTCAGCGGTGGCCGCTACGCCACAATGACCGCCGAGGCAGCGACCCGCGCCTTCTTCCTCGAGTTCCTCACGGGGTACATCGTGGAGATCTCGCTCTCGGTGGACAACCTCTTCGTCTTCCTGGTGATCTTCCGCTACTTCGCGCTCGATCACGCCAAGCAGCATCGCGTGCTCTTCTGGGGCATTCTGGGCGCAGTGGTGTTTCGCGCGATCTTTATCGGGATCGGTTCCGCGCTCGTGCAGTACCAGTGGGTGCTCATCGCGATGGGCCTGTTCCTCATGATCACGGGCGTGAAGCTCGTGACGGGGCAAGAGAAGGAACTCGAGCCAGAGAAGAGCCCGTTCATTCGCATGCTCGCAGGGATTCTGCCCGTCTCGCCGAAGTTTCACGGCACGCAGTTCTTTACGCGACTGAATGGCCGAGTCGCGGCAACACCGCTCTTGGTGACGCTCGTCGTCGTCGAGACCACCGACATCGCCTTCGCGGTCGACTCGGTGCCTGCAGTGTTGGCGATCTCGCAGGAACCGTTCATTGCCTTCGGCTCCAACATCTGCGCGATCCTCGGACTGCGCGCGATGTTCTTCGTCGTGGCGGAAGCGATGCAGAAGTTCCACTTGCTCAAGTACGGACTCGGTCTGGTGCTGGTCTGGGTTGGACTGAAGATGACGGCGTTGCCGTACCTCTTCGAGGGCCACCATGTCCCGATCCTGCTTTCGCTCTGCGTCATCGTCGGACTCATCGCGGGCACGATGATCCTCTCGATCGTGATCCCGCCGAAACACGCTGCAACAGGCGGCGACGCGCCCGCAGAACAATCAAGCGAAACGCCGCATGTCTGACCTCCTCCACGAGTTTGTCCGCTGCTTCACTGAGACCAAGACGGTGCTCACCGAAGTCTTCGGCGCGCTTGGTCCGTACACCTATCTCATTCTCTTTGGGATCGTGTTCGCCGAAACGGGACTGGTGATTCTGCCGCTTCTTCCTGGCGATTCCCTGCTCTTTGCGACAGGCGCGCTGGCGGGGATGGGTCATCTTGATCCGTGGCTTGCTGCGATCACCATCTTCTGCGCGGCGCTCTTGGGCGACAATGTGAACTACCGCGTCGGTCGCGCCATCGGTCCGCGCGCCTTCAACGGGCGGTATCGCTGGCTCAAGCGCGAACATCTGCTGCGCACGCAGGAGTTCTTCGAGAAGCACGGAAGCAAGGCGGTCATCCTCGCGCGCTTCGCACCGATTGTGCGAACCTTCTCGCCATTCGTAGCAGGCGTGGGAGCGATGCCGTTTCCGCGCTTCCTGCTTTCGAGCGTCGTTGGCGCGCTCTTGTGGGTCGGCGCGTTTGTCGGCGCGGGTTACTTCTTCGGCAACCTTCCGTTTGTCGAGCGCCACTTCACCAAGGTCGTGCTGGCGATTGTCGCGCTGAGCCTGCTCCCCGTTCTCTGGGGTTGGTGGAGCGCGCGCAAGGTTGCGAAGGCAACCTGATGTTTCGCTTCGCGATCAAGATGCTCTTTGGCGACAGCGCGAAGTTCTACGGGATTCTCCTCGGGCTCAGCTTCGCCTCGCTCTTGATCGCGCAACAGGCGTCGATCTTTGTCGGACTCATGAGCCGCACCTTCGCGTTCATCGGTGAAGTCGGTCATGTTGATCTCTGGGTGTTTGATCCCACGCAAGCCTCGGTGGATGAGCAGAAGCCGCTGCGCACAACGGCCGTCTCACGCGTGCGTGGAGTAAGCGGCGTCGAGTGGGTTGCGCCGCTCTACAAGGGACTCTTGGTCGCGACACTTCCTGACGGATCACGCCAAGTCTGCGATGTCATCGGCATCGACGACGACACGCTCGCGGGCGGACCCGTTGAGGTCGTTGAAGGCTCACTCGCAGACCTCCGTCAGCCCGACGCGGTGATGGTCGAAGTCGGTTCGAGCCAGCAGCAACTTCGATTTCCTGCTGACCTCGCTCCCGGCGCCACTCCTCTGCCTGGACAGATCTTCGATGCCGCTGCACCACGACGGAGTGTCCAAGTTGGCGATGTCATCGAGCTCAACGAGCGTCGCGCGCGCGTCGTGGGATTGGTCCATTGCGCAGAGACCTTCGTCGCGGCGCCGACCATCTACACCGTCTACTCGCGCGCCAAGACCTACGCGCCTGCCGCACGACGCATGACAACGGCGCTCTTGGTGAAGGCGTCACCAGGAACTGATGTCGATGTGCTTGCGCAGCGCATTCGCACAGAGACGGGCTACGCAGCGCTTCCGCCCTACGACTACTCGATGCGCACGCTTGGCTACTGGATGACGCAGACAGGCATTCCGATCAACTTCGGCATCGCCATCGCGCTTGGCTTCTTTGTCGGCGTCGCGATTGCGGGGCAGATGTTCTACAACTTCACGCTCGACAATCTGCGCTACTTCGGCGCCTTCAAGGCGATGGGCGCGTCGAGCTTCACGCTCTTGTCCATGGTCGCGCTGCAGGCGTTGGTGGCTGGCGTGCTCGGGCTCGGCATCGGACTCGGCGCCGTGAGCGCGTTTGGACTCAACGCAGCTGGCGGCAAGCTCGCCTTCAAGATGCTCTGGCAGATTCCGCTTCTGGCTGCGGGCGCCGTCCTCATCATCTGCATCCTGGCCAGTGTGCTTTCTATGTGGAAGGTCCTGCGGCTCGATCCCGTGGATGTGTTCAAGGGTTCCTGATGGATGTCGTGAAACTCCATCTTCGAATCGACCACGCAGCGTGGGCGAGACCATGGAGTGTGAAACCATGAGTGCGCTGGCGATCCGTCTGCGCGCTGTGGTGAAGACCTTCGGTCGCGGTGAGAGCGCGGTACGCGCGTTGCGCGGCGTCGATCTCGATGTGCCTGCGGGCGAACTCACCATGCTCGTCGGACCTTCGGGTTGCGGGAAGACCACCCTCATCTCGATTCTGGCAGGCTTACTCTCGCGCGATACGGGTAGCTGCGAGGTCTTCGGACACGACCTCGCGGCGCTACGACGCGAGGCGCTCTCGCGTTGGCGTCGCGATCATGTCGGATTCATCTTCCAGCAGTTCAATCTCGTACCGCAACTCTCGATCGCAGAGAATGTCTCGGTGCCGCTGGTCTTGAAAGGCGAATCGGTCGGCGCGGCGGTGCGCAAGGCCAACGCGCTCTTGGAGACTCTTGGCCTTGAGGGCCGCGGCAAGAGCGGCCCACAGAATCTTTCGGGAGGTCAACAACAACGCGTGGCCATCGCGCGTGCGTTGATCCACGAGCCGCCACTCTTGGTGTGCGATGAGCCGACAAGCGCACTCGATGCGGAGCTCGGGCGTCGCGTCATGGCGCTCATTCGCGATCGCTCGCACCATCCCGATCGCGCGGTCATCGTCGTGACCCACGATGACCGCATCTTTCACCTCGCTGATACGATCGCCCACATGGACGATGGCGTGATTCGAAGTGTGGAGCGGGTGCAGCGATCCTGATGAGATCACCATGAAGTTGCGAATGATTCTCCTTCCCCTTCTCGCGCTTGGCGGCTTCGCGCTGACGGGTGTCGCCATCGCTCGGTTCAACGCCGCCGCGAAGATTGGCCCACCACCGATCGCGCCTGCACCGATTCCCTTTCCTGATCGCGTCGCGGGAACGGGCATCGTCGAACCAGCCAGCGAGACGATCCTTGTTGGAACGCAGGTTGGTGGAGTCGTGGCGAGCGTCGCCGTCACCGAAGGACAACGCGTCACCAAGGGTCAACCGCTGGTTGAGTTAGATGCGCGGGAAGCCGACGCACGCGTCGCGTCAGCACGCAGCAAGCTCGCAGCAGCGAAGGCGCGCATCGATGCTGCCGAAGCGCGCGTGGCGCAACTGGTTGCCCGTCCGCGCGCGGAAGATCTCGCCGAAGCCAAGGCGCTCGTCGAGGCGCGCGAGGCTGCGCTCGGTGATGCGCGCGGTCGTCTTGAGCGCTTACTCAAGGTCACCGATCGCGGCACGACCGCCAACGAACAGCCGACGCTGGAGTTTGGCGTCGCACTCGCCATCGCACAGCTGGCCGACGCACGAGCCAAGTTTGCGCGCGTCGAGATCGGAACCTATCCCGAAGATCTCGCGGTCGCCCGCGGCGAGGTGCGCATCGCGGAAGCTGAACTTGCGAGTGTCGAGGCTGAAGTCGCGCAGACCGAAGTCGCGCGCGAACTCCTCATCGTGCGCGCTCCCATCGATGCGACCGTGCTGAAACTCGATGCGCGCGTCGGCGAGTACAAGTCGGCCGGACCCAACGCCTCGGCGCTCCTGCGACTTGGCGACATCTCGACGCTCCATGTTCGCACCGACATCGATGAACTCGACGGTTGGCGTTTCGACGCATCGGGCAAGGCGGTCGCCTCGATCCGCGGCGGAAGCAAGACGCAAGTTCCGCTGCGCTTTGTGCGGCTGGTTCCCGATGTTGCGGCCAAGCGCACGCTCACGGGCGAGAACGGTGAGCGCATTGACACGCGTGTCATTCAGGTGATCTACGCGCTGGAAAATCCACCAGCCTTCGTCCAACCAGGCATGCTCGTCGATGTCGCCGTCGCCGCGAAACCGACACCCTAAGTCAGAGTCCACTGAAGGAACCTCATGCGCCCCACTGCACTCGCTCTCACCACGCTTCTCTTCACCACAACTCTGACTCTCGCGCAGGAGCAGACACCCGCGACTCCTGCAGCGACTCCTCCTGCCACCGCGCCTGACGCGACGCTCGCGCCGAAATGGCCGGTGATCAGCGGCGCCGCTGCCGAAGAGATCGCGGGCGTCGTCGCCAAGGGCACTCGTATCTACACCTGGTCCGACGGGCACACCTTTACCGAAGGCCCTGCCTGTGCGCCTGACGGCACCATGTACTTCACCGATGTGCCTGGCAACTCGATCGTGCGCCTTGATCCGCAAGGCGCTTCGGTTGCTCTGAAGGACTCGAAGGGCATGAACGGTTTGTTCTTTGGCAAAGACGGCACGCTCTACGGTTGCCAATCTGCAGCGCAGCGCATCGTGGCGATGACGCTCGAGAACGGCGTCGTCAAAGGTGAGCCGCGCGTCGTCTGCGACAAAGGTCCAGCGGGCATTGATCTTGGTCGCGTGAACGATCTCGTGCTTGATCGCAGTGGTGGCATCTGGTTTACCGCACCAGTGATCGGTCGTAAGAAAGCAGGCAACGCGCCCGACGCTGTCTACTACTGCCCGATCGAAGGTGGCGAAGCCGTGCAAGTTGTCCGCTCCGACACAGTCCTCGCGCCCAACGGAGTCCATCTCTCGCCCGACAGTAAGACGCTCTATGTGCTCCCCTACCTCTCGCTTGAAGTCATGGCCTATCCGATTGAAGGCCCTGGGAAACTCGGCGAAGGCAAAGTCTTCTACAAGATTCCTGGCGGCACCCGTGAGACGATTGGTGGCGACGGCCTCACGGTCGATACGCGCGGCAATGTCTTCATCACGATTCCTGCGCGCCAAGCCGTCTTCGTGCTCTCGCCCGAAGGCGCGCCACTGGGCATGATTCGTTTCGCGCAGCGCCCCTCGAATTGCGCTCTCGGCGGCAAAGAAGGCCGCACGCTCTTTGTGACGGCACAGAAGAGCGTCTACTCGATCGATGTCGAGGGCGCGCGGTCGCGGTAAGTGCGCGTCTTGCGCCTCTGCATGACCATGCGCTTTCCCACCTACCTCTTTCGGCGCGTCGTCTCTTCAGGAGCGACCATCGCGGAACTCGACGGACTGCGCGCGGTGGCGATTGTGCCCGTCGTGCTCTTCCACGCGCTCGGATACTTCCTGGTCAAAGGTCTCGCCAACGGTAGCTACACCACCGAAGAAGCAAGCCTCGAGAACGGCGTGGGCTGGCTGATGTCGCGCGGGTTTCTCGGCGTGGAACTGTTCTTCGTCATCTCAGGCTTCGTCGTCACGCTGCCGTTTGCGCGCGCCGCGTTGGCGTCCTCCGCGGCTCCGACCTTGCGCTCGTTCTTCCTGCGCAGACTTACCCGCATCGAGCCACCGTATCTCATCGCGTTGGCGATCTACCTCTTGGCGTCCACGCTCGCTGCGCGCGAGCACCTCGATCCTGCGCACTACTTCGCTGGCGCGGTGTATCTCAAGAACGCCCTCTATCACGATCAGAACTGGCCATTCTTCGTCTCGTGGAGTCTTGAGATTGAGATCCAGTTCTACTTGCTCGCGCCACTCTTTGCGATGGTCTATCGCCTTCGCTCTGCACCACTACGACGCGCGACGCTCTGTGCAGGCATCGCGGTGTTCGGTGCCTACGCCGCCAACGCGCGATTGGTCGGAGTCGAAGCCGCGCCGCTCGGAGGTCCGCTCCAACATGGACGATGGCTCGGACCAGAGCTCGCGTTCTTCCTCACAGGCATGCTCGCTGCGGATCTCTGGCTGGCGCCGCCGCGCTTCTTGATCGCGTGGACCAAGAGCCTCGTGGGAAGACTCGCATGGGACCTCCTGTGGATCTCGGGCGCCCTCATGGTGCTCTGGTCGTACAACGCGCTCGAACACTCCGCATGGGGCATCGCGCTTCTTCTCGGCGGATTGCTCTTGATGTGCCTCGGCACCTTCTGGTCACGACTGGTGCGCAGCGCACTCTCCATCCCACTGGTGAGCGCCATCGGCGGTGCGTGCTACACCATCTACCTCTTCCAGACGCTCTTTATCGAAGCATTTGGACGCTTGCTCCTGCGCTTCACCTCGGGCGAGTTCACCCAGGACCTGCTCCTCATCGCCCTGCCGTTCTCCGCGATCACCATCGCCTGCTGCATGCTGGCGTTTCCCTTCATCGAACGACCATTCATGTTCCGAAGATGGCCGTCGATGGTGCGTGCAGCGATAAAGGCAAAGAGCTTGAGCCCGCTCGCGGGCGTGTTCGCCAAGATTGAGTCGCGCTGAAAGACAGGAACCTGGCGAGGACCGCGTTGCCTCAGAATGTCGGCACCTGAACGAATGCGCCCCGCCTCTTCAGCAACGCTGCGGTGAGCTCCGCACGCTCCTCGTGATCATGGCCCGGAGCGCCGAATCCGGTCAGAGATGGTGCGCGCGGCCAAGACCGTTGTGTCTAGTCTTGATAAGACGAGAGACACCCTGAAGTCTGGGTGCGAACGAAGGAATCTTCGTTCGATCGTGCGTCTTGCCTTGTCGAAGGTCAACAAGATCGCAGATTTGGACATACCGAATGCCGCTTTCCAAGCGCTCATTTGGTACCCGGAACAAGAGTTGTACAAGAGCATGGGCGCTAGGCTCCGAGTGACGAGCCAAGACTATTCCGGCGCGATGACCAAGGAACTCCAGCGACGAGGTATCACCGATGAATCGATCCAAGAAGCCATCTCCGAAGCCGCCCAAGGAACCGGAACTCGAGTCCGACGATCCGATCTTCGAGGTGGAGGGTTGCGACCAGCAGATGCAGCGGGAGAACGACAAGATGACGGACTCCGAGTGGAACGCGATGGTTCGGAAAATCGCCGCAATGATGAAACGGGAGAAGTAGATTCCCAGTTCTCGATGCGCCGCGGTCTGCGCGGTGTTCGTGACGCTGCGACTATCCGGTTCATCGACAAGTACGACGAGCTGCTGCGATACACGCGGGTCGCCAACGAGACTGCTGGATACGCGCCTCGCGGCCTGATGAATCCGTACACGGGCGCTCGGCTCCTCCAAGGTCGTCTCGGCGCTCAGCAGCAAGAAGCGGAGCGCCAGTACGCTCGAATTCTCCGCGACCAGTTCGATGCAGGAGTGACCGTCGCGGAGATGGACCAGTTCCTCACAGCGCAACACGCGCATGAGCGGAACGAGTACGTGAGGACCATCAACCCTCTGTTCCCTGACGGCGGATCCGGCATGACGGACCAGGATGCGCAGAACGTCATCGATGGACACACGAACTCGGGAAGGTTTGACACCCTTGAAGGATTCGCCAATCGGTGGCGGGGGATGCTCCAGCAGTCTCTGCAACTGAGGTTGGCGAACGGTCTGATCACTCCGAGTTTCGACGCACGAAAGCCCAATGCACGCACGCGGCCGTCATCCCAATCCGACTGCGTCCAATCCTGCGCCTTGAGGCCGTCGCGACGGCTCGGCTTTCACTCATAATCTTCATCCTCCGTTTCATCCACTGTGTCTCACCACGCCGTCGGACGGCACTCCCGCCCTCACCTCTTATCCAATTCCGCCGCAGCTCTGGCCGCCGCGAGACCACCCCGCGCTTGTTGCCGTCCTCCTTCATCGAGCGCCCTTTCCTGCCCTGACGTTGCTCGGCGATCGTTCGCGCCGCGATTCACCGAGGAAATTCGAGGCTGCGCGCAGTGCGGGTTCGACAGTCCGCTTCGCGCTGAAGGACGCCCATGGATCAGGCTAGGCCGAGGCGCCTCGGTGCACCGAAAACCTGGCGTCCATTTTTTTATGTGGGATTGTCACGCCCCCACCAAAAAATGTTCTGCTCCCTCAAGGATCGCTTGACATGACGAATTACTTACATCAGACTGCTGGAATGACGAGAAGCAACCCCCTGCTCAAGGTTTCTCGGAGACTTGGCGCTCAGGCCGGCGAGCACCGATACATGCCTGGCGTCGCCACCGCAATCACGGCCATCCTGGCATGCGGAGTTGCAACCTATGGCAGCATCGCGAGTTTGCCACCGCCGGGTCCGATCGGAACGAAGTGCCCGGGACGCTGCGAGCAGGTCATCACCGGTCCTAGTCCTTACGAGAGTCCCTGTTGCTATCAGGATGGCCAAGGGCCGTCCGCCACATTCAAGTGTGCATGCATGACCGCACCCGATTGCCAAGCCATAGGAGGAACGCAATGAACATGACCCGCCCATCCGAGATCACTCCAAGTTCAGTTTCCGCGCATCGTCGACGCTGGATCATGGGCGGTTTGGCAGTCGCACTGGCTGGCGCCTCGCTCCTGTCGGCGAGCCTGCTGCTTCCGAGGCCTACCTTCGGCGCCGTTGGCAACTCCGCGTCGCAGGGGATCGGTTGCGGAATCCAGCTGGCCGATCTTGTCCCGGTCACACTCGCGAGCCCTGCACTGATCGAGTCGCTCCGCGATGCGATTGGCGCATCCCTCCACGCTCGCATCGATGCCGCGAGTCTTCCTGCGGACGCCGATGAAATCGCTGCTCTTGCCGCAGAGTTCGTGGCCGCTCGCTGCTTTGGTACAGGCGAGATCTACTGCGCCTCGCGTCTGCAAGGGGGAGCGATTGCCTCCACCGCCGCGATCGACGAGTACGCCACGGGAGAACTCGCAGATGCACGCGCGGCCCTTTCCAGCGGCGAACTGGCGCGCAACATCGCCGACGCACTTCTCGCCAAGGTCGGGAGTTCCGAGCCTGTCGTCGATTGCGCGGCAGGAACCATGAGTGAACCGGGCGTGCTCGGGGCCGGCTCCGATTCTGCGTTTGGAGTTGGTTTCTGGCACACGAAGTCGGTCGCGAGCGGGGTCCGAGTGCTTTGCCTCCCCGAGGAAATCGCGGGTTCGCGCTTCGACGCGAGTGTGGCAACCGTCAGCATCGGTGTCGCGCTGCGATTCGCCGATGGCGCGCGCGCCACGGTGCATCTTGCGATCGCGCGAGCCCCAGACACTGAGCGGCTCGCAGTGGTCGGTTACTGGCGCTTCGCACCCTGCGGGGAGTTGGTTCCGGACGGACTCAACCTCGCGTATTGAGGCGACGCGCCTACGCCAACAGCCCACGCACGACCAACGCGTCACCTTGCACGCCCGTGAGTCTGTGGTTGAGACCCGCATGGGTGTAACCGAGACGCAGGTGATCGAGGCCAAGAAGGTGGAGCACCGTGGCCTGAAAGTCCTTCACGCGAACAGCCTCGCGCGCGACGCGATAGCCAAGCTCGTCGGTGGCGCCGTAGACAGTGCCGCCCTTCACGCCGCCGCCTGCAAGCCACATGGTGAAGGCGTGCGGGTGATGATCGCGTCCGAGGAAGTCCTTCTTGCCATCGCGGTACTCGACCACGGGTGTGCGCCCGAACTCGCCGCCCCAGATGACGAGAGTCTCGTCGAGGAGACCGCGACGACGGAGGTCGCGCACCAGTGCTGCGACCGGCTGGTCCATTTCGCGACACTTCTTAGGGAGCTGCGTCAAGAGATCGTCACTCGGGCTCGTGCCGTGGCCGTCCCATCCCCAGTCGTACAGTTGCACAAAGCGAACGCCGCGCTCGACGAGTCGTCGCGCAAGCAGACAGGAGTTGGCGAGACTCGGCGCACCGGGCGTCGCGCCATATTCCTCGAGCGTTGCAGGGCTTTCGCGAGTGAGGTCCATTGCCTCAGGCACCGCCGTCTGCATGCGAAAGGCCAGCTCATACTGCGCGATGCGCGCCTCGGTTTCTTGATCACCGTGACGCGCGAAACTCGCGCGACCAAGATCCGCGATCGCGTCGATGGTGGCGCGTCGCGTCTCGCGCATCATGCCCGCAGGGTCCTTCACATAGAGCACGGGCTCACCGCTGGCGCGGCACTGCACACCTTGGTAGACGCTCGGCAGGAAGCCGCTTCCCCACACGCTCTTTCCTGCGTCAGGAGTCTTGTCACCTGAGACGAGTACGACAAACGCAGGCAAGTCGCGGGTCTCGCAACCAAGTCCGTAGCCGACCCACGATCCGAAACTCGCGGCGCCAAAGCGCGACTCACCAGTGTGGAGCAGAAGCTGCGCGGGCGCGTGATTGAACTGGTCGGTCGTCATCGAGTTGATGACGCAGACTTCCTTCTCGATGGTGCGAAGGTGCGGGAGAAGTTCGCTCGTCCACATCCCCACGCTTCCTGTCTGCTGAAACTTGAACTGCGGCGCGAGCAGTGTGGGATGCCCCTTGATGAACGCGAACTTCTCACCCTTGAGGTACTCCTCAGGACAGGGCGTGCCGTGAAACTCTGCCAGCTTCGGCTTGTAGTCGAGCAACTCGAGTTGACTCGGCGAGCCCGCAAGGTGGATGTAGATGACGCGCTTGGCGCGCGCGGGAAACTGCGGCGCGCGCGGCGCAAGCGGATCGACGACGCCGCCACTGTTGGCCACAAGTTCTCCAAGCGCGATCCCGCCAAGAGAGAAGGCGCCCGCGCCGCTGGCAAGCGCGCCAAGTCCTGCTCCCAAAAAAGTCCTGCGCGTCTGCGCTGCAAGAGGAATGCGTGGATCGATCGGCTGCATGGAGTGGATCAGGACTTGGTGAGAAAGTCGTCGAGGTTGAGAATCGCGTTGGCTGCAGCAACGAGCGCTGCGTCACGCGCGAGATCGGTGGAGTGTTCTGCAGCTTTGCCTGCGAGAAGCGTGGCGAGGTCGTCGTGCCCTCTGTAGCGCGCGCGTTCGCTGGTGATGAGTTGGGTGAGGCGCGCCACTTCTTCGAGCGTTGCGCTGCGACCCAAAGCGCGCTCAAGCATCAGGCGTGCCGCGGCCGCATCGTCCATCTCCGCGCGTGCGGCCAATGCCAAGTGTTGCGCACACTCGAGGTAGACGGGATCGTTCAGCGTGACCAACGCAGCGAGTGGCGTGTTGGTGCGCAGTCGCCGCACCGTGCAAGTCTCACGACTCGTCGAATCAAACGCGATGAACGACGGATAGGGACTGGTGCGACGCAAGTAGGTGTAGAGACCGCGGCGCGTGCGGTCTTCGTTGGCGGGCGTGGTCCACGCGGAGCCTGAGTAGACCACCTGCCACACGCCGTCGGGTTGTGGCGGCATGACCGATGGACCACCGACTTTGCGCGACAAGAGCCCGCTTACGGCGAGTGCTTGATCGCGAATCTGCTCGGCCTCGAGCCGCACCCGCGGTGAGCGCGTGAAGAGCCGATTGTCGGGATCGCGCGAAAGCGCCTGCGCCGAAGCGACAACCGATTGTCGGTAGGTCGCGCTCAGAACGATCTCTCTCAGCAAGGCCTTCATCGAGTAGCCGCGGGCTACGAGCAGGCTGGCAAGATGATCGAGAAGCGCGCGACTGCTCGCGCCAGAACCCATGACGCCGAAGTCTTCGCTGGTTTCGACGATGCCACGACCAAAGAGGGTTTCCCAGGCGCGATTCGCGGCGACGCGCGCAAAGAGCGGATTGGCAGTGCTGGCCAACCACTGCGCCATCGCGAGTCGATCGGCTGGTTGCGCCTCGCACGCGTAGAGCGCGCGGGGCAACGCTGGTTGGACGACTTCGCCAGGCGCGGAGAGCGCGCCGCGCGCCAGCACGCGCGTGCTGCGACGGGCCTCGGCGGCGAGCTCGACGAGCACAGGCGCACTCGTCTTCACGCCTGCATGTTCGACGGCCAGACGCGGCGCATCGTCGTCGCTGTCGGCGTCCGCGGTCTGGTTGAGGTACGCGAGAAAGGCGTAGTACTCCGCGTGCGCGATCGGCTCGTAGGGATGGCCGTGACACTGCACGCATTGAAAGGTCACGCCGCCAAACGCCTGCCAAGTTGTCGAGACCCGATCAAACACCGCGGCCATGCGGAACTCTTCGTTGTCCGTGCCGCCCTCGGAGTTCGTGAGGGTGTTGCGATGAAACGCCGTCGCGAGTCGATCGTCCTCGGTCGCGTTGGGAAGCATGTCACCAGCGAGGAGCCTCACCGCAAACTCGTCGTAGGGCATGTCCGCGTTCAGCGCAGCGATCAGCCAATCGCGCCACGCCCAGATATCGCGGTGACTGTCCTTCTCGTAACCCTGCGTGTCGGCATACCGCCCGAGGTCAAGCCAGAGTCGCGCGAAGCGTTCGCCATATGCGGGACTCGCGAGAAGCGCGTCGACCAACTTTGCGTAGGCCTCGGGCGATTCGTCTGCGAGAAACGCTGCACGCGTCGCTTCGTCGGCGGGAATCCCCGTGAGGTCCAAGGCGACACGGCGCAGGAGCGACGCGCGATCGGCTTCGGGTGCAGGCTTCACGCCCTCCTTCGCATGAAGCGCCGCGACGATGAAGTCCAACGGCACGCGTGCCCACTGCTCCGCCGCTGCGTTGACGCGAGGCACGCTCGGTTCGCTGAGTGCCGTGTACGACCAGTGCGTGCCCCACTCGGCGCCCTCTTCGATCCACCCGCGAATGACTCCGATCTCACGCTGCGTGAGCGGCGTGCCATCCGACGGCATGCGCTCGTCAGGATCGCTCGTCGTGATGCGCGCGAAGAGTTCGCTCTCTCTCGGCTTGCCTGGAACCACGGGCGTGTGTCCGCTCGACAGCAGTGCACGCACACGCGCGGGGTCAGAGAGATTCAGTCCAGCCTTCTCACGCACGCCGCCGTGGCAACGAAAGCAATTCGCTGCGAGAATCGGCAGGACATCGTTGGCGAAGTCGACGCGCTCGACAATTCGCGTGTCGGCGACGGGCGTCACGACTGCATGCGCAGTGACGACTGCGAGAATGGTCGCCAGGACAATCGGGACAACGACGCGCATCGCGTCAGCGTACCTCGCGGCTCGGCGGAACACGAAGCGCCAACGCGAGTCAGAGACTCAATTTCGTCTCCCACTTCACGCGCCGCGCGCCTCTGTCAGGGACATGCGCCCCACGCAGCAAGGAACACCGCAAGATCCGTCGCACTCACGACTCCATTGTGATCGAGATCGCCCACGCCCGACTGGCCCCAGTTCGAGAGGAGGAGCGCGAGGTCGGTCGCATCCACGCTGCCATTGGCGTTGAGATCTGCAAGGCAACCACCGAGGCCCGCGACAATCGAGAAAGTGCGCGTCGTTCCGTCACTCGACACCTGAAAGCGGTTGTCGCGTGCGAGCACGCGGACGCGAACCTCGGCGATCCCCGCGCTCGCGGGCAGCTGCCAGTCGTACGAGCGCGCCTTCGCAGGAAGCCCGCGCTCGAAGGGATGCCAAGTTCGGCCACCGTCGTAACTCGCCTGCAGATCAAAGTCGCGAAGTCCCTCGCCATCGCTCGCGGTCCAGCGGATCGGCACGACGCCACCGCCTGAGTAGCTCGCTCCTTGCAACGGCGAGGTGAGCGCGACTACGGGCGCGCTGTCACCGAACTCCGCGCGCGGTCGGATGGAGAAGTACGGGCTGTAGAAATCCTCGCCCGCAAAGTGCGCCACATAGCGAGCCAGATCCGTGCTCAGCGCAGGCATGGTGTTCTGGAACGCCGCGAGTCCGCCCGCGTTGTTGTCGAGTCCACTCGTACCGAGCAGCTGCATGTCGCCTGGAATGTCGTCGGCATGGAGGCTGTAGTCGAGCGTGCCTCCGAGCGAGACTGGCACATCGAAATTCTCTCCGACGCGGCGCACGGGCGTGAAATCTCCAGTGAAGTTGACATCGAAGGCTGCGTTCTTGGCGAGCGACCAACTGAACTCGTCCCAGCCCTCTTGCCCCTTGTCGTCGGTGGCGATGAGGCGAAAGACCGCGAGTCCAAGATCTGCGCCGAGCACGGGGTCACCGTGCAGCGTGTCAGGAATCACCAGCTCAAGACTGCGCGCGGTGGGCGCGATGTTGCGGACTGCGACGATGCCGTCGTTGAATCCGCGATTGGGGCGGAACTCGAGCCGCTGCGAGACAACCGTGCCCGCGTCGGTCGCATCCCAATGCAAGATGATCGTGTCGCCCGCGCGCAACAGCCGCTTGGCGATGGGCATCGCATCGACCACAGGCGGATGGTCGGTGAAGTCGACGGGCTGAGTGCGGTACGGAAGCACGCGCACCCACTCACCTGCGACCGCACCCTGTCCGCTCGGATTCGTCCAGTGCTGCGGTCCGTTGACCGCGCCCCACCACGCGTCCTTTATCTCGCTGAAGGCCGTCGTCGGTGGTTCGGTCGTTGCACCCACACCGGTTCCTTCAAACGAGTTGAAGTTCGCCGCGCCGTAGTGGAAGAACATCCCTTGATCGATCCCTGAAGCGCCAGCCCAGGGCGCGAAGCAGCCCTTGCCGTTGTCGATGAAGCGCGACTTCGAAATCACCGCACCGCAAAGGTCGCCAACCTGCACGCCAATCTCGTTGCCGCGGAACTCGCAGTCGTGCACGAAATAGAGCGTGTCGACTCCGCCCGCAGCCCATCGGCCGCCCTCAAAGACCGCGTTGCGCATGGTCAACGGCGGACTCGCTGCCGTCGAGACGGTGATCCATCGTTGTCCTGAGATTTCGGGCACGAAACGCACGGGCGCTTCAGGACGGCCGCGGATCTCGGTGCGCGCCACACCTTCAAAGAGGATGCCTGAGTTGGGACCCATCTCAATGGTGCTGCCCGCTTCGAAAGTCACGATGGGGTCGTACTGATCTCCCGCCGTGAGTTGCGAACGAATCAGATACGGCACAGACATGGGTGGCAAGTGCAGAGGACCAACGATCTCCGATCCCGAAGCGCCACCGAAGGGAACTCGATTGTTGGTGTTGCCTGAAGCAGGGATCACACTGTCAGGCGTGAGACCCGATCCGTTCAAAGAGAGGGGCCAGAGGTTTCCTTCGATGGTGTTCTGCGCGAGATGGAAGTCGTAGCCGCCGAGATCCAGCGGTGTGTAGCGGGTGGAGTTCACAAAGGTGTTCCCCGTGATCGCATGAGACTGCGACATGGGAAAGCGTTCCACGCGAAGAAGCGCGTCGTCAAAGGTGCAACCTGAAACGATGGACAGCGCATCATCGAGCTCCACGATGGCGTTGCGAAAGACACAACTCTCGATGCGCGCGGTGCACTTTCCGCCGCCGATGCGCGGTGTTTGCCACTGCGAGTCGGTCATGCTGATCCAGTCGATCGGCTCCGCGCGATGGAAGACTGAGTTGCGGACGCGGACAAATGCTGACGATCCTCCTCCGAGCGAGATGTCGCTGTCGACAAAGTTCGCATCGATCATGGCTGTCGTACCAACGGTTGCAAGCGTTCCAGATCCAGCGCCGACCGAAGGAAGATTCGGCGTGTTCACGCCGCGTCGCAGGCGCACGGGGTTCTTCGCCGTGCCTTCGAAACGAATCGTGCCGCCAAACGCGACGATTTCTGGCCCTGTGAACATCTCGCTGTTGAAGTCAAACCAGATCTCGACACCCGCGTCGATCACCAGCGTGGCTGCGTTTGGAATCACCTGTTGGTTGGTCAGATGGATCGGGCTCATCGCGACGGTCCAGTGCACCGTCTCGCCGCTCTGCGGAAGTGGCGGCGTCACACCGGTCGTCGTCACCGTGAGATCATCGGCCAAGAAGTTGAGCGCCGTTCCTGAGAAGCTGAACGGAGCGAAGCCTGACCATCGAATGGCGAGTCGGCCACTCCCTGGGACCTTCCCTTGCAAGTGATCCCATGAGCTGAAAATCGAGTTGGTGTTCGTGGCGACGACCTCCGTGAAGTCGCCGACTGACGCCGTCGTGACGCCTGTTGAGATTCCTTGCGTCGGTGCGTAGCGCAGTTCGACCGAGCCCAGCATGGGAAACGTGCCCGTGGTGAATCCGCGCGCCCACAGTGATGCGACGCTTCCTGCTTGCTGCCCAGGGATCGGGGGAAGGATGATCCACTTCACGAAGTTGCCTGAGACAAACGGAGGGACCGAGACTCCACCGTAGAGATAGCCCGCGCCCTCCCACGGCACTGGTGCTCCCGCGTACCACGGGCCGAGCGTCCATGGCTCGTGTCCCAATGAGGGATCGAGGAGGCGGCGGAACTCAAACTCGCGCGCGACGAGTTCCGAGGGACCACTGCCGGTGTCGGCCCCGACGGATTCGAATCCCTCGGCATACGACTGCGCGTGAGATGTCGTGCAGAGTGCGTGTGATGCGACGACGGCGAAGAAAGACAGCACGCTCGACGCGAGAGTTGCATGCGATGAGATGACACGACCAGCTCTCGTCCCGAGCATCGAAACACCTCTGGCAATGCCAGTGTTGAAGGGCGACCCGTTCGCCCATGGGGCCATGGGGGCAATCGGGTCGCTGCGCTCATCCGAGCGGTTTATTGTGACCGTGATACTGCTGGCGACCACGAAACCCTGAGATTTGTCTGCAAAGTCGGCATCGCAAGATCGCCTCAAGCCCGCCCGTCCCCACACTCAGGACACGCCGCGTCGAGCGCGAGCCCCGCGCGCGAGTATCCGCAACGCGGACACTTGCCGCCGCGGCCGCGAAATCTCGCAATGCCCCACTGCATCGTGCGCGTGACACCAAGCCCTGCGAGCGTGAGCGGCAGGCCGAGGATCAGCGCGTTGACGAGAAACGGAAACCACACTGGCTTCCACGGAAGACCCGTCGCGGGGGGCTGGTCGGCATCGAATCCCCATTCCGCATGATGCTCGAAGTCGATGGCGCCATCGGTCCAGTGATCGTCCTGCAACACCACAACATCGCTGAGAGGGACCTTGGACTCCTGCCATCGTTGCACTCTGACACCGTACACCGTCAGACAGCGCAGAGGCCAGCCGTAGACGCGCGTTTCAGAAACCTCACGGCCCAAGACCCCGACGCTCATCATGCGCCCGACTCCGCTGTCTGGTTCAAGCGCTTGAGGGAACGGAGGGACGCGTGAGACCGCTGCTCCCCAGAAGCTCCTCCTTCCGCCGCGCCAGAGTTCATGCGAGCCCCATGTCACTGGCGGAATGCCCAGCGCGCGCCCACCGAGCTCCTGCTGATACGGCTGCGCGACTTCGAACTCGAGCAGTTCCGCGTCATCAACAGACAGCCCGAGCTCCAGGGACTCCTTCCATCTCTCGTCTTCTTGAAGCCGCTGCGTTGCGTCGTCGGATGCATTGTTCAGGCGACGGATCTTGATCACGCGGTCATAGAGCCCTTGGCCGATCTTGAAGCGCATGAGCTGATCGATTGCCGTGCAGGTGCCGACAAACCAGGCGCGCTCACTGGCCTCAACGACCGATCGATCGCTGTCGGACGAGGCTCTTGACTCGTACGGATCCCACGGCCGCTTTGCGCTGTACGCCCACCGCTCAGAAGCCCATTCGGGAGTGACGGATCGGTACCAGCCGAGCACGGTTGGTTCATCGAACGATGGACCCCGTCCCAAGAGGCCGCCCTCTCTCTCTGCAGGAATGGAGAGATCCCAGGCCGCAAACCCACAGAGCACGAACGAGGCGAACGCGCCGAGAGCCGCGGTGGTTGCGGCGAAGGTGAGGAACTCTCGCAACTGGGATCGACGCATCCACGAGATGCTACCTCGCGCAATGCAGCAGCGTCACCGACGCCGATGCCGACGATCCCGCCATCTCCCCCACCAAAAACACCACCGCCCCGCGCGTGTTCAACGGCGGGGCGGTGGAGAAATCTCAGTGAGTCACTCAGTCGAGCGTGATCGTCGCTTCCAAGGCCGCGTCGCAACGCGCCTGAAGATCGGCGAAGTGCGCGCGGGTGTAGGGATCGCAGTTGCTCTCCGAAGCACGCGCGAGCGTGGCATCGAGTCGCACCTTGAGACCGCGAAGCTCCTGCGCCGAGAGCTGACGCGCGACGCGCGGCAGTCCAGCCTTGCCGGTGGCGATGGCCACGAGGCGATCGGCGTAATCGGCTTGGAGATTGCGGCGGAAGTTCGACACGACGGGCTTGCGCGGGTCGTCCGAACCGAGTTCCGACGGCGAGATCTCCTTGAAGATCTCATCGCTCAAGGTCTTCATCACTTCAGGCAGTGTGAGCGCCTGATCACCAGCGGCCACGCGCTGCTCGTTGTCGTAGACGCGTCCGAGCGTGCTTGGATTGAGCACGAGCGTAAGCGCCGTCGACTGCGTGCCAGCGATGGCATCGTTGATCGACCAGGTGCTCGAAGCCATCATCGATGACGGAGTGTCCTCCCACTTCTCGACGGTCATCTTGTTCACGAGTTCGGGCGTGAGACCGAAAGCCTCGTCGCGGAACGCGTTCTCGACGACAAACGCCAAGGCAGCGCGCTGCTGTTCGACGGCCACGGGCACCAGTGGATCACCCGTGTTCGCGTCGCCCTTCTTCACGCGGTTCACATGGGTGCCGCCGATCCACGGCGCCATCATGTCAATCGACTTGCGCTGCTTGCTGAGAGTCTTGAGGTAGCCCTTGCGCGCACGCTCCCAGCTGTCGCCGGTCTTCACATACTTCTCGAGGATGACCGCGCGGAGTTGCTTGATGAGTTCCATCTCGGCGCGCGCAAACTCAATCGGATCCTTGGTGAAGTCGTAGCGCCGCGCCAACGGATCAGGTCCGCCCGTGTCTTCATCGGAGAGGTAGGCATGGCCCTTCTCACCAACGCGCGCTGCGACCTTGGCTGGATCCTCGAAGGTGTAGCCGTACTCGATCGCCCACAGGTCGTAAGGACCGATGCCGATCATGCAGTAGTCACCCTGCACTTGCTCCTTGTCGACATTGAAGTTCGTGCCGATGTAGTCCATCACCGAACCCGCGTGCGGCTTGCCCTTCATCTCCGCCGAGTTGATCTCGGAGAGCGTGTAAAGCGACGAGCTCTTGAAGTTGTGACGCAGGCCAAGCGTGTGGCCGACTTCGTGCGCGACAAGATGCGCGAGTTGCGGACCAGCGAACGACTCAGGCACGCCGTCGAGCGTCTCGACCTTGGGGGTGTCGACCTTGGGGGTGTCAACCTTGGGCGCGCCATCCTTTGGCGGATCGCCGCCCTGCAACGCAAGAGCGTTGGGGTCGAGCGCATCGAAGTACATGCTCGCAATCGCCATGTCGCTGGCCATGCCTTGTGCGGCAAAGCACATGGTGGCATCGCAGGTCGAGCCACAGCTGGCGTGATCGCCAGCGCGCGACTCCTGGTACCACTTCAAGAGGCCGCGGAGTTCAGGACTCGCTGCAACGGCCGAATCCTTGCGGCTGTCGGCAGCGTCGGTGTCGCCAGCTGAAAGTCGCTCGGCGCGGGCGTCGAGTTCGGTCTGACGCAGCGCCGCTGGCAAGAGCTGAATGCGCGGATCCCACTGCGGGTGCGTCTCGAGCCACACCAACGACTCCGCGGTGAGACTCGTGGCCTGCTCGATGGGACGATCGTCGTACCAGCTGTAGAAGGCGCGAATCCAACCGTCGGTGAGCACGATGTCCGCATCAAGGATCTGACCAGTGATGGGGTGCGCGCGGCTCGGCCCGATGGCGGTGGCAACATCGTTGTTCAGCCAGCGCACGAAGTTGAAGCGCACATCCTCAGGATCCTTGTCCATGTGCGCGCCCGTCACTTCATCCTGCTGGTAGACCTCGATGGCGCTGTCGATACCGATGCGCTTGAAGGCGTCGTTCCACTGGAGGATCCCTTCCTTCACATAGCGGCGATAGCGCACGGGAACCGTGTGCTCGATGTAGTAGATGATCGGTTCCTTCGGCGGCGAGAGCGAAAGCTTCGGGTCGCGCTTCTCGAGATTCCAGCGGTTGATGTTGCGCGTGGCGTTGGTCTCGGTGCCGTACAGGCCGAGATCAACGTAGCCCGTGAGGAAGTAGCCGACGCGGTCATCCGCGATACGCGGCTTGTAGCTCCCGCTCTCGGGCAGCGCCGAGATCGAGTAGTGCACCATCTTGAAGTTACCGCTTTGGTCGGGCGCTTCGATGGCGATCTCAAGGTTCTGTGGGAAGCTCTTGGTCTTGGCGAGTTTCGCGAGTCGAGCGTTGAGTCCGACGCCAACGAGTTGCTGCGACTGACCAACGAGCATCGCATCGAGGTCGATGACGGGCTGACCGTTTGGTCCCGTCGAAACGATCGGCACTTCGAGCACGACGGTGTCGGTGAAGATTCGGCGCACCGAATCCTTCGAAGTCTGCTCACCCGTCGAGCGCTTATCCAGTTGCGGCGAGACCAGCGCGAGGCGATTGCCGTACTGGCGCCAGAAGACATACTTCTCAGGCCCCTGCAGACCGCTGAAGATCACGCCGCCCGCGGGAGTCGCGGCGATGAGGAACTTCATCTTGTCCCAGCCGCGCGGGAGCTCGGCGAGCATCTGCTCTTCTTTGCGATTCACATAGAGCCCGAAGAGCGAGTTGCCATCGGCAGTGCTCACGACGCGCTCGTGGTCCTTCGACACCTCCGCAAACGGCGGAAGGTCAGCCGCGGCTGAAGCAACCGCTGCGGTGATCGAAGGAAGTAGCGCCATGCTGGTACGAATCAAAGATGCCATCGCTTGAACACTCCGTGTGGGTGAGGAACTGACTCTTGCAGCTGCGGCTGCGACGAGCCCCAAGGTCTCGATGAAACTCGAAATGACCTCGCATCGTGCGCGATCGCAGCCAAAATGGAAGCCGAAATCCGCCGATTGGGCCGTGCTACAGCCGCGGGTCCCGACGGTTCGGGCATCGGCGTTCTGTCCTTTGAAAATGCAGAAAAGAACAACACGGCCGCTTCCTTGCGAAAGCGGCCGTGTGTGATTGAGCTTGTCGCATCGAGGTCAGGGCGTTGGGCAGGCGCCCCAGGCGTTCAGCAGGGTCGCGAGATCTCCCGAGCCAACGGAACCGTTGGCGTCGAGGTCATACGCCGCGTCCGCAGAACCCCACGCATTGAGCATGGCTGCAAGGTCGGGGGAGCCGACGGTTCCATCGTGGTCCGTGTCCGCGGGGCACGGCGCTCCGCCGCCACCCATGGAGATCATCACGAACTGCTCGCCAGGCACGGCCTCAAGGTTCACGAAGCGCGGGTCGGCGAGATTGGGTCCGCCACCGAGACCGGGCAGGAATTGGTTTGAGCAGTAGTCGTGCCCGCCGCCGTTGATGAAGGCGCAGAGCTTGACATCGCCCGAGACATATCCAGGAATGGCGGTCAACGGAATCTGCACCTCGATACCAGTGAGGACACCCATGCCGTCACCCACATCGGTGCCGCCAATGACGCCCGCGATGTTCGAGTTGTCGAGACCGAAGCCAAAGCCGCTCTTGAAGGTCACGGCGCCCGTCGCGCCAGCGCCGCCCGTACCGAGGTAGCCACCCGTGCCGCCACCGAGGGTGAGCAACTGCGCTTGGTTCATGTAGACCCCGAATGGCGTGCCGCCGCAGGTGAGGCTCACCCACAGATCGGGCGAAAACGCCGCGTCAAAGAGCAGTCCTTCGACCACCTTGAGGGTCGCAGGGTCATCACCCATGCGGTTGATGCCATTGAAGTCGACATCGGGATTGTCAGAGCGAATCTGGTTCTGTCCGCCCTCGACGCCGTCGAGGAAGATCTCGAGCTTGTTGAAGTTCGATTCGAGGTTTCCCGTGAACACGAGGTGCAGCATGCTGCCCGCGACATGCGCGTAGATCGCGTCGAGTTCGGAGCCGCCCGCATAATCAATCGTCCCGAGGATCGAATCGCCAAACTGCGTTTGCGTGTTCTGCACAGCAATCGGGGGGCCGTAGCCCTTCTCGGCAACTCCGTCGAGCACACCTTGGGCATGAACCACGCTCGCAACACCGACAACGGCAAGGGACATCGCTTGGTAACGCATCTCTCTGAACTCCTAGTTGGATGACTCGCGGAAGCGCGTGCGCCACAGGCAGCGCTGAAAGGTCAGTTGAAGCGTGGAAGGTACCGAGCCACGGCGGGCGTTCTCGGGAGAAAGAGCCGAATTCAGGCTCCCCCGAGAGAAGTTGTAGTTACAGGGCGCTCCAACCCCACGCCGCGAGGAGCAACGCAAGATCCGAGGCGTTGACACTGCCGTCACGGTTGATGTCCGCAGGACCCTTCGCAGCACCCCATGATCCGAGGAGCAGCGTGAGGTCCGAGGCGTTCACGAAGCCATCGCTGTTCACATCCGCTGGGTTGGTCACGGGCGGCGCATCGCCCTGCGAGAAGATCACGCAGGTGTAGGCGCCGATGTCAAAGGTCCCGCTTGCAGGAAGCCCGTCCCACGGACTCGCCGTCGTGGCGTCGAGATCAAAGGTCCCCGTGTTGGCATACGAACCGTCGTAGCCATTCCAATCGCTGTTGAAGCGCACCTTCCATCGACCTGCGCGCGGGAATCCCACGCGATAGCCCGTGCGCGGCGTCGTCGAGAAGTTCATCACCACGACGACATCATCGCGCTCACCACCGTTCATCCAACGATGGAAGCCAAGCATCTTGAGGCTGTTGTTCACATGGAAGACATTCGTGCTCTGCCCGAGGAGTCCGTTGGTCAGGCCCGCATCGTTCTTCCGCAGCGCAATGAGATCCTTGTAGAGCGCCTTGATGCCCGCGAAGGTCGTGTCCTTACTCCAATCAACTGGATCGGTGTCTTGGAACCACGCGTCCTCGAGAAACTCCTGCCCTTGAAAGAGCATGGGGATTCCTGCCGAAGTCATCACCACTGCTGCGCCAAGCGTGGAGCGTTTCTTGGAGTACCAACTCGACGCGTTGCCTGGCCAGATCGCTTCGGGCATGCGCGACTGACCGTTGGCGACTTCATCGTGACTCTCGGTGTAGATGATCCGCTCGAACGCGTCGCCGTTGTACGCGGCTTGGATCGCGCCACGAATCGCGAACATGTCGCGATCGCCATCGTTGGGCGTGATCAAGTTGCTGCGCACGGGCCAGTAGAACTGCGCGTCCCATTGGCTGTCGAAACCAGCGCCGCCCGCGCCAGTGGTCTTGGTCAGCCACTCGTTGTTGTCGAGGTCCTCGCAGATGGAGATCTTCGCTGGATGCGCGCTGTCCACCGAGTCGTTGATCCACTGCAAGAGCGACCAACCTTCGGGGATATCAGGGCCAAACTGATCAACCTTGCGGATGTACTTGGTGCCGTCCATGCGATGACCATCGAGGCGATAGTCGTCGAGCCACGCCAGCACATTGTCGCGCAGATAGCCGCGGACCTCATTGCGCGTGTAGTCGGGACGCGTGTTGCCCCACGGCGTCACCGCGCGCGCATCCTGAAAGAAGTAGATGCCGCCACCTGCGTTCTGACTCCAACCGTCGTACTGCCAGAGGTCGAGATCGTTGGGACCGAAGTGACTGAACACGAGATCGCTCAGGACCGCGATGCCGCGAGCGTGCGCAGCGTCAACAAACTCCTTGAAGTCGGTTGGTGAGCCATAGGCCGTTTCAATCGCGAAGGGATGCGAGGCGTTGTAGCCCCAGGAAATCCCCAGCGGAAACTCGCAGATCGGCATGACCTGCACGGCGTTCACGCCGAGGTCAGCGAGGTGATCAAGCTTCGTGCGCGCCTCGTCAAAGTTTGCGGGAAGCACACCATCGGGAGTCTGACCGAATGTCCCGATGTGGAGCTCATACATCACGAGCTTGTTCCAGTCGGCGATTTGGAAGCCGTTGGTCTGCCAGACATATGCAGCGTGATTCACCACAACCGAGTTCCCCGTCGAACTCGTGACTTGTCGCGCGCGCGCGTCGTTCTTCCAGTTGGTCCCCGCGGCACCCGTGACAACGAACTTGTACTGCGTGCCCGCATAGACGAAGTTCACATCGCCCGACCAGTAGCCGTCGCCATCGCTCACCAAGGGATGACTCGTCATGTTCCAAGCGTTGAAGGTGCCCGCGACGCGCACAGCCGTGGCGGTGGGAGCCCAGACGCGGAAGGTCGTTCCCGCAGGAGTGCCGAAGTACGGCGTGGCGCCGATCCCTGGCCGAGCCGATTGCGCGACGGCCAAGCTCGTGAAGATCGCAGCCGCGATCGCCGCGAGACACGAGAAGGATCGAACAGTCGGAGTGGTGCGCATCTTTGGAGTCTCTCGGCGTTGGGCGGCCGCGAGTCTATCGCAGGACGCACCAGAACCGATCATCCGTTTCGTGAAGCAGCAGACACTTCCGCGCCGCGGCCTAGTCGACGCGACGCGCGCCACCCGTGTTGGTCGGCGCGTCGACTGGATTCCCAGCGCCATCGAGCGTGGTTCCGGGCTTCCACGAACGCACCTGAATGCCGCCGTTGACGGGCTTCAGCTCATCGAGCCATCCGTTGGCCCAGCGAATTCGCAGCGCCTCACCCGCGATCCACCAACTTCCCACGCGGAGGTCATCGATCGACTTCCACGCCGTATGGCTTGACTGGATCGCGACATAGAACGAGTTGCCTCGCCGAGTCTCTGCGACGGGAACCTCGAAGACTCCAATCCACGCGGTCATCGCACCCGAAGTCCGAACTGCCTGTCCGATGTTCGTCGGAGGCCCGTTTCGATCGGCACGCGGGCCGAAGGACTCCTTGCGGTACTTCCCACTTGGCTCACGGATGATTGAATCCCGCCAACCGTCGGTGTAGTCAATGTCGATGCGATTGCCCGTCGCTTCCCACCGCCCGACCTCGCCCTGTGCCCCTTGCGGACCCTTCGACCAGTTGCTGACCGCTGTCCCCTTGTGGGAGAGCTGCACATCGAAGGTCACATTCTCATCGTCGGTAAGCGTCCACGCACCGATCGACTCCTCACGCTTGATCGCCGCACCCTGCTGCTGCACCGAGGCGCAACCAATGGCGATGAGAACGAAGAAGGCACACGCGAGACGAAGCAGCTGTCGCATGCTGCGCTTATCGGCGTGCGTGCCCGCGTAGAATCAAATCTCTTATGCCGCGCGCGTGAGCGCAAGGGCTGCGCTGCCAAGCAACGCGGCAAGAAGTACCAGCGGCGGCAGAAGCACCAACAGACATCCGCGCGGACCGCGCCAACCGATGCCCGTCCCAGGGATTGAGGCTCGGGTGTAGCCACGCTTGTCCGCGGATTCACCGACGCGCAAGCCGCGGCCCCCCACCGACCAACCCACGCCACGCCGCGAGAGATTGAGGCGCAACGGTCCAAGATTGAGTGAGCGTCGGAAGTACCAGCCCATGTTGGCCCCTCGTGATCTCTTCGATACCTCTCCGCGTCGCGTTCGAGCGACCGACATGCGACTCGCACTCCGACCTCAGTTCGCCAACGGACGAATCCACGCGTTGCGGAAGCAGAGCGGGTCGCCGTGATCTTGCAGGCTGATCGGGAGCTTCTCCTCGTGGGCCGAGTACTTCGCGACCGCAGCATGCGAGGTGGCGCCCCAGATTTCCGAGTGATCCTGCACGAGGACGCCGTTGAAGAAGACGGTCATCGTGCCAGCCTTCTCAAGGCTTCCATCGGCCTTGAACTTCGGGGCATGGAAGATCACGTCGTAGGTGTTCCACTCTCCATTGGGCTTGCACGCGTTGACGAGCGGTGGGTACTGCCCGTACATCGCGCCCGCCATGCCGTCGACATAGGTCTGGTTTGGATTCGATCCAAGGACCTGCAGCTCGTAGCGACCCATGAAGAACACGCCGCTGTTGCAGCCGTGCTGACTCTCGCACTTGCACGACGCAGGCACCATCCACTCGATGTGCAGCTGGCAAGAGCCGAAGCCATCCTTCGTCGAGATGTTGCCGCTTCCAGCCTTGGCCTGGAAGTAGCCGTCCTTCACTTCCCAGTTGCCGTTCCACTTGCTGAGGTCTTTGCCATCAAAGAGCACGATCGCGTCGCTCGGAGCGGTGTGATCAGACGCCGACACCATCGCGGGCTGCGGGCGCTTCATGTCATGCACTTCCCACTTCTTGGCGGCGGTTTGCTGCGCAGGTCCTGCAGCAACAAACACAGCAGCAGAAGCGACGGCGACGGAGAGACCGAGGTACGAGCAAAGCGGGCAGCGCATGGTGAGATCCTGATTTGGGATGCGAACGAGGAGGAGTCTTATACCCGATGCCACGGCCGCGTTTGCTGCGCGACTCGGGGTATCGTCCCGTCATGAACCTCACGGACTTCAGTGAACACATCGTGGTGCGTCTGCCGCACACCGACGCGGCGGGCGTGATCTTCTACCCAAAGGTCTTTGAGATTGAGCAGGAGCTCTTCGAGCGGTGGCTTGAACTTGGTGGCTTCAGCCTCCGCGCAATGCTTGATCGCACGCTCGCGCCGACGCCGATCGTCCATTGCGAGGCGGACTATCGCATCCCGCTGCAGGTTGGCGATCGACTCACCGTGCGCGTGGCGGGCATGGAGATCGGTAAGACCAGTTACACGATCGCATGGAGTTTCCTGCGTGAAGGCCAACTGGCAATGTCGGCGCGTGTGAAGCGCGTGGCGGTGAATGCAGACACTGGTGTCGCTGTCGAGTTCTCTGAAGCCTTCCGCGCGTGGCTCGAGGAAACGATGTCTCGAACCGGTCGACTCGGTTGAGTGGAAAGAGACCTTCAGAGATGCGCGAACTGCTCACCCGACGCAACGCGCGCAGTGAGTCGTGCGCGTGACGGCTTCATCGCGAGTGACTCCTCGACTGGCATGGGAAAGAACGCGTCGGGCACGAAGTAGGGCTCGAGTGTGCTGCGCAACGCCGAACGCAGCGATGCGCTCGTCGCGCTTGCGGAATCGACAAACGCGATCGGCCGCATCCCCCACTTCTCGTCGGCCACACCAAGCACGCAGACTGCGCGCACTCCATCAAGTGCCGCGATGGCGCGTTCGATCGTCTCAGGATGGATGTTGCGTCCACCCGAAATGAACATCGCATCGAGTCGTCCGTCGATGTGCAATCGTCCGCGTGCATCGAAGAATCCAGCGTCGCGCGTGGGAAAGGGCGAGGTCAATGCGAAGCCGACGCCATCGATGATCTCGCCTCGTCCGAGTGTCGGACCCGCGACAAGAATCTCACGCGTGCTCGGATCGATGGTGATCGACATGCCAGGGAGCGGCGGCCCCGCGAGCGTCGCTTCGTCGCCCAGTGCGAGCGCGCCCGTCGCGACCTGCGAACTTGTTTCAGTCAGTCCATAGGTCGAGTAGAGCGGGACCCCGCGGTTGAGCGCAGCGTCACGGAGCGCCATGGAACTTGGCCCTCCTCCAAGCATCACTGCCTTGAGCGAAGTCGGTGGCTCCGCAGGATCTTCCAACAACCGCGCCAACTGCGTGGCCACGAGTGAGACATGGGTCACGCCTGCAAGATCCGACCACTGACGCGGAGACGGCGCAAGCTTCACTGATCCACCAAGAACCATCGCGCGCACAAAGATCATCAGGCCGCCGATGTGCGCAGGCGCGAGCGAACTCTGCCAGACATCGCCTGCGCCAAACGGAATCGCGCGCGCGCCGAGAGTCGCGCTGGCCACCAACGCGTCAAGACTGAGATCGATCAAGCGCGGCTGTCCACTCGAACCACTCGTGGTGATGAGGACACCTGCAGACTTCGGAAACGCACGAGAATCCAACGCCCGCGGTGTGGTGATGCGCGGTGGCGCGTACGCCGCCGCCGTCGTCGTCGCCACCAATCGCACGCGCGCTCCAGCTTCCCACGCAGAGATGAGTTGCTCCGTCGGATCAGTTCCGACGGCGACCTCCTGCGTTTGGAGCGCACCAAGACTCATGTCCACGCCTCCGCGAGCGGAACAGGAAGTGGATCGCCCGCGAGGCAACCATCCTGAATCACCGCGCTCGCGCAGACATCATCGATGAACAGGCTCGCGGTGCCGAGTCCATGAGCGCGTCGCGCATTGGGAATCGTCGCTGCGACATGCGCAGCAAGGCGAAGCGTGTAGGAACTCTCGTAGGCCGTGGAGAGCACGACATCGGCATCGTGACGCGCGGCCACGCCTGCGAGAGCATGCAGGTCATCGAGCGAACCAATCTTGCTCAGTCGCAAGACCCACGCACTCACCGCACCCGCGCGGGCCAACTCGGCGCGGAGGGCCGAAGCGCCGTCGCGCGCATCGAGCACGGTCTCATCGAGCGCGATCGGGATGCCCGTTTCCCGATGCAATGCCACGAGCTCGCTCGGATCGCGCAACGGGTCTTCGAGGTATTCGATGCGCGAAGGATCGATGCCGCGCACGAGCGACTCGCAGTCCGCACGCGTCATGCTGCGATTCCCATCGAGGCGAAATCGCGCGTGCGGCAACGCGGCGAGCGCGTGGTCAAGCGTGCGACGCTCGAGCGCGAGATCCGCGCGGCCAATCTTGAACTTGAGCACTGCACTCGTACCGCGGTGCGCTTCGAGCGCCTCGTCCAACAGCGTCGAGTCCTGCGCCAGCGAGGGCGCGATGAATCCCGCCACAGCTGTCGGCGCGATCGCGTTCGCGCCAAGGCCCGCAGCAGTCGCAAACGCACACGACACCGCAAACGCTGCGCTTGGTGGAAGCGCTTCGAGTTCGCGCGAGCCGTCGAGAAACTCCTCGATCGCCGTCATCGCCTCTTCAAACGACTCTTCGTGCAAGCCCGCGAGTGGCGCACACTCGCCGTAACCTGCGCGCGCCGTGCGCTCGTCTTCGATGCGGACAAACGCGATGGCCCGAGCGTCGCAACCGAGAAGTGCCCGCGCGATCGGCTGCACGCCAAGCTGCACACACACGATCGGATCAATCGGCGTCATCACCCAGCGCCTCCACTCACGCGCACTCCAATCGCAAAGGCGACGCCGTAGAGCATGAGCAGCGCGCCGAAGCCGACGAGATTTCGGTTGAGCGCCGCTCCGTCACGACCCGCAACGATCGACATCGAGAGTGGCGCAAGCAAGATGGCCAGCATCGACGCAGCGAGCGCACCGCGCGGCACGCCAAAGAACACGATGGCGACCAGCGGAACCAGAATCGCTACCGCATGACACACCGCGATCTGCCCGCGGCCAAACTCTTCGCCAAAACGCACGACGAGCGTGCGCTTGCCGTTGGCCGCATCGCCCACGCGATCGCGAAGGTTGTTCGTCGCCAACAGCGCCACCGCACACGCGCCTGAAGCCACGCCCACGACGAGCGCCGCGCTCGTCCACTGACCATCACACGAAGCGCGCGTACCCGCGACCGCCAAGGGGCCGAAGAAGAGAAAGACGAAGAGGTCGCCGAGTCCGATGTATCCCAATGGCGCAGGACCCGCGGTGTAGGCCACCGCAGATACGGCGCCGAACACACCGAGTACCGCGAACGCTGCACCCGCGTGCATCGACAGGTACGCCGTTGGTATCGCAGCGAGCAGCAGCACGAGGAGCAGCGCGGTTCTCATCGCCCGCGGCGAAATCAAGCCGCTTCCGACTGCGCGCTGCGGACCAAGTCGCGCGTGCGCTCCGTCCATCGCGTCCACACCACGCACTCCATCAAAGAGATCGTTCGCGAAGTTGCTGGCGATCTGCAGGAGGCACGCGCCGACGAACGCAGCGACGACAGGCATCCAAACCAACACGCCATCGTGCCACGCCAACGCTGCGCCCATACAGACTGGACAGAGTGAGGCACCAAGAGTCTTGGGCCGCATCGCGAGAACAAGGCGTGCGATCACGGCGCGAACTTTCGGAAGTCCGCCTCGCGCTTCTCAAGCTGCGCGTTCTTTCCTTCCTTCGCTTCGTCGGTCATGTAGTAGAGCATCGTGGCGATGCCCGACAGTTCCTGCAGTCCTGCTTGACCATCGCAGTCGGCGTTCAGCGCGGCCTTGAGCGCGCGCATCGCCGTGGGTGAGTTCGCCAGCATTTCGCGACACCAGGCTACCGTCGTCGTTTCAAGATCGGTCACGCTCACGACGGTGTTGATCAAGCCCATGTCGAGCGCTTCTTTCGCGGAGTAACTGCGGCAGAGCAGCCACATTTCGCGTGCGCGCTTCTGACCAATGATGCGCGCCATGTAGCTCGCGCCGTAGCCGCCGTCGAAACTTCCCATGCGCGGTCCGACCTGCCCAAAGCGCGCGTTCTCCGCAGCGATCGTCAGGTCGCACATCATGTGCAGGACATGCCCGCCACCGATGGCCCACCCTGCCACCATCGCCACGACAGGCTTGGGGCAGGTGCGGATCTCCCGCTGAAACTCCAGCACATTGAGCATCTCCGCGCCCGCCTCGGAGCGATATCCCGCATGGCCTCGAATGCGTTGATCGCCACCCGCGCAGAAGGCTCGCTCTCCCTCACCCGTCAGGATGACGACGCCAACTTCGCGATCGTTCTTGGCGTCGAGCAGTGCGGCACGCATCTCTTCGACGGTGCGCGGCGTGAAGCAGTTGCGCACCTCAGGCCTCGCGATGGTGATCTTGGCGATGCGCTCGGCCTTGGCGTAGCGCACTTCGCTAAATCCCATCGCCACTTCGCTCCACGCCAACGCAGGCGCGATGCGTTCGGAGGTCTCGGTGGTGGGTTTGGCTGCGGGCTTCGTCGAAACAGTCGCTTGGGTCGTCATGGCTTCTCTCGCAGGATGCTCTCAATCAATCGCGCGCACTCGGCGGGCGCCTCCAACGGAAGGACATGCCCAGCGTTCTCGATGGTGTGCACGCGCAAGTTGGGCGCAGCGCGTTGCGCACGCTGCGCAAGGGCAGCATACCTTTCGTCCTGCGCACCCACGGCGAGCGTGGTGCGTGACGCGAGTTCGGCCAAGGCGCTCCAGCGCGCAACTGTGCGTCCTGGTGAACATCCAGCGACACACGATGCCCAGAACTCAGCGTCCGGCTCCACGCTGGAATCGGTGCGCCGCAGACACGCCTCAGCGAACGACTGATGCGAGCGGAATGATGCGAAGAGCGGCAGCCAATACCACGCATCGATGAACGACTCGATGCCATCGGCGCGCAACCTCGCGGCCCGCGCATCATCTTCCTTCGCGCGCTCGTCCCGCGCCGAAGCGCCATCCACCGATGGATCGATGCCAGGACTCGTCGAAAGAAGCAGCACGCGTGAACCTTGAAGCTGCTGTGAGGCGGCGCACTCCAACGCAATCCTTCCACCGAGTGAGTAGCCGACGAGGAGTTCAGAGGGACGCGCAGCGAGTCGCTTAGCCAGAGTCTCAGCTGCGTGCGCGACCGACGAACAATCCAAGTCGCGACGAAGCGACACGCAGTCGCAGTCGATGCCCGACTCAAGCGCACTCAACAGATCGGCCCAATCCGCGGGCGATCCGAGGAAGCCATGCACCAGCGTCACGCGCGGCCTCACGAGAACTCCCGCGCCAACGCCGTGCTTGCTGCAGCTGCCGCGCGCGAGCGGACGCCTTCACTCGTCGTGGCGAGCGTGCGCACCTCAATGACCGTCGTGCCACCGCGACGAAGCGCTCGCGCCACAGCCTTCGAGAGTGCTGCGCGCGTGCGCGGCGATTCGACTGCAAGTCCAAACGCCTTGGCGATCGGAGTAAACGACAGTCCATGCGGCGTCGTGAAGCAGCGCTCAAACACATCGTCGTGCTTGGCCACTGGGAGATAGCGGAAGATCGCGCCGCCATCGTTGTTCAGAACAACGATCACCAGCGGTGTCGTGACTTGCGCGGCGAGTTGCAGACTGTTGAGGTCGTGCAGCGTGCTCACATCGCCGACAAACGCGAGGACAGGTTCGGCTGTCGCCACCGCGTGGCCCGTGGCGGACGCGATCAATCCGTCGATGCCGCTCGCGCCGCGGTTGGCTGCACAGGTCCAGTTGCTCACACGGCCGCGCGCGCCCTTCGGAGCGTGCAGCGCGAAGAACTCCGCGTCGCGAATCGGCATGGACGAGCCGTAGAAGATCGTTCCCTGCGCGTGCTCGGCGCAGCAGGCCGTCGCGTCGGCGATCGCGGTCGGCTCACAGAGTGTGCGTTCCGAAGCGATGGCGCGGTGCGCAGCCTTCGTCGCGCAGGCAAGCGCGCGCTTCCATCCCGCGTGAGGTTTCAGCGCGGACAGCGCGGCAAACTCGACGGGCCCCGCGTAGCACCCGCAAGCCCGATGCGCAGGGTCGACGCGCGGATCCCCACCACCAAAGAGTGTGACTCCACACTCCTGCGACGCGATCCATGCGTTGAGGCGTTTCGAAAGCAACGCGTCGCCCACCACGGCGAGCGACTTCGCCTGCAGCGCGCGGCGCAGCGCCTCGTTCCCAGTTCCGTCGAAGGCTGCGCGCAACACCAGGTCAGCGCCCGCAGTGCCCGCGCAGGCCAGCGAACTGGTGATGTCCGCCAGCAGCGTGCCACGCCAGTTTTTCAGCGAGTGTGTCGCGCGCGCGTCGGTCCGACCGACGACGAGGAGTGCCTCGTCCACTTCAACGGGCTGCGGAAGTGGCGGCATCGTCATGCGCCACGGTGCACGCGCAGCATCACGCGTCCAGCGCGCAATCGACCAGAGCCAGCCGATGTCCCACGGCTTCGTGTCGGGCGCGAGCGGCTCGCGGAACTGCCAGTTCAGATGCACCGCTCCACCTTGGGTGCCTGCGCTTCCCGTTGCGCGCGCGAAGGCTTCATCGATCGTCGACAACACGAACTCTGCAGGAAGCTCGGTGCTTGGACAAGGAAGATCAAACGACCAACGCGCAGCGCCGTCGAGCAGATGGGCCTGTTCAATCGCCTGATTCGCGCCACACGCGCGCAATTCGGGCGGCCGATCGGCGGCAAAGACCAAGATCGGTGTGCGCGTCATGCGCGCTTCGACCATCGCAGGAAGCGCATTGGCGACGGCCGTGCCACTGGTCATCACGAGGATCGCAGGAACACCCGTCGCCTTGCCGATACCGAGCGCGAGAAACGCTGCACCGCGCTCATCGTGCGCAACATGGACCGACATCCCTTCATGCCGCGCCAACGCCACCGCCAGCGGCGCGCTGCGTGAGCCAGGACAGATCACCGCATGACGGACGCCAAGGCGATGACACTCCTCCGCCGCGAGCATGGTCCACGCAAGATTGATGTTCGCAGCGTCGACCATAGCGCGCTCGCCGTTCAGGTTGCCAGGCGCTCGAAGGCGAGGAGTTTGTGCCCCGTCTCTCGCCACTCTTCCGCAGGATCAGAACCTTCGACGATTCCTGCGCCCGCGTAGGCGATGAGTTGATCGCCTTCGATGCGCGCCGAGCGAATCGCCACGGCGATCTCAGCGCCATCGCGGGAGACCACGCCGACAGGACCCGCGTACAAACCGCGGTCAAACGGCTCGAAATCACGAAGTGCCACGATCGCTTCCGCGACAGGCGCACCAGCGACGGCGGGCGTTGGATGAAGCGCGCGCACGAGATCACGATCGTGCACCGACGCTCGCAGCTCAGCCTGCACGCGCTGGGCGAGATGTTGCACATACGCCAGACGAAGAAGTCGCGGTTCCGACTCGACGCGCAGCGAGCTTGAGCACGCGGCGAGTGCTTCCGCGACGCGCTCGACCACCAGTTCGTGCTCGCGCCGATCTTTCAGACTCGCGAGGAGTGACTCTCCAAGCAGTCGATCCGCGACGCCATCGACTCCGCGCGGCCGTGTTCCTGCAACAGCTTCACTGCGAGCGATGCGTCCTGTGCGAGCAACAAGCCGTTCGGGCGTCACGCCAAGAAACGCGTGTCCGCGGCCGACTTCGATCATGAAACGGAAGCCGCGCGACTCACGCGCAGCCAAACGCGCGAGCACTGCCACGGGATCGAGCACACCGCTCGCGCTGTATCGCCTCGTTCGTGCGAGCACGATCTTGCGCATGGCACCCGTGCGAATGCGCTCAAGCGCCGCGCGCACCGCACGCGTCCAATCGGCTTCGCCCGTTCCATCACTCTGACGCACGAGTGCGGGCTCGACGACGCAGGACTCCACGAGCGTCGTCAACGATCGCAACTGCGCAGCCAAGGCCGCGCGATCGGTCGATGGTGTCAGGTGCACCGCGAGCGTGTGTTGTTCGGCATGACGACGCAACTCGATTTCGGGAAGAACGCAGGAGTGCGTCGTGAAGCGCGCCCACTCGCTGTGACGCACGCGATCGGCGTCAAAGGGCAGCGAAACAAACCACGCCGCGGCGCGCGTCGGAGTGGCACCGAGAGAGTCCTGCGTCCACGACTCTTGCTCACCAAAGTTGCAGGCGGCCGCACAACCCGTCGCGGCAATCTCAAACTTGGCACTGCGATCACGGAAGTAGCGTCGATCGCCCACGGGCGCGCCGCGCAACCAGTGCAGGAGATCCACGGGCTCGATGGTCGACTCGATGCGAAGGAAACGCTGTGCTGTCGGAAGCTCGATCGACTCGACGCTCTTGGCCAGCGCATGCGCAGCGCGCTCCACGACCCGCGGAAGGTCGTCGGTGTGGGCGCTGCCTTGATACGAGCCAGTCGACATTGGGCCGCACAGAGTAAACGGTTCAGCCTGCCGCCGCACGAGTGCTGCGCCTGCGCCGTTGACGACTTACCGCCCCATCAGGGGGCCGTGGGAGCAGTTGATGCAGGAAGCGAGGAGACAACTCCTGCGATCGCCTGCGCGGTGGCCGCAGACAACGCCTCAGCCACTGCCATCGGACTCCCGTTGTGAAGCGGGACTCTGCCCGTGCCGAGCAGTGTGCAATGCACACCGCCGCGTTCGGTGCGGCGATCGACGAGGTACGCACGCAGACTCACCACCGCGACGCCCTTGGCAGGATCGGTGAAGTCCGTAAAGAACTCCTCGACGAGAACCTCGGCCGCGAAGTCGGTCGCGGTCACGATGCCAGCTCCCGCCACAAAGGTGAATCGACCCGACGAATCGAAGTCGCGCAAGAGCGCGTCGGTGATCATGTCGATCGGATCCGCGAGAAATCCGTTGTAGGCATCGATCCGCCACTGCCCGTTGGAAAGCTTGTAGACAAATCCGCGCTCACCAAACGGGCGCACCACCGAGGCACGCCGCAACACGACGCTGCCGAGCTTCGCGCCGTCAACCTTCGGCTGCGCGGCGGGCGCGAGCAGGAAGTACGCGTCCGTCGGCGCATCGCGATCGAACACATTGCAACTGGTGAGGGACACCGCGCAGAGGAGAGCGAGCAGGGTCAACGAGCTGGTGCGTGGAGTGGTCATCGAAGTTCCTGGCGTGGGTCGCGGGCGCATCATGGCTTCGAGGCTCCCGCGTCGATCTCGCCTGGCGCAAGTTTGCGCGGGGGAGAGGCGAAGAAGAGCTGCGGTGGATCTAGCCGCGCACGCTCGGTCACTCGTTCCAAGTTCTCGACGGTGCCGCGCATCGCTGAGAGCAGCCGACGAATCTCGTACTCCTCGCTGCTCATGAGTGCATTGAGCTCCGCGCCAAACGCACCGTACTCACGAATGGCCGATGGCAGCGTGGTGCGCAATCCCGCCGTCAGATCGGCTGCGTCCGTCAGCATCGTGTCGACCCGCGGATCGGTGATTCTCGCCTGCAACATGACATTGGTCTTCTCAAGCTCCTTGATCAGACGATTGGCGTCACCGAGCATGGTGTCGAGTTTCGGAGCAATGTCGCGATTGATGGAGGCGATCGCTTCTTTGAGGCCCGTGCCGATGTTTTCGAAGTCGATGTTCCCGATGCTGCCGGTGATGCGTTCGATCGCGGCGATGACCTCGCCCAATTGGCTCGGCGCGCTCGGAACGAAGGGAAAGTCTGGGTGATAGGTCATCGCAGCAACTGGATGCTCAACGGGATTGGCCATGTCAAGTTCCAGAAACAGGCCGCCCGTCAGTCCCGCCGATCGCAGGCGCGCGCGCAGCCCCTGCTCCACACCGCGTTCGATGTCCTTGGTGAAGAGCTCGGATTGCTGCGAGCCAAACACTTCGGCGCGCACCTTCATCCGAATGACCACTGGGCTCGCGTAGTCAAACTCCTCACCGCCGTCACTGCTGGGGTAGAGCCGATCGGCAAATGAGATCGCGGACACTTCGCCGATAGGAACGCCGCGGTATTTCACGGGGCTTCCCACCTGCAGGCCATCGACCGAGTCGCGCGTCGAGGTTTCGAGTGTCTGCGTGTCCTGAAAGAACTTGCCTGACCCGAGCGCAATGACACCGCCGAGTAAGAGGCCCGCGGAGGCCAGGACAAAGGCACCGACTTTGATTTCGCTTGCAGGACTCATCAGGCTGCTCCTTGGCTGGCGCTGGCTGTGCGCGTGAGAAATCGACGAACCCACGGATCAGGGGAGTGCTCGCGGAGTTCGGCTGGTGAACCGAGCGCGACGAGTCGCTTGCGCGCGCCATCGAGCATCGCCAGACGATGTCCAATCGAGTAGATGCTCGCCAACTCGTGGGAGATGACGACGAAGGTCGTGCCCAGCATGTGGTTCAGCGCCACGATCAACGCATCGAGATCCGCGCTGGTGACTGGATCAAGCCCAGCACTTGGTTCATCGAGAAAGATAATGGAGGGATCGAGCGCGAGTGCGCGAGCGATCGCAGCGCGCTTCTGCATGCCGCCTGAAATCTCGCTCGGAAGTTTGTGCGCGTGCGCAGCAAGACCGACGAGTCCGAGCTTGGCGTGGGCGACGCCATCCATCGCGTCGTTGGAAAGCGTGGTGAACTCTTCGAGTGGGATCCGCACATTCTCGAGGAGCGTCATGCCGCCGAAGAGCGCGCCGAGTTGATACATCATGCCGAAGCGTCGTCGGACAGCGCTCAGCGCGTCCTCGTCGGCGCCGACCACTTCGATTCCATCGAGCACGATGCTGCCCCGCAGCGGTTGGCGCAGCGTGATGAGCGACGCGAGCAAGGTCGTCTTGCCGCTTCCCGAACCACCGCCGATGAAGAAGATCTCGCCTTGGTGAATGTCGAGGTCGATCTCTTCGATGATCGCTTCACCGTTGTATCCAATCGCCACACCGCGCAACGCGATGGCGACGCCGCGTGGTGCGTCAACGGTTCGTGAGGATGGCAGCGTGGTCGCCATGGCTCAGATTCCCAGCGTGTAGAAGAACGAGCCGAGCACACTGTCGGCCACGACAATGGCGACGATTCCTGCGACGACGGCGCGCGTCGCCGCCCGTCCGACGGCGCTTGGTCCTTGCCCGGTGCGCAATCCCGCTAAACATCCGATGCCCGAGACGAGCAGCGCAAACACGGCGGCCTTTCCCAGTCCTTGCATGTAGCCGCCGATGGTGAGCGCCGCCCGAACCTCCAACGCGTACTGCATGAAGGTGATGCCCTTTGGTCCGAGCACGAGGAAGCCGCCGAGCACACCGAGGATCGACGCGTACACCGAAAGGAGTGGCGTGACCAAGAGCGTTGCCAACATCCGCGGCACCACGAGGAAGCGCACTGGATCAAGTCCAAAGGTGCGCAGCGCGTCGAGTTCTTGCGTGACCTTCATCGTGCCAATCTCTGCGGCAAACGCGCTCCCCGAGCGACCCGCGAGAATGATCGCTGTGATGAGTGGGCCAAGTTCGCGCACGATCGAAACCGCGACCACATCAGCCACCTGCAGTTTCGCGCCGTACTTGGCCATCGGGTCGTAGGTCTGAAACGCGATGATCGCGCCGACGAGGAGTCCAAGGAGTCCGACGACGGGAACCGCGTCGGCTCCATGACGCGCCACCGCTGCGACGGTGTCCTTCCAACGGAGCAATCTCGGCCGTCGCACGATCTGCAACGCGATGATCGAAACCTCGCCGCTGAACCGCAGAAGATCGGTCAGGATCGTCCAGATGTCGCCCGCCCACGCACCCACGACGCGCACAGCGCCTGGCGGAGCTTTGCGCGGACCCGGATCCTGTCCGCGCAACGCGAGATCGATGAGCAGTTGCCGCTCTCCGCTCACACCGCTGAGGGCAAAGGTTCCGCCTGCAGCTTTGGTGTATCGAAACAAGTGGACAGGAATCGCCACGCCCGAAGCATCGAGTCGGGTGACGCCACTCAAGTCAAGCGCCACACCGCGCGGCGCGCGACGCAAGGGTGCAGCGAGCGATTCGTACACCGCGCCGACCGTCTCGAGAACCAACGCGCCTTCAATCGCAATCGAAAGCTGATCACCGCGAACGCCCACGCGAACTTCGGCGCGGGCTTGCGGTGCCGCATCGGTCATTGTCGTCGCGCCTTCGCGGCGTTGTAGACCTTGAGTGCTTCAGGCATGAGTTGGGCGAGCCGCTCTGCGCGCGCGTCCGAACTTGGATGCGTCGAAAGCAGTTCGGGCGGCTTCGATCCACCTTGCTTGGCCATCTTCTGCCAGAAAGGAAGCGCCGCGCGCGGGTCGTAGCCCGCGTCGGCAGCGATGAGCAAACCAATGTGATCGGCCTCGCTCTCTTCGCGACGACTGAAGGCAGTCTCGCCAAGCGCGCCGTACGCGACGGCGGTCGCTTCGACCAGACTCGGATCTACTTCGCCTGAGGCGAGCATGATGCCGAGGACGAGTTGCGTTGCCATGCCGCGCGAGATTCGTTCGGCGCCGTGACGCGCGATCGCGTGGGCCGCTTCGTGTCCGACCACGACCGCCAGCTCGTCGTCGGTCGTGGCCACTCGAAGAAGTCCCGTGTTCACAGCACTCTTGCCGCCAGGGAGCATCCACGCGTTGACCTCAGGCGTGTCGATCACCGCGAATTGCCAGTCGAAACTCGCGACTGCCGCGCCGTAGCGCCGCGCGCTCGAGGCAGCGATTCGTTGGCCGACCTGTTGCACGCGGTCAAAGTCGGGACCCGACGCAACTTTCTTGGCCGCCGTCAACTGCTCGGTGTAGGCGGCAGCGCCGAGTTCGCGTTCATCGCTCGCGGTGAGCACCACGAACTGCCGCCGACCGGTTTCGGGCACCGTGGTGCACGAGACGGTGCATGCCAAAGTGATCGCCGTGCCTGCCAACAGCACAAGAATCGAACTCGGTTGGACAATCCCAAGACCCACGACGGAACCCTCCACGGCAACAACTGCGCTCTGCGGTGCCGCGACTATCGGCCGAAGGCGGCATGCGGCTGCACTTCAGAAGGTACGCTGCCCCCATGCGCACCAGACTCTCACCCCACCGCGGAAGTTGCCTCCTTTCGACCCTGTTCGCGCTGACGATCATCGCTGTGCTCCTGATCATCGCGGGCATCGTGCTCTTCGTGACCTCGGACGCGCAGAACGCCGTGGCAAACCTCGGGACGATGGTGACCTCGCTCACCGATCGAGCGACCACCTTTGAGGCGCCCGCCTCCATCGAACTCACACTCGAGAAGGGCGGCGGCGCCGTGGCGTACGCCAAAGATGGCAAGGTCGGCGACAAGATCATCGGAGCGCCAACGACCGATGTGCGCTACACCGTTTCGATCACCGACAAGGATGGGAATGCGGTTGCGTTCCAAGCGAACAACGGCCCGCGCAACCCTTCGGCACCGATTGATCTCATCGGCACTTTCGAAGTCGTCGAATCTGGCTCGTACAAGTTTGACATCAAGGCCAGTGATGGCTCAGCGACCCCCGCCGCCATCATGATCGGCTCCGTCACGCAAGAGGAAGCGGCGGCGCTTGCGGACTCGGGCATCGCGCTTCTCAAGGGACTCGGAGGCGGCTGCGTCTTCGGCTGCGGCGCACTGATGCTTGTTGGATTTGGCATTCCCGCACTCATCGTGCGCAGCCGTTCCAAGAAGGCACCGCCTGATGTGCTCGATGTTGCTTGAGTTGGCGACGACACCTCAATAGGCGGGCTGATAGACCTTCGAGCGAATCCACGCTTCGATGTCCTTTGGGCGCTCGACGCGCGCCAAGCCGCGATCAAAGATGAGCGCAGCGACATCGACGGCGACCTCGACGGCGGACTCATGAATTCGCTGAATCGGCGGGTAAATCAGGCCCACCGAGAGCTCCGCGTCGGTCGTGCGTGACGCCAACGAAGCCGCAGCCTTGAGGAACATCTCATCGGTCACGCGCGAGGCCTCGGTGGCATAGACCGCGAGGCCAACCGCAGGATAGATGTAGACATTGTTCCCTTGGCCAGGAATCAGCGTGCGTCCGTTGATCTCAAACGCGGGGAAAGGTGAACCCGCGGCGAAGATCGCTTCGCCGTTGGTCCAACTCCACGCTTGCGCGGCGGTGCACTCGGCTTTCGAAGTCGGATTCGAATACGGAAAGACAATCGGGCGCTTGCAGTAGACGCGCATCGCTTCGATCACTTCGCGGGTGAAGGTCTGCGGCTGCGTGCTCGTGCCGATGAGCACCGTCGGCTTCACCGTTTGGACTGCCTCAAGCAGCGTGGGCACCAAGCGGCCTTCGCGCACGAAGGGAATCTGGTGCGGTTGAATGCCAGGATTCTCCTGCACGACCAAACCCTTGGAGTTCATGAGCCAGACCCGCGCGCGCGCTGCTGCTTCGGTGGAGCCTTGCGCACACATCGCCTGGACGAGGAGATCAGCGATCCCCGTGGCCGCACTGCCTGCGCCGAAGAAGAGGTAGCGGTGATCCGCGAGTGTGTTGCCCAATGCGCGGCAGCCCGCAAAGAGTCCCGCGACGGCGATCGAGGCGGTTCCTTGGATGTCGTCGTTGAAGCAGCACACGCGATTGCGATAGCGCGCGAGCAGCGGGATCGCCGTGGTGTTGTGAAAGTCTTCGAACTGAATACACGCGCGCGGATGGACCTCCTGCACCGCGAGAACGAACTCCTCAACCAGCGCGTCAAACTCCGCACCACGCGCACGCGGCTGGCGGAGTCCTGGATAGAGCGGGTCGGTGAGAAATCCTGCGTTGTTGGTGCCGACATCAATCACCACGGGCATGCAGCGTCCTGGCGGAACGCCACCCACAGCGGTGTAGAGCGCGAGCTTTCCTACAGGGATGCCCATGCCGCAGACGCCGAGATCGCCGAGGCCAAGGATGCGCTCGCCATCGGTCACGCAGACGATGCGTACATCTTCTTCAGGCCAATTGCGCACGATGTCCTTCACGCGTCCACGATGCCGCAGTGAGACATAGAGGCCCTTGGGCCGCCGCATGATGTGCCCAAACTTCTGACACGCTTCACCGACGGTCGGCGTGTAGACGATCGGCATGTACTGCGCGGGATCGTTGCGCAGCAGTTGATAGAAGAGTCGCTCGTTTCGATCCTGCAACTCCGAGAGAAACACATAGCGCTCGAGGTCGTTCGCACGCACCGCGAGTTGCCCTGCGGCGCGTTGCTGCTGCGTCGAGGCATCATCCACCGCGTCAGGGAAGAGCCCAGTCAGACCGAGCAACTCTCGCTCCGCTTCGCTGAAAGCCGTGCCTTTGTTCAGGCGCGGGTTGTAGAGAATCTCGTGTGCCTCTTTCCTCATGCGAGTTCCTTCCAAGTTCCGTAGCGCGATGGGTCGGTGGGATCGTGACGCAGCGTTCCCTGCGCGAGCAGGAAGGCGCGTCCTGCAATCGTTGGCGTGATGGTGTGTGGTCCGTGCGCCTTGTAGTGCGCCTGAAAGACGCTGCCGATGGCGGACTCCTGCCGCCACGCTTCACTCGGCGCGAGTTCACCGCGCTCTGCAAGCGAGGCCAGGAGCGCGCTCGTACCCGTCCCACACGGTGATCGGTCGTAGGAACCGTTGGGGCAGAGCACAAAGTTGCGGGCATCCGCGTCGAGGCGTGAGGGCGGAAAGACCAGTTCGATGTGGTCGATCATGCCGCCGTTCTCGGCGCCAGCGCGCAATCCCGCGTGGTCGATTCCCTGCTGAATCGCGCGGGCATAGGCGAGTTCCTCCGCGTGCGAGCGCATCGGCCGCGCCGCACGGCTGCCGGGAGTCGTTCCACGCTGGGATCCATCATGGCGCACAATGAAAAACCAGTTGCCTCCCCACGCGATATCTCCGCGCGCCGCGCCGCCCTGCGGCAACGGCACCTCGACATCACGCGCATGGACCCGCGAGGGAACATTGTCAAACGCAATCGTGCCGTCGCTGCGCGACTCGACAACGACTTCGCCAACGCGCGTCTCGATGCGCAGTTGTCGCGCGTCAGGCTGACGATCCATCATCGATCGAACCAAGCCAATCGTGCCGTGTCCGCACATGCCCAGCACCGCGGTCGCATTCCAGAACAACACGCCGCAGTAGGCCTTGGGCGTCGAAGGCGCACAACAGAGCGCGCACACCGTCGCCTCGGCAGCGCGCGGATTGCCGCTGATGGCAAGCCATTCGTCAGGGATCGTCACGCGGCCATTCTTGGTGAGTTGAGAAAGGACCTCAGGAAGCGTTTCGCGAAACGGTCCGCCATCAGGTGCGACCAGCACCCGCGTCGGCTCTCCTTCGGTGTGACTATCGATGAAGCGCGAGAGATCCAAGCGCGCAGCATACTGCGCGCGAGTCTCACGCTGCGTGGTTACGCTGCGTGGATGACTGCCTCTGACACGATTGGTGCGCCCTTTCGCGGCGTGATCCCTGCGCTGGTGACGCCGTGGAATGATGACGGCGCGCTCGCTGAGACGAAACTTGCCGATCTCGCGCATCGCATGCTGCGCGCGGGTTGCAGCGGCACAGTCTGGCCGGGCTCGCTCGGCGAAGGACAAACGCTCTCGCATGACGAGCGCGTCCTTGGTTGGTGCGCGATCGCATCGGCCAGTGAGGGGCACGGCAGCGCGTTTGCCACGATTTCCGCTGCTTCGACGAAGGACGCGGTGCGACAAGTCGAGGCTGCGGCCGAGATCGGCATGCGCGGTTGCATGATTCTACCGCCCTATGTCCACAAGGGACCGTGGTCGGAACATCGCGCGCACTTTGAAGCGATGCTTTCGGCCGCCCCGCTTCCGATGATGCTCTACAACAACCCCGTCGCCTACGGCGTGGATGTGACAGCGGCGCAGACTTTCGCGCTCGCGGACGCGCACGCCAATCTTGTCGCCGTGAAGGACTCTTCAGGCGATGCGCGGCGGCTCACCGCGCTCATCGCCGGAAGCACTGGTCGCTCGCGCGGTGTGGGCGCCTTGGTCGGACTCGATGATTGCGCCGTCGAAGGAGCGCGCATGGGTGCGTGCGGCTGGATCGCAGGACTTGCCAACGCGCTGCCAGCTGAAAGCGTGAAGCTCTTCCAGCTTGCGCAGTCGTCGCTTCCCGCGGACATCGCGGCGTGCGATGCGCTCTATCGCTGGTTTCTTCCGTTGTTGCGGCTCGACACCGTGCCTGAGTTCGTCCAGCTGATCAAGCTGACGATGGTGCTGACGCAGACCGGTGATGAGCGGGTGCGCGCACCGCGTCGCGCTCTTGAAGGAGTTGCGCGCGCCGAAGCGATCGAGGTCATTCGCCGTGCGCTCGCGCATCGGCCGTAAGGCGCGTGGACCTCAACGAACGCGGTCGAGGCAAAGTGCCTTCGAAAACCGTTTTGCTGACTCAGGCAATCCCACGGCCGTGAAGCGCGGGTCATTGGTCGCGGGCATCGGTCCGCCGTGGACCATCGCGTTGGACACCACGACACCTGTTGGCATCGCTTCGTCGAGCAATCGGCCTGCGCGAAATCGCAGCGTGGCGTAGAGCGCCGCGCGCGTTGCAGCGTCGGACTCGTCCGCGACGACCGTGCAAGCGAGTTGGCCTTCGAGTTCGTGCGCGAACTCAACGAGCGCGGCATCGTCTTCGACTTCGAGCACAACTCCGACAGGTCCAAACGCTTCCTGCATCACCACGACACGCTCAGCGCGCGCGCGGCCAGCGGCAACGCGAAACAGCGTGGGTTCCACGCGGAAACCAGCCAACTCGCTGCTGCCGCCGCCACAGATCGGTTCGCCGCACACGCTGCGCAGCGCTTTGACGCGTTCGAGAAAGTTCTTGCGGACCGACTCGGTGAGCAAGATCGGTGGAGCAGCCGCGCGCAACAACTCGGCAACGCGACTGGTCAGTCGTTGCGCTGCATCGGCACCCACCACAAGAAGCACGCCTGGCTTGGTGCAGAACTGTCCACCGCCAAGAAGCAGCGCCGTGGCCCAACTCTCGCCGATGGTTTCAGCGCGCGCTGCTGCAGCGCCGCGCGCCACAAACACGGGATTCACCGACGACATCTCAAGGCTCGATGGCTTTCCGAGTGCATCGCACACCGCCTTCAATCGCAGACCTGACGCACGCGAGCCGGTGAACGCGAGCGCCGCGACTCCGCGATGCTCAAGGAGCGCAAGACCATCGTCACTGGCGCAATCAAAGAACATCTGCACCGCCGCCGCGGGCAGTCCCGCTTTTTCTCTCGCTGCACACGCGGCCGCGTAGAGACGCGCCGAAGTGCCGAGATGCCCAGGATGCGCTTTGGCGATCACGGGATTGCGCGCCACGATCGCTGCGCAGAAATCTCCGCCCGACACACCATGAAAGGCCAGCGGAAAGTTGGAGGGACCGATGCACACGACGGCCCCGCCAAGCGGCACCAGCGTGGAACGAAGTTGGTTGGGAGCGTCGATGGCAATCGTGCGCCACGACTCGTCGATGAGCGCGCGCGCGCCACTGCGCAGTTGCGACAGCATGCGATTGAACTCGACCTCGGAGAGTCGAGGCGTCAGCGGGAGTGCTGTCTCTTCGTGGGCAAGCTGCGCAAGCGCGCTTCGATCGGCATCGAGAAGACGCGCATATTCCTCGAGGAATCCCGCAAGTTGCGCGCCGGGCGCGTCGGCCATGCATTCAACCGTGGCGTGTGCCGCGCGCGCCATCGCCTCGAGTTCGGCCCGCGTGCTCGTCTTGAACGCGTGACCAAACGCCACGCCAGACGCGGGGTTGACCGACTGCAGGCTACCCATGCAGCAACTCGGGGCCGCCGTTGCGCCACGAAATCGACACGCTCGCCTTGCCATCCATGAAGCAGTCGAGCCAGTTTCCCAGTGCCTCGACGCGCCAGTCCCCTGCCTCAAACAACGCTTCAGGATTCTTCGAGCCGCGCGTCATCCACCAGCGTGCGACATCGCCGCGCGTCGCGACCATGCCTGGCGCGAGGCCCATGGCGATACACCGCGCGCTGATGATCGCCACCAGCGCATCGATGCGCGCGCGATCTTCGCCCGTCTCGTCGAAGGTCTTGCCGTGCTGCAATTTCTCAGGAGGACTCTTGCCACCTTCATCGACGGCCTGCGCAAGCGCGTCGCCGTACTTCGCCGCAAGCTTCTTGGGGAGTCCGCGCACCGCTGCGAATTGCTGCTGCGACATCGGTCGCTGCTTGACGATGTCTGCCAACGAGTCATCGGGCATGACGACGCGATGCGGCAAGTCCTCTTTGCGAGCAATCTCGTCGCGCAACCGCGTGACAAGCCGCAGCGTGGGAATCTGCGCGGGCTTCATCGGCCAGCTCTTGAGGACGCGACGCATCTGGGCGTCTTCATCAAACCGCGCGGGGATCTTCACGCTCTGCTCACACTCGGTCATCGCCCACGCCAATGAACCACGACGCTCGAGTTCGGCGCGCAAACGCTCCCAAACCAGCGGCAAGTAGCGCACATCGTCGGCCGCGTAACGCAGCTGCGAGGCGGTCAGCGGACGCGCATCCCAATTGGTAAAGGTGTGACCCTTCGACAGCTTGTGTCCCGCAAAGCGTTCAACCAACTTCTCGAGTCCAGCAGGCCACGGCATCTCGGCGAACGCGGCAGCGACCTGCACATCGAGCGTGTTGGCGGGTTGCCGATCGAGCATGCGGCGGACGGGCTCGAGGTCTTGCGTTCCTGCATGCACCAGAGTGAGCAGCGTTGGATCGGCGACGAGCTCAAAGATCGGTCGCAGGTCAGGGACCGCGACGGCATCGACGAGGACGACGCGCTGCGTGGTGGCGATCTGCACGACACAGATGCGCGGCCAGTAGCTCTCTTCGCCGATGAACTCGGTGTCGTAGGCGAAGACGCCTTCTTCCCGAACATGGGCGATGACTTCGGCCAAGGCCGTGTCAGAGGTGACAAGTTGCGCCTCACCGCGCGCGACGAGCTGGTGCTCGAGGTGCGGGGCGTCCGCTGAGTCCTCATCCTGCGCCGCGGCGTGGTGACGCTCGCGCTTCTTGCGCCGGTAGTTCAGATTCATGGGGCGCTCCAGGCGCCCGACGCGGTCTGGCGCGGCATTGGGTTGGCACGCGCGCGATAGGTTTCGAGAGAACGGTCAGTACGCACAACACACTCCAAGTTCCTCCGGCCTACCGGAGACTTGCCATTGTGCCGAATTTGTGCGCAGCGTGGAAGTGTGCGGGGGACGCTCTGTTAGGCCTGCAGCGGCGCGTGTCCTGTTCCTGTTGACCCGAAGCCGCCCTGGCCGCGAATCGTCTCCGTAAGCTGCTCCACTTCAATGACTTGCGCGTGCTCCACCTTGGCGATCACCATCTGGGCGATCCGCATCTTGGGCTCGACCACGAACGGGTTCTGACCAAGGTTGATGAGCGGCACCATCATCTCACCGCGGTAGTCGGCGTCGACCGTGCCGGGCGCGTTGGGCATCGAGATGCCGAATTTGGTTGCGAGTCCAGAACGCGGGCGAACCTGCGCCTCATAGCCCACAGGAAGCGCCATCGCGAAGCCGCACGGGATCAAGGCGATCGCCCCAGGAGCAAGGACGACGGGCGCAGGAATGTCCGCGGACAAGTCCATGCCCGCCGCATGTTCAGTTTGATACGACGGAAGCACGGCGCTCGCGCGCAACCTCTTGAACTGGAGCTGAACCGAATGCATGGCGCGCAGGGTAGCGCAGACGAAGACGCGCACCGCGCCTCACCACCGCTCTCCCCTCAGACGACCGCGCCTTCGCGGCGGTAGTCCAGATCAGGCCGCGGGCTCGGATGATCTTCAACCCACTGGGTGTTGAAGCAGCCGACCCAGCGCGTGGGCGCGACCTGCACCAAGGCGTACTCGTCGCGGTTGCGGACGGTTTCGGGTCGAACGCCAACGGGCGGATCGGGCCACCACGGAACCAGACTCTCCGCGAGGCTCGCACCTGCGGGATTCTTGAGCTTGAATTGGGCCGGATCGCGCACAACTTCCTCGACGGTGGTGAGTCGATGCGCGCGGACCTTCAAGAGCGGAATCGAGTTGAAGAGCCCGCGCGTGTACGGGTGCAGCGGGTTCTCGAAGAGTTCATAGACCCGTGCGTACTCGACGACGCGCCCCGCATACATCACGCAGACGACATCGGCGTTCTGCGCCACCACACCTAGGTTGTGGGTAATGAGCATGATGCCCATGCCGCGCGTGCGTTGCAGATCGCGCAGCAGATCGAGAATCTGCGCCTGAATCGTCACATCGAGCGCGGTCGTCGGCTCATCGGCGAGGAGCAACTTCGGCTGGCACGCGAGCGCCATGGCGATCATGACCCGCTGGCGCATGCCGCCCGAAAACTGGTGCGGATAGGCGCGCATGCGCTCTTCGGGCTTCGGGATGCCGACATCGCGCATCGCCTGAATCGCAAGCTTCCACGCTTCGGCATGACCGACACCTTGGTGCAAGAGAATCGCTTCGATGATCTGGTCGCCGATGGTGTAGACGGGATTCAGACTCGTCATCGGCTCCTGGAAGATCATGGCGATCTTGCCGCCGCGAATCGAGAGCATCTCGCGCTCGCTGCAGGTCAGAAGGTTTTTCCCTTCGAACAAGACGGTGCCGCGATCGAAGCGTCCTGGTGGACGCGGAATCAACTGCATCGTGCTCATCGCCGTGACGCTCTTGCCGCAACCCGACTCACCGACAACGGCGAGCGTTTGGTTGGGATGCACCGTCATCGACGCGCCCGCCACCGCTTGGATGCGCGGGCCCCCTGCGGAGTTTGCGAAGCTCACCGCGAGGTCGGCCACCTCGAGAATCGGCGTCGTCTTCGTCGGGGTCGGAGTCTTGGTTGCTGCGCCTTCCACCATCAATGCGCTGCCTTTCGAAGCTTCGGATCGATCGCGTCGCGCATCGCCTCACCAAGCATGTTGTAACTGAGGACCGTCAGGAAGATCGCAAACCCAGGGAAGATCGCCAGCCACCAGACGAAGATGCCTGTGGTTCCCGTCGCACTCGAAAGCAGCTTGCCCCAGGACGCTTGACCGTCGGGACCAAGGCCGAGATACGAGAGCGTCGCTTCGGCGATGATCGCCGCCGCCACGGCAAACGACGCGTCCACGAGCACGGGCGTGACGCCGTTGGGAAGCATGTGGCGGAACAGCACGGAGCGAAGCGGCAGTCCCGCGGCCTGCGCGCCTTGCACGAAGTCCTGCTTGCGCAGCTTGAGGAACTCCGCGCGGGTGAATCGCGCCGCACCAGTCCACGAGACGCAGCCGATGATCGCCATCATCATGTAGGTGTTGCGCGGCAAGACTGCGGCCGCCACGATCAAGAGGAAGAGCACGGGAATCGCCATGAAGATCTCGACCACGCGAAAGAGCAGCAGGTCGATCCATCCACCAAAGAAGCCCATGATGGCTCCGATGGTGACGCCGATGAGGACCGACAGTCCCGTTGAGACCACGCCAATCGAGATCGAGAGTCGGCAAGCCCACATCATTTGGGAGAGCACATCTTTGCCCAGCGCGTCGGTGCCGAGGAGTACGGTGCGCAATCCAACTGGTGTACCCGTCGTCGCGCTCGCCTTGTCACCGAGTTTGGTCAGCGGCGGAAAGACATAGGTATCCGATCGTCCAAACTCGGGTGAGAACGGCACGAGGGTGTAGATGATCTCGTACTGCCCCGACGACTCTTGCGCGTCGTAGGTGTCGAAGTTCACCAGACGATCCGACCAGCGCGAAGCCGACGCAGAGATCGCCACCACTGCCGCCAGCACAATCACCATCCAACGCGCTGAGTTTCCGCGTCCGACAGCGACTGCTGCACCGATGGCGAGCACCAATCCAATCGTGCCCGCGGCCATCCACGGGAATCCCGCGATGCGCGACAACTCACGAATCCATGGCGCGCTCTCGCTGTCGCGTGACCACGCCGCGACCGCCGAGGCGAGCACGATGGTGAGCCCCGCTTGGATTCCGCACAGGAGCAACATTCCCAAACGCGACGAACGATCGGGCATGCCGATGCGGACCGCCGCGCCGATGGGAAGGAAGACAAACGGCACGCCGAAGACGGCCAACGCGAGGAGACCGAGGTCGACACTCGAAAGACTCTGCCACAACGGCGAGTCCCACACGCCGCTCTCGATGTTCTGACGATAGATCGGGTGCGCATTGGCCAGAACCGGCGCAAAGACCGCGAAGAACGCAATCGTGCCGATCCAGACCAACGCCAGACGCGCGCCGAATCGACCCACGACGCGTTCCCACGCATCAGCCCAGAAACCCTTGGCGTGCCCGATGCCGACGCCGCGCATCGCTTCGATGCCGCTGATCGAGGCAGGTTCGTTGGTCGGGCGCTTACTCATAGCTCACCCGCGGATCGGCCGCCGCGTAGAGGATGTCAGCCAAGAGCAACGCACCAAGGTTGACGACGGCGATCATGAACACATCGGCCAGGATGAGCTCGCGATCACGCTGCGCAATCGCGTCGATCATGAGGCTGCCCATGCCCGGCACCGAGAAGATCCGTTCGATCACCACCGAACCCGCAAGCGTCGCGGGAAAGACGGTGACGAACATGGTGATGAGCGGCAACAGGCTGTTGCGAAAGACATGGTGAATCACCACATCCTTTCGAGAGACACCCTTGGCCTTGGCGGTGCGCACATAGTCGGCGTTGAAGTTGTCAAGCATCGCGGCGCGTGTCTGCTTGGAGAGGACCGCGAATCCGCCATAGACCAGACACGCCACGGGAAGGACGAGGTGCCAACCCATGTCGAGCAACCAACCGATCTGCCAGGTGCCGTTGCTTTGCACTCCAGGAAGGAAAGTCCACCCTTCCGCGGCTCGATCATGCAAGCCAGCGACAGGGAACATCCCAAGGTATTGGTTGTTCGCGAGGTAGCCAATCGCCAGCACGCCAGCCCACACCGTGGGGATCGACCAGAGTGCCACATAGGTCGCGCCCGAAAGTTTGTCGAACCACGAGCCCGCGCGGGCACTGGCGAGAATGCCCGAAGGAATCGCGATGAGGTAGATGATCGGGAACGCGATGAAGTTGATGAGAAGCGTCACCGGCAACGCATCGAGCAACAGTCCTGACACAGGACGCGCCTTCGAGAACGCCGTGCCGAGGTCAGGCGCGCCAACCCACAGTGAACCAGGAATGATGTTCATGCCCGCTTCAGGAAAAGGGCGCTCTGCGAAGGCGCGTGCGAGCACATCGCGCGTGGCCACGGCGCGTTCGTAGGCAGTTTGCATCTCCGCATCGGCGGTGACGACCTTGGGCCACGCTGCGTTGGCGATGTCGGGCGTTTCGCTCTCAAGCTTCTCGAGAATGATCTTGCCCTTGCGATCCAACAGTTCGCTGCGCTTGCCTGCCATCGCGTACTCGACCAGAGCACTCTCAAACGCGCGCTTGGCGGCGAGGTACTTCGAGCGCGCCGTCAGCGCGTCGTTGGCGACCTTGCGATACGCGCGCTGGCGTTCCACTTCATCGGTCCCGCGCAAGACGGAGCCATCGGTGACGGCCACGGTGGCGAGCGCAGCTGGTGCTGCCGCAGCATTCGTTGCTGCGCGCACGAAGCCCGAAAGCGGCGGTTGCGGAATGTCCTTTGGATGTTGCAGACGCTCGCCTGCAGCAGTGACTTGGTCGCGCGTCCCGAACTTGATCGGTGAGATGCGATGCATCCATCGCGCGTACTGCACGATCACTGGATCATTCAGGCCGTAGCGATCTTCAAGGTAGACCTGCAGGATCGCGGCCTTCGACGCGTCCTGTTGGCCGCCCGAGACCGACAACGCTGCGCCGATTCCGCCAGGCGAAAGCGCAAGCAACAGGAACACCACAAAGGTGATTCCGATGAGTGTCGGAACCATGAGCAAGACGCGGCGGAGGATGTAGGTCAGCATCCGCGCGTGCCTTTCGTGGCGGTGTTCGGCGTCGTCGGCGTCATGAGGACATCATCAGTTCGCGGGCGTCGGTTGGACGGCGTGACGGAAGAACTCCCACTGCTCAAGCGCGGTCTTGTAGGGGTGCACATTGCCGATCGACTTCTTCACGAAGCGCAGCCACGGCGACACGCGAATGAAGGTGTACGGCTGCTCCTCGTGGAGCGTCGCCTCGAACTCGTGCCAAACCTTCATGCGCTCGTCGTAATCGAGCGTCGAGCGAATGCGATCGATGAGCGCGTCGGCCTTCGGCGAGTTCCACTGCACGAAGTTGTCGCCGCCCTCCTTGATCGACTCGGAGTGGAAGATCTGCCGCGGATCGCTCTCGGGCGCGCTGGCCGACCAACCCATCATGAGCGCGTCAAAGTCGCGCGCCTTGTTGATCTCCTGCATGACCGACCAGTCGACGACCTTGGTCTCGATCTGAATGCCCACCTTGGAATAGCTGTTCTTGATGAAGTTTGAGATGCGCTCGTAGATCTCGCCGCCCGAGGGACGAGTGAACTCGATCTTGAAGCGCTCGCCCTGCTCGTTCTCGAGGAAGCCGTCGCCGTCGCGATCTTTCCAACCTGCTTCGGCCAGGAGCGCCTTGCCCTTGACGGGATCAAACGGCCACGGCTTGAGCGACCTGTCGGACGCGGGGCTTTCGGGATTCACGGAGCCCTTGGCGACAACGCCGACGCCTTCCCAGATATCGCGAATCATCTGCTCGCGATCGATGCACATCGTGAGACCCTGTCGAACGCGCTTGTCGCCAAAGGGCGTTGGCTTTCCGTTGCGCGGTCCTTGGTTCCACGCGATGAAGGAGTAGCCCGAGCGCATGTTGATCCAAGAGAACGACTGATTCTCCTTGCTCCAGTCGGGCTCCTTGGTCTTACTGATGTACTGCGGGCTCGTGGGCAGCGTCTGATCGCCTTCGCCGTTGGTGTAGGCGACAAGCCGCGCGAGATCGTCGTTCACGACCTTGAAGCGAATCTTGTCCAGTGGCGAGCGCGGGCCCCAGTGATTCTCGTTGCGCACGAGTACGACATCCTGGCCTGGTGACCACTGCGCACTCGGATCGAGTCGCTCAAGACGGAACGGACCCGAACCCATGAGGAGCGCCGTCGAGCTGTTGATCTGCGCGGGCTCAAACTTGTCGTAGAAATGCTTGGGGAGGATGTAGTTCCCCAGCGCAGCGACGACATTGAACGAGAGCGCCTTGTTGAAGACGAACTCGACAGTCTTGGGACCGAGCACTTTCACATCGACAATCTGGTCCATCGTCGAACGCGCGCGCTCGGCCTCGATCGACGGGTTGAAGATGAAGTCCTTGAAGGTCCAGCGCACATCCTCAGCGGTGACGGGTTCGCCATCGCTGAACCGCGCGTCCGCGCGAATGTGCGCGCGAATCCACAGTCCCTTGGGATCCTGTTGCCAGGCGTCAGCGAGCGTGCCAACAAAGCGCAGCGTCTTGGGGTCGTAGGCACCAAGCGAATCACAGACGCGATCGCAGACGCGAATCGAATAGACATCGCTTCCAAGATACGGCGTGAGTTTGGCAGGCTGCGCTTCGAAGAGATCGGTGAACTCACCACCTTCGGCAAATCCTGGTTGCTGCCGCGGATCGTTGGCGAACCCCCAAGGCTCCTGCCACTCGATCGGGATGCCAGGTCGCGCCCACGACTCATCGCGCGCGCCGTCGGTGGTGCCACCGTTGGTGTGCGGCGCAGCGGCGGACGCGACGATGCCCGAAGCGAGCCGCTTCTCAATCGCCGAGAGCTTGCTGAGGACATCCTGCTGCAACACCCGATCGCGATCCTGCTGCACCATTTGCAGCCAACCAAGGAACAGCACCGCAGCGAGCAGCACGATCTGAATGAAATCCTTGAAGCCGAAGCGATTGGTCATGGTGGTCCCTGCCCGCGGGGTGAGATGCGGGGGGCGCATCCTAACCAGTCGCGCTCGAATCGAACGCAGCGCGACCGCTTGTCGGCGAGAGTCCTAGGCGACTTTCCGTGTGCGCATCGGGTCGAACCGCTCGCGCAGTTCATCACCAAGGAAGTTCAGCGCGACGAGCGTCACCGCGATGGCCAAGCACGGCGCGACCAGGAGCCACCAGCGACTCTCCACAGTGTTGAGTTCGGCGAGGCCGTCGGCGGCCATGTTGCCCCAACTCGGAAGTGGCTCGCGCACGCCGATACCAAGAAAAGAGAGGAAGCTCTCCGAGAGGATCGCCGACGGAACAGCGAGTGCCGCATAGACCGCGATGGGACCCACGAGGTTCGGCAGCAAGTGCGCGTAAAACTGCCGCGGCGCACCGACACCCACAGCGCGGCAGGCTTCCATGAATGGCTTCGCGCGCAGCGCCATGACCTGTCCGCGAATCACGCGTGACATGGTGAGCCAACTCACTCCGCCGATGGCTAAGAGCAGAGTCGCGATGTTGATGGACTGCCGCGTCAAGAGCGAGAGTTCCGCACCCTCGCGCTCGATGATGCCATCCACGGCGACGGCCAGAAGCACGACGAGAAGAATCGAGGGCAGCCCAAAGAGGATGTCCACGATGCGCATCAGAACCGCATCAACGCGTCCACCCATCGCGCCCGCACACGATCCGTAGAGCGTTCCCACGACCACGGCAATCGCAGCGGCGCTGAGTCCGACCAGCAAACTGATCGCGCCACCCGCGAGGAGTCGCGCCAGCACATCGCGCCCGAGCCGATCGGTCCCGAGCGCGCGGCCGGGGACATACTGCTCGGCTGCGAGCGCGTTGGCCAGGCGTTCGCGCTGCGAATCGTCGAGCGATTCCCAGATCGGTGGAAGCAGATTGAGCGAGAGATTTGAGGCTTCGTAGCGCGCCATGCGCGTCGCGCCACTGGCCACGCCACCCATGGTCCACGGCAGCGTCGCCACACAGAGCCCGATGACCAGCGCCAACAGCAACAACCCGATGCGCCCCGCCGTGCCAAGGCGTGCAGACACACGAGGTGTCCGTGCAACCTCGGAATCCACTCGCTGCGTGTTGTCGACAATTCGCTCGGGCGCCATCGGGCGCGAATGCTACTCGCGTGGCGCGGGTCGCGCGTCAGGCTTCGTGTCAGGCTTCGCGTCAGGCTTCGAAGGCGCGCGCTGCGATTCGCGTCGATTCTGCAGGCGCTGCGTCAGTTCTTCGGCGAGCGCCTCGCGACGCACCATGTCCGCGTCGAGATCGCTCTGCAACTTCTTCATGCGATCCTCGAGCGCTGCGAGTTCCTCACGACGCGCAGCGATGGTGGCATCGACTTGACGCTGCGCCGCTGCGCCAAGCTCAGCCTTCAAGGCCTTGACCGCCTCGGGATTCGTCGAAGGATCGTCGATCGCGTGCTTGATCGCTTCGCGCATCTCGCTCGCGAGTCGCTCGCACTCCGCTTGCGCGCGAAGTTCTGCAATCTTGACAGCGTAGACCTTGGGCGCACGCTCTTTCAGCGCCGCCATGCCGAGCAATCGGCGACCACTCGTGCGCAGCGTGGCCTTCACTTGTTCCGCGTCGGCCTTGATGCGACCTTCGATGGCAGCACCCCACTCGGGCGAAATCTCTTTGGCGACCTCGAGCACGCGTTGAACATCCGCGTCGTTCAGCTCGCGTTTGCCGAAGGCACTTGGAATCAGCCCCTCAAGCACGAGCCCTTCGATCATGGGCCGCTCTGCGTTGGTTCCGCTGATACCGCTTGGTCCGAAACCACCAGCGCGTGGCCAATCAGGAGCTTGCGGAAGACCTCGTCCACCCCGACGGCCACCGCGTTCACCTTGGCGACTGCCCTCTTGGCGCGGGTCATCTTGTTTGCGATCAACCTCCGCGCCATCAGGCTTCGGCGGTGCGTCCTGCGCTGCGGCTGCCAGCGCCGTGGCTGACGCGGTCAAGAGAGTCGCACTCACGGCCAGCATCGTGGCAGTCGAGAGTCGAAGTTGGAGGATCCTTACCGAGAGCATGAAGCCTCCGAGGTCGAAGCACCTCAACAAGCGCCTCAACGAGCCCCTCATCGGAACGAGCCGGGCGCAACGATCGCAGCGAATTCGCCTGAGAGATCCTCGTAGGTTGTGCCGCCACCGTCAAGCAGCGAACTCGTGCTGAGGAACGAAGCGATCTCCGCCTCTGAAGCCTCATCGAGTTCGTTGTAGTGCAGCGCGGCCTCATCACGCGGGCTGGAAAGTGCCACGAGCATGGTGGAGACCGAGGCAGAAGAAGTGGAGGCCGTTGCGCGGCCACTTTGCGCGAGCGCCCGATCGAGGTGCTCAATGCTCTTGGATCGAAGTCCTGGTGTCGGCGCGGGCAGTGCGTGTTCCGCACTCGGGGGAACCTCAACAAGCGTGCCTGGAGCTGGCGTTCCCCGATCCAGCGCAGCACGCGCCACGAAATACGCCGCGGCGCCAATGCCCGCAACCGCGACGATGGCTGCAGCGATGCGCCACGACGAAGGTCGGGTGAGCCAAGTTTGGCGAGAAGAACTTCCGACACGCGCCAAGACGAGGGGTTCGTCCCGATGCGCCAAGGGCAACTGCAAATCGCTCATCGAAGCAATGCGATCCAGCGCGCCCGAACTGAGCGTGCGGCGGCTTGCTTGGCCCCGAGAGTCGAGCAGCGAGCCGAGCCCCGCGATGTCGGGTGGCAGCGCGTTCATCGCCTGCTCCGAATCGTGCGGCTCCCGCTGCGGCTGCTCGAAGAAATTGTCTGGGCTCTGGTTCATCGATCGATCCTCGGAACGGCGGGGTGTGGTTGGTTGACCGACCCGCTGACTTGATCATCTCTCGAACGGCTCGACCACGGCCCGATTGCCGCCTCCGACACGATTCGGCCCGAGGATCTTGCTCGGACGGGCGCTCGGCCGCCACCTAGGCCGCGCATCCCTGCCAAACCGACCTGAAGTTCAGTCTGCGCCTCACCCACCGAGATCCTCCCCGTCCACGCCGAGCTCCTCGAGCATGGCTCGAAGCTTCCGAAGCGCGCGATGGTGCCGCGCGAGAAGCGTCCCGACAGGCTCGTCGTAATAGTCTGATAACGCCCGAAAGCTCATCTGCGCGGTGTGGCGGAACTCGATGATCTCGCGATCAAGTTCGGACAGCCGCGCCATGGCCCGCGCGAGTCGCTCGTGGAGCTCACTCGCGGCCGCGTCGGTCCCGCTTCCACCTTTCTGAACCGCCGCGACGCCGAGCGCAGAACTTTCCATCGGTCGGGCGTGCCTCGCGCGACGCCGCATCTCGTCGCGCAATCGGTTCATCGCGATGCGAAAGATCCACGACTCGAAGCGACCGCTTTCCACATACTCGCCGATCTTGGCAGCGAGGGTGCAGAAGGTCGATTGCGCGATCTCTTCAGCGAGTTCCGAGTCGTGGCAGTGCGCGCGAAGGAGGCCGAAGACGCGCGGAGCAAAGAGCTCGGTGATCTCGCGCCACGCCTGCGAATCACCGTCTGCAGCGCGCCGAAGCAGCGACTGGAGCTCCATTGGGTCCGTGTCGGCGGAGTCGCTCATGCAGGCGGAGGCAGCGTAACGCGGCCGCGAACGCGGAACGGGAACAGGACAGCCGACTCAAACCGGAAGGTCGTCGTTCGGTTCCGCAGCGGCGCGCATTCGTGTCGGCGCAAAGGCGCGTCGCGGTTCGGAACCAAAGGACGAGTCACTCTGCGCTGCATAGGAACGACTCTTGAAAGTCGTCGTCGAGCCATCCCAGATGAGGTCAACCGAGCCCGTCGGACCGTTGCGCTGCTTGGCCAGGATGAGTTCCGCGGTGCCGACCTTGTCGGGATTCTCATCAGCCCAGTTGGTGTCGCCGCGGTGGTAGTAATCCTCGCGGTGCAACATCATGACCACATCGGCGTCCTGCTCGATCGAGCCTGACTCGCGCAAGTCGCTCATGCGTGGACGGTGTCCTTCGCGCTGTTCGGCGGCACGGTTGAGCTGCGAAAGGCAGAGCACGGGCACATCGAGCTCGCGCGCCATCGCCTTGATTCCACGGGAAATCTCGCTGACTTCGAGTTGTCGGCTCTCGACCTTTGATCCCGAACTCATGAGCTGCAAGTAGTCGATGGCGATGAAGCCGATGCCGTGGCGCTCCTTGAGTCGACGCGCCTTCGAGCGCATGGCCAAGAGCGAGAGTCCTGGCGTGTCATCGATGAAGATCGGCAACTTGGAAATCTCGCCGCAGGCCGCGAGCAGCCGACGATGATCGTCGCTGCCGAGCATGTGCTTGCGGAGTCGTTGTGCATCGATGCCGCCAAGCGCGCAGAGCATGCGCTGGATCAGCTGCTGCTTACCCATCTCAAGACTGAACATGACGCTCGCGACATTGTGGTGCGCGATCTGCTCAAGCAGATTCAACGCCAGTGCAGTCTTGCCCATCGACGGACGCGCCGCGAGCACGAGCATCTCGCCCTTCTGCAATCCGTTGGTCATCTCGTCGAGTTGCGGATAGCCCGTGCGAACACCCATGAAACCCGCGCCATCGCTCTCATCGAGCATGCGCATGGTCTCATGCACGAGTTCGTTGGCGGTCGACACCACGCCCGTCTCACGCTTCTGCGCGATGCGAAAGATCTTTTGCTCCGCGCTCTCGAGCATCTCCTGCGCAGGAGAGCGTGACGTGTGCGCTTCTTCGAGAATCTCGCCCGCTGCCGCGATCAACTCGCGCATCGTGGCCTTCTCACGCACCACGCGCGCCCAGTGCACGGCGTTGGCGGCGCTGGGCACGCCTTCAGCCATTTGCACGATGTAATCGAGCCCGCCGACGGCATCGAGAATGCCGCGATCGGTCAGCAGTTGATTCAGCAGCACGAGGTCGACAGTCGCGTGGCGCTCGTAGACCTCCACGATCGCGTCGTAGATGCGACCGTGGCGCGGCGACGAAAAATCCTCGCCATTGCGCACGACCGTGATCACGTCACCGATGACCTTCGGATCCCAGATGATCCCGCCGATGAGACCCATCTCCGCCTCGATGGCGACCGGTGGCGCGGAGCCAAAGAGCGCAGCAACATCGCGCCGCTGCGACTCGGATTGGCCATCACTCTTGCCACGGCGTCCACCGCGACCTGAGCGGAAACCACCGCCCGCGTCACGGTCGGCGGAAGAGCCTGCTGCTGGCGAGTTGGAATTGCTGGTGAGTCGGTCGTCCACGCGGCGGAGGCTATCCGACCACGCGCGGCGCGAGGAGGCTTGTCAGGATGCTCACGGCACGGAGGCGAGACGCGATGCTCGCGCGCAAAAAGAACTGCGGGACGCCACTACGCGTGTGGGGCGTCCCGTGAGTTCGACTTCGGATTGCGGAGGAGTTCAGTCCTCTTCGCGGTTCCGCACGAGGACGACGGTGCCGTCCTCAAGCGACTGCTGCATCAATCGTCCGACCTTGAAGCGCACGCTCTTGCGTGCGGGAACGGAAACGCGCTCAAGCGTCTTGGGATTCTGCGCGACGCGTCCAGCGCGCTCGCGAATCTCAAAGACACCGAAGTCGCGAAACTCAAGGCGGTTACCGCGGGCGAGCTCCCCGATCACTTGATCGAGAAAACTCTGGACCGCACGGCGCACATCCGCTCGTGAGAGTTCCGTCTCTGTCGCTACTCGCTCGATCAAATCTTTCTTCGTCGTGGTGGCCATCTCACACCTCGAAAAGCACGCCCGAGGACACCTACAAGTCGCCATCGGGATCGGTTGGGGGTTGAGGCGAGTATGCCTGAAGGTCTCAGCAGAAGTCAAGAAACGGCAAAACTTTGCAAGAGATGGCGTTTCTCGGACTCATCTTTCTCTCGGGATGCGCTTTGGTGGACTTACGCGGCTTCGCCGAGGGCGGTATTGAAGCGATCCGCCACTCCGTTCTTGCCCTGCGCCTCTCCGAGGGCAGGGTCGACGCGGAGGAGCCACTGTGGACAAGCTGAAGATTGGAACCAAGAACCTCGCCGCCGCGGCCATCGGAATCCTCGGTTCCACGCTTTCCCTCGGTTGCGCGACCGCCTCCATCCCAACCCGGCACACCCCCTGCGCAGTCTTGGTGCGCTCGGGAGAGCTCGATCGGGGCGCGTTCGCGACCCGCAACGACGCCCGCCTCGGCCAGGACCGCGACCCCGTGATCCGCGAGACGATCCTCTCGACCCGTTACGCCGTCGATCGGCAACGCGTCATCAACGGGCAGCCGTATGTCGACTTTCGCGTCACGACGCGGACGGCCGACCGAGCGCACCCGTAATCGAGAGCGCACGGGACACTCGCTCGCGGACACACGCCTCGCCCTCAAGAAAGCGCACCGCCAAGTGCGGCACCACGATCGGGCACGACTGCGGCAAAGCATCGAGCTTCACGAAGTCTTTGCGTGAGACGAGGAGTGCCTCTGGCCGAGTGCCCGCACGCGCAGCTGTTGCGCACAACGCATCGAGCTCCCGCGCACTCCACGGTTGATGATCTCCAACGCGCGCCGTATGAAGAAGCCTCGCTCCAGCGCGTTGCGCCATCTGTTCAAAGTGGGCAGGATTGCCGAGGCCGGAGGCCGTCACCAGCGCACGACCGCTCAGCCACTCCATGGGGAGCTCTTCGGGCGGCGCGGAATTCTCATAGACCGTGAGCCCAGCCCACTCGTGGACACACGCCGCGTCTGCAGCGCTACCACGCGCCGCGAGCACGAGTTCTTCCGCGCTCCGCCTCTGGGCTGGATCATGCGCCTTGGTGATGACCACGAGGTCGGCGCGGGAGAGGTTGCTCGCAGGCTCACGCAAGATCCCTCGCGGAATCAACGCTCCATCCAAGCCAGGCCGCGTCGCATCCACGAGCACGATGTCGAGTTCGCGCGCGACCGAGCGGTGCTGAAATCCATCATCGAGCACCACGACGGCGCGATGGACCCACGGCGCGTGAATCTCTCGAGAGAGTTCTGCATTGAGCGCTGCGCGGCGGCGCGGGTTCGCGACCACGAGTGCTGCAGAAGCTGTGAGTGCATACTCCAGCGCCTCGTCGCTCTGCGCTGCACCCGACGCCCCAACGCGCGACTTGTAGCCGCGCATGCCAATCACAGGTTGCCGAAGCAGCTGCACCAACTCGTGGCACAACCACGCCACGAACGGGCTCTTTCCCGTGCCGCCGACGGTGAGGTTTCCAACCGAAAGAACGGGCACGCGCGCACCGCGCACTTCAATGGCGCCGACTCCGATGCCGCGATCAAACCGCGCGTTGCGCCAGGAAACCCCGCGTCCGTACGCGCACGCCGCGACCGACGCCAAGGGGCGCAGGAGTGCGGGAATCTTCAAGAGCGCAGGCGCTTCAGCCATCGACGCCTTTCTTCTCAGCTTTGCCACCGAGCGTCTCGCGACGAAGCGAGCGGAGCTCGTCGAGACCGCGTCGCATGGTCAGGCAGACATCGATCCCCGCAAGGATGAGGCACGGCAGCAGCAACAACAAGACCATCGACCACGCGAGCGCGAAGCCCACACGATCTTCGTGGGGATGGACGAAGGTCAGCCCGCGCGCGAGCGGCGTGATGGCGAGCAGCGCGCAGAGAATCGAAGCGCGACGAAGCCAGCGGCGCTCGCGCGGCACGCCCGCGCGTCCGAGTCGAAGCCAATACCAGACGAGTCCAACCGCCACCGCACAAAGCACGGGGAGGGTGATCCACCACGGAACCATGAACCATGGTCCAAGGTCGCGTCCAGAGAGCGCGGGATCGATCGTGGAGGTGGCAGGCCTCACGCGCTCGCTCCCATCGCGCGCCGCAGAAATGGGGCGAGGCGCTGAATCGGAAGTCCGACCACGGTCTGCGGGTCGCCTTCGCAGCGCACGGGCCAACCTCGCGCGATGACCTCGGTCAGGTTGTAGCCGCCCGCTTTGCCACGCCAGCAGCCACCTTCAAGAAAGCTCTCGAAGTCGGCAGGAGGAAGCACGCCGATCTCGACGCGGGCGATGTCGCGACCAATGTGCCGCGCGCCGTTGGGGCCTAAGAGGCACCAACCCGTGATCACGCGGTGCCCTCGTGCGGAGAGTGACTCGATCATGGCGCGCGCCTCGTCCTGGTCCGCTGGCTTCCCTAGCACCACGCCGTCGCGCTCGCAGACCGTGTCTGCCGCGAGAATCCACGCTGCGCGCGCGCCGCGCTGCTTTCTCCGCGTCGCCACGCGCTGCGCCTTGAAGTGCGCGAGTGCGGGCGCCACGGCCAGCGCGTCCACCTCACCCATCGTGAGCATCACGTCGTCGAGGTCCGCTGCTTCGATCTCGGCCACGAACCCCGCCTCGGCCAGAAGCAACATCCGCCGCGGCGACCCACTCGCAAGGACGATGGGCGCAAACGCGTCCGCGGAAGTGTGCATCGGGGCAGTCACAGGAGGGACAAGATACGAGTTCAGAGGGAAGTTCCGACGCTGCGGCACCCGTATCGGCCGCCACGGCGTAAGGATCCGTTGCGGGGAGGTTTGACAATCGCCTTCGCTTGCGTGAATCTCCTCGACTAGCCCCAACTCTGTTCCGATAGACCATGGCTTCAGTCACTGCAAGTCTCGAAGGCTCCCCTCTCTTGGCAGACCAGCCAGATCCGCCGCCCTCCGCCCTCCCCGCCGACGCGCCGTCGGGGGATTCTGCCATGGACGCGGCGGGTTCGCGTGCAGGCACCGCAGGCAACGGCGGCAGCAGCGCAGGTTCAAGGGCAGGTACCAACTTCGACACCGCGCTCGGACGCGCGTTGGTTGAGCGAGGCATCGTCTCGCAACCAGCGATGGACCAGTGCCTGAAGGAACTTCGAGCGCGCCTCGAGCAGTCGCGTCCAACCACGCTGCGTGAACTTCTCCTCGAGCGCAAGCTGACCTCCAGCGACCAACTCGACAACATTCGCGTCGAAGCCGAGACGATTAAGACCTCGACGAGAATCCCTGGCTACCAAATTCTCCGCAAGCTCGGCGCAGGAGCGATGGCCAAGGTCTACCTCGCGCGCCAGCTCTCGCTCGATCGCCTCGTCGCGATCAAGATCCTCCCCAAGGCCTACAGCGAGAACGCCTCGTTCATCAAGCGCTTCCAAAAGGAAGGTCAGTCGGCGGCGAGCCTGAGCCACAACAACATCGTGGCCGCCTACGAGATCGGCGAGACCAACGGCCTGCACTACTTCGTGATGGAGTATGTCGACGGCGACACAGTGCACGATCGGATCACTGCGCGCAAACGCATTCCCGAGCGCGAGGCGCTCGAGATCATCCGACAAGTCGCCTGCGCACTCGAGCACGCGCACGACCGCGGCATCGTTCACCGCGACATCAAGCCACGCAACATCATGATGACGATCGCAGGGGTCGCGAAGCTCGCTGACCTCGGACTCGCGAGAGTGATGTCCGACCGTGAGCTCGCCGAGAGCGAAGCGGGCCGCGCCTACGGAACGCCCTACTACATTTCGCCCGAACAAATCCACGGAAAGCTCGACATCGGTCCGCCCGCGGACATCTACGGTTTGGGCGCGACCTTCTATCACATGGTCACGGGCAAGGTTCCCTACGAGGCGAAGAACCAAAGCGATGTGATGAAGAAGCATCTTCACCAGCCGCTGGTTCCACCCGATCACATCAACCCGCAGCTCTCGTCGGGCACGGCGCTCATCATCGAGACGATGCTCGCCAAAGAGATCCGCGATCGCTACAAGAACGCGCGGGACCTCATCCGCGACATCGATCTTGTCCTGGCAGGCCAAGAGCCCGAGTTTGCCAAGCCTGCCGTCGACATCGTGGCGATCGCCACGGCCGTGCAAGCATCCGCCGACAACCCGCTCACCGTGGTGCGCCACGGCGGCGAGAGTCCTTTCTCCAATCCGATGGTGCTTGGACTCGTCGGACTTCTGGCCGCGAGTGTGCTCGCCAACATCGTCTTGCTGACGATGATGCTGTCGCGGTAAGCGCGACGCGATTCGGCACTGCGCCCTTGTCAGGCGTCTTGCTTGACTTCCACCAACACCTCAACTTCGACCGTGGCGTCGAGTGGCAGCGCATTGGTTCCGACGGCGGCGCGGGCGTGACGGCCAGCCTCGCCGAAGACCTCCTGCATGAACTCACTCGCGCCGTTGGCGACCTTGGGCTGACCGTCGAATCGATCGTCGGACTGGACGAAGACGCCTAGCCGCACGATGCGCTTCACCTTCGTGAGATCGCCGCCGAGTTGGTCCGCCACCACGGCAATCGCGTTCAGGGCGCACTGCTTCGCGGCCTTTTGGGCGTCTTCGATCGAGACCTTCGACGGCACGGGGCCCGTGGAGAGAAGCGCCCCGCTCGACATCGGGAGCTGCCCCGAGACGAAGATCAGGTTTCCCGCACGAACCGCGGGGATATAGGCCGCCACGGGCTTCGGCGCAGGGGGAAGAGTGATGCCAAGGCGAGTGAGCGCGTCGTGCGGAGTACTCATAGGAGCAGTTCGGTAGTTTCGGACAGGTCGGGCAGGCTTCGGCGGCCGAGGATCGGGCGCGAACAGGCACTCTACCGAGTCGACACAACCCGCCCGCGAGGTTCAGCGCGCGCAGACGCAGGTCCCACTCGTGTGACACCCGAAGCCCGTCGCATTCGATCTCTAGAAGCATCGTCCAATCTCTCCAACCCGAACAACCGAGCGGGCCGGTCGATCCTGCTTCGCGCAAAAAGGACTTTTCAACCTGAACGGGAACTTGACACCTTCAGCACCCGTACTACCCTGCGCGAGCATTCAACTGACGGTTGCGGCACCAATCCGAGGTCGAGCCCTGAGTCATCACCGACTCTCTTCAACGGCTCCTCTTCAACCCGTCCTCCTTTCGAATGTCGGTTACCCGACTCCTTCTTCCCGCCGCGACCGCCGACAATTCGAAGTCACCTGCGCCCGCTCCCGTCTGGCCTGACCCGCACCAAGTCTTGGTTCGGATCGAACCTTGGGAATCGGAGCACCGCGCAGGATGGCGGAATCCAGATTGGATTCGATGAGGACGCGAATTCCGCGAACACGCGTGAATGAACCGCTCTGACCACCCTCGCACGGGTGCGGGCTGCTTTGTTCACAGGTTCTACGGCATCGCTGCGGGGCCTTCGCCCCGCGCACGCACTGCAGATCCGCAGAGCGAGCCCAAATCGAACCCTCCCCGCGATGCCGCCTTGGAGCGAGCTTGGAACCACGGAGTTCCGCAACCCCGCATCGTCATCGATGCCAGTCATTCTGGCTCGGTTCATTCACCCCAAAGGGAGCCATCGTTGGATGGACTCCGTACCACCGCGGAAGTCAGAGACTTCCAAATCTAGGAGACCGACACCATGAAGCGTAAGCCACACGGGTTTACCCTCGTCGAGCTGCTTGTCGTCGTCGCGATCATTGCCCTCCTCATCGGCCTGCTTCTGCCGGCCCTGAGCAAGGCGCAACGAACCGCGAAGAGCCTGCAGGACTCGGCCAACATCAGCCAGATCCACAAGGGATTCCTCACCTGGGCCAACGCTGACGAGCGCGGCCGCATGCCGCTCCCAGGCCTCATCCGCCGCAAGCAAGTTCCTGGCGCAGGCACCAACGGTGCAGCCGCCTATGTCCCAGGCCAGGGTGAAGAGGACCTCCAGTGGAACAACACTGCGAACCTCTACTCCTCGATGATCGCCAAGGAGTACATCACTCCAGAAGTCCTCATCTCGCCGGTCGAGACCAACCCCGTCGTCAAGAAGCACGACAACTACAACCGCAACTCCTACAACCCGTCGGCGACCAACCCGACCTTCTGGGATGTGGGTTTCCTTGCCAACATCTTCCGCGCGGCGGATGGTCAGGCCACTTCGGCCTGCCACACCTCCTATGCGCACCTTGCCCTCCACGGCGAGCGCAAGAAGTTCAGCTGGTCGAACAAGGCCGACGGCACCAAGGCCGTCATGGGCAACCGCTCGACCTACAAGGGCGCGTTCAGCGGTCTCAACTATGCCAAGAGCTACACCCTCGGGTTCCACGCTCCTGACGACACTTGGGAAGGCAACGTCTGCTACGGCGACAACCACGTCTCCCTCGAGCGCAGCGTCATGCCTGACAATGTGCAGTACGAGTGCGGCAGCATCAACCTCAAGAAGGACAACATCTACGCCTACCAAGAGTTCGCGACCTGCAACGCAGGCGGCTCCACCGGTGGTGACTCTTGGATGTGCATCGGTATCGGCGCCCCCAACGCGTCGACCTACGCCGAAGCTCCTGAGAAGCTGACCGATGGAACCAACCCAACCTAAGTTCGATGGTTCGCTCGGCCGAAGTTTGACCGATCCCACAACACCACCTCCATACCAACGGAGCCACCAATCATGAAGACTCTCAGCAACAAGACCAGGACATCGAAGGGCTTCACGCTCATCGAGCTTCTGGTCGTCATGGGCATCATCGCCCTTCTCCTGGCCATCCTTCTCCCCGCCCTCGGCCGCGCTCGTGCGACCGCCAAGCGCGTGAAGGACTCCACCCAAGTTCAGCAGACCCACAAGGGTTTCCTCACCCTCGCCCGCGACTTTGGCGGCACCTTCCCGACTCCCGGTCTCATCGACCGCGTCGGCAACATCCCCGGCAAGGGCGCCGAGGATCTCCTGATGAACGACCACGGCAAGATGTACTCCGCGTGCATCATGCAGCACGCGTTCGACACCAGCGTGCTCGTCAGCCCCGCAGAGGTCAGCACCTCCGTCCTTGCGATGGCGAACTACAACTTCGACAAGTACAACGTGACCGCGGCCAACGATCTCTACTGGGACGACCTCTTCAAGTCGGATCTCACCTCGCTCTCGAATGTGAGCTACGGCACTCTCCACCTCATGGGCACCCGCAAGGCCAAGGAGTGGAAGGACACCTACAACTCGCGCTTCGTGGTCCTTGGAAACCGCGGCGTCAAGAACGGTAGCTTGGTCTCGACCGACTACAACGTTTCGAAGACTCTCGCGATCCACGGCGGCGACAAGCAGTGGGAAGGCAATGTCTGCTTCAACGACAACCATGTTGCCTACGAGATCAAGTTCCAGCCCGACGGCATCACGCAGTACGGCACCACCAATCCGCAGATCGACGACAACATCTTCAAGGATGACCCTGAAGCTGTGACCGCCGACTCTTGGTTGACGATGATCAGCACCGTGACTGGCGGCGGCGCCAACTTCACCTACACGATCACCTGGGACTAAGCCCACAGATCAGCAAGAAATCCCGCGGCCGACGCCTTGTGCGTCGGCCGCGGTCTTTTTGGAGTGGGCTACACCGAGGCGATAGAGCGATCTCCGCCGGCAACGCGCTGACTTCCACGCACAGTTCCCGCTTACCATGCGCGCCATGTGGGCTGATGGGAACCGACACTTGACTCGATCGCCGCTGCTCATCAGCTTCTTGCTGTTGGCCCTCGCGACGCTCTGCGGCGCCGCGGCATCGCGCCCGAATGCGCCACAGGTTGCCGCCATTCCAAGCGAGCGCCAAGCCTCACGCGTCGCGATCCTTCCCATCACGGGCGAGATCGATGATGTCACCTTGTGGTCGATCGAACGCCGACTCAACGCGGTGCGCGAGGGGCAGTACGACGCGGTGGTCTTTGAAATCGACACGCCAGGCGGTGAGGTCGGCGCGATGCTCGACATCTGTCTGCGCATCAAGAGTGAAGCGCCCAACAACACCGTCGCGTGGATCAAACCCAAGGCCTACAGCGCGGGGACCTTCATCGCACTGACCTGCCGCGAGATCATCGTTGCGCCTGGATCGGTGTTCGGTGACGCAGCGCCAATCACCGCGGTTCCTGGCATGGGACTGGTCCCGATGCCCGCGACCGAGCGCGCCAAGCAGGAGTCACCCCTGCTCGACGAACTTGACGCAGCTGCTGCGCGCCGCGGCGACGACCCTCGACTCCTGCATGCCTTCGTCTCGGTCGAGCGCGAGTTGTGGTTGATCGAACGAACCGCCGACGGTGCGCGACGCTTTGCCGATCGCGCCGAGCTCGCGCTGCTGAACCTCGATCCAACCAGTGCGACTCCGTCGATTCCTGCTGAGAGCCTCGTGGTGCGGCCGACACCTGTGGGCGATCTCCCGCTCGGTGCCAACGATGCGGGCGCGTGGAAACTCATCGAGGTCGTCGACTCCGCTGATCGCCTCTTGGTTGTGCAGAGCGATGAAGCGCTGCGGTGGGGACTCGCCACGGCGCAAGTCAAAGACGACGCGGCGCTCAAGTCGTACTTTCTCGCCGACAGCATCGTGCGCTTTCCGCACAGTTGGACCGAGGCCTTAGTGCGCTTTCTGATCTCGTGGCCTGCGCGCATCGCGTTGATCGCGATCTTCATCGTCGCGATCATCATCGAAGGGCTGCATCCTGGAATTGGCGTCGCGGGCATTGTCGCGGCTGCAACACTCGCCCTGCTCGTTGGCGCCCCGGGGCTCCTTGGACTGGCCGAGTGGTGGGAAATCCTGCTCGTCGTTGCTGGAATCGGCCTCATTGCCCTCGAGGTGCTGGTGCTTCCTGGCACCGCCATCGCGGGGATCGCGGGCGCGATCTGCGTCCTCGTCGGACTCATCGCGAGTTTCACGGGAACCGATCCCACGAGTGCGGGCGAGCGCGGCGCGCTCCTCACCGCCTCCACGACGACCATCTGCGGCATCGTGCTCGGCGCGATTCTCACCTGGTTCTGCTCGCGGTGGTTTGGCGAGTCCGCGCTCTTCAAGCGCGCGATCCTCTCGACGGCACTCACGAACGATCACGCGGAGCCGCTGCGCGGAGAACCAGCGCTTCCCATTCTTGGCGCATTCGGAATCGCCGACAGCGACCTCCGCCCGTCGGGACGAGCGCGATTTGACGACAGCATCTTCGACGCGCAGTCGACGGGCTCCTACATCCACCGCGGCTCGACGGTCGAAGTGGTTGGGCGCCTCGGTTCCACGGTCGTCGTCGAAGAGCGCGTGATTCAAGCGAAGGGACGCGCATGAACGGCGGCGAATCATCGGGCGCGTTGCTGGCGGCGATCATTCTTGGTTGCGCAGCGTTGGGTGTGTTCTTCCTTGAGTTCGTCCTGCCGTCGGGCGGCCTGCTCGCGGTGCTCTGCGTGCTCTGCGCCATCGCTTCCGTTGTGCTCGGCTTCACGCACGACGCCACGCTGGGCATGGCACTCCTTGCGCTCTACTCCGCTGCTGCACCGTTCATGGTGATCCTCGGATTGCGCGTCGCCACCAAGTCTCCGCTCGGGCGCCGCATGGTGCTCTCGGCCGAAGATCCCGCGCGCACCGGTGCGGGCATCGCGGAGAATCCCAGTTCGCTGCCGCCCATCGGCGCGCAAGGCGAGTCGATCACGCCGCTGCGGCCTTCGGGCTTCGTGCGCATCGATGGCCGCCGCCTCGACGCCAGCGCCGAGGGAGATCTCATCGACTCGGGCACGACCATCGAAGTCATTTCAGTCCGCGATGGACAGCTCCGCGTGCGCGCGCGGCGAACCTGAATCGAACCTCGACAGCCTCTGATACCCTCGCATCCCCAGCGCGAAGACCTGGACTGAACTGTTGGCGTCTGAATCGGAGTCCACCATGCAGAACTTTCTCGCCCAAACCACCGTCACCCCAGGAACTGTCTTGATCTGGGTGCTCCTCGGCATCGTCGCGCTGGTCGGCATCGTGATCTTCTTCATCATGATCGGAGTCCTGAAGCTCTATGTGCAGGCGCTCTTCAGCGATGCCAAGGTCGGCATGCTCGATCTCGTCATGATGCGCCTTCGTAAGGTGCCGCCTGATCTCATCGTCATCAATCGCATCAGCGCCAAGAAGGCGGGCCTCGACATCTCGACGGACCTCATGGAAGCGCACTACCTCGCGCGCGGAAACATCAGCCGCGTGGTCGCTGCCATGATCGCCGCTGACAAGGCAGGCATCGAGTTGCCGTGGAACCGCGCGACCGCGACCGACCTCGCGGGTCGTGACATCCTTGACGCCGTGCAGACCTCGGTGAACCCCAAGGTCATCGACTGCCCGAGTGCAAACTCGGGCCGGCAGACCATCGACGCGGTGGCGAAAGACGGCATCCAGTTGCGCGCGAAGTGCCGCGTGACGGTGCGCACCGCGATCTCCCGCCTCGTCGGCGGCGCCACCGAAGAGACCATCATCGCGCGCGTTGGTGAAGGCATCATCTCCACCATCGGTTCGGCGGAAAACCACAAGCATGTGTTGGAAAACCCCGACCGCATCTCTAAGACCGTGCTCGCGAAGGGACTCGACTCAGGAACCGCGTTCGAGATTCTCTCAATTGACATCGCCGACATCGATGTTGGTGAGAACATCGGTGCGCAGCTGCAGGCCGCGCAAGCCGAGGCGGACACCAAGCGCTTTCAGGCGCAAGCCGAACAGCGCCGCGCACTCGCGGTCGCATTGGAAGTTGAGTACCAAGCTGAAGCGCAGAAGAACCGCGCGCTTGTCGTGCTCGCCGAGGCCGAAGTCCCCCGCGCTGTCGCCGAGGCGCTGCGCACGGGGAAGATCGGGCTCATGGATTACTACCGCATGCAGAACATGATGGCCGACACCCAGATGCGGGCGGGCATCGGCGGGACTCCGCAAGCCTAAGCGCCCGATGCCGACGCTTTATGTCGTCATGCCCGTGTTCAATGAGCCAGGGACCTTGGCCGTGTCGGTGTCGCGCGTCCGCGCTTCGCCACTCAGGGCAACCAATTGGCAGACGCAAGTGATCCTCGTCGACGACGGGTCCGCTCAGGCGACGGTGGACGCGGTCCGTGCGCTCGGACACTCGGGCGACGCCATCACCCTGTTTCACCCGAAGAATCGCGGCAAAGGCGCGGCGATCCGCACCGGCTTCGCCAAGGCGCTCGAGATCGCGCAGCCGGCCGACGCGATCATGATTCTCGATGCCGACCTTGAGTACGACCCCGCGGACTTCAATGGCATGCTCGCGCCGCTGGTCGAGGGACGCGCCGATCTCGTGCTGGGCAATCGATGGGCAATCGCGCCGCGCGGCACCATTCGTTTCGTGCATCGCCTTCTCAACGGCATACTCACGCTGGCCAGCAACCTTGCGACTGGGCTCAAGGTGAGCGACATGGAGTGCTGCCTCAAGCTCTTCACGATCCCCGCCATGCGCACCATCATGGGCGAGCTCACTGAGGAACGCTTCGGCATCGAGCCGCAGATTGTGGCCGTCGCCTCGAGGCATCGCTTGCGCGTCTGTGAGGCGCCCGTCACCTACGCACCGCGATCATTTGGCGAAGGCAAAAAGATCCGCATGCGCGACGGACTGCGGGTCTTCGTCGTGCTCTGGCGCGAGCGACGCAGAACGGCACGCGGGTGAACGCGGAGCATGACGCACCTTCAGTCCGACCGCGCGGCCTGCGTTTGGTCGTGCAGCTCCTCGGCTTTGTCATCGGTTGCGGACTCGTGGTCTGGTGCATCAAGCGCGCGCTGGCAACGGGCGGAGATGGGCTCACCGCGCTGCGCCACGCCGATCCGCGCATGGTGGCGGCGCTTCTAGGCTCGACTCTGGTCTCCTTGATCTGCTCGGGCTTCACCTTTCGCGCCATGGCTCGCCCCATTCGCCGATTTGGCGTCGTCGAAATGCAGGCGATCAATCTCATGGCCTCGCTGTTCAACTACGCGCCCGTGCGGCTCGGCCTTGCGCTGCGTTGCGCATTTCATTGGCGCGTCGATGGATTGCGCACCGCTCAGCTCGCGGCGTGGATCGCGGCGGTGGCGATCGTGACGCTCGGCACGGTGCTGTCCGCGGCCGCAGCAGGACTCGTGCAGTTCCCGATGGGACGAACGGAGCTCACGCTTGGTCCGCTCTGGTTTGCGCTCTTTGGCGCCTTCCTCGTTGCGGGGACCGCCCTCACACTCCTGATCGGTCGCGCGCCGATGCTGCGACGGTTTCTCAAAGGCGCCGAGCGCGTGTTGGTCGATCGACGCGCCTTGATCGAAGGACTCGCCTGGCGAACCGTGGACCTCGCGGCGTGGGCAGTGCGGATGTGGGCGGCGGCGGCCATCGTGGGCGTGACCTTGCATCCCGCGCAGGCGGTGTTGCTCGCATCGATTGCGATTCTCGGCGCAGGCTTCCCGCTTGGACGCATTGGCTATCGCGAAATGTTGGTTGCCACGGTCGCGCCGCATGTCATCGGCGCTGGGGCGACGCCTGAACAACTCGATGCACTCACGGCGAGCATGGCGCTCCTCGAAAGTGCGGGCGAGGCGGCCCTGTCGATCCCACTCGGACTCGCTGGTGCGGCGTGGTGTTTCTATGCACTGCGCCGCGCGAGCCGCACTGCGCCTACAGATGGTGGCACGCCATGAACCATCCGCTTCCCATCCTCATGCTCCCCGTCGCCACGCAACGCTACAGCTGCCACGGTTGTGGCAACTGCTGCCGCGACTTCACGGTGCAATTGCGAGAGGCTGATCTTGCCAAGCTCACGGCGCAAGGTTGGGAGGAGAAGATCGGTCAGCCTGTGACGACGGTCTTTCGCGGACGCACCTATCTGAAGCAGCGCGCCGACGGCGGATGTGTGTTTCTCATGGAAGACGGACTCTGCCGCATCCACAAAGATTACGGCTTCACCGAGAAACCGATCGCCTGTCAGCTGTTTCCCTTTGTGCTCATTCCCGACGATGTGCGCACGCACATTGGGATCTCATTTGCATGTCAGAGTGTTCGCGAGAACAAAGGTGCCGAGTTGCGCACCCATCTGCGCGAAGTGGATCGCATGAGTTTCAGTCTTCCCGAGACGCGCGCGACAACCTACAGCGCGATGCTCGCCGACACGCTCTCCGCCAAAGAAGGCGAGCTCGACGCGTTGCGCATGACGCTCGACCGCTTCCTCGCGCGCGAAGATGTGGTGATGCGCGATCGCTTCGATGGTCTGGCGTGGATGGTGGCGAGCCTCGGCCGCGCCCAACTCGCCGAAGTGCGCGCGAGTCGATTTCGCGAACTCATCACCATGCTGGCCTCCGCGCTTCCTGGCGAGCTCGAACACCTTCCATTGGATCGTGCGCTTGAGAAGCAGATGCGGCTCCTTCGACAAGCAACCTATGCGCGGCTCGAAGATGTGCAGGTCAACGAAGCAATGTCGGTTGGTCGTTGGCGCACCGTCCTTCGACAACTCCTTGCCAGCCGCGCCTTCACCCGCGGCGTGGGGCGCGCGCCGAGTGTGGCGCGTGGCCTGCTCGACGGCTGCGAGTTTGCTGCGATTGCGGCGATTCCAACGCTCTCGGAGAGTCCTGATCGAGAGGCGATCGATGCGCTTTACGCCCGCTACGCGCGCGCGACGCTCTTAGGAAATCGCGCGTGGGGCGCGGGCTATTACGGTTGGAGCGCGGTGCGTGGCTTGCAAGCGATGGTCCTCAACATCGCCTGCTCAGCGTGGCTTGCGCGCGCACTGGCCGCCACACGCCATCATGAGCACGCCACGCTCGAGGATGTCCGCGACGCGCTCGGCCGCATTGATCGACACGCTGGCCGCGCGCCGTGGCTTGGCTCCGTGGGTGAGCGACTGCGCATGGAGTACTTCCGTCTCGATGACGGCTTGCGGCGCATCACCCGCGAGAGCATCTGACGCGAAGCACATTCGTCCGCTCTAACTCGCCAGCAGCGCGACGAGCACACGCAAGGCGTTGCCGCGATGACTGCGCGCGTTCTTCTCGTCGTTGGACAACTCCGCACTGGTGCGACCATCGGCTAGGACCAGCAACGGGTCGTATCCAAATCCGTTGCTCCCGCGCAAGGCGTGTCCGATGCGACCTTCAAAGTGCCCGCGCGACTCGGCGACGATCGAGCCATCGCTGCGCGCGACACAGAGCACACAGACAAATCGCGCGGTCCGCAGTGCATCAGGCACGCCCGCAAGCTCCCGCAGCAACCGCGCGTTGTTGGCCGCATCGCGCTGCGCGCGCGTGTCGCCGACGCCTGCGAATCGTGCGCTGTGGACACCAGGACGGCCGCTGAGCGCGTCGACTTCAAGACCAGAGTCATCCGCGAGCACAGTGACGCCGAGAGCCTTCGCGTAGGCCATGGCCTTGATCCGCGCGTTCTCTTCGAAGGTCTCGCCATCCTCCTCAGGCTCGGGGATTCCCGCGTCTTGGAGTGGTGTGCAGGTGAATCCGATCGGCCCGAGAACCGCCTCAATCTCGTGCAGCTTGTGCGGGTTGGAGGTGGCGATGACCAAGGATTTCATAGCGATATCGTGCGTGAGCTTGCTCCGTGTCAATCGGCGCGCAGCCTAGCGAAAGGAGGAGAGAGATGAATCGTTTCGTTGCCCGATGCTCTGCGCTGGCGGCTGCAATCTCCGCGTGCGCCACCTCGTTGGCGACGGCGGATTTGCTGGCGCTCACTCCAACGCGCGATGCCACGCTCTACGAGTCGTTTGATGGCTCGCTGGCCAATGGTGCGGGGCGGTATCTCTTTGCGGGCGTGAACAACCAGGTGCGCGTGCGTCGCGGACTCGTTCACTTCGATGTCGCAGGCATGCTGCCGCAGGGCGCGATCATCAGTGACGCGCGACTCATCCTCAACCTTTCACAGAGCAGCCTCGGACCCGCGCGCGCGGTCAGCACGCATCGCGCCGTGACGAACTGGACAGCAGGAACCAGCGATCCCGAAGATCCCGAGGGCAGCGGCACAACACCCACCGCCAACGACGCGACTTGGCTTTACTCAAGCGCCGATGGACTCGGCAGCGGCGCGCTTTGGCAGACCGCGGGCGGCGACTTCACGGCGTCCGCGAGCGCCACGGTGCTCACCTCTGCCATTGGCCTCTACACCTGGAACTCAGCCGAACTCCTCGAAGAGGTGCGCGCCTTCGCTGAGCAACCATCGGAAAACTACGGTTGGTTCCTCCTTGGCGATGAGTCGACCTTTGGCACAGCGCGTCGATTCGACAGCGCCGACAGCACGACACTCGGTGGCATCGCGCCAAGACTCGAGATCGAATACACGGTTGTTCCCGCGCCCAGCGCGTTGGCGCTCTTGATGTTGGCAAGCGGCGCGCGCCGTCGACGGCGCTGACGAGCCGCCTCTTAGGTCTGCAGCACACCCGTGCGATACACGCCACTCGGTTGCATCGGCGCCTGTGCCGCCACTTGCAATGCGAGGATCAGCTCCTCACGGGTGAGCGCAGGATCGATGATGCGATCCACCCAACCTCGGCTCGCGGCATAGCGAATGTCCTGTTGTTCGGTGTAGCTGGCAGTGATCGCAGCAAGCAACTGCTTGCGCTCGGCGTCATCAACCTTCTCACCTTTGCGTTCGCGCGCGGCGAGATCGATCGAGAGCAGCGTGCCCGCCGCCTGCGCAGCACCCATGACCGCGAAGCGCGCTCCTGGCCAGGCCAGCGTCAGCAGTGGATCGAAGGCGCGACCGCACATCGCATAGTTGCCCGCGCCAAACGCGCCACCGACGACGAGCGAAATCTTCGGCACGACGCAGTTGGCCATCGCGTTGACCATCTTGGCACCTGCGCGAATGATCCCGCCCTGCTCGCTGTCGCGACCAACCATGAAGCCCGTGGTGTCGGTCACGAAGAGAATCGGCAAGCCCTTCTGGTTGCAGTCCATGATGAAGCGCGCGCTCTTGTCGGCGCTGTCGTCGTAGATGACCGCAGGCATGTTGGTCGCACTCGTCGGACCAGTCTTACCGCCAGGAAGTTTGCGTTGGGTGAGCTTGCGTTGGTTGGCGACGATGCCGCAAGGAAATCCGCCGACGCGCGCGTAACCACAGATGAGTGAACGCCCGTACTCCGCGCGGTACTCATCGAAACTGTCGGCATCGACCACGCAGGAGAGCAACTCGACCATGTCGTATTGCGCGCCCGCTTCTCCGCGAAACACACTCACGACTTCACCTGAGGCACGACTCGGCGGGACGCAGGCAAAGGGAGGCCGCGCCTTCTCGGGTGCGGTGCGCACCGCGGAAAACACGCGGCGCAAGCGCTCGATGCACGCAGGATCGTCCTTCTCTTTGAAGTCAATCGTCCCCGAGATTTGCGCGTGCATCTCGGCTCCTCCAAGATCTTCGCTCGACACCTCTTGTCCGATCGCGGCTTTCACCAACGCAGGGCCCGCGAGGTAGAGCCCGCTGCCTTCGGTCATCAAGAGCGTGTCGCACAACACGGGGAGATAGCCGCCTCCTGCGACACAATTCCCCATGATGGCTGCGATCTGCGGAATGCCTTGCGCACTCAGCACGGCGTTGTTGCGAAAGATGCGCCCGAAGTCATCGGTGTCAGGAAAGACATCTTCCTGCAACGGGAGAAAGACGCCCGCGCTGTCCACGAGATAGAGCAACGGAAGTCGCGCACGCTCGGCGATGGTCTGCGCGCGAATGATCTTCTTACAGGTCATCGGAAAGAACGCGCCCGCTTTCACGGTGGCGTCGTTGGCGATGATCATCGTGAGCCTGCCGTCAACCTCCGCGATCGTGGTGACCACGCCCGCAGCGGGCGCGCCGCCGTACTCGCGGTACATGCCCCACGCCGCCAAGAGTCCGCACTCCATGGTGCGCGCGGAGCGATCCGCTAGGAGTGCCAGCCTCTCGCGCGCCGTGAGTCGGCCGTTGCGGTGTTGCCGTTCGGTGCCCGACTTCCCGCCGCCTTCCTCGATCTTGGCAGCCAGCGCGAGGTATTCAGAAGTCGCGGATTGGAGGGCAGAAGGGGCGGAGCTCATGAGGGTCTCGGAGGCGGGAGGACGGGGCGAAGGGTAATCCAAACGGACGATCGACCCATCGCCAACCGTTCCGAGAACTCCGAACCCCGACTTCCGCCCCTTGCAAGGACACGCCAGCTTCCGCTATCGTCTCCGATCCTCATCAACCAGACAGGACCGCGGGCGGCGGGATTGCCGCGCAACGAGAACTCTCATGACCAACACGATCGTCGACGCCAGCCGCCACCACGCCAAGGACACGGGTTCCACCGAAGTTCAGGTCGCGTCCATCACCACTCGGATCACCGACCTTCAGGATCACTTCAAGGCCAACAAGAAGGACCATGCGTCCCGTCGTGGCCTTCTGCTCCTTGTCGGGAAGCGCAACAGCCTGCTGAAGTACCTCGCGAACACCAACCGCGACGGCTACCTCGCCCTCATCAAGCGCCTCGGCCTCCGCAAGTAATCCAACGCGCCGCGCCAACGGCAGCGTGCGTCGGATTCTTTGCGCTACACCGCGCAACCGCCACACCTCCGCCATCGCGGCGCATCGCGCCGGTGCTGTGCAGTTCGCGCCCCGGCATCCGCAGATCGAACACACCTTTTTCCTGAGAACGGGCGCGCTGCGCCCACGCGTTCATGGATGCGTCCATGGACACACACGCACGCCGCGATCGACGCGGCAGATGGAGTCTTTATGGCAGTCACAATCGTTGAGAAGGTCATCGGCGGGCGCACGCTCCGCTTCGAGACAGGTCGCGTCGCAAAGCTCGCCAGTGGCGCAGTCATCGCGAGCTACGCCGACACCTGGGTCCTGGCCACCTGCGTCCGCGCCAACCCCCGCGCGGGCATCGACTTCTTCCCTCTCACCTGCGATTACCGCGAGAAGACCGGCGCTGCTGGCAAGTTCCCCGGTGGATTCCGCAAGCGTGAAGGCGCGCCCAACGAGAAGGAAATTCTCACGATGCGGATGATCGATCGCCCGATCCGCCCGCTCTTTCCAGATGGGTTCTGCGACGAGATCCAGCTCCAAGTGTTCGTCATGTCCCACGACGGACAGAACGACTCCGATGTGCTCGCCTGCACCGCTGCCTCGGCAGCGCTGGCGATCACCGACGCTCCCTACCTCGGGCCAGTCGCCACCGTGCGTGTCGGCCGCATCATCACCGAGCAAGGCGAGCGTTTCGTGGTCAATCCCACGCAGGCGCAGATTGAGTTCAGCGACCTCGACCTTGTGCTTTCGGGCCACAAGGACGGCGTGAACATGATCGAAGTTGGCGCTGCGGAAGTCGACGAAGCCACGATGATCCGCGCGATCCGCTTCGGCTACGACGAGGGCATCAAGCCGATCCTTGAGCTCATCGAAGAGCTTCGCACCAAGTGCGGCGCACCCGCCGTGCGCATGGGCGAGCTCACGACTCCAAGCGACGAGATCACCAAGAAGGTGAAGGAACTCGCGTACGACCGCCTCGTCGTCGCTCGCAAGATCAAGAGCAAGAAGGAGCGCAACGACGCCGTCGACGCGATCAAGAACGAGGTCCTCAAGACCCACTTTGCGATTCCAACCGGCATTGCGTACTCCGACCACCTCGAAGCCGAGAAGAAGCAGAAGCAAGCCAAGGAAGCGCTGCGCATTCTCGAGAAGAAGGTCACCCACTACCTCGTCGCCCAGCACTCGATCCGCGCCGACGGTCGTCGACTCGATCAGATCCGCGACATCGACATGTCGGTCGAGATCTTCCCCCGCACCCACGGTTCCGCATTCTTCCAGCGCGGCGAGACGCAGTCCCTCGTGACCTGCACCCTCGGCACCGGCGACGACGAGCAGATCGTGGACGGACTCTTGGCTGAGTACGCCAAGAAGTTCTATCTCCACTACAACTTCCCGCCGTTCTGCACGGGCGAAGCTGGTCGCATCATGGGACCAGGGCGTCGCGAGCTCGGACACGGCGCGCTTGCCGAGCGTTCGCTGCTCGGCATTCTCCCCTCGACCGAGGACTTCCCCTACACGGTACGGCTCGTCAGCGACATCACCGAGAGCAACGGCTCGTCGTCGATGGCCAGCGTCTGTGGTGGTTGCCTTGCGCTCATGGATGCGGGCGTTCCGATTCGCAACACCTGCGCGGGTATCTCCGTTGGTCGGTTCACCGACACCGACGGCAAGGTCACCCATGTGATGGACATCATCGGCGAAGAGGACTTCTTCGGCGAGATGGACTTCAAGGTCTCGGGTACGCGTGAAGGCATCACGGGCATCCAGCTCGATCTCAAGGCACGCGGACTGTCGGTTGAGGAGATCGAGAAGATCTTCCAGCAGGCGAAGGTCGGCCGCTTGCAGATCATCGAGCAAATGGAAAAGGTCATCGCCAAGCCACGGCCCGACATCTCGCCATTGGCTCCGCGCATCACGATCGTCAAGATCGATCCGGAGAAGATCGGCAAGCTCATCGGACCAGGCGGCAAGACGATCCGCGGCATCCAGGAGATGACGGGCGCCAAGATCAATGTCGAAGAAGACGGCACCGTCTTCATCGCGTGCTCGGACGCTGCGAAGTCGGCCATGGCGCGCGCGGCGGTCGAAGCGCTCGGCGCCGAGATCAAGGTTGGCGCGGTCTACACGGGCAAGGTTGTCGCGATCAAGGAGTTCGGCTGCTTTGTCGAACTCGCGCCAGGAACCGACGGCATGGTCCATGTGAGCGAACTCGCCCACGGCTATGTCAAGAATGTGAACGAGCAGGTCAAGGTCGGCGATGTCGTCACCGTGAAGGTCATCAACATCGATGACAACGGCCGCATCAAGTTGTCGCGCAAGGCCATGCTCCCCGCCCCTGAGGCGGTTCGAAGCTGAGTTACTCCGACCCTAACCGCCGCAGTGATGCGCGGTTGGAGTCTGGTGCAGGATGAAAATCAGGAGCGGCCGCCCGTCGGTCGCTCCTGATTTGTTTTTGCGCGATTCGCCCAACGACCGTGCAACACCCTTGCACGCATCTGCGGGGGCGCGCACAATGAGGCCTGCGGCCCCGTTCAGTCCTTAGAACCACGCGAGCGCATGCTCTTGGAGCTCAGTAATGGCTGGAGTACAGACACTCACCGAAGTCGAAGGGGTCGTCAAGTGGTTCGACGCCCGTAAGGGGTTCGGCTTCATCGTCGGTCCTGAGAACCAGGACATCTTCGTGCACTTCTCTGTCATCCAACAGACCGAAGGCTTCCGCGCGCTTCGCGATGGCGAGCGCGTGACCTATTCCGCGAGCGACGGCGACAAGGGTTGGTCCGCAACGATGGCCAAGAGTCTTGGCAGTCGCGTGGCGCCCGCCGATCGTCCGACCAATCGCGTGCGCGCTGGCGAGTAACGAATCGCCGCGCACGAACGGCCGCGGTCTCTGAACGCGATCTTCATCATGCATCGGCGCTGCGCCAGAGCGCGGCGTCGTCCGTTGAGACCCACGCACCATGGATTGGGGTTCTTTCGCACTCGGAGCTTCCGCTGGCGGTGCGGCTGCATTGTTGGTGACTGCTTCGCTCATCGCGCAGCGCACGGTTCGCCTGCGCGCTGCTGAGGTTCGCGCGCGACGCCAGGAGCGACTCGCCGAACTCGGCGCGCTTACGGGCGGCCTCGCGCATGAGATCAAGAATCCTCTCTCGACGATCGGCCTCAATGTGCAGCTCGCCAGCGAAGCGATCCACGACTCCGCATTGAGCGAGGAAGACAAGAGCACACTCATCCGCCGCGTCGAGACCGTGGGACGCGAGGCGAGTCGCCTTGCGAACATCTTGAACGACTTCCTTCGATTTGCTGGACGCGTGAAGCTCGCGCCCGCCGAGGTCGACACCCGCGAGCTCGTGGGAGAACTTGTTGATTTCTATCGCCCGCAGTGCGAACTCCATCGCGTGCTCTTGCGCGCGGACCTCCCCGCTACCCCCGTGCTCGCGCGCGTGGATCCAGCGCTGGTGAAACAGGCGCTGCTCAATCTGCTCATCAACGCCACGCAGGCGATGTCCGCAGCGGACTCCTCGATGCGCGAACTCATGGTTCGACTCGAAGCAACCTCAGACACCGTCACCATTCGCGTCGCGGACACCGGCCCAGGAATCCCCGCCGAGAAGCACGCGGAGATTTTTCGACCGTATGTCTCAGGTCGAAAGGGTGGATCGGGACTGGGCCTCGCGGTGACTCGTCGCATCGTGGAGGAGCACGGCGGACGCATCGACCTCTACAGCGAGCCCGGCCGAGGCAGCGAGTTTGCGGTGCGACTGCCGATCACAGGTCCAGGCGAGAGCGCGGACTCCGATGGACGCGCCGATGACGATGCGCGCAAGACGATCCTCGACCGCTTGTTCAAGCGCGCGGAGCGCGAGTAGTTCGCGCGACTACTCCAACCAGTCCTTCGCCTTGAGACGCTCGGGGACATACACCTCGGTGACATAGGAGATGTCCTTGGTGATGAGCGACTCGACTTCCATCTTGAAGCCGTTGGTCAGGAGCGCGCCGATTTCTTTCTGCCAGCCCTTGTGCGATTCGAACCACGGGTACGCAGCGATTTCGCCAGCACGCTTGATGTCGTTGTCGGTGAGATCGATCTTGACCGCGTCATCGAGGCCACACTGACGGAAGTCCTTCGCGCGAATGCCAAGGTATTTCGCCTGCGGAATCGCCAGGCGCGACGACTCAAACGCGAGCGAGATCGAGCCGTGCTTGATGACGCTGTAGATGTAGTGTCCGTACGGATCGTTGTCGAGCAAACAGATGACGGGAAGGCCAAGCTCCTGATTCAGTCGCTGAAGAAGACGCCTGCATCCGCGCGCGGCTTGTCCGCCTCCGTGGGTGAGAATGCAGTTGTGCTTCTCCCAGAAGCGGTCTTCGTTGAAGCGGGCCCAGACCGTGCCTTTCTCGACATGCAGCACGAACTTCGCCTCACACTTGCGGAACTCAATGATGTCGGGCTCCACGATCGAAGGCATCGAGTATCCACCCGAACCCATGCGCCGACAATTGATCTCATCGCCGCGATCAATGATGGTGATGTTCCCCACCATCGCGCCACGGTTTTCGGCAAAGACATGGAGCTCTTCGCGGGTCGACCCGAGCGTGACCTCGAGGTCCTCGAGGATCGGGTCGGACTCCTCCTGGTTGTCGAAGGTGTTCTCCTTCGTTCCCGCGACGGTGTGCTTGGCCTTGTAGTAGACACCACGAAGGCTGCTGGTCTTCTGCGCATCGATGAGATCGCGAATCGTGCTCGCGTGCAGCGTCGTCTGCATGAACTGCTTGGCCGACTTCAAGTCAAAGAGCGGGCGCTCCGCGATGGCGCCACCCATTTCGAGGATGCCCGACTTCTTGTTCCAGTTGGTGTTCGACTTCGTGCGCAGCGGAATCTCAACGATCGGCTCGCGACCCGAGAGCGTGCGCTTCACGAGGTTCTGCGCCAGCGCTTCGATCTTCTTCTGCGTCTTAGCGTCACGCTCTTTCACGCGACCCGCAGCGCCCGAGGGTCCCTTGGAGCTCTGAGGAGATTCTGCTGGTGCTTTCTCGTTCTTCTTAGCCATGATGATGCGTGTCCTTCAAACTCTGGTGTCGCGCGCGGCTGTGGAAACGCCGTGGATTCAGAACAGTCGGGGATCGTCGCGGTCGAGCGGTTTGGAGCGAGGCTTTGGTGGCGGACTCGCTGGTGAAGCACTCTTCGTCGTCGCACGCGCGTCAAGATCCTTGCGCGTCTTGATCGCTGGCGGCGTCGCGCGAGTGCGTGACGGCGCAGCACTCTTGTGCGTCTCAAACTGCGGCGCTTCAATCGGCGCGGCGACTTCCACGGGCGCGATGGCACTGTCGATGATGATGACGCCCTCGTCATCGGAGTCGGCCTCTTGCTGCCTCTTCACGCGACCATCTTCATCGAGTTCCTGATCGGCGACGGCCGTCTTGGCGCGCGCCTGTTCGAGCAGCGCGTCGTAGAGCGCCTTGGCCTCGGTGCCTGTGATGGCGTGGAGCGCCTTGGCGATCTCACCGATGTAGCGCTCAAAGACATCGCGCCGCTCACCTTCGCGTCGCATCTTCTGCCGTTTGCGGAGATACACGCCAAGCTTGCGCCCACACTCCATGAGCGCGAGTCGCATCTCTTTACGGATCTCGTCGTAGTCGGCGATGGCTTCTTTGGACTCGCTGGTGAACGGAACCCACACGCTGGCCATGTGGATCATCACGACGAGCGGTCCCACCGGAAGACTCGCGCGCGGCTGTTGCATCGCGTAGTTCTTCCACGGAGTCTCCGTGACGGCCTTGAACGACGAGCAAGCGCTTTGCTGAAAGAGCAACGGAACGCGATTCGCAAAGCGAATCACGCGGCTCGCCTGATCGCCGGGGAGATCACCACCGAAGGCGATCGCGGCCTCAATCTGAAATGGACGACCGCGGTAGACCTCGGCCTCGCGCGTCGAAGCTGCGTAGAACTCAGCCTTCACGCCCTTCAGCATGCCCGCGAGCATTTGTCGCACGCCGATGGGTGCCAGGCAGTCGGTCGGCGGAGGCGCGAGCTTCTCTTCGCCGAACGCTTTGAAGAGCAATTCGGCCTGCGGAGGTTCGATGTCGCTGACCTTGGTGCGACTGGTCACGCCGATGGTCTTGCAGAACTTGGCGGCTGTCGTGGCACTCACACGACAGAAGTCCTCTTGGAGGAAGTCGTAGAGCGTCCCCGACTTGTTCTTGGCTTGATAGTCCTTCAGCATCTGCAGAAGAATGCCGAGCTCAATGCCCTTTGGGTGCGGCTGAATCTCCTTGGTCTCAGGCGGGAGCTCGTTGACGCCGCGCGGAAACACGACGACGCCGCCCGTTTCCGAGGTCTGTGCGGGCGCATCCGATCGAACATCCTGCGCGACCGCAGCGCTGGTGCCTGGGAGTAAGTCATCCGCGTCGTCCTGCGCCACACGCGAGGGCGGAACAAACACGATGCGCGCATGCGGATTGGCAATCGCCGTCAACTCGAGGAACTCGTCGACCGAACCGCGACCGCGTTGGTACTTCCCTTCGAGCTCGATCGAAACGCTCGTGCCCGTGGCGAAACTCTCAGCCGAAAGAAACACGCCTTCCTGCGCGAGCTGTCGCGTGCCCGCCGACAGAGCGCGGAATCGCTCGGGAGGAAAGTCCTTCGTCTCCTTGTCGAGCGTCACTTCCGCGCGATTGCTCTTGGTGTTCATGGCGAGCTCAATGTGATGCGCTCGCTCTTTGGCGTTGGGCTTCGTGTGAATCACCATCGGCTTACCCGTGGTGATGAGACCGTTCATGCCTGCGGCGGAGATGCCGATCCCCTGCTGGCCGCGCGACATCTTCAAGCGATGGAACTTCGAGCCGTACAGCAGGCGACCAAAGATGTTCTCCACCTGCTTACGAACGATGCCAGGTCCGTTGTCGATGACGGTCACGCGGTAGCGCGAGCTCTTGGCAGTCGCGGGCCTTCGTGGATCGAGGTCTTCGATCACCACGGCCAAATCGGGCAGGATCCCCGCTTCTTCACATGCATCGAGGGCGTTGTCGACGGCCTCTTTCACCGTCGTTAGCAGCGCCTTGCGCGCGTTGTCAAACCCTAGGAGATGGCGGTTCTTCACGAAGAACTCGCTGACCGAGACATCCTTCTGACGCGCGGCCATCTCTTCAGCGGTCGCGCCTCGTCGCTTCTCCGACCGTGGATTCCGTTCCTTCACTGCGCTCTCCATCGGGGTATCTCCGGGCGTTCCATCGCCCATGGTCCTTCGCACGCCTGAACGCTCTCGGTCAAGCGACGAAGAACTCCCGCGCACCATACGCTGCCCCCCAAGAATTGCGCGGTTCGCTACACTCTCCCCCCCTTCCAACAACGCACCCACGGAGAATCGACATGGAAACCACGCTCATCATCCTGAAGCCCGACGCCGTCCAACGCGGGCTCATGGGACGGATCATCACGCGCTTCGAAGAGAAGGGCCTGCAAATCGTCGGCGCCAAGCTGACTGTGATTTCGCCCGAGCTCGCCGCGACGCACTACAAGGATCATCAAGGCAAGGGCTTCTACAACGGCCTCGTCGGCTTCATGACGAGCTCACCCGTGCTCGTGATGGCCGTCCGCGGCGTCGGCGCGATCACCATTGCTCGTTCGATGATGGGTGCGACCTTTGGCTCGAAGGCCGCTGCCGGCACCATCCGCGGCGACTTCGGCGTGTCGAACTCGTTCAACCTGATCCATGGCTCCGATAGCCCCGAAGCTGCCGCCCGAGAGCTCGGTCTCTTCTTCAAGGCTGGCGAGGTCCTCGACTTCGGCCGCGCGGGCGATCGATGGGTTTACGACTCCAGCTCGGGTAAGGCTGAATGATCCAACCGACGATTCCGAGCGCCCACTCCGGTGCCTGACGTCGGAATTCGGACCTTGCAGCAGGTTTCAGGGCCTTGACGCCCCAGTTCCACCTCCGCTTTCGGCGTGCTGCTAGGGCATTCGCCTAGAACGATCCAAACGCCGCAGACAAGGACATTCCCTCTGCGTAGTGAGGCTGTCGCGTCGGTACGGTCGCGACATCAATTGCGTCTGCGTCAGGCGCTCGCAACAGGGGAACTCCCGACGCCTCACGACAGGCAGAATCGCCTGCCGCAACGGGCAGGCGAGCAGTCGGTTGGATGGCCGCTTGCGAATGTTGGAAATCGGAGGCGACCAAGCGCGAACTTGGGGACGCGTACAGCGTCTCGCCTCGGCAACGCTGGGAGCTTCGGCTCCGCGAGTGGAGATGGCTGGAATTTTGCAGGGAAACGCGATACCTTAGTGGCGCGACATGTGCCATGGATTGTCGTTTCGGATTGTCGTTTCGGATTGGAACCCGACCCGAAGGATGACTCGATGGCCATGGTGCTGAGAGCCCGTTTTATAGAGGGGGATCTCGAAACCGAGTTGTGAAAGTGATCCGAGGCGCAACAAGTTCAAACACGCGCCAACCAGCACCGAACTGCTCTGAAATCATGGCAGAACGACCGTTTACGAGGTGGATGCAGGAGCAAGATCAAGTCGTCGCGATGCGCAGCCTCGCCCAGCTGGCATGCAACGAAAGACCGCTATTCGTGGGAGGACCAAGTCTGATGCGCCAGCTCTCAACCCAACCTAGATTCGACCCCTCGGTTCTCGGCCGAGAGTCGCCACTTGATCGCGTTCGGCATCGAAGCGCTACCGCCCTGCGAACTCGGCACAACGCCTCGAGGCCGCTGAGCACGCCCTCGCCAGCGACGTCGGGCACGCAGGTGGCGAGCACAAAGCAGCGGACGCTTTCCGCCGCTGAGTCCCGCTTGGTGACGGAACTCCTCGCCGATCCGATCGACTACATCGATCACCCCGAATACCACCTGCCTGGTGCCGCAGCGCGCATTTACGCCGCCGCGGAAATCACCCGCCCCGATGTCACGTGGTACCACCCGTTGATGGACGATTTCGTTGCGTCGAGAGACAGAACTCCACGCCCAGCGAAGTCCCATTCGACCGTGCTTCTGACGGGCGCCCAAGAGTGCATCCTCTTCATGAAGTACAACTTCGCTCGCTTCAGCATGTCGGAGATCCAAAAGAGCGTGGCTTCGCGCGCGTTGACGGCGAGCGAGGCGCGAGAACTCCTTCGCTGGAACTCCATCGCTAAGCAGTATCGCGAGCAGCTCGTCGAGACGAACCTCGCGCTCGTCTTGGCCATGGCTCGGCGCGTGCACCTGTCGGATGCAGACTTCGCCGACCTCATCGGTGAAGGAAACATGGCGCTGATGCGTTCGGTCGACAAGTTTGACTGCGCGCGCGGTTTCAAGTTCTCCACCTATGGATGCCGCGCGATTCTGAAGGCCTTCAGCCGACACGGCATGAAGATCACCACACAGCGCAAGCGCTTCGGAGCAGAGTTCGACCCCTTGCTCGAGCGCTCGAACCACATCGAAACCGTTCGTGCGACCCACGAGCGTGAGTGCGCGAGCGAAGTCAAGCACATCGTCGTGGCCAACAAGGCCGAGCTCTCCGAACTTGAGATCCAAGTGCTCAGCCACCGCTTCGGCCTTGATGTCTCGGCACCCGTTGAATTCACCGTGGATGCGCGGGTTTCCACGGTGCCGGCGGAGCCGCTGACCTTGGAGCAAGTCGGCCAAGTCATCGGCGTCACAAAAGAGCGTGTGCGTCAGATTCAGAACAAGGCCCTTGAGAAGATTCGCTCTGCACTCGCCGCTGCGAATCCCACCGCATCAAACGAAATGCGGGCCGAACTCAGGGCGCGCGAGGGACGAACCAGTTCGCTGACGAACTAAGCATCGGTGCTCCAGCGTGTGGCGCTTTCACCCCCGCCGCCGCTGAAATCAGAACTCCCACAGCATCTCCTCAGCATCAGGGCGCGCCAACCAGCCATCGGTTGCGCGCCCTGTTGCATGACAGGGCTGACGCCTTCCGCAGGGCGTCGTGCGCCTCCGCTACACTCGCCGCCCCATGCAGAGCAAGGTCTACGAATCACCCCGCGCCGCACTCGCCGGACTCACACGCAACGACATCTCGGTCGCCGTCGGCGGGTTCGGACTCTGCGGAATCCCCGAACAGCTCATCCTCGCGCTCCGCGATTCGGGAGTGACTGGTCTCACGGCGATCAGCAACAACGCAGGCGTTGACGCTTGGGGTTTGGGGCTCCTGCTGCAGAGCCGACAGATCCGCAAGATGGTCTCGAGCTATGTGGGCGAGAACGCCGAATTCGAGCGGCAGTACATGTCGGGCGAGCTCGAACTCGAGTTCAACCCCCAAGGCACACTTGCTGAGCGCATGCGCGCGGGCGGCGCGGGAGTCGCGGGCTTCTACACCAAGACGGGTGTTGGCACCGTCGTCGCTGATGGCAAGGAAACCAAGGAGTTTGACGGCGAGACCTATGTGCTCGAACGCGGCATCCGCGCCGACCTCTCGTTGGTCAAGGCGTGGAAGGCCGACCCGTTTGGAAACCTCGTCTTCCGCAAGACCGCACGGAACTTCAATCCGATGGTCGCGATGTGCGGCGCCGCCTGCGTGGCAGAGGTCGAAGAGATTGTGCCGCTCGGCGCACTCGATCCCGATCAGATTCACACGCCAGGAATCTTCGTAGACCGCGTCGTCAAGACCGTCTCGGAGAAGCGCATCGAGCAACGCACGGTGCGCACTCGCACTTGAGCGCAGCGCGCTCCGCGGTCTGGTTATTGGCCGAGATTCATGCCTCCGCGTACGACTCTCGCCTGCGACGGCGCGTTCGTGAAGTGGTTGTGCAGCCGCGCCGACGAACGGCCGATCTTCACTCGCCTGCAAGACTTCGCGCATCGGCTGCGCGAGTTCGTTCGTTGGATCACTGCCAACTCCCGTCCCCGCACCTCCGAGCCGTGAACCTCGTGCCAACACCGAGTTTGAGAATCACCGCGACTTCACCAACCCCCTATCGGAATGGGCAACGAGTCCGCGGAGATGTGGAACAATGGCACCCTTCGCCGCCGCGCACTGGCTGTGTGCGGAACCGCCCGAATCGCCCCTGCATCGAACCGCCTAGGAGACGACTGTGATCCGCGTTACCGCCGCCCGTGCCCTCGCCGTACTCCGCGCCCCCGTAGCTGCCGCCGTGGTCGCTGTAGGGCTCGCGCTCGTCTCCGCCCCCGCCGCGTCTGCCCAGAATTCGCGCGGCGGCATGGCTGCGATGTTCATCCCAGACTTCCTTCCTCGCGACCTGCCCGTCTTCGTCGACTCGCTCGGTCTTGAGGAGTGGCAGCGCCCGATCCTTGAGGCTCTCCTTGAGGACTACGGCACCAACTTCGCGACGGCCGCCGACGGCGTGCGCTCGAGCATGGGGCAGCTGAAGGATGTAGCCGCCAACACCGATCCGAACAAGATCGTCGAGCTCATCACGAAGCCGCTCATCACCTGGGGCGCCGAAAAGAAGGCACTCCGCGCAGACTTCCTTGAGAGCGTCAAGAGCCAGCTCAGCGATGTGCAGGCCGAATCCTGGCCTCGCCTTGAGCGCGCGCTCCGCCGCGAGAAGGCCCTGCCCAATGGCGAGCTCTCGGGCGAGTCACTGAACCTCGTGATGATCGCCCGCGAGACCGATGCTTCGCCGCTTGTCGCCGAAAACGCCCGACCCGCGATCGAGGAGTACGAAATCAAGCTCGATGCCGCCCTCGAAGCGCGTGAGGCCGAGCTTGAGGCCGCCATCGGCGCGCAACTTGCCGCGATGGTGCCGAATGACCCAAAGAAACTGCTCACGATCTCCGAGCGCACCATGCGCACTCGTGTCGCCGTCCGCGCCGTGCAGGACGCGTCGCTCTTGGCGATCCGCGACGCACTCGGCGCTGAGTACGGTCCAGGATTTGAGAAGCGCGCGTTGCGTCGCGCCTTCCCTCAGGTCTACGGCCCCGATCCAGTCACTCCGCTGTTCGAAGCCGCGAACGCCCTGCCTGACTTGACCCCCGAGCAGAAGACCAAGCTCGCTGAGTTGCGCGCACGATTCGACACCGATCATGGCGCGCTCCAGAGTCGCTACGCGGATGTGATCCGCACCACCGAACCCAACGAGCCGCGTCGACGCGCCAGCGCGCTTGAGCAAAAGATGGCTGGCGGAACGGCAACGATGACCGAGGCTCCCGAGATGGACGCCATCAAGGGCGAGCGCGGCGAGCTCTACACGCGCTACCGCGCGCTGATCGCCGACATTCTCAACGACGAGCAGAAGGAACTCGTGCCTGGTTTCGGCAAGCCCGGCGCTGATCTAGGCAACGGACAAAAGTACAACGACGCTGTGCACCTCGGCAGCGGCGGCGGTGAGAAGCGCGCGCCAAACTCTGGAGCGATCGACAGCGTGGGAGATCCCGCCAAGTCGCCACGGCAGCCCGACTCGACAAAGCTCAACCAGACCAAGAGTGCTGTCGGAAAACCACCGAAGAGCAACAAGCCCATTGATTGAGCGTTGAGAGACAACGAACCGCAGAAGTCGACAGCTCCCTTCAACGCGAATAGGACTCCGTGTGCAGATTGGAAACAACGGCATGCCCGTAGCGACGACCGTCACCGAGATCTCCGCGCCCGTCAAGGACGCGCGTGCCGCGGCGACACCGATGTCTCAGGATGCGGGTGTTCGCGAACGCTGCACCATGCTCGGCATCGAGTGGCTCGACAAGGCGCCGGCATCCGACCCAGCTGCAGCGGAGCTTCTCGCGCCAGAAATCGCCGTGCGACTTGGCGCAGTTCCCGTGAGCTTTGACGGCGGCCGATTGCTCGTGGCGATGCTCGATCCACTCGACACCGCCGCGGTAGACGAGATTGGCGCTGTCACGGCGCGCAGCGTCCGCCGCATTGGACTCGACGCTCCCGCGTTCCGCGAGCTCATGCGCGATCGATACGGCACGACTGCCGCGCGCATGGCCGAGACGCTCGCCACCGATGGCGGTCTCGCCGCGAGTCCTGACAACGAGCACAACCTCGACGCTATCGAGGCCGACGATGTGCACCGCATGGCTGAGCAGCCGACGCTGATCAACCTGGTGAATCTCATTCTGCTCGAGGCGATCCAAGGTCGAACCAGCGACGTGCACATCGAGCCCTTCGAGAGCGAACTGCGTGTGAAGTACCGCGTGGACGGCGTGCTGGTCTCGCAGCCGCAACCGCCCAAGCACCTGCAGGCCGCGCTCATCGGCCGCATCAAGATCATGGCGGGCATGAACATCGCGGAGCGGTATGTGCCACAGGACGGCCACATCACGCTCCGCTTTGAAGGACGCAAGGTTGACATCCGCGTCTCGACCGTGCCGACGCTTTACGGCGAGTCGGTGGTGATGCGTATCCTCGACAAGAGCTCGCTGCCGCTCGATCTCAAGAGCCTCGGCATGAGCGAGTCGCACCGCGCGGTCGTCGATCGCATGATCGAAAAGCCGCACGGTCTTGTGCTCGTCACGGGTCCCACGGGCTCGGGCAAGACCACGACCCTCTACGCGGCACTCTCCAAGCTCTACGACCCACGCAAGAAGATCATCACGATTGAGGATCCTGTTGAGTACGAACTCAACGGCATCAACCAGATCCCCGTCAACGCGAAGCGCGGACTGAGTTTCGCCACAGGCTTGCGCGCCATCCTTCGTCAGGATCCCGACATCGTCTTCGTCGGCGAAGTCCGCGATACCGAAACGGTCGACATCGCGATTCGCTCCGCGCTCACCGGCCACCTCATCTTCTCGACGCTCCACACCAACGACGCCATCTCGTCGGTCGGCCGACTCGTGGACATGGGTGCCGAACCGTATCTCGCTGCGAGCGTCCTCGAAGGACTGATCGCTCAGCGCCTTGGTCGTCGACTCTGCGAAGTCTGCAAGTCGCGTCGTCCGATCAGCGAAGATACGCAGAATCGTCTGAATCCTGAAGAGCGCGCGCGCCTTGGTGGCACGCAGATGCAGGGACGCGGCTGCGAAAAGTGCAACAACAGCGGCTTCCGCGGGCGACTTGGCTTCTTTGAAATCGTCCGAGTCACCTCGGCCTTGCGCGCTGCGATCGCGCAGAACCGACCCGTGCACGAGCTCAAGTCACTCCTCGATCCTGACTTCATCACCATGCGCGAAGATGGCATGCGCAAGGTTGAGCAAGGGATCACCACCGTGGAAGAAGTTCTCCGCGCCACGCAGGATGTCGAGGACTTCTCGAGTGAACTCAAGGCACGCGAACGCGCCAGCGAGCGCGCCGCACAGAAAGCCAGCGGCAACGCTGCCTCGACGAGTTGATCTCGAATCATGCCTTCGTTTCGCTACCAAGCCCTTACTGCCGACGGCGCCGTTCACAACGGCACGCTCGTCGCACCCGACCGCGCGTCGGCCATGCGCATGATCGCGGCCAAGGGTGAGACGCCAGTCGACCTCGCCACCAACGATGTGGAACACGCAAGCGACGCTGCCCGCGCCGCAGCGCGCCCGTCGGTCCCGCGTTCTGAACTGGCCGATCTTGTGCGCGAACTCGCGACGGCGCTCGAAGCGGGACTCCCGCTCATGCAGGCGTTGCGCACCGTTCGTCGTCAAGCAGCGAGCAAGAACATGCGCGTCATTCTCGATTTCATCATCGAGCGCGTCGAAGCAGGCGTTCCCTTTCACACCGCAGCCAAAGAGTACGGTCCGCCCTTTGATGACATGACCACGGGCATGCTGCGCGCAGCCGATGCCTCGGGACGCACCGCAGAGATCCTCCACCAACTCGGCGATCTGCTCGAGCGATCGGTGGAGTTGCGCCGCGAAGTCGTGGGCGCGATCGTCTACCCGTTGATGATCGCAATCCTGATTTCGGCGAGCGTCGTCGTGCTCATTGCCTTCGTGCTTCCCCGCGTGATGAAGCCGATCCTGCAGGCCAATCTCGAACTTCCGCTGCCAACGCAGATCCTGATGGGTATCTCCGATTTCGTGAGCAGCTGGTGGTTGGTGATCATCGCGGCCATGCTGCTCGCTGGTGTTTCCTGCCGCAACTGGGTCGCCAAGCCAGCGAATCGACTTCGCTTCGATACCGCGCTGCTTGGACTCCCTGTCGTTGGTCGTCTCGTGCGAGACATCGCCGTGGCGCGCTTCACCCGCACGCTCGGCACGCTGGTTTCTGCGGGCATTCCCATCCTCAGCGCGCTGCGCATCGTGCGCGACACGCTCGGGAACCAAGCGCTCATGCAGGCGATTGACCAAGTGTCGGACAAGGTCTCGACAGGCCAGTCCCTCGCCGATCCGCTCGAGCGCTCTGGGCACTTCCCTCCGCTTCTCGTGCAGATCGTGAATATCGGCGAGCGCTCAGGACGCCTCGAGCAGATGCTGCTCCACGCCGCAGGGTCGTTCGATCGGCAAGTCAACAACTCGCTCAAACTCTTTACGCGCATCCTGCCCACCATTCTGCTGGTAGTCATGGCGCTTGTCGCGAGCTTCGTCCTCGCGGCGATCTTGCTCCCGATCATCAAACTTCAGCAGGCTGCAGGCGCCTAAGCGCACTCGAGCAGCCCTCATACTCTTGGAGAACACCATGCACTCAACGCAGCCACGAAAGTCCACCCAACGCCGACTGCGCCGCGGCTTCAGCTTGATCGAAGTCATCGTCGCGGTGACCATCATCGCAATCTTTGCTGGTTTGATCGCGCCGCAACTGCTCAAGCGTCTCTCGGGCGCGAAGCAGGATCAAGCACGCACCGAGGCCAACGCGATCGCGGCGCAGGTGAAGATCTTCCTCACGAACAAGCACGAGACCAGCCTCGGCACCGACTTCGAACTGTCGAACCTCGTGCCTGAGTACCTCGAGTCCGAGGATGACCTCCTCGATCCGTGGGGCAACAAGTACGCGATCCTCGAGGGCACCAACGGCCGCGACTTTGACATCGTGAGCTACGGAAAAGACGGGACGCCTGGCGGCGAAGGCGAAAACGGCGACATCACCCACGGCAAGGCACCCAAGAAGACTGAGTAGTTCACCTCGTGCGCACTCCATCGATCCAACCACTTCTTCGAAAGCCGCGCGTCATCTCGCGCGGCTTCTCGCTGCTTGAGGTGATCATCGTGTGCATCATGCTCGTGATCATCGGCGGACTGGCGATGCCGCAATTCCTTGCGGTGGAACGCCAGCGCGAAGAGAAGGCCATCGTTGAAGTCGAAGACTTGTTGCGCATGTACGCGTTCCGCAACGCGGTGGGCACTCAGCAGATCGGCCTGCACTTCGATCAATCCGCGCGCGAGCTCACGCTGTGGATCCTTGATCTCAATCCGCAAGACCCTGAGGGCTTGCGCGTGTGGCAACAGGATCGATTGAGCTCCGCTGTCGAGTTACCCGAGTTCATGACCGTCGACGGCGCCGCGAGCGACGACATCGAGATTCGCGAAGAGACTTGGACCATCACCTCGAACCCTGACGGCAGTCGGCCACGCATTGCCGTGTCGCTCAAGGGAAGGGCGGCCTCGGGCACGCTCATGCTCGACAGCTACTCAAGCGTTCCTGTGCGCGTGGACCGCGCCGATACCGCGATTCGCATGCCCGTCGATCTCGACAACGAAGGCCGCGCCCTCGACCGCTGGTAGACACCCATACGAACCTGATGCGCACCACATCCACCACCCTCCTGCGAGCAGACAACCGCCGCCACGCGCGCCGCGGCTTTGCCCTCATGGATGCGGTTGTTGGCGGAGTGCTCCTTTCGATCGGCATGATCACGGTGCTCTCGGTGGGTGGACAGGCGATGTCCATGCAGCGTCGAGGCGAAATCGATGTTCGCGCCGCGGCAGCACTCGACGAATTGCTGTCAAGCGTGCTGACCGAAGGCCCCGCGGACTACGAAAAACTCCATCCTCTGAGCGGCCGATTCGAACCTGGCTCGCCTTACGAGGACTTTGAGTTCATGCTCACCATTGAACCAGGCGGCTCTGGGGTTCCTGCGCGCGTCGTCGCGCGGGTCACCCACGACCGCGGGCGCGACTACTCCGTCGAGACGAGTTTGGCGGAGAAGCGTGGCGAAGAGACCGATCCGATCCGAATGCCAGCAGAACCCATTGACCGCGAGGCTCGACATGCACAGAAGCAACAAGCACGTGATGGAACATCCGCTTCCTCAGGCACGACGCCCCCTGCACCGTGACACGCGCGCCACGCGCCGCGGATTCACGATCGTCGAGCTCGTCGTCGCCATCGCCGTGAGCGCGATTGTCATCGTGACGGTGTCGACGGCGCTGTCGCGCATTTCGCGCACCCGCGATGTGGCGCGCACGCAACTTGAAGCCGTCACCCGCGCCAACGCGGCGCTTGATTCCGTCCGCCGCGACCTCATCTCAGTCGTACGCGACAGCGATCTCTTCTATACCCGCGTGCTTCTCCTCGATGGAACGACCTACACCCAGTACGGGCCGATGAGCCGCGACGAAGTGCTGGTCTTCAACAACCGTCTCCGCCCGATGCACCGCGATGAATACGCCGGTGAAGGCGGCGAGTACGAGTCGCAGTATCGCATCGACGATGACCGCGACGGAAGCGTCCTTTGGATGCGCCGCGACGCGGTGCCTGATGAAAACGGCGAAGGCGGCGGCATGGCGGTGCCTTCGATCGATGGCGTGGTCGGCATCGAGGTTGAGGCCTACGACGGTGAGGCGTGGTATCCCGACTGGGACTCTGATGTGTTCGGTCTTCCGTGGGCGCTTCGTGTCACCGTCACTGCCACAGGCGAGTCGAGCGGCCATGAGTCAGTCGATCCGATGAACTCGCTGATCACGCTGCGCACACAGATCCCCATCGACCGCATCGTTCCACCACCGCCACCTCCTGAAGAAGAAGAAGAGACTGATCCAGCGGCCGCTGGTGCTGAAGGCGAACTCTCCCCTGAAGACGCTGCGGCGCTCGGTGCTGGTGGCCTACCGCCAGGCGCTGGTTCTGGCGACGGAACGCTCATTGGTGGCGGCGGTGCAGGACTCGGCGGCGGAAGAGGTCCAGGCGGCGATCGCGGACCGGGCGGGCGACGCCCTGGCGCTGGTGGTTTCCAAGGTGGAAGCGGCGCAGGCGGCTTCAGCGGCGGGCGGCCGGGCGGCAGCGCGCGACCTGCACCGGGCTCGCGACCATCGGGAATCCGCGGCTCCACCAATGGCTCCAACTTCATAAACGGCCGTGGGAGTTTCTCGTCGAGCGCACGAGGCCGTTGATGCGCAGAGCTTCCTTTCCACCCACCCGACGCGGGTCTGTCATCCTCATCGTGATCTGGTCGATCGCGATTGCGGCGGTCGTCGTTGGTGCGGCGCAAGTGCTCGCGTTTCGGCAAGCGGCGATGGGACGCGAATCCATCGCGAAGGTCGAAGCACGCTGGGCCGCGCGCGCGGGAATCGAAGAGACGATCGCGGTGCTTGAGTACCACACAGAAGAACCCGACGCGACGAACGCTCGACAGCTCTTCCGCGACCTCGAGACGGTTGCCGATGGACAGTTGACCTCTGGTGATTGGCAAATCCGCCATGTCGAGAATGGTGTCGAGATCAAAGGTCCGCAGGATGAGCACGCGAAACTCAATGTGAACACCGTCACGCAGGAGACGCTTCTTGAGCTTGATGCGATGACGATGGATGTCGCTGACGCGATCGTCGATTGGCGTGACACCGATGACACGCCGGGCATGATGGGCGCGGAGTACGACTTCTATGTGAACCGCGACCTCGGCTACGAGCCGCGCAACGGGCCCTTCCGTTCGGTGCAGGAGCTCGAACTCGTCGCGGGCGCGTTCCCCAAATATGTGCGTGGCGAAGACCAGAACCTCAACGGCCGCCTTGACCCCAACGAGAACGATGGCGCCGCGAGTGAACCACCCGACGATGCCGACGGATTCCTCGATGCAGGTTGGTCTGGAGTCCTCACCGCACGAAGCACTGGAAGTCTGCTCGGCGCGACGGGTGAACCGCGACTCGATCTGCGCGAGGGAACTCCCGAAGACATGCAGTCACGCTTCGGTGTCACCGCCGAGCAAGCGACCGCTCTTGCTGGATTCGCCAAGAGCCAGAGCGCCAAGCTCGAAATGCTCCTGACCCAAGATCTGCAGACCCTCAGCACGGGCGGCGCGAATGCACCGCAGCGAGGCGCCAACCCGCAAGGTTCGAGCAAGACTAATAACCCATCATCGGGACGGCAAAGTGGACGGAGCTCTGCAGGAGCCGGAAACCAGTCGGGTGGCAACAACCGTGTGCAGGCGCTCGATCAGCAGCAGCTGCGGCGGATCTTCCAAGAGGGGAGTTTGACTACGGCCGGAGCCCCACTCGTCGGAAAGGTCAACCTCAACACGGTGCCCCCCGCCGTTCTTCGCGCCCTACTGCCCGATGATCCGATTAGTGCCGACGCGATCGTGTCGCTGCGCAGTGCTTCCTCTTCTGGGCTTCTCTCGATTTCAGATTTGCTCGGATCGAACCGAATAACCCCACAGGCGCTTTCAGCTCTCTCGCCGGTGGCTGATACGCAGAGTTACGTCTTTACAGTCACAAGTCGTGGCCGTTCGGCGGCGACTGGGCTGGAGGTTGAAATCACGGCGGTGGTGGATCGTTCCACGCTTCCTGCGCGGATCTTGGAGTACAGAGAACAGTGAAGTCCCAACCGATCAATGCCATCGACGACACCCTGCTCGCCGTCGCAGAGCGACAGCCTCAGTGCTGGCGCGTGCTCTTGGTTCGACGCGGTGAGCGCCCGTCCGTGCTGCAAGCTCGAGAGTTCGCTCGGTCCGACGACGACCGCACCAGCGCCGACATCGCGGCTTGGCTCACCGCGGAGCGCTGCGGCGATCTGCGCATCGTGCTTCCTGCCGCAGCGACGATCGTGCGCTCGATGCCGATTCCTGCCGCATCGCCAGCCCAAATGTTGGCGGCACTTCGACTCCACGCTGAAGGCATGTTCCTCGACTCGGTCCCGATGGCCCGCATTGGGCTCGGCACGATCGATGGCGCGACCGATGCTGAGCGTCAGGGAGTCATCGTTGCGTGGCCAAGTTCGCAGGCTGGTGTCACACTCGGCCCCAAGCTCGAGCGGATCACTCGCTATGTACCTGAGCCCGCAGCAATGCTGGCCCTCGCGTCCGCGGAGTACCCCGCCATCGCGGCCGACCGCGCGGAAGGCTCCATCGCCATTGCGATGCGTGGCCCAAGCGGCATGGTGCTGCGTGCGACGCGTGAGACTTCTGCCAGCGCGATCGAAGGCGATTCGGCGTGGAATGACGGCCTGCGCAGCGCGCTCGTCGAAACCGCACTGAACGCGGGCATCGAACCCGCGCGGATCAAGGCCTTTCTCGCAGCGACCGAAGCGACCGCGTCACGTAATGGCGACCGCGTCTTGATGCTCGATCCCTCGATCGCACAGATCCTTGGCTCGAAGGTCACGGCGCAATGCTCCGACTCAGACTCTGAAGAGTGGTGGCGTGAGTGGGCAGTGCTCCTTGGCGCAACCGTCGCTGCTTGCTCGGCCCTCAGCGAGCTCACTCGTTTGCGCCGCGTCGAAGAGCGCAACGCTCCGTCGCGCGTCGAGCGCTTCATCGAAACTTGCTCGCAGCCTTCACACGCATTGGCGTTGGCGCTTGGTGCATTTGTCGTCGTCGGCGTGGCGCCCATCGCCGCAGCGTGGGTGCGGAGCACCGTGCTCGACTTCAAGATCCCGTCGTCGCGCAGTGAGTTCGAACCCGCGCAGCGTGAGATCGAACATCAAATCGCGCTCTACGGAGAGCTCTCTATGCGCACGCTTCCCATCGCCAAGATCCTCGGCGACCTCGCCTGCTGCACGCCCGACGGCGTGGAGCTCGAGTCAATCGAGCTTTCGCAGACGCAAGGTGTGAGCATCAAGGGCGCGGCCAAGGCGCAAGGCGAACGCACCGCCGCGGAGATCGTGAATTCGATGGCCCGCCTCATGGACTCCTCAGGCGTCTTCGAGAAGACCGGCTGGCGCTGGAACATGCCTGACGGTCGCGGGATCTTCAAGTTTGATCTCGACGCGGTGATCGCCCGACCAGCGCTCATGCCTGATTTCCCCGAAGAGCGCGACTGGGCAATCAAGACGCTCTCGCAACGCAAGTACGGATCGGGTGAATCGGAAGAGACCGACGAACCCGCGACGGGCGCCACCGCTTCTACGCAGCCTCCGACACCGACCGCGACTGCCGCAGCAACACCCAATGGTGAGAGCACGCCACCTGAAGTTGCTTCTGGTGCGGCTTCGACCGACAGCGCGAGCGGTAGTGGAACGACAGGCGTCATTCCTTCGCGCGGCATCGGCCGCCGCGATCCAAACACGACTCCACCCGCTGCCAACTCGACGGTGGCGGGTTCGGGCACCACGCCGAAGCCTGCTGATCCAACCAAACCAGCGACCGCTGGCTCGGGCGCTGGCGCGGGTGGCGGCCCTGCTGGAACCGCACAGGCGAATCTGGCGATTCCAGAACCCTTCACCGATGCGCAACTCAGCGCGATGTCAAAGGAAGAGGCACGCACGCTTCTTTCGGAGATCTCGAAAGCACGCCGTCGCGAAGAGCTCGATGCCGACACACGAAAGCGCCTGACGGAGGATTTCCAGCGGATCCTTGAGCGGCTGAAGGAAGTGAAGTAACCATGGCCATCCACAGGGCACACGCTCCGTCCCGCAGTCCCTCTGCCCGCTTCTTCGATCTGCTCGAACAGGCACTCGTGCGCTACCACGCGTTGGAGCGAGCGAGTCGTTGGGGCGTGCTTGCGGCGCTCGCACTTGGTGGTTTCTATCTCCTCGACGGCGTGCTCTGGAAGATCGCCGACGACATGAACCAGCGCTCTGATCGGCTTGAAGCGGTGCTCCAGCGCGCTGCGGATCGCGCCGAAGGCCTGCCCGACGAGGTCGTGCAATCCGCACTCGCACTCGGCCCCGTTGCGGTGCCGAAGACCGAGTCCGCGGGCAAAGAGAAACTCGCTGCCGCCATCGCCGAGGCGTTCAAGAAGCGCAGCATCAACCCTGGTCAGCATGTGCGCTCCGCGCAATCACTCCCGCCCAACATCCTGCCCACCATCGCAGGCCCGCTCGGCGGATCCATGGGAAAGTCCGTTGCTGAAGTGCGTTTCGAAGGATCGCCTGATGCGGTGCTCGGCGTGCTCGCGGAGCTTGATTCCTCTGATTCGATCGACGCCATCAGTGACCTCAAGTTGAACTACAGCCCCCTCACCAAGCGTGTCACCGTCATCATGAGTCTTGAGAAGTGGGGAGTCACGCGCAAGACTTCAAGAGGTGGTGCATGAAGTCGGTGCTCAATCGAATCTCCACCAATACCCGCTTCAGCAAGCCTGTTTTGGTGTCGGCTGTGGCGGTGGGCATCTCCGCTGTGGTCATCGGCTTCGGCGTGACCACCGTGGTTCAGTCGCTGCTGCAACCGTCGATTGCGCCAGAAGACGCTGATCCGCTGAAGGCACTCGCCGCGGACAGCCTCAAGCTGCTCGAAACAAGCCGCAAGCGTTTCGAAGGTCGATCGATGTACACGCTTCCACCGATGCCGCCGCGCAAGACGCGCGTCGTTGAGGCGACGAAGCCGATCGAGCCACCCAAGGTCGATCTTGGCCCCCCGCCGCCACCCGCGACCTACACGGGACCCGCGCCAACGAGTGCGGTCGGGAACTTCGTCTTCTTCGCGAGCCTCGGCGAGGACAACAAGATCATCAAAGTCGGCGAGACCAAGAGTGGCATCACTGTCATCGCCGTCGAGCCTCCCTACTCGGTCAAACTTGGCTATTTGCGCGGTGAATACACCGTTCCATTGTGGGCCAAAGCTGAAGAGCGACTGACCAAGGGCGAGCTCGCGCCATCGCGCGTGGGCGGCGTCCAGAGTGTTGCCTCGGCCTCAGGGAGCGCGGGCGCCACAGCGGGACTCGGCAGCGGCGGAACAACTGGTGGAACGGCTGGGTCAGCCAACCCGATCACGACTCCAGGGCAGGCAGCTCGGCCGATGCCGCGCCGCTCGCCCACCTCGAATCCGCTCACCGAGCCACCAGGCGATCAGCCAGGCGGCGATGTCCCTTCAGGTCCAGGCCCCGAAGGCGAGCCACAACAGTTGCCCTCGGCGGCCATGCTTCCGCAGCGGATTCCTGCCCCTGGATCGGGAACGAGTACCCCTGGTCAGGATTTCGTGGACCGCGAAACGCTTCCACAGCGGCTTCAAGACGACGAAATCGCTGGGATGACGACCGAGCGAGCGCGCGCCGCCCTCCAGGCGATCGACGCGACCGACTCGCTCCAAGTCGATGATCACAGCCGCGCTCGGCTCGATCACGAGAGGGCGCTCCTCCGTGCTCGGCTCGGCCGCAGGCCGTGAGGATCATCGCGACACGAAATTCACCTCTGGCAATTGACCGCTTTGAGCATCGGTTGCCGATTGAAGCGATAGGAAGCGACCTCGACGCGGAGCCCACGATGGAGCACATCTTGGAGACCGCGCTGGAGATATGAATTGGCTGATCTCGCGAGAGAGAGCGTCGAGCGACGACTCGTCTCTCTGAGCTGATCGAGAACATCAAAGAGTTGCACACGCGGCCTCAGCCGCACTAGAACCGGAGTCTGCACTTGCGTCCTTACCGATCCTTCTTCCGCTCGTCGAGCCTCACCGACATCGTTCGGACCTCGGCGATCCTTGCCCTGACTGGCGCCGCTGCTCCGCTCTCGATCGCCCATGCGATGCAGAACACCACCGCAGCGCAGGCCACCAACGGCGACGCCAAGAAGCCAGACCCGCGCGATGTCGCGAGCTTCCCACCCAATGCACCCACTTCGGTTCCGCCCTCGCAACTTCGCGGTGGACGCGAAGGCCGTCGCGTTGTCGATGACGCGAAGGTCAAGCTCGTCTTCAAGGGTGAGAGCATCGAAGTGGTGATGCCACTCATCTTCGAGTGGACTGGCAAGTATGTCTTCTACAAGCCGACGGACATTTCGAGCAAGAAGATCACCATCGTGGGTGACCGCGAGATTCATAAGAGTCAGGCGCTCGACTACATCTTCCAGGCGCTGAAAGCAGAAGACCTCGCCGTCACCGAGACCGAGGACATCATCTACATCGGCCTTTCCACGCAGCAGAAGAAGATCCAGCCTGGCGTTGTGCTTGGGCCCGAAGAAGATGTCATGGAGATCGCCGACAATGGCCTCTTCGTCACCAAGATCTTTCGCCTCACCAAGTCGAAGGCCAACGACCTGCTCGAGCGAATCGAGCCGCTGATTCCTGAGGAGTACGCCACGCTCACCGCGGACGGCGACTCGAACCAACTCCTCCTCTCGGGCGACATTGGTCTGGCCAAGAAGGTCCAGACGCTGATCAATATGCTCGATGTCCCATCGTGGGAGGATTACGCGACCGAAACCTTCCGCCTGCAGTACCAGGACGCGGGCACCGTCGCGACCATCATCGAGGAGCTCTTCCAAGACGATGGTTCTGCGGGCGGCCGATCGGTGGGCGGTGCACGAACCCCGCAAAACCGACAGAACCGTGGTGCACCGCAACAGCCTGGCGCGCCGAGCGGTGGTGGCGGCGGCGACAGCAGCGGACTAATCGTGACTGTGCTGCAGTCGATGAACTCGCTCACCGTGCGCGCCTCGCCGACTGCGCTCGCAGAGATTCGACGACTGGTCGCGAGCGCCTGGGACCTTCCACCAAACTCGGCGGGCAGCATCTTTCGAACCTACGACCTGAAGTTCGCGGATCCCACCAAGGTGCGCGATCTCCTGGGCACGCTGCTTGGCGGCGGTACGAGTGGAGCGAATCGATCGGGCGGACAAACCAACCGCGCCTTCGCGGGCGGTCGTGTTCCACAAATGGGTGGTCAAGGCGGAGGTGAGGGCTCGCCGCAATCGGCAGTCGCCAACATCTTCTCCATCGAGGCCTATCCCGATTCGAATCGCCTCGTCGTGATCTCGAAGACTCCCGACAACTACGAGTGGCTCGACAAGTGGATCACTGATCTCGATCAGCCGTTCACCTCGGGGCTTCCCGTCAATGTGCCGCTGAAGCACGCGGGCGCGGTGGAGTTGAGCGAGATCCTCAACACGCTCCTTGCAGCGTCAGGCTCGGAGGGCGGCAGCCTTCGAGCGCCGCAAGAGGGCATCGAAGGACTGAGCTCGAGCTTCCAGGCGGGTGGCGAGGACGGCGGCTCAAGTTCGAGTTTCAATCCAGGCGGCAGCGGGCAGGACAACCAGCTGCGCTTCCCGTGGCAGGGTGGTCGCGCGGGTCAGAGTGCGGGCGGTGGAGCCCCACAAGAAGTGAGCGCGCTCATTGGACGCAGCCGCGTCGTGCCGAATCCCGAGCAGAACTCTGTCCTCGTGATGGCACCGCCAGAAGTCGAGAAGAAGGTCATCGAGATCATTCACGAACTCGACAAGCCTGGTCGCCAGGTGATGATCACCGCGGTCCTGGCCGAAGTGAAGGTCGGCGACGGCTTCTCTTGGGGTGCTCGCGTGGGTAGCGACCTTTCGGCGCCGATCAACGGCGGCGACAACGGCATCGGCGGATCCATCTCGCTCGAAGCGAACAAGGGCAACATCCCGACGACGCTCGGTGACAACTTCGCGTCGCCGTGGTTTGACTCGAGCTTGCTCAATGTGCAGACCTCTGACAGCCTCGGCTTCTTCTTGCAAGCGCTCTCGACCGACAACTCGGTGCGCATCCTGCAGCAGCCGCGCGTCTTTACCCGCGACAACAAGGAAGCGAAGTTCGTCGCTGGTCAAGATGTCTCGCTCATCACGGGCAACACTTCGGGCAGCCTCAACTCGGGCGGTTCCACCCAGACCTTCGAGCAGGTGTTCGTCGGCGTGGGCATCAATGTGCGTCCGCGCATCACCCAGGACAACAATGTGGCGATGGAGGTCGAGATCCTCCTCTCCAATGTTGCGGCCGGCAGCTTCAACGGCAATCCCACCATCGATCGCCGCCAGACCAACACGAATGTCACCGTGAAGAACGGCCAGACCATCGTGATCTCGGGCATTCGGCGCGAGCAAGAGACGACCATTGATCGTCGTCTCCCGTTCCTCGGCGACATTCCACTGCTCGGCGCGGCCTTCAGCTCTACGGAGCGAGCGAAGGAAGTCGTGGAGCTCGTGGTGTTCCTCGTTCCCGTCGTCGTCGAGAATCCCGACGCCAACGACACCAACTTCAACCTCACCGAACGCGATCGCCTGCAGCGCCTGCAGGAACCGTTGGACAAGAGTTCTGAGGTGTTGCTCAAGGAGAGCAAGTTCTTCCAGGACATCAAGCAGGCGAAGCCTGTTGATCCCAACCTCATTGGCAAGAAGGAAGAGCCCGCGCCAGGAACGGCTCCCGCAGAAGAGCCTTGAGCGAATCGATCCACAGGTTCCCTCGGAACCACGCGCGCTGGCGCCACACCATGCCGTGTCCTTTGCAACGCATCTTCCCGCACCCGCAGCGCCTCCGCGTTGCGGGTGCGGTGTTTCTTGGCGCCTGTTGCGCACTGACGGCCTGCGTTGGAGGCAGTGCAGGAAAGAGCGGACCACGCGCGCCGCTGCCGCCGCTCACACCGACCACGAGCGCCATCACAGGGAGCGGACTGTCGTTGGACTTTCGACCCATGGGTGTAGTCCCAAGTGATGGTGTGACGCTTCCCGTCTTGAGCCCAGACGGCCGACACATTGCTGTGCAAACAGGGACCGCGCCCGAGCTCGCGACGGCACTCGCGCGTCCGGGGCAGCGCGCTCCGTTGGGTTCCCGCGTGGCGATGTATCGCCTCGACCCGCGCGCTCTCGTGCGACTCGGCGAGACCGACGGCGGACTGCTCCTCGGACGCAATGCCGACAACGCGGGGTTTCTCGTGGAGAGCGTGCGACCCGACGGCGCGCGCTGGATTGGGCGCGTCGATTGGAACACGCATGAGACTGAGTGGCTCGTGCAAGATGGACGCGTGAACGCCTTCGGCGCGCTCGGCAGCGGAGGAACGCTGGCGTACTCCTCACGCGGGATCACTGATCGCTGCTTTGACCTTGTGGTGCGCAAGGATGGCACGGCGCACAGGCTCTCAAGCAACGACACGCGAAGCTATGTGATGCCCTGCTTGAACAGCGATGCTTCGCGGGTCTTTGCGATCTCGCTGCGCGATGGAATTCTCGAGCTCGCGTCGGCGGATCCGACGAGCGAACAGACCTTGGTGCAATCCGTCGTTCGCGCGTTCGTGACCGATCGCGGCGACGACGAGCTCGCGCTCTTCATGAACTCCGCGCAAGGAGTTCGCGATGGCGTCGACGGTCGCGATTGGATTCTCTATCACCGCGCCGCGGGATCGCTCGCGCGCTGGAACGATGCCGATGGACTGCGCGTCGAGGCGGGCGGCGTCCTGGCGATGGCACGCGTCGATGAGTCGCGCAACGCGGTTCTCGTTGGCGGAAAGGTGCGCGTGAGGCCTGCCAGCGGAGTGCTTCCAACCAGCGGAAGCGACCTTGGAACCGTGGTCATTGAACAGCTCGGCGTTCCACGGGCACTTGGGCTCGTTGAGAACCAGCCCGCCCTCTTGATCTTCGTACCTGAGCCCACGGGCGTGCGCCTCTTGATGGCGCGCATTCTCGGGTCGTAAGCGCACCGCAGCCATGCAACCAAAGAAAAACCCCGCGAGGCGGGGCTTGGAGTGTCTTGGTTGTCCGTGGGAGAAGACGGATTACTCGTTGTCGTCTTCGTCGTCGAGATCTTCGTCCTCGAGGAACTCGTTGTCGTCGTCCTCGTCTTCGTCCTCATCCTCGTCCTCGTCTTCTTCCTCTTCCTCGTCCTCATCTTCGTCCTCATCCTCCTCTGCTTCCTCGTCCTCTTCAGCTTCTTCTTCTTCCTCTTCTTCCTCTTCTTCCTCTTCTTCTTCTTCCTCCTCTTCTTCTTCCTCCTCGTCCTTGTCATCCTCCTCAGCGTCCTCGTCTCCGAATTCTTCCTCGTCGCCGAAGTCATCGTCGTCGTCGTCGATCTCGACGTTCTGGTCGTCATCCTCGTCGCGCGCGACGGGGATGGAACAGACAGGATCGAGGACCGCGAGGCCGCCGAACCATGGGCTCTCATCGAGGAACGATGGAAGCCATGACGAACCGCTCGCCAATGGAGCGTTCTCTGCAAAGCCTGCGAAGAGTTCTCGTGTCATACGCTGAGTCAAAATTCGTGTCATGGATCGTGTCCTGTCGCGCCGGGCAACATCTCGGAAGGCCCAAACCTCGCGCCGCCCTCTATCGGACGAAGTCCCGCGAGGTCTGAAGAGTTCCATCACTTCCCGCAAGCCCGCTCAACTTCTATCCGCATTCCATCCTTCAGGGGCAGGAAGCAAAGGGCGGGCGGTGTTGTCGTGCCTCTGAAGTGCCCTGTCAAGGTGTTGGAGGCGCAACCTTTGGATCTCTTGGGGCACCGCCGCCACTCCCTGGTGGCGACTCGGGAGGCAGCGCCGCCCCCTCAGGGTTGATCGGCATCGACACCGCCATGGTTCCCTGTGAATTGGACAGGAGCAGCCAGCCATTGGCCGCAAGGACGCGGTTCACCCGCGAATCTCTCGACTTGACCTCAAACGGCCTGCCTTCGTTGCGAAGACCCTTGGACGGATCGAGCCGCTCTATGACGCAACCAATCTGATAGCGGAGTTTTCCCGCTTCGGTGTCGGGCTCGAGCGCATTGACCTGAAGGACCGCGCCGTCAACCGGAATCCCAAAGGCGAGGTTGGCCTCGCGTGAAGTGCTATCGAGTCCGATCGCCTCACCCTGCCGACCAAGGAGCGTGAACCGGTCGTCGGCTTGGAGAAGAAGCCCCTCAGGCAGCTGATGGATGTCGCGCAATTCCCGCGCGTCGGGGCTGTCGGGATAGATGAAAGTCCGCGGCGCCCCCGCAAAGAGGGGCGTCAGAATGGGGCGTTCGGAGGAGTCAAGCGTGAAGAGGTGGCCGCCGAGCAGGAACGGCTGATGGGATCCTGAGCTCTCGGAAGATTGCGATGCGAGCGTGGGAAGCGACTCACCATCGAACCCCGTCGTCCAGCGCTCCACTCCCGCGTGGGTCCCGATGAAGATCTCGCCCAGCGCCGTGGCGAATGCCCACTTCACATCGCTCGCTGTGACAGGTTCGATGCGCGCACGCCGTTGCAGCGTCCGCGCGTCGAGCACGACGACGACGGTTCGCGTCGTCTCTCCAACCGTCTCGCGTCCACCAAGCGTCAGCAGACCATCGTGCAGGCTCTCGGAGAAGACCTGGTCGAGGACTTGCCGTGCGATGATCGGCGCTGGCTTCTCATCCATCACGCCGATGCGGGCGATGTCGCCGTTGCGCCTGGCCAACACGAGCGACTCGCCATCACAGGCTGGAACAACCAGCGTCGGCATCGTGGGAACGCGCGGCTGAGGCGCGCCCTCACCGAGCCCGCCTTGGCGGAGCCGTGGAGGTTCGGCCTGGTTCGCGGGACCAGGCCAGATCTCACTTCCGCGCGGCGAGGCGTAGATCACGCTGCCCGCCTCGACATCCACGATGATCGCGTTGTCTTCACCGTTGTTGCGGCCACCCGTCGGAATCGTCTGCCAGAGCACGGCGCGTTTGTTTGCCCACAACAGGATCGGTTCGCGATCGTCGAGCCGAAGCCGCCACTGCGTCGCGAGCACGGGCCCCGACATGCGCACCAACGCACCATCGTGGAGACCGAACACGAGTTCAGGATCTCGTCCCTCGCGCGAGGGCGCGGTCTCGACGACGAGTCGTGGGCGCAGATCCATGCCGCTCACCGCGGTCGTCCCGAGCTGCGCACGCTTGGTCGGCGCGCTACGCCACGCAGCGCGATCAACGCCGCTGGCGATGAGGAGGTCGGCGATGCGGTCATCGATGGCCGCGCGGTCGCGTGCGAGAACGCCGCGGCGCGTCATCTCGGCGCGCAGCGCATCGATGAGCTCCACGCGCGCGGGCGGAACGAGACAGTCGCCGATGGCCGCGTTGGCGAGCGTGAGAAACGGCGCAAGTTCGAGGTTGGTCGCCGCAGCCATGGCATCGATCGAGGCCACCGTCCGTGGATGCGCACGCAAGATCGCCGCGACGGCGTTCTGCGAGGGATTCGCTCCGAGTCGCTGTGCCGCTGAACGCGCCGCACTTTCAAGTTCTCCCGCAATGTCGCGGTCACGCGACGACAGCTGCGCGATACGCCCGAGTGCCTCGAGTCGAACTTGTCTCCCAGTCTCTTCGAGACCGATGAGTTGGGTGCACAAGAGCGGATCCGCCGCAAGCGCGCGCCAACACTGCACGGCATCCGACGCGCGACCCGCGGTGCGCAGGAATTCGCCACGGGCGATCTCACCTCGCACGCGAAGCATCGGTGTGTCGCTGACTTTACTGACGATGGCGTAGACCTCATCGCCCTTGGCAGGATGCTGCTCGGCAAGCAGCACGAGCTTGTCGATGAGTTCTCCGCGCAGTGAAGGACTTCCACGGCCGCGCAGCAATGATCCTTGCGCCGTGCGCGCAGCGTCGAGCGCGACCTCGGGCCGTCCCGTCGCCTGCGCGAGTTCGAGCAACGCGATGGCCGCACTCGGGTCGTCGGGGGCAGCGGCCAATCGCGCGCGCAACATCGCTTCGGCTCGTTCGGAAGGCATGATCACGCGCAACGCCTCGTCGCCCGCGGCCACGATGCGATCCGACAGCAGGAGCGGATTGCACGGCCTCTCGCTGGGAATGCGCGCCTTCAGACGCCCCGTGTTGAGGTCGAGGAGCAAGATCTCTTCGACACCAGGAACCACCACATACTGGCCCGCGACGCTGACGCGGCCGCGCACTCCGTTGCGCGTGGCGATTCCCACGCGTGGCGGTGTGATCTCGGCGGTCGCCTCAGAGAGCGTCCACAGACGCTTGCCTAAGTCGCGCGCAGCAAAGGCGGTGATGTTGCTGCCAACGCCAAGGACCAGCGCCGTGCCGTCTTCAGCCGTGGCGCTGATGAGGTAGTTCGGCGACATCCACGCGGTGTCGGGGCCGATCGGCTTGGCCTCGAGTAAGCGGCCGCTGTCGCGTTCCAACGAAACGATTTCAAGTTCGTCGGGAGTGAGCGCGACGATGCGATCGCCGCAAATCGCTGGGCTGCCCGCCTCCCACGGCTCCGCGAGATAGCGAGGCTCTCGCAGCGGAACGGGGAATCGACGCAGCCACTCAATCGCGCCATCGTTGGCGCGCACGCTCACGACCACTCCGAGCGGAGTCGCGTCGATGACCATCGATCCATCGGTCGCCAGACCAGCGTTCTTTCGCCCAATCGCGCCACGGTTTCCTGGCGCGCCCGCGATCGAGGTCGCCCAACGCAAACTGCCATCGCGCCGATCAAGTGCCAACAGCCAGTCCACCTGCTCGAGGCGCTGCGTGGGCTTGCGCGCAGCGACGATCACGACATCCGACACGAGGAGTGGCGTGCCCACGGGAAAGAGCCCTGCGAGATCGGTGCGACCGTCGCATCCATCGACGACGGTGCTCCACTCGGTCGCACCCGTCTGCGGATCAAGACACCAGACCCGCGCCGTTGCGCTGCGACCGTTGGCAAAGGCGTGACCTTCGTACACCACGAGCACGCCTTCGTCGACGGCGATCGCTGAGAGGTCGGCCACTGCGCCGCTTTCGCGCTCGAGTCCGAGGCTGCCGATTTCGCGGGCCCAGCGTTCATCGCGCGAGTCGATGTCGACGGCGCGCACTCGATGTCCCTCGCAGACAAAAATCTGATTGCCCAGCACCGTCGGCACCGCAGTCATGAACGAACCGTCGGAACGAGCGCGATCGACATCGCGCTGTTGTCTGGCTGAAAACACTCCGCCAAAGATGCGGTGAAACAGGCTCTGATCGAGATCGAGCGCCCAGATCTGTCGCCAGGTTTCGTCAGGGTCGCCACCGTCAGGCGAGGTCGCCATGGGGGAACGACCGATGCCCGCGCCGGTCGCGCGCGCAGTGCGCGCTGCAGCCGCACGAGCGCGTGCAAGAAACTCAGCGTCGATCCCAGGCAAAGCCGCCAGTCGCGCCAGTGCGGTCTCCGATCCCGCGGCATCACCGAGTCGCAGCCGCGCCATCGATTCAAGCGTGGCGTGACTCGCGGCCTCCGTACCCAACAAATCGGGATGACCAACCACGAGGGCGAGCATCGCAAGGGCCTCGAGCGGACGGTCGGCGCGCACCGACTCTTGGGCGAGCATCAAGGTCGCGGAAAGTCCCGCCGCCGTGAGCCTGCGCCGTGCGGCCGTCGGACCCGCGCCCTCTTCGCGCAACATGCGCTCCGCCGCACGCGACTCCATCTCGCGAAAGCGTGCGAGCACGATTGGATGAGCGAGCAAGAACTGTTCGGTTTGCGCGGCGACCGAGGTAAAGAGATCGTCGCTCTCGGCGCCCACGCGCACCACCCGATGGCCGTATTCATCAAGCAACCGTCGGGCCAATCGAGCGCTTTGGCTTGGATTCTCTTTCGCCTGACTGCGGATGTCATCGAACAGCGTCTGCGCCGTTGGAGAATCCGAAATCGCAGGCGTCGTGGTCTGTTGTCCGACGAGAGTCGAGCTCATCACGCCCACGGCAACCAGCGCCGCAAGTGTCAGCCGCAGTCGTGTGGATGATGGCGGCACGGCAAAGTGATGCACGCTTCAAGAGTAGCGCGCGGGAAGCATGGCGTGGCACGGTGCGCGAGGTTGCTGCGTGGTCCTGCTACATTTCCGCGCATGCCGCGGAGCCCACTGAACCTGTCGATTTCCACAGCGATCGCCTGCAGCATCGTCGCTGGTGGTTGCACGGTGGTGCGCCCCAACGCGCGCGCGTCGGCGGCGCACCTCGGCATGCAGTCGGGAGGCGCGGCCGAAGTCGACATCACCTTGGAACTGTCAAACACGGGATCGACGGAGATCGAGTTGGTGACCTACGACTATCTCATCACCCTTGAAGACGGCAGCAGCTACGACGGTCGATGGGCCGCGCTGCGCGCGCTTCCGCCAGGACAAACCATCGTTGCCTCCGTGCCCGCGATTGTGCCCGCATCGAGCGCGCGTGTGGGTGCGCGCTGGACCGTCAGCGGCACCGCGTCCTACCGCGACCCACAGTCGTTCGCGCGAATCCTCTACGAGGCGGGGCTCCTCAAGACCCAAGCCAGCTTTGGCGGCACAGGAATCCTCGCCGAAGCTGCGAAGCCCAAGTAGGTCTGTGCAGGCAGGTCCCGAAACCGCGTCGTGACCCGACTCGTCGGTCGCGAACCCGTCGCTTCCCCCGCAGATCAACCCCATCGCAACCCTCTTGGAGGGTGAGACTCACCTCGGGCACATTCCCCGTCGATGTCCCTCTGTCCAAATTCGGAGGGACGCGCTGTGGCTGAATCTGCATTTCTGAACGACATCCTGCGCAAAGCAAACGATTCCGATGCGTCGGATGTCCACCTCGTCGCCAACCACGCACCGATGGTGCGCTCGCACACCATCATGCAACCGATGGAAATGCCGCTCCTCACTGGTGAGGACATGTGGCAGATCCTCGCTGCGATCACCAACGAACACCAGCGCCGCCACTTCGAGCAGCACCTTGACCTCGATTTCTCCTACGAAATCCCTGGCTTCAAGCGCTACCGCGTCAACGCGCACATGCAGCGCGGGCTCGTGGGATTGGCGATGCGCGCCATCCGCACCAAGGTTCCGCCGCTCGCTGCGCTGAATCTCCCCGAAGTCATCACTCGTCTCACCTACCTCCCCCGCGGACTCGTGCTCGTCACGGGTGACACGGGTTCAGGTAAGTCGACGACGCTCGCCGCGATGATCCAGGCGATGAATGAGCGCTACAAGAAGCACATCATCACGCTCGAAGATCCCGTCGAGTACACGTTCCAAAGCCAGAAGTGCCTCATCGAGCAGCGCGAACTCGGCGCCGACATGCCGACCTTCTCCAGCGGCTTGAAGCACGCGCTGCGTCAGGATCCCGACATCATTCTCGTCGGCGAAATGCGCGACCTCGAGACCACCGCGCTGGCGATCACCGCTGCAGAAACCGGCCACCTCGTGCTCTCAACGCTGCACACCGTCAACGCGTCGCAGACCGTCGAGCGCATCGTGGATATGTACCCAGCGAACCAGCAGAATCAGATCCGCGCCATGCTTGCCAACACGCTGCAGGCGGTGATCTCGCAGACGCTGTTCCGCCGCGTCGACAAGGCGGGCATGGTGCCTGCAATCGAAGTGATGCTCTGCACGCCCGCCGTGCGCAACATCATCCGCGAAGCGCGCACCTACGAGATTCCCAACGTCATCGAGACCAGCCGTTCGATCGGCATGACGACGCTGGACAACTCGATCGCCGAGCTCTACTTCAACGGCATGATTTCACGCGAGGACGCCATCGCCCAAGCGGCGTTCCCCGACAAGCTTGATCGCACCCTGGCGGCCTAATCCGCGAATTCATTTGAGGCGGTTCACCCGATGGCTACCCAGCACTACCGATTCCAAGCTCGAAACGAACGCGGCGAACTCGTCGCGGGAGTTCTTCAGGCCGACACCGTCGCAGACGCGGCGGCACTCTTGCGCGCGCGCGGCGACCATGTCGTGCAACTCGTGCCCATGGTCGCGGCTGGCGAAGACTTCCGCGCGGTCCTCAAGAAGCTCAACTACGCGTCAGGTCCCTCGCAGAAGGACATCCTCGACTTCACGACGCAACTCGCGGTCATGATCCGCGCGGGTATCTCCATCCGCGCGGCGCTCGAAGGCATCTCCGATCAGGTGCAGAACCAGAAGTTCCGCAAGATCCTCTTGCAGATCAAGACCGATGTCGAGAGCGGCAAGCAATTTTCGGAGGCGATCGCTCGCCATCCCAAGTTGTTCGGCCCGCTCTATGTGAACATGGTCAAGGCGTCGGAAATGTCGGGCTCGTTCCCGCGCATGCTCGACCGCATCGCGACCTACCTGACGCAGGAGATCGAGACGCGCAAGATGGTGATCGGCGCCTCGATCTATCCAGGCATCATCGCGCTCATGGCGATCTCGACGACCGTCTTCCTTCTCACCTTTGTGCTGCCGCGTTTCGCGGGCGTGTTCAAGGGGAAAGAGGACGCCCTGCCTGGACCGACGCGTTTCCTCATGTCGCTGTCGACCTTCATGGTCGAGTGGTGGTGGTTGCTCCTCGCGGCTGCGGTCGCGGGAATCATCGCGTTCGTGTTCTTCATTCGCACTGAAGTCGGTGGCCTGTGGTGGGATCGCTTCAAGATCTCGGCACCGCTGATCCGTCGCATGTTCCGCGCGCTCTACATCAGCCGTTCGCTACAGACCATGGGCGAGCTGCTCAACGCGGGCGTTCCGATGCTCGACACCATCGCCATCACCGGCGATGTCTCAGGCAATCGCCACTACAAGCGCCTCTGGCGTTCGGTGTATGGCGCGGTGAAGCAAGGTAAGAAGGTGCAGACCCAGCTTTCGCGCAGCCCACTGCTGCCGCGCTCGGTCATTCAGATGATTTCTGCGGGCGAAGAGTCGGGCAAGCTCGGCGAAGTGCTCGACGAGATCTCCGTCTTCTATTCCAAGGCACTCAAGGACGCGATCAAGACCGTCACGAGCATGATCGAACCGATCATGATCGTCGTGATGGGTTCGGTCGTCGGCTTCATCGCTATGGCCGTCATCCTTCCGATCTTCAAGATGTCCAGTTTGGTTTCAGGACGCTAGGAGTATCACCATGGAGAAGGTTCGATCCGCACGAGGAACTCTGCGCGGCACCAACGCGCGCGGCTTCACCCTCATCGAGACAGCGCTGGCGACGATCATCATTGGCACAGGCGTCCTAGCGATCGTGTCGGCACACCAGGCGTTCTACAAGCAGAACGAGTGGTCAACCCACGCGAGCACTGGGCAGCGGCTTGGCAACGAGATTCGCGAGCTCACGCTCCACTTGCCACGCCACGATCCAGTCACGGGCATCTCGTACTGGGGTCCCGAGCCGACTGAGTTCGAGGTCGAGGACTTCGATGATCTCGATGACTTCGACGGCGAAGATGGCACGGGCATCGTCTTCTCCGAAGCGATGGGCAACGGACCAATCAGCGCGCTGGGCTATCCAATGACCGACATGGCTGGATGGTCACAACGCGTGTTCGTCGAGAATGTCGATCCCTTCGACCTCACGACGGTGGTTGGCGATGGCGCGACCGACATGGTTCGCATGCGCGTCATCGTCGAGTACCAAGGTGTCGGCGATCCTGCGCCACGCGAGATCACTCGCGTGACCTGGATCGCGCCAGGCTGATCGAATCGAGCATTGCGGCGAGGCAAAGGAGCGGGAGTTGAACATGCTTTCTCACTACAAGCACCACACGGGTCACGCGGCGCAGGCGCTGCGCTCTTCGAATCGCCTGGACAACAGGAGTTCGCGCCGCGCCTCGAAGCGCCGCGGCGTCGCGAGCGTGCTGGCGATGCTGTTCCTCGTGATCTTCGGCGCACTCGCAGCGGCAATGGCAATCGTCGCGCAAGGCAACCTTCGCACCGCGGATAGTTCACTGAAGGTCTCACGCGCGCAGAGCGCTGCCGAGAGCGGGCTGGTCTTTGCGGCCCGCCGTCTTGAGAGTGAATCGCGACGCTTCGTGATCGCCAAGGGTGTGGTCGATCCTGGGTTCGCCGAGCGCTTGTGGATGGGATCTTGGTCAGGCAGCGATGGCTCCGTCACCGTGGCACCCGCCAACGGATTCAATGGTCCCGCGACTCCCGATGGCGTTGCCGCTGCGATTCGTGACGCGCACTTGGCCGACGGAAGCTCGTTCGCGCCGTACGCAGAACACCAGGGACTCCCTGAGATTCTGCAGGATGGCACCATCATCGCATCGCCGATGCGCCTCGAGCCCGCGAACGATCGCCTCTGGTTCCAGCTGATCTACGAATTGATTCCCAACACCTCGCATGTGCGCGTGACGAGCCTCGGCATCGACGGCGAGATCCGCCGCACGCTGTCGATGGAGTTCAAGCTCGGCAAGAAGATCGAGTTCGCGGTCATCAGCCCGAACCGCATCATGATCGGTAAGAACGTGCTCATCGAGGGTCCGCTCGGAACGCGCTACGGCATCAACGATGGCGAGCTCTCGTCAGAGAACGGCGATCCGCTGGTGATGCGCTCGGACTTCCGTTACCTCTCGGATGCGCTCACCGCCAAGATCGACGCGCTTGCTGCGGGCGTGGCCAGCCACGACCTCGATGGCGACGGCCGCTTGCGTCCTGGCCACCTCGGCGAAGCCCCTGGCCTTGCGAGCGTCGGCGTTGGCGATATCGATGGCGACGAGTATGTCGACGACTTCGACTGCTTCTTGAGCGAGTTCGACTCCGACGGCAACGCGATGATCGTCTGGGATCCAGCGCGCGCTGCAGCGGCCGGACTTCCCGTTGGCGCCGCGGAGTTCTCTGGCATCGACGACCAACTCGCGCGCCTGCTCGACCTCGCGCATCCCGATCGCAACGAAGATGGAGTCGTCGACAGCCGTGATGTGCGCCTCGGTTACTCCGACGGCGTGCTCAATGTGTTCGACAACTACGCGAAGGTCACCGGTCGACTCGTCTTCGCGGTCGAGGAGTCCGCGTGGGAAGCTGTCGCTGGCGAAGACTGGCGCGGCATCGCGCAGGGACCCGTGCGCGCAGCGGTGAACGACACGCCCGTGCAGTTTGGAGCGACCGAGGAAGAACTTCGCGTCGTGACTACGGCCGACTTCGCCGACAGCGCCACTTGGTTCACGACGAATGTCACCGACAACTTTGCAGCGCAAGCTTCTGCGGGCGTCTCCGCGGGCGGCACCTACACGCCCGTTGCGTCCGCGCCCTACGAAGCTGTCCCCTTTGGATCGAGCGCCGCGTACGACTACTACCGCCGCCCGATCTACGAGAACATGACCTTCCGCGATGTGCGCATCCCCAAGGGAACCAACGCGCTCTTCAAGAACTGTCGCTTCGAGGGAACTGTGTACATCGCGACCGAGACCGCGTGTGTCCACGAGAACTGGAACTACACCGGCGCGCTCAAGGCGATTCCTCTTGGAAACGGCACCACGGTGTACGAGCCCCGCTTCCCAGGACTCGTTTCGACGCTCGCAGGCGCGGAGATCACCGACACGCGCACCGTCTCCAACTCGACGCGCTTTGATGGTTGCACCTTCCTCGGTTCGATCGCAGGCGACACTCCCAACCAGTACACCCACTGGCGCAACAAGATTCAGCTCACCGGCGCCACGCGCTTCTACAGCGATCCCGAGGACGCTGAGCTGGCGCTGCAGCCCGATGGTGCTCAGTTGCGCAGTGCGTTGGAATCGCTCGGAGCCGAGAAGCTCGATCGCTTGCAGCGCAGCTCGATCATGATGCCTGGCTGGTCGGTCGATGTCGGCAACTTCACCAACGAAGTCGCGGCGGATCCCGATCTCACCGCGCGCGTCAAGCTCAAGGGCACGATCATCGCGGGCGTCATGGACATCCGCGGCACGGCCGATGTGCTTGGCACGATGCTCATGACCTTCCGTCCGATGCCGGGCATTGGACCGCTGTACTACAACGGACAGTGTGAGATGTTCAACACCACGCTTGGCTACTTCGGCGCGCTGGATGGCGACGGCGAAGGCGCGTTGCCTGGTGGCTCTGGATTCAGCGGCTTCGGAGAGATTCGTCTTCGCTATGACCCGAACGCGAAGCTGCCCGATGGCATTCCGTGGCCAGCGTCCGTCGAAGTCGTTTCAGACACCTACCGCGAGGGAGGTCGCTCGTGAATCAGTTCGTACTCCGCCGTTCCACCCGTCTGCGCCGCACGCGTCGTGGCTTCTCGCTTATCGAAATGCTGGTGGCGTTGAGCATCTGCTCAGCGCTCTTGACGGCGACGCTCGTCTCGCTTCATGCGAGCTTCCGCGCCTACCAATCGACGACCGAGCAGGCTTCCACGCACATCGTTGGACGCGTGGTCATGCATCGCGTCATGGCACTGGTGCGCAACGGCGTCGGCTTCGGTCCGCTGCCTGAAGACCCGCGCGACAATTCGATCGCCACCGACGAGATGACCTTCCTTGACGATCTCGATCGCGAGATCACCCTGCGACTCGATCGGGCCAACTCGATCCTCTTCATGCAGGTCGGAACCAGTGCTGAGCAGGTACTTCTCGAAGGCGTGCGCGGACCGATCGATACCGACGGCACGCAGTTGGGCGCGTTTCAGTTGGAATACGAGAACGGTGTCAAACTGCTCCGCGCAAGCTTTGACCTCACCGTCGCGGCCGACGACAACGCGCAGCTCGCCATCGAAGGCGATGATGTTGTCCCGATTCGACTCATCGGTTCGACCGCGCCGCGGCGCATCATCTGGTGATCGAGCGACCAGTCAGCTCTCGAATCGCGCAGCCCGCGCGCGAGCGTGTCGCTCCATCGTCAAGCGCATGAGCCGCTGGTGCGTGCCCTGCGAATCAGGATCGTCGACCGAGAGATTCGCCGTCGTCGGATCGTCGGTTGGCGTATAGCTGCCATCCGCATGCATCACCCATCGCTGCCTGCGATCGGTCAGATGAAACTGCAGCGTCTCCCAGAGTCGCTCGCGATGCCGTCGACCCTCAATCGGTGCGGCACACTCCACGCGCGTGTTGAGGTTGCGGTACATCCAGTCAGCGCTGCCGATGTAGAAGTCGCCGTCGAGCGGATCAGCCTTGCCGTTCCCAAACCAGAACAAGCGACTGTGCTCGAGGAATCGTCCGATCGTCGAGCACACGCGGATGTTCTCGCTGAGACCCTTCACGCCAGGTCGCAGGCAGCAGAACCCACGCACGATCAGATCGATCGAGGCGCCCGCGCGACCTGCCTGATACAGCGCGTCGGTCACGCTTCGATCTTCCAGTTGGTTCATCTTCACGATGATCCTGCCCTGCTTCCCTGCCTTGGCGAGTTCGCCTTCGCGTTCGATCAGCTCGATGAAGCGGCGCTTCATCGCCACGGGCGCGACGAGCAACTTCTGGTACTCGGTCTGCCGACTTCGTCCCGTCATGTAATTGAAGAGGCCGATGAGATCGTCGGTGATCGCTGGATCACAGGTGAGAATGCCCACATCCTCGTAGATCCTCGCGGTCTTGGAGTTGTAGTTGCCCGTGCCGACATGCGCGTAGGAACGAATGCCGCCGTGTTCCTGTCGCACCACCAACGCCACCTTCGTGTGGGTCTTGTAGCCGACGACTCCGTACGCGACATGCACGCCCGCGTCTTCAAGTTTGCGCGCCCAGAGAATGTTGCGCGCTTCATCAAAGCGCGCGCGCAACTCAACGAGCACCGCGACTTGCTTGCCACTTTCGGCAGCGCGAATGAGTGACGGAATGAACGGCGAGTCACCGCTGGTGCGGTAGAGCGCCTGCTTGATCGCGAGAACCTTGGGATCGACCGCCGCCGCTTCGATAAACCGTTCGACCGAGTGATCAAAGCTTTCGTAGGGATGGTGCAGCAGCACATCGCCATCGCGAATGAGCGAGAAGATGTCGGAGTCGTCGTCCTCGAGCCCAGCGGGTGCGACGGGCGTCCACTTTGGCCAACGGAGTTCGGGAATCTCAAGATCCGCGATCTCGCTCACCGTGCCCCAATCAAGCATGCCGTCGGTTTCGTAGAGGTCTTCTTCGCCGAGCTGCAATTCCTCTTCGAGAAAGCGCATGATCCGATCGTTGGGACGCGACCCGACATCGAGCCGCACCACGCGCGCGAAGCGTCGCTCCCGCAACTGCTGCTGGATCTGCTCAAGCAAGTCTTCCGCGTCTTCGTTGTCACGCTCGGTCTCGGCGTTGCGCGTCACGCGGAACGGGAGCACTTCGATGATCTCCATGCCAGGAAAGAGATCATCGAGGTTGTGGGCGATGATCTCCTGCAGCGAGACAAAACGATGCGTGGTGCCGAAGCGAAAGAGCTTGCCGCCGAGTTCGGGAACCTTGACCCGCGCGAAGAGCGCCTCGCTCTCACCAGGCCGACGCAACAACACGCCGAGCGAGATCGACATGTTGGAGATGAACGGGAATCGGTGGCCAGGATCGACCGCCAGCGGCGTGAGAATCGGAAAGATGTTGCGGCGATACCACTGCTCCGCCTCGGCGCACTCGGCCTCGTTGAGTTCATGCCAACGCAGAAGGGCGATGGACTCGCGTCGCAACGCGGGCAAGAGCGTGTCGCGAAACACCCGCGTCGCCATGGTGGTCTGTTCGAGTACGCGCTCACGAATGAGCACCAGCTGCTCCTGCGGCGAAAGCGGTTCCCACTGCGGACTTCCGACTCCTGCGTCAATCTGCCGACGCAAGCCACCCACGCGCTTCATGAAGAACTCATCGAGGTTTGAGCCGAAGATCGCCAGGAATCGCACACGCTCCAACAGCGGATTGCGAACATCGAGCGCCTGTGCGAGCACTCGGCGGTTGAACTCGAGCCACTGCAAGTCGCGGTTGAGAAACCGCGCGGGATCATCGGGGCCAATGGGGACGATCTCGTTGGGCGAGGTAGGACGCTTGTCGTTCATGGGCTTGATGAGCTCGCTCATGGTGTGCTCGCGCAACGGCGGGGAATGCGCACGATCGCCGTGCACCGCGGCGCCTCGGTGACGCGAACAAACTCGATCCACACAGACGGATGAACGCGTTGGAGCGCGGCGGCGAGTTCGTTGGCGATGTGACGCGCGACCGCTTCGGCGGTTGGATTGATGCGATCGAAAGGATGAATCTCGTTGAGGTTGCCATCGCGCCACGGCGCGAGGATCGCGGCGAGCAATCGCTCGACGGCGTGAAAGTCGCAGAGGAGCTCTTCGCGATCAAGCTTCTCGCCACCGACAGAGACCACGACGCGCCAGTTGTGACCGTGCAGTCGCTCCCGCACTCCACCGAGAAGAATCGCATGCGCTGCCGCGAACTCGGCCTCGACCTCGAGCGCGAACGGAGCGCACTCGATGGGACCAGCGTGGGAGGCCTGCGAGGAAGACATTGGCAGCGAGTGTAACGCGGAAGTTCCAACGGTCCGCGCGCGCGTGGAGTGGCTTACACTCGCGCGTTATGGCAAACGACGCACCCCTGATGCTCTCTGTTTCTGGCGCCCGCGGCATCGTGGGTCGCACCATGACCCCCGTGGTTGCTGCGACCTTTGCTGGAGCCTTCGGGTCGTACATCCGAACGCTGGTTCAGGATCGACGCCCCAAGCTTGTGGTGGCTCGGGACGGACGCTTTGGCGGTGAATCTCTCGCACGCGCGGTGCATGGCGCGCTTGCGTCGGTCGGTTGCGATGTCCTCGACATCGGTGTGGCGATGACGCCAACCGTTGGGCTCATGATCAAGGCGCTCGGCGCCGACGGTGGCATGGCGGTCACCGCAAGTCACAATCCGATCGAGTGGAACGGCCTCAAGTGTCTCGACGGCGATGGCCTCGCTCCACCCAAGCCTGTGGCCGACGCGATCATCGCGCGCTTCAAGGCTGCGGACATTGCGTTCGTGAAGCCGCTTGAGATCGGATCGATCACCACCGACGCCTCGGCGGCGCAAAGGCATGTCGATCGCGTTCTCGCCGTCACGGGAGTGGCCGAGCGCGTGCGCGCGCGCAACCTCCATGTCGTCCTCGACAGCGTGAATGCCTCAGGCTGCGAAGGCGGCCGACTTCTGCTTGAAGCCCTCGGCTGCAAAGTCACGCATCTCTTCGGTGAGATGACGGGCATCTTCGGTCACACGCCCGAACCGACGGCGGAGAATCTTGTGGAACTCGCGGCCAAGGTGCGATCCACCGCGGGTGCAGCCTGCGGGTTTGCGCAGGATCCTGACGCAGATCGTCTCGCGATCGTCGACGAGAACGGTCGCTACATCGGTGAGGAGTACACGCTTGTTCTCGCGGCGCAACGCATGCTCGAATTGCGTGGGCCGTTCGCGTTGGCGGCCAACCTTTCGACCTCGCGCATGATTGACGACATCGCCGCGCGCTTTCCAGGCGCCGTCGTTCATCGCACCGCTGTTGGTGAAGCGAATGTTGTGAGCGCGCTGAAACCCGCGAAAGGACTGCTCGGCGGAGAAGGCAACGGCGGCGTCATCGTGCCCGAAGTCTGCTGGGTGCGTGACTCGCTCAGCGCGATGGCGCTCGTGCTCGATCTTCTCGCGAGCCGCACGGAGCCCTTGTCGAAGATCGTCGATGCGCTTCCGCGTTACGCCATCGAGAAGACGAAAGTCGACCTCGCCGCGATCGGCGGTCTGGCAGCCGTCGAAGGCGCACTTGGAAAACTGAAGTCGGCCTTCGCCTCCGAGCGCACCAGCGCGCTCGACGGCGTGCGCATTGACTTCGCTGATGGATGGGTGCATTTGCGCGCCTCCAACACCGAACCGATTGCCCGCATCATCGCTGAGGCACCGACGCGCGAACGCGCCAAGGAGCTCATCGCGCTCTGCACGAAAGCCGCGGGACTCTGATAGGCTTTCTCCGTGCGCGCCCCCACCGTTTCACTCGTCCCCGCGGCGCTCGGCGTCTTCATCGGAAGCCTGTTCGCGAGTCTGCTTCTGAGTGTCGGCTGTGAGACGGTGCGCAGCGATCCGACCAAGGCCACGCGGGTCTACCCCTTCAACCTTCCGCAGGAGCGCGTGGCGGACATCCAGGTCTTCAATGACGGCGACGCGATGCTCATCGTCAACGCGACGGTCGAGCGCTGGTCCAACGCTGAACTCTGGCTCAACCAGCGCTACTTGCACCACATCGACTCGCTCAACGCGGGCCAGACGCTTCGCATCCCACTCGACCAATTCTGGGATGTCCGCGGAGAGGGACCATTTCCTGGCGGGCTTCTGCGCTACTACCCACCCACGCCAATCCGCCTCGTGCAGATTCAGACCGCGCCCGACGCGCCGCTGGTCGGCCTCAAGGCCATTCCAACCGAACGCGAACTTGATCTCTCTCAGCTGAAGAAGTCGTGAGAGGTCGCTGCATGGTGCAGCGCCAACTCCACGACCCGACCGACGATTCCAACGGGCACCTTTGGATGCCTGATCTCCACGCCTGACCTCATGCCTGATCCAGGGGCACTTCTTCACAACGCGAAGGCGGTTGCCTTCTCTTGGCACGGCGTGCTCTTCGATCGCGATCGACGCGCGATTCACGCAGCGCTCGCCGAGACGTTCGCGCGTTGGACCGTCATCGTGACGGAGAGCGAACTCGTCGCGACACGAGGCCCGACAGGCCGCCCGCAGATCGATCGGCTCTTTGCCTTGCCGCGTGTCGCCGAGGCGTTTCGAACCGCGCATGGCCGTTGGGCGACGAGTGAAGATCTTGCCGCAATGACACGCGATCTCGAACCGCGACTGATCGTGGCGGCCACAGTGGCTGCCGAACCCAATCGCGATGCGTGCGCCCTGCTCGAGCGACTGCGCGCTCGCGGCCTGCAAACGGCAGTGATCTGCTGCACGCCGCGGCGCCTGCTCGGGCCGCAACTCGAGGCACTCGCACGCGCTGGACTCCCCATCGACTGTGTGCTGACGGCGGACGAGACCTGCGAGCCTGCGCCAGAACCATGGGGAATCTTCGAGGCCTCACGGCGATTGGGACTCGAGCGCACCGAAGACCTTGTCCTCATCGATGACAGCCCTGCAGGAGCCAGCGCCGCGCGCAACGCCGGTGCACGCAGCATCGCTCTCACGCCAAGCGGTGCCTCGGCGAGTGACGCCAACGCGACACTTCGCTCGCTTGAGGATGTCTGATCGGCGCTCTCGAACTTAGAGCCCGAGCTGAACCTTCTTCGCTTCCCACTCGGCGGTCTCGCGCTTGTTTTCTGTCGCAAGGGGCTTGCCGCTGCGAATCGCTTCGATCTCAAGTCCCGTGAGATGCATCGCGTTCAAGCGGTAATCCTCGAAGGCCTCGCAGGCCGTGGGCACGATCGGCTTGATGAGCTCGTACATCGCCTTGGCGTAGTCTTGAATCTCAATCTGCGCGTGCGGATCCATGCGCAGCGAGAGGAAGTGGAAGATGTTGTGAAGGTCACACTTCCAATACCACTCGGTGTAGACCGACACAGGCAGCACGGCTCGGGCGAGCTCGCGGGCCACGCCACGCTCGGTGAGTTCGAGGTACTTCTGGTAGTTCGCTTCGGCGCCCTCAAGCAATCTGAGGAACTCTTCGGCGGTGCCTGCCTCGATCGGTCCCTCGCCGCCTTGGCGATTCGACTTCGACTGCTTGCGCACATTCTCGATGTCGGGGCGATAGAAGCGATCGGGCATGATCGAGTAGCGCGCGCTGTACTCGTTCACATTCGCGGTGCGATGGCGAATCCACTGCCGCGCGATGAAGATCGGCATGGCGATGTGGAACTTGAACTCCACCATCTCAAAGGGCGTCGAGTGACGATGGCGCATGAGGTAGCGCACCAGACCGCGGTCCTCGCTGACCATCCTCGTGCCCTGTCCGTAGCTCACCCGCGCCGACTGCACGATCGCGCTGTCGGCGGTTTGACCCTCAGGAACCAGGCGCGGCATGGCATCGACGAGCGCGATGAAACCATGCTCGTGAATGGGGATGTTCCAACGACTCGCGCCCGCCATCACATCGCGCAACGGCGTCTCGGGTTGGGAGACTTGGACGCGGATTGGTGCCGCAACGGGCGCGGAAAGCGTGGCATCGGACATGGCGTGAATCTAGCGAAAAACCCCCACAAGCGGCGGCGGCGACCGCGAGATTCAGCCTGTCGATTGCGCCGCGCGAATCCGCTGCGTCATCGCGAACAACCACTGCCCAATCGTCGGCATCGTTCCCTGCAAGGTTGGTTTCCCCTTCGACCGCAGAATGGGTTGCACATCGCGCACGGCGGGCCACTCCACCTCAACGGCGGTGAGGCACGCGTCAAGGCTCTGCACAGCCGATGCTTCGGTCGCTTCGGCTCGCGTGTGCGGAAAGCCCACGCCGTCACGGCTGCGCAGTTCAAGAGGCACCGTGAAGGCGCGCACCTCGGACTCGCTCATCGGAAACCCGCCGTAGGTGTCGGCGTAGGCCAACATCGTCCACGCCAGTTCACGCAGGCGTGCGTCGGTCACCGCCGCTTCGGCGCGCACGCCGCCGACGACGCTCCACGCGAAAATCGACATGCCAATCGCAGGGACCGTCAGAACGGTCACGATGATCCAGAACGCCATTCGTTGCCGCATGATCGTTCTCACATCCGAGCGTTGGCGGATTTGATCCGCTGCTTCTTGCTGCGAGGATCCGCTTCAGGCACGGCGGACAACAACGCCTGCGTGTACTCGTGCTGCGGTGACGAGATGATCTGCTCGCGCGATCCCTCCTCGACGATCTTGCCGTTGTACATGACGGCGATTCGATCGCAGATGTGGTGAATCACCGCCATGTCATGGGAGATGAAGAGGTAGGACAAGCCCATTTCCTGCTGCAGATCCGAGAGCAGATTGAGGATCTGCGATTGGATCGAGACATCAAGCGCGCTCGTCGGCTCGTCGCAGACGATGAGCCGCGGGTTCAGCGAGAGCGCGCGGGCGATCCCGATGCGTTGCCGTTGCCCGCCGCTGAACTCGTGGGGATATCGATCCGCGGCCTGCTTCCACAATCCACACTTCACGAGGAGCTCACCGACACGCTCGCGCGTCTCGTCGTCACTCTTAGTCAGACCGTGCACTTCAAGTGGCTCACCGATGATGCGACCAACGCGCATGCGCGGATTGAGGCTGCCGCCTGGATCCTGGAAGATGATCTGCATCTGCCGACGCAGGTTGCGCAACTCGAGCGCGCCCGCAGCAAGGACATCCTTACCGTCGAAGCGCACTTCGCCGCCGCTGTTGCTAATGAGTCGCAGGATGGTGCGACCGACCGTGGTCTTTCCACAGCCCGACTCGCCAACGAGACCGAGCGTCTCGCCGCGACGCACGAAGAAGCTCACATCGTCGACGGCCTTCACATGACCAACGGTGCGCTGCAGCAAGCCGCGGCGCACAGGGAACCAGGTCTTGAGGTTCTTCACCTCGAGCAGAATCGGTTGGTCAGTCTTGGCGGTGCTCATGAGCACGCGCGATGCTACCCGTTCGGGAGTCGGAGTGGACAGGGCACGAGGATCTGCAGCATCCGCCCATCAGGAACGGTGATGGTCAGCGGAACTTCCACCATGCTTGGGCCACCGTTGCGCATGCGGCGCATGCTCATGCCGTCGAGCGCGCGGGCAAACCGCGTGTACATCTCGTCGACACTACCGATGGGTTGGTTGAAGATCGCGGTGATCGCGCTGCCTGGCGGGACCGCCGAGGCGAGATCGCTTCCTTGCGTGACTTGTTCGATCAGGACTCCGCGGCGAAACGGCACGCCGAGCGCTTTGGCGCGATCGGCCGTCGCGGTGACGAATTCGGTGGCGCCCGCCGTGGCCAGCGCACCTGGAAGCGTCGGGGCGAGATTCGCGCTCACATCAAGCTGCGCGAGCGTGGCGGTGAGTTCGAGTCGTTGCCCCTCGGATGCTGTGTTTGAAGTGGCACTCGGCTCGGTCGACGCGGAAGGCGCGTCTTCGGCGATGCGCCAGAGTTCAAAGCGCACCGCATCACCAGGACTGCGCGAACTCACGATGGCACGCACGGCTCGATCGCTGCCGACCTTCTGGCCGTCAATGGAGAGAATGATGTCGCCAGGGTGAAAGCCCGCGGCTTCCGCAGGAGATCCTTCGGTCACGCGACCAAGCATCGCACCCTCACCCTTGAAGTGGTCGAGGACGCTTCGATAGGGCGTGCGGCCAAAGCGAACTTGGTCAAGCGAGAGCACCTCGACACCGAGGTAGCCCTTGCGGACTTCGCCCGTCTCGATGAGCTGCGTGACAGTCGACTCAATCATCGACATCGGAATCGCCAAGCCGATGCCTGCAAACTGCGCCTGCCCTGCGGTGCTCCCTGGATTGGTCGCGATCGCGGTGTTCATACCGATCACGCGCCCACGAACATCGGTGAGCGGACCACCTGAGTTTCCTGGATTGATCGCTGCGTCGGTCTGGATGAAGTTCTGGTAGTCGATGTTGTCGAGCGCAGTGCTGCGCCCGAGTCCCGACACGATGCCTGCGGACATCGAGAAGCGAAAGTCAAAGGGTGAGCCAAAGGCGTAGACCATGTCACCTTGCTCCACGAACGCCGAATCGCCGCGCAACGATGGATGAATGCCTTCCGACGAAACCTTGATCACGGCGATGTCGGTGCGCAGATCAAGCCCGACGAGCTCGGCATCGCGCAACTCTCCGTCAAAGAACTGCACTTGCAAGCGATTCGCGCCTTCGATCACATGGGCGTTGGTGACAATGTGCCCAGCCTCATCCCAGATCCAACCTGATCCGCTTGAGGCGTAGGGAGCGATGTAGTTGCCGCGGCGCTGTTCGTTTTGCGCGCTCACATGGACCACGCTGGGCTCGACGAGTTTGGCGATGGCGCGATTGGCGCGGTTGATCTGCTCAAGAATCGGTTCATGCACCGGCGCACGATTCGGCGTGCGCGCGGTTGGCGCGGAGGTCTCGCCGTCGCGCGGCGTGGCACTTGGGCTGGTCTCGTCGTCGGGAAGCGCGTCTTGCGCGAGCACGAGTGAGGCCTGGGCAATCTGCGCCGACGCTTGCGCATCGTGCGAGCGGCGCACAATCATCGGCGAGGCGACGAGGGCCACTCCTCCTGCGACCACCACGACAACGCTTGGACCAACGAATGGGAAATTCTTCATGGGCTGTCCTTCGGTCTTTCCATCACGGTCTGTGTTTCACGCCGCGGGCCTACTGCGGTTTCATCGATCTGGTTCGCCACGCGCGTCGAGCAACTCTGACATGGTCCCGTTCAGGACGCGCTTCTTTGCGGGCGGCGCGGCGGCGGTTGCAACGGATGACTACGCGCGCCCGATCCGTCTGAAGAACTCAATCCGCTCGTCGTCTGCCAAGGCGTAGGGATGCTCGCCGAGCGTCCCTGACTTGACGCGCTGCTTCCATGTATCGGCCATCTCGGCAAGCTGCTTCCCGAGCGCGACGATGGGCAGCGCAAACGGCGGCTGCCGATCGGTGAGCCCGAGAAGGTCGTGGGTCACGACCACCTGACCGTGGCATACAGGACCAGCGCCGCAACCGATCACGGGGACGCTTGAGCGGCGGACGATTTCCTCGGTGACTTCGACGGGCGTCGCCTCGACGAGCAGCATCGTGGCACCCGCACCAAGCATCGCGTCGGCGTCGGCGAGAATCTTCACGGCGTCGTCGGCAGTCTTGCCCGCCGAGACATAGCCACCGACCTGCTTGGCATGCTGCGGACGCGAGCCGATGTGCGCGACGACGGGGATTCCCGCGCGCGCCATGCTCTTCACCAATGGCGCGAACGAGGCGTCGACCTCAAGCTTCACGGCGTCGGCGGTCCCCTCGGTCATGAACCGTCCCGCATTGCGCACGCCTTCGGCTTCGCACGCTTGATAGCTCATGAACGGCATGTCGGCCATGACCAGACAACGCGGCGCGCCCCGCTTCACCGCGGCCGTCAGCGTGATGAGGAAATCCAGCGGCGCGTGCAGTGTGTTGGGATAGCCGAGAATGACCTCAGCAGCCGTATCGCCCACGAGCAGAACTGGAACGCCCGCGCGCTCGAGCCAGCGCGCCATTGTGGCGTCGTAACAAGTCAGCGCGGCAAAGGTCTTCTTCTCGCGCATCGCGCGCAGGAGTGACCGCACCGTAACGGGAGCCTTGGTCGGATCGGGACCTGCCCACGCGTCGCGCGAGTCTGCTGGAGCGCTCACTGGAGAAGGACTCGTGCTGCTCGGCTTCATGGGCGGCGATGATACCCGTGGTCCGCACGCTTCTAGAAGCGGCGCGACTGGTTGGGCACGATGTTGTCGCGTCCGCAGACAATCCAGTCCGCGATCTCGAGTGCTTCCGAGAAGCTCTCACGCGCGGCTTCGAGGTCGTAACAAGGCGAAATCACCTGTCCCGCCGCGAGGTGCTCCACGGTGGCGACGGCATCACCCGCAATGAGCGTCGTGGCGCCCGTCGTTGGAAGCAGCAATCCCGCGAGTCCTGGTGTGGCGCCTGGAAGTGGAAAGAGGTCAACACCCGCCGCGATCCGATCGGGCGCTGCGACGGTGCGCTGCACGACGGCGACTTCGTGACCAAGCGTCTTGACCAAGTCGTCGTCGCCAGCGGCGTGCGCTTCCTTGAGCGACGCGACCAACTGAATGCCGATCGCCTCGCGCTCGCGCTCACAGACGAGCCACTGCGCCTTCTCAAACGCGAGAATCCCACGCCGATGCGTCGGATGGAGGCAGGTGAGAAAGACATGGGTGATCTCATCAGGTCCGATGCCCGCGCGCTCGACAAGCCGCGGCACGATCACTTGCGGAGGAAGCGATGGATCGACCAAGATCTTCGCATTTCCCGCCACCACGAGCGAGGTCGTCGCATGCGCGGGCCGCACAGCGCCCCGTTCACCCCAATGGGGATTCGCTGCGAGAGTGCCAAGAGAGATGACGCGAACGGTGGCAGACATGAGGAGAAGCAATCAGAAGGAACGGGCGAAGATCGGAACGGCGCACGGGCGCCCTCGCGCTACTCCACGAGCCCATCACGGGCGAGTTTGCCGATGGGATTGGTGGGATCGGAACGCTTGGCGCGCAGCGCTTCGACGACGGCGGGCGGAACCAAGGTCGCGAGCGCATCGAGTGAACCGCCGAGCGCGGCGATCTGCTTGATGAGGCTTGAGCTCGTGTAAGCGAAGCTCTCGCCCGTGACGATGAAGACAGTCTCGATCCCTGCGACTTGTCGGTTGGTGATCGCGAGTTGGCACTCGGAAGCGAGGTCGGTGATGTTGCGAATGCCCCGCACGATCGCGCAGGCGCCGACGGACCTGGCGTAGTCCACCGTCAGCCCCGTGTAGTGCTCGACGCGCACAGGAGCCCCTGCTGGTTCTTTGGCCATGAGCTCCGCGACAAGCGCGCGGGCAAGCGCCATGCGTTCATCAAAGCTAAAGAGCGCTTCCTTGTTGGGGTTGCGGCCGATGGCTAGGACGACCTCGTCGAACAGCCCTCGGCTGCGACGCAGGATGTCGAGGTGGCCGTAGCTGATGGGATCAAACGAGCCGGTGTAGATGGCAAAGTGTCGGGCCACCGACGCATACTAAGGCAGCCTCCCCCCGCCGCAACCCGCACAGACCGCACGACTGGAACTCGGTGTTGACCTCATCGAGTCATGCGCTTGCTTCGCATGCCTGAGCATTCGATGTTTCAAGGTCGACGGTTGCGTAAGGGACTCCGCGACCCCCGACGACTTCGGCGGCGCCCACTGGTTGAAACGGACCTGTGGACGAACTCGAATCTTGGATCGGCCCTGCACCGGATTGCCTCCCCGGACAGGGCTCCAACGACTCCGTCGGGACGGGGCGGCTGAGGAGCACCCCGTCCCGCTTTGACAGCTGGACACGACCCCGTCGACGCGCGGGGTCGTGTCGTTTTTGGCTTTCAAGAATGGCAGCGCGCGGCACTCAGCGTGCCGTGAAACGCTTCAGCCCAGCTCCTTCAAGGAGCGTGCGGAAGTTCTCACCGAAGACGAAGTTCTCCTCGGGGAACTCCGTCCCTGCGCGATTCTGATCAAGGTGGCTGAACATCAACTCGACGCGACCAACGGGCGCCCAACTGTTGTCGACGAAGGAAAATCGATCGATCACGCCAACGGCGCTCGCACCCATGTCATCCATGCGCTCAATGGTGGCGTCGTAGCGAACCGTCTCGCCAGGCAGGATGTCGCGGTCAAAGACGGCGGAGGCCACCTTGGCCAGCACGACCTTCTCACGGAAGTCGTGCACGCTTCCCACGAGGATTCCTGCGGTTTGCGCCATGCCCTCAAGCAAGAGCGAGCTCGGCATCACAGGGCGTGGCGGCAGGTCACCTTTGGCCGCGAAGTGCTGGTGCAGATGCTCTTCGGCGAGCGAAACGCACTTCACAGCAACGAGTCGCTTGCGCGGCTCGAAGGCGATGACTTGATCGATCCACATCCAACGCATGCGAGAGAACTCCGCTCGATCGAAGGCAAGAAGAGGGACCCGCGCGGTGTCGCGCGGCTTACGCCGACAGCTTGCGCTGCGTGAAATCGCACAGGCTCTTCACCGTGAAGTGATTGGGGAGCTTGGAGATCTCGGGGTTCTTCTCGAACTCGGACACATCGACATGCGGAACCTTGGTCTTCAGGAGCGCGATGCCCTTGGCGGTGACCTTGCCTCCCTCGACGAGCGAGGGATCGGTCATCAGGTTCTCAGGGAACAATTCGCCTTGCGCGATCTTGAAGGGCTTCTCGGGCAGCGAGAACTTCTTCTCGAGTCGGAAGACGATGTCGAGGTAATCAATGCTCTCTGCGCCGAGGTCACCCTTGAGGGTTGCCGTCGGCACCACATCGTCCTCGTCGACGCCGAGGGCATCCACAAGCACATCACGCACATCGGCTTCGATATCTTCGCGGCTCTTGGCCATCATGGTCTCCATCGGTCGGGGCTCCCGTCACTTAGTCCTCTGCCAGCTGCGTCCTGCGGCTAGCCGTTCTGAAGGGGGCGCAGTATAAGGCGACCCGAAACAGCCGTTTCGCTGCGCGGCTGGTCTGTGGCAAGTCCCTTTAGGACAGTACCTTGCGCCTTGAAGACCGCGCGGCCTTCCGTGGTGACTTTCTCAAGCGTCACCTCGACTTTGAGGCTCTCGCCAGGGCGAACGAAGCTGCCGTAGCGGAGCGCCTTGACCTCGCCGAGCACCATCCGATCAAGCCCGCGCTTCTCGAGCACCGCGCGCGCGGCTTGGGTGAGCGCTTCCACCATGAACACACCAGGCAACACGGGGAAGCCAGGGAAGTGATCCTGCAGGTACTCCTCCGCGGCGGTCACATTCTTGATCGCCACAGCCGAAGTCTCGGTGAGCTCGAGGAACTGGTCGACGAGTTGGAAGTGCATGGCGAGAAGGTACCACGACGAGAACTGGCCTGTTCCCGCGTCAAACGCCGATATCTCGGCCATGTCTACGCCTGCTCGGAACGCCTCGTCGCGCGCGCGCGCGTCGGGGAACGCTACGGATTCCTCTTCACCATTTCTCGGTATCGATCTCGCATGGCTTCGTGCTGCGTGGGTTCTTGCCGCGGGTGGATTCGCCATCGTGGTGCTTGCGCTCGCGAGCTTCAACTCAGCGGACCCGCCCTCGATGTCGGTCGCGGTTCCCAACGAACCACCGCTCAACCTCTGCGGGCGATTCGGCGCAGCGATCGCGCATCGCCTCTACGAAGTCCTTGGTGTCGGCGTGTGGATCCCGCTCTGCTATCTCGGCACGCTGCTCGGCTTCATCGCGATGGGACGCACGCTCACGCATCCCTTTGTGCGTCTGATCGGCGCGAGCGTGATGATGTTGGCCATCGGCGGACTGCACCACGAGTGGTTTCCTGGCGTTGGTCCTGTCGCGGGCTACCAAGCTGGATTGGTTCCGCTTTCGCTCTCACTCGAGTTGCATGAACACTTCGGCCTGGGCGCTTCGCTGCTCTTTCTGATGATGCTCGCCATTGGCGCGATTGTCATGGCCGACACGATCGTGGCCATGCTTCCGAGCGCGATCACGAACTCCTTGAGTTTCCTCTCGCCGCTGTGGAAATCCGACTGGGCAGGACTGGTTGGAGCGCTGCGAGAGCGCGTGCGTTCGATGTTCCCGCAGCCTGCACTGGCAGCGGGTCCTCGCACCTCGCGTGCCCGCAAGAGCGCTGCCTCGACGGCAACGAGCTCGGCAACTGCAGTGCTCGATGACGAAGCCGAGGACTGCACGAACGAGAGCGACGACGACCTCGACACGACCAACGAAATCGCAGACGCAGAGGCCGAGGAGGAAGAAGACTCGATCGACGACGAGGACGAGCCACAACTCGAGCTTGAAGACGATGACGACGAAGAGCGCACAGCCCTCTCCGACGACGCGCTTCGTCAGAAGATCGCCATGCTCCCCGTCAAGATGAACACCAAGTCGCCCGCGAAGAAGGCGAACGACAACGACATCCCGCGCACACCCGACTACACGGGCTACCTCTTCCCCAAGCTCGATCTCCTGGAAGAGCCCGAAGGCAACTACTCGCAGCGCATGGAGGAGTTCGTCCAAGAGCAAGCGGTGATCCTCACCAAGGCGCTCAAGACCTACGGCATCAACGGCGAGATCTCCGAGATGGAGTGCGGCCCCGTGGTCACGGTCTACTCGGTCGAACTCGAAGAAGGCACGCGCGTCGCGCGGCTTGAGACGATCGCCAAGGATGTTGCCCGCGCGCTCACGGTGCAGAATGTTCGCATCATCCCCAACATGGCGGGACGCACCGCGGTCGGCATCGAAGTGCCCAACCGCCAAAAGGAAAAGGTCCGTCTCAAGGAACTGATGTCGAGCGGCCACGCGGCTTCGATGATGCTCCCGATGTTCATGGGCAAGGACTCCGCGGGCGAGCCCTTGGTGCTCGACCTCGCGCGAATGCCGCACATGCTCATCGCGGGCACGACGGGTTCGGGCAAGAGCGTGTGCATGAACACGATCATCATGAGCTTCCTCTACACGAAGCGTCCTGATGAGCTCAAGCTCGTGCTCGTGGATCCGAAGATGGTGGAAATGGCGCAGTTTGCGGAGATTCCGCACCTCGCCTGTCCCGTCGTCACTGAGATGGCGCGCGCTGCCGCGATCTTGGAATGGGCCGTGACCAAGATGGACGAGCGCTACGAACTCCTGCGTGAAGCAGGCGTGCGCGACATCAAGAGCTTCAATGAACTCGGCGAGGTCGAACTGCGCGAGCGGATGCGCCCAGCCGACGATGCCGACTGGGCGAAGATCCCCAAGAAGATGCCGTACATGGTCTTCGTGATCGACGAGCTCGCCGATCTCATGATGACCGACAAGGAAGTCGAGCACTTCATTGTGCGCATCGCGCAGAAGGCACGCGCCGTCGGCATCCATCTGATTCTTGCGACGCAGCGCCCGCAAGCGACCGTGGTCACGGGACTCATCAAGTCGAACATGCCCTGCCGTGTCGCCTTCAAGGTTGCGTCAGGAACCGACAGCCGCATCGTGCTCGATCAGAAGGGCGCGGAGTTGCTGCTTGGCCAGGGCGACATGCTCGTGGTCACTCCAACACAGACCGAAGCGCGTCGTTGCCAAGGCACGCTTGTCGACGACAAGGAAGCACGCGGCGTGGTGAAGTTTCTCAAGACCGTCGCGACGCAGAACTTTGAGCGACAGTTGATGACCATTCGCGCCAAGAGCGCCGGCAAGGGCGACGGCTCAGGCGAGGGCGATGGCGGCATGGCGGGAGCGAAGGAAGACCCGCTCTTCGACAAGGCTGTCGAGGTCATCATCGAGTCGGGCCGCGGCAGCGTTTCGTTGCTGCAACGCCGACTCGCCATCGGCTACGGGCGAGCATCGCGCCTCGTCGACCTCATGGGTTTGGCGGGAATCCTCGGTGAACACAAGGGTTCGCAGGCCCGCGAGGTCGTGGTCACCATGGACGAGTGGCAGCGCATGAAGCAGATTCGTGACGAAGCCGAACGCTCGAACACCGTCTTTGAGAGCCTCGTCGACAACTCCGACGCCGACAGCGACGCGTTGCGCTTTCACGACGAAGCCGACTGACGCCGCGCCAAGATGGCGCATCACACAAGAATCCGCGGCCCGCACCACTCGTGCGGGCCGCGTTGTTTGGCTGGCAGCCACGCCGCGCGCGCCCTGCTGCGACGGACTGTGAATTAGACTGCCTTGGCATGGCTGACTTCTACCCGCGCGAGATCGAGCAACCCCGCGTCGACGGCGACGAGCGCCTCGGCAACGAAAGCGAGCGGACGGTTCGCCGCCAACTCGAGGCGGCACTCCACGACCTCCCGTGGGTCGTCATTCAGAACCTCGTCGTGCAAGAGTCCGATCGCGTGGGCATGCGCGAGATCGATTTCCTCGTCATCGACCCCACGCGCGGCATGATCGTGATCGAGGTGAAGGGCGGCCTCTACGGATACAGCCGCGAGCTGGGCTGGCATCGCAAGTCGGGCGGCGGCGTCGAGCAGTTTCGCACGGGCGCGCTGCAACAGGCCACGAGCGCGATGCACATACTCGTGCGCACCGTTGCCACGCGGCGGCTCCATGACTCGGTCCATCCGCCTTACCTCCACTCTGCCTGCGTCGCGCTTCCTGACGCGATGATTGTGCAGGACACGCTTCCGCTTGAGGCACAAGGTCGTATGCTTGACTCGCGGGCCTGCGCCGATCCAACGCGCCTGCATGCGCTGCTCGAAGACTATTTCGCAGCGCTCGCGCAGCGCTACACCGAAGTTCCCTGCGGCGAAGACTCGGAAATGCGCGCCATTCTCGATGAGGTCCTGCTCCCTGAAGCCCAGGCGCGCCGCGCGATTCGCACGGAGATTTCCAACTCGGTCCTCGTCGAGCGCGACACGCTGCGCCCGTTGCGCTCCATCGTGGAAACGGCGCAGGAGATCGATCGCATCCGCGTGCGCGGCTTTCCTGGAACGGGCAAGACTTTCGCGGCGCTCGAACGATTGCACCTCGATCGCGCGCAGGATCGCCGCACGCTGCTCTTGGCCTTCAACATCCCGCTGGTTGCCTCGCTCACTGCGCGACTTCGATTGCCTGCGGTCCGCAGCACGACTCCTGCGGCCGAGGTCCGCGCGAGTTCCTGCGTCGTCGCGCGGATCTTCGCCCTGGCCGACATTGCCGCCGCGGGGCGCACCGATCTTCCGAGCGACCCCACGCAGGACGACTACTTCCGCGCGCGGCTCCCCATCCTTGTCGAGCAGGCGCGCGCGGGTTTGTTCGGGCGTTTCGATTCCGTCATCGTCGATGAGGGGCAGGACTTCTCCTCAGCGATGCTTGATGCCGTCGACGCGCTCGCCTGCCACACCTCAGGCACGCTTGGCCGCATCGCCTTCTTCCACGATCCAAACCAGCGCATCTACCAGACCGCCAGCGAAGACGAACTCGTGCGCCGTTACGGACAGCCGCATGTCTTGCGAGAGAACCTGCGGAACTCCCGCGCCATCTGCGAGTTTCTCGGCACGCTCGCGCCTGAACGCCTCCGCGGCCTTCGACCGCCACCATCGGCGCGCGATGGACAACCCGTCGTGGTCTTTGAGTTTGAGGCGGGCAACAACGCTGCGCAACTCGAGGCGTTGACGCGCATCGTGCGCCATCTTGTGGAAGCTGAAGGCGTGCGCAGCGCCGACATCGCGTTGCTCTCGCCCTTTCGCCGCGATCGAACCGTGCTTGCGGGTGTCGAAGAAATCCGCGGCCTTCCCATTCTCTCGCTTGAAGAGGCGGCGCGCCGCGGGCGGGAGGCCGACGAGTGCCTTCGTCATGAGACGCTGCATCGTTTCAAGGGTCTCGAGACACCCGTGGTCATCCTCCATGATGTGCGCGGCAGTGCGGAGAATGTCTCGTATGAGGCGATCCTCACCGCCTGCAGCCGCGCGCAACACGCGCTCTATGTGCTTCGCGCGACCGACTACGCTGGAAGCGCGCTGCTGCCCGTGCAGGGAACGCTTCCCTGAACGACCGTGGCGAAATGGCCATTGCTTGGCCGATAGGGACGACATGCTGAACCCCGAGTGGATCCGTCGCGGCCTCGATGCCGCCATCGAAATGGCTGAGAAGGGCTGGCGCGAGGGCGGCATCCCGATCGGGAGTTCGCTGCTCGATGCCAACGGAGTCGTGGTCGCGGCGGGTCACAACCAGCGCGTGCAGTCGGGCGATCCCACGGCGCACGCCGAGGTCGATTGCATTCGTCGCGCAGGTCGTCGCCGCGATTGGCCGAAGCTCACACTGGTCTCCACACTCTCACCCTGTTGCATGTGCTCAGGCACGGCGATCCTCTTCAAGATCCCGCGCGTGGTGATCGGCGAGAACCGCACCTTTCTTGGCGCAGAGAAGTGGATGCGCGAGAATGGCGCGGAGCTCCTCGTGCTCGACGATGCCCGCTGCATCGCGCTCATGGAACGGATGCAACGAGAGAAGCCTGATCTCTGGGCCGAGGACATCGGCGAGTGAGAACTGCCGTGCGCGCCCATGCACCGACGATTCTCGTCACCGCGTTTGAGCCGTTTGGTGGGAGCCCGCTGAATCCGACCATCGAGATCCTGCGCATCCTCGGCACGCTGCCGTGCGCGCTTGGTCGGCGCGTCTTTGCCACGCTTCCTGTGGTGTCGGGCACTGGTCCAACAAGCGCGTGGGCTGCCTTGAAGCGCGCGCTCGAAGAGTTCGCGCCTGACGCAGTCGTTGCACTGGGCGAAAGTGCGCGCGCCGACCAACTGAACTTCGAACGCGTCGCCCTCAACTTGTTGGACGCGCGCATTCCCGACAACGCGGGCGTGCAGATCACCGATGCACGGGTGATCGACGGCGCCGCCGACGCGCACTTTGCGACGATCCCGTTGCGCGAGATGCTCGCAGCCTGCGCGTCCGAAGGCGTTGCGGCTCAGCTCTCTCTCAGCGCGGGGACCTTCCTCTGTAACGAAGTGATGTTCCGCCTGCTCGAGCATGGAACTCCACGCGTGAGCGGATTCCTGCATGTTCCGCAGCTTCCTGAGCAGGCGCAGGCGCGCGGCGGTCCTTCGATGGAGGCCGAGACGAGTGCGCGTGGTGTCCATGCTGCACTCGAAGTACTCGCGGCACGACTCGCGACAGGAGTCCTCGCGTGACTGCGCGCAGTGAGGCGTCGACTTCTCGCGGCATCGTGCTCGTCACGGGTGGCGCGGGATTCATTGGCTCGCATGTGTGCACGGCGCTGCTCGCATGCGGACGGCGCGTGCGCGTGCTTGACGATCTCAGCACGGGACACCTTGAGAATCTCGCGCACCTCAGTGTCGGGCGCGAGCCGCGCCTTGAGGTTGTCGAAGGCTCGATCCTCGACGCCAATCTGCTCACCGAGGCGATGCGTGAAGTCAGCGAGATCGTTCATCTTGCTGCCAAGACCTCGGTGGCGGAAAGCGTCGGCGCGCCAGCGCTCTACCAGCGCGTGAATGTCGAGGGCACGGCCATGGTGTGCACTGCCGCGCAACGCGCCGACATCAAGCGTCTCGTGTTTGCAGCGAGTTCGAGCGCGTATGGCTTGCGTCCGCCGCCGCACGATGAAACCGACGCGCCCGATCCGACCTCGCCCTACGCGGCGACCAAGCTTGAGGGCGAGGCGCTGGTGCACGCACTCGCACAGTCGTCGGCCGTTGACGCTGTCGCGTTGCGCTTCTTCAACATCTACGGTCCACGACAGGATCCTTCGAGCGCGTACGCCGCCGTCATCGCCCGCTTCATGGCGCGCGTTGCCGCCAACGAAACGCTGACGGTCTTCAGTGATGGGCTGCAGACGCGGGATTTCGTTCACGCCGCCGACACCGCGCGCGCCGTGGTCGCTGCACTTGACGCCAAGGTTCGCCTCAGTGGCGCGGTCATCAACATCGGCACAGGGAACGCGACGACGGTGCTGGAGCTCGCCAAGCAAGTTGGGCTTGTGCTTGGTAAGCGCGTGACGGTCACTCATGCTCCCGCGCGCGAGGGCGAAGTCCGTCACAGCGTCGCAACGGTTGCTCGCGCCGAACGACTCCTTGGATTCAAGGCGACGACCGCGCTCTTCGACGGCTTGCGCACGATGCTCGAGCGCGCTGCACGCGACGACAGGTGAACCGACGCCAAAAGAAACGACGGGCACCGCGTGGGCGCCCGTCGTGGGATTGCTCATGAGGTCAGCGCGCGTTTAGGCGCGGAAACCAGCCTTGTACGCGCCGACGGCGGCCTTGAACTCGTCTTCGATGCCCTTGAAGCTCTTGCTCGCGACGAGTTTGTCGCGGAGATCCTTCTTCACGGTCTTGAAGTGCTCAAGCATGCCTGCCTCGAACTTCGAGACCGCGGTGATCGCGACATCGTCGAGGAATCCGCGCGACGCTGCGAAGAGCGAGAGACACTGGTCGATGACATCGAACGGACGGTACTGGCCTTGCTTGAGGAGTTCGACCATGCGCGCGCCGCGGTCGAGCTGACGCTTCGATGCAGCGTCGAGATCGGTACCGAGCTGCGCAAACGCTTCGAGTTCGCGGTAGGCCGCGAGGTCAAGACGGAGCGAGCCAGCGACTTCCTTCATCGCCTTGATCTGCGCGTTTCCACCGACGCGCGACACCGAGATGCCGACGTTGATGGCGGGACGAATACCCGCGCTGAAGAGCTCGGGCTGCAGGTAGATCTGTCCGTCGGTGATGGAGATCACATTGGTCGGGATGTATGCCGACACGTCGCCTTCCTGCGTCTCGATGATGGGAAGCGCCGTCAGCGAGCCGCCGCCGTTGTCCTTGGACAACTTGGTGGCGCGCTCGAGGAGGCGGGAGTGCAGATAGAAGACGTCACCTGGGTAGGCCTCGCGTCCTGGTGGACGACGAAGGAGCAGCGAAAGCTCGCGGTACGCGACGGCCTGCTTCGAAAGGTCGTCGTAGACGCAGAGCACATGCTTTGGGCTCTTGCCTTGCTTACCGAGCCACATGAAGTACTCGCCCATCGCGCAGCCCGCGTAGGGAGCGATGTACTGCAGCGGCGCAGCGCTCGAGGCGCCTGCGTTGACGATGATGGTGTACTCGAGCGCACCGTTCTTGCGAAGCGTCTCGACGACACCCGCGACGGTTGAATCCTTCTGTCCGACGGCGACATAGATGCAGACGACGGCGTGCTCGGTGCCCCAGTACTGCTTCTGGTTGATGATCGCGTCAAGGCAGACCGCGGTCTTACCCGTCTTGCGGTCACCGATGACGAGTTCGCGCTGACCGCGGCCCACGGGGACCATCGAGTCAACGGCCTTGATGCCAAACTGCAGCGGCTCGGTCACCGGCTGACGCGCGGCGATACCAGGAGCAACGATGTCGACCTTCTGACGCCCCGAGGCGTTGATCGCGGGACCACCATCGATGGCGTTTCCCAGCGGATCGACAACGCGGCCGAGCAACTCAGGACCAACGGGCACTTCGAGCAGATTGCCCGTCGCGCGCGCGGTGGCGCCTTCGCGGATCGAGGTCGCGTCGCCGTAGAGCACGCAACCAACGGTGTCGAGCTCGAGGTTCATGACCTGTCCCATCACGGGACCTGCCGATCCTTGGAACTCAATGAGCTCGCCGGCCATGGCCTTCGAAAGCCCGTAGACGCGGGCGATACCGTCACCGACTTCGACCACTTGGCCGACCTCGGAAATCTCGAGCTTGCCCGAGTACTGCTCGATCTCCTGGCGGATGACTGTCGTGATCTCGTCGCTCTTGATCTTCACGGATGGTTCCTCGTGGGTGTCGGCCTGCAGCCGAGCTGAATCAGAATCTGGTTGGTCGGTTCGGTGGGTTTAGGCGAGAAAGTCGTTGGGCCGCGCGCGAATCGCACGGGTACCTGCGTTGGAGACGGTCTCGCGCATGCTGCGAAGTTGGGTCGCGATCGATGCGTCGATGAGCTGGTCGCCGATGCGAAGCTTCACGCCGCCAATCATGGATGGGTCGCTGTACTGGTGAAGCACGGCGTCCTTCGAGAACGCCTCCTTCACGCGGGCCTTCACGGTGGCGATGACTTCGGGCGAGGCCTTGCCATCAAGCGTGAAGAGGTCGACTTCGATGCGTCCAAAGCGCGCTTGCATGAGCGCCTCGAAAGCGTCGGCCACATCATCGATGCGACCCGCGCGGCCATGGCTCGCGAGGACCATGACGAAGCGATAGACGAGATCGCTCACGCGACCCTTGATGATGCGCGCGAGCGATGCGTTGCGCAACGAGTCACCGATGATCGGCGAACGGAGGAACTCCGCAAAGCGCTTGTCGGCGCGAATGAGCTCGGCCAGTTCGCGCAGCTCACTCGTGCACGCTTCGGCCACAGCGTTGCCGCCCGCCTTGTCACAGACCTCGATGAGGCTCTGCGCGTAGACGCTGGCGATTTCGTCGATGTTTCGTGTTGCTGCCATTGGTCTTGCTCGGGCGAACTTTCAGGGGTCAGTTGCGGGCGCGAGACAGCTCGGCGAGGCTCTCATGCACGATGCGGGTCTGGTCCGAAGCGCTGACTTCGCGACGCAGGATCTTGGTGGCCATGGCGGTGGCAAGCGAGATCGCCTGCTCGTTGAGTTCCTTGACCGCGTTCTCGCGCGCCGCCTGGATGTCGGCCACGGCGCGAGACTTCATCTCGGTGAGCTCTGCGTCGTTGCGCGCGCGCAGCTCATCGCCCGCCTTGCGTGCGGTGGCTTGGGCTTCGGCGATCGTGCGAGTCGCCTCTTCCTGAGCCTGACGAAGCTTCTCTTCAAACTTGCGTTGCGCGCCCTCGGCCTCACGACGCGACTTCTCAGCGGCGTCGATTTCGTGCTTGATCTTGGCGACGCGCTCATCGAGTCCGCGCACGACCTTCGGCCAAATCATCAGACTGGCGAGGGCGAAGAAGGCAAGGAAGACGACGATCGTGACGGTAAAGCCGACGATGTCAGGATCGAGCGGGCTGTTGGCGAGGAAGGCAGTCATGGTTCTTCCAGTGAAGGCGGATAAAGTGCAAAGTGGCGCAGGTGCGCCCTGTTCAAAAGGTCGTCGCTCAGTTTCCCGAGCGACGACCGAAGTCGGAAACGCCTCGGATTAGCCGAGGATGACGAGCAGGCCGCAGACGACGGCGAAGAGCGCGACGCCTTCGATGAGTGCTGCAGTCAAGATCATCTGGTTCTGGATGGTGCTGGCCATCTCGGGCTGGCGGGCGGTCGCCTCAACGGCGCCTCCACCGATGCGGCCGATGCCAACGCCAGCGCCGATGACGGCGAGGCCGGCACCGATCGCTGCGATGCCCGCGCTGAGCGGCTTGCCTGCGGCAGCGGCGGCTTCACCATCGGCGCCGAATGCTGGGGCGGCGATGAGAGCGGCGAGGGCGAGGAAGGGGACGAGCTTGCTGATCTTGCGCATTTCGAACTGTGCTCCTGGAGAAGAAAGGTGATTCTTGAGTGTCGGACGCCGTGGGACGCGCCGCTGGTTTGGTCTGAACATGCAGCCGGGCCACCCACGGGCTCGGAGGTTTTCTGTCAGTGCGCGTGGGCGTGCCCATGCGCGGCGTGCTCGTCGTGTGCGTGCTCCTCATCGTGATCCCCGTGGTGGCTCATCATGCCGATGAACACCGCAGTGAGGAACATGAAGACAAACGCCTGAAGGAACGCGACGAAGAGTTCAAGGAAGGAAATGGCCAGCGCAAACAGCGCCGAGACGATGCCGATCGGAGCCGCGAGACCCCAACCGCCCGACTTGAGCGCCATGCCTGTGAACATGAAGATCGTGGCCAAGAGCGTGTGACCCGCGAGCATGTTGGCAAAGAGACGAATGGCCAGCGCGCTGGGCTTGATGAAGAGCCCGAGGATCTCGACGACGAAGATGATGGGGACCACGAGAAGCAGACCCTTGGGTCCGTTCAGGAGTTCCTTGCCACCACACATGTGCTCGAGGAGTCCCTTGATGCCGAGGTCGCGCATCGACTGGAACATGATGGCAAAGAACGACACCACGGCGAGCCCTGCGGTCACCGAGATCGATGCCGTTGCAGTGCCGCCGAAGTAGATGACATCCGCGTGTTCGCCGTGCGCCGAGGGCGCCGCGTGCGCGTCTCCGCCACTGCTGAGCTTGTGGAAGAGCTCTTGGAAGTCCGCAAAGGGAATGAACCCGAGGAGGTTCAGCGTGAGCACAAAGAAGAAGAGCGAGAGCAGGAACGGCAGGTAGTAGTTCGCCGTGGCCTTGCCGAGCAAGGGAACCAGCATGCCGTCGCGAAGCCCTTGCACGATCGTCTCGATGATCTGCGCGAGGCGACCCTTGGTCACATAGCGGTCGGTGCCCTGTGAGGCAGGCCCAGTCTCAATGCGACGAGCCGCGAGGTAGAGCGCGACAAAGGCAAGAATGCCCGCGGTCACGACCGAGACGGCGCTGAGCTTCAGTCCCGAGATTCCAAACACGCCGTGCAGCGCGGAGGGCTTGTCGAGGACATGGTCCAGCGGCGTTCCTTCGGCGAGCACGCGCGCCAAGTCGACGCTCAGCATCGAGGGAATCGCGTCGACCAGCGGAGCAAGTTGAAGGGAGATGCTCATGTTTCGGGTCTGGTTTCAGAGCGCCGCCGTGGGGCGAGGGCGCGAACTCACTTGTGAAATCTGGCACAAAGTCCGAGCAAGCGGCGCTCGAACGCTCGAGGCGCGACGCCTCGAAACTCTCTCAGACACAGGTGCTTGATTGAATCACGCCAACGGCGTGCTTCGGGATCCCGCACTCCCTCGCGTCGATGCACGCATCGCCGTGAACAGGATCGCGCTGTCCGCGACCAAGATCACCAGGTAGCTCGCTGCGACTCCAATCAGGAGTGCTTTGGGCTCCGCGGGGAGGGCAAAGTATAACGAGACTGCAAGAACTGGTGTGCAAAGGAAGCGCACCACCATGGTCGCGAGGTACGCCGTCATGGTGCTGTTCGTGTTGCCAATCTTGGCTGCTCCATCAACCCGCAGCGCCGCGAGAAGCGCACCGACCAGCGTGCCGACGATGTGTCCCACCGCCGAGACTAGGAGTCCGAGAACTACGCTCTTGTAGCGCTCTGGAGGCAGATCAGCACCGATGTTCACCAGGCTCCAAGCTCCGAAGAGCACAGCCGAGGTGACCACGGTTGTGAGGAGCAACGCGATCGTTGGGAAGCCAACTCCAGCGTCGTTCTCGCCGCTGGTTCGTTGAGGAACCGACCCCGTCAACGCTTCACCTCTTCGTCTGCTCCCTTGGTTCCAGGCTTTCGTGGCGCGCCCTGCATGCGCATCCCCACGCGAATGACCGTCCACATCGCCACGAGGATCCCGAGGATCGAACCCACGACAACCCAGCGTCCCTTGGTGTCGAGCAGGTAGTCCGCGCCGACGCCGAGGAGCACGCCTGCTGCAACCTCACTCATCATCTGCATCCCGAGCCCCATGAGCGAGGCGTCGGATGCCCGCAAGGTGCGCATGCCGCGCGCGGGAGTTTCCTTCGAAGGAGGTCGGCTTTCAGGCTCCACGCGCACACCGTACCATCTCGCACCCATGGCGATCCGCGACGAAGAAGTCATCGATGTGACCCCCACCCGCCTCACGCGAGGCGAGAGCCTGCTGCTGCCGACGATCTTCAAGGGTCTCGGAACCACGCTGCGCCACTGCTTCGAGAACATCGGCCGCGGCGGAACCAACAAGAAGAACATCTGGGTGCTGCAGTACCCCGAGCAGAAGCGCGACGACCGCCCCGTGGAAGAAGGCGGCCAATTCCGCGAGTACTTCCGTGGTGTTCACCGACTCAATAAGGACGAAGAGGGCCGCGTCAAGTGCGTGGCCTGCTTCATGTGCGCGACCGCCTGCCCCGCCAACTGCATCCACATTGTCGCCGACGAGTCGCCGTGGTCGGATCGCGAGAAGTACCCCAAGCAATTCGACATCGATGAGTTGCGCTGCATCTACTGCGGGATGTGCGAAGAAGCCTGCCCCTGCGACGCGATCGAACTGACGCCGCACTACGAGGTCACTGGCCTCTCACGCCAGGAGCTGATCTTCGACAAGACCAAGCTGCTTCAGGTGTTTGATGAGACTGTGGCCGAAAAGCCCATGTAATCAGGGACTCCTCACGGCGTCTTCTTCCGATTGCGAATCGCGTCGAAGATCCCACCCGCAGCGTCAAGGATCGAACCAGGATTCTCACGCAGCACCTCGCCGAGGTCGGGCAATTTGAGCTTGCTCGCGAGCTTCACGGGCTTTCCCGCGCGATCAAACAGCGGACCACTGAGTTCGACGCCGACGGTGAGACTCTTGACGAGTTCTGGACTCGCCGCGTTGAGCGCGTCAACGACTCCGCGCGCGTCCTTCGACCAGTTTGCAGCATCCGAGAGCGGCAGCGAAGTCGTGATCGCGATGGCGCGCATCGGGGTCGAGGCAAGATCGATATCACCCGCGAAGACCAGCGAGTTGCGCCAAGAGCCCTGCGCAGTCTTTCCCGCGCGCAGCAAGAAGTCGCTGTAGGTGAGGCGCCCCGCCTTCACCGTGCCTCGCAACGGATCGAGGTAGGCCTCGAAGCCGTCCGAGCGGCCCGCGTTGACGAGTGTGAGGAGTCCCGTCAGCACACCCGAGTTCACGAGCTTGACCTCACCAGTCTCGAGCGTGAACGAAGCGTTGAACTTGCGGCGATCACCATCGAGTGGCCACGAGAGCGATGCGAGCGCAAACTTCGCGGGCGCGCCCGTCGAGACATCGCTGAAGACTGGATTGATCGACGCCAGCAGTTGTTCGCGCACCGACGGCGACATCAGGAAGGTCGCGGTGGCGGGCGCCTCCGTGGTGACGACGATGGCGCCATCGATCACCGTCAGCGCGGGCGCATCAAGCGACGCAAACGCACTGCTGAGCTTGATCGCGAGTGTGCCGCCATCGGAAGAGAGTCCGCGCGCCGTGATCTGCGCATCGAGCGCGTCACCGAGAGAGCGACCGACCGCGCCGTTGCTGCTCAACAGCGCATCCAGCGTTGCCGCGGGAAAGCGCGTCGCGCGGATCGTCGCATCGACCGTGGGCTTGGCGGCCACGGCGCCCTTCACATGGAGGTCGACCTCAAGCGCCGCATTGGCGCCCGTTGCCTCGGAGCCCGTGACGCGCAGCGCGAGATCGTCGGACAACTTCGCGGTGCGCAGCGTGAGCGCCAGTGCGCCCGTCGAGAGTACGGTGCGCGCGCCAGCAGCACCGACGATCTCGATGGAAATGGGTGTCAGCGTGCCCGTGGCGTCGATCATGCCATCGGCCAGTTGCGGCTTCATCTCGGCGTTCAGCGGAACCGACGCGTTGGCAATGTCGAGTTGTACGCTCGCGGCCTCGAGCACCCGACGGCTCGGGTCGTCGGCAAGACCCGCGAGTTTGGCAAGCACCGCAGGAGCGATCTCGCAACGCAGCGCGCCCTTGAGTTGCGCCACGCGGGTTGCCTCAAGTTGCGGCGCGCGCAAAGCCAGCGAGCCGCGCGTCTTGGGGAACTCCAAGGTGACGGTGCCGTTGGGAACTTCGCGCTCGTTGAATTCAAGGCGCAGCGCACCAAGTCCGCCGAGGATGCCCGAGTAGGTCCCGACGGTGAGTCCAAAACTCGGTTCAAACCGCGCAAGATCGAAGTTCGTCAGCGCGAGCGTTCCTTCGACACCGCTGAAGAGCGATGCCGCAGTGGGCTTCTTCCAGGCCAGACCAAACGCGAGATCTCCTGCGCTTCCGCCACCACCGAGTGTGGCGTTGCCGTTCATCGTCGCACGCTCTTCGCTGAAGGCGTAGCCGATCGAGGCATCGAGTTTCGCCAGACCAAGCGGCGCCACGATTCCAGGAGCGCGTCGCACGCGCAGCCCTTCGACCACAGCACGCATCGCCAGATCACCCGAGGGCCGCCAAACTCCAGCGACGCGCTGCCCGTCGCTTCCGACTGTCTCACCCTGAAGCGCGAGTGCGAACATCGGCGCGCGCAGAGAGATCTTCGTTCCAGGCTCGAGCTCAGTGTCGGGTCCAAAGTCAAGCGACGCGAGCGCCTCGGCAGTGAGCGTCGCGTCGATGACGAGATTCGACGCTGCGAGGGCATCCGTCTTATAGGAGAGCGAACCCGACGCATCGATGGCAACCGCATCAAGCGCGAAGTCTGCCAGTACCGTGGAACGCTCGCTGCGATTGCGCAGCGAGAGCGACATGGCGCCATGCCCGAGGAGTCCGATGCTCGGTTGCGCCGCAGGAATCAGGCGACCCAGAAACGAAGGATCGAGTTCATCGATGGCCACGGTTCCCGCCAGAGCCAACGCAGGAAGTGTGAGTTCTCCCGCAGGAATCGGCCCAAACTGTTGGGTGACCTGCAGCGCGGCGCCATCGACCTTGGCGCCGAGTGCGAGCGATCCTGGCTTACCGTTGCGCGGCATGGCGAGGTCGACGCGCAGATCGTTCACCGCCGCCGTCGTGCCCGCGCCTTCGACGGCCAACGCGCCTGAGAGTTCGAGTTGCGCGCGACCAAGCACGGCGCGGAGGCCTTGGTACTCGTCGCTGGGCAGGTACGCGAATTCGGGCACGCTGAGTTTCACACTCGCGCCTGCTCCGCGCGCCGCCACGGCGCCGTGGCTCACTCGCTCGAGAAAGCCCGAGTCGAGCGTCGCCGTTGCATCGATCGCGGCTTTCGTGAGCGCGAAGGACGCGAGCTCCACCTCGCCTGCAGCCGAGAGAGATGCATCACCGGCCACACCGTAGTGCGCGGTCGTCGAAAGCGAGGCGTGTGCCGTCTTCTCACCGAGTTCCTTCGAGAGCGAGGCTTTCAAAGTCTGCGCGCGAATGCGAACCTCGTCGAACGCCGTGCGAAACTCGATCGGCTTGACCAACTCGAGTTCATACGCCCCGCTGAACGAGCGGACCGCGTCGTCGCCCGCGCGTTGCCAGGCGATCTTCTCGCCGCGCACTGCGACTTCGAGCGCCGTCGCTTCCTGCAAACCACCCAACGCTGCGAGAAGCTCGGGGCGAACCGTCGCGCGCGCCGTGATGCTTCCGCCAACGACGCTCGAACCATCCGACGCCACAGCGCCATCGAAGGTGAACTGGATTTGACGAGAGTTCAGCGCGATCCGCGCGCGGTCGCCCTTCTGCTTGACCACGGTGAGATCCGCGGTTTCACCGATGTCCTTGACCAGATCGATCTGCGCCGCACCTTCTGCGCCGAGCAACGACGCAGGGACCAACGGCTGCAACGCGCCCATCGGAACGCCGCGCGCTTCGATGGACGCGGAGATGTCCGCGGGCTCGAGAATGAATTGACCTGCCGCGTCAAAGGGCGCGCCCACCGTGAAGTCCGCCTTGATGGTCGCTTCGGAACTCCCCGCAACCCGCGCAACGATGTCGGCTTTGACCGCGAGGTCGCCTTGCGTCGGTCCTTCCGCAGCCTTCGCTGCGTCGATGCGCAGCGCGCTGCAGGCGATCTCGCCCGCAGCGCTCGGCCAGGAAATCCTGCTTGCATCGATGAGCACGGTGCCCGCACTGCGCGCAAGATCGAGAGCGTTGGTCGGCGTGAAGGCGAGAGCAAGATCGGCATCAATCGAGAGCGCGCCCTCGCGCCCCACTGCGCTCGTCGCGGCATCAAGCGCCACCCGCAGCGTGTTGCCACCGAGCGCGATCTGACCTTCGAGATTGCTCAGCGCATAGGCCGCGCCGTTCGGGCCCGTCGCGGTGATGCCGACTTCATGCAACACCACAGTCACGGTGCGTGCGCCGAGCGGACCTTGCCCTGCGCTCGTGATCGACGACGCTTCATCAACCGCGGGCGCGTCAGAGACGGGCACGGGCTTCAGGAGTCGCGCCAAACCAAGGCGACCTTCCGCATCGAACGCCGTGGTCGCCGAGCCCGTCAAGGACACCGTGACGCCTTCACCGCGCAGCAACGCGAAGAGACCCTCGGAAACTTCCGCGCTGACCGCCACGCTTCCGCGCTCGGCGCCGCCATCAATCACGAGTCCTTCAAGCCGCTGCGACGACAACCAACCCAAGGTGAGGCTCTCAAGTGCGACGGTGCCATCGACGCGCGCCTCCATCTCGCGCACCACCACGCCACGCGCGTAGCCCGAGAGCAGTGTGGGCAAGAGGCAGACAAGAAGCACGATGGCCGCGAGAGCCGACGCGAGTGTGACAAGGAGTTTCTTACGGCGCATGGAACGAACTCAACCTTCGTGCCGATGAGGCACCTCGCAGCAAACGCGTGCGGGCGAGACGGTAGCACTCACACGGAATCAGGTTGCGGCGGCGGCGTGCTCAAACCTCAATCGAGCGCGAGCGCCACGGCGCCGACACGGCTCGGCACCAACCGCAGCATTCGCTCAATGGCGAGTCGCGCGTGGCGCTTGGCCTCAGGGTGCACGGCGATGCGATTGACGACTTTTCCCGCAGCGAGTTGGTCGAGGCACCAGGCGAGGTGTGCCTGATCGATGCGGAGCATCGTGGTGCAAAGACACTGGCACTCGCTGAGAATGCGCGCGTTGACGCCGCGGTCCGCCGCCTTCGTGGCGATGCGATTGACCAGATGGACTTCGGTCCCGATCGCCCAGTCAGAGCCTGGCGCGGAAGAAGTCAGCGTGTCGATGATGAACTCGGTGGAGCCCACGAGGTCCGCGAGGTCCACGACTTCCTGTGCGCACTCGGGATGAACGATCACCGTGCGTCGTTCCCGACGCGCCTCGGCGACATGCTCAGGGCGAAACAGCTTGTGCACGCTGCAATGTCCCGCCCAGAGAAGCACCCGCGCTTGCCGGATCGCGGCGCGCGTGAGGCCGCCGTTGGCGAGCCTCGGATTCCACAGCGCGGTTTCGGCAACCGCAGAATCTTTTGCCGTGGCATCGACTTCGGTCACGAGTCCATGCAACTTGGCGGTGTTGCGGCCTAGATGCTGGTCCGGAAGGAAGAGGATCTTGACCGTCTCGCCGCGCGCAAGCGGTTGATCGCCTCCGCGCATCGCCCACTCGAAAACGCGCGACGCGTTGGAACTCGTGCAACACGCGCCGCCATGCGAACCCACGAAGGCCTTCACGGCCGCGCTCGAGTTCACATAGGTGATCGGCACCACGCGTTCTTTCGTGCCCGCGATCGCGGTGTGGATCGCCTCCCACGCATCGACGGTGTCGTCGTAGGTCGCCATGTCCGCCATGGAGCAACCCGCAGAAAGATCGGGAAGGATGACCTCAACCTCGTCGGCGGTGACGATGTCGGCGGTCTCGGCCATGAAATGCACACCGCAAAAGACGATGTACTTCGCTCCGCGTTGCGCGGCTTCGACGGCGGCCATCTGCGAGAGCTTCAGACTGTCACCGATGAGATCGGCGTGGCGAATGACCTCGTCGCTCTGGTAGTGATGTCCAAGGATCAGCAGCTTCGAACCAAGTTCCTGTCTGCGCTCTGAGATGACTGTCCCGAGCTCTTGCTCGGACATTCTCAGATAGCGTTCGGGAAGTGAGGGCTGCCAGAGCATTCGCGCAGTCTACGACGCCACGGTGCGGGAGTCACGCCGCGAAGTCTACAACTCGTCTTCGTCGCCGTCTTCGTCGCCGTCTTCCTCATCATCTTCGAGGCTCGCCATCACGGGCGGCGTCCACGGTTCTCCGTCGATTTCCTCAAGTGGAGGCGGCGCAGTCACGGTCGACTGCGCGGGAATTCCAAGTCGGCGCGTGATCGTCTCTGCGAGCGTGTCGGCGTGAATCGCGCTGTCGCAGACGCAGAAGAGCGTCGAGCCTGATCCGCTGACATGCACGGTTTGACCCGCAAGTTCCGCGAGTTGCCCACGCAACACCGCGAGTTGCGGCGCGACCACGCACGCCGCATCGGCGAGATCGTTGAACGGTGCGTCGGCGTGCAGACGGTGTTCGCCTACCGCGAGCTCACGCACGCGCGCCGATTCGACGCGCGTGCCATGCCCCGACGATCCGCGCAACGCATCGAGCGCCCGATAGACAGCGCCCGTCGCACACGCAAAATGCGGAAAGACCAAGACGAGGTGCACGCGTTGGTCGTGCAACCGTTCGAGTTGTTCGCCAAGGCCTTCGACGAGCGCGCTTCCGCCCTGCACGAGATACGGCACATCACTGCCAAGGTCTTGCGCGAGATGCTCGAGAAACCCGAGGCGCAACCGCAAATCAAACAGGGCATTGAGCGCGCGCAACATCGCTGCCGCATCGGACGATCCGCCGCCGAGTCCACCACCGACGGGCGTGCGTTTCTGCAACCGCACCTGCACCGGAAGCTCTCGTTGCAACCGCGCTTCGAGTGCCCGATGCGCACGGACCGCGAGGTCATCAGGCACGCGCCAGTTGATGTCCGACCGCTGCAGCGCGTCAGGATGCCATTCGATGGCGTAGCGCGAGGGCGTACTCGCGACGAGGCGTTTGACGGTGAGGTCGTCGCCAAAGCGCGTGGTAACCATCCACGAGGCGATGGGGTGCATCCCCGCAGCGTCGGGAGCACCGACCGAGAGCGCAAGATTCACTTTCGAAGGCGCAAAGGCACGGACCACGGAGGACATGACGCGCAGCGTATCGCCAACGAGTTGCACGCTGGCCGCCTTGAGAGCGACTTTCGGTATGCTCCAATGGCTATGGCTGCACCACGAAACTACGCCCCGTCTGGTCTCGATGCCACGAACTTTGCCGCGCTCGAGCCGCATTTCAAGGAGCTCCTCGATCGACCGATCGCCGACGCGAACGCGCTCGAGCAATTGATCCTCGACCGCAGCGACCTCGACTCGGTGGTGAGCGAGTGCACTGCAAACCTCTACATCGCCACGACGCGCAACACCGAAGACAAGGTTGCTGAAGCCGCCTACCTCGGATTCGTGCGCGAGGTCGATCCGCATCTCAAGCCCATCGCCAGCGCGCTTGATCGCAAGATCACTTCGAGCCCCTTCGCCAACGCGCTTCCCAAGGCGCGCTATGAAGTGCTCCTGCGCGCGCTGCGTGTCGACATCGAGCTGTTCCGTGAGGCAAACATCCCGCTCGAAACCGAGCTTGCCGAGCTCGATCAGAAGTACAACCAGACCATCGGCCGCATGTCCGTCGACTTCGACGGAGCCACCCGCACGATGCCGCAGATGGCTCGATTTCTCGAAGAAGGAGACCGCGGCGTCCGCGAGCGCGCCTGGACTGCCACCAGCACCCGTCGCCTGCAGGATCGCGACACCATCGATGAGATCTACGATCGGATGATCGCCCTGCGTCACCAGATGGCGATCAACGCGGGCTTCCCGAACTTCCGCGATTTCCAGCATCGGCGGTTCAAGCGATTCGATTACACACCACAAGATTGCATGACCATGCACGCGGCGATCGAGGAGCATCTCGTTCCGATCCAGCGTCGCCTCGACAGCGAACGCGGAAAGCAACTTGGCGCGTCGCCGCTGCGTCCGTGGGATCTGGCCGTCGATGTCTTCGGCCGACAGCCGCTGCGCCCCTTTGACACCGCGGAACAACTCGTCAACGGTTGCTCCCGCATGTTCCACGAGATGGGCGGCGGCCTCGGCGAGATGTTCGACACCCTGCGCCACGGTGACTGCCTCGACCTTGAATCGCGACCAGGCAAGGCGCCCGGCGGCTACCAATACCAGCGGCAATACACGCGCACGCCATTCATCTTCATGAACGCCGCAGGCATGCACCGCGACCTCGTGACCATGGTGCACGAGGCGGGACACGCCTTCCACTCGATCCTTTCCAAGGACGATCCACTCGTCGACTACCGCAACGCTCCCACCGAATTCGCGGAAGTCGCGTCGATGTCGATGGAGCTCTTGACGCTCCCCTACCACCACGAGTTCTACTCGGCCGACGACTGCAAGCGCGCCTTGCGCGAGCGACTCGAGCGCTTTCCCACGATCATGACTTGGATCGCGACGATTGACGCGTTCCAGCACTGGGTCTACACCAATCCAGGGCACACTCGCGCGGCGCGCACCAACGCCTGGCGCGATATCTGCAGCCGATTCGGCAACGACATCTCCTGGGCGGGTTGCGAGGACGCGCGGGATACCGCGTGGCAACGGCAGCTGCACCTCTTTGGCATGCCGTTCTACTACATCGAGTACGGCATCGCTGAGACAGGCGCGATTCAGATGTGGATGCAGTCACGCCGCGATCGCCCGCGCGCGTTGGAGAATTACCGCAAGGGTCTCACCCTCGGCGGCTCGCGTCCGCTTCCAGAGTTGTTCGCCAGTGCGGGACTCCGTCTCGAACTCACGCACGACTTGATGAGCGAACTCGCACGCGAAGTCGACCGCGAACTCGTGGGCTGCTGACGCGAACTCAGACGATGTTGCTCAGCCCTCGACGCGAAGCGCGTAGAGGTGCGCGGCTTCGACACCGCCCGTCGCAGCGCACGGACACTCCTCCATGCCGATGTCGAGGAATCCACAGGACTCCAGCACGCGGCGCGAGGCCTCGTTGCCGACATGCACGCACGCCTCGAGCCGCGCAAACGGCGGCGAGATCTCAAAGAACGCGAAGCGCACCAGCCGCGCCAGCGCTTCACGGGCGTAGCCGTTTCCCCACTGGTCGCGGGCAATCCAATATCCGCAGGTTGCCAGAACAGGATTCTCGGCGACCACGAGGCCAATCCCACCGATCACGCGGCCATCACTGAGGCGCTCGAGCAGAAGATCGTGCATCAATCCTGCAGCGCATTGGTCCCGCGCGTGCTCGATCCACCATCGCGCATCGGACTCGGCGTAGGGATGCGGAACACTCCGCAATCGCCGCGCAACCTCTCGATCTCCAAGTCCAGCAATCATGGCTGGAAGATCGCGCTCTTGGTGCGGGCGCAACAGAAGTCGCTCACTCTGCAGGGAAACTGGCGCATCGCGCATGCGCCGAGGATAGCCGATGGGGCTACGCTCTCCCTATGACCGCCGCTCCCCATGCACCCCAGTCGTCTTCGTCTGCGCCGCTTGGGAAGCACGGCCCGCTTGATGCCGAGGGCTTTCGACGCGCTGGTCATGCGCTTGTCGATTGGATCGCCGAGTATCGAACCGAGATCGCGTCACGGCATGTCGCAGCGTTGCCCGAGCCAGGCTCGATTCGCGCGATGCTTCCTGAACACGCGCCCGAGCGCGGCGAACCGATGGCGGAGATCTTGGCCGATCTTGATCGCGTGGTGATGCCTGGCATCGTGCATTGGCAACACCCTGGTTGGTTCGCGTACTTCCCAGCCAACTCGAGCTACGAGTCGATTCTCGGTGAGCTCGCCAGCGCAGGACTCGGCGTGCAAGGCATGCTCTGGTCGACGAGCCCCGCCTGCACCGAACTTGAAATCCATGTGCTCGACTGGCTCGTTGCAGCCATGGGGCTTCCGCGGCGATTCTTGTCCTCGGGTTCTGGCGGCGGCGTGTTGCAGGACACCGCGAGTTCTGCGGCGCTCGTGGCACTCGTGGCCGCGCGCGAGCGAGCCACCAACTTTCACAGCGACGCGCACGGACTCTCTGCACAAGGCCGCGCGATCACCTGTTACACCAGCGATCAGGCGCACTCTTCGATTGAGAAAGCCGTGCGCATCGCTGGCATCGGACGGGAGTTTCTTCGCCTGATCCCCGCCGACAGCAAGGGCGCGATGCGCGTCGATCTCCTTGAACAGGAAATCCTCCGCGATCGCGCGCTTGGGCATCTTCCTGCGTTTGTCTGCGCCACGGTTGGCACGACGGGCGTGAATGCGATCGATCCCGTGGTCGACATCGCGGCGCTGTGCAAGACCCATGGACTCTGGCTCCATGTCGACGCCGCGATGAGTGGAACGGCGCTCTTGTGCGAGGAATTCAGGCCGCTGCAGGAAGGCGCGGAGTTCGCCGACAGCTGGTGCTTCAATCCGCACAAGTGGATGCCTGTGAACTTCGATTGCGATGTGCTGTGGATCGCCAGTCGCGCTGAACTGGTCAAGGCACTCAGCGTGTTGCCCGAGTACCTCCGCAACAACGCGACCGATTCGGGGTGCGTGGTCGATTACCGCGACTGGCAGATCCCGCTGGGGCGCCGCTTCCGCGCGTTGAAACTCTGGTTCGTCTTGCGCTCGTTTGGTCTTGGTGGACTCCGCGCCATGGTGCGCGAACATGTCGAGATGGCGCAGGACTTCGCCGCGAAAGTGCGAGCGCAGCCGCAACTGGAACTCGTCGTGGAACCGCCGCTCAACCTGGTGTGCCTTGCCCATCGTGCGGGTGATGAGGCCACGCAATGCCTCATCGATCGCGTGAATGCCGACGGGCGCTTCTTCGTTTCGCACTGCCGTTTCCACGGCAAACTCGTGTTGCGCGTGTCCATCGGCGCACTGGCAACCACACGCGCGCATGTCGCGGCACTCGCAACGCTCCTGTTGACCGAGGCACAACGGGTATGACCACGACACGGCCGAAGCGCAAACTCGCCTACCACACCGCCACGGTGCGTAACGCGATCCTCACGCGCTTGCCCGATGCCCTCATGGGTGGTGCGCTGAAGGCTCGCCATGTCGCGCAGCGCATCGAGATCGCGGAACGCTGTTACGCGAGTGCTGTCTGGCCGCGCGACTTCGACGGACTGCGCATCGCGCACCTGTCGGACATTCACTTCGGTCACCTGCTTGGTGCCGAGCGATTGTTGCAGGCGGTCGACGCCGTGCGCGCCGTCAACGCCGATCTCATCGCCATCACAGGTGACCTGGTCGATCTCTCGGCAGCCGAGGCGCCACTTCTGTTCGAGCAACTCTCGCTGCTGCGGGCGCGGTTAGGAGTCTTCGTCGTCCTGGGCAACCACGACCACCTTGACCATCCCCGCGCCGTTGTCAAAGGCGCGCGCGATGCGGGGCTCATCGTGCTCAACGACGAGTCGGTCCGCGCTGGAGGCCGCGACGGTTTGCTCGTGGCAGGTATTGACTGGGCGAAGTCGATTCCCGCGTGCACGGCGCGGCTTCGACGGTGCGGCGCTGGTCGTGCGGACCTTTTGCTCGCGCACAACCCCAAGGCATTTCCAGCTGCAGCCGAGCGCGGCATTCCGCTCACGCTCTCGGGTCACACCCACGGCGGACAAGTCGCGCGCGCCGCGAATCGTCGGCACAATCTCGTCTTCACCCAGCGACTTTCGGCAGGCCACTATCAACGCGAAGAGTCGCACCTCTATGTGACCAACGGTGTCGGCGCGTGGTTCCCGCTTCGCGTGAACTGCCCGCCTGAGATCGTCGTCATCGAGATGCGCACGCGCTGATACCCTTTGCGGATGGACTTGGGTTCGCTCGCGCTCTCGACCGCTCTCTTGTTGGATCAAGCTCCGACGGACGCGCCGCCCGCTGTACAGGCAGACGCATTTCATCTCGAACTCACGATGGAGTTGTGGATGCCGCGCCTCACGGGCGACTTCACCGACGAAGGCGTACTCGTCGATGTGAGCGAAGTCGATCTGCACGAGAGCGAAGCGGTCTTTGCGGGAGCTCTGACCTTGGTGCACGATCACCTGCGCGTCGGACTTCGCGGTTTCAGCTTTGCCACGGAAGGCGCCACGACCGCCGACGAAGCCTTCACACTCGGCGGCGTCACTGTGGCTGCGGGAGATCACTTCGTCTCAGGCTTCTCGTGGTGGAGCGCGGGCGCGGAAGTTTCCTACGAGATTGATCGCCCGTATTGGAACGCCACGAACGACACCGACCTCTCGCTGTTCGTGCTGACCTCGCTCGATGTCCATTCGATCTCGCGCGACCTTGGCGACAGCACGACGGGGCAGTCCACCAGCGCGCACGAACCGTTTTTCACGCTGAATGTTGGTGGCGGCTTCCGACTCGGCTTCGACACCAAGTCCACCTTCCCGCTGCTGCGACGCATCGAAATCTCGGGCGAAGCCGCGGTCGGCGCGGCCGTGCCTGCAGGCGATGGCGAGATCGGAGTGTCGACTGATGTCGAGGCGCAGTGCACGGGTTGGCTCAGCAACACCGCTGCGATCTACTTTGGCTACCGTCGCGTGGGCGTGTCGTTCGACGGCGAAGAGCTCTCACTCACCGCAAGTTTGCAAGGTCTGCGCGCAGGTTTCCGATACGAGTTCTAAGTCCGCGCGAGCTCCCGATGACGCCACGACCGAAACACTCCACCACGAAGCCCGCAAGCGCAGCGCCATCGCGTCACAAGAGCGATGCGCCCGCGTCCAATGGACGACTGCGCCTCGGGAGCGGCGCGTCCGTCGCGCGCGAGGCGCTCGACTTCACCTTCGTGCGCGGAAGTGGGCCTGGTGGCCAGCATGTGAACAAGACCAGCACCAAGGCGCAGCTTCGCGTGTTGCTTCGTGACATCGACGGGCTCGATGATGCGGCCTTGGCGCGACTGCGCGCCATCGGCGGTTCGCATGTGGTGGGTGAAGGCGCCGACGAAGCGCTCCTCCTCAGTGATCAGACTTCGCGCTCGCAGGCGGACAACCGCGATGCCTGCGTGGAGCGTTTCACCACGCTCGTCGCGATGGCCGCGAAACGCCCGAAGGTCCGTCGCAAGACGAAACCAACCCGCGGCAGCATTGAGCGCCGACTCGAGTCCAAGAAGCGTGAAAGTGAGAAGAAACGCGAGCGCCGTGGCGGGACGCAATAAGCAACGACGCGGCCGCACTCAGACCACGCGGCACTCGCCCGTGCCCTTACCCACGACACCGATGAGCATGGGCTTCTCACCAAACTTGCGCAACGCCGCGAGCACCACCGCCGCAGCTTCGGGACGCACAAGGATCGTGTAGCCGATTCCCATGTTGAAGACGCGGAACATCTCCGCCGTTTCAACGCCGCCATGCTCCTGCAAGAACGAGAAGATTGCCGGCGGTTCCCAGGCTTTCGCGCTGATGAGCGCATCAACATCACTGCCCAGCGCGCGGCAGACATTGCCAGGAAGTCCGCCGCCGGTGATGTGCGCCATGCCCGTGATCGCAGGCTTGCTGCCGAGTTTCTTCTCGACCACCGCAAGCATGCCCAGGATTTCCTTGGCGTAAATCCGCGTCGGCTCGAGCAGGACATCGATGAGTCGTTGTCCGCCGAGTTGTGCGTAGCTCTTCGTATAGCCGAGTTTGGCGTCCTTGACGATGCGACGCACCAGCGTGTAGCCATTGCTGTGCACGCCACTCGAAGGAAGTCCAATGATGAGATCGCCCTTGCGAACCTTCGCTTGCCTCGCGAGGCGCGCGCGCTCAACAACGCCGACGCAGAAGCCCGCGACATCGAAATCGCCTGGCGCATAGATGTCGGGCATTTCCGCGCACTCGCCACCGATGAGCGCGCATCCCGCAATGGTGCAACCCTTCGCCACACCCGAGATCATCGCGGTGGTGTCCACAGGATCGAGCTTCGAGAGACCGAGGTAGTCAAGGAAGAACAGCGGCTCCGCACCCTGCACGATGAGGTCGTTCACATTCATCGCTACACAGTCGATGCCCACCGAGTCGTAGATCTTGAACTCGGCAGCGAGCTTCACCTTGGTGCCAACACCATCGGTGCAACTCACCAAGACGGGATCCTTGTACTTCTTCCCTGCGCCATTCAAGCGGAACATGCCCGCGAAGGCGCCGTGCAATCCCATCACCCGCGGCGAATAGGTCGCGCGAACGATCGGCTTGATGCGATCGACCACCTCATCGCCCGCGTCGATGTCGACACCCGCCTGCGCGTAGGTCAGTGGCTTGCGAACCGCGTTCTTCGCGGCCGTTTTTGCAGGAGACTTTCGAGCAGCGTGGCGTGGCATAGGCGCGGAAGTGTAACGCGCCGCTCCCGAGTGCCTGCGTTCGTGCGCTCGGCGCGTTAGTCGCACCTCGGGTATTCTCTTTCACCTCTATGTCTATTCTCATCGACGGAAGCACGAAGGTCCTCTGCCAAGGCATCACTGGAAGCGCGGGAGCGATCCACACCAAGGGTTGCCTTGAGTACGGCACCAAGATGGTGGGCGGCGTCACGCCAGGAAAAGGCGGAACCAAGGACGCCAATGGCTTGCCGATCTTTGACACTGTGCTGCGCGCGGTGAAGGCAACGGGCGCGGACGCGACGATGATTTTCGTGCCACCCGCGGGCGCGGCCGACGCGATTCTCGAAGCCGCCGATGCGGGCATCCGCGTGATCTGCGCGATCACTGAAGGCGTTCCCGTGCTCGACATGGTGCGGGTGCGTGAAGCCTTGAAGGCCTATCCCAAGTCGACACTCATCGGACCCAACTGCCCAGGTGTGATCACGCCAGGCTGGCGCATCTCAGGTGAGGGACCCTCGGCGCGCTTTGATGGCGGCTGCAAGATCGGCATCATGCCGGGCTACATCCATACGCATCGAAAAGACGCTGCTTCAGGGAAGGCCGTCGGCATCATCAGCCGTTCGGGAACGCTCACCTATGAAGCAGTCTGGCAGACCTCGCAGCGCGGGATCGGTCAGTCGACCTGCGTGGGAATCGGCGGCGATCCCGTGCGCGGACTGGGGTTCATCGAGGCGCTCGAACTCTTCCACGCTGATCCACACACCGACGGCATCGTGATGATCGGCGAGATCGGCGGCACCGACGAAGTGGACGCCGCCAAGTGGATCAAGGCGAATCTGAAAAAACCCGTCGCTGGATTCATCGCGGGCGCCACCGCGCCAAAGGGCAAGCGGATGGGCCACGCGGGGGCCATCATCGGTGGCGCCGACGACACCGCGCAGGCCAAGATCGCTGCGCTCAAGGCCTGCGGCATCGCCGTCGCCGAGAGTCCAGCCGACCTCGGCTCGACGATGGCGCGCGCACTCGGGCTCTGAGAAATTCGTCGCGGGAAAAGTGAGCGGTCTGCGGCCGTGAGGCGATTGTGCTTTACGGTGCCCGCATGAAGAACCACCGCCCCACCACACTTCGGACCTTCTTCGCAAGCATTGTTGTTCTGGCCACGATGGTGGTCGCGCCGCTCTTGGTGACGCGGCGTGCGGACGCTCGACCGACTGAGGAGCCGCTCCGCGTCGCCGTCATCGGCGCGAGTGCTTCCGCAGGCTTCGGCTGCGTGCACCATGAGAAACGGGAGGACGGCGAATACGCCGGGAGTTTCCGCCTCATCGACATGGTCAAGTGCGCCTGTCCCGAGATGAAGCTCGTCGTCTCCGATCTCTCGTCGGGCTTCTTCTTCCTCTCGCCGATCGAGAACGGCACCGCCGCCGCGACACGAGCGCAGGCCTTCAAGCCCGACTGCGTGATCGCCCTCGACTTCCTCTTCTGGTACGCCTACGGCTCGGACGCACCTGGTGGCGGCGCGATCACGGCGGAAGACCAGCGGCTCGCCAAATTCGAACTCGGGCTGAAGGAGCTCGACGGATTCTCGGGAGCGATCATCGTTGGCGATCTCCCCGACATGTCCGCCGCGATCGGCAAGATGCTGAACGCCAACCAAGTCCCCGCGGCTGCAACGCTCAAGAGCGTCAACGCGCGCCTCAACGAGTGGGCGAAGACTCACCCACGCGTCACCGTGCTCTCGCTCTCACGCATGCAACGAGAGCTCATGGAAGAAAACGCGCTGCATGTCCGCGACACGCGGCTGGTGGGAACCAAGGAGAACCCGCTCCTTCAACGCGATGCGCTGCACCCGACTGCGCTTGGTCTCGCGGGACTCGCCTGCGTGGTGACGGACGCTCTCAAAGTCGCGGTCAAGCGCGAGAGCGACGGCTGCACTCCCGAACCCGACGCCACCATGAGTCGCGCCTGCGCTGGAATGAAGCGCTCGGCCCAGCCGAGGCCTTCTGAAGCACCTCCTGCTCCGCCCACAAGCGCGCCGACTCCTCCCGTGCCTGCACCACCGAGTGCACCCGTGGGCCGCTAGCGCAAGAGTTCGATGCGATCCTTCGCGCCTTGATCGGGCGCGTTGGCGACGGCCGCGTCGCAGATCGCGTTCCAACCTGATTGGCCGAGCACACGCAGGAGTGTCGGCTTCAACACGCCGAGATCGATGATCGCGTCGTAGCCACGCGGATACTTTCCAAGGAGCGCGCAGACGCGCTTGTCGTCAAGCGTGCCGAGTCGTGGCAAGAACAACTGCCAGAGCATCTCGCGCGCAACGCGATCCTTGCGGCGACTCTTGGCAAACGCGATCGGATAGCCCGCGATGTCGCGCGCGCGAAAGAGGGCCGACAACGCAAACGGCGCTGCGTCCGCTGCGCGGTCGGTCGTCACGGCAATCTCCCATGCGGAGAGAACCGACACATCGTCGCCGCAGAGTTCGAGGTCTCGCATGGCGTCGACCAGCGCCGAGGCGTCTTTGCTGTCTCGGTACTTGGCGAGATTTGCAGCAGCCGCGACGCGCAGCGGCACCGCGCCGTCACCGCTCGCATCGATTCGACGAGTCCCGATCTTTGCCGTCGTCGCCAACAGCGCCAACGGATCACCGTACCCCGCGGTGCGCCACGGACGCGCGAATGCTCCCTCTAAAGACCGCGCCGACACCAGAAACGGCACCAACGCGCCGCTGCGCGCAGCGATCATTCCAGGCGGAATAAACGCGGGCAGCAGCGGCTCGTAGACCGAGCCGAAGTAGGCGTAGGCGCCGTTGGCAAGGAAGCGTCCACCGACGGAGTCGATGACATTCGGCACCTCGAGTGAGAACGAGTGGAGGAAGTGCACCATCGCGGGGCGATCGAACAACGGGACATCGCCCGCGTTGGCCGTGCCGCCACCGTTCAATCCAAACTGCGTGTGCATGCCGTGCGAGTTCACCAAGAGCACATCGCACCCGAAGCCACCCATGAGAAGTAGCCGCCACGCGTCAAGCGTCGCGCGCTCCCGCAACCACGACTGGGTGATGAATCCCTGCTTCTCCAATTCCGCCGCCGCAGGCGCCATGTCGTACTTCACCCACGGCTCACCGCCGTCGTAGGTGTGCACCAACCACGCCGTCGTGCGCGGAGCAAAGAGGGAGGACATGGCCACATAGGCGCAGCGAGCTTCGGACCCGAAGATCCCGGCGCCCATCGCCCACCACGCGCCGTCCGCGTGACGGCCAAGCGCATCAAGCGTTGAGATCGGTTGGCCTGGCTTCGTAGGAAAGGGACCCGAACCGATCTCGATGCGACTTCCATCGGGCAGATTCGGCGTGGCTTTCCACGCAAAATCGCGGCAGATCACGAACGCGTCGATCGCATCGCCAAGACCCTTCCACGGAAGACTGGTGCGGTCCGCAGCCACTTCAAGCTCGGTGGCGAGGCGTCGAAAGGCCTCGTCATCGAGGGTTTCCTGGGGGATTCCATACTTGGCGCTTGAGAAGGAAATCGGCGCACATCTCCCGGCGGCGAGCGCTGCTGCGGCGGTCCACGCGGGATCCATCGCATCGGTCAGCACGACCATCGATGGCGGTACGGCGCGTTTCAGACAGGCACCGATGATGTCGACCGAGCCGTCAAAGATCGCTTCCGCTGCGCTCGTCGTGATGAGTCGTTCACGCTCCGCGAGCTCCGTCGGCATCGCGCCGATAGACGCACGGCGAATCACGCGCTTAGGCGCGAAGCCGCGCACGAACAGCGGCGCGTAGAAATCATCCTCGATCAGAATTGGCCAGCGCGTGTGCTCGCTCCAACGCGAGAGCTCATCGAGGTAGGTGCGCGCGTCGGGAACGAGGACGACCTGGTCGACAATCGTCCAACTGCGCTCGAGCGCAGCCGTTCGAAAGCCGAGTTGGATCGGCCATGGCACCTGCTGTTGCTGTTGCGCGGGCGGCGGGTCCTGTTGAGCGAAGGCCTCGGGACCGAAGGCCAGCGACACGCAGCTCCAGGCGGCAGTGACCAAGATCTTCGACAGACAAGTCGGCATCGGGGAAGCGTATCACGCAGGCAGATAGCCGCTCGCGATGGCACGAAACGCGGCAGCGCTTTCGCGCGCCTGCGCAGGAGTCCAACCAAGAAGCGGTGCCATGATGTCGGCCACGATGTCGGCAATCGCTGCGGCGGCGCGCGCATCGAGGAGGAGCGAGCGGGTCCGACGCGCCAGGACATCGTCGACCGTGCGCGCCATCTCACTCTGCACTGCAAAGTGCACTTCGCTCGCCGTAATGCTGAGCGTCGCGCAGAGCGGCGGCGCCATCGCAGGGTCGACGCGTTCGAGTTCTTCCAGTGCAGCGCGATCGCTGCCATACAACCGCCGCGCATCGGGCAGCCCCGCCTGAATACCCGAGTCGCGGTCAAATCCATGCAGGCGCAGCGTGCTGGTTCGGCACACCTGCTCCTCGAGTCCCGCAACTTCGATCGCTGCGTCGACGACCTCTTCCGCCATGCGTCGATAGGTCGTCCACTTCCCGCCCGTCACGGTGATGAGCCCGCCACGCGAAGTCTCGATGGCGTGCTCGCGCGAAAGCCGCTTGGAGCTGCCGTGCCCCTCGCCCTCTGCGGCGTCGGCTCCCGCGGGCTTTGCGAGCGGGCGAAGTCCCGCAAACACGCTGAGGATGTCGCTTCGTTGCGGCTCGCGGGCCAAGTAGCGGCCAGCGTTGCGAAGAATGAAGTCGATCTCTTCACCGGTCGATCGTGGCTCAAGCTCCGCGCACTCGACTTGCGTGTCGGTGGTTCCGACCAGCGTGCGCCCATGCCAAGGAATGACGAAGAGCACGCGGCCATCGTCGGTGTGCGGAACCATGATCGCGCGGTCCGACGGAAGAAAGTCGCGCGGCAAGACCAGATGGGTTCCGCGCGAGGGCACCAGTGATTTCTTGACGGTGGGATCTTCCAGCCTTCGGATCTCATCCGCGAACACACCCGTGGCGTTGATGACGACCGAAGCATGGACGCGCAGATCTTCCTGCGTCTCCTCGTCGCGCAACAGCGCGCCAACGACCTGGCCTTCGTCCTTCACGAGTCCGACGCAGCGCATCCGATTCACGATGCTCGCGCCGCGCTCAGCCGCGGTGCGCGCGAGTGCCAGCGCCATGCGCGCATCATCGAACTGCGCATCGTGGTACTCAACGCCGCCGAGGAGACCTTCTTCGCGCACTCCTGGAATGGCGCGAATCGTCTCCTCGCGCGAGAGCAAACGACTCGCGCCGAGATTGCGCCGCCCGGCCAAGGCGTCGTAGAGCTTGAGCCCCGCGCCATAGAACGGGCCCTCCCACCAGTGGTAGCGCGGAACGACAAACGCGAGGTCGTGGGCCAAATGCGGCGCGTTGGCGCACAAGATCGCGCGCTCCTCAAGCGCTTCACTCACGAGACCAAACTGCATCTCGGCGAGGTAGCGCACTCCACCATGAACGAGTTTGGTGCTGCGCGAACTCGTGGCGTTCGCAAAGTCGGCGGCCTCGACCAGCGCCGTGCGGTAACCGCGGCTAGCAGCGTCGACGGCGACACCGAGTCCTGTCGCTCCACCACCCACGACGAGGAAGTCAAACTCGAGAGCCGCCAAGGAGGCGCGCTGGATCGAGCGTTGAAAGGGACGCTTCATGACGCGTGCTCTCCGTGGCTGAGTGAAGATCCAAACTGACGCACGGCGAGGACGGCGCGCCGCCAGCCGTCGCGAAGCGCCTCTCTGCGGCTCGCGGAGAGCGCTGGATCGAAGCGGCGTTCAAGAACTGGCGCAACGCCGATTGCCGCAGCGGCGCCGACCAATCCGCGTCGCGCGAGGAACGCTGCGCCGAGAGCGGTGCTTTCGAGAACACGCGGCCGCTCGACAGGGATTCCCGTGAGATCCGCCTGTGCCTGCAAGAGCACATCACTCGCCGCCGCACCGCCATCGACGCGCAACGCGGCGATCGGTACGCCTCCCGCCTCGATCGCTTCGACGAGATCCGCGACTTGGTGCGCGACACCCTCAAGCGTGGCACGGGCGAGATGCGCCTTCGTCGATCCGCGCGTGAGTCCAAACACAGCACCGCGCGCCTCTGCATCCCACCACGGTGCGCCAAGACCAGTCAACGCTGGAACCACGACGACGCCACCACTATCGGGAACCCCCGCTGCCAACGCATCGACCTCACTCGCGCGCGCGATGAACCCAAGGCCATCGCGCAACCACTGCACCGCGCTGCCGCCGATGAAGACGGAGCCTTCCATCGCATAGGTCACACTGCCATCGATCTGCCATGCGACTGTCGCGAGGAGTCCGCTCGGAGGAGTTGCCGAGCGGCTGCCCGCGTTGGCGAGAAGAAAGCATCCCGTTCCAAAGGTGCACTTGGCTGCGCCGACTTGCAGACACTGTTGCCCATAGAGCGCAGCCTGCTGGTCTCCCACGATTCCTGTAATCGGAATGGCTGCGCCAATATGGTCTGGGTGAGAGTCGCCCACGAATCCTGCGGTGTCCACAATGGAACCGAGCATCGCGCGCGGTACGCGAAAGAGCGCGCAAAGAGCGTCGCTCCACACGCACGCGCCGTTGGTGATCTGCGCCAGCATCGTGCGAGAGGCGTTCGAAGCATCGGTCGCGTGCACGCGACCAGCGGTGAGGTTCCACAAGATCCACGAATCGATCGTGCCCGCAGCAAGTTCGCCACGCTCGGCGCGGGCGCGAGCACCAGGAACATGATCGAGCATCCACTCGAACTTCGAGGCGCTGAAGTAAGGATCCAATCGCAATCCTGTCTGCGCGAGCACCTCGTCAGCATGCCCCGCCTCGCGCAATGCGGCCAAGCGCGATGCAGTCCTTCGATCCTGCCAGACGATCGCGGGGGCGATGGGTTGGCCAGAAGCGCGATCCCAAATCACGGCAGTCTCGCGCTGGTTGGTGATCGCGATTCCCGCGATGTCACGCGCGGCCAAGTTGGCCGCACGCAAGGCGCCGCGACCGCACGCAAGGGCCGCGGTCCAGATCTCTGCGGCATCATGTTCGACCCAACCAGGCTGCGGGAAATGCTGCGCGAACTCCTGTTGCGCGACTCCGAGCGAGCGTCCTTCAACATCAAAGATGATCGCACGCACGCTCGTGGTGCCACAGTCGAAGGTCAAGATCGGACGATCGGCGCTCTTCATGCACTGCCTCACCAGCACGCGGGCGCTGCGGCCAACCTCTCGCGCGTGCCGCCAAGCTCATTGGTTGGGTCCTGAGGGCGGTCAGGCTATCAGGCGGAACGCCAAGCCAACGGTGCGGCGATGCGTGAATCCGCGCGGGAATCGGCCGCATTCGTGCGACGGTGCGAAACCTCCTTGACGCGAGCCTCTACACTCGCCGCCCTCTCCAACTCTCCGCACGAGTCCAGCACGAGCAAACCCATGTCGACCACCACTTGCAGCACCGCCAATTCGAACTCCGCCACGGCTTCCTGTGGAGCACTCACGACGGACATGATTCTTCCGGGCACCGCGCTCACGCTGCGCTATACCGAGCAACTCGTGAACACGATTCCCGCTGACATCTTTGCCAAGATGCCGATGCCCGACCTCAACAGCCCCGCCTTCTACATCGGGCATCTCTCGACCTACGGCGATCGCGTCTGCACCATGCTCGGACGCAACGATCTCGTGACCCCGATGCCCTACTCAGTCGACCTCTTCAAGGCGGGCGCGGTCTGTCTTGATCAGCCTGGGCTCTACCCGTCGAAGGAGACGCTGGTGTCGACCTTCTTCGAGCGACAGCGCCGCGCCATCGAGGCATTTACGACGGCGGACAGCAAGACGCTCGCTGCAGAGAATCCCGCAGAGGGACGCTTCAGGGAGCTCTTCCCGACCATCGGAAGCGCCGTCTGTTTCATGCTCCTCGCCCATCCCATGATGCACCTCGGGCAGATCTCAGCGTGGCGACGAGCCATGGGACTTGGCTCGGCCTCCTGATCGATGATGCGCCGTGAGAAGTGAGACCGCCACGATGCTTCTGCCCACGATGCCACTCTCTCGGCTTGTTGTTGTTGCTCTTCTCGCCGCGCTCGATCCTGCGTCGGCGCAGTCCACCACACCTGCGACGCCGCCTGCCACGCCGCCAAGCGCGCCCGCCGAGGGAGCACCCGCCGCGCCTCCCGCGGCAGCGAACACGCAAGCGCAACTTCAGATCCTGCCGCGGCCGCTGCCACTCGCGCGCGTGTACGACTTTGTGACCACGCCGATCGCCGATGAGGCAACGCGGCTCGAGCTCGAGCGCCGCATCCGCGCCTTGTGGGAGGGCTATCTCGCGCGGTTCGAAGTCGTGCAATTGGAAGAGTTCGTCGAAGCGCGTGCGAAGCTCACGGCGGTGTCGGGCGATCGCCCACCGACGCCCGATGCGCTGCGCGGCAGCTACGCCACGGCTCTTGCGGCCGTGGATCGGCTCGACGCGATGTTTCTCGCCGACCTCAAGACTCTGGTCTCGGCGGATTCGGCCGAGGCGCTTGCAGCCCTCGAGCGTTCGCGTTTGCGCGCGGTGTCGGCGATCGGACTGGCGGGACATCTCTCGCTGTCGGTGCCGATGCGCTGGGTGGAGCCGATGGCGTGGCTCGAGGTCACGGAGTCGCGCATCCCAATGGCGACGATCATCGCCTACGACCTCGAAGTCACGCGTCTGTCGAAGGACCTCGCCCCTGCGCGACGGCGCTTCGAGTTTGAGATGGTCGGCGCAGCGCGCACGCAGTCAGCGTTTAGCAAAGCGCTTCCTGAGAAGGGTAAGCCGTTGGTCGTTGCGTCGCGCGATGCTGCGCTGGCCAGCCGCGCGGCAGTCGCGGCGTTACTCGGCCCGGTGCAAGCCGACGATGTCGCGCGCATCCAGATCGCACGCGTGGAAGATCTCTACTTCGACACGCCACGACCCGAGCGCGCGGTGACCGCGGAAAGTTTTCCCGCCGACGAAGCGCTTCGAGACGCGTGGTTTGCCGAGAGAGCGAAGCTCGCGATCTCCGATGCCGAGATCGTCCTGCGCTACGAAGACCTCGCACTCAAGACACTCGCCGCCAAGCCGCTCTGGGATCGACAGGCCTACGACGGCCGCAAACTCCTCGCGAAGTCCTTCAAGGAAGAACGCTCGCGGCTTCACGATGAGATTCGCGCCAAGCTTGAGCTTCTCAGCGGCCAACCGTAGACGGATCGGCGGCGGTGCTAGAGGCCGCTGTCTTCGAGAAGTTTTCGCAAGCCCTCGACACCGCCTGCAGCTTTGACAAGATCCGCCAACTCACGCCGCTCCCGTTTGGAGCGCGCTTTGCGTCGTCGAGGATCGGGCGCTTGCTTGAGCACACTGGCGTCGAGCGAACTGAAATCGATGGCCCCTGTCGTGCCCGCGATACGAATGAGCGGATCGAACTGGTCCACGGTCCAGGCGACAAGCGTGAGCATCCGTGAGAGTTGCGCGCCCGTGACGGCGCCATCCTCGAGCGGCAGATCGCACACGACGCGAACCTCACCGTCGGATTCATCGAGCACATAGCTCGCCACGCGGACACGCCAATTGGCGGCGAGCATCGCTTCGCAGAACGCGCCGCGGTGCGGGAACTCGCTGATGGAGTAGACCTCGGGCACGCACATGCGCAGCATGCGCCCCTCTTCCTGCAACATCACATGCAGGAGAAGACTCCGCTCGCCATCACTTGGATCGAGGTAATTCTGCGTCGGCACCGCGACGACGACCTCACTGTGCTCGCGCGAGGCGCGGAAGTCACAGCCGATCTCGGCGATCCGTCCAACGAGGTCTGCGAAAGTCAGCGGCATGCGATGGAGACTCCTGCGGGGCGTGCGGGGACCAACGGCGTCGAGCGGGAAGATTGGAGCACGGTACGGCGAAACGCAGCGCCGACTGATCGACTGAATGTCGGTTCACACCAACCCGATGCTTCAAGAGGCGCGGGCGACTCGACGCGCCGTCGATGACGGGACGACGAAAAACCAGCTCGGCGGTCAACGGGATGAACAGGCACGGGAGAGACGGATCGGCGCTCAGAAGGGCCAACTCTACTCTGCAGTTTGTCGCGAGTGAGCCAAGAAACGCTGGCCAACTCTGCTGCGAATCATCGGCATCGCGCGGCATGAATCCTCTGCAGCACTTCTTCGGACTTCGCGCGTGGCGCTGCGTCGTGCTTCTCAGACGCCGATCCACCGAGCGATCGTCGCGCGCGCCTGCTCAAGATCGCGCGTGCCATCGACGATCGCCAAGGTCGCCGCATCGCCAGCGAGCACGCTGATTCCTGTTGGCCCTTCACCCTGCGCGGACAGGTCAACTTTGACGAGCCGCGTCCCGCCGTGCAGGCTTGAGGCGACAACCCCCGCGCCGCGCAACCGCGACTCCAGCCGCGCGAACTCCTCCTCGCCAAGCGCGCCTCCGAGATGCACTTCGACGGCGTTTCGTCCACACACCACCCGACAACCCGCCGTGGCGTGAGGCGACTCCAACGCGGCAAACCGACGCGCCATGCAACAGGAGCACGACGCGTCGCGCGCACCCGCCAACGACACACTCTCAAAACGCAGGCTCGACAGGTCGAAGCGCACAAGCTGCGCGGGGACATGCTCCGCGCCCTCGGCGAGAAGGCGCAGCGCCGTACCCGCTTGGAGGGACGCGACGATTCCCGCCGTCGCGCCGAGGATTCCCGCGCTCTCACAACTCGCGACTTCGCCTGGCGCGGGTAGGTCTGGCATGAGACAGCGCAGGCACGGCGTCGTCCGAGCATCGGACCAACCGACCGAACCGCCAAAGGCCGCATGTACGCCCTCGCCGTGAGGTAAGAGCGCCGCCGACATCCCCGTCAGCCCCACCGCACCGCCGTACATCAACGGGAGTCGCAAGGCCACGGCGCAGTCGTTGAGCAGCGCGCGCGTTTCGAAGTTGTCGAGGCAGTCGACGATGAGGTCGCAGCGCTTGGCGTAGTCCAAGGCGTTCGCGGCGTGGAGATCGTCGACGAATGCTCGCACCACCGCCGTGGAGTGGACCTGAGCCAAACGCGCCTTCGCAGCCTCAGCTTTGGGTACGCCGCGGCGGGCATCCTGCTCGGTGAAGAGCGTCTGGCGCTGGAGGTTCGAGAGCTCCACGGTGTCGCGATCGACGATCGTGAGTGAGCCACTGCCAGAGCCACCACGGGAACCAACGCCTGCACGAACGAGTTGCTCGCAGACCACCGTTCCAAGGGCGCCGCAGCCGACAACCAACACGCGCGCTGCGCCGATCCGCGCCTGCCCCTCGGCGCCGAAGCGCGGAAGTTGCATCTGTCGCTGGTATCGCGCCTCGGGAAGACTCATAGATCAGAGCGTAGCCCAAGTGAGACGGCGTTGGCGCAACGCGGGCGTGCGAGCGCTCGGGCGGACTGATCCCAAACGGCGCGTTTCGAAGTCGCGGAGGTCGGGCGTGCGGTCGAGCAGGAAGGCCTTCCCAGCCTCGGCTCGACTTGCGAAGTCCGCAGGCGGCGCGCCAAGTATCAATCGAACTCTGCGTGAGCTCCGCCCGTGCGCGGCCAACCGACAAGCCGCCTTCGGGCAAGACGAAGAGCGATGCAATGATCTCTGCGCGACAGGGCCGCAGCTCGAGCAGCAACTCCGCCAGCGCAATACATGGGGCGTGCTCAAGCATCGCCAATTGCACGGCCACACTGACGGGATCAGGCGGACGACGGACGATGGTCCGTTCGGTTGTGGCACTTCGTCGAGCGGTGGATGTCGCGCCTGTCGCGCTACTGCTTCGTGAAGCTGTCGCGGAAGTGTGAGTCGCGCGCGACGGCCATCCCGCGCGCGCCAACCGTTCTGCGCAGAGGACCGTCATGATCGCGCGCCCCTCGGCGCCATCGGAGAGGTCGGCCAGGCGATGGGTCAGCGACTCAAATCGATCCCGCCACTCTTCGGCACGCGCGCTGAGTCGCTCGAGGGCTTCGCTCAGTTCGACGGCCTCCGCGGCGGCGCGGCCGGTCAGGCGCGTGCGCTGTTCAAGTCGCGCCACGAGGCGCACCATCGTCGGGTCGGCCGCTGGATTACTTGGCGGCGGCGCAAGCGCGCGGCCGATCGTCGCGAGAACCATTGGCGGCAAGCGATGTTGGTCGCGGAGTCCTCCGACGAGCGCTTCACGCACGAGGAGCGCGCACGCTCGATCAAGTTCCTCGTTCGTCGCATCGATGGACGCCGCGATGCGCGGTCCGTCGCGGGTGCGAGAGCCGAGCCGCAGTGATTCCCACACGGCGTTGGGCCGAGGCGGAACAGGCGCAGCAAGCAACGCGATGAGCGCGCGATCACCCATCGCGCTCGGCAGCGTGAGCGTCGGACTCAAGAGCGCGCCCTCGTGCCACGCCGCAAGACGCAGCGCGCCGACGGCCTCGCTTGCGAGCAGCTCCATCGTCGCGGCAACATTCGTGCGCGACGACTCGTCGCCGAGTTGACCGCTCACTTGACCGCGTGCGAGTGCGCCGCCCCACAAGGATGCCGTGAGCGCGCACCATCGCGCGATCAACCACAGTTGATGTACACCGATCATGTTCGTTTCCCCGTGCCCTAAATCTGGACCGAGGCGCAAAAGTACCGCGAGAACACCGCTGCTCCGAGCGTCTCCCCATTTCCCCGACATTTTCTGCGGTCGTCACCGCGGCGAGATTTTTACACCGCGGGGCGGCCCGCGTGGGCGCGTGCGTCGATCAGTTCGCGCACTTTCGCAAGCAGGTCGGATGGTGAAAACGGCTTGGGCATGAAGCGTTGGTGAGGACGCAACGCGCTCGATCGAATGAACTCGTCTTCGGTGTGGCCCGACATGAAGACCGTTGGCACTTCGCCACAGATCGCCTCAATGCGCGAGACGAGTTCGGAACCTGTCATGGTTCCCATCACGATGTCGGTCACAATGATTTCGAAGCCCCGCTCGCGCACGGCGATCGCGAGTGCCTCCACGGGATCACTCGAACTCGTCACCTGATAGCCCGCACGCGAGAGCAGCTGCTCAAGAAGTTTGCGCACCAACGGTTCGTCTTCGATCAGGAGTAATCGCTCGCCTCGTCCGCCTTGTGGTGGCGCCGCCGCAGGCGCGGGCAGCACCTCCTTGGCCTCGATGCGCGGAAGAAGGACGCGGAAGGTCGATCCCTTGCCAGGCGCTGAGTCGATCTCGATGCTGCCGCCACACTGTTCCACCAACCCGTAGACCTGCGCGAGCCCGAGCCCGCTGCCTTTGCCTGGACCCTTGGTGGTGAAAAACGGCTCAAACGCGCGGACTTTCGTGGCATCGTCCATACCGATGCCTGTGTCGCGCACGGAGAGTTCGATGAATCCGCCGCTCTGCAAGGTCTCGTGGCCGACATCATGGCGCAGCCGCAAACGCACCTCGAGCTCGCCGCCATTGGGCATCGCGTCGCGCGCGTTGAGCGCCAGGTTCATGACGATCTGGTTGATCGCCGAAGCATCGGCCCACGCAAAGCCGAGTCCTTCGTCGGAGTGCACCACAAGGCGGATGCGCTCACCCAACATCGGCGAAAGCAAGCGTTCGAACTCCCGCATCTCGTGCGCAAGATCGAGCGCTTGTGGACGCAGCACTTGTTGGCGACTGAAGGCCAGCAACTGGCGCGTGAGGTTGGCCGCGCGATCGCTGGCCTTGCGGATCTCTTCAATCCACGCCCGCACAGGATCCGTCGGCATGACGCGCGACAAGGAGAGCGCGACATAGCCTTGCACGGCCATCAGAATGTTGTTGAAGTCGTGGGCGATGCCACCGGCGAGTCGGCCGATCGCCTCCATCTTCTGGCTCTGGCGCAGCTGCGCTTCGAGTTCGGTGCGCAACTGCATTTCGCGCTCGATTTCCTTGGTGCGCGCTTCGAGTGCGGCTCCTGTGGCACGCAATCGCGCAGTCAGAAGACGGAGATCCGCGAGCGTCGACTCCTGCGTCTGCAGAAGGACGAGGAAATCTCCGCGCGGATCGTGTGGTGGAAAGTCGGCGAGGTTGAGATCGAGTGGCTCAAGGTCAGCGATGCGGGTAATCCAAGGACCACCGACAAACAGCAGTCTCCCTTCGCTCTCTGGCACATCGCGCAGCACGAATTGGCCGCGCAACTTGAAGGCAGGCATCGATCGCAGGACGAGAATGAACAGGTCGCCGACATGGGCGACAATCGCGTCGGTCCCCTCGACGGCCGTCGGCCGTTCGATCTCGAAGAGCTCACCAAACGATTTCCCCGCCTGTACCACTGGGGCAAACGAATCCCATCGCTGTCCTGTCATGGTCAGGATCGAGTCTGCATCAATCGCAAGGCAAAACGGGAAGAGCTCACGGACGAGCCCCAGATCCGATTTGGGAATGCGATCAGCAACATCACTCACGCGGGAACCCCAACGCGCGTCTTCCATCCGACATGGAATCGATCATGCGGACGCGCGCCTTCCACGCGCTCAGTCTTCGTCGTGACATCCACACTGAATCGATCCCCAAGCCCACGGAGAAGTCCGACGACGAGCGGCGCGAGTCCTGGCCGCGCGGAGTAGTAGTGCAGCACGAGACTCGAGGGAGTCTCATCACTGACTGAGAAGCTCGGCGGATTGAGTTGCGGAAAACTCAGCTTGACGCGCGTGTGCATCTGATCGAGATTGCGCAGGAACTCAGGCAAAGTCTTGCCCGCGGCCTTCATGAGCTCGCTGTAGCCAGCCTCACCCGTGTACTTGACCCAGTACATCCCGAACTCCTCGAGGATCGCTTCGGCGGGAGCGCCAAGCTCCGCGCTCGCCGCGCCGACGAGGTCGTAGGTCGACTTGTCGGTGTACATCTCCATCGAGATGAACGGCTCGTCGGGCAGACCCGCGCGCGTGCGGATCTTGTCCCATGCGGCGTCGCCGAACTTGCTGCGAACCAGCCCTTCGACCGCCTTGTTGATGAGGCCGTACATGCCGCTAGCGTAACGGCTCGCGAGGTCGTGGCGAAGGGCTGCGCGCCGCCAAGCTCACGACGCCGTTGGTACAACGCTGACATGACCCGCTCGACTCGTACCCTCTGTGCCGTGATGCTCCTCCTTGGCGGCGCGACCGTGCGCTGCGCGTCCCACCCAGCCCCGCAGCGATCCGTCGCAATGCGGGCGCACTTGGTGGCAGACGCCGAGTCCCCGACCACTGCTCCAGTCACAACCGCGTGGGTGGGCGACGCAACTTCGGTGATGGTGGAACTCACCATCACGGCCGGCGATGGCTCCGTTCTCGCTGCACCACGGATCTGCACGCGGATCGGGCAGAGCGCTTCGATTTCGATCGGCGAGGAGCGCGAGGGCAGCTTCAGTGGGTTGAAGGTCGAGGTCCTTGCGCATCGCCAAGGAAACGAAGTGCTCGTCGACGCGACGATGAGCGAGTTCACCGATGGCCGACGCACCACGACTGCCACGATCGGCGCGGTCGCGTCTGCGCCCTGACGAATCGCAGTCCCACGGCTCAATACAGCCAAAAAAAGACAAGGGCGCCTTTGGCAGGCGCCCTTGCGTTCACTTGATTTCAAGTGCCATCCACCCGCCGCGGCGGGGGTCGAGTTGTGCTTCTTGGCATCGCAGAATCTGAGTCACCAGACTCGCGACCACCATCGACCGATCACACTCACCCGCACACGCACCCGCACACTCACCACGCGAAGTGCGCGAACGCCTTGTTGGCGTCGGCCATGCGGTGGGTGTTTTCCTTGGTGGTGACGGCCTTGCCTTCGTTCTTGGCTGCGTCCCAAAGTTCCTTGGCCAACCGAATGTGCATCGGGCGGCCCTTCTCGTCGCGCGCGGCGCCGATGAGCCAGCGGAAGGAGAGCGACTGCTGACGACGCTTGTTCAACTGCATCGGCACTTGGTAGTTCGCGCCACCGACGCGCTTGGAGCGCACTTCGACGGCTGGACGCACATTCTCAAGCGCGAGGTGGAAGAGTTCGATCGACGAGCGCGGCATGTTGTCGCCCTCGGTCTTCTCCTTCTCGATGCGTGCCTGGATCGCGTCGAGCGCGCCGTAGACGCAGCGCTGCGCGGTCGACTTCTCGCCGCCCTGCATGACGCAATTGATGAACTTGGAGAGCACGCGATCCTGGAAACGGGGATCGGGCTTCAGCCACATGTCTTCGGGACGCTTGAAATGACGGGCCATATGAATACTCCAGTGGCTGTTGGACGATGCGGAATGCATCGACCGCTCTTCACCGCGGATGGGAGATGGGCATTCCCGAGGATTCGTATCCGCGATTACTCAGTGTTTCGGAACCACATCCGAAACGATGTACTGACTTTCATCAACGCCGACTGCGCAACGCAGCGGTGAGTTCGTGCGATTACTTCTTCTTGGCGGCAGTCGCGGCCTTCTTCTTCACGCCGTACTGCGAGCGGCCCTTCTTGCGGCCGTCGACGCCGAGGCAATCGAGCGCGCCGCGGACCACGTGGTATCGCACACCAGGAAGGTCGCGCACACGGCCGCCGCGCACGAGCACGATCGAGTGCTCCTGCAGATTGTGTCCTTCGCCGCCGATGTACGCGGTGACTTCCTTGCCGTTGGTCAAGCGAACGCGGCACACCTTGCGAAGCGCGGAATTCGGCTTCTTCGGGGTGACGGTGCGAACCTGCAGGCAGACTCCGCGCTTTTGCGGGCATGCAAGCAGGTCCTTGACCTTGGACTTGGCGGCCTGGACAACGCGGGGCTTACGGACGAGCTGATTGATCGTTGGCATCGGTTACTCTTGGAGAAGGATCGAAGAGCGTAACGAGCGAGGAGGATCGACGCAAGCGCTGCGACGCGCGTGATGCGTTGACGCGGGACAAGTTTCGTGTAGACGCGACGCTCGTCACGGCGCGGTTGCCCGCGCATCGGAACTCATCGCGTCAGCATGCATCGCGAGACGCGGCTGCGCGCGTCGTCTAACGAAATCGGTCAATAACCGCCACAGCGAGTTGATCGCAGCGCTCGTTTTCAGCGTGACCGACATGGCCGCGCACCCAGACTGCCTTGATGAGATGAATGCCGCGCAATCGATCGAGCTCTTGCCAGAGCTCTGTGTTCATGACCTCGCCACCCTTGCGTCGCCAACCGCGCGCCTTCCACCCGTCGATCCACTCGTTGAGCCCCTTGACGAGGTATTGCGAGTCACTCACGAGCCGCACCCGCGAGGGTTGGCTGAGCGATTTGAGTCCCTCGATCGCGCCGAGAAGCTCCATGCGATTGTTGGTCGTGCGCGCTTCGCCACCCGAACCCTCGCGCTCAACTCCTGCATTTCGCAGGATGTAGCCCCAACCGCCAGGTCCAGGGTTTCCTGAACACGCACCATCAGTGAAGAGTTCGACCAGCGGATACGAGTCCATTGCGCGGAGAGTACCGTCGACGCTCGTGATGGAACGCGACGGGCACGAGTTCCCTTGATTCCTGTTATCACCCCGCGCGCCGATTCATGCTGCCTTGACAGTTCGCGCGGTTTTTCTAGACTTCCCGTTCTCGCCATTGAGCTCGACTTGAGCTCGGACATTTGCTGACCGCTCACTTCGAGCGCGTTGGCCTCATCGAAAGACTTCGCACATGGTTCCTCCGTTTCGCTGCTCCCCTGGTCGTACCCGTCGCCGTCGCGCCCACCAGGCGATCAAGGCTGAGCACACGACCCTCTGCCCGAACTGCGGCGCTGCCAAGCGTTCGCACACGGCTTGCTCGTCATGCGGCTATGTCCGCCCAGGACTCCAGATCAAGACCGGCAAGGGCCCGTCAGCCTAAGAGCGTCCCAGCGCCCGCAATGTGCGGGCGCGTTTTTTCGCGGGATACTCGGCTTCGTCTCTGACCGTTCGCTTCCGAGCCATTCGCACTCAACCCAGAGGACCGCACGCAATGCGCATCGGTGTCGACATCATGGGTGGCGACAACGCGCCCGACGAGATTCTCAAGGGCGCTTTCGCGGCACTCCCGAAGTTGCCACCCGAAGACACCTTGGTGCTCTTCGGTAAGGGCGAGATCATCGACGAGGCGATCCAGGATCGCGGCCTCAGCAGGAATGGTCCCGGCGCGAAGATCGAAGTCGTGCATTGCAGCGAAGTGATCGAGATGGATGACTCGCCCGTCGAGGCGGTGCGATCCAAGCGCGACAGTTCGATTTCCCGCGCCGCGGAGTACGCGGGTCCCAAACACGCCAACCGCGTGGATGCCTGGATTTCTGCGGGAAACACCGGTGCGTGCGTCACCGCGAGCCAGATGTACATGCGTCGCCTCCCGAATGTGATTCGGCCAGGCATTGCCGTGACCATCCCCACCTTCGCAGGTCCCATCGTCCTCATCGATGTGGGTGCGAACATTCAGCCCAAGCCTGTGCATCTCGCGCAGTACGGCATCATGGGCGACGCCTACGCGCGCGCGATCCTTGGCATCAAGAACCCGCGTGTTGCCATGATGAATGTCGGCGGTGAAGAACAAAAGGGAACCGCCGAGATGAAGGTCGCACGCGATCTCCTTCGCAATGCGGAGAACCTGAACTTCATCGGCTATGTCGAAGGCCGCGGCGTGTTCGACGGCGATGCCGATGTCGTCATCACCGATGGCGTCGTGGGCAATGTGATGATCAAACTTGCGGAGGGTCTCTCGAAGGGACTCTTCCAGGCGATCGCGCATCAAGTCCTCGAAACCGATCCTGAGTTGGCCGTGCGTCTCGAGCCCGTCGTCAAAGCGATCTGGGCGAAGCATGATTACCACGAGTATGGCGGCGCGCCACTCTTGGGTGTCAATGGGATCTGCCTCATCTCGCACGGCTCGAGCGTTGCGCGCACCATGATGAACGCCATTCTGCGATCGCGGCAGTTCGTTCTCTGCGGCATCAACGACATCATCAACACGCGCCTTGAGTCGATCCAAGAGCCCTCCGCATGATGGGCACGCTTCCCAGCGGCGCCTGCGGCGTGCGCATTCTCGGCACGGGTTCTGCCGTGCCAGAGCGACGGCTCACCAACGCCGACTTCGCGCGGATGATGGACACGAGCGATGAGTGGATCAAGCAGCGCACAGGCATCAGTGAGCGCCGCGTGCTCGATCTGCGCACCGAAGGCTGCTCGACCCTCGCGCAACGCGCCCTCGAGCGAGCGCTCGAATCCAGCGGCGTCAAAGCGACGGAACTCGATTTCGTGATCGTCGCCACCGTCACGATGGAGATGACTTGCCCATCGGTCGCCTGTCGCATCGCTGGTGCGGTTGGCGCGACGAATGCAGCGGCGTTTGATCTCGGCGCCGCCTGCAGTGGCTTTGTCTACGCGCTGAACACGGCGGAAGCGATGATCCGCGCTGGTCGCGCTCGCACGATTGCTGTGCTTGGTGCGGAGGCGATGAGTTCCATCATCGACTACACCGATCGCTCGGTTTCGATTCTCTTTGGCGATGCCGCGGGCTGCGCGATTCTCCGCGCCGATGCCGATCCGACCAAGGGCTGCATCTACCAGCACATGGGCGCCGATGGTTCGGGTTGGCACGCGCTCTACATTCCACGGCGCGAAGCCGATGTTCCTGCGGAAGACGCCGACAATCCCATTCGCCTCGGCTCGCTGCGCATGAACGGCAAGGAAGTCTTCCGCTTCGCCGTGACGAAGTTCAAAGAGGTCATCGAGGATGCCTTCTTGAAGACGGGCTTGACTCCCGCGGATGTCTCGCAGGTCATCTGCCACCAGTCGAACATTCGCATCATCGATTCGGCGCGCGAGAAGCTCAACATCGACCCGTCGAAGATCTATGTGAACATCGATCGCTACGGCAATTCCAGTGCAGGAAGTGTTCCGCTCTGCCTCGATGAACTCTGGCGCGACGGCAAGATCACGCCAGGCAAGCCCTTCATGCTCGTCGCCTTCGGTGGCGGACTCACCTGGGCCAGCAGCGTGTGGAACACCTGAACTCGGCGCGTCCCTCCTCAGCGATCACGAGCAAGACCACGAGCAACAGCACGAGCAGCAGCACGAGAGAAATCATGAGCGCAACACACCTCGTACTTCTCTGTCCTGGTCAGGGCGCACAGTCAGTCGGCATGGCGAAAGCCTGGTGTGAAGCAAGCCCGAAGGCCAAAGCGATCCTCGACGAGGCCAATCGGATCTTTGCCAGAGGGACCACCGACGCGGGCGGGCGCACGCTCTTTGACATCGCCTTCAACGGCCCGCAAGAGACGCTCAATCGCACCGATCTCTCGCAGCCCGCGCTGTACGCGGCGGGCGTCGCGTGTTTCCACGCGCTTCCACCTGAGATCCGCGCCCTGAAGTTGCGCGCCGTCGCGGGACTTTCTCTCGGCGAGTACACCGCACTGCATCTCGCGGGCGCCTTCAGTTTTGAGGACGGTCTGCGACTCGTCATGCGGCGCGGCGCGCTCATGCAGCAGGCCGCCGAGAGTTCCAAGGGCGGCATGGTTGCACTCATCGGCGCCGACGAAGCGCAGGCAATTGAGGTCTGCACCCGAGTTCTCGCCACGGAGACTGCGGGCGGCTGCCTGGTTCCTGCGAACTTCAATGCGCCCGGTCAGATCGTGCTCTCGGGCTCGCTCGACGCCTGCGATCGCGCCCTGACTGTCGCTGGAGATGTCGGCGTGCGCGCCACCAAGCTGCAAGTTGCTGGGGCATTTCACAGCCCGCTCATGGCTCCTGCAGCAACCATGCTCGGGGAAGCGCTCGCGAAAGTCACCATCGCGCCGCTCAAGACCGAGGTCTGGTCGAATGTCACGGCCCAACCGCACGACGCGGCGAATCCTCAACTTCTCCGCAGCCTGCTGGTGGAGCAACTCGTATCGCCTGTACGATGGGCGCAATCGTGTGCCAACCTCCTGACGGCTCTCACCAGCCAAGGAGCGCGACCCACGATCGCGTTCCATGAACTCGCCCCCGGCACGGTGCTGAAGGGTCTCATGCGACGAATCGACAAGACTTGCGAGGTCATCACCCATGATGCGCCTCCTGAAGTACGACACGAGGTCACTGATGCAGTTCGCTAACTCCGCACGCTCCACCGCTCTGGCGATCTGCGCAGCAACCTGCGCGAGCGCCCTCCTCGTCGCCTGTCAGGACGATGCCCCCGTGGCCGTCGCCCCGCCGCCACCGCCTCCGCCACGCGTTGAGGTCGTTGAGGCACCCAAGGTCGCATCGATCAAGGAGCTCATGGCGCAATATGACATCGACCAGCGCGTGAATCTCCCCGAAGAGCGCGCGCCCGAAACCGAGGCCGAGCGCGTTGCCGTGCTGAAGTTCTTCGATGCTTTTGCACGCGGCAACGCCGACGCCATCAAGCCGATGCTTTCCGCGCCTGACCAGTTCCTCCTCGACGGCATCGTGACTTCAGGCGGATTCGCCAAGTCGACGGGCGCCTCGATTGCGCGCATCGATGTCCGCTGCGCTCGCGAAGCTGGCAACAGTTGCACCTTGGCAGTCTTCCATGTTGGCGAGGGTTTCGAGCCGCAACTCTGGTCCTACACGACCACGGGGTCTACCCCAGAGTTCGATTCGATCGCGACTCCGCCGAGCATCATGGACAAGCTCAGCGGCGACAACTGGATCGCCTCGTGGTTTGAAGTCCTCAAGCTCGAACTCGCCAAGGCTGATGAGCCCGACGAGGTTCCCGAGATGCCCAAGGAAGACTTCACCAAGGAAGAAGAGGAGAGCCAAGCGACCAGCGACGATGGCTCTGCTCCGAGCTCTGCTCCCTCAGGCGCACCAGGCAAGCGCATGCCAGGCGCACCGATCAAGGCACCGAAGCCACCAGGATTCGGCACGAAGTAAGCTCGTTGGCTCTACGCCATGACGGCGTGAAGAGCGCGAACTTCGCGTTGCTCGGCTCTTCACTCGTGTCGTACTTCGACTCACGTTTGCAGTAGGATCCCCGCCCTACGCCCACTCGTGGCGAGGGAGGATCCGTCATCGTCAAGCGCGTCGCCATCGTCACTGGAGCCAGCCGCGGCATCGGCCGCGCCATCGCAGAACGCCTTGCCAAAGACGGACGCCATGTCGTCCTTGTCGCACGCACAGCCGAGGGCCTCGCGGCCGTCGACGCTGCGATCAAGAGTTCGGGCGGGTCTTGCGAGATCAAGCCTTGTGACATCGCCAATGGCGCTGCCGTGCAAGCGCTCGTCGAGGCTGTTGCCGAAGCCCACGGCCGGCTCGACATCCTCGTCAACAACGCAGGCATCACCCGCGACACCCTCTTACTGCGCATGACCGATGAACAGTGGGACGAGGTGCTCAATGTGAACCTCCGCTCGGTGTTCGTGGCCTGCCGTGCAGCGATCCGTCCGATGATGCGCGGCAAGTTTGGGCGCATCATCAACCTCGGCAGCGTCTCGGGGCTCTCAGGAAATCCTGGGCAAGCCAACTACGCCGCCGCGAAGGCCGCGCTCGTCGGCTTCACCAAGACCGTCGCCAAGGAAATGGGAGCCAAAGGCATCACCGCCAATGTGGTGGCGCCTGGCTTCATCGAAACTGACATGACCGAGGCCCTTGGAGAAACCGTCAAGAGCGCGGTGCTTCCAAACATCCCCGTGCGACGCTTCGGAAAGCCTGAGGAGATCGCGGCCGCTGTCGCCTACCTCTCAAGCGACGAAGCGGGCTTCCTGACCGCTCAGACCATCGTGGTCGACGGCGGCATGACGGGCTAAGCCTGCACGACGCGGCGGCTCGGCAGTTCCTGCAGGCGTGGTTCGATTCTCGGCTTCAACGACGCGAGAGTTCCGCGCGCGCCCCGCCTCGACCGCTGACCTGCGTCAGTGCTGCCCAAGGCCAAGTGGTTTTCGCTATATTCCCGCGCCCGACACAAACCTGTCGGGCGACCGACCGACCCTATCGGCGCCTCCCCTCGGAGGCCCGAGCAGCCCAGAGAGAATTGAAGGAGCCATGCCCGTGACCGACACCGAGATCGAAAAGAAGGTTATTGAGATTGTCGCGCAGCACACGGACAACGAGCCCGAGTCGATCACCAGGGAGACGAGCTTCACCAACGACCTCAACGCGGACAGCCTCGACATCGTCGAGCTGCTCATGGAGTTCGAGGCGCAGTTCGGCACCAAGATTCCTGACGACCAGGCGGAGAAGATCCACACGGTCGGACAGGCGATCGACTTCATCAAGGCCAACCGCGCGCAAGGCTGAACCCCGGCCACTGCTCGGGCTCGGATCGCGTTGGAAGACGCGCTGCCGCCCCCCGAACTGGCTTTCTTTGGTTCCGCGGCGCGTCGAGTCTGGGGCAGTTCCCAGCTTGATTCGTGGGTCTCTCGCGCGAAACCGAAGCATCGGTCCAGCGCAATCGCAAAGCCGTGTTGGGTGATCCAATGACCGTCGCGAGGCACACCGAACCAATGTCCGAACCGCTGCCTGAATCCGAGATCGAAGCGAAGGTCCTAGAGGCCATCGCCGACCAACTTGGCGTTGCCAAGACGGAGATCACGCGCGCCAGCGATTTTGATTCGATCTGCGACAGCCTCGACAAGGCCGAGCTCATGATGGAGTTCGAAGACCTCTTCGAGATCTCCATCACCGACGAAGCCGCGACCAAATTGAAGACGGTCGCGGACGCGATCGATTTCGTCCAGCGCACACTCAAGAACTCATGAGACCCCGCTCTCACCAGGCGCCGTCAGCATCGGGCGCCTCGAGGGGTACCGAGGCGTTCAGGATTCGACCATGAAGACCGTCACCTTCCGCCGAGTCGTCGTCACGGGGATCGGCTGCGTGTCCAATCTCGGAAACTCCGCCGCCGCGACTTGGGCTGCGATGAAGGCGGGAAAGTCGGGCGTCTCGCCGCTGACGAGTTTTCCGCAGAACGAAGACTGGACTGTGCGCTTTGCAGGAGAGATCCACGACTTCGATCCATCGCATGTCGTCGATGGCCGCGAGCAGAAGCGCATCGATCGCGTCGCGCTCTTTGCCATGGTCGCCGCGCATGAAGCGGTCGCCGATTGTGGTTACGACCTCAAGACTGCAGGCGACCCCTACCGACACGGCACCATCATCGGGTCGGGGATCGGCGGCGTTCTCACCATGGAGGATGGCCACACCAAGCTCCTCCAAACTGGACCGCGCCGCGTCAGCCCCTTTGTCGTGCCACGACTCATGGTCAACGCGGGCGCAGGCAATGTCTCGATCCAGTTCAACTTGCGCGGACCGAGCACGGCCGTTGCCTCTGCGTGCGCCTCAAGTGGACACGCCATGGGTATCGCGATGCAGATCATCCAGCGCGGCGAGTGCGATGTGATGGTCGCTGGCGGTGCTGAAGCTGCGATCACGCCGCTCACGCTTTCCGCCTTTGCCTCGATGAAAGCACTCTCGACGCGCAACAACGATCCAACCAAAGCCTCGCGGCCATTCGACAAGGACCGCGACGGCTTCGTCCTCGCGGAAGGCTCTGCCGTCGTCGTGCTTGAAGAACTCGAACACGCCCGCAAGCGCGGCGCCCGCATCTACGGAGAGCTCATCGGCTACGGCGCCACAGGTGACGCCTACCACATCGCTGCGCCCGATGAACAAGGTTCCGGCGCGTTCAAGGCGATGGAAGTTGCGCTCAAGGACGCCGAGGTCAACGCCACCGATGTCGGCTACATCAATGCCCATGGCACTTCGACGCCTCTTGGCGACAAGGCCGAGATCGCGGCCGTGAAGCGCCTCTTTGGCGCACACGCCCACAAGCTGGCCATGAGTTCCACGAAGTCGATGACGGGCCATGCGCTCGGCGCCGCGGGAGGGATTGAGACGATCCCCACCCTCATGGCGCTCTATGAGGGCGTCCTCGCCCCAACCATCAACCTCGACTGCCCCGACGAGGGGTTCGACCTGAATTTCGTGCCCAATGTGCCGCAAGAGGCCAAGGTCGATGTCGCGCTGAATAACACCTTCGGGTTCGGCGGACACAATGTGAGCCTGGTCTTCCGTCGCTACAGCTGACGAGCTGCGCCGCACGGGATGTGGATTCACGGCCGAATTCGCCACGCTGCGAGAGAACTGCGCGCTGCCTGCGGGTTCTCCTTCGAATCCCGCCGACCTTGGCCAAGCACTCCCGAGAGATTCGCTGCGAATCGCGGGGTTTTCCAGGGATGCCAAAGCAGCGCGCCGCACAACGCCGATAGACCAACATGGCCAATGACCTCTCGCGCATCCTTCGGTTGGAGGTTCCGCTGATCGTGCAGATCGCGGAACGCAGGATGCCTTTGGCCGAGGTCACCGCGCTGACTCACGGGTCGATCATCGAGCTCCCCAAGCAGATTTCGGAAGACCTCGATGTGCTGGTGAACAACACCCGAATCGGCGCAGGACGCGCCGTCAAGGTTGGCGAGAACTTCGGCGTTCGCCTGACCCAGGTTGGCGCCCTCAAGGATCGCGTCGTGGCGATGGGCGAGTCGCCCTCGGCCTGAGCGCGACGGCCCACCGCTGCTCGGCTCTGCGAAGCGCAATCTCCCTTGAACTCAACGACAGCATGGTGGGATATGGTCGAGCAATCGTGCACGATCCGCCGATGTGAGAAGTCCCTGCGTTCCCTGCCAGTCTGCCGTTCCCTTCGCTTCGCCCCCCGTTCCCATCAAGCCCCGAGAGACGAGCCCCGCGCATGCCCCGCAATATCCCCGTCGGCAATGGCGAGATGCTCGTCGCGTTTGACGACCAGTACCGACTGCGCGACATCTACTGGCCTCATGTCGGTCAGCCCAACCACACGGGCGGACACATGCAGCGCTTCGGCGTCTGGGCCGATGGGCACTTTGCGTGGATCGACTCGCCTGGTTGGACGCGCGACCTGCGCTACAAGCCCGACACACTGGTGACCGAAGTGCGGTTGCGTCATGAACGCCTCGGCATCGAGCTCGTCTGTAACGACGCCGTCGACTATTGGAGCCCCGTCTACTTCCGCCGCGTGGCCGTCACCGACATCATCGGCAAGCCGCGCGATGTGCGGATCTTCTTCCATCACGACATCAGCGTGAACGAGTCGCCCGTCGGTGACACCGTGATGTTCGACCCGCAGTCCAACGGGCTCGTGCACTACAAGGACAATGTCTACTTCCTGATCAACGGCTGCTCGTCGGGCCGCTTCGGCGTGGACTACTGGGCCACGGGCGCCAAGCGCATCGGTGACGCCGAAGGAACTTGGCGCGACGCAGAAGATGGATTGCTTTCTCGCCACGCCATTGCGCAAGGATCAGTGGACTCGACCGTGGGCTTCGCGGTCGCGCTCTCGGCGTGGGGATCAGGCTCGATTCATTGCTGGCTTGCGGCAGCGCGCACCCACGATGCCGTGCTCGCGCTCAACGAGAAAGTTCGCGTCAAGACTCCGCAGCGCATGATGGATCGCACCGAAGCCTACTGGCGACTGTGGGCGCTCAAGGAGCCGCTCGATCTCTCGCCGCTGCCCGAGCGACTGCGCGACATGTTCGTGCGCAGCCAGCTCATCACGCGCACGCAGATCGACAACAACGGCGCGATCATCGCCGCCAACGATTACGACATCACCCACTTTGCCGGAGACACCTACTCCTACATGTGGCCGCGCGATGGCGCGCTGGTTTCGCACGCGTTGGTCCTCGCGGGCCACGGCGAACTCTCGCGAAACTTCTTCCGCTTCTGCGAGAAGGTCATCACCAAAGATGGCTATTTCCTGCACAAGTACAACCCCTCAGGCACGCTGGCCTCCAGTTGGCATCCCTCAGTGCTCGATGGTCAACGCGTTCTTCCGATCCAGCAAGACGAAACCGCGCTGGTGATTTGGGCACTGCGAAGGCACTTCCAAGTCTTCCGCGATGTCGAGTTCATCAAGACGACTTACAACACTTTGGTCGTCGAGCCAGCCAACTGGCTCTTGCGTTACCGCGATCACAACGGACTGCCGCAACCATCGTGGGATCTCTGGGAAGAGCGTCGCGGTGTGCATCTCTTCACCGTCGCCTCGACGATCGGCGCATTGAAGGCCGCCGCGAGTTTTGCCCAGGACATGGGTGCGTTTGATCGCGCTGCGGAATACAACGAAGGCGCCGAACGCATGCGCGGCGCGATGCTGCGACACATGTGGGAGCCTGATCGCAATCGCTTCGCGCGCATGGCCACGCCGCTGCCCGACGGAACCTATCGCCTTGACATGACCATCGATTCGAGCGCGTTCAGTCTCTTCGCGTTCGGCGCGATGAGCGCGAGCGATCCGAAGGTCGTCTCCATGATGGAACAAGTGCGCGACCGACTCTGGGTCAAGACGCACATCGGCGGCATCGCCCGTTACGAGAACGACTACTACCACCGCATTGAGCACTCGAACCTCGCGGATGTCCCAGGAAATCCCTGGGTGATCTGCACGCTCTGGGTTGGCCAGTGGCTCATCGAGCGCGCCGAGACCATCGAAGAACTCGAGCTCGCGCTTCCGTATCTGCACTGGACCACCGACCGCGCCTTTCCCTCGGGCGTGCTCGCGGAACAATTCGATCCCTACACCGGCGCGCCCATCTCGGTGAGCCCACTGACCTGGTCGCACGCGACCGTGATGATCGCCTCGATGAAGTACCTCCTGAAGCACGCGCAACTCACAGGCAAGCCCTCAGGAAGCTTGGCCGAGCGCGCGTTTGGGAAACCGAGGTGAGGGGATGGGGTGGGAAGGATGGGTGCGTGCGTGACATGTCGCGCACGATGAAGAACCGTCATTCGCCATCGCGGGGAGAGTGATGCAATCGCAGGAGTCGCCGCGAATCCCGATACGATCGCCTTCACCGTTGCGTCACGAACCATGCAGCCCACGCCCGCACCCCCCTCCCCCACCTCCGGCCGCGCCATCCTTGCTGCGCGAGTCTCTGAGCGTTGCGAGGGTTGCGGTGCTGAGCGACCGCGCGGTTCGGGGGCTTTTTGCAGGTGCGCCGCGCCGTCGTGGCGGAACTATTGCACGCGGTGCGTGAAGTCGATTGAGGGCGAGCTCTGCGCGCACTGTCTCGCCGTCGCCACCACCAATGGCTCGAAGTTGCGTGCGCGACTTGATGAGCAGCTTGCGCGTTGCGGTCGGCTTGCGGGTGTGGCCGCTGTGCTCGAGCGAACCAAGACCCGCACCGAATCAACGCTGCGCGAGTTTGGGATCGACGCGGCGGCTCCTGAGCCACCCGAGTGGGCTTCGCGGTTGTCCGACAAGAACTGCGAATTGCCTCCTGGCGCCGAACACTCGCGACGCAAGATGGCGGCGATCAACGAGCTGCGCCTCGAAGAAGCGGGCGTGAAACTCGCACTCGGTCGGCTCGGCTACGCAGGCAAACCCACCGACGAGAAACTTGCCAAATCGCTCGCGCTTGCGGAAGACTCGATGGCCGTCTTGCAAGGCTGGGATGATCTCTCGGCAGGCGCCGATCACGAGCAACGCCTTCGCACCGCCGCCGACAGTTTGGCCGCAAGCCTTGCGACTGCGGGGACGCTCATCGAGACGATTCGACGGCGCGATCTCTCGGCACTCGTCGAAGCCGTGGTCCGCCGCTCGCGCGCGATGCGCGGATGCATGAGCACGCTTGGGATCGCCCCGTAACAAGGACGCAGTGTCCTCCGCTCCCGCCGCACTCATCCCTTCCCACGGCTTCTGCCGAGATACACTCTCACCATGTCGATCCTCACCTCTTCGAATCCTGTTCTCTCTGACCAATCGCTGGGCCGCGTCCTCAACGCGCCCGATGCCGTGCGCAGCGGCTCCGCCACCGCCACCGTGCAAGGCGTGCTTGCCAAGACTGGCTTCTGCACGATTCTTGCGGTTGCCGCAGGCGCAGCGGGCTACGCGATCGCGACGACCTATCCGCCGATGTTCATGATCAGCATGATCGCCTCCTTGGTGGTCTCGCTGATTCTGTTCTTCGTGATGATGGCAAAGCCCAGCGCTGCGATCATCTGCGCGCCCGTCTACTCCATCTCGCAAGGCCTCTTTCTTGGCTGCCTCAGCCTGATGCTTGAGAACATCCTTGCTGCGCGTGGCGTCGCCGTTCCTGGCGGACTCGCGTTGCAGGCGTTCATCATCACGGGAAGCTTGATGACGGCGATGCTTGCGCTGCACAGCTTCAACATCATCCGCGCGGGACCGCGCTTCCAGTCGGTCCTCATGGTGATGACGGTTGGACTTGGCATCGCGATGTTTGCCGCGTTCATCGTCAGCATGTTTGGCGTGTCGCTGCCGTGGCTGAGTCTCTCGGGTGCGTTTGGTGGCGGTAGCGCCGCATGGATTGGACTGGCGATCAACGCTGGCATTCTGATTCTCGCGTCGCTCTGGCTGCTCGTCGATCTCGCGCAGATCGATGAAGCCGTCGCTGCGGGTGCACCCAAAGCCATGGAGTGGATGCTCGCGTTTGGCCTCATCGTGACGCTGGCGTGGGTCTACCTCGAAGCACTCAAACTCGCGTTCCGATTGGCCGCGATGTTTGGCGATCGCAAATGATCGCTGCGTGGATCGCCGCGTGCTTCACCTCGAGCACCCTGTTGGTCGCGCCTGCCGCGACCAATCCGGTGCGGATCGTGATGGCGAGCGACACTGCGCTTGAGCTTGAACTTCAGACCGCGCCGTCCCCAGTGGGCGGCGCGGTTGTTTTTGAGCGGGTGCGATTCGTCCGTGAGGATGCAAGCCACGGTTGGCGGCTCGAGGCATTCGTGGAACCCACAGCGCCGCAACCACCGCTGCTGTTTGCAACCGCCGAGGCCTCCGCACTCGAACCGCTTGCCGTCGGCATTGCCAAGGTCAGCGGCGATGCAGCGATCGTGATCCCTCTTCATGAAGGCGACGCTGCGATCTGCATCCTCGAGGAAGGCCGCGTGGTGCACGCGTACCTCGCGGATGGATTCTTCTTCGCGCTGCGTGACTCGGTGTCGGTTGCGCCACCGCAACCGATCGCTCTCCAGTGCTTTCGTTGGAAGCTCGGCGAACCCGGACCAACTTCGATCCGATCTGCGATCCTTAGTTCGATCGATCCGCGCTTTCGCGTTGGGGCAGGTCAACGACTCGCTGCACAGTCCTTCCCGTGCGGAAGTGATGTCAAACGCTCCAATGTCGAATCGGCGCGCGCGGCGCTTCGTTACGGACAGAAAGAGCTCGCGCCCCCAGCGGACGCGCAGTCCGATCTTTACCGATGGCTCTTTGCTCACCTCGAGTTGTCGGCACCCACGCGCGGCGCAGCTCCATTGCCCGCCGCCGCCGCGCCCTGACGCTCGATGGATGAGAGTACGAACTCGAGACCCGAGGCTCCCGTGGTTTCGATCAGCCGCGTGAGCGACGCGCGGACGATTGCCTCGCTCCCCGCATCACCCGAGGCGCGGCGCGCGAGATCCGCGATGACCTGCGCGAGCAGCATTCGATGCGGATGCTCGGCCGCGCACGAGGCAGCAAGCACAGCCTGCGGCGCAGCCCACACAGCGTCACCTGTCGAGAGCGCCACGAGCGCGGAACCGAGCAGGCGCGCCTGTTGCTCTGAACTGAGGTTGTTCGCCTGCGCGAGGTCCGCGGCCTCGATGCGCAGCCGCGATCGAAGTCGCGCCAAGTCCTGCTCGGTCATCGATTCCACGCCGCCGTGCTCGAGCAAACCACGCACGGCACCTTCGAGTTCTTCGTCGGCGCTCAGTTCGCTGCCGAAGATGAGTTGGGTGGGATCAAGCGTCGCCACCGCGGCCTTCGGGTCGTTGCGCTCGCGCACGAAGGACCACCACGCGTACGAGCCTCCTGCTGTCAGAAGAAGCAACACGGCGACAGCGGCGTTGCGGCGACGAAGGACGCGCGCGCTGCCCGATTCCGCTTGTGTTTCCGCACGCACGGCAGCGTCGGAGAGATCGCGCACGAGCCACACCCTGAGATGTTCAAGTCGCCGCCGATCGCGCGCGGTCTGCGTGGAGAACTCCTCCGCCACACCCGCTTCACGGCTCCATGACGCGTGGCCGAAGTCGACGATGCGCGGCGCGCCTTCGCGGTCGACCATGATGTTCGCGGGCGACAAGTCGCCATGCGCGACTCCCGCTGCGTGACAGCTCGCCAACGCAGACTCGATGCGCGACGCCACGAGTGCGCACTGTGCACCAGTGCGCGCGGGATGCAGCGCTTTCCAGACATAGAGCGGAACGCCATCAATGAGCTCGGTGGCGATCAGAATGCCTGACTCGCGGATCCCAAGCGCGCGCGCCACGGCGCTGCCCGAAGATCCACCGACGATCGTGCCTGCGTCAAGGACGCGCGCGACGCCTGAGTCCGAAATCGCGCGCGCCGCGCCAGCCTCACGGATGCGCTGCTCGACTTCGCCACGCGTGCATGGGACGATCTTGACCGCAACCTCCACGCGCGCGCCGCACTGAGAAAGCACGCGATCGACGGCGCGATAGACGCGGCCCGACGCGCCTGTCCCGAGCGTTTCGATGAGCTCGTAGCGCCCGAAGCCATCTTCAAGCGGCGCACCCACGCGGATCACTTCATCAGCGCCGATCGTTTCGTCGAGTTCATCCTCACTGAGCATCGCCACCGCGAGCGCCCGCTCGATGGCGGGCTTCCACGCTGGAAACGCGTCGCTCCACCCACGAGCGATTGCGGACTTGAATCGTGGCGCCGCGTCCAACGCCGCCAAGACGATCGACTCCGCCGCGTCCGCGTCGCGCGACGGATCGACCCGCGCGTCGTACCGCGCAATCGAGGGGAACTCTCCAGAGCGCTCGATGCACGCACGAAGATCGCGCTCGACGGCCTCGAGCACCGACTCGTGTTCGAGCCTGACAAAGCGCGGCAGCGTCGACTCGGTCCATCGAGCCGCGGAAGTTGATTGACTCGAACCCGACATCCATGAGACTATAAAGCCGTTCTCGTCCGCGCTCGACAAGTTTCGGGCACAGTCGAGCGTTGCCACGAGTCCGCCAACGACCTTACTCGCCGTTTCTGTCCGCGATGACCGACGAACCTCGCACCAACCAAACCCACGAACTCGCTGCGCTGCTCGCGGCGATCGCCCCCACGCTTCGCGCGCGGATCCAATCGCGGAAGTCCCCGTCGCGCGGGGCCTTCTCGACAAGCGACATCTACGCGACCGTCGTGCGACGCACCCTGACACTCAAAGATCACGAAGCCGTGCAGCCGCCCGACGGCGCCGCAGTGCGTGAAACCCCGCGATTGTGGGCAATCTTGCACACGCTCATCGACCGCGCGCTCTGGCGCATGCAACGCCAGGAGGATCGCGAGCGCGTCGTTCGTGATGGTCAGGTGGAGCGTGCGCCCGTCGCCGATCAGCCCGCTGTTCGCATCGAAGACGAGGAGTTGCGCAGGCGGCTCGTGGCCGTTGTCGACGCACTCGATGACGCCGATCGAGATCTGCTCCAGCTTCGACTCAACGGAGCCTCGTGGTCGGAGATCGCCGCACACTTGGGCACGAAGGCGGGAACCTGCCGTCAGCACTGGCATCGAATCACGAAGTCCATCGGCCAGTCCCTCAGCGAGTAGGCGCTTTCGGCGAGTAGGCGCCCTTCAGCGCCGCGCCCGACCAGCGATTTTGCAATCTGAAACAAATATCGAGGAAGGGCTGTCACACTTTTCATCGAAGCGACACCAGAGTGGTGGCTGCGAGTTTCTCGCGGCTCCTGCGCGGAGGTTCAGATCGGCCCTCCGTCGCAGTGTTTGACCTTTCGATTCGGACCTCGACTGGTCCGAAGGGAATCGCATGCCCATTGCTCCGCTGCCTTGCACGAGTCGTAGTGTGCGTGACCGTCTTTGTCAACCCAAACGCAAAGCTGACTTTGGCCGCGGAAGATCTCCCTGGCCAAGTGCCGCCAACCCTTGCGCGGCAGCACTCGGATCTCTTTGCACTGCGCGTCGAGGAGCTGGTCGCGGACGGCACACCGCGCGCAGTCGCGGAGGAACAGGCGCGCACTGAATTGGTCGCCGAGGGGGAAACCGAGTGTCTCGCGTACACCTTCGTCGTGGTCTGGTGCGAAGGCGGCTCGATTCGCCGCGCCTACAAGCGCATCGATTCCACTTGCATTGACAACATTGCGGAAGCCTCAGGTTGCGTGCCACTCACCTGCCCACCTGGTTGGGCGCCGCCAGCTCCCTGTCCACTTCCGGCCTGCCCCTCACCGCAGGTACCCATGTGGGACACGCCCGTGATGCCGACCTGCGCCAAGTTGCCCGCCAGCGTGAACTGCGTGTGGATGTATCCAGTCTCGCCGAGTCCGACTTGGGGACCTTGTTCCGATGTCTTGAAGTGCGAGTGCTTTCCCGAGCTTGAGTTCTCCTGCCAAACACTCGCCGTCGAGTGCCGCAATCCGCAGGCACCGCGACAAGTTGGAGACCTCTGCCCCAACTGTCACTAGCGCGCGTCGCCAACGCTGACGCAGCGACACTCCAGACCTTGCTTCGAGTGCGTGGGGAAAGGATCTCGCCCCATGGGAAATCTCGAAGCAACACACTCAGACCACTTCCTGAGTGTGGAAAAAGACGCCAGCGCTCTCGAAACCGAGAGCGCTGGCGCTTCCTTTCCGCCGACAACAACTTGCGTCGCTGCCTGGCGGTTTCCACGTGTGCTGTACGGCGCGTGGTCGCCGTTGAATGGTGACTGTCCGCCCCTCCACAGCAGGAAGCGTGCGATCACTATAACTCAAGATGGGTGAATCCACCCTCTTTCCGCTGCACGGCTGACAAGATTGGTTTGCTCGGGTCTAGAGATCAATCGATGGTCCGCGATCTCATGCCCGTTCACGCGAGCATGGCAAGCGACGAGACCGCTCGGTCCGCGACGAGAATCGAGTTGTTGAGTTGGTCGAGGGAGCACGAGAAGATGACTGTCGCGCCGCCGCTTCTCTTTCCGCCACCGATCCTTATCGCGCGTGTGATGAGGCGTTGCACCTCAGGCAGGATCAGTCAGTCCCACAGAAGCGAGCAGTGGCCGATGAGGGTGAGCAGCTCAGTGGCTACGAGTCGGCCACACTCGCCATCGAGCTCCCCAGCGCACTGGTGAAAACCCGCGCGGCGAGGCGTCACCCGCCGTGCACCTGTGCGAGGCAGGTGCGGCGCCAGGCCTCGTCTCCTTTGAGGACTGGGCACCTCCGTCGGTACCGAACACCCACAACCCGCCAGCCACGAAGGCCAGACGAGGATTGCACACGCGTCGCGCGATTCCCGTGTGCTCGACCCTACAAGATCTCTGCGGCAAGGCTCGCGAGGTTGGAGCGCTCGGTCTTGGAAAGCGAGACATGTCCCGCGATGCGCTGGCCCTTCATGCGTTCGATGCAATGGGCGAGACCGTTGGACTGAGCGTCGAGATACGGGTTGTCGATCTGGAAGATGTCGCCACAGAGCACGATCTTGGTGCCGTCACCGACACGCGACACAATCGTCTTGATCTCGTGCGGTGAGAGATTCTGCGCTTCATCCACGATCATGAACTGGTGCGGGATCGAGCGGCCGCGGATGTAGGTCAGCGGCTCCATGACCACGCGGCCCGTCGCCATGAGCTGGTCGAGACGCTGTTCCGCAGTGCGGCTCTCGGGACGCTCGTCGACATGGCTTCCCCGCGTCGAGAGGAGGTACGAGATGTTGTCGAAGATCGGCTGCATCCACATCGAGAGCTTCTCGTCCTTGTCGCCAGGGAGATAGCCGATGTCGCGTCCAAGCGGCATGATCGGTCGCGCCGTGAGCAGCTTGTCGAAGCGCTCTTCCTTGAGCGTCTTGTGCAGACCCGAGGCAAGCGCGAGGAGCGTCTTGCCAGTTCCCGCAGGACCCGTGAGCGTGACGATCTTGACATCGTCGTCGAGCAGCAACTCCAGCGCCATCGTCTGCTGCACATTGCGACCCATGATCCCGTAGACGGGCTTGCGCGGACCAGTGACAGGAATCGCCGCACCTGTATCGGCGAGGATCCGCGCGAGACCGGTGTGGTGATCGTCGAACTCATCCACGAGCAGAATGAACTGGTTGGCGATCGACTCGATCGCGACTTCGTGGACTCCATCGGGCGTGTGCGCCTTGAACTCCGCGAGCCGCTCCATGCGAAGTTGCCGCTCGTCGTAGAGCTCGTCGATGATCTCTCCAGGAACCTTCGCCACGATGTAACCCGCGTGAAGGAAGTCGGTCGAGATGTGATCGTGCTCGAAGTCTTCGGCAGGGATGCCGAGCGCGTCACTCTTGACGCGGGCGTTGATGTCCTTCGAGATGAACACCGTGCGAGAACCAACGCGATGAAGCTCGGCTGCCACGGCAAGGATCCGATTGTCGGCCTTGTCGAGATCAAGCGCGAAATCGGCGCGTGGTTGGGTGCGCGCCACCCGAATCGAGCCGCCTTGCTCGTTCCACACCACGCCTTCAAACAGCGCGCCTTGCGAGCGCAGCCGATCGAGCGCGCGGGTGACGGTACGAGCGTTGCGCCCCGTTTCGTCGTTGTTCTTCTTGAAGGTGTCGAGCTCTTCGATCACCGCGAGTGGGATCACCACTTCGTGCTCGGCAAATTTGAAGATCGACTGCGCGTTGTGCAACAGCACATTGGTGTCAAGGACGAAGTGTTTGCGTCCCGTCGCGCTGTCGCGGGTCGAGGAAGTGCGGGCGTCGGGGGAAACCCCGAACGCGGCGTCCGTGCCGGTGTCGTTCAGCATGCAAGCCCTCCTGTGGCTGGAACTGCTGTGGGGCGAGTGTTGCCCCGAATCTGAACACTGAGATAGTCGCCAAGAACGCGTGAGCTTTCAACCGTGCGGCGTGAAGTTCGGACGACTTTCACAGAATCCTCGCACGGGCCGATTCAACGGGCCTTCTCCAAGTGGCTTCGGTTGGTTTGGATCAGGGGTTCGGGAGCGCCTTGCTTTCGGGTGGCGCAATCTGCGACGCAGACCGCGCGACCCGCACAATCCGCACAGTTCCAAGGGCGTTCAGTCAGGCCAATGGATCGCGATCCGCGCTCGACACCAAGCATTCGACTCCCGCGCGACCCGCGAGCGTCGTGGCCAACCGCGGCAAGTAGCCGCGCTCGGTGTTGGTGTGACCAGCGAGCAGGAGTTCAAGCCCAAGTGCGTGCGCGCGAAGCACCTCGTGGTGGGACATCTCTCCCGTGACGAAGAGCGTTGCGCCCTGCGCATGCGCGGCGTCGAGCAGCCCCGCCCCGCTTCCTGCGCAGACCGCAACGCGCTGATGCAGACGCGCCGATGGCGACGCACTGTTGGAGCGTTGAATCCGCCCGCACCCGAGAGCGCGCTCGAGTCGTGCAGCGATTTCGGAGGCCGCGGCTGCGCGTGCCAGCGTGGCGATGCGACCCGCGCCGACACGCCCATCACCTGGAGGCGCCGCGAGTTGGAAGATGTCAAACGCGGGTTCTTCGTACGGATGCGCCGCGCGCAGCGCCGCGACGATTGCCGTGAGATCACGCGCTTGGAAGGACATCTCAAGGCGCATCTCACTCACGCGCTCGAGCACGCCAGCCTTTCCGACCGCGGGATGCGTCGAAGAGTCACCGAAGAAAGTCCCTTCGCCGCGGCTCGAAAACGAACAGTGGGAGTACGCGCCGATGACGCCAGCCTCTGCTTCGGCGAGTGAACTGCGCACCCGCTCGATCGCCGACTCGGGGACAAAGGTCACGAGCTTGTGGGTGTTGCCGCCACGCGTGACGGAAGGCGCAAGCGCACGCTGATCGCACACCTCGGCCTGTGACCCAGCCACACACTCGACAAGCCAATCGTTCACTCCGCCAGCCACCGCGTCCAACGCCGTGTGTGGCGAGTAAACCGCAATGCCCGCGCGCACCGCGTCGAGAGCGACGCGACCCTGCCAAGTGCCACCATCAAGGCGATCGAGTGGCTTGAACAAGAGCGGGTGGTACGCCACGATGAGTTGGGCACGCGCTGCGATGGCCTCGGCAAGCACCTCGGGCGTGAGATCGATCGTGCACAGCACGCGCGCGATGGCGCGGCCGTCACCAGCAATCAGAAGACCAACTTTGTCCCACGACTCCGCCTGGTGGAGCGGTGCGATCTCTGCGAGAACGCGCGTGACTTCGGCGAGTGACGGCATGTCTGACAGTGTAAGGAACGACGATGAAGCGCGAGCGACGCGCCACTCAGTGCTGTTCGCGCGGCTGTTCGCGCGGCTGTTCGCGCGGCTGTTCGCTCGCCTCATCACTCGCCTCGTCGCTCGCCTCGTGGCCCGTCATCCCTCCGCCCGACCAGAGCGCGCGCAATCCGCGTCGCGCGTCGTCGATGATCAAGAGGTTGGCGGGCAAGATCACCAGCGTGAGAATGGTGGCCGAGAGCAATCCCGCCGCGATCGAGATTCCCATGGGGATCAGAAAGCGCGCCTGAAACGATCGCTCGAGGAGAAGCGGGAGAATCCCGAAGATCGTCGTGCCAGTTGTGAGCAGAATCGGACGCAGTCGCATCGCGCCTGAGTTCACGAGCGCTTCGCGCAGTTGCTCACCGCGACGCATCCGCTCGTTGGCGAACTCGACGAGGATCAGCGAGTTGTTCACCACGATGCCCGAGAGCGCCACCGTTCCGATGAGCGAGAGGAAGGTGAGTTGGTAGCCCATCAAGAGGTGGCCCCACACCACACCGATCAGTCCAAAGGGAATCGCGATCATCACCGCCAGTGGCTGCGAGTAGGTTCCAAAGAGCCAGGCCAGGACCACATAGATCATCGCCATGGCCGCCAGAAACGCGTACGGCAGAGAAGAGAACGCGTCAGCGAGATCCTTCTGCCGCCCCGCTTCGCGCACATCGACACCCGCAAGGTCACGACGAATCGCAGCAAGCTCAGGCTCGAGCGCGCGGGTGATCTCTTCAGGAATCGTGCCCGAGGCGCAGTCGGCTGTGACGGTGATCGCGCGCTCGCGATCGACGCGCTTCACCGCGGCGTAGGCGTTGTCCTCAGTGACATCCGCCACTTCGCAGAGCGGCACACGACCACCCGAGGGCGTCGCGATCCAGAGATCCGTGATCGAATCGATCCGTCCGCGGGACGCCTCATCGAGCCGCACGCGCACATCGATGTCTTCGCGGTCGGCGGAGAAAGTGTGCGCGTCGAGTCCGAAGAGAATGCCGCGCACCTGCCGCGCCACATCCGCGGCGTTGAGTCCCATCGCCGCCGCTCCGTCACGCAGTGCAACGCGCAGTTCGCGCTGGGTACTGAAGTCATCATCGTTGATCGAGAAGACTCCCTCAAACCGAGCCAAGGCAGTCTTGAGCCGTGCCGCAGCTTCGAGCGCGAGTTCATGATCCGCACAACGAATCTGGTAGGTGATGTCCATGCCCGCGGGACCGCCCGAAATCTCGGTGTAGGTCACGCTTTCGGCTTCATCGACGGTGCCAAGCGCCGTGCGCACCTCATTCATGACAGTTCCTGAGTCCCGCGTGCGCGTCTCAACCGGCGTGAGCTCGACGAAGAGTTGCGCGATGTGCGCGGCGGCGGCGTCGGGTTGGCCCGTCTCGAAATTCGTGCTCTGCCCGAGGATCGAACTGAATCCGCTGATTTCCCTAGGTTCACGCAGTGCTGCTTCGACACGCGCGACCACCGCGGAAGTCGCGCGTTGCGTCGAACCGATGGGCAGGCGGATGTCGATGATGACTGTCTCGCTGTCTTCGGTAGGCAAGAAGACAAACGGCAGTCGGCCGCCCGCGACCATGCCAAGGCTCGCGATCAGGACCGCGAGAGTGAGACTGGTCGCCGCGTAGCGATGGTCGACGCAGTAGTGCGCGAAGTCGCTGTAGCGCGCCTGCACCATCGGCACGAAGTGATCGTCGCGCCATCGCTCGAACTTCCCCCACTTGCGCGCGAGGTAGCCCAAGCGCTTGGCGCGCATCTTGTGAATCGCATGCCCCATGTGCGATGGCAGAATCACCATGGTCTCGACGACGCTTGATGCAAGCGCGACCGCGGCGACAATCGGAAGCGCCGAAAGCAGATCGCCCATGCGCCCCGCGATGTATGCCAGTGGAAGGAAGGCCAGAATGATCGTCGTGGCGTTGGCCACAATGGGCCAGAAGACGCTCTTGGTTCCCTCGATGGCGGCGGTCTCAGGATCTTCGCCATGGGCGCTGCGCTGCAAGATGATGTCGGCGACCACGATCGCATCGTCGGCCAGCATGCCCACAACAATGAGCAAGCCGAACATGGTCACGAGGTTGAGCGTCACGCCGAGCAACCACATGCTCAGCGCGGTGCAACCAATCGAGACAAAGATGCCCGACATGACCCACCACGCCGCGCGCACATTCATGAACAACACCATGATGATGAGCACCAAGGCCGAGCCTTGCAGCGCGTCGTTGGTCAGGAGATCGAGGCGTCCCTCGATGATGCGCGCGAGATCGTTGTGAGCAGCGATGTCGCAGCTCAAGGGAGCCGTGCGATTGGCCGCCTCGCCGAGCTCGTATCCGCGCCCGCGATCGAGGCCGTGTGCCAATCCCGTGAGGCGATTCCACGCTGTCCCAGGTTCGAGCGGCTTGCCTTGCCGCGCCGCGACATAACCGCGGACCATTTCAGCGATGCGCACCGCGTCTTCATCAGGTGTCTTGAAGATGACGAGGCTCACCGCGGGCTTGCCGTTGTAACGGCGCGAGACTTGATCGTCGGCGAAGTCCTCGCCAACCTTGGCGACATCGCCAACTGTAACTAGGTGTCCGCGCGTGGTGGCCTTCAGCGGAATCGCGCGAATCGTTTCAGCGCGCTCGGCTGCACCAAGCATGCGCACGCCCACATTGACGCCGCCTGTGCGCATCGTGCCTGAAGGAAGCTCAGTCATCCACGCCTGCACAGCGTCGGCTACTTGTGGCAATCGAAGTCCGAGTCGCGTGAGTGACGCGCGGTCGACTTCGACACGAATCTGGTAGGGCCGCGCGCCCGTCATCACCACAGCACCCATCCCAGAAAGACTGCGCAGGTCATCGCCGACGCGTCGCGCCGCGCGCTTGAGTGCTTCCTCGCCCGTCTCGCCGAAGAGCGTCACGATCACCACGGGGAAGTTGGGCTTCATCTCCGTGACGCGAATGCGTTCGGCTTCAGGCGGAAGATCCTGCAGTGAGTCAATGGCCACGCGAATGTCGTCGAGCCCCTGCTCGATGTCGGCGCCATCTTCAAACTCGACGACGATGCCGCCGCCACCTTCGACGAGATTGGCTGTGACCTTGCGCGCGCCATCGATGTCGATGACCGCGTCCTCGATCTTGCGCGCCATCGACTCTTCGACTTCGGTGGGACTCGCGCCTGGATAGATGATCGCGATGCGCGCTGCTTCGGGCTCCACCGACGGAAAGAACTCTCGACGCATCAAGAGCAAGGCCGCGACTCCCGCGACGACGAGGAACCACATCAGCAAACTGCCGAACACGGGACGCTTGACACCGAAAGTAATGAAGTCCATGCGGCGGTTGGGTTAGGGAGATGGCGTTGAAGGCGGCGTTGAACTGGGAGAACTCGGCGGCGTCGAAGCAGCGGGACGATCGCCCACGAGTTCAGAGTCGGCCTCGACGCCAGGCTTGACCGCGGTCACGGGGGCGCCCTCGCGCAATCGTCGAGAGCCATCAAGGACGATGAGGGTGTCCGCAGGCAGCGGCTCGGAGAGCACCGACCACTCGGTGTCAGGGAGGCGCGGCGATGGCGAGCCTGTGAAGGAAAACTCCACGATGACTTCGAGCCCATGCACCGCGCCGTCGCGCACCACATTGATTCGGCCACCGCTGACGGCGCGACGAGGAACGACGGTGCGCGCGTGATCCGCGCGCGCAGAGACCTCGGCCTCGACAAACGCGCCAGGCGGAAGCTCGTTGGATCCCGCGGCCTCGGCGTAGACCGTCATCGTGCGTGTCGACGCATCATCTTCAGGCGCGATGCGGGTGATCCGCGCCACGACCTCAACTGCGTCGGCGCGATCGGCGCGCAAGACAACGCGATCGCCCACGGCCACAAAGCGGCGCGCGCCCGCGGGCAAGAGAATGGGAATCTCAATCGCACTCGGATCGACCACGCGCGCCACGCGCACGCCTGGCGCCGCGACCTCGCCAATCTCAAGATCCGCCGACTGCACGATGCCTGCGATGGGACTCACAATCGTCGAACGCTCGAGGGAGAGCTTTGCGAGTTCGCGTGATGCTTGTTGGCGCGCGCGTTCGGCTTCTAACGATGCAGCGCGCAGCGGCAGTTTCAGCGTCGCGTCACGCGCAGCGATGATGGCTCGTTCGGCTGCGATCGCCGCGCCTCGGGCACGATCGACTTCGCGCGCCACGGCGGCATCTTGTGCAGCAGCGCGACGCACGCGTTCGAGATCGTCGGCGGCAATCTTGGCGTCTTCTTCGGCGAGTTGCAGCGCGCGCGTCAGCGAGCCACGATCAAGGTTCAGCATGCTGACTTGCGCCTCGATCGTCTTGAGCGACTCGTCGGCGATGGCAAGTTGTCGCTCAAAATCGCTGGCGTCGAGCGTCACGAGCGGTTCACCCGCAGCAACCACGGCGCCTTCCCGATAGTTTGGGTGCACCGTCACGACTGGCGCAGTGACGCGCGCGGGCACATCGGCAGCATCGCGCGCTTGCGCTTGACCAAACGCGCGGTAGTGGCGGCCGACTTCCAATTGAAAGGGCTCCGTCACTAAGAGGCGCAATCGTCCTGTCGTTGTGGGATCACTCGCTGGCGGTTGCGGACGAGTCCAATAGAGCCATGCGTAGATCCCGATACCCAACGCGATGAACGCCAAGCTCACGACAGCGCGCACAAGAATGGGAAGGATGCGGTGCCGTTGCGAAGTCTCAGACATGGAAACGCCGAGTATAGATCGCCGTCGATGAGCCTGTGTCCTTCTGCTACCTTTGAGCCATGGCCGAGGCGCTCACCGACGCGGATATCCGAAAGATTGCCAAGCTCTCGAGACTCAGTCTTCAAGACGCGCAGGTCAGCAGCGTCCGAGCGCAACTCAGTTCGATTCTCGGGCACATCGCGCAGTTGCAGGCGGTGCCCGTCGAGGGCGTCGAACCGCTGGCGCATCCGCTGCGCATCGTGAATCGACTCGATGCCGACGAGCCCAAGCCACCGATGCCTGTCGAGGATCTGCTCAGGAACGCGCCCGCCGTCGAAGGTCGCTTTCTCGCCGTACCCAAGGTGCTTGGTGACGGAGGTGGCGCGTGAAACACGCCAAGCACGCGTCTCTTGTTGAGGTCTGCGGCAAGGTCCGCAGCGGAAGCGTCACTGCCCGCAGTCGCGTGGAGTCGTACCTCGCTGCCATCGCCAAGCGCGAGCCTGAACTCCACGCCTTCAACGAATTGCACATCGACGCCGCCCGCGCGCGCGCCGATGCGATCGACGCAACGGTGAAGTCGGGCCGCGAGGTCGGCGCCCTTGCTGGCGCGGTCATTGCGATCAAAGACAACATCGTCATGCGCGAAGGTCGCACGACCTGCTCGTCCAAGATGCTCGCCAACTACCGCTCGCCCTTTGATGCGACGGTCATCGAGAAACTCAACGCCGCGGGCGCGATCGTGATCGGCAAGACGAACCTCGACGAGTTCGCCATGGGCTCGTCCACCGAAAACAGTGCGTTTGGCGTCACGCGCAATCCGCACGACCCTGCGCGCGTCGCGGGCGGAAGTTCGGGTGGAAGCGCCGCTGCGGTGGCAGCCGAGTTCTGCGACGCGGCACTCGGCTCTGATACGGGTGGCTCGATTCGCCAACCTGCGGCGCTCTGCGGCTGCGTTGGATTCAAGCCGACCTACGGACGCATCTCACGCTACGGACTCGTGGCGTTTGGTTCGAGTCTCGATCAGATCGGGCCGTTCGCGCGGACCGTTGAAGATGCGACGCTTCTTTACGATCACCTCGTTGGACGCGACGCGAACGACGCGACGACGGCCGATGTCGCCCACGAACCACTCGCGTCGCGCGTTGGCCGCGCGCTGACCAAGCCGCGCATCGGCGTGCCGCGCGAGTATCGCTCGGCGGGCAACGCGCCCGCGGTCGCCGAAGCGCTGGAGCGCGCAATCGCCGCTGCCAAGGCGTTTGGCGCAGAGATCGTCGACATCGAGTTGCCGCTTACCGACATTGGCATCTCGACCTATTACGTGATCGCACCCGCGGAAGCATCGAGCAACCTCGCGCGCTTTGACGGCATTCGCTACGGACACCGCGCCACGCTCGCGCCTGGCGAAGACCTCGAAATGCTCTATTCAAAGTCGCGCGCCGAAGGCTTTGGTCCTGAAGTCCAGCGCCGCATCATGCTCGGCACCTATGTGCTGAGCTCGGGCTACTACGACGCCTACTACAAGCGCGCGCTGCAGATTCGCCGACTCATCAAGGAAGAGTTCGACCGCGCCTTCGAGAAGTGCGATGTCATCCTTGGACCGACGAGCCCGATTCCAGCATTCCCCATCGGCGGGATGACCGACCCGCTCTCGATGTACATGTGCGATGTCTACACCGTGAACACCAACATCGCGGGCATCCCTGGCATCTCCTTCAACGGCGGCTTCGCGCAGGAAGGCTCCGCGCGTCTTCCCATCGGACTGCAACTGCAAGCGCCCGCGTTCGCCGAAGAAACGCTGCTGCGCGCCGCGACGATGTTCGAAGCGGCCTGCGCCTAGATACGACGCTCCACGACTTTCTTCGCAGCGTTCGAGAGCGCGTACTGCGGCAGCTCTGCGTTCGTCACCCAACGCCGACCACGGACCGCCAACGCGCTTCCCTTGCCGCGCACCGTCGCGTCAAACACGACAAAGCGCACCGCGCGATGCGTCGTCAGAAACGGGATGACTGCATCGTCACGCCTTATCGAAAGTCCTAACCGCAGAAGCGCCGCTGCTGCCGAGGCTGAGAGCGTCTCGCCATCGGCACACTCCATGGTTGGTGACTGCCAAAGTCCCGCCCAGAGTTTCGACGAGCTCTCGCCACTCGCGCCATCGCGTTGTTCGAGAAGGAGCGCGCCATCGCTGCGAACGATGCGCGCGGTAATGAAGACGAGTTCCTTCCGTGGCGCGCGCTTGCGTGGCGCGGGGATTTCTTCGACGACTCCGCGCGCGTGCGCGGCGCAGCGCGTCTTGAGTGGACAAGCGTGACAGCGCGGCGCGGCGGGTGTGCAGATCGTCCCGCCAAACTCCATCAGTGCTTCGTTGGACTTTCCTGGGTCACGCGCACTCGCCGCAAACTTCGCGGCCTCGAGCCACGCAAAACGCATGACCGCTGCGTCACTCGCGCTTCCCTTGCGCGCGGCAAGTCGTTGAAAGACCCGTGCGACATTGCCATCGACGATCGCCTCGTGCTGTCCAAAGACAATCGAGGCGATCGCGCCCGCCGTGTACCGTCCGACCCCCGGCAGCGCGCGCAGTTCAGCCACTACTTCGGGCACGCGCCCCTCGTGATCGCGCACGACGACTTTCGCCGCGGCGTGAAGAAAGCGGGCGCGGCGGTAATACCCAAGCCCCTGCCAAGCCGCGAGCACCTCATGCTCGGTAGCACCCGCCAAAGACTCTGCAGTCGGGAACCGCTTGATGAAGGGCGGAAACCGCTCCAAGACCCGCGAGACCTGCGTCTGTTGGAGCATCGACTCGCTCACGAGCGCGTGGTAGGCGTTGCGGGAGCCGCGCTTGAGCGTTCGCCACGGAAGCTGGCGGGCAGCGCCGTCAAACCACCGCGCCAAGAGGTCGGCGGTCGTTGCGTTGGTGCGCGCGGGTGCGGGTCTCTGGGGCGAGAGTCGGTGCTTTTTCGCCATTTGGCGCTTCCAAACGAGAAACGGAGGGCCAACATCCCGCGCTCAATCAACCTTGCGGCATCCCTCTTGGTTGGGTAGCGTACGGAACTTCGCGCGGGACTCTTTCCCGCCGAGTGGAGCATCTGATCCCATGGCTAGCAAGTCGTTCTACACCCTCGATGAGGCCGCCAAGCGCCTCGGCAAGTCCGCCTCTGAAATCAACGCGATGGCCGACCGTGGTCTGCTTCAGCGCGTCCACCATGAGGACCAGGTCAAGTTCCGCGTCGAGCAGGTTGAGGTGCTCGCCAGCGATGACGATGCCGTCGATCTGAACGATGAAATGGGACCGATTGGTCTGGCTGACAGCGGTTCCGCTGCGCCGATCAAGTCGTCACCCACCAAGAAGAGCGCGCCCATCTTGGGCGACTCGGCTTTGGGCCTTGCGGGAACTGGCAGCGCAGCAGGCGTCCGTGGCGGCGACTCGGGCGAGCGCACTGGAATCAGCGCGCTCGGTGGTCGCGGCAAGGGTAAGGGCGGCGACAATGTGGAAATCGGTCTTGAGACCGTCGGCTCGGGCTCTGGTCTTCTCGACCTGACCCGCGACAGCGACGAAACCGCGCTCGGCGCGGAGCTCATGGACCAGGTCTACTCCAACGACGCGGGTGGCTCGCAGGCTTCGAGCGGCATCTTTGCCGCCGCAGCGATGGAGACTCCTGAAGCTCGCGCGCCAATCGCGACGGGCATGATGGTCGCTGAGGCCTACGACGGAGCGTGGTCAGGTGCGGGTCTTGGCATGATGGTCGCTGCAGTCGCGGCGCTCGTCGTGGCAGCCCTCATCATCGTGTCTGCGGGCATGGGCTCGGGCTCGATCGTGGCCAGCAACTTCACGGGCAACTTGATGGCGTGGGCTGGAAGCCTTGCGGGCATCGTCGCGGTGTTCGGCCTCCTCGGCTTCTTCATCGGGCGCGCGACCGAGTAATCGGCCGATGCTCCTGACCCGATACGGCCTTCGTGAATGGATGATCTTGACGCTCGCCGCTGCGATTCCCGCAGCGGCGGGTGTGTTCTTTGACCTCTGGTGGTTGGTAGCGATCGCGGTCGTCGTCTGGCTCGCGCTGGCGTCCTTCTTCCGCGACCCCTTGTTCCGCCGTCCTGCGAGCAGCGATCCGCGTGACCTCGTGAGTCCCGCCGACGGACTCGTCAGCGCCGTCCTCGAAGTCTCGCAGCACATCGCCACCGACGGTCCCGCGACGATCGTGCGCATCTACCTCTCGGTGTTTGATGTGCACATCAACCGCATGCCCTGCGACGCCGAAGTCTTGGCGACGGTGCACACGCCCGGCAAGTACCTCGATGTCCGCATCGAAGAGAGCGCGAAGGTCAACGAGTCGATGGTCACGCGGCTGCGCTCGGTGGGCGGAGTGCTTCTCGGCGTGAAGCAGATCTCTGGCAAGATCGCGCGGCACATTGTCTGTCCCATCGTGACGGGTCAGAAGTTTGCGCGCGGCGAGCGCTACGGGATGATCAAGTTTGGATCGACGACGGAACTCGTCGTGCCCACGGCGGAAGTCGAGAAAGTCTGCGTCTCGCGCGGTGATCGCGTGACAGGCGGAGTGACCGTGCTCGCTCGGCTTCGGCGCGTCTAAGTCCACGCGCGCCTTCGGCGCGTCTAAGTCCACGCGCGCCTGCGGCGCGTCTGAGTCAACGCGCTCGCACGGTCAGGCAGCGCGACGCCAGCTTTCGCCGTCGCCGAAGCCCTTGTCTTCATCATCTTCGCCGCTCTCATCGCCCTCGGTCGCACTGCTGCGCGAGTCGGGCCAGGAGAACTTCGAACGGTGATGCACACGGACAAGCTTGGCCATCTGCGCGGCAAAGACAGGGCGCAGTGCATCGATCAGGCCAGCGAGTTCATCCTTGAACGGCTCAGAGCGATTGCGGAAGAGGAAGAACACGCCCATGCACTCGTCGCCGTGATGCGCAGGCCACGCGACCAACTCGCAGTCGTCGAGCACTGAGGCCTCGAGTCCGATCGAGTCGACAAACTCCGCGGTGTCCGCGAAGCGCACGATGTCCTCATCCTCGGCAAGCCGTGGGCAGATTTCTTCGGCCAGACGCGAGAGCAAAGGCTCCGCCGTCGTGCGCGGGCAGTCGTAGTTCACATACGCGCCGAGTCCAAACTGCGTCGGCTTCGAGCCTGGCAAGAAGACCGCCGCGTTCGTGGCGCCCGTCTTAGTCAGCATGTACTGCATCGAAGTGCGCAGGAGATCCTCGACATCGAGTTCCTGCGAGATCAAGCCGCGGAACTCGCCCACGATGCCCGCTTCATCCACGCGACCGCGAAAGTCGTTGAGCCCTTCCGAGAGCGAGTCGATCTGCTTAGAGAACTCGCTGCGGGTGATGGTGAGCTTGCGGCAGATTCCCTTGAGGCGCGCGATGCGCTCGTCGCGGCGACGATCCTCGTTGCCGAGTTCGAGCGCGGTCTGCAGTCGGAACTGGAGGTCACGATCGTCGTGCGAGAGATCGAGCCAATCAACCGCGCCTGCGCGCACCGCGTCAAGCAGCCGCGTTCCGCGCGGCGGAGCGCCCGCGACAATGATCTTGGTGGAACCGCTGATGCGGCGAGCCTGCGCTGCGATCGGAGCGAACGCTGCTGCGGGAATGCGATCGGCGATGAGGATGATGTCGGTGGCACCACTGACGAGGTGTGCGACGGCTGCGTCGGCCGAGTCCGCTTGTTCGCAGGAGATGCCCGCTGCGGCGAGCACACTCGAGACGCGCGCGATCGCTACGGCGTCGAATCCGACACAGAGCGCTGCAGGTTGAACCTCGTGTCCGTCCGAACTCATGGGCTGAGCACCGTCCTGCGCGTCCGCGTCGAGTCGAGCTCGCTCGTCGGATGGATAGTCGTTGTAGGGACCCTGCATGCTGACACCGCCTCCTCTCACGAGCACTCCAGAATGCGCCTGCGAATCGCTTCGCGTGGGACGCACCTCCTCAGGTGCGGGACAAGGATCGGCCTGTTTCCCTGCGTCATGCAGTGGGAGTCGCGCGAAGTCGGAGGACTCCGTGACTCAAGTCCGTCTGTAACAAACGCACGGAAACTCGCGCGTGTCGCGGCGCAGTCTTCGGCCTCTGCGAAGGCAAATCCTGCGGAGGTTTGGAGATCTTTCCCGCGATATCACGGCTTGCAAGCCGCTCGGTCTTCAGGACTTAGGCTTATGGAGCTCGCGCCACTTCGTCACGGCTTCGGGCTCACGGGCGTAGATGGGACTCAACGCAGACGCGTGCGACTCGGCTCCGCGCGAAAGTGCCTGCTGGGCCAGCGCAGCCAGCGCACATGGATCAACTGACAGAACGCGAACCATCGCCTGCGTCTGCGCGGCGACGAGCGTCAACGCAGGATCGAAGTGCTCATCGGTGAGGACGACTCCGCGCAGCGCCGTCACGCTGCTCACACGCGGAAGAAACGCGGCCGCGTCGACGACCGCGCCCGCTTCTTCGACAAACGAACCATCGTCGCCACGCGTGACTCGCGCACACCACGCGCTTCCACTCTTGGATGCCAACGCCACCAACCACGGGCCGCGTCCACCGCGCGCTGCGTCAGACGCAGCAAAGACCGACGCAGACCCGAGTGCCAACGCGGGGATCTCCCGCGCAAGTGCCACGGCCTTTGCAAACGCAATCGACACGCGAAGTCCTGTGAATCCGCCAGGGCCGACGGCCACCGCGACCGCCTCGAGCTCCCACGGTTCGACGCACGCTTCGAGGCAGAGCTCGCGCAAGACATCCCAAAACTGTTCGCGCGTCGAGTCCTTGAGTGGCTCGAACGAACGCGCGTACACCAGCGGTCCGCGTGAGAGCACGATGGACGCCTCTCGCTGCGAGCAATCGACGGCGAGGATGGTGCGCGTCATGCCTTCTCTCCCTGACCGAGCAGCGCCGACACCGCGACCGACGCATCGACCAGTTGCGATGCACTCGGTCGTGTCGTGGCGAGATCCAATTCGATCACGCGGCCGCGATCGTGCCCAGTATTGAGCACCACCATGTTGGGCGGGCGATACTCGACACCTTCAGGCGCGGGTGCGTGACCGACGACAAATGCGCTGGCGTTCCACTCGCGCGCAAGAGCTTCGAGTTGCTCGACAGTTTGCGTGCGGCCCCAGGTCAGCAGATACGCCGCGCCGTAGGGTGGATCAAAGTCGTCCACGACCAACGGGCGCTCAAGCACGCGCGCATCAAAATGCCGCATCGCGCCCGCGTTGGGAAGGGAATGCGTGACCACGACACCGTTGGCACACACGACTGCCAGCGGCATCGCGGTGATGAACGCGCGCACCGCCGAGGCAGCAAGATCCGCTTCCTCACCAAACGCAGCGTCAAGGCCTTCATCAAACGCAACGGTGCAGTGCACACCAGCTTTGGCGATGGGATGACCGCGATACTGCGCGATCTCATGGTTGGCGAGAATCGGATGAACTTGCCCAGGATGCGCCAGCACCAACTCGGCAAGCCGTCCAAGCAGACGGTGGCTGAAGTCGACTCCATCGACGAGCGCACCATCGTGAATGATCTCCTGAAGCACGAGGTGGTGATCGCGTGAGAGTTCGAGTTGAGCGCGGGAGACAACGGCCTCGAATATCTCACTATGACCATGCAGATCGCCCGTGAGCAGCGCGCGACCTCGCGCGGGCAGTCGCACACAACTTTGCGCTCTCCATGGTGAAACCACGAGTGAAGCCGCAGCGCTGCCGAGAAGTTCAGCAAACGCGGAAGCGTTGGATCGCCAGTGGATCATCGAGATCGCAAGCGATCCACGCGCAACGCGGTTGGAGAGTGGACGCCAGACATGGGCGGGTCATGCTCCTTTGGCAAAGAACACGAACGGCACGCGACCCGTGCCTGTCGCGGTCTGAATCTCGATCTCGCCCTCGAAGGCACCCGCACGCGCAGGCGTGACTTCGAGCAGCAGAAGCGCGGCATCTCCTGGAACATCGCGCTTGGAAAGCGACTGCACCGTGAGTTCAGGAATCAGCGAGCGAACCGCCACGACCGTGCTCCAGTCGACGCGCTCCACGGCGCCCTTCTTTGGCGGGTTGTAATGCTCGAGCTCGACCTCAACACGACTCGCGCTTCCCTTAGTGCCGACGCCTGCGTCGATGAACTGCTCCTTCACGATCCAGAATCGCGCGAAGCGAGCCATGTCGTTCTTGGAACCCGTGCACTCGTCACGCACGCGCAGAGGAATCACGGGACAGTCGGCGCGATCGGTCCACACGAACCACCAAAGCGGCATCTGCTCACACGATCGACCCGCGAGATTCCATTGCACCTCGTACTCGGCGCGCGGCGGGTCTTTCGCTGCGTCAAACCCAACGAACACAGGCGCTGCGAGACCCGAGCGTGTGATCGAAAACGGCTTGCCATCGGCGGAGCGCAACTTCACCGTGCCCGCGACGACTTCCTTCAGCGCATCGACATAAGGGGGATCCGCGACGACCGAGAGATGCACATCGCCTTTGATCGTCGCCTTTGCGGGAGGCAACCCGTCGAAGGTCAGGAACACGACGGCTTCTTTGACGCCTGGTGCGCGCGGAGCAGAGAGCGATGCCGAGAGTTCGAGTGTCCCACCGGGCGGGATCTTCTTGCCTGCGATCGGACTGATCGCGGTGCACTTGCAATTGGGCGTCGCGGTAAGCACCGTGACCTCGCGCGCCGTGCTGTTGATGAGCGTGAACTTCGCGGGGCTCGTGGAGCCGGGCTTCACGATGCCGAGATCCACGATCGGTGGCGCGATCACGATGGCGGGTGCTTGCGGCGTTTGCTGTTGCGCGGGCTGCTGAGCATCGGCCGATCGCTGCCACGGGGCGTCGAGCAAGACCGTGGCAAGAAGGGCGACGGTGAGAAGTGCGGGCTTTCCAAGCATGGGAGACTTTCGAGAGCGATCCAGTTCAGGGCGCGGTGCCATCCAGCTCGTTCCGCTCCAGCGCGGCCTCGGCTGCACGCTTCATCTTGTAATCAGCGCGGAAGTTCACGGCCTCGACGCCCAGCGCAAACGCCATGGCGAAGTAGATGTAGCCCTTGGAAACATGGGCATGAAAGCCTTCGGCCACCAGCATCACGCCGATGAGCATGAGGAAGGAGAGCGCCAACACCTTGACCGATCGGCGCTCTTCGACAAAGCGCGAGATCGGTTCGGCGGCGAACATCATGACCGCCACCGACGCGACGACCGCCACGATCATGGTTGGAAGGTGCTCCGCCATACCGATCGCGGTAATCACACTGTCAAGGGAGAAGACCAAGTCCATCACCATGATCTGGGCGATGACGCCCGCGACCGTGACCTTGCCTTTGCGCGACTCGTGTTGTGGCCCTGAGCTGACATGGTGGATCTCAGTCACACTCTTGTAGAGGAGCACGATTCCACCCACGATCAGGATCATGTCGCGCCACGAAATGCTGATGGCCTGCTCGGAGAGCCTGCTGAGATTGAAGCTGAAGACCTCACCCGTGAGGTTCTTCACCCAGTTGATCGCCAGGAGCAGACCAATGCGCATGAACATCGCGCCGATCAGCCCCACGCGTCGCGCCGCGCGCTGCTTCTCAGGTGGCAGGCGGGCTGAAAGCACCGCGATGAACACCACATTGTCCACGCCGAGGACGATTTCCAGCGCCGTCAGCGTGAGGAGTGCGAGCAGGTTTTCTGGTGTAAGGATCGAGAGGACGGCTTCCACAGAGACAGCGTATCCGAAGCAGGAACGACGCGGCCCTGCGTGAACGCAGGGCCGCGGGTTCAGTCGAGTTGAACGGAGCGATCAGCTCCAGTTGTTGAGGAGGATCGCGAGGTCGCCTGCGTCCACGCCGCCATCATCGTTGAGGTCGCCTGCGCCGATGCCATTCCAGTTGTTCAGAAGGATCGCGAGGTCGCCTGCGTTCACGACGCCATCGCAATTGACGTCGGCGAGTGCGCACGGCGGCGCACAGGGAGTGTTGCCCGTGGTTGGCACGATCTTGTAGAGCGCGCCCTGCCCACCGAGCGCGCCTTGGTCGACGATGTAGATCTCACCGTTGGCGTCTTCACCAAACGAAGAGATCTGATTCACCGCGAATCCATCGAGTGACGGCGTGATCTGCGTGTTGCGAACGGTGAACTCCGTCTGCACGCCCGTCGCGCTGTTGAGGCGGAAGCTCCAGACATTGTTGTTCACATAGTCGGCGTAGAAGTAGGTGCCTTGCAGGTCGGGTATCGCGCAGCCGCGGTAGACATAGCCACCCGTGAGCGAGAAGCCGCCAGCCGTACCCGCTGCGTGGCCATAGGTCTTGATCGGATTGGTCAGCGCCGCGGCGTTGCAGGTGCAACCAGTCAGACCCGTGCAGCTCGTGCCTTCCATGCAGCGCCAACCGTAGTTGCGGCCGCCCGCGGCATCGAATTTCTGGAAGTCGATCTCTTCGACAGCGTTCTGGCCGACATCGCCAATCCAGAGATCGCCCGTCTCGCGGTCGAAGGAACTGCGCCATGGATTGCGCAGACCGTAGGCCCACACATCGTCGTCGGTGGCCACGCCACCAACGAAGGGATTGCTCGCTGGAACGGTGTAGTACGGCGAGGTGCCGCCGATCGTGGGCTTGATGCGGTGCATCTTGCCCAGCCGACTCGCGAGGTTCTGAGCGTTGGCATTGGGATCGTTGGCCGAGCCACCGTCACCCATCGCGACATAGAGATTTCCATCGGGTCCGAATCCGATCCAACCGCCGTTGTGGTTGGTGAAGGGATCGGCGAAGGACCACATGACCACGCCCGCGGCGTTGGCCACATTGGGGTTCGCGGTCGACCGCGTGTACCGCGCGAGCACATTGGTGCCCGTACCGGTGTAGTAGATGTAGAACTGTCCGTTCTTGGTGTAGCCAGGATCGAACGCGAGCCCGAGCAGGCCTCGCTCATCGCTCTCACTCGTGCCACCTGCGACCGTCACCGTGAGGAACGGCGTCGCAAGCAGCGTGTTCGACGCCGTGTCGAGGATGCGGATGGTTCCGCCCTTCTGCACGATGAAGAGTCGAGAGGTATCGCCAGGCGCGTGAGTCACGAAGACGGGGAACGACAGGCCAGTCACGATCTGGTCGGTGCGGACATTCACCACCTGCGCGGCGGCAGGAGCGGTGAACGCGAGCGCAGAAGCGGCAAGAGCGAGAGCAATGGCGGAAGTGCGGGAAAGCGACTTGAGCATGGGAGTTCTACGAGAGTGCCATTCGAATTGGTTCCGCGTCTGTCTGACAGAACGCGCGCCCGAAATGCGCTGCGGAGCTTTCGAGAGAGTACGAGCGGCCTTGCGAAATGGGCCCCGCGCCTTCTCAGAATCGGCGAAACAAGCGCGGTGATGCAGCGAGGTTGCGAAAGCCCGGAGCAGTTCATGCGGGAAAGACCTACCGCGCCGCCATGACGCTTCGTTCGAATCAGCGGGATGGCGGTGTCGCCGGCATCGACTCTTGGAGGTGCTTCACCAGCGTGTGACCCAGTTGTCGATACGTTGTAAGTGCCTGAGAAAGGTGTGCTTCGGAGTGAGCATCCCCCACCGTGGCATCCTCCACCGCCTCACGCAATAAGGGCCACGGCTCTGTGGCGTAGCCCGAGTAGCGGTCGGTCGCAGCGTAGAGGTTGCGAAACCAAGGCCGCGCAGGGAGACCCTCGTTGGACATCCACATGGTGACGAGCCTCTGGAGAAGAACCGAGTCCGCATTCCCCTCGGATGCGGCAATCCGTGCATCGAAGGCCTTGGCCAACGGCAGCGCCGCGCGCAGTTCGTTCTGCAACGCGTCAAAGCCCTCGGTTGGGAGTTCGCGCTCACGCGCAAGCGTTCGCAAACTCTCCGCCTGATGGATGCAATCCTCTGCAAGTGCGGTCGCTGAGATGTGCGCGCCATCGACATCAGACAGTTGCGCGAGGATCGCGCTGGCCATCGCCGTGACCAACTGCGCGCCAGCGTAATCCTCACCAACAGTCGCGCGATACCACGCGACGGTGTCGTAGTTCGAGTGGTAGCTGGTTCCCTCGCTGCCACCAGTCGAGAGCGAGATCGATGGCACACCCGCGTGGCACCAGAACGCGACATGATCGCTGCCGCCACCGAGGTCTCCATATGCAGGGGTTCCAGCACGCGCCGCATCCTTGTTGCGCGGCCATGCCTCGAGCGCGTTGCCGACACCGCGCGGTCCTGGCGCCTTGGCGAGCGCCGCACTCACACTGGTGCGAAGCGTCGGTGAGACGGCGCCGCCAGGCTTGAGTCCCATCGCTGCCATGTCGAGATTGAGGTAGGCGATCGTGTGCGCAGCGAGTCCCGCGGCGTCGCGCTCCACGAACTCGCTCGAACCAAAGATGCCGTATTCCTCGGCTCCCCAAGCACAAAACAGCACCGAGCGTTCAGGCCGCACACCCGCGCGCGCGAGTTCGCAGAAATTGTGCGCGCTCTCAAGCATGCAGATAGTTCCCGCCAACGGGTCCGCCGCACCAAAGCACCACGCATCGTGATGCGCACCAACGATGACTTGCTCCTCGGGGTGCCGCGATCCTCGCAGTCGCGCCACGATGTTGGCCGTGCGTGCGATCGCGCGGGTCTGCTCAACCTCCATGCGGAGCTTGAGCGTGGAGTCTTCGAGTGGATACGCGCAGGGCATGCCACCCTTCCACTCTGACGGACAGTCGGTGCCCTTCATGCGCATGAAGATCTGCTGCGCAGCGCCGTAGCCGATCGGCTGCACAGGAATGCGCGGCAGGTCGACCGCAGCAAGATCGAGGCGCTGCGCGTCCTTCGTCGCAGCGCGACCTGGAGTGAGTGGATCACCGATGTACGGAAGCGTGATGAGTGATCCGCGCTGCACGCACTCTGCGTTGGCCCATGTCCCCATCGTTCCCGTGGTACTGCTGCCACCTTCAGGCCAGGTCTTCCCCCTGGTGAAGCCTGAGTCGGCGGGATCGGTGAAGATCACCAAGCCGACGCAGCCCGCGTCCTGCGCGAATTTCGCTTTGTAGCCGCGAAAATTCCCGCCGTACCGCGCCAGTGCGATCTTGCCGCGCGGATCGATCCCGAGCGTCGCCAACTTGGCGAAGTCTTCGCGACGACCGTAATTCACATAGATCACACTCGCCTCAGCCACGCCCGAACCGCTCCACGCATTCCACGCGATGTCGAGATCAGGATGCGCCGTCTGCGCATCGATGGCGAGGTTGGGTTCCGTCACACCCAACGCCAGCACGCCGCGGCGCTCGCCAGGCTTCGGCGACTCGACTCCGACGATTTCCAAGCTCGCCTTCACGGGCCGAGTCAAGAGCGGAAAGAACTCCTGGATCTCAACCTCCCACCCGTCGATGCCCGTGCCCATCGCGCGAAACTCGGCGGCGAGGCGTTCGATGGTGCGCAAGTCGCCAGGAGTTCCCGCGACATGCGGCTCACTCGCGAGCAGCGCATGCGTCGCGGCAAGTCGTTGCGCATCGGGCATGCGCGAGACGACCGCGGGATCGAGGTCTTGCGCCAAGAGTACGGAGGTGAGCAGTGGGAACAGCATGGTGAGTCGTGGTCAATGTTCGAGATAGTCGAGGTCGCGGTGGAAGGTCTCATCGAGCGCCAACGCCGCGATGATCCCGATGGCGATGCAGCAAATACCCAGCACCCAAGTGGCCTCGACGGCGCCGAGCCCCGGCTTCATCGCAAACCAGATCGAAGTGATCGGCACCGCCATGGCGCGCACGAAGTTGGGTGCGCTCGTCGCGGCGGTGGCGCGAAGGTTGGTGCCAAACTGCTCCGACGCCGTGGTGATGAAGATCGCCCAGTAGCCCGTCGCGGCTCCGACGAGGCACATCATCCAGTAGAACTCGCTTGCGCCGCGGGGAGCGATGGCCATGAACAACGCGAGCGAAGCGGCAAGAAGCGCGAGAAACCCGATGATGGTGCGGGTTCGGCTCTGCACGAGCTGCGAGATCGTTCCGCTTGCGACATCGCCCACGACGACACCGAGGTATGCCCAGAAGATCACCTTCGCTGGTTGAATCGGTTCGACGATCCCCATGGCCTTGCCGATCTCAGGCGCAAAGATGAACATCACGCCACCGACAAACCAGATCGGCATCGCGCAAAGCACGACGAGTGCGAACCGTGCAAAGCGTCGTGGAGGCCAGAGCAGTTGCAGCGGATTGCCGCGCGGCGCGGTTCCTTTGGTGCGCGTCTGTTCAAAGAGCACGCTCTCTGACGCACCGAGGCGCAGCGCGAGCAACGCAAGACCGAGCACACCGCCGAGGATGTAGCAGTGGTTCCACTGCATCAATCCACCGACGATTCCCGCAGCGACAGCGCCCGCGAGACCAATCGAGGCCACGATCGTGGTACCGATGCCGCGCTTGCGCGTCGGGAGAAGCTCGGCGACGAGCGTGATCCCTGCGCCGAGCTCACCCGCAAGTCCAAAGCCCGCAACGAAACGCAGCACTTCGTACTGCCAGACATCGGTGATGAATCCGTTGAGGATGTTCGCCACCGAATAGAGCAGGATGGATCCGTACAGCGTCTTGAGGCGGCCGAGGCGATCGCCAAGTACACCAAACACGATGCCGCCGAGCAGCATGCCGATGAGCTGGATATCGAGCAGATGCTTGCCCACGCGGGTGACCTCTGCGGGATCAGTCACGCCAAGCGCGTTGAGGCTCGGTACCCGCAAGATCGAGAAGAGCACGAGATCAAAGAGATCGACGAAGTAGCCGAGCGCCGCGACGGTGATCGCGATGAAGGTCTTCCGATCAATGGGTGCGGCGTTGTTCGCCGCGGACGCGTCATGCATCGACGCAGTCTACTGCGAGCGCCTTCATTCGAGGACTCCGAGGCGCTCGAGCTCAAGACGCACCACAGGTTCCCAACCGCGATTTGCAGCAGGACTCGCGGGTGATGGATGGAGAATCTGAGCGATGGACGCCTTATGAACGCTCGATGCGAGTGCGCGCTCCGCGGCCGCGCGCGCAAAGGCCCCGACGCCAATGATGATCCGCGGGCGCAGCAACTCCACCATCTCTTGAAGCGCGCGATCGCAGGGCGCGAAGAGGGCGTCGCGTTCGTCACGAGGGAGTTTGTCAGGAGTGATGTTCGCGCCGCTCTCCGCGACAAACGCGAGCGGGCAATGGTTCCACACGAAGACCCTGCGAAAGCAGGCGTCTCGCGTCTTGAAGGCGCGAGAGAGCAGTCCCCAGAAACGCTGTCCGCTGACTTCGCTGCGCGTGCAGTCGAGTCCCTCGACGGGACGCTTCGGATGCGTGTCCTTTGGAACGCGCACTCGCCCATCGAGAGCAAGGAAGTTTCGCACCGCTTCAACTTCACCAAAGGGCACGCCCGTCTGTGCCATGCCGAATGGACCAGGATTCATGCCCACGAAGAGCGCGTCGATGCCAGCGCGTGCCAGTGCGAGGTAACGCTCATGGGGCTCACGCGCGTACGACAACGGCGCGTAGACATGAGTGACGGGCTTGGCGAAGTGCAAGCGTGATGTCGCGCGCGCCAGCGTGCGCGAGAGGCGCACGAGTTCGGCCGTCGGTGCCGCTTTCACCGTGTTTCTTCGAGCGTTCGTTGCATTCGCGGCGCGCATCACAGCCGCTACACTATCGCCCCAACCTCCACCTGGACAGGTGTCCGAGCGGTTGAAGGAGCAGCATTGGAAATGCTGTATACGGGGCAACCTGTATCGGGAGTTCGAATCTCCCCCTGTCCGTACCGACGACGCCCGCGCCTGCGCGGGCGTCGTTGCGTTTTCGTAGAGCTGAGCGGAAACAGGTGCCTCGACTCAGTCGCTCGTGGTCTGGCACTCGGTGGTAAAGCCCACAAGATGGGCACCCTCGACCGCGCGTCCAGCAAATCCAAGACGCTCGTTCCAAGTGTTCAGGCGGCGAGCAATCGGTCCTGGCAAGACGAGGGGGAGCAGTTGCCGACGACGCGTGGCTTCCAATTCGGAACTGGCCTGACGAATCCAACTTCCACTGTGAACCTGTAGAAACGCAGCGATGCGCTCGAGCGTTGCCGCGGGATGCGCCACGAGGTCGGAGTAATCGATGCGCAGAAGCCGATCGCCGAGGCGCTCCGAGGCACGGTCGACAAACTTCAGACTGGCGATCCACTCGATGGCTGCGCGGGTCGCGAACTCCGCCTCGGGCACGAGGTACTCGGGTTCGATCTCTACCGCGCGAACATCTTGCATCATCGAACGCCACTTGCAATCACGAGGTCCCCACCAACGATTCGCCCGCTCGCGACCCGCGACCTGATAGTCGCTCTTGCGGGAGATCTGGATGATCGAACGAACCACATCGACGCCATCACGGCGGATCTCCACAAAGCGCGCGCGAGGATCAAGCGCTTCGAGGAACGGGATACGAAACGCGTTGATCGGCGTCTTCTCGAGCATCTGCCGTTCGCCCATGAACGCGCTGCGAAAGACGCGGCGGAAGCGAACGCGCGCCGCGTCATCCACATCGTTGGCCGAGAGCGCGCAATGCTGTCCCGAGGCGGTGAACATGCCGCCGTAATCGGTGGCTGGATTCACTGCATACCAACGGTCGATGGGTTCGAAGTAATAGTGCAGCGACGGCGAGCACCCCAGTGCCCGACCGAGTGCCGTCGTCCCCGAGCGACCTGCGCCGACGACAAACGCTGGCGCGCGCTCTGGGAGTCGAGCGTCAAGCGCGCTTGGAATCGAAGCCAAGAACTCACTGCGAGCTCTCGCCAATCGCCAACGAACCGTGCGCGCCACGAGGAGCGCAGACGGTGGAAGCGTGCGAGCAATGGATTGCTTGAGAGGCATTGGGTGAAATAGCAACTCAGCGTTGCGGTGCAGGGACGCTGCGCCGCAATCGGTGCCGAACACCCGATGCGCGCGAAGATCCTATCGGCTGTGCGCAACAGCGCCAGTCGACCTCCATGCGAATCAAGAGACATCAAACGCTACGGTTTGGTCTGTGATGGCTGTGCCGTTTGGTCGGTCTGCGCTGCAGTCGCGCCTGCAGTCGCATGCACCGAAACACCGCTCAAACAAGGGCAGGCGCGCGATTCGAGGAGTTCAACCCGCAGATGCGTCGCCGTCGTCGGAACAACACGGACGATTCGTTTGTGTCCAATGGTCGTCCCCTCCGCGAGCGTGCGCCAGACTCGCTCCGATCCATCGGCAGGGCTCGCAGCTTGAATCCGAAACCGCGCCACGCGCTGTCCGAGCCAAGTGGGTTCCGCCAACACCACGCGATCAAACGGCTTCGTTCCATCGAGCGTGATCTCAATCTTTGCCACACGCTTGTCGTCGTCAGTCGCCCAATAGGTCGCCGCATCGCCGTCGACAATGCAAGCACTCGCAAAGGACTCGTCCTTGCCTGCGCCGCGCACATTCGAGGCCGTCGTCGCCCGACCGCGCGCAAGATCCGTCCCATCGCCATACGCGGCATCGATGAGCCGCCGCAATCCAAGCACGGCCGCTGCGTCGTTCTCATGAATGAGTCCGCGGCGATCAACGGGGAAGTTCAAGTGGAAGTTCGCGTTGTGCCCGACGCTGCGCTCCAACAAGTCAAACAACTGCGCGGGCGTCTTGACCTTGTCGTCTTCGTGCGCGTGATAGAACCAACCAGGACGAATCGAGACATCGCACTCCGCGGGAATCCACGACTCGCCATCGATATCGCCTTCGTTGAGTGACTTCGTGGACGGAGGACGATCGTCGCCGATGCCGTGTCCCTCGGCCTTGAGCATCGACCAGCAGGTCTCGCCAGCCCAGCCTTGCTCATTACCAACCCAGCGAATGTCGGGTCCGACATCGCTGAACATCACGGCGTTCGGTTGGAGCTCACGCACGACGGCGCGGAAGCTCGGAAAGTCGTAGACCTGGCGTTTGCCGTTGGGACCTTCGCCGCATGCGCCGTCAAACCACACTTCAAAGATCGGTCCGTAGTTGCTCAGGACCTCGCGCAGTTGCTGGCGGAAATACTCGTTGTATTCCTCGCCCGAACCGTACTTCGGGTTGTTGCGATCCCACGGCGAGAGATAGACGCCGAACTTCAAGCCACTCTCGCGGCAAGCATCGCTGAGTTCGCGCAGGACATCGCCGTTGCCCGCCTTCCACGGACTGCTCGCTACGGAATGCGTGCTGAGTTTCGTTGGCCAGTTGCAGTAGCCGTCGTGGTGCTTCGCCGTCAGCACCACGCCACGCATGCCTGCCTCCTTCATGACCTTCACCCATTGCCGCGCGTCGAGTGCCGTTGGCTGAAACGCGTCCTCGGGCTCATCGCCGTGCCCCCACTCCTTGTCGGTGAAGGTATTGGGACCGAAGTGGATGAACCCCGTCCACTCCAACTCCTTCCACGCCAACTGGCGCGCGTGGGGTAGCGGCGCGATGGGCTCGGGCGGCGTGACGGGACGATGCAGCATCGGTTGAGTTACGGACATGAGCAGAGCGACAGTGAGGTTCAAGAAGGTCATCGCGCCGACGATTAGACTCGATTTCGATCGCCACTCCGTCGGGAGCGAGGTCGGACCGTCGGAGGGGGGGCGATATTTTCGCCACCGAGCGCCGTTGGAATCCCATCCTTCTTCGCAGAATCAGCTCCGAAGGGTTTGTTTGTATCACGGCCCTCTTTCGAAGGTTTCTCGCTGCATACCACTTGCCGCGACGGAGTCCCGAGCCACAATCTCGGTGTCTTCGCATTGGAAGTTCTGCTTCCTCGCTCTGTTGCGGTCGTCCCGACATAGAGCAATGCGCCCAGTAATGGGATGGCTTCCGGATCCACACGCTTGCTGTGTTGTCTCCGGGAAGGATCGCGCGGTCTCCTTCCGCCCGCGCGAGGTTCACAACCGTCGCAGCCAGGCTGCGGAGTTGTTTCGTGCGTACCCCCATCACTCCTGCCGTTGACCGTCGAACCTTCGTGAAAGGCACGGCCCTCACCACGGGCGCCTTCTTCATCAACTCAAAGTTCACGACGCAGAGGCTCGCAGATGAGCCGTCGAGCCCGTTCACCACGCCGTGGGTGCAGCCGCTGCCGTTCGCGCCCTACGCGACGCCGCTGCCATCGTTCGAGCCGCTCTTCCCCGCTGTTGATCCTGCGATGCACCAGCGCTACGAAGAGTTCGCGCCGCAGTACTTCTACGAGTACCCGGTCTTCGAAACAACCGTCTGCCCGCACCCACAGTTGGCCTACTCGCCACGCACAACCTACTGCGGATGCACTCCTGGTCCGACGCTCATGATGCGGTACGACCGGCCTGCGCTGGTGCGAATCAAGAACCAGCTTCCATCGGTCATGACTGGCTTCGGCAGCTGCGACATCACGACCCATGTGCACAACGGACACCATCCTTCGGAGTCCGACGGCTATCCAGGCTACCTCTACGGTCCTGGCTACTACAACGACCACCACTATCCGAACATGCTCGCTGGCGGAGATCCGCTCGAGTCGAAGTCGACGCTTTGGTACCACGATCACTGCATGGACTTCACAAGCCAGAATGTGTACCGCGGCTTGACAGGGTTCTTCCTGCTGTTCAACAACACCGACAGCGGCAACGAGAACGACACGAACCCCGATGCGTTCCGCCTGCCGAGCGGCGTGCCCGACGGTAAGCGCGTCCGCGCTCGCTACGACATTCCACTCGCGCTCATGGACGCGCGCTACGACCCCAACGGTTTCCAGATCATGGATGTCATGAACATGGACGGCCACCTTGGCGACAAGTACCAGGTGAACGGCGCGATTCAGCCGTACTTCCATGTGGAGCGCCGCAAGTATCGCTTCCGCATTCTTAATGTGGGTCCATCGCGCTTCTACGACCTCTGGCTCTCCAACGGGATGTCATTCCAGCACATCGCCAACGACGGCAACCTGCTCCCAGCGCCGATCGAAGTGAACCATGTCAAGCTTGGTGTTGCTGAGCGCGCCGACATCATCGTCGACTTCAGCCAGCTCCCCGTCACGACCACCGAGATCTACCTCGTCAACCGTGCCGAGCAGACCAACGGCCGCGGTCCAACTGGCAACACGCTGCCGATGGGCTCTTCGCCAAAGTTGCTGAAGCTCGTCATCAAGCCAGGCGCGGTGTTGGACAACAGCCGGGTTCCATCGATCCTCAAGCCAAAGCCCGCCATGGATCTTCCAGTCGTGCGTGAGCGCAACTGGCACTTCGGCCGCTCCAACGGCATGTGGGTCGTGAACGGGCAGCTCGTCGACCTGAATCGCTGCGACGCGCAAATCACGCAGGGCACCGCAGAAATCTGGAACATCAGCACGGCGGGCGGATGGGCGCACCCAGTGCATATGCACCTCGAGGAGTACCACATTCTCTCCTACAACGGAAAGTCTGTGGAAGGCACTGGTCTCGGTGGGCGCAAGGATGTCTTTTCGCTGTACCCGGGAGATGAGATGCGCATCTACATGAAGTTCCGCGACTGGCTGGGCAAGTATGTCATGCACTGCCACAATATCGTGCACGAAGATCACGCGATGATGATCCGTTGGGACATCGTCCCGTGAGCGCGCACGCACCACGGCCTGAAGGCGACGCGAGCTTGACTCGACGCCATGCGTTGCGCGGTCTTCTGCTTCCCGCAGCGGGACTGATCGGCGGTTGCGCCGCTGGTCAGAAGTCGCGCACCGACATCACCGCGAGTGCGTCGAGCGTTGAGATTCCTGAAGGTCTCGGCACCTTCGTCATGAATCCCGATGGCACGCGATCCTTCAAGGATCATGTGCTGCGCGATCAGGATGGCAACACGCTGCGCTTTCAGAGCGATCTCATGAAGGGGCACATCTTTGCCGCCAACTTCATGTATGTGCACTGCAAGGGCATCTGCCAGAACATGACCACGCAGATGTCGTTGGCGTATGACCTGCTGCAGCCGATCATGGGCAATCCAGCGCGGTTCTACTCCTTCTCGTTGGCGGAGGATTCTCCAGAAGACATGAAGGAGTACATGATCGCCCGCGGCATCTACGGGCGACCAGGCTGGCTCATGCTGACGGCACCACGCGAAGTGGTCCGCGACATCCGCTGGGGCTTTGGGTTCTTTGATCCGAATGAAGAGATCGATCAAGACCTCAACGGCCACACAGGGATGGCGCGGTTTGGAAATCAGAAGACCGACAAGTGGAGTGCGTGTCCCGCACTTGGAAGTCCGCAGGTCATTGCCCGCGGCATCCTCGGGGTCATGCCCGTGAATGAGCGACCGCAACTCGCGGGCATCATTCGCGAGTCCGACCATCCAGCACGACGGATCCCGACTGCGAAGCCTGCGACCTGACACACTGCCGCACGCTTGGCTCATGCCGCGCGAAGCTGCAGCGCCTCATCTTCATCAACACCCATCCCCTGCGCGGACTCCGCGCGGGGGATGTCTTTTCTACGACGATGATCCTCGCCCACACACCGCCGCGACGAGCACGGATAACCCGCGAACCGCCGCGCGCACGCAGCCGCGCCGCCGAGGGCAATTGCTACACTCCCCTCCCTCCATCGGGTTGTAGCGCAGTTTGGTAGCGCGTTTGACTGGGGGTCAAAAGGTCGTGGGTTCAAATCCCGCCAGCCCGACTTGTTTGAGAGTAAAGCCCTTCGATGAGCACATCGAAGGGCTTTCTCGTTGTAAACACGGCACTTGCGCCATCGAGGGTGCAGTTCAAACAGACGATTTCGAGGATTCGCCGCTTCGTGGCGTAATCCGCAGAAACCCACGTGTTTTGCAGTGTTTGCGAGAGTTCAAACACCTTGGCCGCGCCGTCACCGCTGCGCTTCCGGTCTCCGGGCCTTGCACACATCACGCCAGACCCGCCGAGGCCGGCGCCGCCACCTTGAAGGCTGGCGGGAAGGTCTGTCATTCGTTTGTGCAGCTTCGCTGGCCCTCCAACCTCCCGCCGGCTTCGCTCCGCTCGCTCCGTTGCACCCCCGGATGGGTCCCGTTCCTTGTGAAGGGACCGCACTCCGCGGGACCCGCAATGGAGCAAAGACATGAAAGCCGAAGAAGCCAAGAAGATCGCCGACCAAGCCCTCCAGAACCTCACCGACGCTCTCAAGAGCGGAAAGAGCGAGCAAATCACGCAATACCTCGCGATGCTCGCCAAGTTCCACCGGTACAGCTTCGGGAACGTCCTCCTCATCCTCTCGCAGATGCCCGCGGCGACCCACGTCGCCGGGTTCGGCACGTGGAAGCAGATGGGCCGGTTCGTCAAGAAGGGCGAGAAGGGAATCGTGATCATCGCCCCGATGAGCATCCGCCCGAAGGAAGACAAGCCCGAGGGTTCCGAGCAGTCCGACCGAGCCAAGCCCATCCTCCGATTCCGCGGCGTGTACGTCTTTGACGTGACCCAGACCGACGGCCAAGAGCTCCCGGAGCCGTCGCGAGTCGGTGGCGATCCTCAGCATCACCTCACCAAGATCAAAGAGCAGGTCGCGGAGCGAGGCATCAAGCTCGACTACGACGACTTGCCGCCAGGAGCCGACGGCGTCTCACGCGGCGGACGGATCAGCATCCGGCCCGGCCTGGAGCCGGCCAACGAGTTCTCAGTCATCGTCCATGAACTCGCCCACGAGCTTCTGCATCGTGGTGACCAGCGCCCCACCAGCAAGACCGTGCGGGAGACCGAAGCCGAAGCAGTCGCTTTCGTTGTCTGCCAGGCTATCGGGCTAGAGACAGGCTCTGCCGCGAGCGACTACATCCAGCTCTACGACGGCAAGAGCGAGACGCTTGCCGCGTCTCTGGATCGAATCCAGCGCGTCGGTGCGCGCGACGAGCGTGGGAGTCACCGACGCAGAAATCGGCGCGCCCACTTCCTCACGCGTGACTTCTGCCACGAGTCGTAACGCGCCCCAACGCTGGAAGTCGAGGATGTCGTCGCTGATCAGACTTCCACGCGCGTCGGCAAGTCCCGCCACCGCAATCGCAGCGATGGGCACGAGTCCAAATCCCGCCGCCGCGGAAAGCAACGACAACTTGTCGGCGCTGTCACGCCCCGAGAGATCCGCGCTTGGATCGGGTTCGGCGTAGCCAAGACGAATCGCCTCGAACAGCGCCGCCTCGACGGTGACCTTGCGCTCCGTGACCTCATCGAGCATCCATTGGGTCGTGCCGTTCACCACGCCACGCACGGCAGTGATTCCTGCAGAACGCAGCCGCGCGACCGCATCGAGCACAGGAACGCCCGCACAGACGGCCGCATCGAAACGGATCTGCGCGCCGCCGCGCAACGCAGCGCGTGCAAGCCGATCCAGCGACTCGGCGGCCATGAGTTTGTTGGCGCTCACCACACTCACGCCGCTTTCGAGAAGTCGCTCACACCAGCTTGCAGCGGGCTCGATGCCGCCGAGACACTCGACCACAACATCGGGGCGTTGCGCGAGGATCTCGTCAAAGGAATTGGTCAGTCGCGGAACCGCCGCGGGCCGCTTGCGCCCTTCGACGCTGCGCACCAATGCGCCCGTGAGTTCATAGCCATCGTGTTCGGCCAGCGCCTGTGCGAGCGCGGTACCGATCCCGCCGCAACCCAAGAGCGCGATGCGCGTCGTCCGTGGTGGCGTTGAAATGATTGGTGGTGTCGTTGAAGCTGCGAGCGTCATGCGAGCACCGCCTTGTTAGTTGCGCGTGGAGTCGAGTGCGTCGCTGCGATTGCTGCGATCGCTTCCAGCAAGTCTGTCGCAAGGTCACCAGCATCTTCAAGCCCAACCGAGAGCCGAATCGTTCCTTCGGTGATCCCGATCCGTTCACGCTCCGCGGCGTCGACCGACGCGTGCGTCATCGTCGGCGGGTGACACCAGAGACTCTTGAACCCGCCCAGACTCTCGGCGAGCGTCCACAACTGCGTGGCGCGCGCGAAGCGATCGACCTCCGCGCGGGCACCAGGAATGCGAATCGTCACCAGTCCACCGAACGCGCTCATCTGCGAGCGCGCGACTTCATGGTGCGGGTGGCTCCGCAATCCTGGGTAGATCACCTCGACGCCTTCCGCTTCACTCTCGAGTGTTGACGCGATGAAGGCCGCCGATTGGCAATGTCGTTCCACGCGCAAATGCAGCGTGCGAATTCCACGAAGCAACAACGACGCATCCGCAGGACTCGGCACCGCGCCCGCCGCGTTCTGCACGAAGCGAATGCGCTCGGCGAGTTGCGGATCGTCACACACCAAGGCTCCACCAAGGACATCGCAGTGACCACTCACATACTTGGTGGTGCTGTGCAGAACGATGTCCGCGCCAAGCTCCAGTGGACGCTGCAGGATCGGCGTCGCAAAGGTGTTGTCGACGACGCTCGCCACACCACGCTCGCGCGCCAAGGCGCAGAGCGCAGCGATGGGCGTAATGCGAAGCAGCGGATTCGACGGCGTTTCCAGCCAGAGTAAGCGCGTGTTGGGCTGGAACGCACTGCGCACCGCTTCGACATCGGTGGCGTCGACGAACGTTACTTGCAGTCCAAAGCGACTCCACAGCTTGGTGAACTGTCGATAGCAGCCGCCATAGAGATCCTGACTCGCAACGATGTGCGCGTCCTGGTCGAGCGTGTGGATGAGTGCGTCGACGGCGGCGAGTCCACTGGAGAAGGTCGACGCGTAGCGCGCTCCTTCAAGTTCAGCGAGCGCTTCTTCGAGTCGCGAACGCGTGGGATTTCCCGTGCGGCCGTAGCAGTAGGTTGGTGATTGTCCCGGGGAGACCTGCGCGAAGGTGGTCGAGGTGCAGATCGATGGAACGAGGGCGTTGCTGTGCGCTTCGGGCTGACCGCCCGCGCGCACGCAGGTGGTGGCGAGATTTCGAGAGTGAGTCATAGCGAGCTCCAATTGAGCGTGAGGTGTTTGGGTGTGATGCGTTCGAGGAAGCGTCGTCAACCGCGGCGACGAGATTCGTCGCGCAGAAGCGTCGCGCAGGACTTGCCCGATCGAAGGTGCACTGGTTGTCGGAAGCTCGCGTTGTGCGAGGAAGCAATCCGCCGTCAGGCAACCGCGATCGGGCTGCGCATGGGCATCAGCGCGCCCATGCCAGATCGCATGTGCATCGGCATCTGCATGGAAACCAGCACGAAACGCGCCAAACCGCCCATCGGACGCGAGTCACGATGTCGTGGTGTGGTGGCGAGAGATGCGCGGGCGAAAGCCATGAGGAGGCGGAACTGTACTGTGGGTTCGCTGTGTGTCAAGCGTCCTCGCCGAACGCGCGACCAGTCCACCGACATGCGAGGCGAATACCTACTGCTCTGTCTGCGTTCCGTGGTGTCTCACGCAACCGATCTTCCGCGTGCCGCGGTTCTCTAGCGACGGCTCCACCGCACAGCCCACTAGACTCTCCGCCTCTCCGGAGCCACACTCATGTCAACGCGCGCGTACGCAGCCCAGTCTCCTACCTCCACTCTCGCCCCTCACACCATCGAGCGTCGTGAACCAACGGCGAGTGATGTCGAGATCGACATCCTCTACTGCGGCGTCTGCCACAGCGATCTGCACTTCGCACGCAATGAGTGGGGGTTCACGCAATACCCGGTGGTTCCAGGTCACGAAATCCTTGGTCGGGTGACGCGGGTTGGTGCGAAGGTTTCGAAGTTCAAAGTCGGCGACCTTGCGTCGGTCGGATGCCTTGTCGACTCGTGCCGCACCTGCGCCCACTGCACGCAAGGTCTTGAGCAATACTGCCTCGGTGGACCGATCTTTACCTACAACGGCGAGGATAAGCACCTCGGCGGCATGACATATGGCGGCTACTCGGAGAAGGTCGTCGTCGACGAGGCGTACACGCTCAAGGTGCCTGCCAACCTCGACCCCGCGGCGGCCGCTCCGCTGCTGTGTGCGGGTATCACGACATGGTCACCGCTCAAGCATTGGAACGCGGGGCCTGGCAAGAAGGTCGGCATTGTTGGACTCGGTGGACTCGGGCACATGGGTGTGAAGTTCGCGCGGGCACACGGTGCTCTTCACGACCTCGTCACGAAAGGTCGCCGATGGGCTGCGCCTCGGCGCGCACGAGGTGGTGATCTCAGCTGACACCGCCGCGATGGCGAAGCACGCGAAGTCGTTCGACCTCATCATTGACACCGTGTCGGCTGACCATTCGCTCGACGCTCTCATGGCGCTCGTCAAGCTCGACGGCACGATGTGCATGGTCGGCGTGCCGCCCAATCCCCAGCAAGTCGCAGCGTTCAGTCTGATCCTTCCGCGCAAGAACCTCGCGGGCTCCTGCATCGGCGGCATCGCCGAGACCCAAGAAATGCTTGAGTTCTGCGGAAAGCACGGGATTGCCTGTGAGGTCGAGACCATTCGCATGTCCGAGATCAACACCGCCTACGAGCGCATGCTCAAGAGCGATGTGCGGTATCGATTCGTGATCGACATGGCGAGCCTCAAGGGCTGACCACGCATCACACTTGACGGTGCGGCCTGCGGTAAAGTGGCGCCTTCCATGCTGCGCTTCACTGAGATCCGTCTTCCCATCGACCACGCCGACGATGCGCTCCCTGCGCGCGTGGTCGCGCAATTGGGGATCCCGCTGACGCATCTGCTCGAACTTGAGGTGACGCGCCGCGCCGTCGATGCGCGCAAGCGCGACGCGATCAAGTTCATCTACACCGTCGATGTCGCGGTGCGCGATGAGGACAAGGTCTACAAGCGCGTCAAGAGCGACTCGAGAGTCACGCCGTCTCCTGACACGCGCTACCACTTTGTCGCGCGCGCCGAAGATGCACCCGCCAAGCGCAAGCGTCCGATCATCGTGGGCTTCGGTCCCGCTGGCTTGTTTGCCGCGCTGATCCTCGCGCGCACTGGATTTCGTCCCATCGTCCTTGAGCGCGGCAAGGCCGTGCGCGAGCGAACCAAAGACACCTTCAGGATGTGGCGCGAGGGCGCGCTCAATCCTGAGAGCAACACGCAGTTTGGAGAGGGCGGCGCGGGAACCTTCTCCGATGGCAAGCTCTTCAGCCAGATCAAAGATCCCAAGCACTACGGTCGCACCGTGCTGCGCGAGTTTGTCGCAGCGGGTGCGCCTGACGAGATCCTCTTCACGAGTAAGCCGCACATCGGCACCTTCAAGCTCGTCGCGATGATCGAGCGCATGCGCGAACAGATCATCGCGCTTGGTGGTGAGATTCGCTTTGAAAGCCGCGTCGACGCGCTCGACCTCCAACCGATCAACGATGGAACTCTGACCCAGTGTGTCCGCGGTGTGATCCTCTCGACGGGCGAACGCCTTGAGGCCGATCATGTCGTCCTCGCCATCGGACACAGCGCGCGCGACACTTTCGAGATGCTCCACGCGCACGGGGTGTTCCTCGAGGCCAAGCCCTTCTCGATTGGCTTTCGCATTGAGCATCCGCAGTCGCTCATCAACACCTGTCGTCATGGCGACAAGGCTGACAATCCCCTGCTCGGCGCCGCCGACTACAAGTTGGTGCACCACGCCAAGAACGGCCGCTCGGTCTACAGCTTCTGCATGTGTCCTGGTGGAACCGTGGTCGCGGCGGCGTCGGAACCAGGTCGCGTCGTGACCAATGGCATGAGTCAGTACTCGCGCAACGAACGCAACGCGAACTCGGGCATCGTGGTCGGCATCACGCCCGAGGTCGACTATCCCGATGGACCGCTCGCGGGTATCGCGCTGCAACGCGTTTGGGAGACGCGTGCGTTTGAACTTGGCGGCGGCAACTACGCAGCGCCAGGGCAACGCGTCGGTGACTTTCTTGCCCAGCGTCCGTCGACTGCGTTTGGTTCGGTGGTGCCTTCGTACACACCAAGCGTGCGTCCTTGCGATCTCTCGACGGCGCTGCCCGACTACGCCGTTGAAGCGATTCGCGAGGCGATCCCTGCGTTTGCCCGCGAAATCAAGGCGTTCAATCTCGCCGACGCGGTGCTTACTGCCGTTGAGACGCGCACCAGTTCACCAGTGCGCATCACCCGCGACGATCTCACGCTGACCAGCCGCAACACACTCGGGCTCTATCCCAGTGGTGAAGGCGCTGGCTATGCGGGCGGCATCTTGTCGGCATCGATTGATGGCATCAAGGTCGCGGAAGCTGTGGCGACTTCCATCGTGCACGCCGAGCCCGTTGGCTCGGCGCGCACGCAGCACTGAGGTTGGCGCCCGCACTCAGCGTGCGATCTTGGACGCATCGGCCAGAGACTGGTAGCTGAAGCGTTGTCCACCCACGGATGCTTCCGCCATCAATCCTCTCGGGCGCACGATGAAGAGCGCCACGCCATCTTGGTACTTGCCCGCTCCACCCGCGCCAGCCGTCAACGCCACCGCCGAGAGATGCGCAGCAAGCGCGTACTGCCCCTTCTGGAACTTGTCCATCGCAGCTTGGGTCTCGAAGAAGATCAGCTCGCCGTAGATCTGACCGCCGATCTGCGCGCCGACCGAGCCCTGGCGCACATCGCAGTAACCGATGAGCGATCCGTCGCCGTTGAAGAGCTGGCCTTGTCCATACGCGGCACCGAGCACCATGCCACCCTTGCCAATCTCAGGAATGGCCGCGTATCCAACACTGTTCTCGAAGAAGTTCCCGAGCGATGGATCAGTCTCCTTCGCACGCACGAGGAACGCAGCGGTGTCCGTGGTCAGCGCGCGCTGCTCCGCCTGCGACTGCGGCGCGGTCGTGCAGGAGACGAAGACGAACCCAACCACCAACAGCATGGGAAGCAGGCAATACGAGGCTACAAACTGGCGAATGGAACGCATGGTGAACTCCTTCGAGTACAGCGAACAGTCAGCCGCAGGAGAGTCCTGCGCGATCGAACGCTAGGCGTTGGAAGAAATCACGATGCCGCTGCGACGGCCGTTGCCGAAGGGAAGTTCCGTTCAGGGAGCGCTCCCGCGGGAACGATGCGCAATCACACATCACGCGCGCTTGACGGTGACCCACTTCTGCGTGCGCGCCGCTGCAAGAACGGCGTCGCAGACATACTGCGTGCCAAGCGCGTGGCGGAAATCGGGATAGCGCTTCGTGGCTTTCGGCGCGTCGAGGCTGCGCAGGAACTCATGCAGCGCATGGACAAACGAATGCTCGTAGCCGAGACACAGGCCTGGCACCCACCAGTTGCCCGCGTAGGGATGATCGCCGTCGGTGCAATGCACGCTCGACCAACCGCGACGATCACCAGGCACGGCGTGATCGAAGTAGGAGAGTCGATTGAGATCGTGGAGATCCCAGGCAAGACTCTTGTTCGCACCGTTGATCTCAAAGGTGTAGAGCGCCTTGTGGCCGCGCGCGTAGCGGGTCGACTCAAACACCGCGAGCGAACCATTCTCAAAGCGCGCGAGAAACGCGCAGGCATCGTCGATGGTGACGGGCTGCTTCTTGCCCGTTCCCGTGTGGACGCGTTCCTTGATGAAGGTCTCAGTCATCGCGCTGACCGACACGATGTCGCCGTTGATCCAGCGCGCGGTATCGATGCAGTGCGCCAAGAGATCGCCCGTCACACCTGATCCAGCGACTGCTGCATCGAGACGCCACAGTCCCGTGCCGCCCTGCGGAAGATCCGCGGAAATCGTCCAGTCCTGCAGGAAATTGGCGCGGTAGTGGAAGATCTTGCCAAGCTCACCCGCATCGACGATGTTCTTCGCGAGCGTGACGGCGGGAAGGAATCGATAGTTGTACCAGACGAGATTTGGCAACTTCGCCTTCTCGACAGCAGCAACCATCTTCTCGCCTTGCTTCCCGTCGAGCGCGAGCGGCTTCTCGCAGAGGATCATCTTGCCGTGCTTGATGCAGGCGAGAGCGATCTCCATGTGCGAGTCGTTGGGCGTGCAGATGTCGATGGCGTCGATGTCCTCACGCGCGACGAGCTTTCGCCAATCGGTCTCGACTGAACGCGCGTCCCAAGTCGCTGCGAACTCGCGGACCTTGACTTCGTCGCGACCACAGACCGCTTGGAGCACGGGTTTCCGTGTCGTGTCCTTGAAAAAGTGCGGTTGCTGACGCACCGCGTTGGCATGAGCACGGCCCATGAAGCCGTAGCCGATGAGTCCGATGCGAAGTTCGGCCTTCGCCTTGGCAGGTGAAGTCGTGCTGATGGTTGCCGCGGCGGATTTGGTGGTCTTCTTGGCCATAGGTCTGAACTCGTCCATCACGCGATCGCTTGGCGCACCGAGAGCATCGCGCGCAGCACGGTGTTCCAAGTCTCTTGCTTCTCCAACACCGCGTTGGGGAACATGCATCCGTCCCAGCAGACATGCTTCATGCCGCGTCCCGCTGCGCCCTCAAGCCAGAGCTTGGAGCACTCAGCGATATCGAGCTTGCCCTTGGGGTCATCGGCTTGGCAATGACGACCCGTCTTGTCGTGCGAACCCGTGCCGTGCACGGTGCCATCATTCTGTGCGACATGAAAGTCGATCGTCCACGGACGCAGCGCGCCGACGAGTTTCTCGTAGGCCTTGTCGAATTGCTTGGGCGTGTGCTTCTTCGGTAAGAGCGCGTCCTTCGGCGCGTTCACGCCAAGGAGGTAGAGATAGGTATGCGCGAGATCCGCCTGAAAACCCACGGTTCCGGGCAGGTCGACGGCCTCCAGCACTGCGAGCATCGCCTTCCACGAGTGCATGCCCGCCCAGCAGACTTCGCCTTCTGCAGCGAGACGCTCGCCATGACCTGCGGCCACCATGCCTGCTTCGCGGAAGGTCGCTGCGATCTGCTTGATCGCCTTCTTCGGGTCTTTCGCGGCGGCTTTGGTTCCTGTGGCGCTGTCGATGCGAATCACGCCGTACTTGCGCACGCCGTGTTCGTTGAGAATGCGTGCAATGCGACAGGCCTTACGCACGGCGTCGATGAACTTCCTGCGCTGCTCGACCGAACCCATCGCGCTGTCGCCCACCGTGCCTGGCCAGACGGGAGCGACGAGCGAGCCAACGGCGAGGCCTTTCTTGGCGATGAGGTCAGCCATGCGGCGGATGTCCGACTCGCTCGCGTCAGGATCAAGGTGCGAATGAAAGAGGAAGAGATCGACGCCGTCGAACTTCTGTCCTTCGACCGAGGCCTTGGCGGTGAGCTCGAGCATGCGCTCGAGTGAGATCGGCGGATGATCGGTGCCTGGTTCTTTACCGACGAGTCCTGGCCACATCGCGTTGTGCAACTTCATGATGAGTTCCTTGCGCAGAGAAGAGCGTGAGAGTTCGCGGCACCGTCAAGCGTGTCAAGCCCGCACAGCGCCACTGGTTTCTGGTCCAAAGTATCGCAGCGACACCAGCGGCTCGGTGGTCGAGGTGTTCACGAAAGTGACTCCACGACGCGCACCCGCTTCGGTGCAGAAGTACTCGTCGTTGGTGAGTTCGCGGAAACGAATGAGCCGCGGACTCGAGAGTGGCTCGCCGTTCATCGTGCCCGTGCCTTGCACGCAGGTCAGTCCGAAGGCGCCGTTGTCGGCGATGGTGCAGGACGCGCCAGGCTCCACGGTGAGTTCCTTCGCCGTGAAGTACTCGAATCCATTCATCTTGCCGTAGATGACCCAGCGGTCATGCCAACCTGGTCCGACCGCTGCCGTGCGCGGCTCGAGGTAGTGATTCGCCTTGAAGTTCGGGTCGACATTCTTCGCCCAGTCGAGTTGGTCCACGATGAAGTCGAGGTCGCGGTGCTTGGCGGCGGGCATGTCTTTGACCAGCAATTCCCACGGAACCATGCGACCTTCGACCAGAGACTGGTACATCGCAAACACATCGCTGCCCCACTGCGGCTCGTAGGTGCAGAAGGATCCTGGTGCGTGAAGCACGCGCGGCTCCATCAACCAACCCGTGCCGACCTTCAGGCGATACGCCTGCGAAAGATCAAGCATGCCGTTGTCGCCGCTGTTCCAATTCTCGAGGCAGCGACGCACATCGTTCTTCGTCGTGCCAGGAACCAGTCCCATGAAGGTGTGCGGAAAGTTGTTGCCAACAGGATTGTGCTGCGGCGGGAAGTAGTACGCCTCGGGCTTTCCCTCACGACCAACCAGCGCAGCCTGCGCATCGTCTTGGTGCATGTGGTGCGGGATCGGCCCCATGTTGTCGAAGAACTTGGAGTAGACGGGCCACTTGCCGTACTTGGCCCAAAGTCGTTCACCGATGATCGCCGCTCCGCACTCAGCCACCGCTTGACGCAGCGTGAAGCGCTCGCCACCGACGACGCAGTAGGAGAGGCCTTCATCGGCGGTGCGGTTGTCGTTCGCGGCTTCGGTCGTCGAGCTAAACCAACGCTCGTCGATACCGCCGCGATGCAGACCAAATGCGTAGGTGTCCGCTGGATGCAACTTGATGCGAAGGCCTGGTTGCAGGAAGGAGCGCGGCACCCAACAGGGTGCGAGACGCAGGAGACCCTGCGTGCGCGCAAGTTCGCGCGTGGTGGCCGCGTGGACGCCGTCAACCTTGGTCTGGAGTGCAAGCGCATCAGAGAGCATCGGGGCAGTATCGCGATTTCTTGCGCGCACGGCGCCTCGCCGATTCAGCGCGTTACGCCATGCGCTTGTAGGGCGAGTGCTGGCCTGCACGCGGCGGAACGACCTTGAGAATGCGCGTCGACATCGGCGGCACCGTCACCGTCACGAAGCCCATCTGCGCCTGGAATTGCGCAGCGTGATGATGATCAAACGCCAGCGCATCTCTGAAGTCGGTGCCCGCCATGATGCGTCCGTCACGCAACGCAATGGTCTCGGTGACTTCGGTGTGTTCCATGTTCGCGAGCACCAGGACCGTCTCAAGCGCGCGGTCAGTCGTGCGCAGAAACGCGATCAATCGTTTCGCGCGAAGAAAGAGCACATCGCCCTTCATCACCGCGCGCAGCGAGCGACGCGTCGCGTAGAGATGTCGAAGGTAGGTCCACTCTTCATTGCCGTCGTGGACCAACTCCCAACGCATCGGCGCGCGGTTCGCAGGATCCGCCGCACCATGCGCACCGACTTCCTGACCGAAGTAAAGGTTGGGCGAACCAGGCAGCGCTGCTTGCAAGGTGTGCGCCACGCGTCGCGCTGCCAGATCAGGAACCAGTCGTGCGAGCCGCTCGGTGTCGTGGTTTTCCAGCGTGGTCCAGCAACGGAGGATGAACTCAATGCCCGCGTCGTCGATCATGTCACGCAGCCGTTCGCTGGTAATCGCAGCATCAACGCGGCCCGCGCAGTAGTCGAGCAAGATCATCCGCGCGTGCATGTTGAGGATGCCGTCAAGCGAGCGATCCCAGCCCGACGGCGCATTCCAGATTTCGCCGATGGTCGCGCAGCCTGGCTTCTCGGCGTGCGCGCTTTCGGTGAGTTCGCGCAGGAAATGCGGGCCAAGATCGCACGCCACATCGAGCCGCCAACCATCGATGCCATCGCGCAGATACGAACGCACCGCGCTCTCGGGATCAAGCCAGAGATGCTGACGCACCTCATCGCGCTCGACATGGAGGTCGGGGAGATTCGGCACATCGGCCCAACCGCGATAGCCGTTGGCGTACTCGCTGCCGATGAAGAACCACGAGCGGTACTCGCTGGTTGGATCGCGCAACGCGGCCTCGAAGAAGCGATGCCGACGACCCACATGGTTGAACACGCCATCAAGGACCACCTTCATGCCGCGGGCGTGGGCATCACCCACGAGCATGCGCAGATCGGCACGGGTGCCATACTCGGGACTGATCTCGAGGTAGTCCGCAGCGTCGTACTTGTGGTTGGTGTAGGCGAGATGAATCGGATTGAGGTAGAGCACATCAGCACTGATGGCCTGCAAGTGACCAAGATGTCCGCGCACGCTCGCAAGGTCGCCGCCCCAGAAGTCGATCTCGTGACTCCACACGCCCGCGCTCTCGACGAAGTGCCCTTTGGTCGGCAGCTCATGCCACTCGCGCAGTCGGCGCGGCTCGGCGTAGAGATGGCGCTTGGCTTCGAGTGTCGCACTTGGCGCAAAGCGATCAACGAACACCTGGTAGACGACCGCGCCCGCGCGCCAATCGGCGTCGCGAGCAGCGATGCGATCACGCAGGTCTTTGAGATGCAGAAGGATCACAATCGGAGGATAGCGTCGCGTGCCTGCGCGGAAACCACGGCGACTTCCCCGCGTCGCAACGCGCCTGAACGCGCCGAATCCGTTGCGACGCGCCGCGGGAAGCACGACGCAAAATCTGCGACACTCCCGCGCCTCCATGCCTTTGCATCTGCCCCGCCGAACCTTCGCGATCATCTCGCACCCCGACGCGGGTAAGACCACGCTCACCGAGAAATTCCTTCTCTATGGCGGCGCGGTCGGGCTCGCTGGCTCGGTCACTGCGCGCAAGGATCAGCGCGCCACGGCCTCGGACTGGATGGAGTTGGAGAAGCAGCGCGGCATCTCGATCTCCTCGACAGTCTTGCAGTTCGACTACAACGGCTATCGCGTCAACCTGCTCGACACGCCAGGCCACAAGGACTTCAGCGAAGACACCTACCGCGTGCTCACCGCCGTGGACGCGGCGATCATGGTCATCGACGCAGGTAAGGGCATCGAGCCGCAGACGCGCAAGCTCTTCGAGGTCTGCAAGCGTCGCGGCGTTCCCATCTTCACCTTCATGAACAAGTGCGATCGTCCGACCAAGGACCCCATCGCGCTCCTTGATGAACTCGAGAGCGTGCTCGGCATCGGCGCGTTTCCAGTGAACTGGCCGTTTGGAAACGGTTCCGAGTTTCGCGGCGTCTACGACCGACTTGAGCATCGGCTCCATCTCTTTGAGCGCACCAAGGGCGGCATGCGCGAAGCGCCCGTCGAGGTCGTCGGTCTCGATGACCCCGCGCTCATCGAGCGCATGGATAGCGATGTCTACACGCGAGGACGCGACGAACTCGACATGCTCTCGGGCGCTGGTGAGAGCTTTGATCGCGAGCGCGTGCTGGCTGGCCAGATCACGCCCGTCTACTTCGGCAGCGCCGCCAACAACTTCGGCGTGCAGCTGCTGCTTGACGGCTTTCTCGAGCATTCCGCCGATCCAGGGCCGCGTCGGAGCGGCACGCGTCTCATCGCGCCCACCGACGAAGGCTTCAGTGGGTTCGTCTTCAAGATCCAAGCGAACATGGATCCCAAGCACCGCGACCGCATCGCCTTCATCCGCGTGGTAAGCGGGCGATTCGAACGCGAGATGACCGTGGTCCATGTGCAGAGCGGCAAGCGCATTCGACTCTCGGGCGCGCAGAAACTCTTCGGTCAGCAACGAGAGACCGTTGAAGAAGGCGAAGCGGGTGATGTCATCGGCATCATCGGTCACGATGTGCTGCAGATCGGCGACACCCTCGCGGAAGATCGCACCATCCGCTTCAGTGAGATCCCTCGCTTCACGCCCGAGGTCTTTGCGTATCTCACCAATCCGCAGGCGGGCAACTCGAAGAAGTACCGACTCGGCGTCGACCAACTCCTCAAGGAAGGCGTCGTGCAGCAGATGGAGATCGGCACGGGTCAGGTGAAGACCGCGGTGCTCGCTGCGGTTGGTCCGCTGCAGTTTGAAGTCGTCCAGTACCGCCTCAAGAGTGAGTACGGCGCGGAGTCGCGACTCGAACCCGCGCGTTGGAAGTTGGTGCGCTGGTGGCGGCGCGCGGGCGTTTCGGAAGAGTGGCTGCCTGACCTTCTGAGCGACTCCACCCATGGCGTCGATCAAGATGGACGACGGGTGATCTTCTTCCTTGATGAGTGGAGCGTGCGCAACTTCCAGAAGCGGCTTCCCGATGTGGAACTCTCGCTGCTGCCCTTTGGAGAAACCGCGGATCCCGCGGCGCAGGCGCGATGAATCCGCGACGAGCCGCACTTGTCGAAGGCGCGCGCGAGTCCATTCGCGCGGGCCGCGTCGACGAGGCGCTCGCAGCCGTTGAACCGCTGCTCAAGCTTGATCCGCGCAATCCTGAGTTGCTCTCGTTGGCGGCGCGCGCTCACAACGCGGCGCTCCGTCACACCCAAGCCATCGCGTTGGCCACGCGCTCGTTGGCGGTGCTCGATCATCCTGAGGCGCTGATGACGCGCGGCGATGCGTTGCGCGCAGTGGGACGAACCGATGAAGCGATCGCTGATCTTCGCCGCGCCTTGGCTCTTGCTCCGAGCAGTCCTGATCTTCGCGTCGCTCTCGTCGCGACGCTCGAAGAAGCTGGCCGCGCTGACGAAGCGCGCGCCGAACTGGCGCCTGCTCTGACTGAGAGCGCCAAAGGAGGACAGCCGCTTCCTCCACGCATGGCCTACGAGCACGCGAAACTCTTGGTGCGCGAAGGCAGTCTCACCGACGCCGTGACGGTGATTGACGCGGCGGTCCCGCGCACCGCAGCAGGTTCGCTGCCGTTTCTCATGCTGCTCTTTCTGCGAGCCAAGGCGCTTGATCGCGCGGGCGATTTCGCCTTGGCGTGGGAGAGCGCGCGCAAGGCGCAGGAGTCACGACGCATCGTGTTCGATCCCGCTCTCTACGCGCGCGAGACCGACGCACTCATCGCACACTGGACGCGCGATCGTGTGCGCGCGCTCGCCGACTCAGGACTCAACGACCCGACACCAGTCTTCATCGCAGGCATGCCCCGCAGTGGCACGAGCCTCGTCGATCAGATCATCGATGCGCATCCGCAGGCAGCGGGCGTCGGCGAACTTGAAAGTGTCGAGCGTTGGTCCGAGCAGGCCGAAGTGGTCGGAACCAGCGACCACGCACGCGTGGCGCGGCAATACCTCGAAGAGATTCGTCGACTCGCGCCCAACGCGACACGCATCGTGAACAAGGCACTCGGCAACGCGCGCATTCTCCATCGCCTCGCGCGACTCTTCCCAAAGACCCGCATCGTGCACATCACGCGCGATCCGCGCGATGTCGCGGTCTCCTGCTTCATGGGAGCGTTTGGTTCGACGCGCTATCCATGGACGACGCGTCCCGAGTGGGTCGCTGCGGTGTGGCTGCAAACACGGCGACTCATGCAACACTGGTCTGAGACACTGGAGGTTCCGATCCTTGAAGTCCGCTACGAGAAGCTCGCCACGGAAGGCGAGCCAGAGGTGCGACGCATCGTGGAGTTTCTTGAACTTCCGTGGGACGAGAAGGTCCTGCGCTTTCATGAGACGCGCCGCACTGTGCGCACGCTGAGCTACGACCAAGTGAGCCGTCCGCTCTACGCGGGCTCGATCGGTCGCGCGCGTTCCTACGCAGCGCCATTGACGGGGATTGACTGGCCGAAGTACGACGCGTGAACCGCGCGCGCAGCCGAGTACACTTCCGCCCATGCTCGCGAACCCTCACACTCTGGCTCTCGGCGCAGGCGGAGGCGCGGTCGTTGCGGCGCTGGTCGTCGCGGTCCCCTGCTTCTGGACCGTCGTGCTCTACAACAACCTCAAGCGCGCCGAAGTCCGCGCCAAGAACGCCTTCAGCCAAATCGATGTGCAGCTCAAGCGGCGCTTCGACCTCATCCCCAATCTCGTTGAGACCGTGAAGGGCTACATGGCCCACGAGCGCGGCACACTTGAAGCTGTCATCGCAGCGCGCGCGCAAGCAGCGGGCGCACTGGGCAGCGTGCACGGCGGCGCGTTTGGAGTGGCCAGCATCGGCGCACTCGCCAACGCCTCAGGCGCACTCGACGGCGCGCTCAACCGACTCATGGGTCTCGTCGAGCGCTACCCCGAACTCAAGGCCAACACCAACGCACTGCAATTGCAGGAAGAACTCGCGAGCACCGAGAATCGGATCGCCTTCGCGCGGCAGGCCTACAACGACGCCGTGATGCGACTCAACGAATCGATCGTGGTGTTTCCGTCAAGCCTCGTCGCAGGACTCTTCCACATCGAACCGATGGGCATGTTTGAAGCAAACGCGAACGAGCGCGAGGTGGTGGGAGTGAAGTTCTCAAGCAACTGAGCAAGGGAACGGAACCATGTCCACCGACTTCTTCACCAGCCAGGACCGCGCGCGTCAGCAGACGGGGCGACTCATCGCGCTGTTCATCTTTGGCGTCGTGGGCACGATGCTCTCGGTGTGGCTTGTCGCCGTGGTGCCGCTGGCCATGGCGGGCGCGAAGAAGAACAACGGACATCCCGACTGGGCAGGCGCGTTTTCCAATTGGCAGGTGCTCCTCGGAGTGATGGCGGTCGTCGGCGCGGTCGTGGGCATTGCGACACTCGTGAAGCTCGGCCAGCTTTCGCAGGGTGGCGCCAAGATCGCCGAGATGCTCGGCGGTCGTCCCCTCGATCCAAGCACGCACGATCGCAACGAGCGTCAGTTGCTGAATCTCGTGGAAGAGATGTCGATCGCCTCGGGTGTGCCCGTGCCGCCTGTCTATGTGATGGACGACCACTCGGTCAATGCGTTTGCGGCGGGACCCGATCCTTCGCGCTCCGTGATCGGTGTCACGCGCGGCTGCATGGAACTTCTCTCGCGCGATGAACTCCAAGGCGTCATCGCCCACGAGTACAGCCACATCTTTCATGGCGACACGCGGATCAATGCGCGCACCACGGCGGTGATCGCAGGAATCATGGCCGTCGGCATGATCGGCTACATCATGTTCCGCTTCATCGGCCCGACCATCGCGCGCTCGAGTGGACGCGGCAAGAACAATCCAGGACCCGCGATTGGCTTCGGCATCATCCTCGCGGGCCTGGCGATCTGGGCGATCGGTTCGATCGGCATGATCTTCGGCCGTCTCATTCAGGCTGCGATCAGTCGTCAGCGCGAGTTTCTGGCTGACGCCTCGGCGGTGCAGTACACGCGCAATCCTGATGGCATCGCTGGTGCGCTCGCGAAGATTCGCGACCATGTCGCCACCTCGCGCATCGAGAGTCCTGCGGCAAGCGAGCTCAATCACTTCTTCTTCTGCAGCTCGCTCAACACCATGTTCGCGTCGCATCCGCCCCTCGATGAGCGCATCAAGCGCATCGTGGGCATGGGTGCGATGCGCGTTGGTGCAGCGGAAGCCACAAGGGCGAACTCATCGGTGAGGGCAGCGACTTCCATGCACGCGCCGAGCGCTGCCATGTCTGCCATGACTGCCACGTCTGCCATGTCTGCCACGGCGGGATTTGCCCCCGCGCAGCAAGCCGTCGCACGCGCAGGAACCCTCGACGCCGACGCCATCGCGCAGACCCACGCATGGATGGCGCGACTTCCTCAGGACTTGGTCGAAGCGTGTCGCACACCTGAAGGCGCGCGCGCCCTCTGCTATGCGATCGCGCGGCGCACCGTTGGGCACGAAGCCTGCGATGCGATCGTGCAGAGTTCGGATCCTGATGCCGCAGCGGTCTATGGCGCGCTCGCGGTCAAGGTCGGGCAGTTGCGCGGCGATACCCAGCTTGCCCTCGCAGAACTGGCTGCGCCAACGCTGCGTGCTCTGGGTCCAGCGCGCTACAAGGAGTTTCGCGAGACGCTCTCCAAGGCGATTCGCAGTGACTCGAGCGTCGACCTGCGCGAGTGGTCGCTCGTGAAGTGCCTTGAACGCAACATCGAGCGTCGATTTGTGAAAGGCCCATTGCCTGCGCGCGGCGCCATCGGGTCGCATCCTGCTGAAGCGCGCATCGTGCTTGCCGTCATCGCGAGTGCCACGCATGGCGCAGACCAAGCCGCCTCGGCCTACGCGCACGCTGCTCTGACTGCGGGACTTGAGCCCACCGATCGGCCCGCCGCGTCCGAGTGCACGCTTGACCGCTTGAACAACGCGGTTGGTGTGCTGAGCACCATCAACTTCACTGCCCGCGCGCGCTTGCTTGAAGCGTGCGCCGCCGCTGCGGCCCACGATGGTCGCATCTCGGTCGAAGAACACCTTCTCGTGCGCGCCGTCGCTGACGCGCTTGATGTGCCGATTCCTGCGCTTCTCAGCGAGTGACCGTCACTCAGGATCGTTGCCGCCACGCGACGGAGGCATCGCGTCAGCAAACGCGCGTTTTGAGATCGGAAGATCAGGGAACCAGTGCTTCGCTGCAGCGGCCTTACCCAATGGCGTATTGCCACAGCGCGTCACCATCGCCTTGTAGAAGCGGTCGGCGGCATCCTTCTCAAGAACCTTGATCCAAGAACCCGCCTCGCACAACACCGCAGCGGTGGTTGGCGACCCGTCGGGCATGAGCAACGAAGCTTCCCACGCGAGATCGCAGCCGAGCGAGCGATAGTGAAACCTCTTCCAAGGAGTGAGCGCGGTCGCCTTGGCGCGGCGCTCCTCTTCGGGCTGCACAGCAAGAAGCCGCGTCTCAGGAAGCCGTTGGCGGTCCACGAGCAGATCGGGGGCTGCCGTCCCTCCATCGTTCCACGCACTATCAGGCCCGAGTTCTGTACCCATGAGCTCGAGTCCCCGATGCCGCGTGATGCGCGCAGCTTCCATGAGTGCGCGGGCGCGTGCGTCTTTGGTTCGCGTGGCGTCGCGACCTTCGATGAGACAGATGCTGAGCCGATCGAGCGTCGTTTGCAACGCCGTCGGGAAGTACGGTCGCGCCGCTTGGTACTCGCCCAAACGCACGAGTCTCCGAGCGTACAGATCACGGAGCGCACGCCCATCCTCACGACCCGAGTAGTTCGCGCGCGCAGACTGAACACCCGCGGGTGCTGGCCAGACTCGTTCGATGTACTTCCGGAGTTCGTCGATCGTGAGCAGTCGCTCAGCCACATACGCGGCTGAACCCCAGTCGTCACTGATGAGAAACGAGTCCATCGCCTCCTCGTACTGCTTGCTTGTCAGCAGCAGCACGCCAGCCTCGCCTGCTGCGAGTTCGCGGTTCGGTACAGACTCAGCGCCCCAGTTCCACCCCGACTCGCCGTCGATCATGTCAGGAGGCATCGCGCGCACGGCCCTCGCAAGGAGCGTCGTGGATTCCTGGACATTGCCCGCGCGCAACGCGAGTTTCGCGCGGATCCAAACCGCGCGCGGTGCGCCATCACCAGCGCGCATCGCCCAACGCTTGGACATGTCGAACTGTCCATGCTGGTAGGCGGCCCACGCGATGATGTCGGCAAACGCCATCTCATTCGCGCCAGCGCGTTCGACGGCCGACAGCCATCGCGCGACAAACGCGGGGCCGCGGACGACCGCCTCGTCAACGCCCGCCAACTCGAACGCATTCGAGGAGACCAACCACGCCGTCACCACGCGCCGCACGCGCTCATCCTGCGCGAGTTGGTCGAGAGATCCCTCATGGAGCGCGCTCACCTTGTTCCCGCAGCGCCACAACGAAACCATCGCCGTTGGATCCTTCGCGGCCGCTTGCTCAAGGTAGAGATGGATCGCCCGCATGAGATCGCGTTGCTCGTAGGCGAGTCGTGCATCCCATCCGATACTCGCCGTCGCAAGGCCGATGGAGTCCGCAAAGCCTGCCGCCGCGAGTTCGCGCACCTGCGCGTAGCAGCGTGCTGCGCGCTTGGCGTCCTGCGCATGCCATGTGCGTCCAAGCATGTAGGCCGCCCACACGCTGCGCCAATGTCGCTGCGCAACGGGAAGCGCGAGCACTTGCTCCCACGCGGCACGGGCGCCAGCGTGATCGCCGCGCGCGAAACACTCACGGCCCTTGGTGTACAGCTCGAACTCGGCCATCGAAGTCGCACCCGCAGCGCGCGCGGCGGCGAGATCTTTGCCACCGTCATCCTTGGCTGCGATGTAGGTGTAGTTCGCTTTCGGCAGCGCGACGATCGTTCCAACCGTCTTGGGGACCAGTGGCTCCACGAGTGGACGAAACCCGAATCGCGACGCGCTCAGCACCACCTCATCACCGCGAAGCAGGAACATGTTGGGGAAGTACTCCCCGCACGCGAGCGCGCCGACGACGATGGCTGTGGCAAGTCCTGCGCGAGCCATGATGCGGCGCGTGCGATAGAAACGGCCGTGTCCGACAGGGTGTTCAGTCGAGAGCATGAAGTTCAACCTCTGTGGCATGAGTCAGGCGGATCCATCCAAGCGCGCGCGCCTCTCCAGGCTGCACGCGACCTTCGCTCAGCGCTGCGGCGCGCGTGAAACGCACTTCGTGGTGCAAGTCACCGCGCACATCTCGTTGCCATTCCATTCCTGCCAGTGCGTCGGCACCGACGATCTCGGCGGCGCCCGTCCAGCGCGCATCGATGGCGCGAGGAAGCTCCGCCTCGAGATCACCGTGGTTTTCCGCGACAACTTCGACAAGCGCGCCGTCACCAGCCCGCGCGACCAACACGAGCTGCGCCATGGGCACTTCGCCGCGCACAACACGCGAGAGTGTCGGCCAACTCCAATTCAGACGATCGCCGTCAACGGGGAGGCGATACCACACGATCCCCTGCATGGCCGCAGGTCGTGTCTGCATCCAACGCGCGACAAGCGTGGCCATCGCCGTTGGATCGGCGCGCACCTCGCGCACGCGCGCGCCGTCAGCCTCCCCGTGCGGGCGACCTTCCGCGACGAGCCCCGTGAGCGCACCAGCATTGTTGAGAAACGCGAGGTAGCCATACGAAGGAAGTGCCACGCGAAACGGCACACCAAAGTGTGCGGCGTGCTCAACCCAAGAAAGCGCCGACCGCGCGTCGCACAAACTCGGCGCAGCGGCTTCAAGCGACGCCTTCTCGACGCTGTGCACTTGCAAGACGAATCCATCGGTCGCGCGCACGAGCGGACCAAACGCACTGCTCGACATCCAAGTCGGCAGCACGGTGATGGTCAGCCGAAGCGGCTTGAACTCTGCGGAAAGAACTTCGATCCAACGGCGGTAGCCATCGAGCCGACTCGTCGCGCTGTCAAAGTCGAGTTGCAGTTCCGTCGGTTCCCACCCTCCACTGCGTGCCGAGGCGAGCATGTCGCGAGCGACCTTTGCGATGTACTCGATGGTGGCGGCTTCGCTCAGAAGCTCCTTCGGACACGGACCAATCCGAAGTGCAAGACCGGTTGGAAGCGCCGTGCGTGCCAAGAGCGCGTGGTCGAGTTCCACCACCACCTGTGTTGGAGCGCCATCAGTCCAACCGATCTCGGCGCCGAGCACCACCATGCCGCCGCCAAACTGTGGCGCGCGTTGTTCAACAGCAGTGCGAACAGGTTCGTTCCACGCACGCTGCCAGAGATAGACCGACTGCCTCATCGGCATCACCGCGCGCGGCGCAGCGGGACGAATCCAACCGAAGTTCCACGCGAGTGCGAGCGCCAACCCGATGGCCACCACTGGCAACAACACAAGCGCGGCCGATGGGCCCGCCAACGCGCGTGCGATCCGTCGCATGGTGCGTTGCATGGGGATGCGAGATTGTAACCGCGATCAAGCGCTGTGGAAGGTGGCGGATGGGAGGAACTCACTTTCGTTGGTGAGCTGAGTCAGCTGAGTGATTCTCTGATTTCACCGCCCCGCGCTCCACGATCACTCCGCGCGGTGCGTCTCGCAGTGACGCCCGCTCCCCGCCAATCGGCGCGGGGAGCGGGCGCCCCGGGGAAATCGAGCGAGTGCGAGAAGCGCGCAAGCACCTCTGATGCGCCGCTGATGCACCACGGCGCGTGACCTCCCACGCGAAGGACGCACTATGGATGACGCCACGCAGTTGCTTGATCCCGCCGACGAACGCCGTCTCCTGAAGGCGTTGGAAGAGTGGCACGCTGAGGAGGTGCTGCTGCAGGAGGCATGGCGAGCGCGCTATTCAGAGTTCGCCGAACGGAGCGCTGAAGAGGATGCGCGGTACGCGCTGAAGGCACTCCCGCCACGAACCCGACTTGAGTCCTACGAGCTCCCCTACTTGCTCCTGCTAACGAAGCTATGGGTCTGTACCGTTGCGCTTGCCACACTGCTCTTGCTTTCCGTTGTCGGAATCGCTCGTTGCCTCCTCGACGCCCCACCGCAAGTCACGACCACCACAATGGCCGAATCGCCGAGCGGCGCAGGTGAGTCCAATGACTGACTCCACGGCTGTCGAGGCCGCACTTGGGCGGATCTCTGCGATGCGTGAGCAATCCTGCGCACTTCGGCAGAGCATTGAGAAACAACTCGCGTGGGAGCGACAACAACGAGCCGATCCATCATCGGAGACCAGCAGTGACCACGACAAGTGGGACGACGAGTACAACGATGAGATGCGTGCCGATCGCGCAGAAACCCGCCGAAAAAACCTCTCCGCCCTCGCGGGTCTCATCGTCGGAGTCGCAGGCTTCACCGCCGCGATCATCACACTCCTGTCGGCCACCATTCGTGGGTGGAGCGGTTCATGACCGAGATTGAACTCCATGCGCTCAACGCGTTTCTCGAGCAGATGCAGACGGAGCGGCAGGCGCTTGAGAACTTCCTGCTCGCTCGGAAGCAGTCGTTGGTGAACGATGTGACAGAGCAGTCCTTGGCGGTTCAAGCCGAAGAGGTCTTGCACGCGTTGGAAGATTCGGTGGATGTCAATGTGCCACCGCTGGAGATGGCTGCACCGATTGCCCCACTTCTCGAGGAAGACTGGCGCGCCCGCAGGCGCATCGACGCAAAGCGAAAAAGTGAGGTCGTCATCGGTGGAGCGATGCCACTGTGGGATGCCTTCGAACAAGCGGTTGAAAGCGGTGCGGCCGGCCAGTGCTGTCTAGACGAAGAGTGCTCTTCTGCGCGTGCTTGGAAGAGGTCCACTCGCAACGTGTTCGTGGTCGGTGTGCTGCTCAGCACGCTCGTCTTGACGACCGTCGCGTGGACCATGCTCCGAGCCCGTGCCAACGCTCACCAATCACCACCCGCGACGGTCTCGCCGCTTCATTCCCCCACCACCCCCTCCTCCACTACCGAACACCCTCCTCCAGGCACTCCGTGATCCACTCGAGCTCAGCTTTGACTTCGGCGGGATCGCTTGCGGTCTCGCTGATGACTTGGTCGAGTGAGCGCAGCGCGCGCATGCGCATCTCTTGGACGAGCACCGCCGCACGCGCGGCGTCCACCACGCCGATCTCGCGCGCGATGACCTCATACGCCGGCGCCATGCGTCCATGCATCGCGGGAATCAACACGCGCAGTTCAAACGCGCGCCACGCGACGGTGTGCCGCGATTCCAGTGAGCTCGCGCGCAAGCGTGCGATTGCTTCGGCAAGCTGCGCGCGCGCCCAGCCTTTGTCGAAGCTCCGTTCCGCGTCGACGGTGCCGTTGCTCCGCGTTGCGGTGCCGTTCCGTGTCGCAGGGCCACTCTGCGTTGCTTCCTGTGCTGCGCGTGTCTCATGGCGATCCCGCGCTCCGCTGCGTCGCGCGCAATCAGTCGCGTGGTTGCCCAGCGCGCGCTTCACGCGAGCTCGTAACGGCACGCCACTCTGCCCCGCGCCTGAAAGTAACTCGCGCTGGAGCACGACATCGCACATGAAACTCTGGCAGATCTCTTCGGCCTGCTCGGCGCCGAATCCCTTGGAGCGCAGCCACTCTTCACAAGGGATTTGGTACAGCCGCACGATCTTGTCGAGCGCTTCACGGCTCGCGACAGGATCGCTCCCCGTCGCTGCCTCAACGAGCGACCAACGCGTGGTGACAAACCCCTTGCTGCGTGGCATACCGCTCAAGTCTACCTTGCGTGCCCAGCCAGCCGAAGCGACACTTCCGCCAACCCTACGGTCCTCCCGATACGGTTCTCCCAACGGTGAGTGAGCAAAGCGACATCCCCGATGGCGACCAGCCCGCGCAGCCCATGGGGGAGACTCCCTCTCAGGCGCGCGACGCGATGTAGTTTGGCTCCGACGATGCCGCGGGCCGCGTGTTTCGTGAACTCCTCAGAACCGACGAGGAGGCTCCCTCGCCGCCGCCCATCATTCGCGGCTATCGACTGCTCGAACCACTCGGCGTTGGTGGACAAGGCACGACTTGGCTTGCGGAGCGCGAAGAGGCGCGCATCGGTGAGGCGCGCGTCGCCGTCAAGGTGCTGCGCTATTCGATGCACGGCTTTCCGCAGCACTATTGGTCGGAACTCGAAGCGCTCAAGAACCTGCATCTCGAATGCATGCCGCGCATTCTCGATTCGGGAATCAGTGAAGGACATCCATGGTTTGCCTCGGAACTGATCGACGGCTTGAGTGTCGCGGAGCTCCCGAGCGAAACGACCCGTTCGGAACTCATCGCCATTCTCGCGCGCGCAGGCGACGCACTCAGCGAGATCCATCGCGCGGGCTATGTCCACCGCGACATCAAGCCCAACAACATCATGGTGAGAAACCGTGACGGCGCTGTGTTCATCGTCGACTTCGGACTCAGCCGTCGCCTGAGCAGTCGCGCCAAGACGGACGACGCCACCGCTGCGACCGTCGGCACGCCTGGGTACCTCTCACCTGAGCAAGCGCGCGGTTTGAGCGCCACCGCAGCGAGTGACCAGTGGAGTCTCGCCGCCACGGCGTTCTTGATGTTGCTCGACACCACGCCGCATCCGAGTGCCGCCAACAGCGACGCGCAACTCGCGCTCGCACGCACGGCCGCACCGCGCCCTGCACAATCGATCGACCCCACGCTGCCCAAGGCCATCGCCCGCGTGCTCGACCGAGCACTTGCTCCAAACCCACGCCGCCGATATTCCAGCTGCGCAGCGTTTGCGACGGCGCTGCGCGATGCAGATGCGGGCGCGACCTTCCGTCGTGCGATTGAACGACACCTCCCGATGCTCTACGCAGTCAGTGCTGCGCTGATCCTCGGCGGCGGATTGTCCCTGCACCTCTTTGTTCCCTCGTGGCTTTGGGGCGTCACTCCTCTTCCAGTCGGTGGTGACTACCCAGCGGCGGAATTCGCACAGTCGATCGTGACGCTCGGCGACTTTGACGCCGACGGGATCGATGAAGTCGCGTTCGGTGCGCCAGGTTGCCCAGCGCGCAACACGGGCGAGTGGATTCGTGAGGCAGGTTCCATCTACATTCTCAGCGGCACCACGCTCGAGACCGCCGCGCAGGGAGGCCACACTGCTCCACTGCACCACGAACTCAGGGGAACAACCGAACTCGGGCACATGGGTCGGTGGATCGGCGCACCGGGCAATGTCGACGGCGACAGCGACGGGCTCCCCGAACTCGCGACGGTGGTGTCGGCGCCTGACAACCTCACGCAAACGCTGCTGGTGATCCGCGGCTCGAAAAACTTCGCGAACAGCGGACCCACCGACCTCCGTCAGCACGCGACCGTTTCCATCCCCATCGATGTCAAGCTCGGACCGTTGAGCACCATCGTCGGAAGAGATCTCGACGGTGACGGCCTGAACGAGATCATCGTCGGCGAAACAAATGCGGGAGAGGATCGCGAAGGCCGCCTGCTCATTGTGCATGGCGCGCGCGACTTCTTCGAGAAGACGCCCGAGTCCCACACCGTCCCGCCGCCACCGAATGTGCGCGGCTTTGGGTGTTGCGTGCAGTTCGTGGCGACGGAAGCAAAGGACGGTTCCGCAGCGCGCGTGCTGGCGATCATCGGCGCGCCGCTTGGAATATCGGTGCTTTCTCCGAACGGCACGCCAACAGCGCAAGCGTTTCGCGGCCAGATTCTCGTCATCGACGCCAAGGATCTCCTCGCGAGCGACACGCCGCGCGTCCTGCGGGCGATCACGGCGGGGCGCGACCACGACTGGTTCGGCCGCGATCTCGACGCCGCCATCATCGGCGACACGCTGCGCATCGCTTCGGGCGCGTGTGCCATCGCCCACGCCAAGGACGACAGCGGACGCGCGGACTTGTTTGAGATCCCACTCACCGAACTCGACGGCAGCCATCCAGCGATTGACCTCGACGACGACGCCGACGCGCGCTACCGCCTCGCGCACCTCCAATCACCGCCAGTGGACGCCAACGGCAAGGGCGACCTCTGTGGCTCTCGCGCGGCCCTCGTTCCAGGCGGCTGGTGCGTCGCGCTCCCCCGCAACGATGAGGGCGGCAGCAACGCCGGTCGCATCTGGCTCGGACCCCCAGGACAAGAACGAGCGCTCGACGGTGAACAACGGCTCGAACTCCTCGGCCAGTCACTCGCCGTCTGGTACCTCCGCGGTCGGGCGTATGTCCTTGCGGGCGCACCATTCGCCGACTACGCCGACATCCTCTCGCCGGGTGCGGCCCGAGTGTTCAAGGCTGATTTTGGCCCGAATGCGGAGTGAGGGACAGGAACGTCCCACCACTCACGCCAGCCGAAACACTTCTTCCAGTGGCACGATGGAGGTGTCGGCTCGTCCGCCCGGGAGTGCTTCGAAGTACGGCACCATCGACTGCTGCCAACGCGCGTTCACTTCTTCGCTTTGCATGCCAGCAACGGCCTTCTTGAAGTCGGGTGTTTCGAGGTAGCCGATCAAGAGGCCGTCGTCGCGCAGGAAGATCGAGTAGTTCGTCCAGCCGTGACGCGAGAGCGCTGCGAGCATCTCGGGCCAGACGGCCTTGTGACTCTCGCGGTACTCCTTCAGACGATCGCGTTTGACTTGCAGCGTGAAGCAGACTCGTTGCATGCGGTTCTCCGTTCTTGATCGGTGCACTCAGCGGACAAACGCATCGGCGAGGCCGCCGTCGACATGGAGCACCTGCCCTGTCGTGCGCGAGCTCTCGGGGCCTGCGAGGAAGCGAATCGCCGCCGCTTGGTCGCGCGGCGTGATGGTGGTCTTGAGCAGCGTGCGCTCGGCGTAGAAACGCCCAAGACACTCGACAAGTTGCGCGTCCGACATCGACTCGTCGTGAGCGATGGCGTACTTCTTCAGGCTCGCGATGACACGCGGACGAGGGAACATCGTGCTGCCCTCAATCACCGTGGCGGGCGCGACGGCGTTCACGCGCACGAACGGCGCATAGGTCACCGCCAGTGAGCGAACCAAGTGATTCGCGGCGGCCTTGGAGGCGTCGTAGGCGCTTGAGCCCTTCTTCGAGACCACCGCGTTCACACTGGTTGTGACGACGGCCGAGCACGGGAGTTTCTGCGCCGTCATCACGACTGCTGCTTCTTCGACGAGGACCGCGGGCGCGAGCACATTGACCTGCATCGCCCGCATGAAATCGACATCGCTGGTCTTGCCATCAGCTCCTGGCGTTGGAAACAAGCCCGCGGTCACGACGATTTCGTCGATGCCACCGTAGGCGAGTGTCACTTCCTCAAGCATCTGACGCACTGCCGTGCGGTCCGTGGCGTCACACGAGAGTGCGATCGCTGGACCACACGCCGAGATGCCGCTGCCTGCGACACCGATGCCTGTGCCGATCGACTTCTCGAGTTCCTTTGCAGCGCTCTCGGCGCTCTTGGCGTCGAGGTCGACACACGCCACACATGCATCGTCAGCCGTAAACGACGACGCGGTCACGCGGCCGATGCCGCTGCCCGCTCCGACGATGACACTCACATGGCCAGCGAGCGGCTTGGGCTTGGGCATGCGCTGCAACTTGGCTTCTTCGAGACGCCAGTACTCAATGTCAAACGCCTCTTGCCGCGGCAACGCGCGATAGCCACCAATACTCTCGGCGCCCCTCATGACTTCGACAGCGCAGCGGTAGAACTCCGCAGTCGTGCGCGACTCGGACTTCGACGAGCCCCACGCGATCATGCCAACGCCAGGAATCAGCACGACGGTCGGCTCAGGCGCGCGCATCGCAGGGCTGTCCGCATGCTTGCACGCCTCGTAGTAGGCCGCGTAGTCCTTCACATACTGCGCGAGGCCCGCTTCGGTCTTGGCGCAGAGATCTGCAAACGAGCCCGTGTTGGGATCGAAGTCGATGAACAGCGGCTTGATCTTGGTACGCAAGAAGTGATCGGGGCATGAGGTGCCAAGTTCAGCAAGCCGCGCAGCATCGTGGCTCGACACGAACTGCAACATCGCGGCGTCGTGTTGCACCGTGCCGATGAGGCGACGACGCGTCGAGACCTTGCCGCGCAGGAAGGGCAGGAACTTCACCAGGAGTGCGCGACGCACTTCGTCGGACGCGTGCGCGACTTTTTGTCCGCCAAAGGTCTTGGCTCCACGATCGTGCGCAGCGAGGTACTCCGCAGCGCGCGAGATCAGTGAGAGCGTGAGGTCGTAACACTCGCGCGGGTCATCGGCCCAATTGATGAGACCGTGCTGACCCATGATCGCGCCGATGGCGTTGGGATGGTCCTTGCAGAGCTTCTCCAACGCGAGACCGAGCTCAAAGCCAGGGCGCATCCACGGCAGCCATTGAAGTTCTGTGCCGTAGACCTCGCGCATGACCTCTTGACCGCGGGTGCAGGCGGCAATCGCGATGAGCGCGTTGGGATGGGTGTGGTCGACATGCGCGCGCGGCACGAACGCGTGAAGCGGCGTGTCGATCGAAGTCGCGCGCGGATTGAGATTCCAGGTGCAGTGCCGATAGAGATCGACCATGTCGTCTTCAGCCTGCGTCTTGATGCCATTGGGCGTGCGCGCCGCGTAGACGCTCTTCAACTGCTCGAGTTTCGCCATCGAGAGCGATGAGAAGAACTCGCGCCCCGCCGTGCGCAGATCGCCGCCTGAGCCCTTGACCCAGAGCACGCGCTCGACCTTGCCTGTGAGCGGGTCGCGCTCATCGACCTTGCTCGAAGTGTTGCCGCCACCCGTGTTGGTCACGCGCTGATCATCACCGAGTCGGTTGGAGCGATAGACCAATCGAGCAACGAGGTCGAGCTTCGCAGCGTCGGCGTCGTTCCAGGTGCGGGTGACAAAGGAGGGCTTGGCGGGAGTGATGGTGGCGCTCGACATGGCAGACTCGCAATGGAAAAAGTGGAAACGCAGAGGCTACCGCGCCACGCGTGTTGCTGCCGAGCGCATCCGCGCAGATTGCCCGAAATCAGGGTCGAATCGGCGACTTGGCGTGGATCGGCGGACCAGAGCACGCAAGGGTGCTGCAGAGTCGATCCCCTCCAGTGCTGCATATTGCATGAGCGCGTTGCCGATGGCGGTGCATTCCAACGGACCCGCCTCGACCACAAGTCCGCTGGCATCGGCGATGGCTTGGTTCAACAGCGTGTTGGCGCTTCCACCACCGACGATCACGATGCGCCGCGCGTCGATGCCCGCAAGGCGCGCGACTTCCGCAGCCGCGCGTGCCGTCGCCAAGGCGATGCTTTCGAGGGCACAGCGCACGAGTTCTCCATCGTCACGCGGCGAGGGTTCGCCACGCGCGACACAACAGGCGCGCAGTCGCGAAGCCATGTCTCCAGGTTCAAAGAGCGAGGGGTCGTTGGGATCGACCAGACTGCGCAACGACTCTGCAGAACCCGCGAGCGTTTCGAGCTCCTGCCACGATCGCTTTCGGCCCGACGCTTCAAACGACTGTTCCAACTGCTGCACCAACCAGAGTCCCGCGACATTGCGCAGAAAGCGCACGCTTCCAAACGCGCCAAGCTCATTGGTCAGGTTGGCGTGACGCGCTTCGTCGGAGTTGATCGGCTCGCTCAACTCCGCACCGACGAGCGACCAAGTTCCGCTTGAGACATAGAGATCGTGTGCTGGATCAATCGGCGCAGCGAGCACCGCCGAGGCCGTGTCGTGCGTCGCCACCGCGATGATCGGCGTCGACGCGTCGAGTCCCGTCTCGTCAGCGATCTCAGGCAGGAGTTCACCCAGTCGCGTTCCGGGCTCAACGACCGGCGGCAGCACGCGAAGGTGCGCGCCCGCAGCGTCGGCAAGCGTGTGGCTCCAGCGGCCCGTGCGTGCATCAAGAAGCTGCGTGGTGCTGGCGTTGGTGCGCTCACACACGGTCGATCCGCACAACCGATTCGCCACGAGATCAGGCACCAAGAGCATCACCCGCGCGCGATCGAGTGGCTGCAACGCGTCCGCTGCATCGGCCGCCAATTGGTAGAGCGTGTTGAATGGTTGGAAGGCGATCCCTGTGGTGCGATAGATCGACTCATCGCCAACCGTGGCACGCAGCCGAGCGAACGGCTCCTGGGTACGCGGATCCCGATACGCCGCGACAGGTCGCACCAATTCGTTGGCGTCGTCGAGAAGACCATAGTCCACCGCCCACGAGTCGACGCCGATCGAATCGATCGGACCGCCCTCGTCCTGCGCGGCAAGACGAAGACCTTCCATGATCGACTCCATCATCGTCTCAAACGGCCAACACCAATGGAGACTGCCCGCTCGATGCGCCGCGACCGGCGCGTTGTTGAAGCGATGCAGCTCGCGCACTTCAATCGCGCCCTCATCGATCGTGACCAACACGACGCGACCACTCGACGCTCCGAGATCAATGGCAAGATGACGACGCCGACTCATGCGTACGAACCTCCAGCTGAAACCTTGCGCGGCAAGCGCGTCGCGGCCATGCGCGACTCGTATCCACTCTCGCGGTGCGCCTCCAACGGATCCGCGGGAAGCCCGCGACTCACGCGCCACGACGCCAGTGCCGCACGGACATCGGTGGCAAACGCGCGCTTGAGGCACTCTTCGGCGCCCACGATGTCCTGACGCGCGCGCGCAGCATCAAGCGCATCGAGATCCACCAAGAGCGCCTTGGCAAAGAGTTCTTGCGCCGTCACGACGCTCTGCACCATCGCCTCGACCTTGGGCTTGAGATTGTGCGACTGATCGATCATGAACTCGATGGGCAGGTCGCGGCCCGACGCGCGCTCCGCTTCACACAGCGCAAGGAAGATTCGGAAGGTCCGCGCAGGATCGATCGAACCCAGCGTGAGGTCGTCGTCGGCGTAGTGACGATCGTTGAAGTGAAATCCGCCGAGCATCGACTCGTCGGCGAGAAACGCCACGACATGCTCGATGTTCTGGCCAAGCAGATGATGCCCTGTATCGACGAGGACCTTGGCGCGCGGACCAGCATGACGCGCGAACGCTGCAGCCATGCCCCAGTCGGCAATGTCGGTGTGATAGAAGAACGGCTCGAAGGGCTTGTATTCGATGAGCAACTGCATGCTTGCGGGCATCGCGTCGTGCACCGTGCGCAGCGCCTCCATGATCCAACGCTTGCGACGCACGATGCTGCCCTGCCCTGGATAGTTGGTTCCGTCCGCGATCCATGGAGCGAGTGCTGTCGAGCCAACCGCGCGACCGATCTCAACCGACGCAAGCAGATGATCGATGGCACGCCGACGGACCGACGCATCTTCGTTGGTGATCGATCCGTGCTTGTAACACTGGTCTTGGAACACATTGGGATTGATCGATCCGATGCGAAGCCCGCGCGTCTTTGCAGCGTTCAACAAGGGCGCAGCGTCGCCTTCGACGAGATCCCAGAGGACATGAATGGCCACACTGGGACACGCGCCCGTCAATCGATGCACTTGCTGCGCGTCGTCGAGCTTGTCTTCGAGCGTGAGCGCCGCTGCGGGCTGGAGAAACTTGCCAAAGCGCGTTCCCGTGTCTGCAAAACCCCACGACGGCAACTCAATCGCCAACCGACCAAGCCTCGCGAGGCGTGGCGCGTCGAGCGTGCATGGCGTCATGGCGTACATGGCGTTCATGCGCGCAGCCTACGAAATTCCCACTAGGATGCACCCATGTCCGATCTCTCGCGACTCCTCGACAACAACCGCCGATGGGCCGAGCGCATGGAGCAGGAGCGCCCTGGGTTTTTCCAGGCGCTCGCCGCGCAACAACGACCGCGCTATCTGTGGATTGGCTGCGCCGACAGCCGCGTTCCCGCCAACGAAATCATTGACCTTCCTCCAGGCGAGGTGTTCGTTCACCGCAATGTGGCCAACCTCGTGGTGCACAGCGATCTCAATTGCCTCGCAGTGCTTGATTTCGCGGTCAATGTGCTCAAGGTCGAGGACATCATCGTCTGCGGTCACTACGGATGCGGCGGCATCAACGCCGCGCTCGCGCCAAGCGAGGGTCGCGTGGTCGATCACTGGATCCGCCATGTCCGCGACATCGCGAAGTTCTACAAGGACGATCTGGAGCGCGCGAATTCGCCCACGGAGCAAGCGCGCCGCCTCTGCGAACTCAATGTCGCCGTGCAGGTCGTCCATGTGCGTGAGAGTCCCGTGCTTCTTTCCGCACGCGAGATGGTGAAGGTCCACGGCTGGATCTACGACGTCGGCGACGGTCGATTGAACGACCTCGGCCCGATGGTCGACGAGATCCGCGCACTTGAGCCTTCCTGCAGGCTTCCCGCGTGACGACGCACGCGTCTTCTGCGGATCGCTTCCGTGTTGTCGGCGCCATCGGTGCCACCGGCATCGTCGTTGCGTCGATGGTTGGAAGCGGGATCTTCTCGCTCACTGGGCAATTCGGCGCCAAGGTCGGGACCGAAGAGAACATCATCGCGGCGTGGGTGATCGGCGGCGTGTTGGCGCTGTGCGGCGGACTTTCGCTGGCTGAACTGGGCGCGATGAGCCCCTGCTCAGGCGGGAGCATCGAGTTCACGCGACGCGCGTTTGGCCGCACCACGGGTTACCTCGTGGCGATGGTCACCATCATCTCGGGCTACTTTCTCTCGATCGCAGCGGTCGGCTTGATGCTCGCGCAGTACGCCAACCAGTTGCTCCCGACACCGATGAACGAGCACGCGATCGCCGTGGTGATGATCGTGCTCGCGTTCGTCTCGCAGCTCCCAGGCCTGCGCGCAGGATTCGCCGTGAGCACCGCGCTCTCGATTGCCAAGATCGGATTCGTCGCGGCGTTCGTCATCGTTGGAATGCTCTGGCCCGTCGTAGCACGACGCGTGGCGCCCGCGCTGACCGAGGACGCTGTCGCGCATCCAGGGCTCCTCTCTGCGGCGGTTGCCAGCGCGACACTCTCGGTGAGCTTCGCCTATCTCGGTTGGTCGACGGGCGCCGACATCGCGGGCGACATCAAGCGGCCAGGACGCAATGTTCCGTTGGCGATCACGGGCGCGATTGGTCTGGTGTTCCTGCTCTATGTCGGAGTCAATCTGGTCTACCTGCGCGTGATTGATCCTGGCGCGATGCTGGAGAGTGACGGCAGACCGCTGGAAGCGATTGGCTTCGTCGCGGCGACGCTCCTCTTTGGCGAGGCCATCGGCACCGCGATGGCAGCGATCATTGCGCTGTTGTTCTTCTCGACGATGGTGTCGGGCGTCATCACGGCGTCTCGCATTCTCGAGTCGATGGCGCACTCGGCAGAGATCCCCGCGTGGACTGGTGTTCGGCGTGACAACGGCGTGCCGTTGCGCGCATTGATCGTCACCGTCGCTGCGAGCTTGGTGTCGCTCGCGCTGGGCAATCTCGATTCGCTCCTCAGTCTCATCACGGTCCTCATCAACATCTTCAGTTCGCTCTCGGTCGCGGCCGTGATCGTGTTACGCCGCACCATGCCCGACGCGCCGCGGCCGTTTCGCGTGCCGTTCTATCCAGTCACGCCGATCGTCTACCTCGTGCTGGCGGGATGGAGCGTGATCGCCAGCGCGATGGAAACTGGTTGGAGCGCGGTCTACGCGTCACTGGCAACCGTCGCTGCGTTGCTCGTGCTTCGTCCACTCCTGACGCTTGGACAGCGCCGTTGAATCGAAGCGTCTGCTTCTCTCCTGCTTGCGCCCTCGCAGAGCGCGTCGCGCGCGAGTCCCCTGCGCTCCTGCATGGTGCAAGCGTGCGGGTTCGGCCGATCGGTCACGACTCACCGCGACCGACCGCGACTCCAGAACTCAAGAACCCAATCGCGCTGGCGAATCGCGCAGCGTCGGTGGGTTCGGCTCGTCGGCGGCTTCGAGTTCGTCGGGAGCGAGGTTCAGTTCGCCTGCGAGTTCCGCCGTCTTGCGTGCACTGGGCAAGAGCCGCGCATTGAAGCTCGCCATCGCAGCGTTGTAGCCCTTGGAGGCAGAAGTGAGGCCGCTGCCCACCTTATCGAGATGTTCCGCGAAGGTCTGAATGCGATCGAGCAGCTCTTTGGCCTGCACGCCGATACGACGCGCATTCTCGTTGAGTTTGGCCTGCTGCCACTGCAAGGCACAGGTGCGCAACAAGGCGAGCAGCGTCGAAGCGGTGGTGATGATGACCCGCTTGTCGAGCGCTTCGATGTAGAGATCGGCGTCCGACTCGAGCGCGGCAATGAGGCCGCTCTCCAGTGGCACAAAGAGCACCGTGATCTCGACGCCCTCGCCCACAGCCTTGGCGTACTCACGCGAGGCAAGCGTTCGCACATGGGTGCGCAGCGCCTGCGCGTGAGCCGTGCGACGAACGACGCGCTCCGCATCGGACAACGCGGGATCGAGCGAGTCGAGATACGCATTCATCGGCACCTTCGCGTCAATCGGCACGAAGCGCGCACCGGGCAGACGCACGATCATGTCAGGACGCAGGCGACCATCGTCGCCCGCCACCGTGCTCTGCTCGGAGAAGTCGACATTCTCAACAAGGCCCGCCATCTCCGCGATGTTGCGCAACGACACTTCACCCCAGCGCCCGCGTTGGCGGTTGTCACGCAGCGCGCTTGAAAGCGTCTGCGCCGCGCTCGACGCCTTCTGCTGCAACTCGGCAATGGCGCGCAGCTGTTCGCCGAGCGTCTTGCTGTCGCCTTCGCTCTTTACGGCAAGACTCTTGACGAGCTCTTCCTGTTTGGCGAGTTGTTCCCGCAGCGGCGTGATGGTGGCGTCGATGGCCTTCTGCCGTGCCTCAAGATCCTGCGACGAAAGCGTGCGCTGTCCTTCGAACTGCTCCTTCGCCTGCTTGACCAGCGATTCCGCGGTGGTTCGCAGCACATCTGCGCCGGTGGCCTTGAAGACATCCTTGAGGGTTTGCTCGGCGCGCGCGAGGGTCTCCCGCTGCTCCTCGAGGTTGCGCTGCCGCTCCACAAGTTGGGTTCGCATCGCCGAGAGGTCGTTGTCGGCTGCGGCACGACGCGCTGATTCCTCGTCGGCGCGCGCACGCTCCGCGCTCGTGGCGTCGCGGAGTTCGCTCACCGTCTGTTGCGTTGCCGCGAGTGTCGCTTTGGCTGCGGACTCCGCTTGCATGGCGGACGACGCCTGTGCGCGTGACGCGTCACGCTCCGCGCGCGCTGTGGCTAGTTCCGCCCGCGCCGCATCGGCCGCTGCGACCTCCGCCGCTGTGCGCGAACGCGCGAGCAAGTTGGAGATGAGTATTCCTGCTGCTGCTCCAAGGAGGCAGCCGAAACCGGTTCCCACCAAGATTGAGATTCCATCCATAAGGGTCGCATCGTATCGAAGCGTCTCCCGCGCGCAAAGGATTTCGCGACACTGCGCCGATGCGCATTCTGAGTGATCTCACAGGAATTCTCGTGCTCGACAAGGAGCGCGGCATGAGTTCCATGCGCGCGGTGGAGATCGCGCGCCGCCGTGCAGGACGCGCCAAGGCGGGCCACGCGGGAACGCTCGATCCGTTGGCGACGGGCGTCCTGGTCGTCGCCTTCGGGCGCGCGACCAAGAGTATCGACGCGCTCATGGCCACCGAGAAGCGCTACGAAACTGACATCGATCTCTCCGCGTTCACGGCGACCGATGACCTCGAGGGTGAGCGACGCGAAGTCGCGGTCGACACGCCTCCGACACGCGCCGCGATCGAGGCGGCGCTCACAGCGTTTCGCGGCGCGATCGAGCAGCGGCCGCCTGCCTTCAGCGCCATTCACATCGATGGCAAGCGCGCGTATGCGGTGGCGCGGAAGGCCGCGCCCGACGAAGCGCCGTTGGTGATCCCCGCGCGGACCGTGCTCGTGCACGAGATCGCCCTCACGCACTACGAGTGGCCGATGGCGCGCGTGGCCATTCGCAGCGGCAAGGGCTTCTATGTGCGCAGCCTCGCGCGCGACCTCGGCCTCGCACTTGGCACCGGTGGACACTGCGCGACGCTGCGGCGATTGGCCGTCGGGCCCTTCGGTGCCTCCATGGCAAAGCGCCTCGAAGATCTTCCCGAAGTCATTGATGCGTCGTGCGTGATTCCTCTTGACGCCGCGTTGGCACTTCTTACGACTGCGACGCAGCCGACGCCAACCGCTTCGCCCGTCGATCCTCGATAAAGCTCATCACCACGAAGAGCGCCATCCCCGCAAGCAGCAGCACATCGGCAACATTGAAGACCCACGGAAAGACATCCGTGGTCGCGTTGCCAGGCCACTGCCAACCATTGGGAAGGCTCCATCCAGGAAGCATGTGCATGAAGTCGCGCACGGCGCCGTAGAGGATGCGGTCGTAGAGATTGCCCAATCCCCCCGCGAGGATCATGCCGATCGCGACATGTGAGGCACGCATGCGCACGCGCGTGCCTCGCGCGAAGAGTCCGACCGCGCACGCCGTCGCGAGCACGGTGAACGCGATGAAGAGCTCGCGACGATGCTGGCCAATGCCAAACACCGCGCCGTAGTTCAACACCAGTCGAAAGTCGAGGAGGTCCCACGGCAGCGCCTCGACGCGCGCGTGACGCGGCAGCATGAAGGTTGGATCATCGAGCACACGATCGCGCGTCAGCTCGACGGGAAATCCTGCGACATGGGTGAAGGCCCACGACTTCGACCAGAGATCGAGAAGCAAGCCCGCGACAAAGACACCGATGAGTCGCGCCCATGCGGCGGGCGAATGCCAGGCGGCCCGTTCGAACGGATCGTTCGGGCGCGAAGCAACGCAAGCCTCGTTGGCGCGCGCGGAAGTCGGAGCAGGCTCGTCAGCCGACATGGATGGTCATGGAGGGTGGCGTTGGGTCAGCGCGAGCCGCTGGATTCAGCGATTCGCTCGGCTTCGATCGTGTACTTCGCCCACGGCTTGGCGTCGAGGCGTGCCTTCGCGATCGGCTTGCCTGTCATCTGGCAGACGCCAAACGCCTTGTCTTCGATGCGCTGCAGCGCCGCGTCGATCTCGGTGATGATCGCGCGCTCAGTCTCAGCCATGCCGAGCGTGAAGTCCTGCTCGTACACATCCGAACCCATGTCGGCCATGTGCACAGGCATGTTCGAGAGATTGCCGCCCGACGAGCGCAGCGCTTCATCTTCCATGCCATTGAGCATGCCGATGAGCTGCCGACGCTTGGTGTGCAGGAGCACGCGATACTCATCGAGCTCCTTCTTTCCAAGCTTGGTCTTGATCAGCCGAATCTCGTTCTCGTTGGGTGGGATGACGACTGCGGCCGCTGCAGACTTTGACTTCTTCGGGACCGTGATGGTCTTGGTCGAGATCACCCGCACGCGCCGGCCGTTGATCATGATGTGCTCAGTGATCCCGCCGCGAGAGATTGCCACAGCAGCGGCCGCCTCAGCGACCGACTTGTGCTGCGACAAATCAATGGGCCCCTTCTTGGGGATCTGCGGCGGATCGTTGGGTGCGGGCTTGGCCTTCGCTGGCTTGGCGTCAACCTTCGGAGCGACCTTGCTTGGAGCAGCAGCGGGCTTCGTCGAAGCCTTCGATTCGACTTTCGCGGCGACCTTCGCGCCGTTTTTCCCAGCGTCCTTCCCACCGTTCTTCGCAACGACAACAGGTGCAGCGGCGACCCTCGCGCCAGCCTTTGGGAGCGGTTTCGCGGGAGCCTTTGCCACAACCTTCGCTGCGGGCTTGCTCGGTTGCTTCGCGACTGGTTTCGCAGGAGCCTTCGCGGTCGTCTTCGCAGTCGCGCTCGGCGCGGACTTCGCTGGAGCCTTCGCAGGAGCAGTCTTGAGTGCAGGCTTGGGTGCAGGCTTGGAACCCGACTTCGCAGGCGAGGCAGCGGCGGTCGCAGCCTTGGCAGCGCCCTTACCCGAGACCTTCTTGGTCGGTTCTTTTTTGCTCGCCACGAAGTATCGCTCTCTCCCTCGATGAGGCCGCCAGCTCGGCGGCTACTCGGGGGGCGGGAGCGTAGCAGCGCGCGAGGGAACCGTCAAAAACGCCGAAGAATCAGCGGCTCCAAACCCGTTCGCTTTCGGGTGCTTCCGAGCGACTCAGGAGGCGCCAACCGCGAGCTCGTCCCTGAACGCGCCCATCTTGCGGAACTTCTCGAATCGCTGCCGAACCAGTGTTTCGGGGTTCACCCGCGACAACTCCCGCAGGCGATCGACGATCCAAGTCTGCAATCCCTCGGCGGCGCGCTGCGCGTCACGATGGGCGCCCCCAAGCGGCTCGGCGATGACACCGTCGACGAGACCGTTCTCAAGATTGCGCCGCGCCGTGAGCGCAAGGCACTCGGCGGCGCGGTTGTTGGTCTCTTCATTCGCCTCTTTCCAGAGGATGGCCGCGCAACCTTCAGGCGAAATCACCGAGTACCACGCGTGTTCGAGCATGCCCACGCGATCCGCGACCGCGATGCCCAGCGCGCCGCCCGAACCGCCTTCACCGATGACGACCGAAACGATCGGCGTTCGAAGCCGACTCATTTCCATGAGGTTCACCGCGATGGCCTGAGCCTGGCCGCGCTGCTCGCTGCCAACGCCTGGATACGCGCCAGGAGTATCCACGAGGGTCACAATGGGAAGCCCGAGCTTCTCCGCAAGCTTCATCTTGAGCATCGCCTTGCGATAGCCCTCGGGGTGCGCGCAGCCAAAGTGCGCCGAGACTTTCTCAGCCACGGTGCGCCCCTTGTGATGCCCGATGAACATGCACTTCATCGAACCGATGCGCGCGAAGCCCGTGAGGATGGCGGGATCGTCGCCGAAGCAGCGATCGCCGTGGAGCTCGCAGAAATCGCGGCAGAGCATTGAGACATAGTCGCTCGTCTGCGGACGCAACGGATGACGCGCGATGCGCACCGTCTGCCACGGTGTGAGGTTTTGGTAAATCTTCCGCAGCAGACCTTCGCGCGTTTCGTAGAGCTGACCGAGTTCGGTGGCGTAGCGCTCGGCGTCGGGTCGCTCTTCCATCGCATCGATTTGGCGCTCGATTTCGAGAATTGGGTTCTCAAAATCCAGCTGATAGAGCGGGCTGAAGCCTGGTCGTGGCATAAGCAGGCAGTGTACCGAGAGAAGCCGCAGTCGCCGATACGCACACAGAGTGCGCGGGCGCGGCACCTTGCGGCTGCGCGCGTTGGCAGAAACTCGCTACTTTGCGGCGATGCAGCCACGCCTTGTCATCGTTGGATTCGGCAATGTCGGCCATGCGCTCGTGCGTGGTGCCATCGCCTCGGGTATCGCAGCACCAAGTGAGATCGGCGCGCTCGACACCGACGCTGCGCGGTTGACAGAGGCGAACGCGATGGGGCTTCGCAAGGTCGATGCGAGCGCTATCGCGTCCGCGGAGCTGGTGGTCCTTGCTGTGAAACCACAGAACTTTGCTGCTGCTGCCGCGCAGATTGGCGCGATTCCCGCGCAAGGGCCTCTCGTCGTGTCGGTCATGGCGGGCGTGCGAAGTCACTCGATCCGCGATGCACTCGGCGGTTCTGCGCGCGTAGTGCGCGCCATGCCAAACACTCCTGCGGCGGTTCGTCGCGGCATCACCGCCATTGCGTCGGACGCGGCGGTGTCCGAAGCCGACATCGTCCGCGCCGAGCAACTCTTCAGTTCCGTCGGCCAAACCGCCCGTGTGCCCGAGAAGCTCTTTGATGCGGTCACTGCGGTGAGCGCATCAGGTCCAGCGTTCCTCTATCGCTTCCTCGAAGCGTGGACTTTCGCAGCCGAAGAAATTGGTCTGCCACCAGAAACAGCGCGAGTCCTCGCGCGCGAAACACTCGTCGGCGCTGCGACGCTTCTTGCCGAAACCCGCGAAGCACCCGAAGTGCTTCGCGCCAAGGTCACCAGTAAGGGCGGCACCACCGCTGCAGGCATGACGCGACTCGACGACGCGACCTCGCGCGCGGGCGGACTTGATGTGCTCATGGTGGAAACACTGCGCGCTGCCCGCGATCGCGGCGCGGAACTCGGCAAGTAAGTCACGCTCAGAAGTCGCGTCGGCGGAAGTACCAGACTCCCACGACGAGCACCACGCACTCAAACGCGAAGCTCGTGCCGACGACCCACCACACTGGGCGATGCGACATCTCTTCTTCGATGGCCGCCTTGAGTTTCCGCTCGTTGAAGAACTGCGAGCGGAAGAACCCGCGCTGCCGTCGAGCCTCCGTGTCGTCCTGTGCATCGTCCTCTTCGGATCCGATGTTGGCACTCACCGCCAACGCGCGCGACACCAGCGCGGCAGTCTCGGTGGTCTTGGGAACCAGCGTCTTGATGCTGAAGAACACGGTGTGCGCCAGCCACCAGTTGTCGGCGTCAGCGCGCTGCGATTCGACCATCGCCACCAATCCCGACTTTGCGGTTTCGGTTTGCAGCGTCTCGATCTTCTGCTCGATGGCAGCGATTTCCAGTCGCGAGTAGGTCCGACCGTGCAGCGTGAACTGCTCTCCTGCGTGGATGAGGAAGATGAAGATCCAGAAGAGTAAGGCCACGATCACTGAGGCGATCGGCGAGCGCGTGATCAATCCCACTACCGCTTGCACGGCGAAGAGGTAGCTGAAGAAGATCACCATCAGGGGGACCACGACGAAGATCCCAAACTCCCACGCGCCGCCGCGAATGCCCAACACCAGAAACGCGAGGAACGCAAACACGGTCACCTGTAACGCCGTGAAGAGCAGACCCGTCGCGAACTTGGTGAGCAACAGGCGCCCGCGACCAACGGGCCGCGAGAGCAGCGTGTCGACGCCACCCGTCGCGAGATCAGGGAACATCGAGGCCGTCGAAAGCAGCGCTAGGATCGTCGAGAGCCACGAGAGCCAGAATCCAACGCCGACGAAGTCGATGATGAGTTTGTGCAGCGCACCATCGGGAAACAGCTTCGTGTTCACGCCGGGCATACCCAGGCGATAGCCGAACACGGAGATGCCGACCTCGTCGATGCCGATCGCAGCGATCGCGCCGACCACCAAAGCGTTGAGTGCGAGCGCGACCCAAAAGAGTTTGCGCGCATTGAGTTCGCGATAGGCCGACAGGAAGAGCGCGCCCGTTTGGATGGCGATGTCTTTGAGCGTGAGGTGCTCGCGATACAAGTCGTGACGCTCCATGTCAGCGTCCTCCCGCGGGGCGTTCGGCGCCGACGGCTTTCGCGCGTCCGTCGACATCGCGCACCAGTCGCATGAAGAGATCCTCGAGTGACTCGCGCGCTTCGCGTACGCCGAGAATCGCAATGCGCTCGGCGCGCAGTCGATCGATGAGTTCCTGCACGCGCTCGACCGCGTCGCTCTTGAACTCAATGACCACGCGCCCATCCGCAAGCGGCGTTCGCCCATCGTCGGCCAGCAGCGACACCACACCAAACTCAGATGCCCACGCAGGTGCCGCACGATCAATGATCACGCGCCACATCCTGCTCTCGTGCGTGAGCTCGCTGGTGGATCCTTGTCTCACCACTTTGCCCTTGAGCATGATGGCGACGCGATCGCTGAGTTGCTCGACCTCGCCAAGGAGGTGGCTGTTGAGAAACACCGTGCGCCCTTGCTCGCGCATCGCCAAGAGCACATCGCGAATCTCGCGTCGTCCCACGGGATCCACGCCATCCGTGGGCTCATCGAGGATGACGAGTTCGGGGTCGTTCACCAACGCCGCTGCGAGTCCCGTGCGCTGCTGCATGCCTTTGGAATAGGTACCCACGCGTCGATCGGCCCACGCGGACATGCCCACGACTTCGAGCATCTCCGCCGCGCGCGTGCGACGCGCAGCGCGGCGCATCAGACTCATCGCGCCGAAGAACTCGACGCACTGTCGACCTGTGAGGTACTGCGGGAAGCGATGGTGCTCAGGCAGATAGCCAACGCGCGCGAGCGTTGGTCGATGTCCCACAGGCGCGCCGAGCACCGTGCCATTGGCGGTGGTCGCGCGCACGATCGTGGTCATGATCTTGACGAGCGTCGACTTGCCTGCGCCGTTAGGGCCGAGCAATCCGAAGATCTCACCGCGTCGCACCTGCATCGAAACGCCTTGCAGCGCGTGCACGCGACCCGCGTAGGTCTTCGTCACATCGACGAGATCGATCGCGAGTCCCTGCGAAGACGAGTGCGCGTGAGGAGAAGGCAACACTGCGTGAGCAACCATGGCGCGAAGTGTACGGACCAGCGAAAAACACACGCGGCGCGCAGGATGCTTCCGCACCGTGCGCGCCGCGCGATTCAATCAGAGGTGTCTCTCAAGCGCTCACTTCTCGTTGGAGTCGCTCACCGCGGCGGTCTTGGTCTTGACCTTCGCGGTGTTCGCCTTACTCGGCGTGGTTCCATCCGCGGTCACGGGCCGTGGCTTCAGAGCCTTCGGCGCGGGCAACGGGAATTGCGCGACAAACTCAGGCTTCAGGAAGAAGTAGTACATCGTGCCGTTGGCGACCTGTCCGCCCGCGAGCAACTCTGCGGCTGCACCGTTACCCATGTAGAGATCGGCGCGGCCAGCAGCGCGAATCGCGCCGCCTGTGTCCTGATCGAACATGAAGTTCTTGTACTCGACGAGTCCGCGCGTGAAGGTGTTCGCGCGCGTGTCGACCATGGTGAGTCCGCCACGCGGGAAGATGGTCTTGTCGGTGGCGATCGTCGCGTCTTCATTCACGCGCGTGCCAAGCGAACCCGCGGGCCAGCGATCGCCTGGGTACTCGGTGAAGAACACATACGACTCGTTCTTCTCGATGTACTGGTTCACGAGGTCAGGCTGCGTGCGATAGAGCCGACGAATCGCCGAGAGCGAAAGCTGGTTCTTGGGAATCGCCTTCGCCTCGACGAGCGCTGCACCGAGCCCGAAGTACGGACGATCAGTCTTGCCCGCATAGCCCACAAACATGACCGACTGATCGGGCATGATGAGCTTGGCGCTGCCGTTCACATGGATGATGTAGACATCGAGTTGGCTCTCGAGGTAGACGAGCTCGGTGCCCTTGAGCATGCCGCTCTTCTCAATCTCGGTGCGCGCTGGCCACGGCTGCGTCGAGCCGTCCGCCATCTTGCGGCCGAGTGGTTGCCCCGTCACTGGATCAGAGACGAGATCGGTCGGACGCGTGTAGAGAGGGAACTGGAAGCGCGCGTCAGGCTCGCGGCTCGCCTGGAAGATCGGCGAGTAGTAGCCAGTGAAGAGCACTTCTCTTTGCGCCGTGTAGCCCACCGACTGCCACACCTCAAACATCTCGAAGAACTTGGTGCTGAAGTCCGCTGCGTTGGCCGAGTTGGTCAAGAGCTCACGAAACGCCACCACGCTCGAGGCGGCCTGCTCATGCGTGCAAACCTGCTCCTGCGTGCCTTGGTTCTTGAAGGGGAACCATTGCTTACTCGAGGGCTTTTGGAACCAACCCAGGCTCTCGTCGGCGGCGCGCTCGAGGTAGAAAGTCTTGCGCGCAAACGCTGCCGAGACATCCGGCATCGCATCTCCAGGTCCCAACTTCACGAGTCCCGGACCTGTGGTCGGGGTGAAGGGGTCACCAGGGACCTCCTTATTGGTGCGGCATCCTGCCAGAACGATCATCGCCATCGCGGCGACGGCGGCAGCGCGAAGCATGCCGCCAAGAGAGGTGCGATCCATCATGATTGGGACTGTATCGGGAAAAACTTGGACCTTGCCGCACAGTTGGACCGACGCATCCGACAATTCTTTCGCGCATTCACGCGCCTCCGACCTTGGCGCAAGAGCGGGGTATACTCGCTACTTCAGGAGCCAACCATGCTTGCGTACACCACCGCTGCCCTTCCTTCGACGCTCGCCTTCAGCCTTCCAGGCGGAATGGAGTGGGTCGTCATCCTCGTCATCGGTCTCTTGCTCTTCGGCCGCAGACTTCCAGAAGTCGGCAAGTCGATTGGCCAAGGAATCAAGGAGTTCAAGAAGGGACTCAAGGAAACTGAGGACGATGTGAAGCAGGACATGAGGCGCGAGGAAACCGCGTCGCATCGCGCTTCGCTCGGGCACGAGCAGTCGCTCCCGACGCCTGAAGCGACGACTGAGCGCTCGCAGACTCGCTGAGTCGCGGACAACACATTGAATCACCCGCAGCGGACGCTCTTCGAAGGCGTCCGCTGCTCTTTTTCTCGGTGCAACTGGCAATCTCGCCCGTGCGCCGCGCCCACCGTCACGCCCCAGTGCGCCGACCGCGAAGACACGAAATCGATCACGGATTCATCGACCTTGATTCGAGCGACCGATAGGCAGGTCTCTGCAGTGTGTCCCCCTGCTTCTTTCTGAGAGCACCCCGAGGATCCCGAATGTCCGGCGCACCGAATCCATCACGCTTGTTCAACGCCAGCTGTCTGGCCCTGATCGTGACCGCCATGAGCTTCGCGCTGCGAGGCGGCTCGATGACCGCGTGGATCGAACAATTCCACCTGACCAACGAGCAGGCGGGATGGATCAATGGCACCGCCTTCTGGGGATTCACTCTCGCCATGATCTTCGGCGGACCGCTCTGCGACGCGCTGGGAATGGCGCGCATCATGCGGCTGGCCTTCGTCGGACACCTCATCGGAATCCTTCTCACGATCTTCGCGTGGGACTACTGGAGCCTCTTCGGTGGAACGCTCATCTTCGGCATCGCCAACGGTGGCGTCGAGGCCGCCTGCAATCCGCTGGTTGCCGCGCTCTACCCCGACAACAAGACGACTCGACTCAACCAGTTCCATGTCTGGTTCCCTGGCGGCATCGTGATCGGCGGCCTGCTCGCCTTCGGGCTGGGCGCGGCGGGATATGGCTGGCAGGTGCAGTTTGCCACGATGCTGGTGCCGCTGGCCGCGTACGGCATGATGTTCATGAACCAGCCGATGCCGCGCACCGAGCGCGTGTCGATGGGCGTTTCGACGGGCGGCATGTTTGCAGCCTGCCTCAACCCGATCTTCCTCGTCATGGTTCTCTGCATGTTGATGACTGCCGCCACGGAGCTTGGGCCGACTCAGTGGATCCCGAACATCCTTGAGAACGCGGGCGTGAACGGCATTCTCGTGCTGGTCTGGATCACCGGCTTGATGGCTGTTGGCCGGCAATTCGCGGGGCCGTTTGTCCATCGTCTTCAGCCGATGGGAATGCTTCTCGTAAGCGCAATCCTCAGCGCCGCTGGACTCTTCTTGATGAGTCGGACCCATGGACCGATGCTCTTCGCCTCGGCAACCGTGTTCGCATTCGGCGTCTGCTTCTTCTGGCCCACCATGCTCGGGTACACCAACGAACGCTTCCCGCGCACGGGAGCCCTCGGGTTGGCGATCATGGGAGGCGCTGGAATGCTGAGCGCGGCATTCGCGCTCCCGCTCATCGGTCGGTTCTACGACCAAGGAATCACAGCACGCCTCACTGAGGGAGTCACCCAAGAGAGCCTGAAGGCCGCCGGCAAGGGGTCAGAGCTCGCAGCGCAATGGATTACGATTCAAGCGGGCGCTGGCCTCGAAGCGCTCGGACAGGTCGCGATCCTGCCCGTCGTGTTGACGGTCATCTTCGCCCTGCTGCTGGTCACCTCGCGAAAGCCAGCGTCGGCGCACTAAGCGTCGGGCGCGACAATCCGTACGCTGCGCCGAGGAATGCACCGCATCTCGGCGAGAACTCAAGACAAGAAATCGGGCCCTCGCAAGGGGCCCGATTTCGCTATACACTGCCTCGTTCGTCGGGCGATTAGCTCAGCTGGCTAGAGCACACGCATCACACGCGTGGGGTCGTAGGTTCGAATCCTATATCGCCCATTATTCGAGCGCCCGCTGCTGCGGCAGCGGGCTTTGGTGCTCGGACATGTCTTTTCCCCGTGATTTACGGGGTT
>CANLHK010000002.1 GCA_947490615.1 Planctomycetaceae bacterium | reverse complement strand
GATCACGGTGCGATCGACTGCTGGCGCGGCGACGACGATCGTGGATCCTGTGAGTGGTCGATGCTTCACGGCGACTGGTCAGAAGGGAGCCGCGGCACGTCTGGAGGGCTTCACATTGCGTGGCGGGAGTGCGTCGCATGGTGGCGGCGTGTACATCGAGTCAAGCAGTCCCGTGCTTGCGAACTGCGTGATCACGGGGAACACGGCGACGCAGTTTGGTGGAGGGGTGTATGTCGAGAGTGGCAGCCTGAAACTGATTGGATGCACGGTGTCGCTGAACAACGGCTTCTACTCGGGTGGCGGGGTGTATCTGAGCAATGGCTCTGCGACGCTCGAGGGCTGCACGGTGAGTGGGAACACGCTCACGTACGGAGGCGACACGCATGGCGGCGGCATCTTCGTGAATTCGCCTGCGTCGCTGGTGCTGACGGGTGGTGCGGTGATGGGTAACAGCTGTCGCACGTATGGCGGTGGCGTCATGTCGTACGGCCAAGTCTCTGCGTCTGGCGTGGCGATATCGAGCAACAGCGTGACGGCCACGAACGGTCGCGGCGGTGGGCTTCACTGCTTGAACTACACACCGCAACTTTCGAATTGCACGGTGTCGTCGAACACAAGCGGCGGCGATGGAGGCGGTCTCTGGACAAGCGCATCGATGTCGCTGATTGGATGCACGGTGGAGCTGAACGACGCCGGAGGCTACGGCGGCGCGTGGTACGTATCGAACGGGTCCTCATCGCTGCAGAACAGTCAAGTGCGCAACAACAGTGCGACGACGGTGGGCGGCGTGTGGGTGCAGTCGGGCTCTCTGTCGGTGGGAAGCACGCTCTTCTGCGGCAATGGTGTGAACATCAACGGGACGTGGACGAACGGTGGTGGGAATCAGTTGGATGGTCAATGCGCGCCGTTCTGTCCGGGTGACTCCAACGGTGACACCTTCATCGACGCGCGGGACATCGCTGAGATCCTCGCGGACTGGGGAGCGTGCACTGGTTCGCCGTGCTACTCCGACTTCAACGGCAATGGCATCGTGAATGGCGCGGACCTTGCGTACGCGCTCTCTGGCTGGGGTCGTTGTCCTGGCTGGTGAGTGCAGCGCGTGCAGGAGAGTGCTGTGCTTTTTGAGGGTGGCATCGCCGAGCTGGCGGGTGCTGTGTCGTGACAGGCGTTGCAGGTGCAGCCGTCACCCACGGCTGCGCCGCTTTCCGCCCGCGCGTCCGCATTCCCCTCTCCGCACCTCAGGCTCATTCCCCGCTTTGAATCCATCGTGTGAGCATGGGCGAAGTTGCGTGGTGCCTCGGCCGATCAACTCGCGTCCGCTGGATCGGACGCGCGCACCGCCTGGGAATGACCCCAGCGCTGCACGATGGAGGCACTGCGGACTCTTATGGATGCATCACAGATCACTTCCTTTGTCATGAGCACGCACCAGGTCTTCTCGACCATGCTGTCGCTCAATGTCACTGCCGGAAAACCGTACACCTGCTGCGCCGTGTCGCGGTTTGAAAACGAAGTCAGCGGGATCATCGGCATGTCGGGCGACATGCAGGGCATGGTCGTGCTTTCGTTTCCAACCGCGACGGCGCGCAATGTCATTCGCGCCTTCACGGGCATGGACATGGATGTCAACTCGCCTGACTTTGCCGACGCCGTCGGTGAACTGGTGAACATGATCTCTGGCTCCGCCAAGGCGAAGTTCGAGGGCAAGAACATCTCGATCTCCTGCCCGTCGGTCGTGCTTGGTAAGGGACACAAGGTTGCGCAGCCCAGCGATGCGCTCTGCATCACCATTCCGTTTGAGTGTCCCGCGGGGCAGTTCTCCGTGGAAATCGCCATCAAACACGCGCAGGCTGAAGCGCATCCAAACAACAAGACATCTGCAGCCAAGGCTGCCTGAACTCTAAGGGGGAAACGATGAAAGTCATGCTTGTCGACGATTCAAAGACCATGCGCACGATCCAGCGCAACATCCTCCTGCAGCTTGGCTACAAGGATATTGAGGAAGCATGCGATGGGCAGGACGCGCTTTCCAAGGTTGGCGCCTTTGCTCCGCAGCTGCTCCTCGTGGATTGGAACATGCCCAACATGGACGGCATCACCTTTGTCCGAACCTATCGAGGTCAGGGCGGCAAGAGCCCAATCTTGATGGTGACGACCGAAGCGGAAAAGTCGCGCGTCGTCGAGGCGATCAAGGCTGGTGTGAACAACTATGTCGTGAAGCCGTTCACGCCCGACTCGCTCTCGCAGCGCATCAACGAAACGCTTTCGCGCACCAAAGCTGCGTGAGGTCCACGACTGGTGAACCAACGGGTGCATGGTGGGAAGTACGCCGATGTCTGACACCCCAACCGAACGCCTTCCCTTTATTCGACTTCTCGACAACGGTCGCAAGGCGGTTCTTGAGATCCCATCTAACTCGGCCCCTGAGCTCGTAACTGAGGACGCGCTCATGGGTCTCGTCCGCGAACGCGGTGTGCTCGTCGATCGCGCGGTCGATGAGGCAGTGCGCCAACTCGCGGTTCGACACAAGTCGCGTGAGGCAGGAGACGCTTCGGACATTCAAGGCCCGATCGCCGAGTGGGTTCCACCAACCCACGGAGCTTCGGCGCGCATTGAATGGGTCGAGCGATTCCGCCCCGACGCAACCAGCGGTGAGGCGGACAGTGAAGTTCAGCCCACCGATCACTACAACCGCGTGAAGCGCATCAAGGTCGCTTGCGGCGAGATCCTCGGCCACTTCATCCCTCCGAGTGAGGGTGTCGACGGCCGAGATGTCTGCGGTCGCTCGATCCCCGCGAATCGCGGCCTCAAAATCGCGCTGCAACCAGACGGAAGCGTGCAGATCGAGGCCGACGGCTCGATCCGCGCGCTGAAAGACGGCGTGCTTTCGCTCGCGCGTCTCAAGCTGGCGATCGTTGATTCGATGGAGGTTCAGGGCGCCGTCGACTTCACGACGGGCAACATCGACTTCGTTGGCAGCATCAAGGTCAAGGACGGCGTGCGCGACAACTTCACTGTGCGTGCCACGGGCGATGTCACCATCGGTGGACTCATCGAAGCGGCCGATCTTGTTGTTGGAGGCAACTGCGATCTCGAACGCGGTGTCGCAGCGCGCGGCAGTGGTCACCTCTTGGTCGACGGCTCGTTGCGCAGCTCGTATCTCAACGGTGTCTGTGGCCGTATCCGTGGCTCGCTTTCGATCGATCGCGAGATTGTCGGCTGCGATCTCCTCGTTGGCGGCGATGTCTCAGTCTCGCGCGGTTCGATCGTTGGCGGCACGCTAGTGATCGGTGGCGCTGTGAAGGTCTCGTCGATCGGCACTGAGGCGGGCGCGAAGACGGTCCTTCGCATTGGTGGCATGCCCATCGAGCTCGCCAAGGCAGCGCGCATCGAAGATCTCGCGAAAGAACTCGGGAAGCGCATCGCGCCCTTGGAAGAGCGGCAGTTTGAGATCACCGGCCGAGGAACCAAGGCGACGGCAGCGGAGAAGGAGAGCCTTACAGAGCTCGCCTTCGAAATCGCTGAGTCCCGCCGTCGCCTCAAGTTGCTCGAAGACAAGCGGCAAGAACTCCTCGTGCGCGCGGGAGAAATGCGCGTCGTGAAGCTCGAGGTCGCCAAAGCACTTCACGCGGGCACGATCATCCTCGTGGGCAATCGCGAGGCGCGCATCGGTTCGTCGCTGAAGGGTCCGCTCACGATTGGCTGGGATGAGAACCGCAACTTGCAGATTCGACTTCCTGGCGGACATGTGCAGGAACTCCGCGCCGTCGCGACGGTGCGCGAAGTCGCAGCCTGAACAGCGAGCGTGCGTGGTACGCTCTCTTCATGCGTATCGCAGTGATCATCGCAGCGGCTGGGCGATCGACTCGCTTTGGCGAGGGCGACAAACTCTCACAAGATCTCGGTGGTCGCGCGGTCCTCTTGCGCACCGTCGAGGCATTCACGAAACGCAGTGAAGTCGTTTCGATCGTGGTGGCGGCACCGCCACACGAGATCGAGGACTTTCGCACGCGGTTCGGTCCTGCACTCGGGTTTAACGGCGCGCGCATTGTCGCGGGTGGGACCACTGAGCGCTGGGAGTCGATCAAGAACGCACTCGCAACACTGCCTGACGATGTCACCCACATTGCCGTCCACGATGGCGCGCGACCGTGTATCGGCGACGAACTCCTCGACCGCCTGTTCGCTGCGGCGCGCGTCGCACCTGCTGTCATTCCTGGCGTTCCCGTGCGCGACACCTTGAAGCGCGTCGGCGATGAAGCCTTCAACGCTGCCGAAGACGACGCGATTGCCGACTTGATCCTTGGCGATGTCGGAAAGGCGTCGACGACGGGTCGGCGCGTGACCGAGACGGTTTCGCGCGCCAATCTCTACGCGGTTCAAACGCCGCAAGTGTTCGATGCCGCGTTGTTGAGGAGTGCCTACGCCACGACGGCACTCGAAGGAACCACCGACGACGCGAGTGTGGTGGAGCGGTTCGGTACGCCCGTCCTCGTCGTGGAGGGCGATCCGCGCAATCTCAAGATCACCACGCCTGACGACCTCGAACTCGCGCGGGCGATCATGAAGATCGCGCCGCCTGCTGGTCGACCTGCACACCTGCGTTTCTAAATCTCGGATGGGTGAGAGATCGCGGACTCGTCGATCACGAGCGCTTCATGCGCTTGCCGCCGATGGTGAGATCCACGGGCTTCTCGCGCGGCGGCTTCTGCGCCGCGCTTCCGCTTGGACAACCTGGGCACGCGGCGTTCTTCTTGTTTCGCGCAGGCAGGAGCGGGCGCAGCGTGAGCCAAAGTGCCAGCACTGCCAACACCGTCGCCACCCAGAATTGCCAGTCGTGAAGGGGAAGAGACTCGATCATGTTCCGCCTCCAAGAGCGATGACGAGCAGTCGCGTGAGCCACGCCAAGAGATACGCGATGGCGCTCATCCACGAGAATTGCAGCGCTGCCCATTTCCATGATCCCGTTTCGCGTCGCGTGACGGCGAGGGTCGGCAGGCATTGAAGCGCGAGCACATAGAAGACCAAGAGCGCCGCGCTCGTCGGCGGGTCGAACAGCGGAGTGCCGTCGACACGCGTCGCTTGCGCGAGTTCATCGGCCACGGCGGAGTCGTCGTCGGAGTCACCGCTCCCGACCAAGACCGTCATGGTGCTGCGGAAGACCTCGCGGGCAAGGAAACTCGTCATCACAGCGACGGTCAAGCGATCATCGAGTCCAAGCGGTTCAAACGCGGGTTGCACTGCGCCACCGATGCGACCTGCGAACGACTCGCGTTGCTGCGCGCGGTTCGTGAGGATCGCCGCTTCATCGCGCAGCGATTGTGCCGTGGTCTCATCGCCCGCGTTCGCTGCGACCAACGCTTGAGCTTCGAGCGCCGCAGCTTGCTCAGGCGGAGTCGCGCGCGGGAACGCGCTGATCCACCACATGACGATGCAGATGGCGAGGATGACGGTACCTGCGCTACGCAGAAACACTAAGGCGCGGTCGTAGGTCGTCAAGAGCGCACTGCGCAGATCGGGCACGCGATAGGGAGGCAACTCAAGCACCATCGGGCGACTCTTACCGCGCAAGATCGTCTTGCGGCAGATCGCTGCAGTGACGAGCGCAGCGATCGCGCCCAGCGCGTAGCAGCCCGCAAACGCGAGTCCTGCGAGAAGGCCCGAGTCAGGAAAGAGCAGCGTGACCAAGAGCACATAGACACCCACGCGTGCCGAGCAACTCATGAACGGCGCCACGAGGATCGTGGCGAGTCGATCGCGCGGATCAGGAATCATGCGCGCACTCATCATGCCAGGAAGCGCACACGCGTGGCTTGAGAGCAACGGCACAAACGCTTGCCCAGGAAGTCCAAAGCGACACATGATGCGGTCCATCACGAAGGCCGCGCGGGCGAGATAGCCCGTGTCTTCGAGGAGGGCGAGTAGAAAGAACAAGAGGCAGATCTGCGGCAGGAAGACCACCGTGCCCGCGACTCCGCCGATGATGCCGTCGACGAGGAGACTGGTGAGCACTCCTTCAGGAAGCACGCTCGCGAGCGTTGCGCCGAGCCACGCGAAGCTCTCTTCGATGATCGTCATCGGGATCTCCGCGAGGCGGAAGATCGCAAAGAACATCAGCGCCATGGCGGCAAGAAAGACCACGCCGCCGAGAATCGGATGCACGAACGCAGCATCGAGGCGATCGGTCATGCGATCGCTTTCGAGGCCAAGAGAGTGCGGTCCACCAACGCTTGCTACGACGGTCTCATCGAGCCATGCGTCGTGCAGTCCAGCGGCGAGCACCGTGGGAGGAACCTCGCACGCAGCCTTCACCGCCTCGACCACGGTTTCCATTCCTGTGCCTGCGCGGCCGTTGGCGATGGCGCATGGAACGCCGAGGATCTTGGCCAGTCGATGCGCGTCCACCGAAAGTCCGCGCGCCCGCGCGAGATCCGTCATGGTGAGCGCGATGGCCAGCGGTCGACCGCTCGACGCAACCGAACGAAAGAGCCGCAGCCCACGCGCGAGATTCGTAGCATCGAGGACGAGGAGGAGCGCATCGGGCATGCAACCCGCGAGTCGTCCGCCAAGGCAATCTCGACAGAGGCGCGACTCAGGGAGCTCGAGGTCAATCGCGTAGACGCCAGGCAGATCGACGATCTCCATCTCGACGCCTTCAGCGATGCAAGTTCCAACGCGCGCCTCAATCGTCGAGCCTGCGAAGTTCGCGGTCTTGGCGCGCACACCGCAGAGCCGATTGAACAGCGAGGTCTTTCCCACATTGGGATTTCCAACCATTGCCACACGAGTTGGCGCGGGGTCAATCGGAGCGACGCGGCTCACGGCGTCGGCGCATCCGAGGCACCGCACGAAGAGTCAGGGCAGTCACAGGGTCGGGTGAGAATGCGTCGCGCGAGTTCGGGCGACAGACCAAGCCGTCGCGCCTCAAGTTGGATGATGCAAGTCCCGTTGGCACTGGCGCGGCACACGGTGAAGGTGCATCGCTCGTCGAGTCCCATCGCGTGGAGGACCGCGCGGTCGTCCTCTGAGAGCGTCGAGTCCGCCACCATCGCACGATCGCCACGCTTGAGTTGGGTCAGCGGCAATCGGGTTGGGCGCGGGGAAGACATCGGGCTACGTGCGGTCGACGGGACGGTGGGGGAGACGAGTGACGGCATGGCTGAACGAGAGTCGCGCGCAGGATATTGCGACTGATTCGCAACGGCAACCGGCCTGATCCTGGATTCCGCTTCCCCCCACCAAGGCCTCCGACCTTCGAAGTGGCTGAACTTTCACTGAGATCGGGCCGATCTCCCTTCCAATGTCCCACCAGCGAGTGCCACAACGGAGTGCGCCGATCCCTTGCTTGGGGGTCGTTTCGTGAGGCTTTGGTTTCGGAGTATCGCAGCGCTGCTCGGTTACGAGAGCGGCGCGGCCCGCGCGGACGAGGCCTCGATTCGCACGATTCTCGAGCAGGCGGCCTCGAACGGGGCCTCGATTGGCATCGGCACATTGGACGGCACGGTCCTTCCGAGCCCGCTTTCAGGCCATGTCGTCGAGCTCGATGCGGACGGACTCGTCATCAGCCGTCCATTCGAGGGTGCGATCCGTCGCGAGCTCGTTTCGGGTGAACGGCTGCAGCTCTCGATCACCGCGGAGAAGGGCTTCCACCATGGCGAAGTCGAGGTTCTCGGCCGCTGGGGAGCTGGCGAGGGAGCAGACCGCCGTTACGGCTATCGCGTGACCATTCCCACCATGTTGATGCACGAGGAACGGCGCGGGCTTCATCGCATTCCTGTCGCCTTTGACCTCGCACCGAAAGCCTGTCTGTTGAGGCCTGGGACGCTTGCGGAAATCGGCAACGGCACCGTCGTCGACATCTCGGAAGGTGGTCTTTGCGTTTGCGCATCTCTCTTGATCGCCGTGCGACTCGAAGAACAAGTGGTGGTGCGCGCCGACTTCCCCGCGATCCTTCCACCCATCCATGCGCGGGTCACGATTGCGCACCTGATGCCGGCGCGAAAGCCTGGTTTCTGGGAGTTGGGACTGCGCTTCAACGAACCGCAGCAGGAACTTGGTCAGGCGATTCGAGCCTTGGAAATCCGCCGCATCAATCGCGCGGGCGCCGCGGCGTGAGTGGCTGGGCACGATCACAGCGTCTGCGCTGACCGCGTTTCTCTGCAGAAATCAAGGGGTTTCTGGCAGCAGCGGATCTTCGGTGCGGCCCGTCTTCTCGCGGTAGCGCGCGCGTCTTGCCGCGTACTCCTCGGGTGAAACGGGAAGGTCCATCGGCTTTCCGTCGAGGTGCAACTGATGGAGTCGCCGCAGAAACGGCACGCACCATTGGCAGCCAGTTCCAGCGCCGAGGCAGTCGGAAATCTGGCTCGCAACCCGTGGATTTTCCCGCGTCACGAAGCTCGCGATCTTCCGCAGCGAGACGCGGAAGCACAAGCAGACATGGTCGTCGGGGTCCATGGGCGCAGCGTACGCGGGTCGTCGGACCAAGGGCGTGTCACACGGCTGAACATCCGCCGCGGCGTTGAGGAAGTCGCCTGTTTCAGGCCGTTGACGGCGAGGCCGCAACCCGTCGGAGGTATCATCTCTTCAAGAGTTCGGCGCACCGCGTCGACAACAGACAGTGTTGGAATGGGGCGCTCAAGCCGCCGCCGACCACGGCGCCTCGTTTGCCGCGCGCAAGAACTTCCCGAGAACGCTCGAGGCCATCAAAGGCCATTCAAGGAATCTCATGGACCGCATTCGACGCATCCTCGCCATCGCTCGCCGACGCATCTTGTTTGCAGCGTTGCTTGACGCGCTGGCCTCTGGACTCGTCGGCGCTTCGATCGTCGCCGTGCTGGCGGTGTTGGTCTTGAAGTTCGTGCCCAACGCCGCGTTCGCAGCAGCGGACAACATGGCGCCGTTCTACTTCCTCGTCGCAGGTGCGCTCGTGCTTGGCGGCGGAGTCGTCTATCTGCTCAAGCATCGCGTTTCACCAAGTGACGCCACGCTCGCGCTGCGCATCGATGAACGGTTGGCGTTGCAGGAGCGACTGACGACCGCGCTTTCCTTGGAGCGTTCGCAAGATCCCTACGCGCGCGCTGCCGTCGCTGACGCCGTGGAGAAAGCATCCGACCCTTCGGTCCCTGCGCGAGTGCGCGTCGCGTTTCCATTGCCGATGGGTCTGCGCGGAGTCGCAGCGTTGGCCATGGTGGCGCTGGCGACCGCGGCGCAGATCTATTTCCCTGTGCACCAGTGGGCGAGCGAAACGCCCGCTGCCAACCCCATCGCGCTTGCCAAACAACAACTCACGACCGATGCGCTCGAGCGCGTGAAGCAGGAAGCCGAGAGTTCGACTGCGCTTCCTAACGCCGTGCGTGAGGCCGTCAATGGTCTCGCGCGCAACGCCGACGCCAAGGTCGGCGGTGAGGGAGATGTCGACGCTGATCGGCGCGAAGCGATCAAGCGTCTTGGCGAAGTGCAGCGCAAGCTCGACGATGTTCGCAAGGGCGAAAGCGCGCGAACCAACGGCGCGCTCAAGCGCGATCTCGCCGAACTCACCTCGACCGAAGGCGAGACTGCGAAGTTTTCCGAGGCGCTCTCGCAAGGCGACTTCGCGCAGGCGCGATCGGAACTCGGAGATCTCTCGAAGAAGATGAACTCCGACGAGATGGGTGACGCCGAGAAGGCCGCAGCCCAAGCCGCGCTTGACAAGATGGCGAAGTCCCTCGAAGCGCTCGCTGAAAAGCAGCAGTCGATGAAGGACGCCCTTGAAAAGGCTGGCCTCGACGCGCAACTCGCCAAGAACCCTGAAGCGATGCAACGCGCGATTGAGCAAGCGGCGTCGCTTACTGAGCAACAGCGCGAAGAACTTCGCAAGGCAGCCGCTGCAGCCAAGAACAGCCAGCAGGCGCTGAAGAAGTTCGCGGGCGCGGTCAAGAAGGCTGCGAACGCAGCCAAGCAGGGTCAACAACAGCAGGGCCAAAAACAGCAAGGCCAGCAGCAGAACCAGCAGCAGCAGGGGCAGCAAGGTCAGCAGGGCCAGCAAAGTCAGCAGGGCCAACAAGGTCAGCAGGGCCAGCAAAGTCAGCAGGGCCAACAAGGTCAGCAAGGCCAGCAAGGTCAGCAAGGCCAACAAGGTCAGCAAGGCCAGCAAGGGCAGCAAGGCCAACAAGGCCAACAAGGCCAAGATGGCTCGCAGCAAGGCGGGACTGAAGCGGCGCTCTCAGAACTCGGCGGGATGTTGAGCGAGCTCGAAGTGACTGAGCAGATGATGCAAGAGGCCGAGGCGCTCTCGAACATGTGCGATGCGCAGTCCGAGACGCTTGGTGAAGGCATGTGTAAGGGCGGGCAGTGCGCGGGACAACAGAGCCCCAACGGGCTTCGCTCGATGCACGGCCAGATGCGCGGACAGAATGGCGGCCGCGCTGAAGGCGGCAACACGGCCAAGGCGAAGACTCCCACGGGAACCAAGATCGAGAAGGCCAAGGCGAAGAACGCCGGCGGCGACATCATCGCCCGCCAACTCATCGAGAATCCAAATCCTGAAGTCGGTGAGAGCGTGCTGCCGCGCGAGTCGACGGGCGAGTCGGTGGACGGAGGCGTGGGCGCGGCGGTCTCGGAGGATCAAGTTCCGCTGCACCTTGAGCCTGCGCACAAGCACTACTTTGGCACGCTCAAGCGCGAACTCGCCAAGAAGCAATCCGCTGCGCCGCAGGGCAAGTAGTGGTGCAGAGTCGCCGCCTCATGCTGACGCGCAGTGGAGCTCTTGTGATGGGTGGCGCGTTCGGCGCCTACCTCACTGCTTGTCAACACGATTCGAGTTCCAATCATGCCGCGGGTGGATCGATCACCGCGGCTGTCTCGGTCGATGACCTCCTCGCGCGTGAAGTGCTCGCTGCTTGTCAACGCGCTACGGCTGTCGAAGTCGTTGCCGTGTTCGATACCGAGGCGACCAAGACCAATGCACTCGAGTCGCGCCTGCGCGCAGAGCGTGATCATCCGCGTGTGAAACTCTTCTGGAGTTCAGAGTCGCTCGCGGTGGTGCGGCTCGCGGCTGATGGTGTGCTCGACGAGTTGCCTGACGCGCTTTGGTCCGCGTGGCCGAAACAACATCGCGATGAAGCTCGGCGTTGGCTAGCGTTTGCCGCGCGCGCGCGCGTGATCGTGGCGCGTCCTGGTCGGCCACCGATCAATCAGTGGGAGGCGTTGGCGACACCAGGACTCGCGCGCGGGAGTGACGCAGCGATTGCCATCGCCGATCCACGCTTTGGCACCACCAACGCGCACATGGCTGCACTGGCGAGAGTTTGGGGCGAAGCTGCCTTCTCGCGTTGGCTTGATGGTCTGCGCCTCAATGGAACTCGCGTCCTTCTTGGTGGCAACGCAGCGACCGTCGAGGCTGTGGCCACAGGTGAGTGCGCCTACGCGATCACCGACAGCGACGACGCGCTGGCTGCGATCGCGCGAGGCGTGGAGTTACAGATGTTCATCCCGCGAACCTTGCCTGTAGGCGTGCGCGGCGGTGGAACCATGCTCATCCCCAACACCATTGGCTTGGTGGCGAATGGTCCAGGCGATGCCGCAGCAGCGGCGCAGGTGATCGAGTACCTGATCTCACCAGCGTGCGAAGAACTCATCGCGCGCTCGCCGTCACGAAACTTGCCGCTCAATCCACTGCTCGCCAAACGGGATGACTTGCGCGCGTTTCACGAGCCTGATCCGCTGGAGTTTGATCCGCTGGCTGTCTCAGCCAGCGCGCAGGCCGTCGCGCTCATGGCCAAGCGCCGTCTTGAAGGGGCCCCTGACCAATGACGCGCGGACCGTGGCGCGGGAGCGCTTTCTTGGTTGGCACGGTGTTCTGCGTGGCGCTTTTCTTCGTGGGCGCTGCGTTTCTGTGGCCCGCGTGGAAACTCTTCCTCGCCTGTTGTGACGCACGGGGCACGACGACCAACCCAATCAGCAGTGAGAGCATTGAGGCGTTCGTCTTCGTCCGAAGTCTCGGCTTTGCGATGACTGGCGCGCTCGGAGGAGTCTTGTTGGCGTGGTGCGCACGCCGTGTGACACGCCGCGTGAATGCTCGAAGCGCCTTGGCACTCAGTGATCGACTCGTCGCGTGTGTGATCGTGCTTCCGATCGTCGTGCCGCCGTGGCTGCTCTATGCAGCGCTGTGGATGTCCTGCGGACCAGGGACCTTGATTGGCGATTGGTGTGAGCGCGCCGATCTGGTTTCATGGTTGCGTGTGGTGCTTCTGGTCTACTCGTTGGTGGTCTGGAGTATGGCCGCGTCTTTTGCAGTGTTTCTGAGCGCCGACCAAGGCCGATCGCGCAGTGATGATCGTTTGTTGCGGCTTGACGGCGCGGGTTTGATGGCACGAGCTCGAGCGCTTCTCGCACGCGACGGGCGAATCGTGAGCATCGCGTTTCTTGCCTGCACGGCGTTTCTCTTCTGCGAAACGACGGTGTTCGATCTGGCGCAGGTGCGGACGTTCGGCTTTGAACTGCGCACGCTTGATGCCCTTGGAGCAGCGCCCGAAGTTGTCGTGCGTGCTGCATGGCCAGCGCTTGCGTTGCTCGCATTCCTTGTCGTCGGCTTTCCTGCGTTGCTGCGATTGACCGGGGATGCGCAACTGCGCTGGCGCGGTGGTTCGGACGCGTTGGTGGTGCGCCGGCCGTGGATGCGCGTGGCGGCGATCACTCCTATGGCATTGTTTCTCGTGGCGCTGCTCCGCGTCATGGTCGTGGTTCCCAATCTTGGTGACTTTCCCACGCTCTACGGCGGCGCGCTGTTGAGTTCGCTGGCGATTGCGGCGTGCGCAGCGCTCATCGGGGGTGTGGTCGCTCTGTGCTTGCGCCTTCTGCTCGATGCGTCGCGCGGCGTGCTCCTCTGCGCAGCGTGGATTCTCGTTGGCGCCTGCGCCCTGAGCGGTCTGATTCCCGCCACCATCTCTGCGCTCTCCATCGAGGCTGCGTACAACACGATCTCCCTTGGTGCGATCTACGACTCTGCCGCCGCGCCCATTCTGGTGCTGGTCGCGCGGGCGCTTCCCATTGCAGCACTTGTGACCAGCGCGCTGGCCATGCGCGAAGCCCCCACAGCGCGACGGCTGCGGGCACTGGACTCCAGCAGCGCCGTGTCGGTGATCGTGGGCCTTCGCCGCGAACTCGCCGTCGCGTTCGGCGCGAGTGCAGCGTTCGGGTTCGCGTGGAGTCTCGGCGAGTTGACGGCCAGTGGTCGCGTGATTCCGCCAGGACTCCCATGGCTCGCCACGGACTTGCTGAACGCACTGCACTACCAGCGTCCCGAGACGGTGATGCTGGCGGTCGTCGTGCTGGTTCTGGCTGCGCTGCCTGCGTTGTGGTTGGTGTTGCCGCTGACGGTGCGATTGCGCAGCGGCTCGAGCATGACCATGTTGTTGAGTGCGGCGTTGTTGCTGATTTCGTGTGGGAGTTCAGAGCGCCCCGAAAGCGCGGCGGGCGACTCACTCGAAGAACGAACCATGGAAGCGTTGCGCCATGCGACGCCGTCGGTGCGAGTGCCGCTTGAGGTGAGTTCTGAATTCGTGGGGGTGGGACGCGGCGCAGGTCAGTTCAACAGTCCGCGCGTTGTCGCCTTCGATACGCGCGATGGTTCGACCTATGTCATCGACAAGGACGCGCGCGTGCAGCGCATTCTCGATTCGGGAAAGGTCGCTGCGCAGTGGAGACTTCCCAAGACCGACCGCGGCAAGCCCGTCGGCGCATCGGTCGCGCCCGATGGTTCGCTTGTCGTCGCCGACACCCACGAGCATCGCATGCTCTGCTTCACTCCTGACGGTGAACTCCTCTGGGAGCTCGGCGCCTATGGAACAGAGCCTGGGCAGTTCATCTATCCAACCGACATCGCCTTCACGCCCGATGGCCGAATGCTGATCACTGAGTACGGCGGCAATGATCGCGTGCAGGTCTTCGGTGCCGACCGAAGGTTCCTCTACCAGTTTGGTCGCTGCGGTTCGGGAAGCGGGGAGTTCTTGCGCCCGCAGTCGCTCGCCTACGACGCCGCACGCGATGAGTTGTACATCGCCGACGCAGGGAATCATCGGATTGCTGTCTTCACATCCGACGGAGAGTTTCGTCGCAGTATCGGCAAGGCGGGGCTGGCTGCGGGCGAGTTCAGCTATCCCTTTGGCGTCGCCCTCCAAGTTGGTGGGCGCGCGGTCAACACCGTCGGCGAGTCGACGCTCGAAGAGCGCGGCGAGACAGAAGGCGCGGAGCTCATGCGGACGATCGTCGTGGTCGAGCACAGCAATCATCGGCTCCAACTGCTCGACGCAGAGAGCGGCGAATCGTTGGCGATTGCGGGCGGACTCGGCACCGAGCGGGGCAGGCTCAAGTATCCTTGGGCGGTCGCTTCCGCAGGTGTTTCGGCAGACGGCTCGCAACGGTTTGCCGTCTGCGACAACGGGAACTCTCGGATCCAATTCTTCGCACTGCCCGCTCTCGAGAAGGTGCACGGTTCTCCGCACGCAGCCTCTCACGCGCCTTCGACGGTGAAGGATGAGACGGCGCTTTCGAAGCCAGTTCGCTGATCGCGTATGAACTTCGAGCGACCACTCTTCCTCTTCCTCTTGCTGCTGCTCGTGCCGATTCTCGCGTTGGCGTGGCGCAGCCGCAGGAGTGAAGAACCTTGGAAGTGGTGGACGGGTCTTGCGCTGCGCACCTTGGTGGTGCTCGCCCTTGTTGGAGCACTCGCGCAGCCTGCGCTCCTTCTGCGCGGTGAAGCGCTGACCACGGCGTTTGTCCTCGATCGAAGTCGCTCGATTCCCTCGGCGCTTCTCAAGCAGTCACGCGACTTTGCGCAGGAGCTCGTCAAGAGTAAGGCGCGAGAAGAAGATCGCGTGGCCGCGGTCACGGTCGGACGCGAGGCAGAGATTCTCGCGCAACCCGACGCGCGCTCGATCATCGCCGATGACGAACACGCGGGCGATCGCGATGCGTCCAACCTTGCGGCGGGCCTTCGTCAGGCGCTTTCGATCTTGCCGCCTGATACAGCCAAGCGCATTCTGCTGATCTCGGACGGCAACGAAAACATCGGCAACGCACTCGCAGAGGCGGAGGTCGCCAAGGCCAACGGCATTCCGATTGATGTCGTGCCCATCGAGTACGAGTCTGCCAACGAGGTGGTCTTCGAGTCGCTCAAAGCGCCGACCCGCGCGCGCCCAGGGCAGACCGCGGATCTGCGCCTCTTGCTGCGCAGTCAAGGCGCCGCGAGCGGCACTCTCTTTCTCAAGGAGGGCGGTCAGACCATTGACCTTGACCCCGATGCGGCGGGTGATGGGCTCGCGATTGAACTCGAAGCAGGACCCCGCACGATCACCGTTCCCTTTCCGTTGATGGGCGCAGGAACTCGGCGCTTTGAAGCGGTCTTCGAGCCCACCGATCTCAAGCACGACGCGATCATCGAGAACAACCGTGCGACTGCTGTGACCTTCGTCGACGGAACGGGTCAAGTGCTGATCGTCGATGGCGCCGATGGCGCGGAGAGTGCGGCGCTCGTCGATGCGCTCAAGCAGACGACGCTCGAGCCGCTGGTCGTGAATCCTGACGCGTTGGCGCAAGGCGGAGACTTTCTCTCGGGCTTCGACGCGGTCGTCCTCGCGAATGTCCCGCGCTGGTCGATTGGTGGCGAGACCGATCGTCTGCTGCGCGCCTATGTGCACGATCTTGGCGGTGGACTTCTTGTCCTTGGCGGCGATCAGTCCTTTGGCGCGGGTGGATGGATCGATTCCGAGCTTTCGTCGGTGCTTCCTGTCAAACTCGATCCGCCTGCCACGCGGCAAATGGTGCGCGGAGGATTGGTGCTCATCGTCCACTCCTGCGAGATGCCGCAAGGAAACTACTGGGCGCAACAGGTGAGTATCGCTGCGATCGAAGCACTCACGCGGCTTGATCTCATCGGCATCATCACGCTGGTCAACGGCCCGACCTGGGCGCTCGCACTGCAAGAGGCGGGCGACAAGTCCAAGGCTGTCGCTGCGGCGCGCGCGATGATCGTCGGCGACATGTACGACTTCGACTCGTCGGTCTCGATGGCGGTGAAGTCGCTCGAAGAGTCGCGCGCGGGACAGCGCCACATCATCATCATCTCCGATGGCGATCCTGCGCCACCGACCCAGCAGACACTCGACCGCGCCAAGAGCGCCAAGGTCACAATCACCACCGTGATGGTCTCGGGCCACGGTACGGCGCAGGACTATGTGAACATGAAGTTCACCGCCGAGACGACAGGCGGGCGCTTCTACGAGGTCACCAACCCCAAGAATCTCCCGAAGATCTTCACCAAGGAAGCGTCGGTCGTCTCGCGCTCGCTCATCAGCGAAGGCGAATTCCATCCCGTGATCTCGCCATCGACCTCGGGTCCGTTGCGCGGCGTGGATGGAGTGCCGGGGATCTCGGGCTATGTGCTCACCATTCCTCGTGACGGACTCTCGCAGGTGCAGATCACCAACAGCACCGAAGAGGGACTCGATCCGATTTACGCTTGGTGGAATCACGGACTTGGACGAACCATCGCCTTCACTTCGGACGCAGGCGCGCGATGGAGCTCCTCGTGGACCAACTGGTCGGAGTACCGCGCGTTCTGGGAGCAGTCCGTGCGTTGGCTTCTTCGGCCAGTGGTTCCCTCGAATGCTTCAGTGCGCGCGCGAGTTGAAGGTGAGCTGGCCATCATCGATCTCGAAGCCACCGACCCCAACGGCGGTTTTGCCACGGCGCTCAATCCTGAGTGCTTGAGCATTGATCCCGAAGGAACTTCGACGCAACGCAGCGTCGTGCAGATGGGACCAAGTCGTTGGCGTGTCGAGTTCCCTGTGACCGAAGCGGGCTCGTACCTCGTGAATTTCAGCCTCGACAAAGGGCAGGACGGTCGTCGCACCAGCGTGCAGGCGTCGGTGAGTGTTCCGTACCCGAAGGAGTTTCGCACCGTGCGCGACAACCGCGCGCTGCTTGAGCAGATCGCTGAGAAGACCGGTGGTCGTGTGTTGCGACTTGGGCCGACCGCAGGCATCGATGCGTTTGATCGCACACTGCTCCCTGTTCCAGAGAGTCAGCGCCGCATGTGGGATCTCTTAGCGATCATCGCGGCGGTCCTGTTTCTTCTCGATGTCGCGGTGCGTCGCATCGCCATCGATTGGCAAGGCGCGCGTCATGAAGTCGGCAAAGCGCTCGAAGTCCGCGCCGTCGGCGAAGGAACCGTCGCTGCCTGGCGCAAAGCTCGTGATGCTCGCGGCGCGCGTGAAGCCAGTCCTGAGACTGCGCAAGCGATGCGTCGCACGCTCGACGAGGGCCCCGCGCTTGATGTGCGCGGCGAAGTAAAGGATGGAGGCGCCGCTGCCGATGCGGCGCGCGCGAAGTCTGCGAGTCAACCACCCGATGGCGAGAAGCCTGCAGCTGAAGAAGAGAACACGACTTCTCGCTTGTTACGCGCCAAGCGGCGTGCTACTGGTGGAAGCGGTGAGGAGCCCGGCCATGAGTCGTAACAGCGCGGGGGCAAACTCTGATCTTGCTGCCGAGCGCGCCGACGCTTTCGAGCTTGACGCTGGGAGCCTGGAAGATGTCGAGACCGCGCGCAAGAAATGCGAGGCGTTTCGAAGGGTGTTTGCGCGGCTGCGCGCTGAAGTTGGCAAGAGTCTCGTTGGTCAGCGCGAGGTGGTGGATCTCACGCTCGTCACGCTGTTCGCTGACGGCCATCTTCTCCTTGAAGGCGTGCCTGGGCTTGGTAAGACGCTCCTGGTGCGCTCGCTGGCCGCAGCCACAGGGCTTGGTTTCTCGCGCGTGCAGTTCACGCCCGATGTGATGCCCGCGGATATCACGGGGACGAGCATCCTCGTGGAAGACGAGGCAACACGACGACGCTCGATCCAGTTCCGTCGCGGGCCACTGTTCGCACAGCTCGTTCTTGCCGACGAGATCAATCGAGCGAGTCCGAAGACTCAATCGGCTCTCCTTGAGGCGATGCAGGAGCGCGGCATCACCGTCGGTGGCGAGACTCACGCGCTCGAGCGCCCTTTCCTCGTGATGGCGACGCAGAATCCCATCGAGCAGGAAGGGACTTTCCCGTTGCCCGAAGCGCAACTCGATCGCTTCCTTCTCAAGGTCGAAGTCCCGCCGCCCGATCGAGAGACGCTGCGTGAGGTGCTGGAACGCACGACGAAGAACGATGTCGCGCTTCCACAACCAGTGATTGACGCGCGCACCATCATCGCGGCGCAGAAGTTGGCGCGACGAATTCCCATGGCGCCCGAGGTTCAGGATTGGATTGTGCGCGTCGTGCTTGGGACTCACCCCGATGGTGAGTTCTGCGCCGACGAACTCAGGCGCTACATCCGTCTTGGTGCAAGCCCGCGCGCGGCGCAGGCGATCGCCTCTTGCGCGCGTGTCGTGGCGTTGATGGCGGGGCGCTACGCGGTGGGCTTTGACGACGCCCGCACAGTCGCGCGCGCCGCGCTGCGCCATCGCATCGTGCGTTCGTTCGAGGCGGAGAGCGAAGGCCTTTCCAACGATGAGCTCGCGCGCCGCATCGTGCGCGCAACGCCGACAGAGTTTGTGGTCGCACCGAAGAAGGGCGCGCGCGCATGAGCTCGACCAAGGCGCCGCGCAAACTCGATGAGCTGCTCGACTCGCGCTTGATGTCCAAGCTCGATGCGATCGATGTGGTCAGCCGCAAGATCTTCTCGGGCAAGTTGCAGGGGGAGCGCCGCTCCAAGCGCCGCGGGCAGAGCATTGAGTTCGCTGACTTTCGCCCCTATGTGCACGGCGATGACCTGCGCTTCGTGGACTGGAACATCTACGGGCGACTCGATCGACTCTTCCTCAAGATGTTTCTCGAAGAGGAAGACCTTTCACTCATCATCGCGCTCGACACCAGCGCTTCGATGCGCGTGGGCAATCCCGATGCCTTTGAGTACTCGCGCAAACTTGCCATGGCGCTCGCGTATGTCGGCTTGGTCAATCAGCACCGTGTCTCGTTGGTGGGATTCTCAGGCGGACGCATCGAACGCGCGAGCAATCTCCGAGGCAGACGCAAGGCCGCGGAGGTCGCGCATTGGCTCCTCGATCGCGCGCCCGAGGGAGGCTCGGCGTTTGAAGAGGCGATGCGACTCGTCGGCACCACACGCATGGGCCGCGGTGTGATGATCGCTCTCTCGGACTTTCTCTTTCCCGAAGGTTTCGAGAAGGGACTCTCGATGGTCGCGGGTCGTGGCTACGACCTCTTCGCGCTGCAGATTCTCGCGCCGCAAGTTGTTGATCCCACGCGTGAGGGTGGTGTGGCGGGCGATCTGCTTCTTGTCGACAGCGAAAGCGCTGCGGAGGTCGAGGTCACCGTGACGCCCGAATTGTTGCGTCTCTATCGCGAGCGACTCGATCGGTTGTGCGGCTCGCTGCGCCACTATTGCACGCGCCGCGACATCGTCCACATGGTGGTGGAGACTTCGACGCCTGTCGAAACACTCATGCTTGAGTACCTCCGTAAGCGAGGACTCCTGCGATGACGACGCTTGCCGTTGCCTGGATCACTCCGATTGCGGGCGCCATTCTTGGCGCTTCGATTCTCGCTCCGCTCATCGCGCTGTGGTTTCTCAAGCTGCGACGAAAGCGACGGGTGATCTCGAGCACACTGCTGTGGACGCGATCGCTGGCGGATCTGCGCGCGAACGCGCCGTTTCAACGGATTCGATTCAACTGGCTGCTGCTCCTGCAGATTCTCGCGGTGCTTGCCATCGCACTCGCACTCGCACAGCCTGAGGCCGAGGGGATGGGGAGCGCAGGCGGTCGCCATGTGCTCTTGATCGACCGCTCCGCGAGTATGGGCGCGACGGAAGCCACCGATGAGCAGGGCGTCGCTTTCGACAAGCCGACGACGCGACTGCAGCTTGCCAAGGACGCAGCGAAAGAGCGCCTGCGCGCGCTCCTTGGCGGAGGCTGGTTCTCGCTCAACGCCAGCGATGTGATGGTGGTCGCGTTTGGTACCCGCGCCGAAATCCGCGCGCCGTTCACCGATTCGATCGCGACGCTCGAAGCTGCCATCGACGGCATCGAGCCGACCGATGAGTCGACCCGCATCGACGAAGCAATTGAGCTCGCTCGCGCGTTTACCTCCAACCTCGATCGAGACGATGCGCGCGGTGAGCGCGCCGATGCGAACATCGAGTCGGAGGCCTTGCCGACCATTGAGCTCTACTCCGATGGTCGAATCACCGATCTCGCCAAGCTCGCGTTGCGGCCTGGTGAACGACTGGTCTATCACCGCGTCGGTGTGACGGAGCACAACGCAGCCGTCACTGCCATCAGCGCCGAGCGCCCGCCCGACGCGCCCGATCGCATCCAGGTCTTTGCCTCACTCGCCAACGCCTCGCTCTCTCCGCGCTCGGTCACGCTGCAGTTGGCCGTCGACGGCGCGGTGCGCGCGGTGACGCCTGAACCCATCGAGATCGCTGCGGCAACGGAGCTGGACGGCGCGTTTGTCCCTGGACGCGCGCAGGTCACCTTCCGGCCGATTGAACAGCCAAGTAACGCAGCGATTGAAATCGCGATCGTGGAAGACGACGGACTGCGCGCCGACGACTCTGCCACAGCGGTCGTCGCGCCTGCCAAGCGCTTGTCGGTCCTTTATGTCGGCGGCGAGGGCTTCATCGTCCGCACCTTGCTCGAAGGTCTTCCGATTGAGCGATTCAATTCGATGGATACGGCAAGCTTCGATACCGCGGTTGCTACCAACGCGCTTGGAGCTTTCGATGTCATCGTGCTTGACGGTGTGACGCCCAAGGCGTTGGTGCCCGGGCGCTATCTCGTGTTTGGTGCGCCACCACCAGTCGAGGGGCTCAGTGCGTTTGGGATCCACGAGAGCCTCTATCCACGCTTCGTGCGCGAAGAGCATCCAATCTTTCGCGCGGCATCGCTCGACGAGCTCTTCATTGGGAAAGCGACGGCGATTCAGGCGGACAAGTCGTTTCAAGTTCTCATGGAGGGTCCGCAAGGACCACTCATCGTCGCACGCGAACGCGCGGAGATGCAGCTGGTCTACATCGCGTTTGATCCGCTCGACTCAAACTGGCCGTTTCAACGGTCGTTCGTGAACTTCGTAGCCAACGCCATCGACTATCTCGGTCACGCAGGGGATGCCTTGGCGATGCGCGGCGTACTTCCTGGTGAGGCAGTGTCCATGCGACTTCCTGCGGGAAGCCAGGAGATCGTGGTGTTCGCGCCCAACGGAACGGAGACGAAGGTCCAGGCCGATCTCGAAGGCAACATCTCCTGGGGTCCTGCACGCGTGGCTGGACTTCACCGCGTGGAATTCCTTGCGCCCAAAGCGACAGCTCGCGAGACGCGGCTCTTCGCCGTGAACATCACCGATGCTGCCGAGAGTCGCATAGCGCCGCTTCCCGAACTCGCGCTTGGCAACGCACAAGTCCAAGGCATCAGCGTCGCGTCCACGCGCCGCGGCGCTCTCTGGCCATGGGTCCTCGTCGCAGGACTGCTCATCATCCTGCTCGAGTGGTGGTACTACCAACGGCAGGTGCGGGTGTAGGGGGGAGTGGTGGGCAGACTCAGCGCGCTCACGCCTTCCCAGCGCCAGCGATCTCCTTCATCGCTTCTTCGTCGATGCCGAGGTACTCGCGCATGTGCTGGTCGTAGAGCTCTTGGTCGCGGTCGCGGGTGAAGTCGAGGCGGAGTTCGTTGATGACCTTCGTTCCCTGACCGATCCACTGACGCCAAGTCTCTTGGGAGATGTGTTGCGCGATCCACTCACCTTGCGCGCCACGCATTGGCGGCGCAGTCATCTTGGTTCCTGGTCGTCCTGTGCGCCTGCAGACAAAGGTGCCTGATTCGCGCAGTCGCTCAGCGGTTTCGAGTTCCTCAGCGACGAGTGGCGCGGTGCGTCCAATCGATTGGAGAAGAGCTGCAATGGCCTGCATCGGCATGCGGTCGCCTTTGGCAAGCGCGACGGCGTGCCCCTTCTCGAGCGTCACGACCGCCTTGTCTTCCCAACCCGCTTTGATCATCGCTTCGCCACAGAGTTGGTAGGCCTTACTCATCTCGGCGTTGATCGCGAGGCAGCGCTCGAAGCTCTGCGCGCTCTCTGCAAAGCGACCTGTCTGCAAATAGGCGTTGCCGAGGCTGAAGTGCGCCATCTCATTGGTGGCGTCGGCCGCGGCCATCTTCTCAAACTGTGCGATGCGATCTGCGTTCATGGTGGCTCCGAAGTGGGGGGGCCATCGTAGGCGATTCGCTTCGAGTGGTTTAGGCGTATCCGAGTCGCTCGAGGTCGTCTTCGCCGAGTCCGTAGTGGTGGCCGAGTTCATGCAGAATCGTGATGCGGATCTCCTGACGGATGCGATCAACACCGCCGAACGGGCCTTCTTCATCGCGATCCTCGATCCAGCCGCCTGCCATGTCGATCACACCCTCGCGAAAGACTTGCACGACATCCGAGGCGTCGGGGTGCTCGACGCTTCGATCGGTGAGCGCGATTCCTGTGTGTAAGCCGCAGAGCAGTTCGGCTTCGTCATCAATGCCAAGTTCGGCCAAGAGCGCACGGCTCGGGCGATCCTCAAGCACGATGGGACATTCCTCGATCAACTTGTGGATTCCATCGGGCAGCGCGGCGAGGACTTCTTCAAAGAGTTCGTCGAAGCGGCGTCGCTCTGCGGATCGCATGGTTGGCTCAGCTTCCTGCTCGGCCAACGAGTTCCGCAATCGAGTGGCAACCTTGTCGTCGCACCCACGCATCGAGCCCATCGACCACGCGCAGCGGAGCGCGTGGATCGATGAAGAGTGCCGTGCCCATGCCGACGGCGCTCGCGCCAGCGAGGATGAACTCCGCAGCGTCGCGCCAGTTGCAGACGCCTCCGAGTCCGATGATCGGCACTCCCGCCTCGCGCGCGACGCCGAGGTAAACATCGTGGACCATGCGCACCACGATCGGATGAATGCCAGGACCCGAGAGTCCGCCTCGTCCACGCGAGAGTCGAAACGCACGGCTCTCCACATCAATCGCCATGGCGCTGAAGGTGTTCGAGACAACGAGTGCCTGCGCGCCACCATCAACGGCCGCGCGCGCCATCGCCACGATGTCGCCGACATTGGGCGAGAGCTTCACCGAAAGTGGTTTGCTCTTGACGACCTGCTTGACGGCGCGGAGCAAGGTTCGCAGCGCGTCAGGATGCTCGCCAAACTGCAGCCCATCCGAAGTGTTCGGGCAGGAGACATTGAGCTCGACGATCGCGATCTCAGGTGCAGCATCAAAGCGCTCGGCGACGGTGAGGTACTCCTCGACGCTGTGTCCCGCGACCGAGCCGAAGAACGAGCAGGGCAATGCGCGCGCTGCGGGGAGTCGCTTCTGCATGAACTCGTTCAGGCCAACATTAGCCAGGCCGATCGCGTTGAGCATCCCTTGCGGGCTGTCGACGATGCGCCACGGCGCGTTGCCCTCGCGTGGTTCGAGCGTGATCGATTTGGAGGTCACCGCGCCGATGCGGGAGAGCGGAAGTGCGTCGGCGATCTCGTCGACATACCCGCAGGTTCCCGCTGCGAGCACGATGGGGTTCGTGAGCGGGACTCCAGCAAGATGGATCGACAACGGGCCTGACGACATTGGCGCGGATCGTAGCTTGAGCACGACCAAGCGCGCAGAGCGCCGTCAATCCGTCGATTCGGTCATCAGCTCAACTCAGGGACAGGCGCCCCAGGCGTTGAGCAACGCTGCGAGATCGCTGCCGCCTGTGAGTCCGTCGCCATCGATGTCGTGCGTCGGCGTGCCCCAACCATTGAGGATGCCCGCGAGATCGGCGCCACCAACCGAGCCATCTCCGTCAAAGTCCGCTGGGCAGGGCGCAGCAGTCTCGCAATGGTTGGCGATGAGTTGGAACTCGTCGATTGCTGCTTCCGTGGTCGAGTTCTCAGGGCGATCACCCGTCACAAAGCGCACGCGCACTGTGGAGCTCATCGCGATGTAGTTCTCGAGTTGATAGGTGCGCGGCACCCACGCGGTGTTGAGGTTGACGCGGATGTCTTCGACGAGCGTGAACACGCCACCGCCGCTCGAGGCCTCTACGCGCAGCGAGTCAATCTCTGCGGTGGTGTTGGTCACGATGTCGCTGCAGAAGTACCACAGCGAGACATTCACGGTCGCGCCCGAAGCGCCAGACAAGTCAAACTCAGGTGAGGTCAGCGTGGAGGTTCCGCCATCGATGTCTTGCGTGGCGGCGGCTCCACCAGCGGCTCCGAGGCCAGTCGTCCAGCACTTGTTTCCTGCGCCAGCGGTGGCGTCGGTGGCGGGCGAGGAGGCTTGCGTACCTGAGAGCGTTCCGATTGGTACGCCGAGTTCAAAGCCGCCAGCGGTCAGTGCTGCATCGTTGGTCACTGTCCATGCACCAACGCCTGCCTCGAAGCTTTCGGCCACGATGAGGGTGGTGCTTGTTTGGACCGACGCGCTATACGCGAGGCCAGGTGCCGTGCTCGGATCAACATTGAGTCCGCCGTTACTGAGTGATGCTCCAACGTAGTAGCGCACCTGATCGGTGCAACTCAGCGGCGGGAAGGTCGCGGTGAAACTCGTCGCGGAGATCGGCGCCAGCGGATAGGAGGTGTACGACACGCCCGCATTCGTCGAGACATAGAGCGCTGCCGAACCCTTCACGATGGAGCCGCCGCCGGTGACGGCCGCGTTCACGGTGAAGGAGTTCGCCGTCGTCGGATTCAGCGTGGAAGGCCGACCGCTTGGATAGGAGAAGGTGATGAAGATCGGCGGGTGGTTGATGAAGAGCTCGATACCACCGCAGCGACCAACCAGCAGATCAAGCCAGCCATCGCCATTCACATCGACCGTCGCGACATCGAAGAGCGCGGTCTGGCTCGCGGTCGGAAGGATGAGCCCTTGCTCGTCAAGCAGCAGCGTGCCGACGACACCAGTGTTGTGATAGATGTGGGTGCGGCGACCAGTCGTGGGGCAGAATGGCCCGAGGTCGGCATCGACATCACAGATGATGACATCCTTGCGTCCGTCGTTGTCGAGGTCTGCCACGCGGGTGGTGTTGCCGAACTCCGCGAGACTGTCGGCGATGGTGTACGAGGTGAAGTTCGCGTAGCCGCTGGCGTTGTTGCCCGTGTTGATGAGCACCTTGTCTTGCCCATCGTCCACCACAACGAGGTCGAGCTTGCCGTCGCTGTTCAGGTCGGCGTGATCGATGAAGTAGGGCGCGCCCGCGACATTCTGAATCGGTCCGTTGAAGGCGGTGCCGAGTCCATCGGGTCGCGAGTAGATCGTCGCGACATCCTGGCCAGTCGTCAGCGTGTTCACGCGAACGATGTCGGTCTTGCCGTCGCCGTTGAGGTCAGCCGCGAGCGCGGAGTTTCCAAACGCGCTGGCCAACTGCGCGGTGGTCATGCGGGTCGTGGTGGTATCGGTGAAGAAGCCAGGATTGGCCGCACCCTGGTTGATGAGGAACTTGTTGTTGAAGTCGAGCGAGGCGGTTTCGCCAGGGCTTTGCTGACACTCACCCGCGTCAGCGGTGTCGCCGTCGGCGTTGAGGTCGATGCAGATCGTGCCGCTGGTCTCGGGCGTGTCGTAGTCGGTGTAGTAGATGTCGACGAAGCCATCACCCGTGAAGTCGCCGATCGCGGCGTCGCAGAAGCGCGGATTGGCGGTCGAACCGTTCGCGGCAAAGAGCTGAGGAATGCGGCCATCTTCAAAGCGGAAGCCGAGCCATGCGCCGCCTGCATCGTCACCGAGGTTTCGGTAGACGCGCGGTTGACCGAGCATCGTCGAGACTTGGTCAGACATCGTCGTGGCAGTCACGAGATCGAGCCAGCCATCGTTGTTCACATCGATGGCCTTCACATCACGGTCGTTGGCAGCATCGAGCATGCCCGATGAACCAGCAGCGTCCGCCGAACTGCCGTACTCAACAGTGCGATCGACCAGCACGCCGCCTTCATTCATGAAGAGGATGTCGCGGAAGCCGCCTTGGATCGAGCCAGGGAACTTGCGGACACAGACGATGTCCGTGTCGCCATCCTGATCGAAGTCGCCCCACGCGAAATCCTTCTCGAGATTGTCCGAGACCAGCAAACTCGACGCAGCCACCACGCGGGTGCTGGTCTCGTTCACATAGTTCACCCACTGTGCTTGGGCAAGCGACGCAGAGAGTGCGAGGGTCGTGGCGGAGGTCAGAAGTGTGCTTCGACGCATGGGTTCCTCAATCGGGTGCTGCGCGCAGTCGGGTGCTGCATGCAGGGTCTGCCATCGTTCAGGTTGTGCTCCGCGCGGGCTTCGGGCCTTCCGCAGAGGTCAAGTGCTTCGTCAGTCTACTGGCTGGACGGTCTCATTCAGCCGCCACAAGGTCCCCAAGTACCTAGGAGCAACGAAAGATCCGCACCTGCGGTGGTTCCGTCGCCGTCAAGGTCCGAGGCGGGAGTGCCCCAAGTGTTCAGCATGATGGCGAGGTCCTTGGCGTTGACCTGTCCGTCACCAGTCAGGTCCGCAGGACAGGGGCCTGGGCAGGTGTCGGGGATGCCATTGAGGTCGACATCGGGCGCTCCAGCGAAGATTTCCGCGAAGTCGACGGTTCCGTCGCCATCACAGTCGGCCGTGGGGTCGACGCCGTCGCGGGCTGCGGCAGCGAGGAACCCAAGGAAATCGCCGTCGTTGATCAGGCCGCTTTGGTCGAGGTCGCCGATGGCGCAAGGGTTGTCGGGAGTCGATGACCCGATGCACGCAGTGAGCGTCGAGAGATCGACCGCATCGACGATTCCGTTGCCGTCAAAGTCGAACTCGTTGCGTCCAAGCGAATCAAGGAACGCGATGAGTTGCCCGCGCTCGGTTTCCGACAGCGCCGCGAATGCAGCAGCCGCGCCTGCGCCTTCACCAAAGGGACCGTGCGCGTTGATGGCGAGGCTCACTCGATCTGCGAACAATCCACCCGATGCAAGTCCGTTGTGCAGCATGGGGTCGCGCGTGCGGAGGTTCCACAGCGTTGGCGTGCGGAGCTCTTGCTCGTTGGCGTCGCCGTCTTGCACACCGTCGGCGAGAAGCCCCATGTCGTGCAAGAGGAAGTCGGAGTAGATACGCACGGTCTTGTTGGCGATGACCGACTCAAGACCTGGGGTGTTGCCCGTGGTCCACTGTGCGATGTGGCAGTTGGCGCAGCCGATGGAGTGGAAGACCACTTCGCCAGTCATGCCTGCACGCGGAGTCTGCGGCGGTTGCGCGAGAAGACGCTGGAACTCCGTCACGCGCTCAACGAAGGTGAAGCCTTCCGCATCGGCGAAGTCCTCAGGATCAGCGACGAGATCGCACGCGGCCAGGAGTGCCATGTCACCATTGGGAGCAGTTTCAGTGCTCACCAGCGCGTTGGTGATTCCCATTTCGTTTCGGGTTGCGTCAGCGGAGAAGGTCAGCACGGTGGCCACTTGCGCCTTCCAACCAAATCGCCCCGCGCGCAGCGGACTCGTCGGGCTTGATTCAAGCGGAAGCACCCAGTGCACACGCCCAGAAATGCCGTCGGCGTTGCTGTCAGAAGGATCTTCGTGAGACGCAATCGCAGCATCAGGGATCGCCTCGACGAGGCCGAACGCCATCGAGGAGTTCGTCATGCGCGTCGCGGTGACCGTGGCTTCAGGCGGGATGACCTCGCGGCAGCTGTCGCTGATGGCCAGCGCCTGAAGGAGTGATCCGCCGAGTTCTTCGAGCGGGGAAAACTCGCCCTTGTTGTCGATGCCGAACCGCGTCACCGCGATCGGACCCCAGCCGCCAACAGGATTCGAGTGGCAACTCTGGCAGTTGGACTTGTTCATCGCTGGGCCAAGGCCAGTCTCAGGCCCAAATGGCGTCGAGTAGGCAACACGACCCGCGATGAAGTGCGCAAGCTGAACCTTTGAGATCCCTGTCAGTGGATCGCCAGCCTTCGGCTGCAGGAGCGGGGCCCCTCCACCCGCGAAGGCGGTCGTGGTCAGGCAAACGGTCAGTGCGGTGAGCGATGTGGTGAGGGATTCGCAGGCCATAGTGTTCGTCCAACTCGTGCCGCTCACGCGTGGGGTCGCGGGCGACTGAAAGTGCCATCAAAGGATTTACTGCGGGGCGTTCATTGAGCCCAGACATTGGAAGAGGGGAATCGGGTCGGGAAAGGTGGGCCAGTCAGCACCGAGGACAAGGCTGCGCGAGGTCGGGTGTTGCCAGGCGCGCTTGGGGCGGCGTCGTTCGAGGGAATGTGAGGCGCGGTTCGGGCGATGAACGAGGTTCGGCGGAGTTGAGTGGCGCGTCGATACGAGACGAGGCTCGAATCGATGCAGTGGGATACGAAACTTCGATGCACCCGACAAAGGGAGCACCCAACACAAACGCCATCCGGCCCGAGGGCGAGTCAATCCAAGTTATCCGTCGAATGGGCAGAGGGAAGTCGGTACAGACGGAACAGGTGGAAAAACCGACAATCGACTCGTGGGGTCAGGTCCGAAGTTTCGTCTCGACGGGTTCTCGCACCCGATCACGATCACCGCGTTCTGAGAGGCAATTTCATTGACTCGTATAGTGCGGGTCGATCGTCCTTGGACCCATGCCGTTGGCTTCGATGCATCTCCTTCTCTCGCTCGTCGTGGGGCTTTCACTCGATCCGCAAGTCGTCCCTCCCACGCCGGCCGCGCCCGCGCTTCCTTCCGCGCCGCCGATCTCCATCGCGTACCCCGACGATCCGAGACTCGACATGGCACTCGGGATGATGCGCAAGGGTTCGTTTGAAGTCGCGGCGCTGACCGCGCAGACCGTGCTCAAGAGTCGCGCCGAGGTCGAGCGGGCGTATGCGGTGCTGGGGATTGCGCGCAACAAGCTCAAGCAATACGAAGCGGCCCGCGCAGCGCTCGAGAAGGCCAACGCCTCGAAGCAGGAGTTTCCTGAGCGCCGGCATGTCCCACACTTCTTGGGCTGGTGCTGCTTTCATCTTGGCGACATGGACGCAGCGCGCGCTGCCTTCACGGAGCACTTGAAGCGCGTGCCTGACGAACCAGATTCGACCTTTGGGCTCGCACTCGTGGCCCTGAGCGAGGATCAACTCGACGAGGCCCAGGCGCTCTTCGAGAAGGCGCTCGAAGGATTCAGCAAGCCCACACCGAAGCCCGTCGATCAAGCGCGAGTTTGGACGCGCATGGCCGACCTCGCGTTGCGCCGCGACGATGTGGTGCGTGCGGAGTCGTTGTTGCAACAAGCCATCCAAGCCAGTGCGCTGCAGCACGAGACTTGGGCGAAGGTGGCGCGCGTGAAGGATCGTCTTGGAAAGACTGCCGAGGCTGACGCAGCGCGCGCCAATGAGCGGCGAATCCTCGAAGCGCTCGGACGCACGGCTGTCACGGCGCCAACGGCAGCACCCGCGCTGGTTCCATCGACGCAGCAAGACGCGCAAGCGCCAAAGAAGGGCACACCATGATGGTGGCGGCGGTCGTGTTGGCCACGCTGCTCACTCAAGCCGCGCCGCAGTCACAGAGCACCACGCTGGCCTTCACCGATGTGACCTCAGAGAGCGGTCTCGTCTGCACGCTCACCAGCGGTGCGATGCCGAGCACGCAAATCTTGGAGGTCAAGGGCGGAGGCTTGGCCGTCATCGACTACGACCTCGATGGCGACCTCGATCTCTTTGTGCCCAACGGCGCGACGCTTGCCGATGTCGAACATGGTCCTGGCGCGCGTCTCTATCGAAACGACGGTGCGCTGCGATTCACCGATGTCACGAAAGCCACTGGCATCACGCACACGCGGTGGAGTTTCGGCGCAGCCGTCGGAGACATCGACGCCGATGGGAAGGACGATCTCTACATCGCCTGCTTCGGACCTGATGTGCTCCTACGCAACCGAGGAGATGGATCGTTTGAGGACATCACGGCGCGTGCTGGACTCGGTGATCCTCGGTGGGGTACGAGTGCAGCCTTCGCGGATCTCGATGGCGACGGTGACCTCGATCTCTATGTCTGCAACTACCTCGAGTTTGACCCAGCGCATCCGCAGCCCCCATCGAGTTTCAAGGGTGAAGCCGTGCTCGCGGGACCGCGCGGCTATCGCGCCGCAGCGGATTCGCTCTACGAGAATCGAGGCGACGGGACTTTTCTCGATCGCAGCGTCAGCAGTGGTGTGGCGGATCCAAGCAAGGCGCGATACGGACTGAATGTCGCCATCCTCGACTTCACGGGCGATGGCGTGCAGGACATCTTCGTCGGCAACGACTCGCAAGCCAACAACCTCTTCGTGCGTGAGAGCGCGTGGATCTACCGCGATGACGGACTGCGCAGCGGTGTCGCTGTCAACGGCGAAGGCAGTGAGCAAGCGACGATGGGAATCGCGGTCGCGGATCTCGACGGCAACGCGCGACCTGATCTCTTGACCACGAACTTCTCGAGCGACACCAACACGCTCCACCTCAATCTTGATGGCCGCAACTTTGACGATCGCACCAACCAGTTTGGTCTTGGCGCGCCGAGTCGGTCTCTCGTTGGTTGGGGTGCAGGCTTCTTTGACTTTGATCACGACGCCGATGAAGACCTCCTCGTCGTGAACGGTCATGTCTATCCCTCGGCGACCAAGACAAGCATGGACTCGGAGTACGCGCAGCGTCCGTTGTTGATGGAGCGCCGCGGCGGTCGCTTTCACGCTGTGCGCGAAGCGGGCGCGTGGAAGTGCGAGCCGCATGTGGACCGCACCGCGGTCTTCGCGGATTTCGATCAGGATGGCGATGTGGACTTCGTGATCGCGGGACTGAACGAGCCGCTGCGCGTGATTCGCAACGATCACATCTCAGGCACGGCGCCGACCGAGGATCGTCCGCACGATTGGCTCACGGTGATTCCGCGCGACCTACGAAAGGGCGTGGGGAATCGCCATGCCGTCGGCGCAGAGATCACCGTCACTTCGACGGCTCCGAGCGCAAACACCCAAGGAACCGCGGTGCAACGGCGGTGGATCGTGGGCGGAGGGCCGTTTGAGTCGAACCACGCGCCCGAAGCTCATTTTGGCCTTGGATCGCTCGAAACCAGCGCGCTGCTTGAAGTGGCGGTGCGGTTTCCTGATGGCGTGGTCATCAAGCGATCAGCCGTCGCGCCGGGAACACGATTGGTGTTCGAGCGGCGCGACTGAGGCGTTCGTTTAGGCGACGATCGCGAGGATCGTGAAGCGCTTGGCGCCCCGAGGGAGGTCGACCCGAATCGACTCGCCGATGGTCGCCTTCATAAGCGCGACGCCCATCGGACTCGTCGTCGTGACTTCGACATACTCGAGATCGAAGCGACCTGTGGCCTGCCCGACGAGTCGGTAAAGATCGTCGTCGCCACGGTCATCGTCGCGCAGACGAACCGTCGCGCCGACGAAGACCATGCCATCAGGAAGCGCACTGCTGTCGGCAATCTGCGCCGTGGCCAGTCGACCTTCGATCTCTTTGATCTTCGCGTCGTTCATGCCCTTGTCTTCGCGGGCAGCGTGGTACTCGGCGTTCTCACGAAGATCACCCAAGGCGCGAGCATCCGCGATGCGCTGGATCAGCGCGCGGTCCATCTCGCGCAGCTCGGTGAGCTTCGCTTGCATCATTGCCTTCTCTTGATTCGTGATGAAGTCCATGGGGCCTCAACTTTCCTCTCTCGTCGAACTCGTCCCCTCCACGGCGCGCAAGCGGGGAAGGAGACCCCTCACAGGGAAAACAGGCGACGCGGGAGCCGGGCTCCCGCGTCGAATCGGAAGTCTAGCGGAATCGTCCTGTCGAGTGCAACAGGCCGCGCTCTAGCGCTGACCTTGACGAACAAACAGCACAGAAAGCGCGGTGGCCCAACCTGCGCAACCGAGCGCCATCGCGCGCCAAATCAACGAGCGTTCGGCCTCCGACGGGTCGATGGTGTTTGGGTGTGAGAACTGCGCAAGGAGGGCGGGCGCGCTCATCGCGTGGAGTGTGTCGCTCAGCCAAGGGGGACTTGCCTGAGAGGCGCCGACACCATGAAACACCGCGTCCGCCAACACGGGAGCAAGAACGAGTGTCACGGCGACGATCATCGCGCTGGTTCGCCAACGCCGCGAGGTGCTTCCTTGACTCGCAGCAAGCAGCGCGGCAGTGAGCAGGATCGTGGCACCAAGCGCGGCGTCGAGCGCGACTGCGCGTGCGAGTGTCCACGAGGTCACCAATCGCAAGGGCCAGACGACAACTTGCAGCAACACCAGAACCGAGACGCCATCAATCGCTGCCTGCGTGAGTGGCGCCGAGCTCGGTCGCGCAGAGAGTCGCAAGAGTGGCCAACCGATCGCGATGCCGACACCCGTCAAGAGAAAGAGCATCTCAATCGACGGACCGTAGCTCGCTGCTTGCGGTTGCACAGGCGGACGAAAGCCGAAGAGCATCACCCAGCAGAGAAAGACCCACAGCGAGCAGAGCATCACCAAGCCGCGCGGGATAAAGAGCGGACGCAACGCCATCGCGTCGTTCGTGGCTCGTTCGGATGCTTCACTCTCGCGCGGAGTCGGCGCACCGTCATTCGGCGTTCCGTCTGGCGCAAGTGAGTTCACGGCGTCGCAGCACTCGCGTCGGTGTTGTGGCTTGCACCGTTCAGTGTGTCGGCCGCGAGCCGCACCGATGGCACATCCGTTCGCAGATCGACGATGCGGCCACCGCCGTTGTCGATGTGCCCCGTGCGCGCGAAGAGCACATCGAGATTGTGCAGTTTCGCAGACGCTGGTGGCTCTGCGCTCGTCGCCACCGACGGCGCGTAGCCCCAGACGATGAAACCGCCGTTGGTCGTGAGCAAGACCAGTCCATCACGATCGAGTTGGGCAAGATCAATCGCAGCGATCTGATGTTCCCACGGCTTGTCGAAGGTGGCTTGCAGCAATTCAAGGCCCGCCTGCACATCGCGTCCAGACCAGCGGGTTCCTGGCAAACCTGGTGGTGGTTCACTCGCGTGCACCAGTGAAATCCAGTGCGGCTGCGAGGGGCGTTGGCCAAGAATCCAATCGGCAGGAAGGCGGCATCCGTCAGCGTCTACCAAGTGTTCGCGGTCGCCGTGCAGGACGACGGCCACAGGAACGCGGAAGGTGGCGTCGACGAGGAACCCCGCGTTGCCGCCGTCGCCTCCATCGAGGCGCACTTGCGCAATCGAGACAAACCATCCGCTCTCAAGAAGCGCGGTGCGTGCAAGCTCCAATCGCGCAGGAGCCAACGCAGAGCCATCACCGACGGCCTCTGCGACGCGTCGTCGAACCTCGTCGTGACGAATCTGATCAAACCACTTTGGTGCGTTGGTAAAGCGAACCGTAATCGCGCTGGCCTCAACCCAGCTGCGCTCATCAAGGGCGATACGCAGCCTCGGCACGCCAATGGCTAAGAGAAGCGCCACGGCGACCAAGCAACAGGCGACAGCGAGCAACGAGAATGTTCGACCACCTTCGCGCACGCAGGCAGCAAGGCGATCGATGGCGTTGGCGAGGACGGAGGATCTTGTTCGGGTCTTGCGGGCCATCCTTGGCCTTTCCGTTCAGGGCGTCGACTGCGGTGACGCGGGTGAGCAATGCTGGCGTGAAGCCAGCGGTGAGTTGGAAGAGGTCGTGGTGGAGCTGCACTGTTGTCTTCGCGGTGCGCGCGCGCGTGCCATCGCCGTCTGCACCAACGACGAGCACAACGCCGTCATGTCGACGCCGCGGTGTCGTGACGCCATAGGGATGAGTGAGTGCGTCGTCATGCCTGGCGCGGTGTTGATTTCAAGGAACCACGCGCCGTGCGTGTCGACCATGAAGTCAGCGCGCGCCACATCGCGCAGCCCAATCGCGTCAAAGATCCGTGCGGTGGCGCTGCGCATCTCTTGCGCGACGGAGTCAGGAAGGTCGGGATCGAGCTGGTAGCGCGTGTCGTTGCGGATGTACTTCGCTTCGTAGTCGTAGAAGGCGACGCTGGGAATGATCTCGATGATCGGAAGCACTTCGCCATCGACGATGCCGACAGTCATCTCGCGTCCGTTGATGTATTCCTCAGCCATGAGGTGTGGTCGATGGAGTTCAAGCTCGGCGCGGCCCGACGCGACCTCTTCATCGGTGCGACAGATGCGCAGATCAACGCTCGAACCGTCGTTCGATGGCTTCAACACCAACGGTGGCTGAAGGTCGAGTGGTTCACCGCGCGTGATCTGCCGCGAGCGTGGCGTGCGGATGCCGATGGCGCTGGCGATCAGTTTGGTGGCGAGCTTGTCCATCGCGATCGCTGCGGGTTTGGCGCGCGGCCCGACAAAGGGAATGCCCGCAGTTCGCTCGAGCGTCTCGAGGATCTCCTGGAGTGGACCGCCTTCGCCCCACGGACCATGGACGATCGGAAAGATCACAGTGGGTCGGTGGGCGAGAAGTTCTTCCACCGTTGTGCGCACCACCGTCAGCGGTGTCACGGCCAAGCTCGGGTTCAGCGCGAGTGCTCGCGCGACCTCGGTGCCCGACATGATGCTGACTTCGCGTTCTGCGTCGGGGCCGCCCATGAGGACAAGCACGCGGATGAGTTCACGCGGAGGAACAGTGCTCATACATGGAGCCCTTCGGTGGAACCGCGTCGCCAGAAGACCACTTCGGTTTGCAACTGGACCCCTGAGTGCACGAGCACGCGCTCTTTGATCTGTTCGACGAGCGCGCGCACATCTTCCGCTCGACCACCTCCCACCCGATCAATGGCGAGGAAGTTGGCATGCTCGGGCGAAACAACGGCGCCGCCCACCCGCGCGCCCTTGAGTCCAGCAAGGTCGATGAGCTTTCCCGCGCTCTCTCTCGCGCCCGCGACCATCGGATTGCGGAACATGCAGCCCGCACTGTTCGCAGACATCGGCTGCGTCGACTTCTTGTAGGCGAAGATTTCCTTCACGCGCGTGCGGCAGGCGATCGGATCGTCGGGCAGCATGCGAAGGCTGGCCCACACCACGATGCCCTGTGGGAGGTTGGTTTCGCGATAGGCAAAGCGCAGTTCGTCGTTGGTGTAGACGCGGAGTTCGCCGTCGAGTCCGATCAAGGCCACGGCATCCACGACATCACCAATGGCTCCAAACTTGCCACCGGCGTTCATGCGCACGGCGCCACCGAGTGAAGCAGGGATTCCCGACATCGCCTCAAGTCCTCGCAGGCCACGGCGAGCACTCTCGTGCACGAGTTGTTCCATCGAGGCGCCGCCGTAGACGCGCATGCGCTCGAGACGCCCCTCGGCATTGAAGTCGACGGTGCGAAAGAAGGGCGCGTCGAGCTTCACCACGACGCCGTCGATGCCATCGTCATCGACCAGTAGATTCGCGCCAGAACCAAGCACGCGCAGCGGTACTTCGTCGCGCCTGCAACGGCGCACCAGTGTCGCGAGCGCGTCGATGGTGTTGGGTCGAATCAAGAGATCCGCGCGGCCGCCGACACCAAACCAAGTCTGCGCAGCCAGCGGCGCGTCAAGCTCGGCTTGCACATCGAGATCGGCGTAGAGGTTCGACGGACTCGCCACGATCATGCCACCTGCCCCGACCCGTGGTCCGCCTTGCCGCTGCGGCTGAGGAAATCCTCAGCGATGCGGTGCACGGGGCCCGCGCCCATGGTGACGATCAGGTCGCCATCTTGCGCGTGCGATTCAAGGTGAGCCGTGATCGCTTCAAACGAACCGATGTGCCGCGCAGGTGTGTTGCGCTCGATGAGCCGATCGACGAGGTCCTGTGCTGACACGCGAGTCTTCTCTGCCTCGCTGTCGCGCACAAAGTAGATGTGGGGCACGATGACTTCGTCGGCACTCGAGAAGCTCGTGGCAAACTGCTCAAGCAAGAATCGAGTGCGACTGTGCTGGTGCGGTTGGAAGATGCAGATGAGTCGCTTGGGATTGTGTGCTGCCCGCAACGCACGAAGCGTCTTCTCGCACTCCGTCGGATGGTGCGCGTAGTCGTCGAAGACCTGCACACGAACCGAGGAAATCATGCGGCTGCCAAGAAACTGGCTGCGTCGATCGAGTCCTTTGAATTCACTCAGCGCGACGGCGATGTCGTCCCAATCCGCGCCGAGCCAGTTGTTGATGATTCCTGCGGCCGCAGCGTTGAGCGCATTGTGTCCGCCAGGCATGCGGTTGTTCCATGCGGCGATCCAATGTCCATGCCACAGCACGCCAACTCTGCACGCGTGCGAGTCGAAGACCACTTGAAAGTCCGCCTCGGGCGAGAAGCCAAAGGTCGCGACTTCGCAGTTCAGGCCCGCGACAATCTGGCGACGGTGCGCGCCATCTTCGGCGATGAGCAACTTGCCGCCTTCGCGCTGCGATGGCAGCAGCTTGGCGAAATCGCTGAACGACTCGATGATCTCCTCGAGCGACGAGTAGTAGTCGAGGTGATCCTCTTCGATGTTGTTGATGAGCCCGATGGTGGGGCGGTGCTGATGAAACGAGCGATTGAACTCGCATGCCTCACAGACAAGGACGCCTGGCTCGTTCGCGCGAGGTCCCACGGGAATGCGTGGCGAACCCGTGCGGGTTCCGCCACCGAGTTGATCGCAGGTCGCGCCCACGATCACACTCGGATCAAGTCCGCAACGCATACCCACCCACGAGGTCATCGCGGTCGTGGTGCTCTTACCGTGCGTGCCCGCAATCGAGACGGCGGTCATGCCCTCTTGGGTCAGGCCGAGTGCCTCTGCGTAGGTGATCCACTCGATCCCCTTGGATTGCGCGGCGAGGATCTCTGGATGGTCGGGCTTGATGGCGGCCGAGGCGATGACGATGTCGGTTGCCTCAGGAAGCGACTGCATCGCGGGACCAACCCGCACATCGATGCCGCATTCGTCGAGTCGCGTGATCATCTCACTGTCGGATTGGTCGGACCCAGTGACGGCGCAACCGCGTTGGCGGAGCATCATCGCGAGGCCGCTCATGCCGCAGCCGCCGATGCCGACGAAATGGAGGTTTCGCCCTTGGAGAGATCGCCGCGAACGCTCCATCGTCAAGTGCCGTGCAGGATCGGGTTGCGGGGTGCTCACGCGGGTCGCTCTCCATGCGATGTTGGTGCCACGCGCGGCGCGCTTGGGCGGCTGAACTATCGACTTGTACCACGCTTGCTCGCCACTTTCTTTCCACGCGGCGAACTCGTTTTTCTGGCGCGCGCTTCGCTGCAGAACTTGAGGCAGATGGGGTCGCTCGTGCACAACCCGCCGCGGGCTTTGCACGCCCGACGACCGTGGCTGATGAGGAGGTGCGAGAGCACGCACCAGGACTCCTGCTCGAAGAGTTTCATGAGGTCGCGTTCGATCGCCGTCGGCGTGGTGGCCTTCGACAAACCGAGTCGATGCGCGAGGCGCATGACATGGGTGTCGACCACGATGCCCTCGTTGATACCAAAGCAATTTCCAAGGACCACATTGGCGGTCTTGCGGGCGACTCCGCGCAGGAGCAGCAGTTCCTCCATGGTGCGGGGGACCTCGCCGCCGAATCGTTCAGTGAGCATGGTGCACGTGGCGTGGACGGCCTTGGCCTTGTTTCGAAAGAGGCCGATCGAGCGGAGGTAGGGCTCGATCGCTGCGGCGGTGGAGTTCGCGTAGTCCTTCGGAGTCGGGAAGGCTTTGAAGAGCGCTGGGGTCGCCCGATTCACCGCGACATCGGTGCATTGCGCCGACAGAATTGTGGCGATGAGGAGCTCATGCGGGGTCGCGTAGTTCAGCTCGCAATGGGCGTCTGGATAGTGCTCGGTGAGCGCTGCCAAGAGTTCCGCCGCGCGAGCCTTCTGCAGAGCAACCGTGGTGGGGGCGCGGCCTCGGTTTTTAGCCACGACGCGTGGTCCGAGAGGAACTTGCGCGGAAACTCGCGCTGCCTCCTGCGCCACTGCGACCCGCCGTCCACGCACTCACAAGAATGAGACCAAGGAGCGCCACAACCTCCGTCGACGCCACGCGGGTGGCGCGAACATGGGCTGCATCGAGCGCAGGTTTCATCGCGGCGGCTTCTTCGATGCTGCCAGTTCGGGCTGCTGCGCGATAGACCGAGACCTCTTCCGCAAAGCGCGGTTGCGACCAGAAACTCCCCGCCAGCAACGCGAGGGCCGCAAGAGCGACAGCGATCAGTCGGGTGCGCTGCATCGCTGCGCGTGGAGCCAAGGCCAGTTGCGCGAGAAGAGCCAACGCTGTCAACGGCGCGAGGACACTCCGCATCCCGCCGGTCAGGGCGAAGACCTGTTCGACAAGATGCCCCGCGACGAGTTGCCGACCGTGCTCAGGGTCGGCCGCGATGAAGGCTTCATACCCCGTGAGGCTGAGCGGGAGCTCAAGCGCGGCAGGGAAGATCGCAGCCGCTGCGATGCCGCCTGCCAGCGCCGCAGCAAGCCACAGCGACGCGAATGTCCAGAAGAGCGTGTCGGCGAGGCGTTGCATGCGGGCATCGTACGGTGTCGGCGTTTCCCTGATCATCGTCGCTGTTCACTCATCAGCGGTGATCACACCCCGCCGAGTTACACTGCGACTCTTGCAAACGCCCGAAAGCCTCGATCAACGGCCGCGACTGGCTGCCACGCTCTCGCCACTCCTGACCACGGGTGAGTTTGACGGGCTGCGCGGAGCGTTGGAGTGGATCTCGCAAAGTGGCTACCGCGGCGTGCAGCTCTCGGCAATCGAACCAGGGCTGCGTCCGCGCGAGCTCTCTCTGTCGGCGCGGCGCGATCTTGCCGCGACGCTGCGACGCCTTGAGCTCACCTGTGCTGGCATCGATCTGTTCCTGCCGCCATCGCATCTGACCGATCCTCAGCATGTCTCCCGCGCGCTTGACGCGATTGAGGCGGCGCTGGAGTTCGCGGCCGTCCTTGGTCGCGCGGGTGTGACAATCCCGCTTGGTGTGGAAGAGCCCTGCGAGATCCGCGCGGCGATTGCCGCCACAGCGAGTCGACTTGGTGTGTCGGTGCATCTCCCCGTACTGCACGCGAAAGAGGCCAGCGGTCTCGTCGCACCGTTTCAAGCCTCCGTCGACTGCGCGAGCGTCCTTGGCGCGGGTGTTGCGCCCGAAGAACTTGTGGGAATTCTCGGTTCCCGACTCGGTTCGGTCCGCGTGGTTGACCTTTGGCGAAGCGGTTTGCGCGGAGCGATCCTCGAGCCGCGCGAGTCGCGTTTGGACGCGCTGGCGCTGCGGATCGCCCTCGAAACAGCGGGATTTCGCCAGCTTGCCGTGGTCGACGCAAGGCAATGGACCACGCCGCGTCGCGGACTTGAGCAAGTCCTTGAGCGTTGGAGTGCACTCGTGCCGTCGTGAGCGGCGCGCGCGCCTGCTAGACTCGCCGCCGCGGACTCGGCCTCCATTCGGAGTCTTCTGAGAACGCAACACTGTGAGGATCTGCGATGGCACGACGAGGCACACCCGCTCTCTACGAATTGCTTGGTCGCGGCCGCGACCCGAAGAATCCTGGCAAGGGCGTCGGTCCAGGCGCCAAGGCGCCGCGTTTCACCTTGGATCCTGCGACGATGCGCGTCGCGGGGCTGGCGTTTCTGGTGCTGTTCCTGTTCACGGGGGTCTATCTGATCGGCGTCTGGCGCGGCGGCGGCTGGTCAAACTCCGCCGATGATGCGAGTGGATCGATCGCTGACGGCGGCGCAGGCACGGCGAACGACCCGATGGCCTTGAGTACCGCTCCCGCTGAAACGACCGACGGAAGTCGGAACGCGTCACCGTCGGAGCGGTCCGAAAACCCCGAAGTAGTAAGACCAACGCCACCTGCGCCTGACGGAAGTGGTGCGTCGAGTGGCCGTCGCGTTGCGAATCCCGCCGACAGCAGCCTCGGACCGCCTCTCGCACCAGCGCCGCACGGCCTCGATCCGCGACAGGCGGGGCTCCAATACTGCGTTCTTGCGACGGTTCCTGAGGCCAACGCCGACAAGCTCGTGCAGTTCTGCCGCGATCTCGGGCTTGACGCGTGGGTGGTTCCCGACGATAGTGGTCGGCTTCGCGAAATCACCGTCCTGCCTGGCGTTCCGAAGTCGGAACTCAAAGGTGCGGCGGCGACCGCGTTGGGAGTTCGAATCGCTCAAGTCGGCGCACGCTGGAAGGCTGCAGGCAAGGGCAACTCGGATTTCCATGATCGTTACTTCAAACCGTTCAACGGTTCGCGCGGCAAGTAGCCCGCGAACGCTTCGAACCCAAGACCAGGCGGCAGGCACAGCGGGTTGAACCCGAGTGCGAGGCACGGCAAGTCCGCGCCGCAGAATTTCAGGCATCCCCATGAGCATCCACAGCAGTCTCAAGACCAAGTCCGGCGCACTGAACCAGCACCGCAACGTCCTCACCCGTGACGAGCGCGTCGCCAAGCTCACCGCAGCCGATGTCTTTGCAGCGGGAAAGAACTCGCCGCTCGGCCTGCCCAAGGTGCTCAGCATCAAGGTCGCCGCAGGCAAGAAGCCCAAGAAGGAAGTGGTTCCTGGTGCTGAAGGCGCCGCTGCTCCCGCAGGCAAGGGTGGAGCCAAGCCTGCGGCCGCCGCAGCTCCCGCTGCGAAGAAGAAGTGACCGACGAGTTGGGTTTGGTTGGAGCAGTTGCGCGGAAAGTTCCCCGCGCGTTGCACACATCAACGCCGAACCTCGACGAGTGAAAACTGCAATACTCCAACGCCTCCGAGAAGTCGGAGGCGTTTCCTTTCACTCGCTCGCGTCCCGCGAGGCAGGCGTTTCTTCTGATGCACCACGCACTTCACGATCGTCTCGATCTCGACAAGCTGATCTCCCATCGCGCAAAGTCGATCGATGCCAGCGGTATTCGGAAGGTCTTCGACCTTGCCGCCAAGATGAAGGACCCGATCAATCTCTCGATCGGGCAGCCTGACTTTCCTGTCCCCGACGCGCTGAAAGCTGCTGCGATCAAGGCGATTCAGGAGAACAAGAACGCTTACACGCCAACGCAAGGTTGCCCCGAGTTGCTCGCGGCGATCTGGAAGCGCCTCGGATCCGAGATTGGTTGGACGCAGGACACAGAGCATGGGCTCTCGGCGATCGTCACCAGCGGAACCAGCGGTGCACTTGTCCTTGCGATGATGTGTCTGCTCGATGCGGGTGATGAGGCGATCATCCCTGACCCATACTTCGTGATGTATCCGCAGCTCGGTGCGTTGACCGGTGGCACGATGGTGCTCTGCGATACCTATCCCGACTTTCGCATGACCGCCGCGCGGATCGAGAAACTCATCACGCCGCGCACCAAGGCCGTGATCGTGAACAGTCCAGGCAATCCCACGAGCGTCGTGTTGTCGTCACGCGAACTCCAGGACATCGTGGATCTCTGCGCCGCGCGCAACATTCTCTTGATCTCCGACGAGATCTACGACGAGTTCACCTTTAGCGAGTCACGAGAAGGTGGCCGCTTCCCGACGCCAGCGCGTTTCACCAAAGACTGTTTGCTCATCCGCGGCTTTGGCAAGACCTACGGCTGCACGGGATGGCGACTGGGTTTCGTCGCAGGGCCACACGAAATCGTGCAGGCGATCGCACGCTTGCAGCAGTACAGCTATGTCTGCGCGCCGAGCATGGCGCAATACGCCGCCGCGCACGCCTACGAAATCGATATGCAGCCGTGGGTCGACCGCTTCGAAGCGCGTCGCGACATGGTGATGGCCGCATTTGATGGAGTCACCGAAGTGGCGCTGCCTGGCGGCGCGTTCTACGCGTTTGTCAAAGTGCCTGAGCGACTGGGGCTCACGGCCTCACAGTTCGTTGAGAAGGCGATTGCCCGCGGCGTGCTGGTCATTCCTGGCAAGGTCTTCTCGAAGCACGATTCGCACTTCCGCATGTCCTTTGCGGTCAAGGAAGAGACACTCGCGCGCGGACTTGCCGAGCTGACCGCGATCATGCGCGAGGCGTGACGCCGTCCGTTCGCGCTCTCAACCAAGAAAAACCGCTGTCTAGGTTTTAGCCCAGAGCAGCGGCGGGTGGATGGCCAGATGTTGTGAGCACGACGAGGAACGGTTCGACCCGAACTCGTCGTCGTGCTTCTCTCTCATCAGACATCTCTGCCATCGAATTCAGGTGAGGAGTTTCTTTTGGCTGAAGTTGTCCCTTGGAGCCATGAGTGAGTACCGATCGTTCCGAGGGGGCCGAGAATGCGCCCATCGAGAGGTCATCACGGAGGTGAAAAAACACCGCGCCGCCCGAAGTCGAGCGGCGCGGTGGTTGTGCTTGTGGTGAGGACGCGATCCTCAATGCAGGCGCTTACTTGCCTTCTGGCTTCGGCTTGGCGGCGCCAGGGCCACCCGAGTTGTTGCTGCCGAGCTTGATGCCGTCGCCTGGAGGGGCAACTTGGGCCTCAGTCGTGGGCTGGCGGATCTGGTTTGAGTCGAGCGTGGTGGCATCCGAGCTGGTGTCGCCGCCGCAACCAGTCAAGAGAAGGCAGGCGGTAGCGAAGGCGAGTGAGAAAGTCTTCATGGCAGTCCTTTTCGAGAAGCCCCGTGACGCGCTCCATGACGATGGCAGGGCGTTGTCGGAGTGAGGTTGGGCGAATGCATCGGATCGATGGCGATTCGAGCAGGAAAGTCTCGGAGATCTTCCGGGTCCTATTGGAATCACTCGGGTCCGTTCGGTCAAGTCGCAGTCGATCACGGGTTCAGGCGAAGGCGCGCGGGCGTTTGCTTGGGCGCCAACCAACGCCACTGCGTGTGGTAGGCCAGGTCGTTGTCTGCGACACCGAGGTTGATGGGAAGGCCTGCGAGTTCCGCGGACGGGGGGAGGGCGCCCTTGAGCACATCGATGGCGAGATTCCAGTCCTTCCCTGAGTGGGTCAGCGTGATGCCAAGATCCTTCGATCGCTCGAGTTTCGATCGATCACTCGTGAGGGTGCGCACCACAGGAGCGAGCGAACCTTCGGTAAAGGTCACGAGGAACTCCCGAGAATCAGGTCCCTCGCCAAGCTGAAGCCGAACTGCATCGGCCAGTGGGTCTTCGAGCGATGCCTTCGTGTCTTTGGGTTTGGCGTCAGGGGAGAGTTGCTCATCAGGAACCGTGAGAGCGAGGCGCAGGACCGCGTCGCCGCGCGCGGAGAGGACGCGGAGGGTGCTGTTGCGTTCGGGCGTGTCGTACTCCGAGCAGTTCCAGACCGCGATGGAGTAGGGCAGAGCAGAATCCGTGTCGGACGCAACCTCGACGGTGCGGCTGAGCGGGAATCGCTGTCGAAGCAGTACGGGCACACGACGCTCCTTGCTGTCGGAGTAGGTCGCAACGATGTCAAACGGCGGTGGCTCGGGAGGAGTCGCCTGCGCGGCGCAGCGCGCGGAGATCTTCACGCTGCCCGACTCGCCTGCGTCGAGCTTGATTCGGGCGGGTTCAAAGGCGAGCGAGAAGGGTGTCGACAGGTCGGTTGTCCAAGGATTGAAGACATCAAACGCGGTGCGGCTCGTCCAACTTCGCGTGATCTCCTGACCATCGACGCGGTCGATCACCTCCCACGGCGTAGGCGCGCTCGACTTGCTGAAGACAAACTCGACGGCACGATCGAGCGGATTGTGCAGCGTGACCTCCACACTTCCACTTGCCGCTGCGCCAAGCCCGTCGGCCACGGCGCCCACGATCGTCACTGCATCACGCGCGCTCTTCAACTGAAACGCGAGTGCTTGGTCGGCTTGCGTGATCCAATCCACAGGAAGCGTGCATCCCGCAATCTGATGGAAGGGCTTGATGGCGCCCGCTTCGTCGATGGTGACGAAGGTGACATGTTGCAACTGTCCTGCGAGTGGATGTTGGTCCACCGCACCGCCACAAGTACCAAGGAGAAGAAAGGGAATTCCATCGCGCGGCGGAAGTGCCTGCAGTGCGTGGTAGTGCCCAGCGATCACTTGGTCGACGCCGTGCTTGACCAACAGCGGCTGCACGCGGGTCTCCCATCGCGTGGGCTTGTGATCCCACAAGGGACGATGCATGACGAGGATCATCGGACGATTGCGCTTGGCAAGCGCTTCAAGCTCTCCGTCGAGCCACGCCAATTGCGCGTCGGAAAATCCAGGCTCGATGCGGCCATCGCCATCTTCGGTGTTGAGAATCACCACGCTCGCGAGCTCAAGTTCGACGCTGTAGTAGAGCGGTCCAAAGAGCGCGCGGTATTCGTCGGCGAAGGAGCGATCCGTCGCGTCGCGCTTGCCACTGACGAGATCGTGGTTTCCAGGAGTCGGATAGAACGGCATCGACAGGCTGCCAACGATGTTGAGGAAGACCTCTCGCTGTTGAGCGACACTTCCGTGATCCCGCGCGTAGCCCTGCACGAGATCGCCGACGCAGAAGACCGCATCAGGGAGTTCACGATTGAAGTCGCTCACGGCCTCGCGGAGATAGCGCAGTCCCCAATCGCGTCCCGTCGTGCGGTCGGGCACGAAGGCGATGATTTGCCTGTTCGGCGACGGCGGATGAACGAGGCGCTGCCCATCGACAGCCTCCCCATTCGGGAGGCGGTCAAAGGCAGGCGGCGTGGCGAGGGCGAGGAGAATTCCCGAGCCGAGAACAGCGGAAATGGGCATAAGGGAAGCGTACCCAAGCAGGAATTGCCATGTCGGGCAAGGCAAGATCGACGCGCGCGGGGTCCTGAGTCATGCAGCTCAAAAAATGTGTGGTGTGTCGGGCTGCTTGGCCGAACGAAGGGTGCGCCAGTGGGGTTTTCCCTACGGCGTCTCAGAGTCTTGAGCCCTTCAATCTCTTGACAGCGTTCGATACGAAGTAGATCTGGATCTGAGGAGCCCGCCTCCGCGCTTCGAGCGACAGTCTCGAAGCACGATGGCAACCCGCCGAAGCGATGCAGTGGTGCGCAGCGGCGATTGAATCAGTCATCTTTCTCCCCTCCGCCCCGTCCGCTCAGAACCCTGACCGAACGGGGTTTTTCTTTGGCGTGAGCAGACGGGCTGCGCGATGGGGCGTCAGAGCCACGCGGCGCGCACCGATGGTGCGATCGGCGCAGGCCTGCGGGTCTCGAGGTCGACCAGCGCCCAACGACTCGTCGCGCGAGCCATCACGATGCCATCTGCAGCGCGCACCACCCGAGTGGCGCGGGAGAGGCTAGTGCGGCCGAGCTTTTCGACCCAGGTCAGCAACAGCAGGCGATCGCCGATGAACGCCTCGGCGAGGTAATCGATCTCGTGACGCGCGACAAACCACATCTGTCCCGCCGCAGCGAGTTCGGTTCTCGACGCGCCTGCTTCGTCGCCGTGGCGTGAGGCGATGAGATCAATCCACCCCACGATGGCGATGTTGTTGGCGTGGGGGACGAGCGCGCTGGTCTCATGCTCCTGCACGGTGTGCCAGAGCGCAAAGACGCCGCGCGCAGGGAGCTCTGCACGGTGCGGAATCTCCGCCTCGGTGGCTTGGGTGAAGTCGTCAACCATCATCGCGTCCGAGCGTAGCATGGCGCCATGAGCGCGCCCGCCGACGATCCGCGACCGAACCACCTCGACCTTGATGGCGCCCGCGGACTGACGCTGGTCTGGAACGATGGCGTCTCAGACTTTCTTCCAGTCGCCTTTTTGCGAAGGCACTCGCCCTCGGCGGATCAGCGGGAGTTGCGCGCGGCGATGGCGCGCAATCCACTCACGGTGCTGCCAAGTACGCCAGCTTCCGCTGGCCCGTTGCGCGCAGAGAACATCGAACTCGTGGGTCACTACGCGGTGCGCATCCGATTCAGCGATGGGCACGACACGGGCATCTACACCTGGCGATACCTCCGCGAACTTGCGGCGCAGCAGCGGGCTTCTTCACCAAAGGCCTGATCGGCGCGGATTCGTACAATCGCCGCCCGTGACAACCACCCCGACGACGCCTTCGTGTTGCGAGACTCCTGTGACCACACTCTCGGCACCTTTTCATGCAGCGGACTTTCTTGGTGCGCGCATCGAGCGTGCCAACAGCGCGACCTGCGTTGGCCTTGACCCCGTCGTCGATCGATTGCCCTCAGGGCTTGCTCCGAACGATCCAAACAACGCTGCGCACTGCGCGCGCTCGATCGAACTCTTCTCCTGCGCTGTGCTCGAGGCAGTCGTCGCGGATGCTGCAGCGGTCAAGATCCAAGCGGCGTGTTTCGAACGATTCGGCGCCGAAGGAAGCGCTGCGCTGCAACGAGTGCTCGCTCAAGCACGCGCGAGTGGACTTGCGGTGATCCTCGACTTCAAGCGCGGCGACATCGGGATTTCTGCAGAGCATTACGCAGCGAGCGCGCGCGCCGCTGGCGCCCATTGGACGACGATCAGCGCCTACCTCGGCGCCGACGGCATTCTTCCGTTTCTCTCGGAAGGTCATGGTGCCTTCGCGTTGGTTCGCACGAGCAATCCTTCTGGGGATGCGTTGCAAGCGCTGGCGCTCTCCGATGGTCGTACGGTCGCCGAGGCGGTGGCGGATCTCGTCACCGAGCTTGGCAAGCCCTCGATCGGTGCGCGCGGCTTCTCGAATCTCGGAGCCGTGGTCGGCGCGACCAAGCGTGATGAGATCGCTTCCTTGCGAAAGCGCATGCCTAACACGCTGTTTCTCGTTCCTGGCTACGGCGCGCAGGGTGGCTCTGCCGACGATGTGCGGGCCTGCTTCACGAGCGGCTCGCGCGGCGCACTGATCACCGCGAGTCGTTCGGTGCTCTATCCAAAGCCTGCGGTCGGAACCCCGTGGCAGCAAGCGATCCGCGATGCAGCGCGATCCTTCGCGGATGAGATTCGCGCCATCGTGCATTGACTGTTGGGTGAGACCGCCCATTGGCCACGACGAGTCGTACCGCATGAAACTCGGCAGCATCATCCTCCCGTCTCTCCTCGTGCTGCTGGCCGCGATTCCCGTGGTGTTAGCGCCGCGTGATGGTGACCTTGGTGGGAGCACGCGTCACGCCATCGTGTACACGCCGCACAACGAGCAGATTCGCTACGAGTTTGGCCGCGGTTTTGCGGCGTGGCACCAACGCACCTACCACGAGAGCGCGGAGATCATCTGGAACACGCCAGGCGGGACGAGTGAGATTCGCAGGATCCTCGAAGCCAACGCTGAGGCAGCGCTTCGCGATGGTCGCGCCATTGGTGGCAACGCGGATCTCTGTTTCGGCGGCGGCAGCTACGAGTATGGACAGCTCAAGCGCGAGCTCAGCATCGAGATCAACGGTGAGAAGCGCACGGGCCGCATTCTCGAACGCGCGGCGCTTGAGCCCGCGTTCTTAGAGGAAACCTATGGCGAGAATCTAGTCGGAGGCGAGCCGATCTACGACCCCGACGGCTACTGGTTTGGCGTGGCGTTGTCGGGCTTTGGCATCGTCTTCAACCGAGACCTCCTCGAGCGGCTTGGTGTGGACGAACCAACCGAGTGGGCCGACCTCGCCGATGCGCGGCTCAACGGTGCGATCACGCTGGTGAATCCCGCACAAAGTGGTTCGGTCACGACCGCGCTCGAAGCGATCATCCAACGACTCGGTTGGGAGCGGGGCTGGCAGATCATCCATCGCATGGCGGCCAACGCGCGCAGCGTCGCGTCGAGCGCGCCGAAGGTTCCGCTCGATGTCTCAGCCGGCGACAGCGCCGCTGGTCCGAGCATCGACTTCTATGGTCGTTACCAAGCGCAGGCTGTGCTCGATGCTGGTGGCGGCGCGCGCCTTGGCTACATCGATCCGCAGGGACAGACGGTCATTGATCCCGATCCGATTGCGCTCCTGAACAACGCGCCCAATCGAGAGATCGCCGAGCGCTTCATTCGCTTCGCACTCTCCGATGAGGGCCAGGCGCTCTGGCAGTTCAAAGCTGCGGTGCGTGAAGATGGCCTGCTCGGTCCGCATCGATTTGAACTTCGCCGCATGCCCGTGCGCCGCGCGTTTCTTGCTGCGCACGATGCGGAGTTCATCGATCATGTGGATCCCTTTACGCTCGCGAGTAAGGTGGAGAATCCCGATCGAAACGCGCGCGCCTTCATTGCGCCGCTCTTTAGCGCGCTCTGCGCCGATCGCCGCGATGAACTCGCGCGGGCGTGGGACGCGATTCGTCTTCATCCGAGCTATCCGCACGACCGCGCGTTGGTGACGGCGGGCGATGTCTCCGACCCAACACTCAAGGCGATGCTCGAGCAATTCGATGCGATGCCACTGATCGCTGGCCCCGAAAGCTCGTCGCACGATCTCGCGACCCGTGAGGGACGCGCAGCGATTCGTGATGGCTGGCTCAAGGGAAAGTGGAGCGAGGCCAACCTCTGGCCGCTCGGCGCGTCCGCCGCGGATGAATTGCGCCGCTCGATGGGTGCGTTCTACAGCGAGCAGTACGCGCGCATTGCCGCGGAATCCCAAGTGGGCGCGCCGTGAGTCCGCCGAGCACGAGTGGTGATGAAGTGGCGCTCCTGTCTGTGGGAGATGAAATCATCCTCGGGCAGATCGAAGACAGCAATGCGCCGTGGCTCGCGCGCGAACTTCAAGCACTTGGCGCGATGCCAGGAGAGCGTCGGACCGTGGGTGATGATCGCGCGCGCATCGCTGCCGCGATGCAGGCACTCGCACGCAACCACCGCGCGCTGATTCTGACGGGTGGACTTGGCCCGACACTCGACGATCTCACGCGTGACGCTCTCGCGGATGCTGGCGGACCGAACGCCGCGCTCGTGGTCGATGAGGCGGGAGTCGTTGCGGTTCGAGCGTGGTTCGCCGCGCGCGGGCGAGCCATGCCCGAGTCCAATCTCCGCCAAGCCTTTCGTCCCGCCACCGCGCAACTGCTCGACAATCCCAACGGCACTGCGCCAGGCTTGACGATGCGCCTTGGTGGATGTCAGGTCTTCTGTCTGCCAGGACCACCCAACGAGATGAAGCCGATGTTCCTGCGCTTGGTCGCGCCGTTGGTGCGCCGCGAAGGACTCGCCGTCGCGACGGCCGCATTGCACACGATTGGTGTTGGTGAGAGTGCGCTGGCTGAAATGCTCGGTGAACTCATGGACCGCGATCGAGAGCCAACTGTGGGCACGACTGCCAGCGGTGGCATCGTGACGGTGCGCGTGCGCAGCGTCGGAACCAGCGATGCGGCGCGTGCTGCACTCGAGGAAACCGTGCGCGCGTGCACGGCGCGTTTGGGAACGCTGATCTATGGGCGCGATGGCGAGCCGTTGGCTGCAGCACTCGGCGCGCTCTTGGTCGCGCGACAAGACACGCTGGTCACCGCCGAAAGTTGCACGGGTGGCTTGCTCAGCGCGATGCTCACCGACATCGTTGGATCGAGTGCGTGGTTTCGCGGCGGGTTCATCACCTATGAGAATGCGCGCAAGACCATCGACCTTGGTGTCAAGTCCGATCAGTTGACGCAGCATGGCGCCGTGAGTCATGAGGTCGCGATCGCCATGGCGCGCGGCGCGCTCTTGCGCACCAACGCCACGGTCGCCATCGCCACGACGGGAATCGCGGGCCCTTCTGGTGGCAGCGACGAGAAACCCGTCGGTACGGTGTTCGTGTCCGTGGCTGTGCGCGGCGAAGCGATCTACTCGCGGCGCTTTCACTTTCCTGGAGATCGCGCCTCGGTGCGACTGCGGACCGCCTCACTCGCGTTGGCCTCAGCGCGCTTTGCGCTGCTTGGCGAGCCGACGCGCGACCTTCTCTGGAGTGCATCGGAGGCGTTGCGTGTCGAGCAGTTCTGAAATCGCCCACATTGCCCTCGGTGCCAACCTCGGCGATCGCACCGCGACGCTGCGCGCAGCCGTCAACGCGTTGTCGGCGCATGAAGCGATCGAAGTCCTTGCTGTCTCAGGTGCCTACGACACGGCGCCTGTGGGACCGCCAGATCAGCCCCGATATCTGAACGCAGCAGTCTCGATCCGCACGACGCTCTCACCGCGACAGCTCCTGAGTCTCTTGCTCGACATCGAACGAAGCCTCGGAAGAGAGCGAGACAGCTCGCGTTGGACAGCTCGCACCATTGATCTCGACTTGATCCTCTACGGGGAATACATCGAGTCATCCTGCGACATCTCGGTGCCGCACCCACGGTTTCGAGAGCGAGCGTTCGTCCTGCTTCCCCTTGCGGAAATAGCGGGATCCGCCTGCGATCCGATCACGGGGGAGCGGGTAGACTCTTTGCTTCGTGCCTGCCCAGGCCGCTCGGATGCGGTTCGGGTGGGTCGACTCAACACGACTGCCGATATCGAAGACCGAACACGGTCTTGACGGAGTCCTTGGGCCGAGGTTGGCTGCGCTGGCCACCCTGCACGACGGCGTCCTTGCGGAGGCCACGATTGGAGACACCCATGACCATGTCGCTCTCACACGCCCGCGTCGCGCTCGCTGCAGGCCTCGTCGCTTGCGGAGCCTTCGCCAGCACCGCCTTCGCCCAGGACGGCGCTCCCGCTGGAGGAGCGACTCCACCCGCCGCAGCGCCCACCGCGCCGCCCGAAGTCGAGCCGCCACAGTTTGAGATGCCCAAGGCTCCTGAGATCGGCAAGGATTTCACCGATGCGATGAAGACCCCCGAGGCGATCAAGGCTGGCGAAGAGTTGATCAAGAAGGTCGCCAAGAGCTACCGCGACGCCAAGAGCTTCAGCGACACCGTCTCGATCACCATCGACATGATGGGTCAGAAGCAGACGCAGGCGATCGCGCTTGCGCGCGATGAGAACGGTGCGCGCCTTGAGATGGGCCCGATGGGCATCATCAGCGCGAACAAGAAGGTCTACCTCACCAGCGCTGACTCAGCGAACAAGTTCGTGGCCTATCCGCTTGATGGCACGATGTCCAAGACGCTCGCGAAGGAACTCGGCGGCTTTGATCTTCCGCTTCCGACTTGGCTCCTTGAGCCGTCGGAGTCGAACGGTTCGATCGCAGAACTCGCAGAGAAGATCATGCCCACTGCGGTGCTCGCTGGTTTTGACGCAGCCAAGGGCAAGGTCCTTGTCACGGGCGCTGGCGGCAGCGTTGCGGTCTTCACCTTCGATGCCAAGACAAGCCTGCTCACCAGCGCGCTGGTGAACATGGCTCCTCCTGGTGCACCCGAAGGCATGCTGATTCCGCTGACGCTCGCGTTCACTCCGTCGACGGCCGCGCTCAAGGACAAGATCGCCTTCGACGAGACGGGCAAGAAGCAGGTTGACTCGCCCGATGGTCTGCAAGCGCAGGCGATTGAAATCGGAGCAGAGGCCCCGACCTTCGCGCTCAAGACCACCGATGGCAAGGAAGTCACTCTCGCCTCCCTCAAGGGCAAGGTCGTCGTCGTTGACTTCTGGGCTGAATGGTGCGGACCATGCAAGCGCGGCCTTCCTCATGTCAGCAGCTTTGCCAAGTGGGCCAAGGAGTCGGGCAAGCCAATCGAAGTCTTCGGTCTGAATTGCCTCGAGCAGAAGAAGGGCGACGAGCGCATCGCCAGCGTCACCGACTTCTGGACCAAGCAGGCTTTCACCATGCCATGCCTCATCGACATGGACGACACCGTGATTCGCGCCTACGGCTTCACGGGCATCCCTGCGACGGTCGTGGTTGGTCCTGACGGCAAGATCGTCGCGATCCACAACGGCATCGACCCGCAGAACCCAGCCAAGATCATCGATCAGCTCAAGGACGAGTGCGAGAAGGCGCTCGCTCCGAAAGCGGGCTGACCGCGGGCCTCGAAGGTCCATCACCCAAGAATTGCAGCCGCGTGCAGGATTCCTGCACGCGGCTGTCGTTTTGCATCGCAGCATGCGCGTACATTGCCCTCTGGAGTTGACCATGGGCTGCGCCGCACTCTTGCTCGCCTTATCAATGTTGCAGGTCCCAGCGGTCGCGCCTCCACCGGGCATCGCGGCGGACACTCCACCACGAAACCGTGAGGCCGACGCGAAAGCCGCATCGGAAGCGCTCAGCGCGATCATCAAGGCCTATCGCGATGAAGCTGGCGTTGAGTGCGCAGTCGAAGTCATCGTCGGCGCCAAGAGTGGTGGTGGCGGCAGCGGCGCGGCTCCGTCGGTGGCGCTGCGCGGCGTGTTGGGTTCGGAGCGACGAGCCAATCTCTCGCTGCGCGGATACCAGTTGCGGATTGCCTCAGGGCGCATCATCGCCACGCACGAAAGCAATCCGCTGGCCTACCTCGATGTCTCCGACCACGGTTCGCCGTACTACGCGCTCTTCAACGCGTTTCAGGCGCTGCCGATCCCAGAACTCGCGCTCGCGCTCGGCGAAGACGCGCACGATGAAGTGTGCATGCAGCTCATGCCGCAACTGTCGGATGTCCTACCGATCCGCGTCGACGACGACGAGTTTGAAGGTCAAGCCTGCAAAGTCCTCGTGTTGGAGTCCGACGACGCGACGCAGGAGCTCAAGCTCTTCTTCGATCCCGAAACGCACCTGCTTGAGGCTTCGATCGGAGTGCAGCACGGCGCACCAAACGCTGAGCTCGAGGGTGAACTGCGCTGGACTCTCAAGTCGAAAGCCACGCGACCCAAGCAGAAGCCTGACGCGGCGCTGTTTGCCTTTGACGCAACGGGAAAGCAGAAGGTCGATGGACTCGCGGCATTGATCGTTCGTGCGGAGGGCGCGGTGGAAGATCGTTCGGTTCCCGCGCTGAAGGCAGGCGATCCTGCGCCGACTCTGGCGCTGCCGCGCGTCGAGGGGGGCGAAGACTGGGACATTCTGCGTGCGCGGAGCAAGCCCGTCGTCATCGATTTCTGGGCAACCTGGTGTGGACCCTGCCTCGCTGCACTTCCTTCGCTGGAAAAACTGGCGAAGGAGTGGGAGGGCAAAGTGGAAGTCATGCTCGTCAACGCAGGCGAGCAAGGATCGCGCGATGAACGCGTCGCCAAGATCCGCACGCTCTTCACCGAGCGGAAGCTGACGATGCCTTGTGTTCTTGATCTTGACGGCCAAGCGGCGCGTCGCTGGCTCGTCCGCGCATTTCCGACGACCTTCGTCATCGCAACCGACGGCACCATCGCAGGCATGTGGGAAGGAAGTTCGCCGCGCAGCGAGAAGGCGATCCACGAGCTCCTGGTGAAACTTACCGCGGGTGCGGTTCCTGCCGAGGCACCCGTGAAGCCGGTCGAGGCGCCAGCGGCGCTGCCGAAGTAGCGACGCTTCACTATCCTGCTCGAATGTCCGAGGTACCGGCCGCCCGTCACGGTCACTCCACGAGTCTGCCTCTCGCTGATCACGGTGATCGCTTGGATGCTGTGCGTTTGCGCTTGTCTCAGGCGCTGCGCGGAGTTGCGGCCGCGGATATCCGCTTTGGGCGGCACGATCGCATGCTCTACGCGACGGACGCGAGCATCTACCAGGTCGAGCCGATCGGAGTCGTTGTTCCGCACACGACGCTCGACGCGGAGCGCGTGCTTCGGTTCCTCGCCCGCGAAGGCGTTCCTGTGCTGCCGCGCGGTTCTGGAACTGCCTTGGCTGGTCAGTCAGTGAACGAAGCGGTCGTCGTCGACTTCTCGCAGTATTGCCGCGCAGTGCTCAGCGTCGATGTCGCGCGTCGTCGTGCCGTCGTCGAGGCAGGCGTGACGCTCGATCAACTCAACGAACAACTTGCCCAGCATGGACTGATGTTCGGACCCGATGTCGCCACCAGTTCGCACGCGACGATCGGTGGCATGGTCGGCAACAACTCGGCAGGCGCGCACTCGATCCTCTATGGCCGAACCGTCGAGAACCTTGTCGCCCTCGAGGTCGTGTTCGCCGATGGCTCTCTGCATCGTCTCGATGAAGGCGGATGCGAACGCGATCCTGCACAGCGCGCGATCGCCGAGCGTCTCGCTGCGATCGTGCTCCCGATCGCCAAAGAGATTCGCGCGCGCTTTCCCAAGATCCTGCGCCATGTCGATGGCTATTCGCTTGATCTCTTGCTCGATCAACTTGAGCGCTGCACACCTGGGACCTTCGACCGCGTGAACCTCGCGCACCTCGTTTGTGGTGCAGAAGGCACGCTGGCGACCACACTGCGCGCGGAACTCGCGTTGGTCGAGAAGCCGAAAGAGCGCGGGCTGGCCATCATCGGATTCGAAACGGTGCGTGACGCGCTGGCGCGACTCAAGGCGATCCTGGCCACGACTCCTGCGGCAGTCGAACTCGTCGATGATGTGGTCATCGGCGTCGCGCTGCGCAACAGCGAGTATCGGCAGTATGTCGATTTGCTTCCTGCTCCTGAGAGCGGCGCGCTTGGCGCGGTGCTCTATGTGGAGTACTTCGCCGACGACGCGCGGACCATCTCGGAGCGATTCGCCACGCTGCGCGCCGTGCTTCCCGGCGACGCGATGAAGACCTACACCGGCGCCGCGGAACGGCTGAAGGCGTGGAAGCTTCGCAAAGCAGGGGAGCCGCTTCTCCACGGCGTTCCTGGTGTGCGCAAGCCATTCACCTTTGTCGAAGACACCGCGGTCGATCCTTCGCGCCTTCCCGATTTCGTCGAAGACTTCCGCACCATCGTTTCGATTCGCGGTACGACCGCGGCCTACTACGCACACGCCTCGGTGGGCTGTCTGCACATTCGACCGTTGGTGGCGATTCATGACGCGAAAGACCGCGCGCTCATGGTGCATATCGCCAAGGACATCGCGCAACTCGTGGCGCGATACGGGGGCGCACTTTCTGGTGAGCACGGCGACGGACGAGTGCGGTCGCCGCTCCTTGGTGAGTACTTTGGTCAGGTGATCTGCGGCGCCTTGGTGGAAGTGAAGCGGGTCTTTGATCCGCGTGGCGTGCTGAACCCTGGCAACATCGTCGACACGGGGCCAGCGGAGAAGATCATCACCCATCTGCGTGTTGCACCGAAGGGGATCGACACCCATCCTCCGATCGCCGAGACCTACTTCTCCTACAAGCGCGAAGAAGGATTTGAGCACGCCATCGAGTCGTGTAATGGCGCAGGCATTTGTCGGCGTCTGAGCGGCGGGGTCTCGATGTGTCCCTCCTATCGCGCGCTGCGAGAGGAACGGCATTCCACACGCGGCCGCGGCAACGCGCTGCGACTCGCGGTGACGGGGCAACTCAACGACGCGTTGTGGAGCGACCCTGAAACGATGGAGACGCTCGATCTCTGTCTTTCGTGCAAGGCGTGCAAGACGGAGTGTCCGTCCAATGTCGACATCTCGAAGTTGAAGGCCGAGTACACCGCGCAGCGTCACGCGCGAGAAGGCACGCCGCTGGCGACGCGCGTGTTTGGTCAAGTCCGACGCCTCAACGCGTTCGGCTCGCGCTTCTCCGCGCTGGCAAATCTGTGGAACGATTCACCGCTCGGTAAGGGCGTTGCACGCACGCTCCTTGGGATCGATCCACGGCGATCGATCCCGCACTTCGCGCCGTCGCTCTTTGAGTGGTTCAAGCGGCGCGCCCCGAGTACGGGTCACCAGACCGTGATTCTCTTTGGCGATTGCTTCAGCGCCTACAACGAACCAACCATCGGACACGCTGCGGTGCGCTTGCTCGAGGCCTTCGGTTATCGCGTGGTGTTGGCCGATGTCGGGTGCTGCGGAAGAAGTTTGATCTCAACAGGCATGCTCAGCGAGGCACGGAGCATCATTGAGGCCAGCAGCAAAGCGTTGTGTGATCTCTTGGATTCCACCGACGCTCAGGCGGTCTTGGTGCTTGAGCCAAGTTGTGCCAGCGCGATCCGTGACGATTGGCTGGAACTTCCCCCAGACATGCCCGACGATGCGGCGATGGATCGGCGAGCAACTCTCGCGATGCGCACATTCCTCGTTGAGGAGTTTCTCGAAGCGCAATGGGACGCGCATCCCAAGCGACCCGCGATTCCCGCGCAACTCGATCGAGTCGTCCTTCACGGTCATTGCCATCAGAAGGCGCTGTGGGGCACGGAAACTTCCGCGCGTTTCTTGCGCCGCATCTTTGGCACAGAAGTGTCGGTCCTTGACACGGGCTGCTGCGGCATGGCGGGAAGCTTTGGTTTCGCGCAATCGCGCTACGACCTCTCGATGCGTATCGGTGAAGAACGGCTCTTCCCTGCGATCCGCACTGCGTCGGACGCTGTGGTGTGTGCGCCAGGCACGAGTTGCCGGCATCAGATTCACGATGGCACTGCGCGTGAAGCGTTGCATCCTGTGGATCTCGCCGTGCGTGCCCTCGGGCTGTAGCGAACAACCTGCGGATGTTGTTAGACTCCGCCTATGTCTGGTTCGCAGCTTCCCACCATTGACGAGTCCGCGCTGACTGATCTCTCGACGGCGAAGATACTGCTCGTCGATGACAACCAGCAGAATCTCGAACTCATGCAGGCGTACCTCGAGAGCTTGCCCTGCAAGATCTCCACCGCGCGTGACGGCCTCGAGGCGATCGAGGCTGTGCAGCGTGAGAAGCCCGACCTCATTCTGCTCGATGTGATGATGCCCAAGATGTCAGGCTTCGAGGTCTGCCGCAAACTCAAGAGCGAGCCCGCAACGCGCGACATGGTGGTCATCATGGTGACGGCCCTCCATGAGGTTGGCGATCACGAGCGCGCGGTCGAAAGCGGCACCGACGACTTTCTGACCAAGCCCGTCAATAAACTGGAGCTTGTGACCCGCGTGCGAAGCCTGCTGCGCGTGGCGCTTCTCAAGCGCAAGCTCACCGAACTCCTGCAGGGCCGCTAAGGCCTTCCGTGGTTGAGCGCGCGCTCGATCTTGCCGACTTCGCCGTCTATCGACCGCCGTTGCGCACCGATTCTCTTCTGCCATTCAAGGCCCGCTGGAGCGCGTGCCGATGTCTCGGGTCTGGAGGTTCCTGTGTCAGAGAAGTCCGCACTCATTGCATCGATCTGTGAGATCAACCCCTCTGCGTCCGCAGAGTGGCTGTCCACCTTCTCCGAGAGGGATCTCCGCGAGTACCTCAGCCATCTTGGTGTGACCCGTGAACCTGCCGCGCTCACGCGCTGGGTTCGACGCGCGGATCGCGCGCCGATGACGATGCGCGAAGCCGCCTGACGCCGCGCACTAGTTCTTCGACACTTCGGGCTTCCCTCCTAGGGACGCCGTCGACGACTCAAAGGTCGGCGCATTGGGATCGTGTTCGAGGTCGAGTGTGACTTCGATCGGATCCTCGAGACAATCTTGGCTCACACGCACGCGTCCCTGACGCACCAACTCCAGCATGGCCAGAAAGAGCCCAATGCGCTCGCTGTGGGTGCGTCCTTCGAAGACGCTTTCAAGCGTGAGCATGCGGCTCTCGTTGCGCACCAGTCGATCCATGAGATCTTCTTGGTGAAGTGAGATCGGCGTGTCGTCGTACTCGACTTGGTGATCGCCGATTCGAGTGAGATCGATCGATGCAGCGACCGACTCGAATGCTGCAAAGAGATCGCCAAGATGGAGATCCTCGAGTTCCCAGTCGGAAGGAACGCCGTCAGCGTTGGCGTCCTCCGCACTCTCGGCGGTTGGATCGGGCACACCAGGGCGCGCGCGTGCAGCGCCGCGTTGACCAAACTCGCGCCGACGAGCGTCGAGTCCTTCCGCGGCGGTGCGGAAGCGCTGGTACGCAAGCAATTGGCGGATGAGCTCGCTCTTCGGGTCGTCGCCTGGCGCCGAAGAACTGCTGGTCTCGCCAAACTCAGAAGGTGCTGACGGAGTCAGCGCGCGCGACTTCAACTCGACAAGTGTCGCAGCCATCACGAGAAACTCGCCCGCGAGATCGATGTCGAGTCTGGCAATGTGCCGCACTGATTCGAGGTACTGATCGGTCAGCGTGTGGATCTCGATGTCGTGGATGTCGACCTCGGCGCGACGGACGAGGAACAGCAACAGGTCGAGGGGACCTTGGAAAACGGGAAGGCGAACGAGCCAGTCGGTCTGCGACATCGCCGCGGAATCTAGCAGTTTTCGCCTGTGGAGCGTCGTCGTACACTGCGTCGATGGCTGACTCCCGCACCGTCTCCACTTCGATCGACCCACACACACGCTCGGTCGAGACGGCGTTTCTCGGCGAAGTTCTGGCGACCGAGGCAGCCGCCATCACTGGTTTCGCCGCGCGCCTACGCAACGGCGAGCTCACCAGTCTGCACGCCGCGCTTGATCTCCTCGAGGCGTGCACAGGTCATGTGGTCGTGAGCGGGATGGGGAAGTCGGGCCTCGTGGGCGCGAAGATTTCCGCAAGTCTCTCGAGTCTCGGCCAGCCCTCACACTTTGTGCATCCTGCGGAAGCGGTGCATGGCGACCTAGGCTCGATTCGAACGGGAGATGTCGCGCTCCTCCTGAGCTGGTCGGGCGAAACGCAAGAGGTCGTGGCTCTGGCGACCATTCTGAAGATGGACGGCATCAAGACCCTCGGACTTTCAGGCAAGCGCGAGTCGAGTCTCGCCCGCGCCTGTACGGTTCATGTGGACCTCGGCGACATCACGGAAGCGTGCCCGCTCAATCTCGCGCCAACGGCTTCCACCACGCTCACGCTTGCAGTCGGTGATGCAATCGCGCTCGGTCTCGCGCAACGACGCGATTTCGGCAAGGACGATTTTCATCGGCATCATCCGGGCGGCATGCTCGGTGCGGGTCTGCGTCCCGTGACGGAAGTGCTGCGATTTCGCGTGGGCCACAACCTCGCCACGGTCTCCGACACCAGCACCGTCCGTGAAGCGCTGCGCGCAGCGGGTGAGGGTCGGCGTGCGGGAGCGATCGTTCTTGTCGATGAAAAGGGCAAGCTCAGCGGGATCTTCACCGACGGTGATTTGCGCCGACAGGTCAACAACGGTGGCATCGCTGCGCTCGATGCGCCGATCGCTGGTGTCATGACTCGGCACCCGACGGTCCTCACCGTTGATTCGCTGGTGCAGGACGCGGTGCAACTCGTGCAGTCCAAGCGTCTCGATGAGATCCCTGTCGTGGGACGCGATGGTTGCCCCGTTGGTCTTGTCGATGTGCAGGACCTCATCGCGATGCGCGTCGTGAAGGAATGATTGACGCCGAGGTCGGTCCGCAGCGCACTTACTTCACGATGATTTGACGCGACTCAAGGAGCGCCATCACCCGTTCGACAGCGGTGCGCAGCGCCACATCGGGGAGACCGAGTTCGTGCAACGGGATGGTGAGCTCGGCGTCGGTCGGCGCTTCGTACTCGAAGTCAACTCCAGGCACGCCGACGATCTTGCCCGCCGTGAGATCGCGGTAGAGGCCCGAGGGATCGCGCTTGCGGCACTCAGCCAGCGGCGTGGACACATGCACGATCGCAAACTGATCGCGACCCACGAGTTCGCGGGCGCGTGACCGAACGGAAGCTTCGGGCGCCGTGAAGACCGCGAGCGTGATGAGCCCCGCGTCGTTCATCGCTTTGGCGAGTTCCATGCCGCGCCGCAGATTCTCGCTGCGTTCGCCCTTCGAGAAGCCAAGGTCGCGGCTCATGCCTGCGCGCAGACTCATGCCATCGACGACCGCAGCGAGGCGTCCAAGATCGAAGAGTCGACGCTCAACCGCCCGCGCGATTTCGCCCTTTCCTGAGCCAGAAAGTCCAACAAGCAGCAGCGTGAACGGCTTCTGTCCGAGTCGTGCCTGCCGCTCATTGGCGGTGACCGCGGAACGGACAGGGCGCGCACGATCAATGTGCGGCGAGTCGGTCCAGTGCCCTTCGACCTCTCCAGGATCAAGCAGCATCCCCGCGCCTGCGGTGGCGTTGGTGAGCCGATCAATCAGGATGAAAGCACCCGTCTGGCGATTGCGGTTGTAGGCGTCGTAGACCAACGGCCGTTGGGTGCGGATCTGCACTTGTCCGATGTCGTTGAGCGCGAGTGCGGGTGCCGAGGCGTGTTCGAGCGTGTTCACATCCACGCGGTGCGCGATGCGCACGATCGACGCTGGAGTCTTGTGCGGACCGTGCTTGAGCAAGTACTCCTTGCCGGGAACCAGTGGCGACTGGTCGTCCATCCACACCACCATCGCATGCACATCCTGCGCTTGGTGCGGTTCGTTTCCGAGATGCACCAGCATGTCGCCTCGCGCGCAGTCGACTTCATCCTTCAGCGTGAGCGTGACCGAGAGCGGCGGCGTTGCCTCGGTGAGATCACCGTCGTAGGTCACGATGCGTTGGACCGTGCTCGTCTTTCGTGAAGGCAGCACCATGACGCGGTCACCCGTTCGCACACAACCGCCAGCGACCGTACCCATGAAGCCGCGGAAGTCGAGGTTGGGCCGATTGACCCACTGCACAGGGAAGCGAAAGTCCACGCGGTTCTGCTGGGCGTCGAGTGGGACCCCATCGAGATGCTCAAGCAAGGTCGGGCCTGTGTACCAAGGCATCGCCGTGCTCTTGTGGACGACATTGTCTCCGTGGAGCGCCGACATCGGAATGAACCGGGTGTGGCGCGCGGGCAGCTTGGTGGCGAAGGCCTCGTACTCGCGCACGATCTCGTCAAAGCGTGACTGCGCGCAACCAACGAGGTCCATCTTGTTGATGGCGACGACGATCTCCTTGATGCCCAACAAGCTCGTGATGTAGGCATGGCGACGCGTCTGCATCGCGATCCCATGGCGCGCGTCGACAAGGAGAATCGCCAGATCACAAGTGCTCGCGCCTGTGGCCATGTTGCGGGTGAACTGCTCGTGTCCAGGAGTGTCAGCGATGATGTACTTACGCGCTGCCGTGGTGAAGTAGCGGTAGGCGACATCAATGGTGATGCCTTGTTCTCGTTCGCTCTTGAGACCGTCGACGAGGAGGGCGAGGTCCAGTTCGCCCGACTGCGTGCCCATGGATCGCGAGTCGCGCACCGCAGCGTCGAGCGTGTCCTCGTGGATCATGTGGGTGTCATGAAGCAGGCGGCCGATGAGCGTGCTCTTGCCGTCATCGACCGAGCCGCAGGTGAGAAACCGCAGGAGACTCTTGTGCTCGTGACGCGCGAGGTACGCCTCGATGTCCCGATCGATCAGTTCGTTCTCGGCAGCATGGGCATTCTGCGGCATCAGAAGTAGCCCTCCTTCTTCTTCTCTTCCATGCTGCCCGCTGCGTCGTGATCGATGACTCGTCCTTGTCGCTCACTCTGCGTGGCCTTCAACATCTCGCGAATGATCTCGGGGATCGTGGCGGCCGCGGACTCGATTGCACCCGAGAGGGGATAGCAACCAAGCGTGCGAAAGCGCACCACCTTGGTCTGTGGCGATTCGCCTGGCTCAAGTGGAAGTCGATCGTCATCGACCATGATCGGCACGCCGTGTCGGTAGACGATGGGGCGCGGCGCGGCGAGGTAGAGCGGCACGATGCGAATCTTCTCGAGCCAGATGTACTGCCAGACATCGAGCTCAGTCCAGTTCGAGAGCGGGAAGACGCGGATCGACTCGCCGGCGTTGACTTCGGTGTTGTAGAGGTTCCACAACTCGGGCCGCTGATTGCGCGGATCCCAGCGATGCTGCGCGTCACGGAAACTAAAGACCCGCTCCTTTGCCCGCGACTTCTCTTCGTCGCGGCGCGCGCCACCAAAGGCGGCGTCGAAGCCGTACTTGTCGAGCGCCTGTTTGAGTCCCTGCGTCTTCATCACATCGGTGTGCTTGCGCGAACCATGGGTGATGGGATTGATGCCTGCTGCGACGCCCTCAGGATTCATGTGCACCAAGAGCGTCAGGCCGAGTTCCTTGGCGACATACTCATCGCGGAGCGCGTACATGTCGCGGAACTTCCAACCGGTGTCGACATGGAGGAGCGGAAAGGGCGGCTTCGCAGGGAAGAATGCCTTCATCGCCAAGTGCAGCAAGACTGCGGAGTCTTTGCCGATCGAATAGAGCATCACGGGACGCTCGAAGCTCGCGACCACCTCACGGAAGATCTGGATGCTCTCAGCCTCGAGTTGCCTGAGGTGGGTCGTGGCGAAGTGAGTCAGCCGGGTTTCTTCCATGCAGGCGTTCCGATGGACCGATACGGTATCGGCGATTCGGCGCAGGATGCTCCCGTCGTTTCAGGCTTTGCTGAGGGTTCGCGATGCAGGACAAGTCCGCCAACACGGTCTGGCACAACGGTCTGGTCTCTCGGCTTGACCGCGAGCGGTTGCTTGGGCAGCGGGGCGGGACGGTCTGGCTGACTGGCCTCTCGGGCTCTGGCAAGAGCACGATCGCAGTCGCTGTCGAAGCGCGCCTCGTCGCCGGTGGGCGACTCTGCTATCGGATTGATGGTGACAACTTGCGCCATGGTCTCAACCGAAACCTCGGGTTCTCAGCGGATGATCGCACCGAAAATGTCCGACGCACAGGGGAAGTCTGCCGCATCCTCGCCGACGCGGGCATCATCGTGCTCGCGAGTCTCGTGAGTCCGTCGCGTGTCGATCGCGCCATGGTGCGCGCGCTGCACGACGACTGGAAGCTTCCGTTTCTAGAGGCCTACATCGACGCGCCACTCGAAGTGGCGGAGTCCCGTGATCCCAAGGGGCTGTATCGCAAGGCACGCGCAGGAGAGATCCGCGATTTTACAGGGATTCACCAGCCCTACGAAGTACCTGAGCAAGCGGAGGTCGTCGTCGACAGTGGTTCGTTGGCCATCGATGCGAGCGCGGAACTCGTTGTGGCTGAGTTGCGTGCGCGTGGGCTGATCACTTGACGCGCGCCGCGTAGGCCGTCACGAGTCGCTCCACCATCAACGGATGCCCTGCGATGACTCCACGGTTGTGGAGGAGTTCGCGTCCGCAGCCAAAATCAAGCGGTTTCCCATCGACATCGGTGACGCACGCGCCCGCTTCAGAAGCCACGAGTGCGCCTGCTGCGTGATCCCAGATCTTCTCGCGATACTCAGCTTTCACGGGAAGCCGCAGGTAGACATCGGCACCACCGCGCGCGACAACGACATACTTGCACTGGCTGTCGAGGCGCGCTGGAGTGCCCGCTGCACCAAGATCACGCAGAAGTTCCGCGGAAAGATCCTGCTTGGAATGCGCGCTCTCTACGGACTCGCAGGCGCGCACGGCATCGCCCAACTTCCACGGCGCGATGGCGAGGCGTCGAGCGTGTGCGTGGGCGTCTGTCGCACCTTGAGCAATCCACGCGCCGCTGCCGCGCGACGCCCACGCGATGGATCCAATGGGATCGGCGTGGTCGTAGTTGCCATCGGCTTCAGGGAGATTTGGACATCCGACCACTCCATGCACGACGACGCCATCCTGAATCAGCGCGAGACTGAGCGCATATTGCTGTCGGCGTAGGAACCCTTTGGTGCCATCGACAGGGTCGAGCGTGAGGAAGCGCGCACAGGGCGCGGCGCGTCCCGCGTCGATGGCGTCGAGGCACTCTGTTGTCTCAACGCGTCGTGACAGCGCGTGGGACACGGCGTCAACGACGCGTTCAAGGAGCGGCGCACATTCTGCACTGCGCAAGAGAGAGGCGTCCTCTTCACCGACGAGTGGAATCGCGTGCGTCGCGCTGTGCGCTCGAAGTGTCAGTGCCACGACTGCCTGACTCGCCCAATCCGCCACGGTGACGGGCGAGCGATCTTCCTTGGCCATCCCATCGATTCCCGCAGCCGCCTGCACGAACCGTGTTGCTCGCGACGCTTGTCGCACTGCGAGAAGGAGGATGTCCTGGAGAGGCAACGGAGTGCTCATGGCATGCGCATCCACACCACGATCATGGTGACAGCGCCAGTCAGGATCCCCAAGGGCGCACCGATCTTCATGTAGTCCGTGAAGCGATAGCCACCAGGAGCCTGCACCATGAGATTGGTTTGATATCCAATCGGCGTCGCAAAGCTCGCGCTGGCGGCGATCATCACAACGATGGCGGTGTACTTCGGGTCTAGCCCTTGTGCCTGTGCCGCGGACATCGCGATGGGGAAGACCAAGGCCGCGGCGGTGGCGTTGGAGAGCAGTTCGGTGAGCAAGGCGGTGATGAGGTAGATCGCAGCCAAGGTCAGGATCGGACTGCCTTGACCTGCGGAGATCAGATGATCGGCGCAGACCTTGGCGACGCCCGTCTTAGCCAGCGCGGTACCGAGAGCGAGCGATCCTGCGATGACGAAGATCAAGCGCGCGTTGAGTGCCTTGCGCGCTTGTGGCCCCGTGCAACAGCGCGTGGCGATCATCAAGGCGGCGCCGACAAGCGCTGCGTGGAACATCGTGAGCCCGAACGGCTCGAACGCCGCCGTAGCAATGACGCCGAGGAGAATGAGAAGCGCGATCGGTGCGCGTTCGTGGCGCACGGGCGCGGAATCTTCGAGCTTGCTCACAAGGAGGAAGTCGCGCGATTGTTGGTACGCGTTCACGAACGCTTCTTGCGTCTCGAGCAGCAAGACATCGCCCGCGCGCAGCGTGACCGAACCGAGCTTCACATTCGTGAGTCGCTCGCCGTTGCGACTTACGGCGATGACCACGGCGTCATAGACGCTGCGAAAGCGCGACTCGCGGATGGTGCGTCCAAGCAAAGGATTCGAATCCGAGACGACGACCTCGACGAGGAAGCGCTTGTATCGTTCGTTGCTGAGTTTGGCGAGCTGCTCGCGTTCTGCCGACAGACCGCGCATCTTGTGGAGTGACACGACGCTCGTGACATCGCCCACGAAGAAGAGTCGGTCGCCTTGCTCAAGGCGTGTCGTTGGCTCGACGAGTGCGATGATCTCCTCGCCGCGCTGAATCTCCGAGAGATACAGCCCTTCGAGTCCGCGCAGCGCCGCGCCTTCCACGGTGTTGCCCGCGATGGGTGCACCCGTGACGCGCATCTCCGCCGAATACGCCCGCGGATCGACCTTGGCTAACGCGCCACGGCCGCTCTCAGGCAGAAGCCAGCGTCCAGCGATGACGGTGTAGATGATCCCAACGAGCGCGACAGGAATTCCAATCGGTGCGAGATCAAACAGCGAGAACGAGGGATGACCCGAGCCGACCCACATTTCGTTGACCACGAGGTTCGTGCTCGTCCCGATCAAGGTGCACACGCCGCCGAGTGTCGCGGCGTAGGTGAGCGGGATGAAGAGTTTTCCAGGCGCCACTTTCGAACGCCGCGAAAAGTCCTGCACGACTGGAATGCACATCGCCACCAATGGCGTGTTGTTGATGAACGCCGAGAACACTGCGACGGGCGCCATGAGTCGCAGCCGCGCCAGTGCTGGACTCGAGGTTCGTCCAAAAAGCGTCGGGCTGATCCACTGGATGAGACCCGTCTCAATCACTCCCTGCGAGACGACCAACAGGAGAGCGATCGTGAGGATCGATGGACTCGCGAGGCCAGCGAACGCTTCTTCGGGGGCGAGCACCTTGGTGAGGACGAGAAGGCCAATGCCACCTGCCATCGCGAGATCACTGCCCATTCGCCCGCGGATCAGTGCGATCAGCGTGACGGCGACGCATCCAATGGCCAGCAGGCCGTCCGTTCCGATTCCGCCTGCGGCGATGGATGGTGCATCGGTCGGCATGCGTTCAGTGTCCTGCCGCGTTAGCGGTGCGCGTCGAGCGAGGTGTCAACTCTGCAGCAAGCCGTCGCACGATCGTCTCGTGCAGCGTCTTGGCTGCGGCGACACGGTCGCCGACGCCGTTGCAGAGAATCGAATAGACGAGGGTGCGGCCCGACTCCGAGGCCACCACGATGCCACTCAGGCAACTCACGCCAGCGATGTAGCCGCTCTTGCCGTAGACCTCGACACCTTGGAAAGTCGTGCCCTTGAATCGGTTCTTCAGCGTGCCTGCCTGACCTGGTCTGGCGAAGCTGGCGAAGTAGGTCGGGCCGTTGGTCGGATCACTCGCGAGCGCTGCAAGCCAGCGCGCGGTCGTGTCAGAGGTCATGCGACTCTTGTCTGAGAGGCCTGAGCCATCGACGAGGCACACCGACGCGTCGCAGCGCGGTCCAACACGAGCGTTGATCGCTGCTCCGAGCGCTTGAAACCCAAGATCCCATGAGCCAGGTTTGGAGTTCGGTCCCACGATCGCATCACGACCGTTGGCCAAGGCCGCACCCATGCGCTTGGTGAGCGCCTCTGCGTAGATGTTCTTACTGTCGGTGTTGGCGCCGCGCAGAACCGTCGCAATCGGCGTGGTCAAGACGGGAAGCACGATCGTTCCCTCAGCGGCGGGATCTTGTGCAGTGGCGATGCGGGAGCCCGCGATCTCTACGCCAACGCGACCGAACTCGCGCACAAGCATCGGGCCCGCGAGCGCTACTGGATCGGAGACTGAAACGGCGAAACTCCCGTGCGACTTCGGGAGAGCACCCTGAAAAGTGATCTCGTCCGCGCGCGCGCCGCGATGGATCACGAAGGTCGACGCGCTCTTGGTCGTACAGGACGCGGAGTTCTTTACCAGCGTCAGTGGCAGCGGGGGATTCACGCTTCCAAGCGTTGGTGCGCCTTTCCCGTGCCACTCTGGATCAATCACCGCAACATTCGCGGCGAGGTTGAGTCCGTGGACTGGAACGGCGTAGGTTCCAAACGCGTTGCTCTTCCACTTGCCGTCGCCTTCGGGCATCCCTTCGCCGTCAAAGATGCGCGCGTCGATGACGACCTCATGGATGCGAGTGATGCCCGCATCGCGCAACGCGCTCGCCCACGACGCGACCGCGTGACTGACGGTCGACCAATTGCCGTGTGTGCCATCGGCGCGGATCGCTTCAGGATCAAACAGCGCAGGATCGCCTGAACCAACGAGTGTGAGCGTGGAGGCTCCCGCCGCCGTCTGGGTGAGAATCAACTTGGTCTGAAACGCGAAGTCGGCGCCGAGCGTGAGAAGTGCAGCACCAGTCGTCAGCACCTTGACATTGCTCGCACCAAGAAAGGGCTTCTGCTCGTTGTGCTGCGCGAGCACGGCCTTGGTGTCGAGCTCCACGATGGAGTAGGCAACACCGTGGTCCGACAGCGTCGACGCACGCAGCGCTTCACGGACATCGGAGGCGAGATCGCCAGCGTGAAGCGTGACGCTCGAGAGTCCGAAGCACAGCGTTCCAACAACCAACGACGCGAAACGAGGTCCTGAAAACATCAAGCTCTTGCTCCTTGCTCACTGTGGTGCCATCCCCGACCGACTCACGATGAGGGTCCGCAGAGTATCGGCCATCCCTCGGGTGCGTGATAAGTGCAGCAGAATGGCGAAGTTGGAAGAACTCTAACCTCAGTGTTTGACGGGACTTGTGATCGAGTTACTGTTGCGGCGTGCGGCGGTCTCCGTTTCGAGATCGGCGCAGCCTCAGTCACACCCTTTTAAGGGAAGAAAAGATGAAAACCACTGGCCTTGCCATCGCTGTTGCTCTCTCTCTGTCGGCTGCCGCCTCAGCAGAGTCCATGACGCTTTCGTTCCTCGGGTTCGGCAACCCCGTCACCGCTGGTGTTCGCTACAACGCGAGCCTCGGTTGGGACGCGCGCACTGCTGCGGGTTACACCAACATTCTCGTTGGACCGCACCGCTGGACCGCCTACGGACAGGAGCGCACCACCTTCTGCGTGCAGCTCTTCGAAGGCGTGACGGCTGGAACCTCGTACACCTACAACGTCGTGGATCCTTCACAGGTCCCCGATGGTGATGATCCCGCGAACTCGCCAGGCCCGATGGGTGCCGTCAAGGCGCAGCTTCTCGGTGATCTCTATCGCCGCTATTACGCTGGACTCAGCAGCCCTGCGGCCGCTGGTGCCTTCCAGCTCGCGCTCTACGAAATCTCGCACGAGAATCTCACTGCGACCACCGCTGCTGATGCGGTCGCACAGCTCGCGCTCGATAAGGGTGCGTTCCAAGCCAACAAGCCAGGTGGCCTCTACGCCACGGCCTCGCAGATGCTCGCATCGCTTGGTCAGGGCGGATTCGGAACGATGGGCCCGAATCTCCTCGGCCTCACCAACGCCTCAGCCCAGGACCAACTCTTGGTGGTTCCTGTCGGCGCCCCAGTCATGCTCGCTGGTCTCGGCCTGATTGGCCTTGGCTTCATGCGTCGTCGTCTCAAGTAATCCAAAGGCCGCATCGCTCTTGCATTTCTTGACCTTTGAAGCGGTCGCCGGTACGGAACGGCGACCGCTTCTCTTTTTGATGGACGCGGAACCCTCGCAAGGCCACCTCAGGCTTGATTTCCCCAGTGTTTTGGCCAAGAAGCCCGAAGCGGACTGGGGAATTCGCCGACGAGTCTGAGGGGATCTCGCAGCAGTCTGGGGGATCGTTGTGGAGTCCGCTGAGGAAACAGTTTGAACGCACGAACGGCCGCAACCGCACCGCGCGCGACGGCTGGAGTTGATCTCCGGCCGCGGTTTCATTCGCACGAAGCAGGGCTCGCCAACGAACCGAACCTGAACGCGTTCGCCCATCACGCGGCCGCCATCGATCCCATCGGGCTCGCCACCGTGCTGAGTCTCGGCTACGCCATCGGCGGCCGCACCGTGTTACAGGGTGTGCGCGCCGACGAAGTGGATGTCGCTCAGTTTGCGGCAGCTCGTCCGCCGAGCGATGCGGAGCTCATCGAACTGTCGATCGAAGCGGTGCGCAGCGCGATCGGTCGCGGCGGGACCACAGTGATCCTGAGCGGAGGCCGCGACTCTCGCCTGATTCTTCTAGCGATGCGCGAACTCGGACTGCGACCGCGTGCGCTCATCACGCTTGACCAGTACGGTCGACACTCCGACGCAGCCATCGCCGAGCGCCTCGCGCGCTTCGTGGATGAGCCATTCCAGCGCGTGGCGCCACTGCCGTTTGATGGCGCGCGCGAGCTCGACCGTCACGCGATGCAGTCCTTTCAATCGCTCGAACACGAGTGGTTTGTGGCGATCGCTGCTCGCGCACGACTCATTGACGGTGGCGTAACCGACGGTATCGGCGCTGGCGTGCTCGCGACTGGTTCGCTGTTGGAGGCGGAGGCTGTAGCGCTCTATCGCGCGGGGCACTTCGATGCGCTGTGTGAGTGGACTGCCGCACGCGGAGGATTCGCCTCGCGACGCTTTCAAGAGGCGGCGCGATCGGTCGGCGTCCCGTTGGCTTCACGCGATGAGGTTCTCCACGAGTTTGCTGGTGTCCTGCGTGAACTCGCCACGACACCGAATCCGCTGGGGATGTACAGCTTGATGCACTGGACGCGGCGCGGGATCGGCGCATCGGCCTACGGCTTGCTGCCGCAGGACCGCGTGCGCACTCCACTCTTTGAGAACGAGCTCTGCCGCGCCGTCGCCGCGTATCCGATGGAGATGGCCTTGGAGAGCGATTGGCGCGACATCGTGCTCGAGCGCCTCGATGACAGCGGAATTCCCTTTGCCACAGGTGAGAGCAGTCTGATTCCGCGTTGGTTGCGCGCACCGTCGCGCGTGCTGCAGTCACGAGCAGGTTGGATGGCGTTCACTCGTCGACTTTCGCCAGTGTTGCAGCATCTCGCGCGTGTGGCGGACGCGTCAACTGGCGATCGTCGTTGCTTTGATCGCGCTGCGCTTGGGCTGTTGGCCTCGCTTGATCGTTCGACAGGCTTCTTGTCGCGCTCAGGCGGCACGCACGGTTGAGGGCACGCGCTGCGTTGCCATCGGCGCGCGCTGTTGCAAGACCAGCGCGAGGTATTCCAGCATGCGGGCTGCTTGTGCGGCGCGCGTGAACTCGTTGGTCCAAGCACCGCGCTGAGAGCGCACGAACTCGCCGCGCGTCCAACACGCGTGCATCTCGCGCAGACTTGCAGTGATCGACGCGACATCCGTCGGAGGACTCACCCGCGATCGCGCGTCGCGCAGAATCCAATCGCGCGCTTCACCCATGGGACAGAGCCCGAGAATCGGTCGGCCGGTTGCGAAGTATTCATAGAGCTTTCCAGGCACCATGCGAGCCCGCCCGCCCCGCGGCAATCCATGCATGGGAAGCAGGAGCAGGTCGGCTTGGGCAATGAACTGCGCACTCTGGTCATGAGGGAGATAGCCGAGATGGTCCACGGCGTCGGCGCAGCCACTCTCCTCGATGAGCTGTGTAGTTTCTGGCTCTCGCGCACCCGCGATCTCAAGACGGATGTTGCCAAAGGCATCGCCGCCATGTTGGTCGCGCAATCGCCGCATCGCAGCGAGCAGAAAGAGTGGCGACCGTCCGCGCTCGTCGATGCTCTCGCCCCGTCCGCGCAGGAGTGCTCGAAATCGGCGCCAAGGCGAGCGATCACGCACAAACCGACAAACGAAGGTCCCCGCGAACCGAATGCGCATCGCGTCACCCACGGGCACATCGAGAGGTTTCGGAAAGTCCGATTCCTCCCATCCGTTGGTGACGACTTCGTAAGGAGTCTTGCCGCGGCGAGGCGCGAGGGACTGAGCCGCCGCGCGTGCGCCTGGCACATTCATGACGACGCCGTCAGCGCGCTCCAAGGCCTCCTGCATCGTGCGCAGAGCGCCGCGCCACTGCCAAGGATCGCGATAGGTATGCCAGCCATCGAGAGCCCACGGGTCGCGCAGATCGAGCACCACAGGCAGCGAGAACTCGCGCTGCAGTTCAAAGGCGATCGAAGCATGTTCGAAGGGACTCAGCGTGACGAGCACGATGTCCGGCCGTTGTTCTTCGCACACTTCACGCGCAGTTCGCAACAGCGCCGTGGTCCACGATTCATCAGGCTGGAGGCTTGCTCTCCGCACGGCGGCTTGCGCGGTGCGGCGAACCAACGACGCATCGGCAGGGTCGTAGGTGCCTCGCACGGCTTCAGGAAGCGCGCGACAAACCACCGTGAGTTCAACACCGAGCTCTGGGAGATGCTGCGCGAGCGATGCGGGTCGCTGACTGCCAGCACCACCATCGGGCGGGAAGTAGTGCGCGATGAGCAGCACACGCATCAGTGGCGCGCTCCAGGACGATGAGCATTCGCTGATGCGGGATCGTGCGGGAGGCGCTCCCAGATGCCCGTCACCTCGTTCCATCGACGCAGCGGACGCGCGGGCGCGCCGGCCGCCATGGTGAGCGGGGGGATGTCGTGGCAGACGACGCTGTTGGCGCCGATGACGCTGCCGTTACCGATGCGCACACCCTTGAGAATCACCACGCGCTCGCCGAGAAACACGCAATCCTCAATGACCGTCGGCGCGGCGACCACGCCATCGCGCGACCGGTGCGGATCAAACGGATTCGAGAAGTCATGATCGTGGTCGAGGATCGTGCAGCCCGAGGCGAGCATGCAGTTTCGTCCAATGAGCACGCGCAGCGCGGCACCAGCATGGAAGTCGTTGCCGATGTGCGTGCCCGAACCGATGGTGAGTTGCGCCTGTCCATGCTCCGTTGCATGCGACTCAAGTCGTGCGCGGTGCCCGCAGTTCACGCCGTCGGCGACGTTGATGCCCGCGTGACCGTAGAACTGTGAGTCCTTGCCGAAGAAGACGCCGCGACCAATGTGCGCTCCGTGTGCCCCAAGCCAAAGTGTGTGCAGCATGGCGCGAACTCTTCGCCATGCGCGCAGGACGCGCGGACCTCGTTGCGATCGAGTCATGAGGCGCACTTCACCGCGGTGTGCGGGAACGGGTTGCTGTCGTGGGCCGGTCGGTTTCACAGATCGCTCGCTCATTCATTCAAGGCCCGTGCCTGCCAAGGCGGGCGGTGCGGAGACTGCGGCGATTCATCGACATTTTTCGCGGCCTGCATGGGGAAACCGCCTTCAGCGTGTCGACAGTTTTTGCGAGACGGACCTGCCCGCACAATCACCCCAATTGGATTCGACAACGCGCTTCAAGCCCGTCGGCGCGAACTTGGCCGATCTCGTTTCCTCAGGCTTGGAGTGAATCTCACGCGCGTCGATCGCTCGGCCGATGAACCGAGGTCGCGCTGTTGCCGTGGTGCACCAGTGCCGCTCGATCGGCAGCCTCACGCCTCATGGACTTCGCAGCAAGCAGCTTTGACTATGTGAACCAGAACACGGTGCATCCCGTGGGTCTCGTGGCGCTGTTGCTCGCATGCGCGCTGCTGGCGTTCGGTCCGATCCGCACGATTCCATTGGTGCTCCTCGGGATCGCCGTCTACATCCCCAACGCTCAACGCATCGTGCTCGGAGGTGCGGACTTTGCGTTTCTGCGGCTCGGCGTCATCGTCGCGCTCACGCGGCTTGCAGCCACTTCGCGAGTGACGGGGTTCCGAATCGGGCCGATCGATTGGTTGGTGTTTGGCGGCACCTTGGCGAAGCTGGCCCTGATGCCTGCGACGACAGGGCAACTGGGCATCCTTGTCCAGCAGATCGGCAGCGCCTTTGACACGCTCGGCATGTACATCGTTGCCCGGGCTTGTTTTCGATCGATCGAGGATCTCCGACGGTTTGCCGCGGAGTCCTTGCTGGTCTGTCTTCCTGTCGCGTTGATCTTCGGCATCGAGGCGGCCACGGGCCGCAACATGCTCGCGGTCTTTGGTGGCGTGCCGTACCTCACCGATGTGCGCGAAGGCAAACTGCGCTGTCAAGGCGCGTTTGCCCACGCAATTCTCGCGGGCTGTTTCTTTGTGGCACTCTTGCCTCTGTGGCTCGCACGATGGCGGGGAACTTCAGCGGGAAAATGGATCGCTGTGGGCGGCTCCGCCCTCACGCTCTCCATCGTGTATTGCTGCGCCTCAAGTACGCCTGTGGCCGCGCTGCTCTTCGTCGGCGCTGCGTGCATCACCTATCCCTTCTGGATGCATCTGCGCCTCGTTTGGTTGGCAGGGTTGCTGCTTGGAACAGTGCTGCATTTCCTGATGACTCACGGAATCTGGCACCTCATCGCGCGCATCGACTTCGTGGGTGGAAGTACGGGCTATCACCGTTTCCATCTCATCGATCAGGCGATCAAGCGGCTCGATGAGTGGTGGCTTGCGGGAACGATTTCGACGCGCCACTGGGGTTGGGGGCTGCAAGATGTCACCAACCAGTACATCCTCGAAGGTGTGCGCGGTGGAGTTTGGGCCACGCTCGCGCTGGTTGCTTCGATCCTTCTCGCCTTCCGCGCCTGCGGTTTCTGGCTGCGTTGCTTGCCACGCTCAAGCGCCGACCATCTCACCGTCTTTGGCGTTGGGGCATCGATCTTCGCGCAGATGTTGATCTTCCTGGCCGTGAGCTATTTTGGTCAGACCACGATGATCTGGTATCTCACGATTGCCATGGGCGCCTTCCTTGCGGAGAGTGCCGCGACCGAAAGTGCACGGACGCGCGCAGCGGCTGCAGTGCAGGCGCAACGGTCGTTGCCTCGCGCGCCAGAAGATCGCGCGCGCCCGGTAGGTCCGATTCTCCCGGCGCTCACGCGTCCGACCTTGCCGTTTGGCCGCTAGACCACTGGGGCGGACGCCCCGATCGCCTGGTGTTTCACTACTCAGAAGTGGCCAAAACCCGCATTCAGCAGGGGAAAGCCGCGCTTAGAGGCAACTCGCTCTCGCAGCGGGTCGATGAGTCGATGTCCCCACTTTCGCTGCGGACCTGGAGAACTCTCGTCGTGAGCCCTTTGTCGACCACCAACAGCACGCAACACGCACCCACAGTGGTGCGCGGTGTTGGTTCAGTGACAGGCTCGTGTCCAGCGACGGTCGCCATTCTTCTCGCGGGTCAACGCGTGGCGAGTCGGACTGCGCGCTTGGCGACAAGCCTTGGGCTTCCGATCGCGGCGCTTCCCATCGATGCAGAGCGCAGCGCGACGGAATGCTGGATGCAGCGGTTGGCTGAAGCTGGGTTCTGTGGAACCGTCGTGCTTGCCGTGGCCAGTTCTGCCGAGCGTGCTTTCTATGAGCGGACCGCAATGCCCGAGGGTCTGACCCTTGAGGTGCGTGTCGATAGCACCGAGCATCGCGGCGCTGGCGGGACCATCGGCGATGTGTGGCGTGAACGCCGCGGCGCGATGACCGAAGCCGCGCAGCGCGGTGGCATCGTGCTCATCGAAGCATCCAAAGCCTCCGACCTCGACTTCCCGCGATTTCTTGCAGCGATCGATTCGACGCAGGGTGCGCTCATTGGAGCTGCTCTGAACTCTGCGCCGGCAGGTGCGATGTGGATCGCAGGTGCGGCGCTCGAACTCGTTCCCGCGATCGGCTTCTTCGATCTGAAGGAACAACTCATCCCAGCGATTGTTGCGTCGGGCATGTCGGTGGCTGCCTGCGTTGGTGCGCAGGAGTCTTGCCGCATCTCCGATCGTCTGAGCTATTTGAAGGCGATCGCACTCATGCTCGCGTCGGGCGCACCTGCGCAAGCCGCTGATGCGATTCTCGAACCTGGCTGCACGGTGCGCGGGAACAGCATTGTGTGTCGCGGCGCGGTGGTTGAGCGCGGTGCGTTGGTGGTGGACTCTGCCATCCTGCCTGGTGCGCGCGTTTGTGCGGATGCGGTCGTTGCACGCAGCGTCGTTCCGCCAGGAACGCATGTTCCCTGTGGCTACCTCGTCGTCGACGAGATCTTCGGCGCACTGGGTTCTCCTGAAAAATCGGGGACAGAGGGGAGTTCGTGATGACGAGCACCCGCGTCTGGAAACGAAACGACCTCTGGATCTTCGGAGCACTGCTGGCCGCAGCGGTCTTGGCGTTTTGGTCCGCGTGGGTGGACATCTACCTGCAGGCCTCGAGGCGCACCGACAACGGCTATGTCTTCTTAGTTCCGTTTGTGGCTGCGTATCTCGCCTGGTTGCGCCGGTCGCGGATTCGGTTTGTCCATCGCCGACCGAGTTTGACCGCCTTGCCGTTGGTCTTCTTCGCCATCGCGCTGGCGTGGTGGGGTGACCAGACCGACACGCGCGTGGCGATTCACGCCGGCGCGATTCTTGGGCTGGTCTCCTGCACCGTCGCCATGGCGGGCACCGAAGTCATCCGCCAGTTTTTCCCCGTCTATCTCACGCTGCTCTTCTTGATTCCCGTGCCTGCCGAGGTGCGCAAGATGCTCGCGGGCCCATTGCAGAGCCTCGCCGTGGTGGTGACGCAGGAAGTGCTTGATGTGCTCGGTATCGCGACGGAGCGCGCGGGAAACTCCATTCAGATTGCAGGACGCTCCATCTTTGTGGGCGAGGCTTGCGATGGCATGCGCATGGTGTTTGCGCTGATGCTGACCTTCTTCGCGTTTGTCTTTAGTGTGCCGCTGCGAACCCACGCTCGCATCGCCTTGCTTGCTGCGAGTCCATTGATCGCGGTGGTGTGCAATGTTGTGCGGCTGGTGCCGACGGCGTTGGCCTACGCCTATGCCTCCAATGCCGACGCGGAACGATTCCACGACATCGCTGGTTGGCTGATGCTTCCGCTGGCCATCGCGATGCTCTTTGGGCTCCTTCGCTTCATGCGCTGGTTGGATCTTCCTGTCTTTACATGGAGGTTCCTCCAAGCATGAGGTTCTCGATCCCCACGGTTCGACTCGTGCATCGCGTCAACCAGGCCGCTCCTGTGGCGTGCTTGGTGTCTCTCCTTGGCGCGGGGCTGTTGCTCACGCAACTCGGAGAGAGCGATCGCTCGAATGCGGGCGCTCGCGCCCGGACGATTCGAACCAATCTCGAGAGTGTGCCATTTCTCGCTGGAAACTGGGTGGGATCCGATTGTCCGCTTCCTGCGGGTGCAACCGAGATTCTCATGCCGACTGCGGTTCTGTCGCGTCGGTATGTCGAGCTTGGTACTGGACGACGCGCGTTGCTTGGCATCATCCACTGCGGTGATGTGCGCGACATGCATGGGCATCATCCGCCTTCGTGCTATCCCGCCTCGGGATGGCTGCCGCGGGAGACTGGTCACGATCAACTTGACCTCGCCATGGAAGGCGAGCCGTTTCGCGCGAGCGTCTATCGATTTAGTTCCTCCAACGCGCTTGGCGCGCGTCGCGAACTCACCGTGGTGGCGTTCTTCATCTTGCCTGATGGAACGGTGACCTCGGATATGGAGCAGTTGCGGCCGCGCGCCGCGAAGCGGGAGATTTCCCGCATGGGTGTTGGACAGATCCAGGTCGTGCTCGACGGATGGCCGTCGACCGAACTGGTTGGAAAGACCACGCGAGAACTCCTCGCTTTCATCCCAATGGACTGCACGCGGGCGCTGAAGGGACAAGTTGGTGTGACCGCCACCGCGCGCAGTGTTGGATCAGAACGAATTCGTGTTGGGCCACGAGGTGTCTCCGACGCTTCGCGCTCCGACGAGTGATAGGAAACAGCCATGATCGACCACGAACATCCCTCGCCTTCCACCGCGCTTTCGACGCTGTCCGCACCCGCGGCCACGCCGGTTGCGGTGGCACCGAACCCCTTTGTGCTCGTGCAGGACAGGCTCCAAAATCGATGGCGCCTCTGCGCGATCGTCGGTCTTGGCCTGGGCGTTGTGCTGGCCACCACCGCGTACTTCACGGCGCCCGTGAAGTATGCAGCGAGCACCTATCTGCGCATTGACGCGAAGCTCGACACGATTCTTGCGCAGGAGATGCCCGAGACCGCTGCCATGGACAACTACGAGGCGTATGTGGCGCAGCAAGTCGTGCTGGTCAACGATCCACGCGTCTTCGAGGCGGTCGCCGAAGCTGCTCGGGCCAAAGAGCCCTCTGTGCGCGCGCGCAGTGAGCGTCCGACAGAGGCTGCAGCAGAGTTCGAGGCAGTGCATCGCTTCTTCGCCGACTACGGGCCGGTGATGGGAGTGCAAATGCTCGATGAAGGGCTCTTCGTCGTGAGCCCTCGCGGCTCGAGCATGATTGAGATTCGCTTTGAATCACCCGACAAATCGATTCCAGCGCCTATGGCCAACTGGGTTGCGGACGCCTATCTCGACATCTACGGACCAAGCGCCGAGACCATCTACAGCCGCAAGATCACTGCTCTGCGCGAGATGATGACACAAGCGCGCCGCGACGAGAGCAAGTTTGTCGAGGAGCGCATCGCCGTCCTCAAGGACACTCCCTACGGCAGCGCCAATCTCGCGAGCTTTGTGGAGGAGCGCGTTGAGCGTATGAGCATGGTCGAGGAGAAACTCCGCGACAACAGCACGCTGCAGAAGGACATCGAGCGTCAACGCGAAGAGACGATGCTCCGTGATGGTGCCTTGCCCGCGGAACTCGCGAACCTTGGCGCGGTCCCTGCGGACATGCGTCTCGAGCCCACCACCGCGGAGTTGGATGCCATCGATCCTTCGCTGGTGAGGCTCCGTCGTGAACTCGAATCCGCCCGTATCACGCTTGCGGGGTTGCCGCGGACCTATCGACAAGGTCATCGCATCTATGAGTCGGCGTCTCGGACCGTGGCCAACCTTGAATCGCGTCTCAGCGCGAGCCGCAACGGCGCGCGCTTGATGTGGGCAGAGGGAACTGGTCGCGATCTTTGTTACGGCGCTCTTACGCGTCAACAGGGACGGCTCGACGCTGAGCGCGCGGCGCTGCGCACTGAAATTGACCAGGCCAACATGTTGATGGCGCGACTCTCCGACACCGACCGAAGGATCAGCGAGTCGCGTGAAGCTGAGCAGAGCTTCGCGATGCGTATTGGAGAACTCGAGCGTGAACAGGACTCAATTCGTCGAGGGCGCGTCGGCGTGGCGCGTTACGCTAGCCAGCTCCCGTTGCCGGACTCGGACAAGCGCGGGCAGTTTGTTGCGCTGGGACTCCTCGGTGGTTTCGGCCTCTCGTTCGCCGCACTCTTTGTGGTGGGAACCGTCAGCCCGCGCGCTTTCCGTGCGGCACAGTTGGCCAACGATGCGGGAGGTCTCAACTGGCTCGGCGTGATTCCAGACATGACCAACGCGTCCGTGGACGCGTTCACCCATGAGCTCTCATTGAATTGCATCGATCGCCTGCGCAACAAGGTCGAAGCACGACGAACTCCAGGTGACGGGTACGCGATGATGGTCACCAGCGCTTCGCAGGGCGACGGTAAGACCACCGTGGCACTCGCGCTGGCCATTAGCTACGCCCGCGCAGGGCATCGTCCCGTCATTGTGGACTGCGACTTCATCGGACGCGCGCTCAGCGGTGTCCTCGATCAATTGCACGCTCCAGGTGTTCGTGAAGTGCTGCGGCGCGGCGCGCTCTTGCCCGAAGATCTCGTGGAGGCACAGCCAGGAGTCTGGCTGCTTCCCGTTGGTGTGGATGCAGAAGTCTCTGCGAGCAATCTTCAGGTTGGTGCCATGCGCCGACTCCTGCGGACCCTGCGCGATCGGTTTGACATCATCATCGTCGACGCGGGACCAGTGACGGCCAGCGTCGAAGCGATTCCTGTCGCGGCAAGTTGCGATGGCGCCGTGTTGGTCTTGCGGCGCGGACGCTCGCGTCGTCGACTCACCGAGAGTATTGGTGAGATTCGCAGCACTGGTGCCGAGTACCTCGGACTCGTGCTCAACGATGCGGAACACGCGGACTGCGTGCGTTACGGCTCGATCTCATCGATGTCGAGTGATGTGGCGCTGGCCCTCGAACAGGGCGGCAACATTGTGCATCGGCACCCGCTTCTGGCCATGGGTCGGTTCGGTCCAACGCAAAGTCGTGACGAGGCGAAGGGAGCGGCGTGATGATCGCGGTTCGGGGAGAAGAAACAACGGCCGTCGCTGGCCGCGTGTGGGGACTCGGCGCCATCGAGATCCACGATGCCTACTGGGCGTCCGTGGGGGTCAGTTGCGTTCGGCTGGGAAGCGGCGTTGGCCCAGACTCTGGTGCTGATGTCTTTCTGCTGCTTGAGCCGGAACAGATCGTGGTGTTTGATCTTCGACGCATCGCCGAGACACTGCTCTGGAACGCAGCGGATTTGACGCGCGTGCAACTGATCGAGCCTGGCCAGAGCGGCTACCGGGAACGCATCGTCTTCGCTGCAGACGGCTGTGTCGCAAAGATTGAGCGCATCTATAAGGCGGAACGACAAGTCAGTGGTCAACTGCTCGTCGCGCAACGGCGCGGCGATGCGGAGATCTGGGCTGGCAGTGACTCGCCGACTGCAGCCATCGGAGCGATGCGTCGGCATCGTCGTCTGCGCATCGACGCCATCGAATGCAGTGGTCGCCGATTTCACGCCGCGCACCCTGGCGAGCGTGAGCGAGTCATCCGCGCGATCGCTCAAGTGTGGGCCAATCCAGAGCGTGTTCTCGAGGGCATCTGCCAACTCTCGACGGGCGTCTATGGACTCGAAGGTGATGCGCTCACGGAACAGGATCGCTGCGTCGGTCCGCTCTGGCTTGGTGCGCGAAGTGGCGGGGGGCGGGTCGAGGAGATTGGTCCATCGGTGATGTGGGACTCCGTGCCAGGAAAGACGGTCCGCGTCCGTCCGATCTCGGAGATCTTCAGTCCTGAGTTCGCCAAGAGCTCGCGTGAGCCGCACGCGCACGGAGATTGGTACGACCCCTTGAAGCGCGCGATCGACTTTACTGTCGCGGCGGTGACGCTCGTCGTGCTCGCTCCCATGCTTGCGCTCATTGCGTTGGCCGTCTACCTCGACGATGGGTTCCCCATCTTCTTTGGTCATCGCCGACAGGCGCAAGGAGGTCGGCTCTTCCGCTGCTGGAAGTTCCGCACCATGCGTCGAAACGCTGAGGCGCTCATGGCAGAACTGCGAAAGCAAAATCTCTGCGATGGACCTCAGGTGTTGATCCAAGACGATCCCCGCGTCACGCGCATCGGCAAGTATCTCCGCAAGTTCCAACTCGATGAGTTTCCGCAGTTCTGGAATGTGCTCGCGGGTGACATGTCGATCGTGGGCCCGCGTCCAAGCCCTGAGAATGAGAACCAGTTCTGCCCAGCGTGGCGCGAGAAGCGTCTCTCGGTGCGACCTGGGATCACGGGCCTCTGGCAAGTCATGCGGACCCGCGCTCCTGGCAAAGACTTTCAAGAGTGGATTCAGTACGACATCGAGTATGTCGCGCGCAAGGGACCGTTGTTGGACCTGCGCATCTTCATCCTCACCGTGCTCACCGTGCTGCACATCGGGCGAAAGCCCGCGCGAGCCGCCGAAGCAACCAACAGTTTGACGAGTGACACCACAGGCACCATGACCAAGAAGTGAGCCATTGCTGTGAACCCGAGAACCAAGCGTCGTCTCGTCCTTTCGACCGCCTTGATCGGCACCCTCTCCGTCGTCGTTGTCGGTGGCGTGCTGTCGCGTGCCTGGTACCGCTCGACGCAACTTGCCGAGAAGCGTCGCGTCGGCCTTGCGCTTTTTTCCACAGAAGCCTTTGCCGAGGCGCTTGAGCCGCTGGCCTTTGCCGCGCGCAACAACGAAGACTCGGAGGTTGTGCTCGCGCTGGCCGAGTGCCGACTCCATGTCCCTGAATCCAATGGTCGCCACTGGCAGACTGCCGCGAGTTACTTCCGTGCCGTCCTCGCGCGCGAACAGCAGAACCCCCGCGCGATGCGCGGCTTGTTGGAAACCTACATCGCACTCGGTCATCTCCCTGAGATTCCGCCCTTGGTGCATCGACTCTTGGAGCTCGTGCCCACCGATGTGCGCGCGCGAGAGATCGAACTTGAAGTGCTCAATCTCACCGGCCGATTTGATGAGGCGGCACTCCATGCGCGCGAACTGCAGAAACTCGAGCCGCAGAACGGCCGATGGCGCGCGGCAGAATTGATGAGCCTCGAGCGTGCTGGCGCGGACGCCGAAGGTCGCCTGACGCGCGTGCGCGCGTGGCGGACCGACGCGGCGCTCGCGGCATCTTCAACTTTGCGGTTGCTGGAAGCCGATCTCTTGCGTGAAATCGGTAAGAACGAGGAAGCACGCGGAATCCTGCGAACTCTCGCACAAACAGGGGTCTCTTCGAGGCTCGAACTCGAAACACTCGTCGGCGCGATTGAGTCAGGAAGCTTTGAGACGGCGGAGCGTGATCGTCTTGTCGAAGGCGCGATCACTGCATCGCGCGCAGCGCTCGGCAGTTCGAAGGACGCCAGCGAGATTGAGGGGCAGCGACTCTTGCGCGCCGGTCGCCTTGCTGAAATTGAAACACGCTTTGGGAATGACAGCTCGGGCGATGCCGCGGTGTTCCGCCTGCGCTACGCGGCGAAGTACCTGACGGGTCATCGTGACGAGGCCGCGCAGTTGGCTCGGACGAGTAGCACGCGCGATCTCTTCACCACCTCTGTGCAGGCGTTTCATTCCGACGCGACGGCACAAGCCCGCATTGAGGCCATCGCAGGACCCCATCGTGCCTGTCCGAAGGATCCAATCGTTGCCATCCTGTTGGCAGACATCCTGATGGAAGCGGGTGACTTTGACGAGGCGCAATCGATCCTCGTGCACTCCTTCGAGCACTCAGGCGAGTGCTTCCAACCAGTGGGCATTCGCGCGGTGCGCGCCAGTCTGTCGCTTGGTCGCGTGCGTGACGCGTTTCGCATTGCTCAGGAACTTCTTGTGCGCTACGGACCCTCGGGTGATCCGTCGGTGGCGCTCCTCGCGGTCGAAGCGTGGGCGGCTGTGCTCGAAGCCAACTACCGACCTGTCACTCGTGGCGGCGTCTTTGGCGCGGACTCGCCCGAAGCACTCCGTCGCTATTGGACGGCTCTTTCAGGTCCTGATGCCACTCACGGTCCTGCATCGCTCGCTCCTGTGATTGCTGATGTCTTTGTTGCTCGCGGAGACCGCGAGACCGCGCGCGAGTTGCTTGAAGCGGCGATCATGGTCTCCGGTGAGGCCGCAACCGAGCCTTCCGCAGCGAGCGCCGTCGGCCTCGGTCGACTCTCCCGTGCGCTTGAGAGCGCGTCCGCATTCGATCCTGCGCTTCAGCGCTCCATCCTCGGACAGTTGGAGGCCGGCGAAGTTGATGCAGAACTCGCAGGATTGGTCGCCGAGCGATTGCTCGCTCAGGGACAGCGAGAGGCGGCCTTGCGAACGATCGATCGCGCGTTGTCTTTGGCTCCAAGAGATGTTGCTGGAGACGCACTGGCGCGACGAAGGCTCGAGCGCCTGCGTCACCCCTTGCTTCAACCCGATGGCATCGCCCAATGGCTTGAAGGGCAACTGAAGTCCGATGCAGGCTTGGAGACGGCGAGCTTTGTGTTGTCGCGCCCAGAGTCGTGGTCGGCTGCCGACGACGCGCTGGTGCGCGCTGCGCTTGAACAAATGAAGGCAGCCATCGGTGCTGACTCATTGCGCGTGCTCGTGGCGGAAGCTGCCATGGTCATGACCTTCCATGCGGAAGACCGCTCTCGCTTGGCCGCGTCGATCGCGTCTCTTGATGCGGCTGCACTTCGCTCGCCCGATTCCACCAGTGTGTTGACCACACTGGCTGCACTCTTCGAGCGGCAGTCGCCGCCGTTGTATGAACGCTCAGCCAAGCTTCTTGCGCGGGCGGTTCAAGCGGAACCAGCATCGGCGACGGTCTATCCGCAGCTGGTCAACGCGCTCCAGCAGATTGGTGACTTCGATGGCGCGGAAGACGCGCTCGAGGCGTACATCCGCGTCGTTGGCGACGATCTCCAATCCACTCGTCATGTAGCGGACTTCAAGGCACGACAGGGTCACCTCGCTGAGGCGGCACAGATCCGTGAGCGGCTTGTTGGTCGTAGCAAGGAAGTCGTTGACGCAGTGGCCCTCGCGCGCATTCGTCAGCGCATGGGCGCTGTCGCCGAAGCCGCAGCATTGCTCAGCGACATGCGAACATCGTTGCGTTCCAGCGCGGAGCCGCCCGTGGGTGATGCCTATAGCCGTGAGCTTCTTGTGGAGCGCGAAGCTGCGCTGCTCTGCGCGCGCGATGGGCGCCTTGAAGAGGCGCGGGCTTCGCTTGACGCTGCGCAAGAGCGTCTGCGCGGACCTCGACTCGATGAAGTGCGCGCCAATCTTGAACTCGCGCATGGTGAGGTCGTCGCAGCGCTGCGTTTGGCTGAGGAACTCGTGGCGCGTGAAGCCACGGGTGCGCATGAACTATTGTTGGCTCGCGCGTTGATCCGCTCGGGTGATCTCACGCGGGCGCGGGAAGCACTCACGCGTTCGCTTGTCGCCGAACCTGACAATCCGGACGCCACCACCGTGGCGGCGGCACTGCTTGTGGGAGATCCGAGCGGTGGTGCGCTGCTCGAGCGAAGTCTCGCTGCAGCGAGCACGCAACGACCCGATCTCGCGGCGTCGATCGCGCTGCTTGACTCCGTGACGACGCCAGAGGGTCGCATCGAGCCGACAGAATCCGCGCTCACCCGCGCGCAGGCGATGACGACGGAATACTCGGGAAGTGCCTTGGCATGGCGAGTCGCTGCGCAGTTGCATCTCTTGGCCGAGCGCAAGGACGACGCCTTTCGCATCGGGCAACGCGCGTTGTCGCGGTTGCCTGGTGAAGAGTCGATTGGCAAACTTGCCACCGAAACAGCCATCGCGGCTGGTCGCATGGACGAAGCTGCGAGCTCCGCGCTGGCATGGCAGCGCATGGCAACGGCCGATGCGTTTGAAGTCGACTTGGCTCGCGCCTCCATCGAGCTCCTGCAGCGACGCCCTGGTCGAGGGTTCGAACTTCTCAAGCCGATGGCGCGCGAGATTCTGACCCAGCAAGGAAACACCGATGCTGCCCGCACGCTCATTGTCTGCGCGGTGCAAGGAGGGCGTTGGAGTGAGCTTCGCCCGTGGCTTGAGACGGCGCCCGTGGCTCGTCGCGGGGAACTCGTCGGTGTGTGGATTGAGGTTGCGCAGACACTCCCCGTGGACGGAGCGATGGCGGCGATGGATTCGATCGCGAGTCTGGTGAGTGCTTCGACGGAGGATGATGCGATTTCTTCCGCAGCGTGCATCGCGGCGTGGACCTCATTGTGTCGCGCTGGAAGCAGCGAGGCCTGCGTCAAAGCCGAGACTGCCCTCGCAGCGTTTCACTCAGCCTTGGTCCCTGTGGCGATTCTGCGCGCGGACCTCGCGTCGGCGCGTGGAGAGCACTCGACGGCGCTCGCACTGTACGAGACGCTCTATCAACCCGTCCTGCAACCATGGGCACGCGGCGCGAACCTCGATCTTGTGTCGTTGGCTCGCCGCGCGCGCAACGAAGCGGACATCGGCTTGGCACTTCGACGCACGCCCGTCGCGATCGTTGCGTTGAACAACGCCGCGGACACGATGTTGCGTGCAGGACGCGACGGCGAGAGAGCCGTGGCTCTTGCGTCCCTTGCCTGTGCGGCGATGCCCGACTCGATCGATCTCACCGATACGTTGGTCCGCGCACTCGTGGCGGCGCGACAATTTGGCGAGGCGATGGCTGAGGCGACCCGCAATCCTGATCCCGTGCTGTCGGCCGTCGAAATCGCCGAGATTGAACTGGCGCGACAATCTCCTGAAGAAGCGCGGCGCGCGCTCAGCCGGGCGGACGCGCGCGTGCAGGCGTCCTTTGCGCCATCACGCACTCTTGCCGAGCGGATGGCCCGCATCGAGACGGCGCTGTTGAATGTGCGACGCAAGGCAGAGGCCTCGACCTCGAGGAACGACCGATGAACCAACGCCGCGGCATCATTCTCGCTGGTGGAAGCGGAACGCGCCTGCACCCGATCACCAAGGGTGTGAGCAAGCAGCTCCTTCCTGTCTACGACAAGCCGATGATCTACTACCCACTGAGCACGCTGCTGCTCGCGGGCATTCGTGAAGTCCTCATCATCACCACTCCGCACGATGCGCCGATGTTCCACGCGCTCCTCGGCAACGGCAGCGCGTGGGGAATTGACTTGCGTTTCGCAGTGCAGCCAAAGCCCGAGGGTCTCGCGCAGGCGTTTCACATTGGTGCAGACTTCCTCGGTGGACGCCGCAGCGCGCTGGTGCTTGGTGACAACATCTTCTACGCGACGGATTTTCAGAGGCGGCTTCGCATCGCCAGCGCCCAGGAAAAGGGCGCGACGGTCTTCGCGTACCACGTTTCAAATCCCGAGGCCTACGGCGTCGTGGAGTTTGATCGCAACCAGCGCGCCAAGAGCATTGAAGAGAAGCCGATTGCCCCGAAGTCGAAGTACGCCGTGACCGGCCTCTACTTCTACGACAGCGATGTGGTGGACATCGCCCGCGCGGTGAAGCCATCCGCGCGCGGGGAACTCGAGATCACCAGTGTGAACCAGGCCTACCTTGAGCGAGGCACGCTCGATGTGGAGCTCCTCGGCCGCGGAAGCGCCTGGCTCGACACGGGAACCTTCGACACCATGTTGCAGGCCGCGCAGTTTGTGCAGACGCTTGAGGCGCGGCAGGGGCTTCGCATCTGCTGCCCCGAGGAGATTTGCTGGCGCAACGGCTGGATCGACGATGCCCAACTCGAGCGTCTTGGCCACGAGATCGGCAAGAGCCAGTACGGTCAGTATCTCCTTGGACTGCTCAACGACCGCGCGTGACGGACAGACCACTATGCAGATCGTGCCCACTGAAATCCCCGATGTGTTGGAGATCGTGCCCAAGGTTTTTGGTGACGCGCGAGGCTTTTTCCTTGAGACCTGGAACGAGCACGCCTTTCAGGCCGCGGGGATCGACGCGCGCTTCGTGCAGGACAACTGGAGCCGCTCGCGTCGCGGGATTCTGCGGGGCTTGCACTACCAAGTGCAGAACGCGCAGGGCAAGTTGGTCCGAGTCGTTCGTGGGTCGGTCTTCGATGTCGCGGTCGACATGCGCAAGAGCAGCGCGACCTACGGGCGATGGAGCGGTCGCATTCTCAGCGGCAGCAACCACCGCGCCCTGTGGATTCCCCCTGGGTTTGCCCACGGATTTCTCGCACTCGAGGACGACACCGACTTCGTCTACAAGTGCACTGAGCTCTATGCGCCACACCATGAGCGCACCGTGGCCTTTGATGATCCCGCTGTTGGTGTGGTCTGGCCGTTTGAACTGATCGGTGGAATCGAATCCGTGGTCTTGAGTGAGAAGGATCGTCACGGAGCGCGGACCTTTGCCGAGGCCGAGGCGTTCGCATGAAGCGCGCGTTGATCACGGGTGCGGGGGGACAGCTCGCCGATGAGCTCGGTCGATGGGCTCCTGACAATCTCGAGGTCGTGGCGCTCTCGTTGGAGCAGCTCGACATCACCCGCACGGCGCAGATTGACGCTGCTCTGGCGCAGTATCGACCGCATGTGCTCATCAACGCCGCCGCCTACACCGCAGTCGATCTTGCAGAAACTCACGCCGATGAGGCGCACCGCGTGAACCACCACGCCGTGGACCTGTTGCGCGAAGCCTGTGATGGACACGGCGCGCGCTTGGTGCACATCTCCACCGACTATGTGTTTGATGGTTGTTCCTCTCGACCGTACCTCGCGGGAGACGCGACCAATCCACTCTCGGTGTATGGCGCGAGTAAGCGCGACGGAGAAGCCGCTGCGTTGCGTTCAGCCCAGGCGCTGGTCGTGCGCACCGCGTGGCTGTACAGCGCGAGTGGGAAGAACTTCATGCGCACCATGGTGCGACTCATGCAAGAGCGCGATGACGCTGGAACTGATATTCGCGTCGTCGCCGATCAGATCGGCTCGCCGACAACCGCCGCAGGGTTCGCCCGCGCGATTTGGGATCTTGAAGCCAAGGGCGCCGCAGGCATCCATCATTGGACGGACGCGGGTGTCGCGAGCTGGTACGACTTTGCGGTGGCGATTCGCGAGGAATCAGCAGCCCTCGGGCTCCACGGTGGTCGCGCGGCGGTGGTCCCGATTCGCACTGTGGACTATCCGACGCCCGCGCGTCGGCCCGCGATGTCGATCCTCTCGAAAGAGGCGACTTGGGAGCTGCTCGGCGCCCCTAGTCCGCACTGGCGCGAGGGTTTGCGCGAGACGCTTTCGGAATTCGTGGCAAGCGTTCAAGCCGTGACCGAGAGAACGACGACCAAGGGAACATGATGACGCTCTCGTGCAAGACGACCTCCAACATGCTGGTGACAGGCGGCGCAGGGTTCATCGGCGCCAACTTCATCAGGCAGCGCTTGAGCGGCGACGAGTCGTGCCGCATCGTGGTGCTCGATGCGCTGACCTACGCGGGCAACCGCGCCAATCTCGCCGACATCGATCCAAGCCGCTGCGAATTTGTGCATGGTGACATTCGCGACACGCCACTCGTGGAACGACTGCTGCGGGAGCATGACCTGAGCACCATCGTGCACTTTGCAGCCGAGAGCCATGTCGACCGCTCGATCACTGGCCCTGACGCGTTCATCGAAACCAATGTGCAAGGCACGCACTCCCTGCTCAAGGCCGCGCGCACCGTGTGGCTCGCGGGTTCAGGGCGGCCGCATCGCTTTCATCATGTCTCGACCGATGAGGTCTATGGCTCGCTTGGTATGAGTGACGCTCCCTTTACCGAGGAGCACCAGTACCAGCCGAACTCGCCCTACTCGGCCAGTAAGGCTGCGAGCGACCATCTCGTTCGCGCCTACCACCACACTTTCCATCTTGAAGTCACGACCACCAACTGCTCGAACAACTACGGGCCATTTCAGTTTCCTGAGAAGCTCATTCCGCTCATGCTGCTGAACTGCCTGCATGGCAAGCCGCTTCCGATCTACGGCGACGGCAAGCATGTGCGCGACTGGCTTCATGTCGACGACCACTGCCGCGGCATCTCGCTTGCGCTGGACACTGGCCGTGTCGGCGAGGTCTACAACATCGGCGGCGAGAATGAGCGTCCCAACCTTGAGATCGTCGAGCGCATCACGGCCTCTATCGATGCAGCCTTTGCAGCGGATCGCTCGTTGGCGCGGCGCTTTCCTGACTCGCCCGCCGCTGAGGGGCGTCCGTGCTGGTCGCTCGTGACCTATGTGAAGGACCGTCCTGGGCACGATCGGCGCTATGCCATCGATCCTCGCAAGGCGCAACGCGAACTCGGCTACACCCCGCAGATCACCTTCGATGCGGGTTTGACGCGGACCATTGCCTGGTATCTCGCCAACGAGCGTTGGTGGCGCGCCGTGATGGACGGCAGCTACCGTGACTGGATCACTCACAACTACGCGACGCGGTGAGCGATGCGCTGTATCGAGACTTGCGTGAACCAAATCGACGAACATGTTCCTGGGGTCGAGCATTACGACCCGACCTATATGAGCCATGGGCGGGCGTATTCGTTCGCCGCGCAGCTGGATGCTGTCCTCTCGGTGAGCCCGATGAGCGTGCTCGAAGTTGGAGTTGGCACAGGAATCTGCGCGCTGGCGATGCGCCGTCTGGGTGTCACAGTCACCACACTCGATGTGCAAGCAGCACTCAGTCCTGACATCCTCGGCGATGTGCGGGCGATTCCGCGCGAGGCGCAGAGCTTCGAAGTCAGCAGCTGCTGCCAAGTGCTCGAGCATCTTCCCTTTGACCAGTTTGTTCCTGCGGTCCGTGAGTTGCATCGAGTGACGCGCACGCGGCTCGTGCTCTCACTTCCCGATACAACGCGCGGCTTCGAGTGCGCACTCGTGCTCCCACGCATTGGCTTGAAGCGGTTCTCGTGCGTGATTCCGACGCGTGCGCCCAATGCGGCGTGGCGAGCAGAGCGGCTTGAAACCATGGGGCACTACTGGGAGATCGGCGTCGACGGCATCAGCGCGCGGACGATTGTGCGGGCACTGCGCGCCGTCGGCTTCGCCTCGATCCAGACATTTCGCGTGCGCGAATTGCAGTGGCATCGGTTCTTTGTCGCAGATCTCGCCCCGACGAGCCGTTAGTTGCTCTCGAAGCGCATCCCGACTGGCCAACCATTCCACCACTCGTGACGGTGACGCAAGGCGTGCAGGCAGCGTTCGCCAAGTGTGTTGGCGCGCGCAGGCCGCAGGAGACGCAAGAAGGTGCGCGCATAGCAGAGACGAATCGCCTCGTTGACATAGATCGCTGCGCAACCAATCGTCGCGGCGACGGGCCCGTAGTGCTTGTGAAAGAAGGTGGCATTGCCGCGCAGCAGTTGCAGCCGCTTGCGTGGATTGTCGGGATCTCCGCTGCCTGCGTCGTGGATCATCACGATCGACGGATCGGACCAGATCTCTCGTCCAGCATCCGAAACGCGGCGACAGAGGTCGACCTCTTCGGTGTACATGAAGAAGAGCTCATCAAAGCCGCCGAGCTGTTCCCAGAGCGCGCGCTCTACCAAGAGAAACGCGCCCGAGATGACCTCGACGCGCTGCGGCGATTGCGCAGCAAGTGGGAGGGCGCCGCGACGAAACCGACCGAGTCCGAGTGCGACGAGAATCATCCCCCAAACATCGAGCATCGGTTGGTGTGAGCCAAGATCGTGCGCACCGCTTGTCAAGACGCACCGTCCGCCGCAGATGCCCGCGCGCGGATGCGCTTGGGCAAAGTGCACGAGTCGCGCGATCTCGTCTGACTTTGGAACGGTGTCGGGATTGAGCAGGAGAAGGAAGTCGCCCGTCGCAGAGCGTGCGAGATGATTGTTGCCGCGGCCGAATCCAAGATTGCCCGCCGAAGGAAGCACACGCACCGAGGGAAAGCGCTCGCGGACGAACGCACTGCTCCCATCGTTCGAGCAATCGATGAAGAGGATCTCACCCGTCACTCCGCGCATTGAGGCGATGGCACCACCGATGCACGCCTCGAGATGACGGAGATTCTGATAGCCCACAATGAGAACGCTCACCTGCATGGGTTGCTCTTCGGCAAACTCCTGCATGCGCCCGCAATCGAGCGTGCCTGACGCGCCGCTTCGCTGCCGAAAAAGACACGCGGGAGGTCCAAGGTGGACCTCCCGCGTGGGGTGTGCAGCTCGAAAGCGACTCAGTCCTGACCAAGGCGCAGACGGACGAACTTCACCAAGGTGATGCCCTTGGGGATGATCTGGCCGACTTGCATCTTGTCATCGCGGACATAGGGCTGGCCGAGGAGGGTGACCTCTTCGAAGTACTTGCGCATCTTGCCTTCTGCCATCTTCTCAGCGATTTGGGCGGGCTTGCCTGAGGCTTGCGCTTCGGCGATGGCTTCAGCGCGCTTGGCGGCCACGACCGCAGCGTCCAAACCAGCCGAATCGATTGCGGCGGGCGTGGGCACCGCTGCAGCGATGTGCTGGCAGATTCCCGTGCCGACATCGGCAGCGAGATCTTCGGCGCCATCGGCCTTGGTGTACTGGAGGAGCACGCCAAGCTTCGCGTCGTGGTGGACATAGAAGGCGAACGAGCCGCCTTGCAGAACCGTGCCGCGCGCGAAGGAAAGGTTCTCGCCTGACTTGAGTCTCACGACATCGACCGCGTCCACCATCGCCTTGTCGGCGGTGATCGAGCCAGCGTTGTGTCCGAGCGCAAGTTTGGACACCGTCGTGGCCATGGCGCGGAACTCTTCGTTGCGCGAGGTGAAGTCGGTCTCCGATCGGATCTCGACGATGGCGGCCTTGCCGTTGCTGATGGCAACAGCGATGCAACCTTCGCCAGCGGCGCGATCGGTGCGCGCGTCCATCTTGCCCTTCATCTTCTCGCGGATGATCTTCTCAGCTGCTTCGATGTCGCCGTTGGCTTCGACCAGTGCGCTCTTGCACTCGCCCATGCCAAGACCAGTGCGATCACGCAACTTCATCACGTCCTTGGGGCTGATGCTCACAGTGCTCATTGTGGGTGCTCGTTTCTCGTGTGGGATTCGTGATGGTGCGACTCAGGCCGACGGCGCTGCGCCAGCTTCGGCTGAGCTAGCGGCGCTTGCTTCAGCGCCTGCAGCAACGGGTCCATCGGCGCGGAAGGAGCTTCGGCTCGAACGACGGCGTTGTTCGCCACGGCCATCGCCGCGCTCTCCACGACCCTCGCCGCGTTCGCGACCTTCGCCACGCTCACGGCCTTCATTCGCCGGGTTTTCGCCCGCGGAAGTCGAACGGCCTTCCTTACCCTTCTTGATCGCATCGCAGAGCTCGCGCACCACGATGTCAATCGTGCGCATCGAGTCGTCGTTGCCAGGAATCGGGATGTTCACGAGATCGGGATCGCCGTCGGTATCGACGAGGCACACGGTGGGAATGCCAAGAGACTTCGCTTCAAGAAGCGCGTTCTTCTCGCGGTTGGTGTCGATGACCACCAACGCGCCAGGAAGCTTGGTCATGTTGCGGACGCCGCCGAGGTTGCGCTGGATCTTCTTGCGCTCACGCATGAGCTGCGATTCCATCTTCTTGGAGTAGTTCTTCATCTCGCCGCTCTCGACGAGGCGATCGAGTTCTTCAAGGCGACGGAGCCGCTCCCGAATCGTGCGGAAGTTGGTCAGCGTGCCACCGAGCCAACGCTCAGTGACGAACGGCATGCCTGCTTCGGCGGCGTACTGCTCGATCGGTCCGCGCGCTTGGCGCTTGGTGCCGATGAAGCAGACATCCTTGCCGTCGCTGACGCACTTCTCGAGGAAGCGCTTGGCGAGCAACATGCCCTTGATCGACTCACGCACATCGAGGATGTGGATCTGGTTGCGGACGCCGTGGATATACGGCGCCATCTTCGGGTTCCAATTGCTGCGGCGCTGCCCGAAGTGAATGCCGGCTTCGATGAGTTCTTGAACGAGAGATGCCATGATTGCTCTCCAGCGACACCGACGCAGCGGGCGTGGCTTGCCCACCCGTCAAAGGGCGCTTGTGGGTGACGCGAGTGCGGCTGCTGCCGAACTTTGCGTCGCAAACTGTTCCGCGCTGCCACTGTGCGCGGGGTTGATCCATCAGGCGACCATCGCCTTCAGGGGGATCGGCGATCCTAACGAAAGCCGCGCGAGCTTGCAGAGGGGAATCTCGGCGCTTCGGGGTTTTCAGGCGGGAGCGCTCGGATCGCGGCGAGGTCGCTTCCCGTCCGATATACCCCTCCCCATGCTCTCGAAAGTCTTCAAGGCCTACGACGTCCGCGCCCTCTATCCCAAGCCTCTCAATGAGGCTTTGGCCTGGCAGATCGGCTACGGCACCGCACAACTGTTGCTCCAAGAAGGCGCCGCGGCGGGGTTCATCGACCCGATGTCCCGCTCGATTTGCGTCGGACGCGATATGCGCAAGAGTTCGCCAAGTCTTTCGGCGCAGCTGAAACAGGGCATGCGCGACGCGGGGGCCTCGGTCATCGATCTCGGCCTCGTCGATACCCCGATGGTCTATTTCGCGATCAATCATCTTGGCTGCGCAGGTGGGGTGCAGGTCACGGCCAGCCACAATCCAGCGCAATACAACGGCTTCAAGATTTCGCGCCGCGAGGCGAGGCCCGTTGGTCAGGCGACAGGACTCGGCGAGATCCAGCGACTCGCTTCGCTTGTGGAAGCCACGCGCATCACTCCGCAAGGCGGTGGTGAAGAAGCGCGCGACCTCTGGAGCGACTACCGCGCACACTTGCTTTCCTTCCTCGATCCAGCGTTGATTGCGGGCACGCGCGTCTTGCGCATCGCCATCGACGCTTCCAACGGCATGGCGGGCACGATGATTCCCCGCGTGTTCGAAGGCGTGAAGGGGCTCGTGATCGAGAAGCTCTACTTCGACAACTCGTCGGGCGAGTTCGTCCATGAGCCGAATCCGTTGGTGGAGTCGAATCTCCGCGACCTGCAAGCGCTCATGGCCACGGGAAAGTTTGATGCAGGCTTCTGCTTTGATGGCGACGCCGATCGCTGCATCGTGCTTGATGAGCGCGGCGCGCCGATTGGCTGTGATCTCTTGCTTGGATGGCTCACGCAGGATGCGCTGTTGAAGGCACCAGGAAAGGCCGTGGTGTATGACCTGCGCAGTTCACGCAGCGTGGTCGAACTCATTCGTGAGCATGGCGGTGTTCCCATCGAGAGTCGCGTCGGGCATGTCTTCATGAAAGCGAAACTCGCGGAGGCCCGCGGTGTGATTGGCGGCGAACTCAGCGGGCACTTCTACTTTGCCGACATGTGGAACACCGACTCTGCGGCGCGCACGCTTGCTGCTGTCGTCAGTGCGCTCGCGACCACGAAGCAACCGCTCTCGGCGCTCATCAAGCCCTGCGTGCGCTACGCGCAATCGGGCGAGATCAACTTTGAGAACGAGGACAAGCTCGGTGCGCTCGCGGCGTTGAAAGCCGCATACCCGAAGGCCAAGACCCATGAACTCGATGGTCTTTCCATCGACGCAGGTTCGTGGTGGGGCAACATCCGACTCTCGAACACCGAGCCACTCCTGCGGCTCAATCTCGAAGCGCGCGATCAGAAGACTGTGGACGCGACCGTTGCCGAACTCTCGCAATACCTCGGTCATCGCGTCGCGCACTAACCTCAGATCGCGTCACTCGCCAGGAATCACCGTCGAGGCGATGGAACCCGTCCATGGACTCGAAGCGCTGGCGTGAAGCTTTCGCCCAATGCGTCCACTGCGCAGTCCGTGGTAGCCACTCTCGAGTGCGAGACGCATCGCGTGGGCCATGCGCACAGGATCCTGCGCGTGGGCGATGCCTGTGTTGAGGAGCACGCCATCGGCGCCGAGTTCCATCGCGAGTGTGATGTCGCTCGGCGTGCCGACTCCTGCGTCGACGATGACTGGGTACGACGGTTCGCCGCCTGCGGACGCACTCTTGAGGAGCTCGAGAATCAACAGGATGTTCGCTGGATTACTGATGCCGCGACCAGAACCAATCGGACTGCCCGCAGGCATGACGCTCGCCGCGCCCGCATCGCGCAGACGCACGGCCATGATCGGATCATCACTCGAGTAGCAGAGCACGGTGAATCCGTCCTTCACCAACTCGCGACAGGCTTCAAGCGTGCCGACGGGATCAGGCAAGAGCGTGGTGCGGTCGCCGAGGACTTCGAGTTTGACCCAGTTTTTTCCCGCGTTGTCCACTGAGTCGAGGATCTCGCGGCCAAGACGCGCCACGCGCACGGCATCGTCGGCGTTGAAGCAACCTGCTGTGTTGGGAAGGATCGTGTAGCGCGCGAGGTCGAGGTAGTCCAACAGCGAGCGCCCTTCGGCATCCACGAGTCGTTCGCGGCGCACCGCGACGGTCACCACATCGCACCCGCTGACTTCGAGTGACTGCTGCATGGTCGCGTAGTCGCGGTACTTCCCAGTACCCGTAACCAGGCGGCTCGTGAGCGTGAAACCACCGATCTTGAGCGGCGGAATCGCAAAGGCGTTGGGCGCGATTCCCGCGGCGTGCGGGGCGGGAGCGGGGCGGGTGGATGGTTGCGTAGACATGGGAGCAAGCAAGTCGGGCCAGTGAAACGACTATCCGCCACCGACGAGGGTCACGATTTCAACGCGATCACCCGAAGCAATGATCCGCGTGGCGTGATCGCGGCGGGAAAGAACCGCACGATTGACCTCAACGGCGTAGGCGCGGGCGTTGGGCAGCGTCTGAGCCACGAGCTCAGCGATGGAGGTGCCGCTCGGCACCGAGATCGGCTGTCCGTTGAGTTCAAGAGTCGTCTGTGTAGAAGCAGTCATGGCGCGTGTTTCGTGGATCGTCGGCGATGCTACGCGCTCATGCGCGGTCGTACACTGCGTCCATGCAGCTGTTGGCACGATTCCCTACGACGCAGATCGCGAGATTCCTCGCGATGGTCACGGCGTTGTTGGTCGGAGTCGCAGTTCCTGGCTGTGCGGACCCGATCTACGACACCTCAACCCCTGACGCGTTACTCGATGCGGTTCAGAAGGCTGTCAAAGACGGTCGTCCCGAGGACTTGCCGCAGTTCATCGAGATCGCTGCGCGCGACATCACCTTTGACGATGGAGTCACCGAGGCCAGCGCCATCGGTGATGTCAAAGGCAAATTGTCGACGATGCTCGGCCAGCTCGGCCGCGTGAGTTCGAAGTTGAAGGCGCGCTTTGCCAAGGACCTCGCCAAGAGTCACGCCAGTCCGATGACGCAGGCGCAGCGCCTGGCAGATCGATTTGGTTTCGGGCCCATCGTCGAGCGCGCCGTCACCGAGCCCTTTGCGTTTCTCGACGAGTCGCGTGCAAAGCTCAAGGCTGTTGATCTTGGTGATGGCACCGCGGCGCTTCTCTACAACGAGGCGCCTGTTGCGGGCGGATTCATCGCGCTGATCGAGACAGGTGACGGCTGGCGCGTGACCGCGCCGTTTGAACTCGTGCAATCCAACGAGTACTGGCCGCAGACGCGTCACGAGTGGGCGGTGCTTGCGAGTGTTCTGCTCGGCGTGGAGAACTCGCTCTTGATGTTTGAGAGCGAACTCGATGCTGGGAAGTTCAAGACGCTTGACCAAGCCAGCGAGCGTGTCGGAAGACTTCTCGGTGAGAGCGTGGTCGTGCAGAGCGTGATCTACGCCTCGATGAAGGGTAAGCGCTGACGCACGCCCTTAGGGAAACACCAACTCCGCCACGGCCAAGAGCGGCACGAGGATGCCGACCGACCACGCCATGTAGCCGAAGAAACTCGGCATCGGGACACCCTCGCTCTCCGCGATCGCTTTCACCATGAAGTTCGGGCCGTTGCCGATGTAGGTGTTCGCGCCCATGAACACGGCGCCGAGTGAAATCGCCGTGAGCAGATCGGTGCGGATGACGCCGTTGGTCACGGCAATCGTTTCCTCGCCAGGGATGAGTGGCAGCGTCTTGGCCACTTCAAAGAAGACCACATAGGTCGGCGCGTTGTCGAGGAAACTCGAGAGCGCACCCGTGATCCAATAGAACGCGTAGGGCGAAGTGAGACCGAGCTGCGCGCCTTTGGCGGACAACACTGCCAGCGGGAGCTGCATCGAGATGAAGATCCCGAGGAAGATCGCCGCCACTTCGATGATCGCGCCAAACTCAAATCGGTTGGCTTGCCGAACGGGCGTTGGCGTCAGCATCCAACTCACCCCGCAGAGCGCAAGCAGAATCCCCTCGCGGAGAAACTCGGGCGCTACGAACGAGGTTCCCACGATCACTTTTCCAGGGACCACGAGCGCCACAGCCGCGATCGCCAACGCGAGCAGCGGGATGTTCACTCCGCCTTCGAGATGAAATCGTCGGTGCGCGTCGGCGCGCTGGATCTCCCGCGTTTCACGGCGAAACAGGAACGAATCGACCAACGCGTAGGCAAAGAGCAAGAGCCCGTTGACGATCAGCCACTCCTTCCAGAGTGTGAGCGTCCAACCGAAAGGCACGCCACGCAGGTAGCCCATGAAGAGAGGCGGATCGCCAATCGGAAGCAGGCAGCCTCCACAGTTGCAGACAATGAAGATGAAGAACACCACCGAATGTGCGCGGGAGCGGCGCCCACGAATCGACTCAAGCAACGGCCGAATCAAGAGCATCGCGGCGCCCGTGGTTCCGATCACGCTTGCCAGAAGCGCACCAAGGGTCAGGATGCTGAGGTTCTCTCGCGGACGCCCGTCAAAGGGCGTCTCGATGCGCAAGCCACCCGCGATCACATAGAGCGTGAACAAGAGGCAGATGAACGGCACGAACTCGCTTGGGATAGCGTGGTGCAGCGCGTCGCCGATGGCGTTTCCACCTTGGGCAAGTCCGAGGTAGGTCAGCGCGAGCGCCGCTGCAGCCAACGAGACGATGTACCGATGGAGATTCGAGTGCCACCAATGCGCCGTGGCGGGAATCAGCGGCAGAACCGCGATACAGAGGAGAAGTCCCGCAAATGGCAGCACGCCGAGAATCCAATTGGCTGGAATCAAAGCGGGTGCAGCATTGGCGGCGCTGTTTATGGTGGCGCCGAGAGTGTGCGGAGCGAACAGGAGGCCGAGTACGAGCGCGATGGAACCGAACAGGGCGAGAGCCCTCGGAAGCAGACTCGGAGACTGCGGGACCTGTTCGAACTCGGGCGTTGTGCTCATCCAATCAAGGTATCAGTTTGCCTGAGTCGTTCGATACACTCGAGGCATGCACGGCTTTGGACTGCTTCTCGTTGCAGGTGCGCTGGCATTAGCGCACGAGCCACCGACCTGTCCGCAGGGAGCGGAATACCTCGTCACCATCACTTCGCTCAACGGTGCATGCGCGGTTGCGTTTGACGGACCTTCGCTTCTGGTCTGCGCGCCTGAGCAAGTCGTCGATGGCGCACAGTCTCAGGTGATGCGCGCAGCAGTTGGTGATCTCGACCCCACGCTGTGGCCGTCGGCAAGCGATGCAGTAGAGGGCGCTGAAGTCCGCCCGCCCGCCGTCGAACCCGAACGCAGCGCGGTCGACCTCACAGTGGACTTTGCTGCGGACATCGCGGTCGCCAACGACGGAACGATCGCCGTGGCCGATGCATCGGGAGTCGTGCGCTTGCTGATGCGTGATGGATCCCAGCAGACAGTCGGCGCGGGGATCCTGCAAAGTCCCAGCGGCGTGTGCTGGCTCAACGATGGCGTGCTGGCTGTGAGCGATCGACGGCTTTCGGCCATCGTGCTTCTAGCGCGTGACGGCACCGAACGCGCGCGCCTTGGCGAGAGTCAAGTTGGTGATCCCAGCGGGCTCGCGGTGTCGACCGATGGTTCGCTCTATGTGACTGATCGCCTGCGCGACTGTCTCTGGTTGTATGCGTCGCAACCCGATGGCACGCTTCTGCAGGTCGGTCGCGCTCTCTGCGAGCGCGGCGCAAATCCTGGGCAACTGCGGGCACCGAGCGATGTCGCGTTCCTGAAACGCGGAACCACGGGCTGCCTGTTCGTGGCCGACGAACTCAACCACCGCATTCAGATCCTCGATCTCGAGGGGCGTTTCGTGGGGTTTTTCGGCATGCATGCGCTGATTCCGCGGCAGGGCGAGGGTCGCATCCACTATCCGCGCAGCATGGCGATCAATGCCGACGGCACGCTCATCGCCGTCGCCGAGGCGTTCGAAGATCGCGTCCAACTCTTCGCGCTGCGTGAACCACCCAATGAGGTTGACCCAACCGCAGGGATGTCGGAGTTCATCACCAGTCACTTTGGTTCCGAGGTTGGTTGCGCGGGTGATTTGCTCGCGCTCCTCGATCGTGAGACGCAGGGCGTGGCGCTCCTCGACGCGCGCACGACTCCGCCGATTCACATGGCGATCATCGGTGGGTCGGGCGCGCTGCCGCAGCGCTTTGGCGAGGTCTCTGCGATCGCCGTCGAGCCCTTGTCGGCGCGAGTCTGGGTGGCAGACGCTCTGCGCGCGCGGATCGATGTCTTTGACACCGTGTGGGATCGCAGGAAGCAGCCCGTCGTCGACATGTTCATCCCGCAACTCGCACGATCGATGGACCTCGGCGCGTGCTCGCGTCAGTGGGACGCCGTGGCGAAGGGCGTCCTGCGTCGCGTGCCGAAGATCGTCGATATCGCCTTCGATCCACGGCATTCGTCCCGAGTGGTGCTGCTTGACGCGGCCAATGCCGCGCTCATCTTCACGGGACCGCGCTTGCGCAGTGCTCTCGCGGAGCCCTTGCCAGATGCTGCGCGCGCGCCTGAAGAGCTCGCCATCGCCGCCGACGGTCGCATGGCAGTCGTCGATCCTGTTGCGCGCGCACTCTTCTTGCGCGGCGCGGATGGTGGATGGACAACGCAGACCGCACTTGGCGACTTCACGCTCGCGCGTCCGACGGGCGTTCATTTCCTGGGCGGCGATGCGATGGTCGTGAGCGACGCAGCGCGTGATGCGTGTGTCTTTCTCGACAGGAACGGCCGCGCGCGGTTGCTCGGTGAGCGGGGGATTCTCGATGAGCAGTTCTTCGATCCAGAGGCGATCGCAGCATCCGACCTCGGATTCATTGTGGTGGATCGCGGCAATCATCGCTTCCAACGATTCGGTGTCGATGGTCAGTGGAATCTCACGGGCAGCATGGGCCGCTACTACGACCGCAAGCGGCGAGGCTCCCCCGGCGCTGCGCCCGCGAGCACGCCCGAATCGCGTGGGACTCGGGGAGGTGCTTCATGATCGCGCGCCTGTGCATCGTCGCGTTTCTTGCGTGCGCGTTCTCCTGTGATGAAATCGCACCGAAACCAACATCATCGGATTCCACGGCGGCGGCGGAATCGTGGGCTCTCTCCGCGAAGGCGATCGAAGCGAAGTCGGCCGATGGAACCTACCTCGCGCGCTTTGAACCCGCGCTTGGCGAGATTCCCGATGCGGAACCGTTTGCGATTCGATTCGGAGTTCGTCGCGCTGATGGAGCGGCGTTGGCGAGCGATGCGCGATTCATCGTCGACGGTGAGATGCCGCAGCACGGTCACGGCATGAACATGATCCCGACGACGCAGCGTGTTTCTGAATCGAGTGCTACTGAGGCCCGCGTGCTCGCGAACGGACTGCTCTTCCACATGCCAGGACGGTGGGTGCTCTCACTCGACATCGAAGAAGACGGCGTGCTTGAACGCACCCAATGGTTCGTCGATGTTCGGTAGCGCGCTGCTTGTGGCAATCCTCGTGAACTCGATCCTGGTGCAGGACCTTCCTGCACTCGCGCGCGATCGCCTTCCGCCAGAACTCGCGGCGCTGAGCGATGAGGAGCTCGGACGCATCGCGCGGATGTCGCCGCTTCCGCCACTCGCGCCCGACCCCACCAATCGCGTCGCCGACGATGAGAACGCGGCGCGGCTCGGGCATCGCCTCTTCTTTGACACGCGCCTGTCGCCCAAGGAAATCTCCTGTGCAACTTGCCACGAACCCGCGCGCACCTTCACCGACGGCAAGAAACTCGCGCAAGGAATCGGAACCACGCGGCGCAACACGCCGACGGTTCTCGATGCAGCGCGTCGACGCTGGACTGGTTGGGATGGGAAGTTTGACTCGCTCTGGTCGCAGGCGCTCGCACCGATCGAGAACCCCGCGGAGATGGGTGGCGACCGCACAACACTCGTCCGCGTCGTGCGGGACGATGTCGAATTGCGCAAGCTCTACGAATTGGTCTTTGGTCCGTTCCCTGCGGCACTGTGCGCAAGCGCCAACGATCCGCTGCACTCGCCGACGCCACGGGACGCAGCCTTGCAATCGCTCATCGATCGCACCACCGCGGACCTTCTCAAGGCGTTTGGTGCCTATCAACGCAAGCTGATTTCAGGTCGCGCGCCGATTGATCGGTTCGTGGAGGAATTGCGGTCGAAGCAGCCAGTCACCACGACGGCGAAGATCGATGCGCTCACACCTGCTGCGCGAAGAGGGCTCGCCATCTTTGTCTCTCAAGGTGGTTGCTACCAATGCCATCGCGGGGCGAACTTCACCGATGAGGAGTTTCACGCGCTCGGACTCGCGGGCGCCAACGGCCGTGTCCCTGATGATCCAGCGCGCCTTGCTGCGGTGGACTTCGTGCAGACGAATCCGTTCAATGCTGCGGGTAGCTTCAGCGATGCGCCCAACGCACCCAAAGCCGCGATGGTGAGAGGCTTGCGTCGCTTTCCCGAGCTTTTTGGGCAGTTTCGCACGCCGTCCTTGCGGGGTGTCGCGCGCACCAAGCCGTATATGCACGATGGACGGATGGCCGATCTCTCGGCAGTGGCCACTTTCTACGACACGCTCGAAGGCGCGAGTCCCACGGGTCATCATGGTGAGTTGGTCCTGATGCCACTAGGCCTTGGCGCCGAAGGAAGGTCCGATCTCGTGGCGTTTCTAGAGGCGCTCACGCCCGATGAATCGAAACTTGGCGTGTGGGAGGTGGATCCGATCGCGCCATCGGTGCGTAGGTCCGCCTCGACGCTCGGTCGGTAACACCGCGTGTCTTTTCATGGGCGCAGCAGATTTCGAGGAAGCCTGCGCCATCCTGCAGTAGATTCTCCTGTTCGAAGCGCTCGCCGCTTCGACAACTAGACCCATCGCGGAGTGCCCCAAGCTCCTGATGGTCTGAGCGTGAACCCTCATCGATGTCCCCGTCAGCGGATCCCCACCCATGATGAAACTGGTCACCATCAAGTCATGCCTCGTCGGTCTTCTTTCTCTTGCGGCCCTCTCGACCTTCGTGTCGCCCGTCTCCGCTCACGATGACGACGGCAAGATCCGCGATCGTCAGAAGCACTACCGCGGCCCGGGTTGGCGCGAAGTCGACGGTAAGCCGATCGAAGGATCGGTCGCTGGTGCGTTCGACTCCAACGGCGTGGCGCTGCGCAGCTGGCTCAGCCTGCCGCAACTCTCTCCAGCTTCCACGAACGCAAACTCCTGCTGGGGCTACATCTCTCCAGCTGGCCGCGAGTACGCGATCATCGGTCTCTCCGACGGCACGGCGTTCGTCGAGATCACCAATCCAGGTGCAGCAGTGCTCAAGGCGCACATCGTTGGGCCGACCAGCCTGTGGCGCGATGTTCGTGTGTACGGCACGCGTTGCTACGCGGCCTCCGAAGGTGGCAGCGGCGTGCAGGTCATGGACATTTCTCAGCTTGACGCCACGGGCGCGGTCACGCTGACGAACACCGTCACGGCTCCGACCACGACGACTGCTGCGACGCACACGCTCGCGCTCGACGAGATCAGTGGCTACCTCTATCGCGCGGGTGGCGGCGCCAACGGTCTGCGTATCTACGACCTCAACGCCGATCCAGGCAATCCGACCTATGTGAACACCTGGACGCCGATCTATGTCCACGAGCTCCAGATCAAGACCTTCACCAGTGGTCCCTACGCAGGCAAGCAGATCGCTTTCTGCTGCGGCGGCGCCAACAACGGCAATGTGAACACTGGCCTCTACATCGTCGATGTGACGGACAAGGCCAACCCAACGCAGCTTTCGTTTCTCACCTATCCAAACGCGCGCTACTGCCACCAGGGCTGGATCGATGAAGAGGGCAAGTACTTCTACATCGACGACGAACTTGATGAGGGTGCGACGGTCTTCACCACGACCACCATCGTGATGGATGTGTCGAATCTCAGTGTGCCCACGCTCGTGGGAACCTTCGACAACGGCAACACCGCCATCGGTCACAACCTCTTCGTCAAGGGCACCAAGCTCTTCGAGGCCAACTACCGCTCGGGCTTCCGCGTGTTTGATCTCGCGGTCAATCGCACCAGTCCGCCCGAAGTCGCGTTCTTCGACACCTATCCAGGTTCGGACGCCGCGAACTTCAACGGCCTGTGGAATGTCTGGCCCTTCTTTCCAAGCGGCACCATCATTGGCAGCGACATTGAGCGAGGGCTCTTTGTCTGGACCCTCGGAACTCCAGTGGCGACCTTCGGCGTTGCGGCGCCGCCAGCGCTCATCAATCCGCAGGGCGGCACGACTGTGGATGTTGTTGTGACGGCAGGCGCTGGACACACGCTCAATCCAGCGACAGCCAAGATGATCACCGCCGTCGGTACTGCCGCAGGTGTTGTGACTCCGATGACGCTTCTCAGCGGCACGACCTATCGGGGCACATTCCCTGCTGTGCCTTGCACGCAGATCGCCTCGTACAAGTTTGAGATCACCGATATCACGGGTGAGGTCAGCACTGACACCAACTCGCACACGGCGCTTTCCGCGATTGGGGAGACCGTGGCTGTCTCGAGCAACTTTGAAACGGCGGACGGTTGGACTGGCGGCGTCGCTGGCGACACTGCAGTCTCGGGCATCTGGGTTCGCGCCGACCCCGTCGGCACGATCGCGCAGCCTGAGAACGACAACTCGGCGGTCGGAACCCAATGCTGGGTCACGGCCAACGCTGCAGTCGGCGCGGCCGACGGCACCGCCGATGTCGATACTGGTTTCACCACGCTCCTCTCGCCTGTGCTCAATCTCACGGGTCTTGACGAGCCCGTCATCGAGTACTGGTACTGGTATTCGAACAACCTCGGCGGCGCTCCCAACGCCGATTCGATGCCCATCGAGATCTCTGCCAACGGCGGCACCACATGGACGCTCCTTGCTGATGTTGCGCTGAGCACCTCGGCCTGGGTCAAGCACTCCTGGCGCGTGCGCGACTTTGTGACGCCGACGGCCAACATGCGCGTGCGCTTTGTGGCACGCGACCTCGCTACAGGCTCGCTCGTTGAAGCAGCGATCGACGACTTCAGGGTCACCAACATCGACTGCACTCCAAACACGGTGGTCGGCGACATCAACGGCGATGGCGTGGTCAACGCGGTTGACCTCGGGTTGCTCCTGGGTAACTGGGGCGCGGCAGGCGGGGCCGCTGACCTCGACAACAGTGGCACCGTGAATGCAGCAGACTTGGCGATCCTCGTGAACGCTTGGACCTGAGACACGAGACCGACGGTTGCTTTTGCTCGCGGTGAGCGTCAGAATCTCCGCTGCGATGCACAAGCACCTCGACGGAATCCTCACTCGATACCCATCCACCAAAGGCGGCGCGCGCAAGCTCGCCGCCTTTTCTTTGGTCTCGCTGACCACGCTGTTTGGCGCCGCGCCGTCAGCCGACGATCCCAAGCCTGAGGCGTTCAAGCAAGAGGTTGCGGGCAGCACCTTCGTACTCGATCTCGTGCCGTTCAAGAACGCCAAGGGTGAGACGCTCTATGTCTCGACCACGGAGATCCCGTGGGAGCTCTTTGATGTGTTCGTCTACGGCAGCGACAAGACCGATGGCAAGAGCACCGCAGCATCGGACGCCGTCACCAAACCGACCAAGCCCTACATCGGCATGGATCGCGAGTTTGGTCATGTGGGATTTCCCGCGATCTCGCCGTCGTTTCTTTCGGTGAAGCAGTTCTGCGAGTGGCTGAGCGCCAAGACTGGGCGGACCTATCGACTTCCCAACGCCGAGGAATCGAAAGCGCTCTGCGAACAATCAGGCATCGATGTCAAGGACTGCGCCGCCTACGCGTGGACCAAAGAGAACGCCGATGAGAAGACCCACAAGCTCGCCTCGCGCAAGGCTGACAAGCTTGGACTCTTCGACCTCTACGGCAACGCTTGTGAGTGGGTCGACGATGGCTCGAAGCTCGGCGCCGTTGCGGGTGGTTGCTACCTCGATGCGATGAGCGATCTCGCCTGCGGCAAGCTCTCACCCTGCAAGCCTGTCGAGTGGAACGAGATTGATCCGCAATTCCCCAAGAGCAAGTGGTGGTACTCCAGCGGCGGATTCGTGGGTTTCCGCGTGATCTGCCCTGGCAAGTGATGACCACCTGAGTCTGCGAAGTACGAACCTGCCCGACCGCTGCACACGATCCAAAGTGCAGCCACGAACGACTCCGAGAGACCAATGGACTTCAACCGACGCACCTTCGTTGCCGCCGCTGCGGCTTCCCCCGTTCTGCTTGGCGCTCCAAGCGCATTCGCGCATTTTGCCGAGGCGCCTGTCCTCAAGATTGCCGTCATTGGTTGCGGCGGACGCGGCACTGGCGCGATGGTTAACGCCATCAACGCAGGCAAGAGTTCGGGCTGCACCATCGATGTGATTGCGCTGGCGGATCTCTTTCCTGAGCGCGTCGCCAACGCCAACAACGCGCTCGTCGAGCAGGGCAAGAAGGCGCTCGACGCCTCGCGTCTCTTCACAGGCTTTGACGCCTACAAGAAGGCGTGCGCCACCGATTGCGACATCGTGATTCTCGCGACGCCACCAGGCTTCCGATCGATTCACTTCAAGGAAGCCACTGAGAAGGGCAAGCATGTCTTCTGCGAGAAGCCCGTGGCCGTCGATGGTCCAGGCGTGCGCCGCTTTCTCGAAGCCGCCGCGGTGAGCCGCTCGAAGAACCTCAAGGTCGTCGCGGGCACGCAGCGTCGTCATGAGGCGTGCTACCTCGAAGGGATCGGCCGCGTCGCGCAGGGTGACATCGGCAAGGTCGTCGCGGGACGCGTCTACTGGAACATGGGCAGTCTTTGGAATGTGCCGCACGCGGCGAGCAAGTCCGATGTCGAGAACCAAGTGCGCAACTGGCTCTACCACGCGTGGCTTTCAGGCGATCACATCGTCGAGCAGCATGTCCACCAACTTGATGTCATGCAGTGGGTGATGGGTGGTCATCCCGAGCTCGTGCGCGGCGTGGGTGGTCGTCAGGTTCGCACCGACCAAGCGCTGTACGGCCACATCTTCGATCACTTTGGCTTGGAGTTCCAGTACTCGGGCGATCGCTTCGTCTTCTCGATGTGCCGTCAGCAAGATGGCACCGACGGGAAGGTCGAAGAGATGTTCATCGGTTGTGACGGCGCTGCGCGCTTCCACTCAGGTGGCGCACAACTCACGGGCGCGAAGCCGTGGAAATTCGCGGGCAAGCAAGTCGACCCGTACACGCAGGAACATGTCGATCTCCAGAACGCGATCGTGCGCGGCACCGAACTCAACGAGGCCCAGCAAGTCGCGCACAGCACACTCTGCGCCATCATGGGACGCATGGCTGCCTACAGCGGGAAGGATGTCTCGTGGGAGCAAGCGCTCAACGACGAGGAAGTGCTGATGCCTGAGACGCTCGAGTTCACTTCGCGTCCGCAGGCCCCCGTGGCGATTCCAGGAAAGCCGCGCGCGTAACGCACTTGCTGTTCAGCACAATGATCCATCCGCACTGGCTGCCTCTACGGCAGCCAGTGCGCTTTTTCATTGCGTTCGATTCGGGCGCGAAACCCGGGGAACGACGCGCGAAGGATCGCGGCCGCCTCTGCATCACTGTTGCAGAGCGTCAGTGCCGTGGCCAGCGCGTCGACGGCGCAGTCGAGTGGCCCAACCACTGTGACCTGCGCGATCGCCGTCGCGCCGAGGCCCGTGCGTGGATCGACAATGTGCGCGTAACGAACTCCATCCACTTCCACGAACTGTTGTGACGCGCCTGAAGTGCTGATCGCTTGGTTGCACGCGATGAGTTGCTCCGACGACTCGTCGTTCGCTTCCGCGGCGATGGCCACGCTCCAGCCCAACTCGCCACGCGGTGCTTCGCCGACCGCGAGATCTCCCGCGATGGCCACGAGTGCACGAGGACAACCTGCGTCACGCAGAACGCGCAGCGCACAGATCGCGCCGTAGCCCTTGCCGATGCCGCCAAAGTCCAGCTGAAGATCGTTACGAGCGCGCACGACTTCTGACCCGTCGACGGTCCAGTGTGCTGCGCCGACGCGCGTCTTCGCAGCCGCGAGCGCGTCGTTTGAGGGAAGCACGTCGCTTTCTCGCGTCGTCCGCCAGAGCGCAACAAACGGCGCAATCGTCGGATCAAACCGTCCGTTGGTCGCACGGGAAATCTCGAGCGCACGCCTGAGAACGGCGCAAAGGTCGGGCGACGCGCGCACGCGCAGCGACGACGAACTGTTGAGCGCGGTGAGTTCCGAATTCGCCTTCCAATCGGAGAGCACGCCATCGAGACGATCGAGTTCAAGCTGCGCCATGCGGGCTGCGTTGCGCGCGCGAACGGGATCGTCATCGTCGACGGTGATCGTCACGACGCAACCCATCGTCGTCGAAGTGAAACTCTGTCTCACTGCCCGTGGCGCAGCGAAGACGCTCGCGCAGCCGCCAAGGATTCCGAGCGTTGCGACGACTCCGACAAGCCAAAGGGTCAAGCGCAGACGCATGGGACTCTCACGGATGCGCGGCAGCGGCGGGGCGCTTACTCAACCACCACGGCTGACCGATGTGGCAGCCACGATCGGGGTGCTTCACGAGGTAGTCCTGGTGATACTCCTCAGCAAAGGTGAAGGGCTTCGCGGGCTGGATCTCGGTGACGATGGTTCGTCCCTTGAACTGATTATGGAGTTTGAGTTCGGCCACGAACGCTTTCGCCACGCTGGCCTGTTGATCGTTCACCGTGTAGAGCCCGCTGCGGTATTGCGTGCCGTCATCGGGACCTTGGCGATTGAGCTGCGTCGGGTCGTGCATCTCAAAGAAACCTCGCAGCAGTTCCTTGTAGGAGATCGCGGTCGGATCGAAGACGACCTTGACCGCTTCGGCGTGCGGCACAAATCCCGCAGCGCGCTGCGATGAGGACACTCCATCCTGCGAACAGACTTCCTTGTAATCAGGCTTGGCGCTCGAACCCTGCATGTAGCCGCTCTCAGCGGAAATCACGCCCTGCGCGAGTTGGAAATAGTGCTCGACACCCCAGAAGCAACCACCAGCGAAGTACGCGGTCTCCGTGGGAATGGGCAACGACTCAGGCGGGCGCGCCGCACCCTTCTCGTAGAACTTCAGTGCAGCGCCGTTGAGGCAGTAGCGCAGGCCCGTCGGCTTTGGTCCATCATCAAAGACATGGCCAAGATGCGCGGTGCAGCGTGCGCAATTGATCTCGACGCGCCGCATCCCATGCGAGTTGTCCTCGGTGTTCACCACATGCGCAGGGTCCGACGGCGCGAAGAAACTCGGCCAGCCTGAACCTGAGTTGAACTTGCCAGAGCTCGAGAAGAGTGGAAGCCCGCAGACCACACAGCAGTACTCGCCATCCTTGTGGTTGTCGAGAAGCGTGCCGCAGAACGCGGGCTCGGTTCCTGCGCGCTGGGTGATTCGATACGCCTCTGGATCGAGCTTCTTGGCCAACTCTTCGATGCGCGCACGGGTGAGCGGAGTGATGTCGAAACCAGCGTGCGAGTACTTCTTCATGGTGGGATTGCTCGTGGTCGTCTGCGCAGAGGCGGGACTCTTGGTCGGATCGTGCGGCGCAGTTTGAGTTTGTGTGCTTGGGGAGGGCGCCGTTCCTTGGGGCGTGGCCTGCGCGGCCATCGGGACCACGCAGAGCGTCAGGGCGCAGAGAACGGGAAGTTGGCAGAGGCTTCGAATCATGGCGGTGCCCTACGAGGCTTTGGCGCTCGGGTTCGCTCCCGGCGTTTTTCTGAGGTGAGTGGGCCCGGTGGGAATCGAACCCACATGCCTTGCGGCTGCGAATTTTAAGTCCGCTGCGTCTGCCAGTTCCGCCACGGGCCCAACGAGGTCGATCATACCCGCAGGTCACTTGGGTTCGGACGCGTTCGCTTCGCTGACCGAGTGCGCCACTTCAATGCCGACCAACCGCGCGACGATGGCCGCGAGATAAATCTGCGCAAGCAGCGCTTCGAGTGCTGCAAAAGCTCGCGCTTCAGGGCTCTTGGGCACGATGTCGCCGTAGCCGACAGTCGTGAGGGTGATCATCGAGAAGTAACGCAGCTGCGTCTCGGGGTGTGCCTTGCCATCGCCGAGGTCGAACGCATCGGCGTTGGCGTGGTGGATGATGAGGAAGATGAATCCCCACAAGACTCCTAACAGCACATAGACGCAGATCGCAGCGAGCACCGTGTTGTGGGTGACGCGCGCCGCGCGCAAGACATAGACCAGCAGGCAGACGATGACCAGTGCGATGAGCAGCGCGGAGACGATGTTCGCGATGCCCGTGACCCAGTTCATGGTCTCGGTGCCTTCGGCGAGTCGCAGACCCACCGTTACCATCACGAGTCCGAGCAAGCCGTAGAAGACCGCGCGCGATTGCACGAGCTGATGAAGGACCGCGACGAGGACCACTGTAAAGATCGCATCGACGACGACGAGGAGCGCACCATGCTCCACTGCAGGTCGAATGGCAAAGAGCGCGAGCGTCATCCACAGGAAGGTGCGCAGCGGATGGCCGATCAGCCAGCGGAGTGCTGTAGTTCGGTGATTCGACATGCGCTCGCTCCGCTCAGTGGGCCTTCTCAAGATGTCCACCAAACGCGAAGCGTTGCGCGGACATCACCTTGTTCATGAACTCCGCATTGCCGCGCGATTGGAAGCGTCCAAAGAGCGCCGCAGCGAGGACGGGCGCGGGCACACCCTCATCGTTGGCTGCAGCGAGCGTCCAGCGGCCTTCGCCCGAATCGCTGACCTTGCCGCCAAACTTCGCGAGCTTCGGGTCGTCCGCCATTGCTTGTGCCGTGAGGTCAAGCAGCCACGAACCCACGACGCTGCCGCGACGCCACAACTCGGTGATCGCTGCGAGATCGAACTCGTACTGGTAGTGCTCTGGGTTTCGCAGCGGCGTCGTCTCGGCGTCCTTCTCGTAGGCGTGCTTGCCGATGTCCGCGTGCTCAAGGATGTTGAGGCCTTCGGCGTAGGCGGCCATCAGGCCGTACTCAATGCCGTTGTGGACCATCTTGACGAAGTGGCCTGCACCCACGCCGCCACAGTGGAGGTAGCCGAGTTCGCTGGTTCCTCGTGCAGAGGCGCCTGGGTTTCGCGGTGCATCGCCAAGGCCTGGCGCGAGCGTCTTGAAGACACCATCGAGCCGCTTCACCGCGGTTGCGTCGCCACCGATCATCTGGCAGTACCCGCGCTCGAGACCCCACACGCCTCCAGAGGTGCCGACATCGACATAGTGGATGTTCTGGGCAGAGAGCTCTTTGGCGCGACGGATGTCATCGATGTAGTAACTGTTGCCGCCATCGATAATGCAATCGTCGGCTTTGAGATGGGCCGTCAATGCGGTGATGGTGCTGTCGACAAACGCCACAGGAAGCATCAGCCAAACATGGCGCGGGCCTTGGAGCTTGGCGCAGAGATCAGCGATGCTCGATGCGGCGGTGGCGCCTTCAGCGGCGAGCTCAGCGACGGCCTTGGCGTTCACATCAAACACCACGACGGTGTGACCGCCCTTGATGAGTCGGCGGACCATGTTCGCGCCCATGCGCCCGAGGCCAATCATTGCAAGTTGCATGAGCGGGACTCTATCGAATCAGGCGTGGGCCGTGCATGGGGAAAGTCCGCAGAGAAGCCGCTCAGAGAGCCATGCGGCGAACGCCTCTTTCGTCAGCGGCTTGCCTGGTGAGGCGATCGAACCATCCCGCAGAAACAGCACGCCGTCGATGTCAGGACTCTCCATCGTCTCGAGCGGATTGGCCACGATTCCCGCGAGATCCTTGCGTGTGAGTTTCTCAAGGGCTGAGCGTTCGAGCCGCTCTCGTGGCTCAAGTGCGAACCCATAGACCGCAGCGCCAAGTTTGCGCGCGTCCCTTGTCGTGGCCAACAGATCGGGCACGGGTTCGAGCTCGAGGGTCATGCCTTGGTCAGTGCGCCGAAGTTTTTCATGATGCTGTTGGCGGGGACGGAAATCCGCAACGGCCGCCGCCATGACCACGAGATCGGCTTTCGGCAATTCGCTGCGCAGAAGCGTTTCAAGCTCGCCAGCAGAGCCGTAGCGCAGCACCTGCAAGTGCGGCTGGCCTTCCAAGACGGCCGCAGCAGGTGGGTTTCGCACAGGACCAAGCGCGAGGATGACTTCGATGCCACGGTCGACGAGGGCCTGCGCGATGGCGATTCCCATGCGGCCTGATGAGCGATTGCTAAGGAATCGCACGGCGTCGATGGGCTCTTCGGTCGGCCCTGCAGTCACCAGCGCGACGGTGGGGCGCTGGTTGGGCAGTGCTTGGGACTGAAGGGAGGTCATGGGGCGATGGGCTTGATTTGCCGAAGCTCGCACACCCTCGAAATCGTCAAGGTGCGGGGGAGCAGACGGTTGCGGCGAAGGGTTCGAAACGCGATACTACGAGACTCCGTGTCTCGCGGAGGACCCAAGGATTTCGGAGTCTGCATTTGGCCAAGAAGAGCGACAAGAAAGTCGAAGAGATCCTCCTCGAGTCTGGACTTGTTACTGCAACACAGGTTGCGGCGGCGAAGGCTGAGGCCGAGAGCACGGGGAAGCGCGTCGGCGAGGCGCTGATCGAACAGGGCGCCTGTAAGGACACCGATGTGGCCAAGGCCACGGCGCTCCAATACGGCATTGAGTTCCTTGATCTCGGCAGCCCCGAGGCGCTGGCGCGGACCGATCGGACTCTCCTGAAGTCCGAGGTGCAGCAGAAGTACACCGTCGCCCCGATGCGCAAGGAGCGCGGCACGCTCTTGGTCTGCGTGCACGATCCATCCGACATCGAGACGCTCGACATGCTCGGCATGATGTCGAACATGCGTGTTGCCGCGGGTGGCATTGCCGCCCGCAGCCAGTTGCAGACCTTTGTGCTTGGCACGCAAGTCGCACCAACGCTGCAGAAGCGGCTTTACACCGATTCGCTCGACCAATCGAAGGACAAGTCTCAGGATCGATCGAGTGATAAGAGTTCCGACAGGAGCCGCGATCGATCGGTCGACGCAGACACGGGTGACTCGAAGATCGTTGTGCTCATCGACAGGATGATCGACCAGGCCGTGATCGGCCGAGGCTCGGACATCCATGTCGAGCCGCGCAAGACCGATGTGCTCATCCGCTATCGCATCGACGGTGTCTGTCTTGAGCGCGACAAGCTCAACAAGGGCATGCAAGCGCAGTTGCTCTCCCGTCTCAAGCTGATGGCAGGCGTCAACATCGCCGAGCGCCGCATTCCGCAGGACGGCCGCATCAAGAAGGTCATCGACGGCAAGGTGGTCGACTTCCGTGTCTCGACTTGCCCCGCGGTGCATGGCGAGTCGGTGGTGCTTCGTATTCTCCGACCCGATAGCGCGCGCATCGGTCTCAAAGGCCTTGGGTTTGAGGCGGACAACCTCGCAGGCTTCAATCGCATCATTCGCCGACCCAACGGCATCTTCCTCGTGACTGGTCCGACCGGTTCAGGCAAGACGACCACGCTGTACTCGGCGCTCAACGATCTCAACACGCCTGATCGCAAGATCATCACTGCGGAAGATCCCGTCGAATACGCCTTCACTGGCATCAATCAGGTGCAGGTGCGTGAGCACATTGGTCTGACCTTCGCCGCGGTGTTGCGCTCGATGTTGCGTCAAGCGCCCAACATCATTCTCGTCGGCGAAATCCGCGATCGCGAAGTTGCCGACATTGCCATTCAGGCAGCGCTCACAGGCCACATGGTCTTCTCGACGCTCCACACCAACGACGCACCGAGCGCGATCACCCGTCTCATCGACATGGGTGTGAAGCCGTTCCTTGTCGCGAGTTCGATTCAAGCAATCATGGGCCAGCGACTCGCGCGTGTGCTCTGCGAGAAGTGCAAGGCGCCCGACCCCAATCCTGACCCGAAGATGATGCGCCTCGTCGGCATTACGCCCGAAGAGGCCGCGATGGGCACCATCATGCGCCCTGTTGGTTGTGACAACTGCGACGGCACGGGCTATCGCGGTCGACGCGCCATCTTTGAACTCATGACCATGAACGCCGAGATCCGCGATCTCGCCTTCAACCGTGCCAGCGTTTCCAGGGTTCGTGCCGCAGCGATTCGCGGCGGCATGCGCAGCCTTGTCGCCGACGGCAAGATCAAGATTCTCCGTGGAAACACCACGCCGACCGAGATCGCCAACTTCGCGCAGGTTGAGGGCTACGACCCCAGTGAAGTGAAGTGACGTGAAGTGAAGTGACGCGAAGTGAAGCAGTGACCAGCAGCGGCGCCTGACGCCGACGAAGTTCCGAACCAGCGAGATCCCCCTATGTCCGCGATGCAGATTGACCGCCTCCTCGACACCATCGTGAAGAACGGTGCGTCCGACCTTCACATCTCGACGGGCCGTCCGCCGACGATTCGTTTGCACGGCAAGCTCAAGAGTCTCGCGACCAAGGTTGTGGACTCCGACGACGCCACGGCGCTGATGAAGTCGATCACTCCAGAGAAGAACCAGCAGGAACTTGCTGAAGTGGGAGGCACCGACTTCGGCTTTGCCTTCGGCGACGCAGCGCGTTTCCGCGCTTCGATCTTCCGTCAGCGTGGCGACATCTCCATGGTGCTTCGTCTGATCCCCAACAAGATTCTGACCTTCGACGAGATTGGCCTGCCCAAGATCGTTGCGGAACTCTGCCGCCGTCCGCGCGGACTCTTCCTCGTCACAGGGCCAACGGGTTCGGGTAAGTCGACGACCCTCGCGACCATGGTCGATTGGATCAACGGGCTCTACGACCGACACATTGTCACGATCGAAGACCCGATCGAGTACTACCACTACCACAAGAAGTCGGTGGTGAACCAGCGTGAAGTGGGGCGCGATGTTCCAAGCTTCTCCGAGGCGCTGCGACGCGTGCTTCGTTCCGACCCCGATGTGATTCTCGTCGGCGAAATGCGCGACCTCGAGACCATGGAATCGGCGATCCGCGCGGCAGAAACCGGCCACCTTGTGTTCGCGACCCTGCACACCTCGGGCGCCGCGAGCACGATCAACCGCATCATCGACGCCTTCCCCGTGACCCAGCAGGAGCAGGTCCGTGTGCAGCTGTCGACCTCGCTCATCTCGGTCCTGTCGCAGCAGCTCTGCGCGCGTTCGGATAAGCCTGGCCGCGTGGCCGCCTACGAGTTCCTCGTGGTGACCCCCGCGATCTCCAACCTCATCCGCGAGAGCAAGACCTTCCGCATCGACTCTGCGATCCAAACGGGTCGCAAGTTCGGCATGCAGCTCCTCGACGACCACCTCTGGAAGCTCTACTCCGACGGCAAGATTTCGCCCGAAGAGTGCATCGATAAGTGCAAGAACCCAGGCGATCTCAAGGACAAGATCCATCGCGCAGGCGGTGTGATCGGACGCACCGAGCTCGACGAGGAGCACGAGTAACGCGGCGTAAGCGCGGCGGTCGCATCGGGACGCGAAACTGCGTTCTGGCGCAGCGAGCCGTGCGCGTCAATCCAAGTGTCCTGACCAAAACCCCCTCCCGGCCGTGTTCTTGGGGGCCGCAGCGTGCCGTATAGCAGTTCATGGACCCCGCCATTGTGGCCACGGGGGCATGGGCAGCGTGCGGCGAGTAGCAGACGAGCGAGTGTGTGATCCAGTCGCGTCGGGCGACTCGGATGCAAGGACTGAACGCATGACGATCTCAACAGCCCATGATCCGACCCTGATCAAGCAAGTGAAGGACAGCCACTTCGGGCGCGTCGTCCGCAAGCTTGGCTATGTGACCCGTGAGCAAGTGCACGAAGCATTGAAACTGCAAGAGGGTGAGCACAAGGGCACGCGGATCGGCGAGATCCTCATCAAGATGGGATTGCTGACCGCGGACCAACTGGAGGTCTGCCTCGCCGCGCAGCGCGGACTTGCGTTCGTGAATCTCGACGAGGTGGAACTCGACGACGGAGTGCTCGGCAAGCTCAAGCCCGAAACCGCGACGGCCTTCGGCATCGTCCCGATCGCCTTCGACGCGGCCACCAATCGCATCTCGATCGTCATCAAGAGTCCGGACAACTTCCAGGCGGTTGACGACCTCAAGCAACTTCTCGGTTTCCGCGTCAGCGCGTTTGTCGCGAACCCCGCCAAGATCGACGCCATTCTTGCAGCGCGGTACGCGGGACGACGCTCGGGACTCGACTTTACGCAGGCGGCCAGGAGTGCCGGCGTTGCAATGCTCGAAGCGCGGACGACGGATTCGCTCGATCTCAGCGCCATCGCCAACGCGGCCAACGACAACGCGGTCGTCGAGCTCGTGCAGTCGATTCTCATGATCGCGATTCGCGACAAGGCAAGCGATGTGCATTTCGAGCCCTTCGAAGACGAGTTCAAACTCCGCTACCGCATCGACGGCGTGCTGTACGAAATGCAGCAGATTCCCAAGGCACTCGCCACGGCGTTGGTCTCGCGCGTGAAGGTTATGTCGAAGCTCGACATCGCCGAACGCCGTCTGCCGCAGGACGGCCGCATCGAACTCCACCTTGGCGAAGCGCCTGTCGATCTTCGCGTCGCAGTGCTTCCAACGATGTTCGGTGAGTCGGTCGTGCTCCGCGTGCTTGATCGTTCCAATGTCCAGCTCTCGCTCGACAAGGTCGGTCTGCGTGATGATGAGCTGGTGCTTGTGCGCGCGATGATCAACAAGCCCAACGGCATCGTGGTCGTCACTGGTCCAACTGGTTCAGGAAAGACGACGACGCTCTATGCAGCGCTCAATGAACTCAACAGCGTCGAGGTCAAGATCCTCACCGCGGAAGATCCCGTCGAATACGACGTGGCGGGCCTCGTGCAGTGCCAGGTCAACACCGATCAGGAGTTGACCTTCGCCAAGTTGCTGCGCAGCTTCCTTCGTCAGGACCCCGACATCATTCTCGTCGGCGAAATCCGCGACCTTGAGACCGCGCAGATCGCCATTCAGGCGTCGCTCACAGGCCACTTGGTGTTGACCACGCTGCACACCAACGACGCACCGAGCACGATTCTGCGTCTCGTCGACCTCGGCGTCGAGACCTTCCTTCTCACCGCCACCATCGAAGTGATCATCGCCCAGCGCCTCGCGCGTCGCGTTTGCCGCAAGTGCAAGGAGTTCTTCGTGCCCAACGAAGAGCATCTCATGGAACTTGCCCTGCGCAGTGCCGATGTCGAAGGCCGCAAGTTTGCGCGCGGTCGCGGCTGTGATGAGTGTCTGAAGTCGGGCTACAAGGGCCGACTCGCGCTCTTTGAAATCATGATCATGGATGACGAGCTCCGCGAGCTGGTCATCAAGCAGGCCTCGACCCGCGTGCTGCGCACCGAAGCGCGCAAGCGCGGTATGCGCACGCTGCGCGAGACCGGCCTGCTCTCGATTTACGACGGCCAGACCACCATCGACGAAGTCGTGCGCGAGACGATCACTGAAGAGTGATCGCGCGACACGAGACCTTGCACGCCAGTTGATTCCAGCAGCCCTTCCGACGAAGTACGCGACAGCGAGAACCCGAGCGAACCATGCCGACCTTTGCATACGACGCAGTGAACAATGCAGGCAAGAAGCAGAGCGGAACCGTCGACGCGACCAGCGCCGACGAGGCCCTCAAGAAGATTCGCTCGCAAGGGCTCTTTCCCAGCGGCGTCAAGGAGCAGAAGATCGCTGGTGGTGGCGGTGGTCCTGCTGCCAAGAAGGTCCGCGAGCCAGGCAAGAAGAAGCGCAAGGGTGGCGGCTTCAACATCAGCTTCGGCGGTGTGAGCACCAAGACACTCACGCTCTTCACGCGACAGCTTTCCACGCTGCAAGATGCAGGTCTTCCGCTCTTGCGCTCGTTGCAGATCCTCGAAAGCCAGCAGAAGCCCAGCGCGCTCAAGACGGTGCTGCAGGGTGTCTGCGAGGAAGTCGAATCGGGCACCAGCCTCTCCGAGGCGATGGCGAAGTTCCCCAAGTGCTTCGATCGTCTCTATTCGAAGATGGTCGCTGCAGGCGAGGTCGGCGGTGTGCTCGATGTGATCTTGCAGCGCTTGGCCGACTTCATGGAGAAGGGCCAGCGACTCAAGCGCCGCATCATCGGCGCGCTCATCTATCCCGCGGTCGTCATCTTCATCGCCGTGCTCATCGTCACGGGCATCATGTACTACGTCATCCCGAAGTTCCAAGAGATCTTCGAGGACTTCGATGTCAAGCTCCCTGACCTCACGCTCACCATGATCGCGATCTCGAAGTGGGTCGCAGGAACATCCACGAAAGATCAGGTGGTCCCTGGCGTGGTCTGGGTGCTCGCGTCGCCGATTCTCCTCTTCCTGTTCTTCAAGTTGGTACGAAAGACAGGGCCAGGAAGAGCGTTCACCGACATCGTCATTCTCAAGGTACCTGTGCTCGGCACCATGCTCAGAAAGACGGCCATTGCGCGCTTCACCCGCACGCTCGGCACGCTCATCAGCGCGGGTGTTCCGATTCTCGAGGCGATCCTCATCACCCGCGACACCTCAGGAAACTATGTCTTTGAGCGGGCGCTGACCAAGGTGCACGACTCGATTCGTGAAGGCGAGACTTTTGCGGGTCCTTTGCGTGAAGCCAAGGTCTGCGACGCCATCGTCGTGAACATGATCGATGTCGGCGAGGAGACAGGCGACCTCGATGTGATGCTCATGAAGATCGCCGACAACTACGACGAAGAGGTCGATGTCGCGGTCGCGAGCCTCCTGTCGCTGCTCGAGCCGTTCATGGTCGTTGTGCTCGGTGGCATCGTGCTCCTCATCGTTCTTGCGCTCTTCCTTCCGCTCGTCTCCATGATCGAGTCGGTGTCGAACACGACCAAGAAGTGAACCTCATGCTCGTGCCCTCCATGCTCCACGGTGCTCGTTCCCGATCTCGTTCTTCCGCGTTCACGCTCACTGAGCTGCTCGTGGTCGTCGCCATCATCGTGATGCTGCTCGGCACGCTCTTTGTCGCGATCAGCGCGGCAAGTAAGCGCGCGCAAGTGGCCAAGACGCAGTTCCTGATGAACACGATCGCGACGGGGCTTGCGCAGTTCCAAACCGACTTCGGCTACATGCCGCCAGTCCTTGGCGTGCGCGACAACGGTTCTCCTGTCTCGGGTTTTGCGCGTGATGTCGTGCCCTTTACGGGAGTCGCTGCTCAGCAGAACTTCTACAGCTACACGACGCTGGCCGACTTCCTCATTGGATATGGCCATCGTGGTGAAGATGGGTTTGGCATCGTGCGCGGCGGACCTGCGGGAGCAGGGGACAAGGAAGCGCCGCCCTTTGGCATTCGCTCTCCTGGTTCGGACGGATGTTGGGGCGCGATCGATGCGCCGCAACCAGGCTTCGTGAACTTTCCTGGCTACTACCGCGCTCGCAATCCCGCGCGTCTGGCTTCGCCGCCTGGTGTGGGCAACACGGCGTGGAACACGCAAGCTGTTGAAGGTCGTGTGTACGGCCCCTACATCGATCAGATCGATGAGCGGTTGCTCGGCGGACTCACGGGCTTCGATGCCTCGGGTCGTCCGACCATCGTGACCAACGATCAAGGCCTCGCCAACTTTGACGAGTTGCCCAAGTGCATCCTCGACTACTGGGGCGAGCCGATTGCCTACTACCGCGCGCCGTACGCAGGCACCGACTTGCGAAGCAGTGTGCCCTCGGCGCAAGGCGGGTTTCTCACGCTTGGCGACATCTATTGCCTGCGCGAATGGGAGATCGATCCGTCCGAGCAATCGGTGGGCGCGGCCGATGCCAACGCTGACACCTCAGCGAGTGCGAGCATGAAGGGCGCAGCGTTCGCGCTCCTGAGTCGCGGTGGCGATCGCGCGATCAACCGCACGGTCCGTCGCGATGCGAGCGAGTTCAACAAAGACAATGTGATTCAGTCAGGAAGGTAATCCATGCACCGACCAATCAGCGATCAAGCAGGCGGCAACAAGGGCGGCAAGGGCCCGGGTGGTCAGTTTGGCCGCATGGCGCGCGGATTCGCTGCGCCCGTCGGCGGGTTCCCCCGACAAGACCAGGCGAAGCCCGCGGATGCGGCTGCGGAGGGTGAGGCGAGTCCCACTCCCGTCAAGCGCCGCAGCGTCAAAGAGCGAAAGCCCAAGCGTGGCTTCACGCTGCTCGAACTCCTCATCGTCATTGGCATCATCGTCATCGTCGCGAGTCTCGTGCTCGCGGTGAGTTCGAGCGTCGTGCGCGCGAGCGAAGAACGCGCGACGCGCAACACGCTTGAAGTCCTCACCATGGCCGCTGAGGAGTACGAGCGCACCGTCGATCGCCGCGTGAACTACCAGAGTGGCGCGGTGGCGGGCGGCATCGTGACCGATCCGATTCCGACTGCAGCCAACGGCCTGCGCTTTGATGTGAGCTCTGCTTCGCCGCTGCCGCCAGCCAACACGGGCGTTGCAGCGTGGACCACACTTGCGTCACCCTATGGCACGATCACTGGCGGGCTTCCTGCCTACTCGTTGCTTCCGTTTCGACGCACGGTGTCGTTCATCGGAATCATGAGCGAGTCGCCTGCGTGCGCAGCGATCTTGCAGAAGCTTCCTGATGCAATCTTCCGCGGCGTCAAGCCCGCAGCGAACACCAACAGCTTCACCGCCGTTCGCCACTGCATCGATGCTTGGGACACTCCGATTGTCGCCATCTTCCCAGGGCGCGATGCGCGGTTGGTGGCTGATGCGACGGGCGCGGCCGACAACCCGAACTTCATCGACAAGGACGGCACGGTTCGGTGCGACAGCGAGTGGGGAAGTGCCAACGCGCAAGGCGGACTGCAGGTCTCTTGCCGCGATCGCAAGATCCTCTTTGTCTCGGCTGGAAATGACGCGCGCTTCACTGTGCAAGCGGGCACCGTCTACACCCCGAGTAACGACAACCTCTACAGCTACCAGCCGTGATCGGCCTGTTCTCTTGAGTCTCACCATGCACGCGCCACGACCATCGACAACCTCACGCAACACGCACCAGCGCGCGTTCACGATCGTCGAACTCCTCGTCGTGATCGGCGTGATCGGGATTCTCTCGCTGCTCACGACTCTCGGTGCACGCCGCCTCACCGCAGGTTCGCGCCTCGCCTCGGCGACCAACGCCGTGACCAGCGCACTCGGGAACGCGCGCGCTGCTGCGATCAAGGACGCGATGGTGACAGGTGTCGTCTTCCGCGCCACCTTCGATCCCACCAAGCCGCAACTGCCACAGCGTGTCGAACTCGTGACGATTCGCACAACGGGCGAGCGATCGACCTTTGGCCAGACCGCCATCGGTGTGCGCATGGCCGAGCGCTACCGCCCAGTGCGCGGCATGCCGTCGGTCGTGCTTCCAGAGGGGATCAAGATCGCGGGCCCGATGTACGACCCACCAGGAAGTTTCGGCGCGTTCGCGGCCGAGGATGTCTACTCGACACAGGTTGAGATCAGCACGCTCGGTGGTTGCAAAGAGTCGATCGAGTTCAACCGAACCATCGCCGTTCTCTACGGACCCGAAGGTCAGTTCCTCACTCGACCACCAGACTCGTCCATCGATGAGATGAAGGCCTATGTCGATTGGAACGACAACGGCGCGTTGGTGCCGCCGCCTGCGGATCCGCAAGATGTGCTGCTCGGCGGCTGCGCGTCAGGGCTGTTTGAACAGTTCTGGCTGCAGGACCATCCCGACGACGAGAACAACCTGATGTTCGTGCCGTTTCTCTCGATCTACGACGACAAGGCCGCGCGCGAAATCAAGGGACTCGACTGGTCGGTCGACGCGAACATGCTCAGCGAACTCACGGGCCCTAAGGGTTTCATCGCGCAGTTTGGTGATCGCATCAACTTCAACCGCTTCAGCGGCATCCCCGAGAGGAAGGTCCGCTGATGCGTTGGCGTGATTCAAGGCATCGTGGTTTCTCACTCGTCGAGATGTTGCTCGCCGTGTTCATCCTCGGCATCGGCGTCATCTCGATCTCGGCGCTCTTTCCTGCGGGCATCGTCCTGCAGCGCATCGCCAACGACGATGTCGTCGGTCCGATCGTCGCCAAGAACGCGTTGGCGACGCTGCGCAGCAAACTTTCGCAGGATGATTTCGGGAGCTTCCAAGACTTCGGTCTGGCCAACAGCTACCTCGGCCCTGGCATCGCGGGCACTTTCGACACCTCGAACGGCGCGCGGCTTCTCGTGCCGAGCGGCGACTGGTGTTGGATGCGTCCTGGGTTCGTCTTCGACAATCCCGCGACCGCAGGCGACGAAGGTGCCATCGACATCTTTAGCGCGAACTTCACGCGTCAGCAGGCGGGCTTGCAACCGTTCAGCAATCTGAACATGGCCAATGAAGTCAACGATGGCCTGTTCTTCACGCCAGGCTCGGCAACGCCCGACGAAGCGGTCTACGGGCTTCCGTACAACTATCGCAAGTACCCGCTCTTCACGGATCTCGACGCTGCGGCAAATGCCAACGCGGTCACGCAGCGGCTTCTTGAGCCTGCGGTCACCTTCACCTCTGCGGAGCGTTCGTTCCCGCAAGGACCGCAGACTTTCGGCGCGTCGGTGCTTCCTCCAGGAGCACCGCAGTACTACTGGGAATGCATGTTCCGCCGCACGGGTGGGCGTGTACAGGTTGCGGTGTTCGTCTACCGCGTGACTGCGCCTGGTGGAGATCTGCGCAGCTACTCGCCTGCGCGCATCGATCCCGCGATCGTTGGAACCGCGCCTGCTGGAAGCTTTGATGCTGATCCAGTTTCACCGCCGATCCCACTCGTCTACTACGCGCCGACACCCGGCACCAACCTCTCCTGGCCCAACCGAACGGGCGCAGCTGCTGGCGGCATGACGACTGCCAACGGTTACTCCGCTGCGCCCGCCGCCGATGAGATTCCCAACACGCACGCGGGTCAGCCATTCGGTCCCGGTCGCATCTGGGATGACTGGATGGCGCCTGGCCAGATTTGGGTTGACCAGAACGGCAACACCCATGAGGTGTTGCGCGGGCGATTGGTCGCTGGTGCGGCGGGTTCTGCCTTCCCCAATCAAGGACCCGTGAAGTTGCAGCGGCCGATTCCAATCGTGCCTGCTGCGCCCGTGAACGGTTTCTGGGTTGACGATCCGTTTGCCGCAGGCACCGCGTCGACTCCGCCATTTCACGCTGGCATCGGCGCGATCTGGTTCGTGCCCAACACCGATCGAAACGGCAATGTGATTACTCCCGTGTATGTGACGGTGGAGGAACTGTGATGCGCCGCCACCCACGACCTTCACGCCTCATTCAAGCTCTGCGCGCCTTTACGCTCACCGAGATGCTCATCGCGGTCGCGGTGCTTGTCGTTGTGGTGCTTGCTGCCGCGAAGATCTTCTCGGCGGCAAGCAAAGTCTCTGCCGTCGCTGAAGCCAACGCGGATCTCATTCAGACGGCAACCGCCATTGAGCAGCAGGTTCGCGCCGATTTCGCCAACCTTCCCCGCAACGCATTCATGGTGCTGCAGCAGGTCGAAGTGAACTCCTTCGGCGCAAACCAGTCCGTCGATCCATCGCTTGGCACCGCAGAGATTCGCGCAGACCAGATCGCGTTCTTCACCCGCGGTGTGCGCACCACGACTGCGTACACGGGCTCGCAAGAAGCGTCCGCCATTGGCAATGTCGCTTCGACATGGACTCCTGAGAGCGCCGTCGCGCGCATCTACTACGGGCATGGCGTGCAGGCTCCGTCGGTTCCGATTGGAACTGGACCGACCTCCTACGACAACACCAACGCGCCCGTGGTGCCGTGGGTTGGTGGACGCGTGGAACTCGCGCGTTGGACCGACGGTGCCGCGCAAGCTCCTGGCAATCTTCCGCTGACCAAGGCGAGTCTCTGGCCGTTGGTGCGTCTGGCGACCCTCATGGGAACCGACGGTTTGCCCACCACCGTGGACGGCGGTGGCAACGCGACCAACACCACGCTTCCACGCTTTGGTAGCGGCGCAATCAACGCGTCGGTCTCGCTCTTCACCAACAAGACTGTGCGACTCGTTCCGCTTGCGGACAAGTATCCCAACACCTACGCACCGCTCTGGCCGAGTGGGCGCGTTGATGTTGTGAAGTGGCAGCCCGACGACCTCTACAGCCAGATGGCCTACCAAGCCGACGGCGCGCAAGGCGTGCAACCGATTGGTTTCATCGCACCGAACTACACCGCGCCGTGGAATGGTCCGTCAGCGCGCTTGCGCATGATCCAGACGCTCGCCGACTGGGGCGCGCCCGCGACAAGCGCCAATGGAGGCAACGGAAGTAGCGCGCTCTATCTGACCTATCCACGCGTCGAGAAGGCTGCGCCGAGTACTTCGAAGGCCGACCAGATGCTGACGGCTCCTGTGCTCGCAGCAAATTGCTCGAGCTTCAAGGTTGAGTGGACATGGACCGACGGCACTGGCCGCGGGACCAACGCGGTGGGCAACGCTCCATCGGGTGGCGAGCCGATTGGCATGTTTGTGCTTCCGCGCGCTGCGCAGCCATGGTTCGGACTTGATCGACTGGTGAACGGAACGCAGAGCGACATTCAAAACAGCGCTGTGCGTCCTGTCTCCAACGGCCCCAACTTCACCGACAACGGACAGGTCGCGCAGTGGGGTTCAGTCGGCGTTCCGCTCGTTGTGGACTACCTCAACAACTCCGACATCGTCTGCTCGGTCGAAGGCACGATCAATCGCAATGGCGCTGATCAAGCTGTCGCCGATCGTCCAGTCTGGCGCTGCTCGGGCGAGCAGGGATCCAAGCGTGTCTATCAGGCCGTCTTCGGCTTCAACCAGGACGACAACGGCACGACCAATCCATCCGCCAACAACCGCGGTCCGTACACCCCGCTCCCAAGCGCACTGCGCATCACCATTCGATTGCACGACCCTTTGGGGCGCATCGAAGGTGGTCGCGTGTTCCAGTTCATCGTCGATCTTCCCAAGAGCTAGGCGCGCCTCCTGCGCGTCAGTGATCGAAGAAGCCATCGTCCGTTCTTGTGTAGAAGGCGTTCCACCATGCAAGCGATCCAGACCACTCTGAGCACCCCTCGCGCGCGCCGCGGCAACACGATTGTTCTCGTGACCGCGATTCTGGTGTTGCTCGTCATCATCGCCACCGCGTTCGTGAGCCGCACCCGCGCGGTGCGTCAGACTTCCGCAGCGCAACAGGCCGCAGCAGGCCGCGATGGTCGTGGTGAGAGCGTTGGGGTGAATGTCGCGCAAGAAATCGCCAGCGCGCTCTTCGCGAAACCTGTCGATACCAACGATCCCTTTGCCCGAACCGACAACACCGTCACGCCGCCCGTCATCATTGCCAGCGCTTCGTGGCCGCGTTTGAGTCCACCGATTGACGCACAGCGCTACTCGATTGATCGCGATGTGTTTCCAGTACAGAGCCTGACCAACCCGATCGCCGGCGATGGTTTTCCTGAGTACGGCTACAACTACGCGCCCTACGAAGTGAAGCCGTGGACCAACTGGCCTGACTTCTTCGGCAACAACAGCCCGTGGCCGTTCGGTGCGGGCTCGCCCAACGGGCAAGTCGTCGACTTCAACGGCCTCGCGCTCGCTGACGCGAATCCCTACGGCACTCCGGGCATGGGCGACTCGCGCTGGCTGCGCTCGACCGAACCCGAGCGCGTCGGCATCGACCAGAGTGGTGATGGCGTTCCTGATCTCTTCACCTTCTCGCACTGGTCGCACCTCACTTGGCTGCCGACTGCGAACAACGGTTGGCGCGTCATCGATGACATCGCAGACATCACCAATGTGATCGGCGCGGCGACCGACAATGCGTTTGGTGCCATCGACAACCTCAACGAAAACGGCGCGGCTCCCTACGCCGTCGCGATGCCCTACGAGCAGTGGTTGCCTGGCGTCTTTCCTGCAGGAATCGCCAACGGTCAGGAGTTCATCACCCGACGACGCGCGTGGTTTGAGAACTACCAGAGTGTCTATCTCGATCCCACGGCTGCGCTGCCAAACTTCTTCCGCCTTCGCGACCTCGGCAAGCCGACCGATGAGTTCCGCTACGGAACCGATCGCAACATCGTCTCGCGCACCTTTGCCGACACCGATGGCGATGGCTTCACCGACAGCTTCTGGTTCCTCGCACCTGTCGGTACCGAACGATCGATTCGAACCATCGTCGGCGTCTCAGTCGTCGACAACTCAGCGCTCCTGAACGCGAATGTCGCCACGAAGTTTTCCTTCGACAATACTGGCGGCGCGACGCCATCGGACCTCGCGCTGGTCACCAGTGCCGCAGAGTTCCAGCCGATCAACACCAATGGTTCGACGGTTGGGTTCCTTGATGGACCCGTCAATCAGCCATCGACGAATCCGACGGGTGTTCTGGCTGGCCCAGCGAATCGCTCGCCCTTGCCGACCTACTGGACTGGTCTTCCTGCGATGTCGTTCCCGAGCGGCATTCCACGCTTCGATCGCGCGCGCTTCGGTGACGCTGCACCGTTCAAGGAGCCCGTCTCCTTCCTTCAAGCCGTGGGCATTCGCACGCCAACGGGCGGAACCGATCCTGGCGCACCTGGCCAAGGCCTCTCGCTCGTCGACAACTCACTCGACCCCGCCCTTCCGCGCGCTGCGTTTGAAAGCGCCGCTGAGCGTCTCGCGTGGTTCAAGATCGTCGGTGGTGATCCTGAACAGCCACGCTTTGGTCTGACGCCGTTTGACGCAGCCGACGAGTTTGAGTTGCGCGCCTTCCACGGCAACAACTATCCAGGCGCACTCTCGCGCTTTGAGCAGGCGATCAATCTCTTTAGCCCCGCACGCGACGGCGACACGGCGAACAACTTCCAGTTCCTCCGTTCCTCCGTGCAACGCGAAGAGTCCGACGAGTACCTCGATCAGCTTGATGCGCGGCAGCTCCTCGTCGACAGCCGCCGCAAGTTCACGCTCTACAGCGGCGCGCGCAACGACTACGCGCCGCCTGCGCTGTGGACGACTCCCTACTACGAAGAGTCCTTCAACTACATGAACGCTGGCGGCAATGTGCCGCTGGCCTCCGATCCAAACTACGGCGCCTTCCAGACCGCCAACCGCGGTGAGTGGGAGCGTCAGAAGTTCAAGGTCGATCTTCGCGAGCCGATCTATGTGATCAACGGCGCGCCCGCGCAGCAGCGCAATGCGTTTGCTGCCTTCCAATGGCGCCACGATCTCACGCGGCTTCTTGAGCGCACGCTGACCGCCACCGGCACCGACAGCACGGGCGCCACGACCTACCAGTCCTACTACGGCACGCGGCAATCGGATTTCCGACGCACGCGCAGCATGATCGCCAGCTACACCGCCAACCTCGATTGCGCGAGTGATGAGGCCGTCACCATCGGCACCACGGGCGTGGCGGTCGATCGTCCGCTCTACCCGATGCCTCCCGTCATCGATCCAGCGGGCTTCTTGCCGCCGACCTCGGATGCGGTGCAGGATCCCTACATCCAGAGCCGCTTCTACCTCGGCATGGAGAAGCAGCCCTTCATCATGGAAGTCTTCTGCGGTTTGGTCTATCCCAAGACCGACTTCGATGAGAGCGCGTGGAACAGTCAGATCACCAGCGGTCCGTTGGTTCCCGCGACGCAGAGTCTGCCTGATGGCCAGAACGGCGTCGATGACGGCGGAGAGAACTTCGTCGACAGTAAGAGTAAGCCGACGATCATCATCGCTGTGCAGATCGCCAATCCCTACGACACGCCCTTGGCTCTCGGTGAGTTCCGACTCGAGTTCTACGGCAAGACCTTCAACTTCACCGCGGGCAGCATCGCGGCGGGCTACGGACCCAATCCAACGCTGCCGCCTGCGTCACTCGGTAAACCCAGCACCGCGATCGTCTATGCGGTCGAGTCGGGCGCTGTGGGCGCGTACACCGCGGGTCAATTCCGCACCGCCGTGCTCGACTTCTTTGATGTTGAGAAGGGCGAGATGCAGGGCACGGTCCTGCAGCCCAACGATGTCGACGGCGACGGCGTGATTGAGTACGCGACGCTCTACGACTCGCAGGGAACGCTGACGGATCCAACGGACCCTGTCGATCCACTCGATCGCACGCTGGTCTTTGACGCGACGACAAGTTGGGATGTCAACGATGTGAACGCTCCTGGCGAGCCCGCTGCAGCCAACGCGCGCTACACCTTGACGACGCAGCAGCCCGTGCAGATCCTTCGCAACATCACGCCGCCCGCGGGTGTTGGTGGTGGACCGATCCAAGTCGTGGTCGATCGCTTCGACAACGAAGAGACGGGCCCTGGCGTGAAGTTCAATGAGGGCATGAACCGCCTCTTCACCGATCCGCAGTTCATTCCGCCTGAGCAGGAGTACAAGTGGGATCCGAATCCCTCGCGGCGCTATGTCGCGGGCATTGTGATTCGCGACAACGACTACTTCATGACCTGGTGCCGCTCGAGCCGCATCTGGGCGTGGGATGTCGACAGCTGGGATGATCCCACCGTCCTCATCGCCAACAAGAAGATCATGGCCGTCGAGCGCTCACCGCGCTACGCCTTCAGCATGGCGACGGAACCTGTGCGCGCGGAGCGACTCTGGGAAGGCGTGACCAACAATGGCGCGCGTCTCACGGGCGCTTCAGGATTCAAGGGTGACTGCTGGAAGGTCGGCATGGATCCCGATGGCGATCCTGCGGGGCAGAACCGCTGGGTTTCGATCACCTTCACCGACATGTTCGGTCGTGCCTTGCGCGGCAAGCCAGTCTTCTTCAGCAACCTCGTGGTGACCTCACCTGGTGGAACCGAAGTGCTCTGCGCGCTCGGCGCTGCACCGATGCCGTTCTTGCCCAAGATGGGTCTCACGGCAGTTCCTGGCGATGTCTACGAGCAGGATTGCCACGGCATCGCGGAGCTCAACGGCTCGCAGTTCGAGTGGATGATCGGCAACAAGGGTTGCCAGCCAAGCGATTGGCTGCGCTTCAAGCAGATCACCACCGCCAACATCCCCTTCCAGATGACGCAACGCGATCAGGACTTCGAGCAGATCGGTGAAGTCCTCGATGTCTTCCTCTGGGGTCATGTCTTCGAGAATTGGGGCGGCAATCCCAACACCGTGCGCACCTTCAGCGAGACGATGCTCGACGACGATGTCGACAGCGACTTCTATCCAGGTGAAGGCATCATGGTGAACCGTCTGCGCATCCGTGCGCCTGGCGAACTCGGCGTGAACGACCTCGGCACCGCAGTCCTCGGCGGTCGATTTGATCCAACCTCGTCGACCACACCGCCAGCGCCCGCTGGTGGACATCAGCCGTGGCGCGCGGCGCTGCCGATGGGTATTGGATTCCTCGATGGTCTCACCATCGATGGTCCAGGACGCAGCACCTTTGATCGCAATGTCAGCGGTGCACCCAACGATTTGTTCGACACCGCGCGCGCCGAGGAGCGCACCTTTGCGCTCTCGGGTGGCTTCCGTGGAACCAAGACCACTGGACTCATCAACATCAACACCGCGTTGCCTGAGGTCATGCAGGCGCTGCCGATGCTGACGAGAACGAGTAAGACCGCCTCAGGGAGCGCGCCGTACTCGCACTTCGTGGACGCGATCCGTTCGTACCGCGATCGTGGTCTTTACGGGGCACCGACTCCGTTCAACACGGCGCTGCTGCCAACCTACGCCGATCGTGGATTGACCCCGACGCAGATCACTTCAAGTGGCGTGGGCTCGACGCTTCCCGCCAACATGCCACGCTTCTTCCCGGCAATGCGCGGCGAGCGCGGATTTGCCTCGATTGGCGAGCTCTTGCTCCTGAATCGCCTGCCTGACTACGCGCAAAGCGGCGCGGTTTCGCCAGGCCTGCAAGCGAGCTACGGTTCGCGCTGGCTCGGATTCGATCCATACGCAGACCTCGCGCAAGGCGGCTTCGGCGACTTCCCGATTGGTTACTCCTGGTCGACTGATCGCACCAACGGTCGTCCGCGGCAATTGCCCGCTGACATCTTTGCTGCGATCACGCCTGATCCAGATCCAGTGATCCCCTTCAAGCAACTCGATGAGCCGCTTGGTGACGCCGAAGACATGGCGCTTCTCGTCAAGGGCATCAGCAACCTCGTCACCACGCGCAGCGATGTCTTTACCGTCTATCTGAAGGTGCGACAGGTCAAGCAGAACGATGTGAACGGTCAATGGGATGGCACGAACCGTGAGCTCATCGTCGATGACTCGCGGTATGTCATGTGCGTTGATCGCAGCAACTGCAACTCGCCAAGCGACCAGCCCAAGATCGTCTACTTCCAGAAGTGCCCGTGATGCTGGCATGATGCAGCCGTGATGCAGGCGCGCCATTTCGCGCGCGCCCTAGCACGCGGCATTGCGCGCGTCATCGCAAGGTCGGGACCTCACACACCAGCGTCTTAGTTGCCCCAAGCTTGCGCGAGTGCGTTGCTTGGTGACTTCTCGGGGAGCGCGGGCGTCGTGGCGATGATCTCGATCTCGACCTCAGCCAGCACAGACACCGTCGATCGAGTTGGAGCGTCGGTCGGTTCGTCCATCTGCGCCTCAACCACAGCGCGCTCTGCAGCGGCCTTGGCCAGTCGCCCATCAGCGCCCACCTCATCAAACTTCACAGCGACCCGTCGGCTCACGCCGCGCTCAGGCATGGTGACGCCGTAGAGCTGGTGGCAGGCCTGCATGGTGCGCTTGTGGTGAGTGATGACGATGAAGTGCGAGACATCAAGGAACGGCTCGAGCGCGTGGCAGAACCGTTCGACATTCGACTCGTCGAGCGCAGCGTCAACCTCGTCGAGGATGCAGAAGGGCGAGGGCTTGCTCTGGAAGATCGCCATGAGAAGCGCCACAGCGGTCATGGTCTTCTCGCCACCTGAGAGTTGGCTGATGACGCGCGGCTCCTTCCCTGGCGGCTTGGCGCGGATCTCGACGCCCGACTCGAGCCAATCGATTTCGCCGTTCTCCATCGGAAGCAGATAGATGTCCGCGCTGCCGCCGCCGAAGAGGCGGCGGAACATGCCCGTCTGGCCCGCGAAGGTCTCGCGCACGCGCTCGAAGGTCTCTTGGAAGCGCGTGCGGCTTGCGTCGTCGAGCTCCTTGACGAGTGCTTCGAGGCTGGTCTTGGCGCTGTCGATGTCGCCGAGCTGTCGGATGAGCTCGTCGTTTCGAACCTCGAGCTGCGTGAGCTCGTCGATGGCGTCAAGGTTCACATTGCCAAGCTTGCGGATGAGCTCCTTGAGCTCGTCGACCTCGCGCTGGGCTGGTTCGCGATCAATCGCCGTGAACTCCTGCGCCGCGCGCTCTTCAAGATACTCGGCGTACGACGCGCGCAAATCCAACTCGGCCTCGGAGAGCGTCTGCTCTTCAAGTCCTTCGCGACGAACCTCAAGCTCGCGCCGAGAGAGCTCAACCGCGTGTGCGTTGCGTTCGACGCGCGTGGCTTCAGTGCGTGCGGCGTCGACGCGGCGTGAGACTTGCTCAACGGCACTCTGCGCGCAAGCGAGCGTTCCCGCCATCGACGCGAACTCGCCAGCGAGTCCAGCCAATCCCGTCGATGCTTCGGCGAGTTCGACGCTGCTTTCTTCGAGCATGGCTTCTGCGCGTTCGATAGCACCAACGCGTCGGCGGGTACTTTCTTGGAGCGCCGCATCCTGCCGAGCAATCTCACCCACGCGGCTTTCAAGGTGGCGCACCTCGCGCTTGGCGGCTTCAAACGCTGCTTGCGCTTCGGCGGCGCGCACGCGAGCGGCCGATTGTGCTTCGCCTGCTTCCGCAGCGATCGTCTTGGCTTGCTCAAGTTCAGTGCGGGACTGCTCGCGGCGAGCGCTCGCAGAAGCCGCTTCTTCGGTGATCGCGGTCAGGCGGGTCTCGACCGATCGGGCTTCGAGTTCGCTGTTGGCGTGTCGATCGACGAGGTGTCCGCGCTCTGCGGACGCACTTTCGCGCTGACGCTCAATCTGGCGCATGAGCTGCTCGGTGCGCTCGCACTGGTGCGTGGCGTCGAGTGCGTTGCGACGAGCCTCAGCGAGTGATTGGTTGGCAGTTCGCGCAGACTCCTGCGCAGCTTTCGATTCGACTTCAAGGCGCAGCGACTCTTCTTCCAGCACCGCGACATCGGTGGAGAGCTCGTTGCAGCGCGTGACGAGCTCAGTGTGCTCGGCGCGACGGGCAAGGAAGCCGCCAGCGGCTGCGTCAGCGCGTGCCGAAGCGTTGGCGATGACGCGACCGCGCTCATCCACGAGTCCGCCTGTCCGCGTGGCGATGCGGTAGCCAGCGAGTTCGCCGCGGGCGAGTTCGACCGCCCGATCGATGGTTTCGACGACAAAGGTTCCAGCAAGGAGCCGTTCCGAGAGCGCGCGCACGCGCGCATCGACGCGCACCAGTTCAAGGAGTGGCGTCGCGCCAGGAACAGATGGCGGTGTGGCTGCGGCACTCCCCGCGATGACACCAGCCTTCGAGGGAAGCATCGTCGCGTTCGAAGCAAACGCCACACGCACGCGCAGCGAGAGCGCAGCGTTGGCGTGACTCGCGAGCACCGTTGGATCGTCGACGACGACGAGTTCAAGGAGATCGCCCAGCGCCGCCTCAACCGCGTCGGCGTCGGCGCGGTCGGTGTCGATGAGGTCCGCGAGCACACCAAGGACCGACGCAAACTTCGTACGGTCAGCCAGAACAGCGCGCACACCAGAACCGAGTCCTTCGTGGGCGCGGCCCATCTCGTCGAGCACGCGGCGGCGGCTTTCGACGGCGGTCTTCTCATCACGCACCTTGGCCAGCGTGCGGGCAAGCAGCGACTGCGAGTCCGTCAGCGTGCTTGCTGCAGAAGTGCGCTCGTCGAGCTGCCGCTGAATGCGGGTGATCTCATCGGTGGCGACGAGTCCACGCACAACATGCTGCAGGCGCGTGGCGCGCAGCGCGTCGATTTCACGCGCGAAGGGTTCAATGCGCGCGTCGAGACGGTGGAGCTCATCGGCAAGCGATCGCGAACGGCTCTCGATACCTGCAAGTCGCTGCGCCTGCAGCGAGCGTTCGCGCTCAAGGCGTGCGGCTTGTTCGCCCAAAACATCGGCAGCGCGCTGCGCGTCAAACGCTGCTTGCTGCGCCTTCTGCCGAAGCTCACTGTGCCGGATTGTCGCTTGCTCAACTTCGGTGGATTCAGTGTGCGCAGCGTCGAGCGCGCTCTTGGCAACGACGAGTTCATCGCTGAGTGTCGCGCCTTCTGCGTTCAGCGCTGCGAGCTGTCCGCGCTCAGTTTCGAGCGCGCCTTGGGCCTCGACGAGCGAGCGCTGGGCAAACTCGGCGCGCTGGCGCGCTTGCGTCTCAGCTCCCGCGAGTTCAAGGCGGCGTTGTTCAAGTCGATGCTGTTCCGTCACGATGGCGTGACGAGCGATCTCAGCGTCTTGCTTGGCATCTTCCGCCGACGCGAGCGCCGCGATCAGAATGATCTTCTCTTCTTCGAGGATGGCCATCTCACTCGTGAGTCCCATGAGTCGCTCTTCGATCTCGTGGAAGAGATCGAGTGAGAGCGAGCGGCGCAGCGCGCGGCGGCGGACTTCGAGTTCCTGAAAGCGTCGCGCCTTCTCGGCTTGGCTGCGCACGATGCGCAAGCGGCGCTCGGTGCCCGCGAGCTGTTCTCGAGTCGTGACGAGGTTGCGCTCGGCGCCTTCGAGCTTGCGCGCGGCTTCGATCTTGCGAACGCGAAAGCGGGCCACGCCAGCGGCTTCTTCTAGAATCGAGCGACGCTCAATCGGGTTGGCGGTGAGCATCGCATCGACTTTGCCTTGCTCGATGATCGAGTAGGCGTCGTTGCCGATACCCGTGTCGAGAAACAGATCGCGGATGTCCTTGAGGCGGACCTTGCGGCCGTTGATGAGGTAATCGCTCTTGGCGTCACTGGTCAGGCGGCGGGTGACCTCAACGACATCCGAGTCGATGGGGAGCCTGCGATGTCGCACGGCGCGGCGATCAATCACGCGCTCGATAGGCTCACCCGTCTCAGGATCAAGTTCGTTGTCCAAGAGCGGCGTGTCGTCTTCGCCGCGATCAATCGCGACGGCGAGCCGAGGATTCTCAAACGAGAGTGTGACGCTCGCCATGCCCGCAGGCTTGCGTGCCGCAGATCCAGCAAAGATGACATCGAGCATCGCGCCGCCGCGCAAACTCTTGGCGCTGCGCTCACCGAGCACCCACTTGATGGCGTCGACGACATTGCTCTTGCCGCAACCGTTGGGTCCGACGATGCCCGTGATCGGCGCATCGAAGCGGAACTCGGTGGGGTCGGCAAAACTTTTGAATCCGCTGAGTACCAGCTTGGCGAGCCGCATCGTTCTATGACCTCCGTGTCATTCGCGCGCACAGGGCGCACTTGCTGTCGGCGCGCGTTGGGGCGAACCGTCATCCATTTCGGCTGTGCAGCGGGCCGAACAAAGGCCACGCCTGCGTCTCGCGCCCAACAACATTCCTAGCGCGGCACAGTATCGCGTCCGCGGCGCGAAGTTTCAACTGCAGAGGGCGCGTCCGAGCCCGACAATCCAGGCCCAGTCGAAGCTCCCGCGAAGGAGCCATCGCCCTGCGGATTCCCGCCAAGCACGCCATCAGGCTGACCTTCGGCGTCAGGATCGGGATCAAACTCGGGTCGGATGATCTTGTCCTCGTCGTCGTGGTTTCGCAGGATGGCAGCAAGAACGCGATCCTGTTCAGCCTTGAAGTCGGCCTTGATGAAGCCTGCACGCCAAAGGCTGTGGATGGCACCGATCGTCTCGCCGTAGGAAAGTCCGATGCCAGGCATGGGCTTCTCAACGGTGACCTGGTGGCCAAGGAAGGCAAGGAGCTCAGGAAGCTGCGGCTCCACGATCTGAATCTCGGCGCGTGCCTCTGGATCAGGTCGGTAGAAGATCTGGAGTTCGGAGTCGCCAGCATCGGCCTTGATCATGAGTCGATTGCCCCAGGCGGCATGGGTGAGCGGCCTCGACACCGCGGTTTCAGCGCCAAAGATGGCGATGGTCGGACGACCGCTCTGCGCGATGTAGATCATGGGGATCGTGCTGGGAATCAGCGCGATGTCGAACTTGCCGTCGATGTCGAGCATGCTCACGCTGCGATCCTGACGCTTCACCAAAGTCTCGTAGGTCGAGAGGCGAATGTCTGGATCGGGATCGTTGAGGAGCGGTCGCAGTCCGATGTCGACATCGGGGTTGTAGCCAAGCTTTCCAAGCAGCGTGATCGCGCGAAGGCGATTAGCAATGGTTCCTGACGCGGCCATCGAAACCAGCGGCGCCGCGACGAGCGCGTCATCGAGTGCTGCGCCTGCTTCGAGCGCTGCAATGCGCGGATCTTCCTCGGTGTAGTCGTAGAGATCCTGGATGACGGGGAGTGCACGCTTTCCGAGAGCGCGGAAGCGCCACATCGCATCGCGCGCGCTACCAGGATTGGCGATCAGCGCGCGGCGAATCGCCATGGCGGTGACTTCGGTCGCAGAGGTGTCAAGCGGAACATGGCGTACGAGCTCGATGAAATCTTCAGAGCGGCCTTCGTAGGACGGAGGCACAGTGATCTCGATCGAATCCGCGTTCTCGCCGTGCGCAGTCTCATGCTTCTGCCGAGGCTCGCGCGGGAAGGTCGAGCAGATCGCCGACTGGATGGTGCGCGCGCGGGTGTGGCTCGAAGTCGCCAACCGCAACTTCAGCGGAAGATCCTTCGACACTTCGCCGCCATCGAGAATGCGCCCAACGAGGCGATTCACAGCGTCGACATTGGTCGCGCCGACCTCGACAAACGGATTGATGAACACATTGCCCTTGCCCTGCGCGAGGATCTGCGCCTGCTTCGAGCCGATCAGCAGCGGACCAGGCCGCATTTCTGTGGTGTAGAGCCGTCCGCCCTCGAGGCTCGTGACATCGCTTCCGGGAAGCGCACTCACGCGAAGGTCAAACTTGGTCCCGCGAATCGAGCCAGGAGCGATCACACCTTCGACGACGACGACCGCGGTGTCGGGGCTATTGAGCATCGACTCAGGTGTCGCGTCAACGCCTGTACCCGGGTTGCCCACGCCGTGACGCGCCAACTCCTGCAGCATCATTGCGCGGACTTCTGCAGGCATGAGGCGGCCGCCAGATTCCTTCAGGCCAACCACTAACCCGTAGCCGCGCACAACGACGGGGGAGAGACCAGCCACAGCAGTCTCACTGGCCACAGTGCCGCGCATGATCGGATCGACATCGAGGACAAACTTCGTGGCGGCCGCGCGATCCTGCTTGGGTCGGTCGGGGATGTGCTCAACAAGCTCTCCGCAAGCGGTGAGCAGAAGCAGCGTGGCGACGAGTGCGGTAGGACGAAGCATGGAAAGTCGGCGATGTCGCGGAAGGGATAAGGGCGGTCAGACAGCGCGAGGAAGCAACTGCATGGGGTTCGTCTGCAAAGGTCGTTGCGTTGCGGCCGGAGGTGAACTCTTGTGACAATGAGCGCTGCAGGACTCGAACCTGCGACTCCCGCCGTGTAATGGCGGTGCTCTAACCAACTGAGCTAAGCGCCCGGAGAATTGGAGAGAGTATCACAGCATCGTGCCCGCTCACGCGCGGTCGCACAACTTCATGCGCAATCGAGGTTTCGGTGAGCGCTAGGAGAGTGCACGCGTTTCGCGCGTTCTCGGCGGCTCGCGCAGGCTCGTGCCGTTTCGTGGAGCTCCTGCTACCCGTGATGGACTCCGTTCCACTCGCCTCCACTCGCCGCAAGCGGTGCGCGTTCTTCGACCACAGGGAATTGAGCGAGCCCTTCCGCAAGGACGAGAGCGAGAGCTTGTGATCGTAGTCAAGCGTGGTCGATAGATTCGCGTGGCAGAGAGCGGATGCGTCCGCAGGCTCAGTTCGTTTTCGTCGGAGGGGACTCAGCGGGCACCTCTTCGATCTGGCCGAACTGCAACTTCCCGTCTCTGTCGTTCCACCCCGCGCTTGCCTGGCCGTCCCCAGATGTTCGCGCGACGAATCGCAGTCTCCCACTCGCGTCGAACCAATCCGTGGAAGCCACGCCCTCGGTTGTGGTGCCCGCGACGAATCGCAGTCTCCCACTCGCGTCGAACCAATCCGTGGAAGCCTCGCCCTTGCGTGTGCCCGCGCTGATCCGGACTTTCTCATTCGTGTCGAGCAGGCACACGCTGCCCGAGCCGTCCGAAGAGGTGGCGGCGGCGATCCGGGTGTGCTGGTTCAGGTCGATCCACTGCACAGCGGCTTGGTCGTTGTCAGTCACGGCCGCCTTGATCCGCGTCTTCCCATTTATATCCACGACCACCCACTCCTTACAGGTGATCTTGTCGAAGGTGGCATCGCCGTCTGCTCGCGTAGCGGCGATGAGCCCCGCGCCTGCAATGATCGCGGAAAGCGCGAGGATCGCGTAGCGCTGGTGACGGACGCTGTTCTGGAGCTGACGAAGTTGTGCTTGGGTGGTCGTGTCCATGCCCCGCAGGATAGTGAATCTCAGTGGGGTGATTCGAACGATGGGTCTTTCGTCGAGCGGAGTCCCCCTTGCTCGCCGATTCCTCGCCCGCGGCCGTCCGCGCGACCGCCCGCGCGACCATCGGCTATCGTCGCGACCCTGTGGCTATGGACGGTGAACCTCCCCGCGAACCGCTTCGTCACCCCTCTCTTGGTGCGCCTCGCGTTCAAGGCCTTGACGAGCCCCGAGCGCTGCTGCGTGAGCTCATCAGCCGTCTTGAGCAGGTGCTGCAAGCCGACCGCCGCGAGTTGCGGGCGCGCCTTGGCGGGCTCGAAAAAAAATTGCGGGACGGCGTGAAACCCGATGTTCGCGCACTGCGCGTCGTGGAGGACTCGATCGCGCGTTCGATCGGCAAGCGTGAGCGGCTCCAGACGCTTGCGCCCAAAGTCACCTATCCGCCCGACCTTCCCGTGACGGCCGCGCTCGACACGCTTCGAGAGGCACTGTCCACGAGTCAGGTCGTCGTGGTCGCGGGCGAGACGGGCTCAGGGAAGAGCACGCAACTCCCCAAACTTTGCCTTGAACTCGGGCGCGGCCTCAACGGTCGCATCGGCCAGACCCAGCCGCGGCGGATCGCTGCGCGCAGTGTGGCACGGCGCATCGCTGAAGAGCTTGGCGTTCCGCTCGGTGGCATCGTCGGTGTGAAGGTGCGTTTCGGCGACGAGACGAGTCGCGACACCCTCGTCAAAGTTCTCACCGACGGCATGCTCCTCGCCGAGACGCGTGGCGATCGACGGCTCGATGAGTACGACACCATCATCGTCGACGAAGCCCACGAACGCAGCCTGAACATCGACTTCTTGCTCGGTTACTTGCGACGACTGCTTCCGCGTCGCAGTGATCTCAAGGTGATCCTTACGAGCGCCACCATCGATGTCGAGCGGCTTGCGGCACACTTTGGCGATTGTCGCGTCGTGGAGATTCCTGGTCGGGCTTACCCGATTGACTTGCGCTATCGCCCGCCAGCAGAGGACGACCTCGATGAAGAAGATCCGCGGATGCTCGAGCATCTCGGATTGGCGATCGATGAGATCGACGATGCGTTTGCGGCACAACATCCGCGCGGCGCATTGCCTGATGTTCTGGTGTTTCACTCGGGTGAGCGAGAGATTCGCGAGAGCGAACAGTTCTTAGCGGGTCGCTTTCGCGCCAAAGATCTGGCACGGGATGCTGCGCGTGAATCCGCGCGCACTTCGGGTGATCGCGTTCCCTCGACCGAGATCGTGCCGCTCTTTGCCCGCCAAGGACTCGAAGAGCAGGAGCGGATCTTCTCGCCAGGAAAGTCCCGCCGCATCGTGCTGGCTACGAATGTCGCTGAGACTTCGCTCACCGTGCCGCGCATTCATGCCGTCGTCGATCCTGGTCTGGCGCGACTGCTGCGCTACAGCGCCAAGAGTCGCGTGCAGCGGTTGCCGATCGAGAAGATCTCGCAGGCCAGTGCGCGACAACGCGCAGGTCGCGCTGGTCGGCTTGGCCCTGGCGTCGCGGTGCGGCTGTACAGCGAAGACGACTACGAGGCACGCGCGCCTTACACCCAGCCTGAGATTCTTCGCACCAATCTCGCGAGCGTGATCTTGCAGATGGAAGCGCTCGCGCTTGGAAAGGCCGAGGAGTTTCCGTTTGTCGATCCACCGAGTGCGCGACTGCTCGCCGATGCCCGCGCGACACTCGTGGAACTCGGTGCTTCGACGATCGAAGGGCGGCTGACTGAGATCGGCCGCGCGATGAGTCTCTTGCCGCTTGATCCGCGGCTCTCGCGCATGTTGTTGGCGTCGATCACTGAACGATGCACCAGCGATGTGCTTGTTGTGGTCGCGGCGTTGGCGGTGCAGGATCCTCGCATTCGGCCGCAGGAAAAACGCGATGCTGCGGAGCTTGCTCACGCGCGCTTCCGTGATCCAGTCAGCGACTTTGTCTCCTTCATCCGCCTGTGGAATGCCTGGCGCAACGAGACCAAGGAGCTTGGATCGAGTGCGCGTCGTCGTTGGTGCGAGAAGAACTCCCTCTCCCATCAGCGCATGCGTGAGTGGAACGACACGGTCAATCAACTGCGCGAGTTGCTCCTCGATCAGGCTAAGGTCAAGGTCGGCGAGCCTTCCGAGTCGATCGACCAAGGAGCGTTTCACCGCGCGGTCTTGGCTGGGTTTGCTTCGCATGTTGGACTGCGCACCGACAAAGGTGAGTTTCGTACGCCAGCGGGCGCGCTGTTCCACCTGCATCCTTCGAGCACGCTGGCGCGACGCGCCCCGAATTGGATCGTCGCTGCAGAAATCGTAGAGACGACCCGTCGCTATGGTCGAATCTGTGCGCGCATCCAGCCCGAGTGGATCGTGCGCGTCGTTGCGCACCTCTGCACACGCACTCAGTTTGAGCCGCATTTTGTGGGAGAAACTGGGCAAGTCGCGGCATACGAGCGCACCAGTTTCGGAGAGTTGCTCCTCGTGGCGAAAAAGCGTGTGCCGTGGGGACCGATCGATCCTGTGGGCGCGCGTCATGTGTTCATTCAGGAAGGTCTGGTGCGTCAGGGCGCGCGCAGCGAAGGGGCGTTTCTTGAGCACAACCGCGCGTTGCGCGAGGAGCTTGAGCACGAAGAATCACGCGGTCGCCGCCGCGGACTTCTGCTCGATGAAGAAGCCGCGTTCGCCTTTTACGACGAGCGCGTGCCGCAGGAGATCCACTCGACTCCTTCGTTCGAGCGTTGGCGGCGTGAAGCAGAGCGAAGCGAGGCGCAGTTGTTGTGCATGCGTGAAGAGGACATGCTGCAACAGGGAGCGGAGCGCGTCGATCTCATGGCGTATCCCAAGCGGCTCGCGGTCGAACAACTTTCGTTGCCGCTCGACTACGCGCACGCGCCCGACGATCCGATGGACGGCGTGACGGCGCGGGTGCCCGTCGAAGCGCTGGCCGTCCTTGACGCAACGCCGTTGGAGTGGCTGGTTCCTGGCCTTCTTCCCGAGAAGATCGAAGCGATGATTCGCTCGCTGCCCAAACACCAACGGGTGCGGCTCTTTCCCATCGACGAGGTGGTGCAGGGTGCGGTGGAGGCGCTGGAGTTTGGCAAAGGCTCGCTGCCGCTGCGTCTTTCGGCGCATCTTTCACGCCTTGCTGGCGTGACGATCTTGCCCAACGAGTTTCGACTCGAGCAACTGCCTCCGCACCTCACGATGCGCTATCGCGTCGTGGACGCCGATGGATCGGTGCTCGGTGAAGGTCGTGATCTTCCGGCCTTGGCGCGCAAGTTTGCCTTGGTGGCGCGCGATCGTTTGCGCGCGTCGATCAACCGCGGCAGTGATCCTGTGGCGCTCCTTGAGCGTGACACCGTCCTTGCGCTGCCCGATGCGGCGATCCCCGAGTCGATCGACTTCGTGCGTGCTGGCATCACGCTCACAGGCTATCCCGCACTGGTGCTTGAAGGTTCTCTTGAAGCACGCGTCGTGGCCCTGCGGGTCGTCGATGTTCGCGCGACGGCAAGTGTGTTGCACGCGAAAGCGGTCGCGAGCCTCTTGGCCAAAGAGTTTCGCGATCGTGTCGAACATCATCTGGCCTACGACGCGCTCTGCGAGCCCTTGCTGCTCCTCATCGCTCACGCGGGAGAAGCAGATGGCGTCGGATTGGTGGCACGCACCGTGGCTGCGGAAGTCGTGCGAAGTGGCAGCAGGGTGCCGCGTTCGATGGCGGAGTATCTCGCCGTCGAGCGCGCTGCCGATCACGACATGCATGATCGCGTGGCGTTGGTGGTCCGCAACCTCCACACGATTCTCACTGCTTCCGAAGCTCTTTCCGCGCGTCTGCGCGGCGTGATCGCCGACGCAGCGGGAGATCCGCGGGCGCGCATCGCCGCTCGCCTGCAGGAGATTCTCGGTGAACACGCGCTTGAAGCACTCGCCGCGTCCGACACCGAGAAACTCAGGCAGGCCAATCGTCTTGTGGCCATGCTCGTTGCGCGGTTGGAGCGACTGCGTGATGGAGGTGCGGCGCGTGACCGCGCCCTCGAAGATGAACTGGCCCCACTGGCAGCACGCGTCAGTCATGCGCTGCGCGATCGCTCTCGCAGCGAGAGTGCGCTTCACGCGATACGCCGCATGTGGGAGGAGATCGAGATCAGCCGCTTTGCGCCCAAACTCCCGCGGGCGTTTCCTGCGAGTGAGCGAAGGCTTGAGCAACTGCTTGGCGATGGCTGAAGTCTTGCGGCGTCCGATTCAGACCGCGTAGGGGCGGAACTTCTCAAGCATGCCGAGTTCTTCGGAGTGGAGTAATCCACGGTTGGTGCCGAGCCGACTCGCCGCGGGTGAATCGACAAGCGTGCTGCTGTCGGCGGGCGACATCTGGAAGAGCACCTTCCAATCAAACTCGCGAAGCGCCGTGCGGTCGAAGCAGCGCGAGAGCGATGCGAGCGTGTCGCACGCGACGATCACATGCACGCCAACCCCAGGACCCTCGCGGAGAATGCCTGTGAGCAGTTTGTCGGGTGTCGGTGCCTTGTCGCCGCCGCCAAAGGAGAAGTCATCTTCGTTGCGTCGAAGCGCGCGGTAGCGCTGCAGTTGATGGACGAGAAGAAAGCGACGCGCTCTTCCTGAGTCGTCGGCGCGCTTGGTCACATCGTCCGCGATCTCGACGAGACGCTGCTCGATGTCGCGATACGCCGTGAAGCGCGCGTTGACGCCATGCTCCTTCGCGAGCCGTTCGAGCAGTCCGTGTTCTGGAGCATCGGCGGGAGTCCCATCAAAGACATCGACGACTACCCCAGGGCATTCCTTGGCGATCGAGAGCAAGATCGCGGCACTTGTCGAGACCGATTGATCGTCGCGGGAACTGATGCACGCAACATTGGCACCCGACGCGCGGGCAAGACGCGCGCAAGTTGGATCCTTGATGGCAACGGCTTCACCGAGCCACAGTCGCGCATTGCCGCGCGGTTCCGCCGAGATGGGCGTGGCACGCACGGCGGGATGCAACTGCATCGCAGCACGCGCGTCCCCTTCAAACACGATGCGCGGCAGCGTGTCGTACTTCCCAACCGCGCGCCGCGAGGCTTCGCCGAGCCAATCGTCGCGCTTCTCATCAGGGAGGTACGCGACTTGGAAGGGACTGTTGCCTTCGACGCGTCCGCCTGCATCGTTGTAGATCGCTTCGCCAGGGCGCGCGAGAAGGCGCGCGGCGAGATTCTCATCCGAGAGGATGAGTTGCGAATCCGCTTCGTTGCACTGCAACGCAATACGGACGCCCATCTGTCCCATGGTGCTGCGCGCGAGTGAGTAGGCGCCGCCAAGCGTCTGTGAGCCAAGAAGCGCGTGCATGCCGAAGGCGCGGCCTTGACGCACCAATCGATCGAGCAGCATCGACGCTCCCTGCGCGACACGATCATCGTCGAGGAAGAATTCCTGAAACTCGTCAATGACGAGCATGACACGCGGGAGTCGCGTGGTGGGGCGGACCCGGCGGTAGCTCGCGATGTCCTGCACGCCCGCTTCACGGAAGACTTCGCCGCGACGAGAGAGTTCAGCATCAAGACCCTCGAGCACGCTGAGTCCAAACTCGCGGTCGCTCTCGATGGCCACGGCGCGCGCGTGGGGCAGTGCGCGCTGGGCGTAGGTCTTGAACTCGACACCCTTCTTGAAGTCGATCAGCCAGAGTTCGACCTCGTCGGGTGAGTACCAAGTCGCCAAACCCGTGATGATCGCGTGGAGCAGCGTGGACTTTCCTGAGCCTGTCTTACCTGCGATCAACGCGTGCTGGCTGGTTCCTTCACCAAGAGCGAACTGTTGCAGGCGCGTCGCACCCGCGCGTCCGATGGGAACGCGCAATCCACCCGCACTGGAGAGTGACCAGAACGCAGGGCCCTTGGGCGCGATGGCATCGAAAGGAACCTCAACGCGCGACGCTGCTTTGGCGGCGCGTCCGATGGTGGCAAGCAGCGGGATGAGCCGCTCGTCAGGCAGGGGTTCATCGAGCGAAAGGGGCAACACCGAGAGTGGTGAATTCGCGATGCGAAACGCACGCGCGTCGCTCTCACTTGGTCGAAGGACGACGCAACTCTCATTGATATCGTCGGCGCGGATCCCGTCAGGAAGCGGCGTCTTCTGATCGCGCAGCAGAATCACATGAACGCCGCAGCGTTGGCCAGCGCGCAGGATCGACACCATGCGCGCCGCCGCAGGTTCGCTGAAGTTCGCGGGGAAGTCGGCGCAGACAAGAAAGCGATAGGGCTCGGCGATTTCGCCCGCAGCGTCGTTGTAGGCGTCGATGTCCTCAAACTCGTTGCGCAGGTACTTCTGAATCACCGTCTCCATGTGCTCGGAGATGTCCGCGAGCCGCTGCTCAATGGCGCGCGGGTCGGTCCAGATCCGTTCGCCCACGAGCTGCTCGAACTCATCACCGAGATGCATGAACGCAGCGAAGCTCTCGCCGAGTGCCACAGGATCGATGAAGGTGAAGCGCACTTTCGAGGGCGGGATCGAGACGAGGATTCGCCCGATGAGCGACTGCACGGCCTTCAGTCCCGCGAGACGCGTCGGTGTGGTCGTCTCGATGACGAGATTGCCACGCGTCGGAAATCCGAGCGCAGCAGGGACCTCGAATCGCGCGGGCATCGGCACCTGCAGCGCAGGTTCACTGGGCAATCCACCAGGATGTGCGCGTGGATCAAGCGTCAGCGTTCCGTAGCGAAACCATGGCGCGCGATTGGCCGCGATGCAGCGCGCGTGGTCAACCTCACGCCAGGCAGGATGCAAGGCGCGGTCGGTTTCCTGTGCGAAACTCAGGTGTCCTGAAGAGGTGCGAGCTCGCGTCAGCCACCGCTCTCGTGCGGCAGTTTGACGATCTTGTTCCTCGCGGCTGATCTCTTCTTGTTCCGTGGCGGCGCGAGCGTGTTCCTCGTGCTCGCCCGTTTGCGCTGCGTGGTCGGCTGATTGAGTGCTTCGCGTGAGCTCTGTCTCTGCTGAGGTCAGTCGACCGCGTCGGGTCGCCACCGCAGCGGACTGCTCACTCTCGGCCAGATCGCGCGCGCGACGAGCGCGTCGTTCCATGGCGCGCGGAAGTTCCGCGATGGGGCCGTCGTACTTGTCGTGCGCGTCTTTCTCCTCAGCGAGTTCTTTCTCAAGAAGCCGAGCTTGCGTGGTTTCACGCTGCTGCGCGTAGTCACGCTCGGCGCGCGCCTTGGTGGAGCGAATCGCAGCGAGGTCAGCTTGGAAGGGTCCCCACACGACGCGCATGGCCCGACCCGCGAGCCAGCGCATGATCAGCATGGTGAGTAGCGAGAAGACGAGAGCCCCAAGCGCGCTGTAGAGCGCGGACTTCTGCCAAGCCGCTTCGTCAAAGAGTGTGACGGCGCCTCCGATGACGCCCGCACCGACCACGAGTGTTGCGCTCAACACCAGTGGCGCGATGCCCGAGAGGAGTCTTGAAGTCTTCGTGTGCAGAATGATCTCAAGATGCTCGCGCGCGGCTGTGAGTCGCGTGGCGATCTCAAGGTCGGCAGGGGCTCCGCTCGGAGCTTCCGCGGTCGCGGGTGTTCGCGGAATGGCCAGGCGACAGCTGCGCAGGAACGCCTTGGCCTGCGCCTCGAGCTCGTCGGCTTCGGTGACTTGCTTGTGCAGTCGCTCGGTGTGTTCGCGCAGGTTCTTGCGCTCACTCTCTTCACCAGCTTCGCGCCACGCCTCGGCCATCAGGATGTTCTCTTCGAGCTTCTGCTTCAGCCGAGTGAGCTCTTCATCGTGTTGGGTCTGCAGTTCATCAAGGCGTTGGTCGAGCGTCTGCGCCGAGGTTTCGAGCGTCATCGCGCACTCGGCCTCGGCTGCTTCAACTGCGGCAGCGCGGCCAGCCACAGCTTTGGCACGGTCATCGGTGCGGCGGGTGCGCAGGACAGCGAGTTGACGATCGTGGGTGATGCGCGCCTTGTCGCGGCGCGTGGAACTCTCCTTCGCAATCGATTCGAAGGCCTGTTGCCGTTCGATCATGGATTCGAGAAGTTCGGTGGCGGCGTGTTCGATGCCGAGTGCCGCGTCACCAGCGCCACGACCCACGAGCGCGCGAAGCGTCGCCTCGGCGTCGGGTTCAATCGGCGTTGCCGAGGCTGGAACAGGGGCCTGCATCCGAGGAGCGTACCAAAGCGGGCGCGTGCTCAATCATCGATCATCACGCGTCGCACTCTTCCGAGCTTGGACTCACGAAGCCGGATTCACAAAGATTTGGAAGACCACTCGCGCAGTGTGCGCGCCGCGATCTCTTCGGCAGCGCGGTAGGGAGGCAGCACCGTCTCTGTGGACTTCGCGCCCGAAGCTTCCTGCACAGCGTCTTGGTGAATTGGAAGCGTCACGACGCTCTCAGGCAAGATCAGTTCTTCCACGGCGGTGCCGCCAGGAATCGCGCTGCCATCCTTGCGGCACAAAGTCGCAGGAGCGTTGGCCTCCACATGCGCGGTCAGCGCGAGAAGGAGCGCGTTCTGCTTCTCTTGCGTGAGCGCCTTCCAATCGGCGCGTCCACGACACTTCGGGAAGCCACTGCATCCAAGCCAAGGACCGCGCTTGCCGTTGCGGAGATTGCAAGGTTTTCCGCACTTGGTGCAGACGACCTCAGGGTCCTGCAACGCGGGCGCAGTCGGAAGCACGATGCGATCGAACTTCTTGTCTTTCTTGTCGACGCGCACGATGAACTTCACCGCGGGGTAGTTGACGCTTGAGATGTACTTTCCGAACTTTCCGCTGCGCAACACCATCGCCGAACCATCGACGGGGCAGACCATGTCCAAGGAGACATCGCTGACAGGCTCGCCATCCTCGTTGAGGCGCGATGCAAAGTCACAGTCGGGATATCCAGAACAGGAAAGGAACCAGCGGCCACCGCCGAGTCGTGCCTTGGTGCGCTTGCCACACTTGGGGCAGGCGTAGCGAGTCCAGCTGTAGAGCGGCACATCGCGCATGCGCTTGAAGCAGTCTTCGAGCGTCCTGCCTTCGAGCATCGCCTTGATCTCGCGGAGGATCTTGCGCCAATCTTCTTCGTCGGCTTCGACCTTGTCGAGCCGCTCTTCCATGGTGCGGGTGTATTCGTAGTCGAACAACTTCGGGAAGCCCGCGACCAACATCGAGATCACTGCTTCGCCGAGCGGTGTGGCGCTGAAGCGTCGCGACTTCTGCTCGACATAGCCGCGGTTCTCGATGGTGTTCACGATCGACGCGTAGGTACTCGGCCTGCCGATGCCGCGGGATTCGAGCTCCTTGACCAACGACGCTTCGGAGAAGCGCGACGGTGGGGCGCTGAAGCGTTGCAACGCGTCAACCGAAACGCCCGCGAGTTCCTGGGCGCTGGTCAATTTGGGGAAGGTGGCTTCCTCGTCGTCCTCTGCGATGTCCTCGACGAGTTTGAGGTAGCCATCAAACACGACGACGCTGCCCGAGGCGCGCACGATGGCACCCGTGTTCTTGTCGCTGCGCTCAAGCCGCACCGTGGTCAGGTCGTACTGCTTGGCCGCCATCTGGCAGGCCACGAAACGGCGCCAAATCAGCCCGTACAGCGCCAACTGTTCCGCCGTGAGTGCGTCGCGCACCATGCGTGGCATGCGGAAGGGATCGGTGGGGCGAATCGCCTCGTGGGCTTCTTGCGCATCCTTGTTCGAGGCGTAGAAGTGCGGCTTCTCTGGCAGATACTCCTTGCCGAACTCGCGGGTGATGAGGTCGCGCGCCGCATGCAGCGCTTCGCCAGCAAGGTGCGTCGAGTCGGTTCGCATGTAGGTGATGAGACCCACGCGATCACCTGCGGTGTCGATGCCTTCGTAGAGTTGCTGCGCGATGCGCATGGTTCGATCGGTCGAGAATCCAAGCTCGCTCGACGCAGCCATCTGCAGGGTGCTCGTCTTGAATGGCGGCATCGGCCTGCGACTCTTGCGCTCGGTTTCGACACCGATCACGCGGTAGGTGACGCTCAGTCCTGGTGTGCCTTGGACGGAGCGCACAAAGCGCGCGGCTCCCTTGCCCCGTGGATCTTCGGTGAGCGACAGGGTGACTTGCTCAAGTCCTGCGGCCTCGACGGCGGCCTTCACTTGCGCGGAGAGATCCTTCGGCGTGCCATCGTTCGCCTTGGCTTCGAGGGCGAGGTCCTTGCCGCCGACGGCGACCAACTTCGCTTCGAGCAGGCCTTTCTTCGAGAGAAACGCGAGACGCTCGCGCTGACTCGGTGCCTTGCCTTTCTCATCGCGCTGACGAAGGAACGCTGCGACTTCCTTGGTGAGTGTCGCGCGCGCGGAGAGATCGGGGCTCAATCGCACGAGGACATCCCACGACTCACTGGGAACAAACTCGCGGATCTCTTGTTCACGCTCCACGACCAGACGCGCCGCAACGGTTTGCACGCGACCTGCGCTCAGTCCACCCTGGCGCATCATCCGCCAGAGCAGCGGGGAAATTCCGTAGCCGACGATGCGGTCAAGAATGCGCCGTGAGTTCTGCGCATTCACGCGCGACATGTTGATCGGACGCGGGTGCTCGAAGGCTTCTTTGATCGCCGTCTTGGTGATGGCGTTGAAGACCACGCGCTTCGCGTTGGCTGGATTGACATCGAGCACTTCGGCGATGTGCCACGAGATCGCTTCACCCTCACGGTCCAAGTCGGTCGCGAACCAGACTTCGTTGGACGACTTCTTGAGCTTGCGGAGTTTCGAGACCAGCTCGCGCCGATCGGGCGTGATGACATAGGTCGTGGCGAAACTCTCCATGTCGACGCCAGGAATGTCCATCGGCTTCGGTTCGGCGACCTTCTTCGGTTCGCCCTTCTTGGCGCGTGGCTTCTTGACGGCGGTACCGTCCGATTCCTTCTTGGTCGCGCGCTCAGGGAGATCGCGGATGTGTCCCTTGCTTGCTTCGACGGTGAATTGGCCGAGTTCACGGAGATACCTCTCGATGGTCTTGGCCTTCGCGGGGCTCTCGACGATGACGAGCGCGCCGCCGTGGCTGGCGGGCACCTCGTCGAGATCGCTCTCCTTGCTGGCAGGGCGCTTCTTCGTCGTCCTCGCGCTCGTGGTAGGCGTTCCGACGGCGACACCAAGCGGCGTCTTCTTCGAGGAGGCCTTCTTGGCGGCGGGTTTCTTGGCGGTGGTCGTCTTCTTCTCAGCCATCGTCGTCTCAAGCAGTCGGGCACTCGATTTCAGGGCACGCCGGAGTGTCGTGCACGGTGCGAGGCGGTTCATCGGCAGGCTGCGCCGCGCGAGGTGAGCGCTTCGTTGGATTGGGGGAATAGGGAGATCTGCGGCGGAAGTCAAGCCCAGCGGAGGGAAACTGCCCTTCCCACGCACAGCCTCGAAGACCTTGCGCGCGAGCGCGGCCGCGTGTACGCGTGCGCGCGCGCATGCTCACACGCGAGCACTCAGAGCTGTGCGATCGCAGCGTCGCACGCGTCTGCAAGCGACGCTGCCGTGGACTCCTGCGAACAAGGCAAGGACACGCTCGGCTGGAGGCCGCGGAATCTCTTGAGCCATGTTCGCTGCTGCTTGGCCAATCGGCGCGAGCGAATCTTGGTGCGCTCGGCTGCGAGTTCAAGATCGGCTGCGTGCGGAGGGCGCAGTGAACCATCGAATGCTGTGAGCGCGCCGATGAGTTCTTCGTATCCACAAGCCGCGCGTGCTTGAACAGAGAGTCCACCGTGGCCAAGCAGCGCCGCGACTTCCTCGACGAATCCCTCATCAAACATCCGCCGCACGCGCGCGTTGATGCGGCGGTTGATCAACTCGACCGGCCAGTCGAGCGTCACCGTGAAGAGGTTGTCATGTCGGGGGACGACGCCTGCATCGTCCCAGGCAGTGCGCCGCGCAGAAGCGCTGTCGCCTGTCGTGTGCGCAATCTCCAGCGCGCGAATCACGCGGCGACGATCGTTGGGATGTAAGCGTGCGGCTGCCGCGGGATCGCTCGCACAGAGGCGTTCGTGCAACTCGGTACTCGCGACCGCTTCAAGTTGCGCGCGAAACACAGTGTCGGCGGCGGGGGCTTCGTCGAGTCCCTCAAGAAAGGCACGGATGTAGAGGTTGGTGCCACCGACGACAATCGGGACGCGCTGGCGCGACTGGATGTCGAGCAGCGCGCGCTCGGCGATTTCGAGCCACGACGCAACCGTGAAGCCTTCTGCGGACGCCTCGATGAGATCGATCCCATGGTGAGGAATCTCCGCCTGCTCTGCGCGCGTCGGCTTGGCGGTTCCGATGTTCATGCCGCGATAGACCTGCATTGAGTCAGCCGAGAGTAACTCGCCGCCGTAACGCCGCGCGAGTTCCATCGCGAGGTCGCTCTTGCCGCCTGCGGTTGGACCGAGCACCACGATGATGCGCTTCTGCGCATTCGCTCGTGCGCGCGCGCGCAGTTCGGTTGGATCGTGCGTGGCGTCAGGCATCGTCGATGGCATCGAGGCAGATGAGCTTCTTTCCCTCGAGCACTTCCAAGCTCGCGCCGCCACCCGTTGAGACATGGGAGAGTTGTTCGGCGACGCCGAATTGTTCGACCGCCGCTGCGGTGTCGCCACCACCAGCAATCGTGATCGCGCCAAGCTTGGTCGCTGCGACCACGGCGTCAGCAATCGCGCGAGTTCCCGCATCAAAGGGCGGCATTTCAAACACACCCATCGGTCCGTTCCACACGACGGTCTTCGACGAGCGAATCGCCGCCGTGAACTGCGCGCGCGTCGCTGGCCCGATGTCGAGTCCCATCCAACCATCGGGGATTGCGCCGACGAAGTCCTTCGACTCCGTGCCAGTCTTGAACTCTTTGCCGCAACTGTGATCGCTCGGCAGGAGAATCTGCTTCCCCTTGGCTTTCGCTGCAGCAAGGATCGAAGCTGCGAGCTCAACTTTGTCGGCTTCAACGAGGCTGTTTCCTGTGGCAACACCTTGCGCGCGGAGAAAGGTGTAGGCCATCGCACCGCCGATGATGAGGCGATCAACCTTGGTGAGGAGGTTCTCGATGGCCATGATCTTGTCGGAAACTTTCGCGCCACCGAGAATCGCCGTGAACGGCCGCTGTGCAGCGGCGATGCGCGCGATCAGGTAGTCGAGTTCTGCCGAAAGCAGGAAGCCGCTCACGCACGGTTTGCCGCGTTGGCGCATTGCCAACGGAAGCGCGTACATCGAGGCGTCGGCGCGATGACTCGTGCCGAACGCGTCATTCACATAGAGGTCGCACAGCCCCGCAAGTTTCTCGGCAAATGCGCCGTCGCCCTTCTTCTCGCCCTTCTCAAAACGGAGGTTCTCGAGGAGCACGACACCGTGGTCGGGCATCTCGAGGACGGCGGTGCGCGCGTCGGGATCGGTGCAGTTGTTGGACGGGAAGCCGACACCAAACGGCGCGTCCGCACCCAAGAGCTCCGCGAGGCGGCGCGCGACGGGGGCCAATGAGTATTCCGCTTCAAATCCCTTGCCTTCAGGGCGGCCGAGGTGACTGGCGAGAACGGCCCGTCCGCCTCTCGAAAGCACGGAGCGAATCGTGGGAAGGCACGCCTTGATGCGGCGGTCGTCCGAGATCACGCCGCCTTCGAGGGGCACATTGAAGTCCACGCGGATGAAGACCCGCTTTCCTGCCACTTCCATCGAGTCGATTCGCAGCTTTCGCATAGGGCGCGCACTATACGAAGCGACTCGCGAGACGGTCTGCGTGAAGGGGCGGATACTCCCCATCGTGCGGTTCGTTTCCGAGCAATGACTCGCTATCATCGCCCCCTTCAGAGGGTTGACCTTTCCCAATTTCGTGCAGTCAGGCAGCAGGAGCCACCATGATCCTTCGAACCGTTCTCCGAACTCTCGCACTTCCCCTCGTCTCCGTGGCAGCGCTCACTCTGGTCGCCGCCACGCCCGCCATCGCGCAAGAGCAGACCCTCAAAGTCGGTTCAAGTGCCCCCAAGCTCACCATCGGCTCGTGGGTCCAAGGCGAGGTCTCTAACCTCGACGATCCGAACAAGACCTACATCGTCGAGTTCTGGGCGACCTGGTGTGCGCCGTGCAAGAAGTCGATTCCGCATCTCACCGAGCTCTACAACAAGCACCGCGTGAGCGGGCTCGTCATCATCGGTGTCAGCGACGAGCCGTTGGCGACGGTCAAGCCGTTCGTGACCAAGATGTCGAGCACGATGGCGTACCCCGTCGCGGTGGATCAAGAGAAGAAGACCTCGACCGATTGGATGCAGGCCGCCAAGCAAGACGGCATTCCATGCGCATTCATCGTTCGCAAGGGCAAGGTTCTCTGGATCGGCAACCCGCTTGACGAGACCTTTGACACTGTCATCGAGCATGCCATCGCGGGCCGCTACAACCCCGAGCTCGCCAAGCAAGCCAAGGCGACCATCGCAGCAGCCAAAGACGCGGTGCGCATCAAGAACTTCAAGGACGCCGCCAAGCACTACGACGCGGTGATCGCCATCGACCCAGTCTTCTTCGGTGACATCGCCATCCTGAAATACAAGATGCTGCTCGTCAACGCCAACGATCCCGTTGCGGCCGCCGCATGGGGACAAGAGCTGCTGACCAAGTCCGCTTCGGACGGCCAGACGCTTGGCGAACTCGCGCTGGTCATCGCCAAGGATGACGCGATCAACACCCGCGACTACGAACTGGCCATCCGCGCTGCGGATGCTGCTGGTGCGATCGCCAAGCCTGGCGACGCTCGCGCGCTCAAGTTGCGTGCCGAGGTTCGCTACCTTGCTGGCCAGTACGGCGCAGCCAAGGAGCTTCAGTACGAAGCATGGATGGCGGCCGAGACCGCTGAAAAGGCCGACTACAAGCGCGAGCTGGAGAAGTACTCGCGGCTTGCTGGTAAAGCACAGCCGCAGATCTAACCAACGACTCGCACACACCAGGGCGCGCGTCACACCATGGCCAACGCACCGTTTGACAAGACCAGCTCATCCACGGCGTCCCCCGCATTTGGGGGACGCCGTTCTTTTCACAAGCTTTCTTCGGGGCTTCTCGTTGCACCGTCGATCCTTTCCGCGGACTTCGCACGGCTCGGTGAGGAGTGCGTGCGTGCGCTCGCCGCCGGAGGCGATCTCCTCCATGTCGATGTGATGGATGGCCACTTCGCGCCGAATCTCTCGATGGGTCCTGCGGTCTGTGCGGCCGTACACCGTGCGCTTCCTGACGCGTGTCTGGATGTGCATCTCATGGTCACTGATCCTTCGGCGTACATCGAACCATTTCAGAAGGCTGGTGCGTCGCATCTCACCTTTCATGTCGAAGTGGTGCCCGATCCGCGCGAGCTCCACGAACTCATCGAGCGCATCCGTTCGCACGGCATGTCGGTCGGTCTGGCGATCAATCCGAAGACGCCCGCGGAGTCGATCTTTCCTTACCTCGGCGCCATCGATCTTGCTCTGGTCATGAGCGTGCAGCCAGGCTTCTCGGGGCAGGCATTCATCGCCAGCGTGCTTCCGAAAGTGCGGGCGATCCGCGACCATGCGCCATCGACACTGCGCGTGCAAATGGACGGCGGCGTGGCGAGTGACACTGCACACGCCTGCCGCGCCCACGGTTGCGATGTCCTTGTCGCAGCAAGCGCCATCTTTGGAAGCAGCGACTACACCAAGGCGATCCGCGAGCTTCGTGGTTTGCCGTGAGCTTCGAGCAGCCTCCGGTTGAGCAGGCGCGAGTCTTTGCGGTAGACTCTCTCCGTGGCTGAAACCTCCTGGACACCGACCGACCTTGCGCTGATCCCTAAGAAGGGCGTCCCTGAAGGCCTGTGGATGCAGTGCCCCTCCTGCGAGGAGACGCTGTTCAAGAAGGCCGTCGAATCGAACCTTTGGGTCTGCCCAAAGTGCCAGCACCACCTGCGCGTCAGCGCGCGCGTGCGCATCGAACAACTGCTCGATCCTGGGACCTACGAGTCGTTTGATGATGGCCTCGTTGCCGTGGATCCGCTGCGCTTTGTCGATCAGCGCCCGTACAGCGAGCGGCTCGTCGCGGCGCGGCGCAAGACTGGCGAGCAGGACGCGCTCCTTTCAGGTTTCGGCTTCGTGAAGGGTCGACGCGTGGTGGTCGCGGTCATGGACTTCACCTTCCTCGGCGGCTCGATGGGTTCGGTCGTTGGAGAGAAGATCACCCGTGCCATTGAGCGCGGCATCGACCACAACCTCCCTGTCGTCACTGTGGCCTGTTCGGGTGGTGCGCGCATGCATGAGTCGGGCTTCTCGCTCATGCAGATGGCCAAGACCAGCGCAGCGCTCGCACGACTCGATGAAGCGGGTGGGTTGTACATCTCCGTGCTCGCTGATCCAACCACCGGCGGAGTCACGGCGAGCTTCGCGATGCTTGGCGATGTGATCTTTGCCGAGCCCAAGGCGCTCATCGGTTTCGCGGGACCGCGCGTCATCAAGCAGACGATTCGGCAAGATCTTCCCGATGGCTTCCAGACCTCGGAGTTCCTGTTGGAGAGTGGATTCCTCGATCGCATCGTGCACCGCAAGGACCTCCGCTCGGAGATCGGTCGCGTGATCGACTATGCGGGACGCTGACTGCGCAGGATCGCACTCCTTGTTGCGTGCCTGGTGTTTCACAGGACTCGCGGCCGTCACCTTTGGACTCTCTTTTCCTCTTTCGGACCAGTTCGTCCTCGGTTGGCCGTTGGCGTTTGCATGGCCTGCGCTTCTCGCATTGGCTGCGCGCAGTGCGCCTCGTGCACGCGACTTGGCGTGGATGATGCTTGTCGCGTTTTTTCCTGTGTTTCTGCTGAATCAGTGGTGGATGCAGCACATCACCCAACTGGGCATGCCGTTTCTTGCGCTCTACCTCGCTGCGTGGATGGCGGTGCTGGCACTTCTGATTCGACGGCTCTCAGGGAGCGTGAAGACGCCTCGTTGGCCCGCGCTTCTCACACTTCCCGTGGCAGTTGTGTCGGTCGAAGTGTTGCGCGGAGATCTCGTCTGTAGCGGCTACGCGTGGTTCTTTGCTGCGCATCCGTTGGCCGAGTGGACGGCGGTGGCGCAGGTGGCGGCGCTTGGCGGAACCTGGTTGCTTTCGGCACTTGTCGCAGCGGTCTCCGGCGGCGTCCTTGATCTGTGCGTTGGTCGCGGCGCGCTGCGCGTCGTCTCACCCGTCGTGGCGGTCGCGCTGCTTCTCGCATCGGCGATTTGGGGCACATGGCGCGTTGCAGACTCTGACGCAGCAAGCGCCGCACACACTGAACGCGCGAACATCCTCATCGTGCAGACGAACATTCCGATGTCGAACAAGTTCCGTTCGACACGGGAAGAGCAGGAAGAAGAGTTCCTCGAGATCTGCCGGCAGACAATCGAGGGCGCGAAGTTGGCCGCTTTAGCGGGAACACCAATCGACCTCGTGCTGTGGCCCGAGACGACGCTCCCGGGTCACGGCCTCGACGCGGACACCGTGGAACTCTTGGTGCGGGAACATCTCTACCCAGGCGATCGATATCTCGAAGCACTGCGCGATCTCTCGACGCGCGTTCATGCGCCGCTCTTGATTGGTTCGCCTGCAACGGCGGGGCTGCGCGTGGTCGATCAGCACTTCGAGTGGAGCGCGCGTTTCAACAGCGCCTACCTCGTCGGCGGTGACGGCGTCGTTGGGCGCACCGACAAGGTCTACCTCACGCCGTTTGGTGAGGTCATGCCGATCATTTCCAATTGGGACTGGCTTGAAGAACGGCTGCTCGCGTTTGGCGCCGACGGGATGAGCTTTGACCTAAAAGCCGCCAGTGAAGCGCGGCAATTCTCAATCGAGCTTTCCCGCGGGCAGGGTGCGACCTTGGAGGTGGCGGTTCCAATCTGTTTCGAAATCACCATGCCGTGGGCGGCGCGCAGGATTGCCTTTCCAGAGGGCGCGCGGCGTGCGGGCGTCCTCATGAATCTGTCCAACGATGGGTGGTTTGGACCGTCAGGTTCAGGGCGACGCCAGTATCTGCAAGTCTCTCAACTGCGCGCCATTGAGCTTGATACGCCGGTCTTGCGCTCGGCGAATACGGGCATGTCGGCGTCGATCGATCGCGTCGGGAGAATCGTCGCGAAACTGGATGTGGACAAAGCAGAGGCCTTGCTCGCTGCGCCCGTCGCAGGCGCGGGGGTTCCGATGTCGATTCGGCTGGGCGATTCGGTGGCGTGGGGCGCGTTGGCGCTCGCGGTGTTGGGCAGCTTTTTGCCACGGCTTGGGCGCGGATCCAACGCGCGCTGAGCCGAGGCGCGGCGTGACGGCGCCACGCAAAGCCTGTACAAAGTCCAGCCTCAAGGCCGATAGATCGCGGTTGTCCGTTGACTTTCACCACCCATCAACTTTGGAATGAGGCGATCGATGAGCCAGATTCTCCCTAGCGCGCGCGCCCTTCAACTCGCGGTCGTGAGTTCGCTCCTTGGCGCTTCGTGCGCGTCGCATCTTGACCCCACGACAGCGCGTGCGGAGTTCAGCTCCAAATCGCAATCGCTTGGCGGAGCAGCAGCGAAAGCCACGCCTGCGCCAGCTGCCGCTGTGGTGCCACCAACCGCTGAGCCAGCTCCCACCACGACGACCGTCGCCGTGACGACCGAGCCCGTCAAGCCGATCGTTGCGCCGCCGCAGCTTCCCGTCACGCCGATCGCACCGCCCCCGACCAAAGTCGCCGTGACGACGACTTCAAGCGCTCCCTCAGCCGAGACAGCTCTCCATGAACCACCCAACGCCAACTTGACGCGCGATGCCAACCGCGTCTTGCGCGCTGCGGCGGTCAGCGACTGGGCTGCACTTCGTGCGCACGCGATTGAGGCCTGCATCCGCAGCCCGCGCTTGTTGGCGGAACTCGCGCCCCGAGCACTCGTGGATGAGAACCGCGGCGTGCGCTTTGTTGCGTGCATGTCGGTGGCCAACGCGCGCGTGACGGCGGTGAAGGATCTCGTTGAACCGCTCCTGCACGATCCAAGTCCGTCCGTTCAGGCCGCTGCGATGCTGGCCATGTCGCGGCTGGGGACGAGCGTCGACTTCACGCCGCTGGCTGCGATGCTCGAGCAGAACGACCCTGAGATTCGCGCCAACGCCTACCTCGTCCTTGGTGAACTCGGGAATGCCTCCGCGATTCCGCTGATCACCTCTTCGCTCGGTCAGGGAATGAAGCTCATCAACCCGCTGCGCGTCCGATTGGTCGATCTTGCGGCAGCAGAGGCGCTGGTCAAGCTTGGTGAAGAGCGAGAAATCGAGCCGATTCGTGCGGCCTTGTTCGCGCCGCCAGAGCAGGGCGAGTTGACGATCGTCGCGTGTGACGCCATCGGAAGGCTCAAGGACGAAGTTTCGCGCCCCATGCTCGAGCGCGTCATCACCGCGCAGGGTTCTGCGGAGCGGAGTCCTGAGATCCGTTTGGCGGCGGCGCGAGCCCTCGCGAAGCTCGGCTCCGAGAAGGCGCCGCTGATGATTGCGCGGCAATATGCGACGCACCCTGATGCCCGCGTCCGCGCGCAAACCGCTTCATTGCTCGGTGAAATCGCGTCTCCTGAGGCGGAATCGCTGCTCGGGACGCTGCTGCTCGACGCCAACCCCAGCGTGCAGATCGCGGCCGCTGCGGGGTTCGAAGCGGCCGACTGAGTCCTCATGAGGCCGCCCGTCGGCTAAGGCCTTGGCACAGCGGTGAAGCACCACGTGCAGCACGACTTTGTGCGTCGGGGCGATTGACACACCCGCAAAGGCTCGGTACAAAATCCGACCCCTGCGAGGCATGAGCTCGATCCGAGAACGACTGAAGAAGTCGCCAGCACGATCAGACCATGTCAGCGCAGGGTGTGGCCCAAGATGCATCCCGCAAGGAGTGCGGTCCGTACCTTGGCTCACAGTTTGGAGTCCGCTCTGCGGAAGTGGTTGTCGAACACTCAGAAAGCAAGGAACCCCGAAGTGCACGTCCTGACCAAGATCTTCATCGTGCTCGTTGCGCTCCTCACTGTGGCGATCGTGCCACTGGTTGCAGTCAACGCGACCAACGAATCGTCCTTCCAGAAGAAGTTCAAGGAAGCGCAAGCTGCAGCATCTGCGGCCGAGGCGATCCTCTCGACTGAGCGCGCGGCATGGCTTGCCTCGCAGCAGAAGATTGAGGGCGATCTCCGTGCGATGGAGTCGAAGGTTGCTGACCTTCAGAAGCAAGCCGACTCCAAGGGCGCTGAGGCACGCAAGGCCACTCAAGAACTCGCTGGCACCAAGGCCGCGCAGGCGTCGATCGCTGCGAGCCTCGAAGTCCTCGCACAGAACGGCAAGGCGACTGGTGAACTCACCGAGACGCTCGTTGCTGAACTGCGCAACCTCCGCACCCGTTCGATGGAAGCCGAGAAGCGTCTTGTCGAAGTGCAAGAGGCGTTTGATTCCTCGCAGTCGAGCCTCGAAGTCGCTGACGCGGCGCGTCGCGCGCTGCAAGAGGAAGTCAAGCGTCTTGGCGACGAGAAGGATCGCGCTCTCGCGACCGTTGCTGATTATGTCGCAAGCGTTGGCGAACTCGCCAAGGCACGCGCTGGCGCAGTCGGCGAGCACATCGTCGCGACCCGCAGAGTGTCGGCAACGATCATCAGCGTCCGCCGCGACGGCAACTCGACGCTCGCAGAGATCAACGCTGGCGCCCGTGATGGGCTCAAGGCTGGTTGGATGATGACCATCGGCGACGGCAGCACCTTCGTCGGCAACCTGCGCATCACCGAAGTCGATGTGAATCGCTCGGTCGGTGTCGTGGAGCTTGAGGACGCTGCGAGCCGTGGCGAAGTCAAGGTCGGCCAGCGCGCGATCGCGCGCTCGGGCGAGTAATTGGATCAGCGTTCGTTGCAGCAACTCGTCGGTGAGAACCAAGCATCATGGCAAAGTCCAGCACCAGCAGCTCCAGCGCTCGTTCCTCCAACACCCGTCGCGGTGAGATGGGCGTGTACACCGCGCTTCTCGTCGTCGCGGCACTCGTGTTGGGCGCGGGCGTGACGGTCCTCAGTCTCGCGAACATGAAGCAGGCCGAAGCCGGTGGACAGCCCGGCTCGCCCCTCAATGTGATTCGCTGAGTTCGTTCACATCCCCGCATCGCCTCACGGATTCGCTTCCTCTCTTGGCAGCGAACTCTTGAGTTGCGCCGTGGCGGATCACGGGGTGCGCGCGTTCTGCATCCGCCAGTAGGAACAGGTCAGAGGTCCCCGCATCCTGAACGCCGAGGAAGAACGATCGCGCGAGCGTGCAGGCTACAGCGCACTTCTGCTACGCTCTGCCTCCCCCAAGCATCCATGCTTGGGAGCGCGGAACTGGGCAATTTGAGGGCGAAATCCTGTGAGCATCGTCGACAAACTCTTCGGTTGGTTCAGCGTCGATATGGGTATCGACCTCGGTACCTGCAACACCCTGGTTTGCGTCCGAGGGGAAGGGATCGTGCTCAACGAGCCATCCGTGGTTGCCGTTCGCAAGGGCACCAACAAGGTCCTGAACAACGGCACGGCCGTCGGTTGGGCTGCGAAGGAGATGCTCGGCAAGACCCCAGGCACCATCAGCGCCATTCGCCCGATGAAGGACGGCGTGATTTCTGACTTTGAGATCACCGAGGCGATGCTCGCGTACTTCATCCGCAAGGTCACAGGCCGTAGCCGCCTGTTCGCGCCGCGGGTCGTCATCGCGGTTCCTTCGGGTATCACCGCGGTGGAGCGCAAGGCCGTCTTTGAAAGCGCTGGTCGCGCAGGTGCGCGTCGCGTCTACTTGATCGAAGAACCAATGGCCGCCGCCATGGGTGCTGGTCTACCCGTTGGCGAGGCCACCGCAAGCATGATCGTGGACATCGGTGGCGGTACCACCGACGTGGCGATCATCAGTCTCGCGGGCATGGTGACTTGCGAGTCGCTGCGCGTCGCTGGAGACGAGTTCGACGAAGCCATCATCAACCACATGAAGAAGCAGTACGGCCTCATGATCGGCGAGCAGACTGCTGAGCGCGTCAAGATCGAGATCGGCAGCGCTGCACCCTTGGCCAAGGAACTCACCATGGATGTGCGCGGCCGCGACGCCGTGCAGGGACTTCCTCGCAAGGTCGTCATCTCGAGCGAAGAAATCCGCGAGGCGCTGCTCGAGCCAGTCGGTCAGATCGTCGAAGCGGTCCTGCGCACGCTTGAGAACGCTGACGCCGAACTCAGCGCAGATCTCGTGGACAATGGCATCACCATCGCGGGTGGTGGTGCGCTGTTGCGCGGCATTGGCTCGGTCATCGAAGAACGCACAGGGTTGTCCGTGAAGGTTGCCGATGATCCGTTGACCTGCGTCGCGCGGGGGACTGCCATCTACCTCGAAAACCTCGAGGACTGGAAGGCGACGATGGACACCGACGCCGACGAGGGCTGAGCGCGACGGTGACAAAGCAGGCGCGTCAGTGGGACCGTTCTCACTCCCCACGATTGGATTGGTGCGGCGTCGAATGAATCCGAGTCGCTTCTTCCGTTTCCTGACTGGACGATTGACGGGGCGGCGTCTCGATTGGGCGATCGTCGTCGTGCTGCTGTTGATCGCACTGATGCCCGCGCGTGGGCTGCAGCCATGGACAGGTGACCTTGCGCGCATCGTCGCCGTGCCGATCGTGCCACTCATGCACTTTGGACTTGCGACACGGGATCGCTTGCGACCGCCCCGTGCAACCTTCGATCCGCGCGCGCCTGAAGTCATCGAGATGGAGATGGCCAGCGAGCGCTATCGAACGCTCTTTGAGCAGCAACGCCTGCGTGTCGAGGCGTTGGAGCGCGAGATGCTGCAACTGAGAGCTGTGCGCGCGCGATTAGGAAACTCGGGGGCGGAACTCGCAACCGCACGCGTGGTTGGACTCGATCCCACGCGGCGTGACGGGCTGGTTCGCATCGCAGTCGGACTTCGTCACGGCGTGCGCCGCGACGCCGCGGTCATTGCTCACGGCGACATTCTGGCGGGCGTGATCGGCGCAGATCCTGGTGAGTTCATCTCGCTCGCGAAGCCTTCGACGCGCTGCACGCTCGGCGTTCGGCTCTACCCCGCGGATGGCGTCGAGCCCGCGCGTGAACCCTCGGTGTACCTCGGCACGGTCCTCAAGCCGACTGACGGAGGCCTCTGGCTCGGCGACATCGCTTCTGATGCAGAGGTCAGCGTCGGGCAGATCGCGCGGCTCTCTGACGATCGATTTGGGAGCGCGGGCCGCGGCATGCGCGTCGGGAGGGTCCGGCGCATCCTTCCGAATGAAGAAGTTCCACTCGCGCGCAGGGTCGAGGTAGAGCCGTTGATCGAACTCGCGGACGAGTCCGAGGTCATCGTGGTTGTGGACCCGGCGCCACCATTGTCAGGTGGTCAGCCATGAAGCGGGGGCACGCATGAGGTGGAGTGTCTACCTCTTGATGATCTTGGTGTCGATTGCGGTGGACGCCAGCGCGGGAGCTCTCCTTGAGATCGCTGGAGCGCAGCCGCGCTTCCTGCCATGCGTCACTGTGTTTGCGCTGCTTTCGGCGCCAAAGATCTACGCGGTGCGATTGGCCATGCTCGCGGGGCTCTTTGCTGATCTGCTCAGCCCCACTCTTCGAGTCGATGGAAGTCAACTGACCGTGATCGGTCCGTGGACGCTCGGCTTTGCGCTCGGCGCGCTTGCAGTCTTACCGTTGCGATCGCTGCTTTACCATCGCAACCCGATCTCAAGCGGGTTCGCGGTGTTGGTCTTCTCGTGGCTCGCGGCTGTCGTGTTCGTGGCGTTATGGATGGTTCGGCAGGGACTTTGGAGTGGCGAGCAACCCTCGTGGTGGCCTGGGACAGGCGCGAGAGAAATGTGGCACCAGACCAAGACGGCGTTGGCCAACGGAGTGATTGCGATTCCAACCGTTTGGCTGCTCGAGAAGAGCCGAACGCTTTGGGGATTCTCGACGGCCAAGCGCGTTGTGCATGGCGCAGCGCGCGAGCTCGTCTAGCGTCGCTGTACAGTGCCACGATGAGCGTGCCTGCCGATCGTCGCGAGTCTGGTTTGATTCCGCTCGTCGTCTTTGACGACGGCAAAGGCCAGTTTGGTCCGCTGACCGACCTGCGCGCTGCGTTCCAACTGCGTGCGGGGCTGTCGACGATTCTCGAGCGCATCGAGTCCGCGATCGGTCGTGAGGCAGCCGCGCTGATGGTTGATCCGGGCGTTGAAACGCTCGTCGCCGAATCAACAGGGCGCGCCGTGAATGCCGTTCCAAGCGCCGACGCATGCCTCGTCGTGAACGGCCGCTTGCTTGACTTGAGCGTGATGGCTCGGATCAGCGCGCTCAAGATCGGAGAATCACTCGTCGACGCCGATGGCACGCTCGTCGCAGCGGTCGCACCGCGCGCGATGGTGGCGAATCTCTCGCGGGCGACTTGGAACTCCACCGCGACGATTGAGGTCTCGTTGGCCAACGCGCCGTGGGATCTGACTTCGAGAATCGGCGCGACACTCGACGAAGACCTCCGCATGCACTCGGGTCACACCCGCGCTCGGAGCCTCCGGCCCGACGAGGGACAGTCGTTTGGGAAGCACACGATTCGGATCGATCCATCGGCGCGCCTCGGTCCTTTCTGCGTGATTGACGCATCGAATGGTCCCGTCATCATCGGTACCGATGTGGTGGTGCGACCGCTGTCGGTACTCGTCGGTCCCTGCGCGGTCTTGAATGGCTCGATCGTGTCCGAGCGCGCTCTCATCAAGGCTTCCACTGTGATCGGGCCGCACTGTCGTGTCGGCGGCGAAGTTGGTGGTGTGATCTTCCAGTCGTACTCCAACAAATCGCACGATGGACATCTCGGTGACAGCTTCGTTGGGGAGTGGGTCAACATCGGCGCGGGCACCGACAACTCGAATCTCCTCAATACCTACGGCGAGGTCTTCGTTCGACTCGAGGCCGACTGCGGACTGGTTCGCACGGGACGGAAGTTCTGGGGTTCAATTCTCGGCGACCATGCCAAGCTCGCGATCGGAACACGACTCATGACGGGTACGACCGTTGGAACTGGTGCGATGATCGCGCAGTCCCGTCCACCAGCGTCGCTGGTGCCGCGTTTTGCGTGGCTCGTCGACGGCGCGGAAGGACCGCGGAGTTTCCGCTTCGACAAGTTCATGGAGACCGCGCGAGCGATGATGGCTCGACGCCACACCGCACCGACGACCGCGCTCGAAGCACGCTTGCGCGCGTTGCACGCGAAGGCGACGGAGTCCTGAATGTCGTTGGTTGGCGCGCACACCGCCATCGTCGACGGTCACGCGCAGTTCTTTCGCGCGTACTACGCGATCCGCGGCGGGCTTTCGAGCTCGGTCACGGGCGAGCCGACCAACCTCACCTTCGGCTTCATCTCCACGCTGTTTTCCTACATTCGCAGCGAGAAGCCGACGGGGCTCATCGTCGTCATCGACGCAGCAGGGGACACGGAGACCTTTCGCTCCGAGCTCTACCCTCAATACAAAGCGCACCGCGACCCTGCCCCCGACGACTTTCACCCACAAGTTGAGCGATGCCTTGAAGCGCTCGCGCTCATGGGGATTCCTGTCCTGGGAATCGGTGGGGTCGAAGCGGATGATGTGATCGGAACGCTCGTGCATCGCATGCGCGCTGCCGATGCGTTCACGCGGATTCGCATGGTGAGTCGCGACAAAGATCTCGGCCAACTCGTGGACGAACACACCACGCTGTTCGACCCACAGAAGAACCTCGACCTTGGACTCGAACAGCTCTTCGATTCGAAAGGCGTCCGTCCCGATCAAGTGATCGATCTGCTCGCCTTGATGGGAGACACTGCCGACAATGTGCCGGGCGTTCCTGGAGTTGGTCCCAAGACCGCCGCAGCGTTGCTCGCGGAACACGGATCGATCGAGGGGATCTACCAGAATCTCAGCGCGATCAAAGGGAAGAAAGGCGAGGCCATCGCGGCGAGTCGCGATCTCGTGGAGCTTTCGCGCAAGCTCGTCACGCTGAAGTGCGATTGCGATTTTGAGTTTGACCCCGCGCGTGGGCGGTTTGATCCCTCGCGCTGTGAGCTCGACAAGTTGCTGGAGTTCCTGCGCGTCCTTGGATTCAATCGACTTCGGACCGAGGCGCAGGAGATCTTTGGCTCAGGCGCAGGGGGCTCAGCGGCTTCGTCCTTGACCACGGGCGCGGATTCGGGTTCCGCAGCTGTCGCGCCTCGATCACGCGGAAAGGGCACAAAGAACCGAGGTGCGGATGCAGGCAGTTTGTTTGCAGCGTCTTCGAACGACATCGCACACAGCGGGCTTGGCGACGCGAGCGCACCCAAGCCAGTTGACCAGCACGAACCAGCGGGCATCGGAACCTTGTTTGAAGAGGTTGCAGTCCGCGAGACGCCCCCTGTTTCCGCGCGAGGGATGACGGTCGAGATCATCCGTACCGAGGAGCAACTCGAGCGCGTCATCGGTTCCATTCGCGCTTCGGGTGCTTGCGCTCTCGAGTTGGCGATGGACCCTTCTCTTGGCTCCTCAGCCAAGCCATTGGCGCACCTCGTTGGGATCGGATTGGTCGCGAGAGCCGGGGAGGGTTTCTATCTTCCGGTCCGATCGCCCGAGCCGACCACGCACCTTGATACTCAGAGAGCGCTCGTGGCAGTTCGAGGAGTGCTTGCGGACCCAGCTATTGCCAAGATCGGCCACGATCTCAAGGTCGCGCATGCTGTGCTTGCGAATCACGGAGTTGCACTCGAAGGCATGCAGGGCGATTCGATGCTGGCGGGTTGGATGGCTGATTCCTCAAGGCCATCGTTTGCGCTCGAGGCCATGAGCGAGCATCTCCTCGGCTTGCAGCCCATTCTCCGTGAGTCGATCGTCGGTCGGGGCGCGGCGCAGAGAACGCTTGAGGAGACTCCTCTTGCGCTCGTAGCGCCGTACATCGCAGAGCGCGCGGAGTTGGCGTTGGTGGTGCAAGCGCGCCTCGGTGAGACGCTGCGCGAGCGCGGGCAATGGCGGTTGTACACCGAACTCGAGCTCCCGCTCATCCCCGTGCTCGCGCGCATGGAGCTCGCGGGAATTCGCGTCGATCGAGATGAGCTCTCCATGCAACGGCGCGAGCTCGACGCGCGGCTCGCGGGGCTGCGAGCAGAGATCGCCACTGCCGCTGCCTGGCCATTCAATCCCGACAGCCCGAAGCAGCTCTCGCAGTTGCTCTTCAATGCTCCCGACGCTAATCCTCCCGGTTTGGGTCTGCGCATCATCAAGCGCACCACCACAGGCGCGAGCACTGATAGTGAGGTGCTCGAGAAGCTTGCGGACGATCCAGTTTGCACCTCGGTGTTGCCACAGAAGATCCTCGAGTACCGTCAGTTGGCAAAGCTCGTGGGGACTTACCTCAAGGCGCTCGACGCAGCGGTGCAACGGCCGACGGGGCGGATTCACTGCTCGTTCCATCAGACGGGAACTGCGACGGGCCGACTCTCATCGAGCGATCCGAACCTCCAGAACATTCCGATTCGGACCGAGGTGGGCGCGGCGGTGCGCCGAGCCTTTGTGGCAGCGGAAGGGATGACCTTCGTCAGCGCGGACTACTCGCAGATCGAGCTGCGCTTCCTTGCACACTTCTCAAAGGACGAAGGTCTTTGTGCAGCGTTCGCCAGCGGAGAAGACATCCATCGCGCCGTTGCAGCGCAGGTCTTTGGTGTCACCTTGGACGCCGTCAGCGACGCGCAGCGCTCGGCCGCCAAGATGGTGAACTTCGGGATCGTGTACGGCATTTCTGCGGGGGGTCTCGCTCGAAGACTCGGAGGCGGCTGCACTGTCGTTAGGGCGAAGGAGATCATCGAGAGCTACCGCACACGCTTTCGCGGCATTGATGCGTTTCTCAGGAGCTGCATCGAAAACGCTCGCAGCACTGGAGTTGCGACGACCATCGCAGGCCATCGCCGACCCATCGCACAAATGCACTCGCGCAACCCCGCCGAGCGTGCCTTTGGCGAACGCGTGGCCGTCAACACGGTTGTGCAGGGATCCGCTGCGGACCTCATCAAGGCTGCCATGATCCGTCTCGATCGTGCCCTGCGAGAGCAGTGCCCTCGCGCGCGCCTCCTCTTGCAGATTCACGATGAGCTTCTCGTCGAAGCTCCTGCAGAGGATGCAGAGCGTGTCCGTGGGCTGCTGAGCCATGCAATGCGTGAAGCGCTCGAGCTCACGGTCGCGCTCGAAGTCTCCTCAGCAGTCGGGCCGCGCTGGTCCGATGTGTAGGAGGAGAGCAGAACGGGCCATTGGCATGGGCGCAGGAGGACGCAGTGGTCGAGCTCACACGAGAGCTCACACGAGAGCTCACACGAGAGCTCACACGAGAGCTCACCCGAGAGCTCGCACCAGAGCTCACACGAGAGCTCACGCGAGAGCTCGCACCAGAGCTCGCACGAGAGCTCGCACCAGAGCTCGCACCAGAGCTCACACGGGAGCTCACACGAGAGCTCACACGAGAGCTCAGCCGAGAGCTCACACGAGAGCTCACGCACGAGCTGGCAGAGACGGAACTCGCGCAACCAATGCTCGCAAGCGCAGCGAACTCGAAGGTTTGCCTCGTTTCCTCCCGCTTGACGACCGAAGAAGATTTGCTACTCTTTGCGTCCCCTGTCGGCAACGACATGGGTGCTTGGGGCGGTAGCTCAATTGGTTAGAGTACCGGCTTGTCACGCCGGTGGTTGCGGGTTCGATTCCCGTCCGCCTCGCTTCAGAACGACAACGCCCTCGACTTGATCGAGGGCGTTGTCGTTGGGTAGCGAACTCGTGCGAGAGAGCTCCAAATCGAGCACCAAATCGTGCTCCGGGTCGAGCTCAGCGAGCGCGCTCCGTCAGCTCACACTCGCCACTTGATGCTGCAGCCAACGGAAGGTTGCTGCCGCTGTGAGACCGAGCTCCCACTGAGCACCGCCTCGATGGCCGCTCGAAGGTCACCACCCGTGACAGCGATGCCGTTGGAGGGCCTGCTGTCGTCGAGCTGACCTCGGTAGCTCAACTGGTGTGCACGGTCATAGAGAAAGACATCGGGGGTGCATTGCGCATCGAAGCTCTTCGCGACCGATTGCGTCGCGTCGAACAGGTAGGGGAAGCAGTAGCCCGCCTCGCACGCTTCCGTCACCATGAGAGCTGGACCGTCGGCAGGATGCGACTTCTCATCGTTCGAGCTAATCGCGGCGATGGCCAGCCCCTTCGGCTGGTACTCCCGCGCGATCGCCGCGACCTGTGCACGAATGTGCTTGACGAAGGGGCAGTGGTTGCACAAGAACAAGACGAGCAGCGGTCTGCCCTTGGCGTCTCGGTTCGACATTCGGAATCCTCGTGGATCAGGAAGGTCGAAGTCTGGACAGGAGGTTCCGAGGGGGACCATGAGACTTTGGAGAGGAGCCATAGCGCGCTATCGTACGCGTAGGTGTCCTCATGCCTCCTCGACGAGCATCCGACGACAATTCCGAGCCTCACGACGACGACCCCTCGCAGGGTGCGCAGTGGCAGGATGACTCGGACTGGGAGGACGACCGCGACGGGGCGGACGGAGAGTTCGCGGGAGATTCCGACGAGGAAACCACCTCGACATCGGACTCGCAGCTCGCCTACTGCCCCGATTGCAAAGCCGAAATCTACGACGCCTCAGAGATCTGCCCGAAGTGTTACTCGTGGATCGACGGGAACACTTCGCGCTCTGGACCCCAGTCAAGCCCGCGGCTTGACTCTGTGCGGGTCGTCGTCGCTTGGGCGCTGATCGCCGTGCTCGTACTTGGAGCAGGGGTTTGGTCGGTCCTGACAGCTTTGGGGTAGACCATCAACCAGGCGCCCGCTGGGACTTTCAGGCGACCTCGTCGCGCTGCGGGCGCCAGGCCATCAGGCTTCGCGAAGCAAAGGCGGGTGATGAAGGCTCGCTGGCGACCTGCTCGGATTCCGTGCGGCCGTGACGACCACTCATCGGGCGCCCCGCAGGCGTGCCCTTGGGCATTTGATTCGCTTCAAATCGCTGTGCAACAGCGGTGTCACCACCGACGAGGTTGCGCAGTTTGATGATCCCGCGGTGCTTCCAATTGTTGATCGTGGTCACGGACACTCCGAGAGCTTCGGCCGCGTGCTGGTAGCTCTTCCCTTCGCAGACGATGAGCCGGACCGCGTCTTGTTCGTCCTTGCCGAGCAGGCCAAGCGCCGTCTCGAGGATGTCGGTGCCGACCTCGCTCTCCTTCGTCTGGCGCTTGGCTCCTGGAGTCATCGCATCGAGCGAATCGTCTGCATGGCAGCGCTCTTCAAGCAACTCGCGCAATCGCGCTGAACGCGCGTAGCGACGGCGGAGCAGGTTGTGGGCGATCTTGAGCAGGTAGCTGATTGAAATGGTCAGCCGCTCGAGATCAGGGTGTTGCAGCAGGCGCAGGAAGACCTCCTGAGCGAGGTCTTCCGCGACATCGGGCGTGGTCGATTTGCGAAGGAACGCATAGACGCGCTCGTAGTAGAGATCGAAGAGGTCAAGGACGAGGGTAGCTCTCTGGGTGGTCGAAGCCATGACTTGCTCCTCTGTTGCGGCGCCTCGAACGGCGCCTTACGGTCACTTCTGCTCCTCTTTGGGTATTCGAAATGTGCGGGGTTCCAAGTCTCTCAGGGGACTCCGCGGCGCCATCGCCAAACTCTCAGTTCGGAAGATGCGCCGCGGTGCTTTTTCTTCCATCGGGCCGATGCCCCAATGGGATCCGATCATCGATTTGGGCTCAGCGCGACCTAGTTGTTTGGACGACATTGTGGGCGAGCGAAGTGCCTCACCCCGACCGAAGAATTGGAGCCGTTTATGCATGAATCGGTGTTGTCAAATCCCTTGCTTTCTGCTGCAATCGTCGACATGGCTGTGCTGAAGACTATCTCCGTCCTTCTTGTCGATGATCACGCGTTGATCCGTGCGGCACTCGTCGCTGTGCTCAATGCAACCGACGACATTCGTGTGGTCGCGGAAGCTTCGAATGGGGCTGATGCCGTAGAGCTCGCGCACAAGCACAGTCCCTCGGTCGTCGTGCTCGATGTCGAGATGCCTGGTGTGGATGCCTTCCATGCGGCAAGTCACATCCTCCAGCTGCGCCCGAACACCGCCATCATGTTCCTCACAGGCTACGCGCACGATCGTGCCATCGAACAAGCACTGAAGGTCGGCGCACTCGGCTTTGTGGTGAAGGGCGATGACCCCAGCGCGATTCCAGCAGCGATTCGCGCGGTCTCCCGCGGCGAGCAGTACTTCTCTCCCACGGTCGCAGACCGTGTGCGTGGTACGGCGGCAGAAATCCGCAAGCGCCGCGTAACCGGAACTCGCGGAGCCACCCTTTCCGAACGCGAAGTTGAAGTGCTTCGCTATGTCGGCAAAGGATTTGCGAAGAAGCAGATCGCCGAGATGCTCGGGATCTCCGTGAAGACCGTCGACAAGCATGTCACGAGCGTGATGGAGAAGCTCGACATCCACGATCGTGTCGAGCTCGCGCTGTACGCGGTCCGCGAAAAGTTCATCTCGGCCTGATCGCGATGCCGCACCACGCGCAACGCATCGAGACCCCTTTGGAAGTCTTGGTCCATCGCGGTGCAGAGGCGGTTGTCTTCAAACCCGCTGGATTGTCGAGTGAACGCGGTCAGGGCGATCGCGGCGATTGCGTCGCGCGCCGTGCAGAAGTCCAGTTCTCTTGGCCGCAGTGTTGGCTTGCCCACCGACTCGATCGTCCGACGCGCGGAATCATGGTCTTGGCGGGTTCGAGTGAGTCGGCAGCGCTGCACAGCGAAGAGATTCGCCGAGGGAGTTGGACCAAGTGGTACTTCGCCCGCATTCCGATCCACCACAACGACCGGCCCGCGAGCGGACTGGTCGGGGACCATCGCGCGTATCTCAAGCGCGCAGGCCGCCTCGCGTCGTTGGTACGGTCGGGCGGCGCCCCTTCTCGGTTGTCGATCTTGGCTGTGGAGCCGTCGCAAGACAACCCTTCCGAAGCGCATGCGCTCATTCGTCTCGACACGGGGCGCTTCCACCAGATCCGAGTCATGCTTGCTGGATTGGGATTTCCGCTCGTCGGCGACATCGACTACGGAGCTCCAGCAACTTCGAAGCGCGCAACGATGCGAACCCTCGAGTACCCCGAGATCGATCTCGAGGCCGTCGCCTTGCGCGTCGTCCGATCCGAACAAGCCGCGATCTATCGGTTGCGTCACCACCCTGCCCGACAGGGAGTCTCCGAAGAGCTCGAGCGAGCACTGGATCGTGCGCTTGAAGCAACGGGTCCTCCGCGGCCTCCGACTCTCGAGGGAGATCTCAACGACTGCTGAGCAATCCCGCCGTCGGACTCGATTGCTCGTTGGACACCCACATGGAGCGGCCGAGCGCATTGGTCACCAACTGCGAGACACCTCGGCGCCATCGGTTGGTTTCCTCAGTAGAACACGAAGCCGTGAGCGTTCCATGAAGTCCAACGGGGCTCAATAGGTCGTGAAATCCTGGCGTGTGCGCGAGGAGCGTGAGCGTCCCACCTCGGAGAACGATCTCGAGCTGTTCGTCCCCAATCGCATCGCGCGGGCGCGCGAACGCCGCACCGCCGTACAGGCCGATCTCTCCTCCCGAAACAATGACGACGCGCGTCACCACATTCGTAGCGGTGCTGGCAAGCGGCGTACGACCTGGCTCTGGCTCCCACACCAATTGCGCGTGCAGGAACACCGCGTCCTGCATGGGCTCCGTCGCGCTGTGCGTTGCGAGTGTTTCGAAGGGAACATCGGAAAACCAGAAGCTGATTTCACTTTCGAGCTGAGCGTAGTGCCCGAACTGCAGCGCTCGTTCGAGCACGAGAGGTTTCGATCCGAGCGCGCTCAGTTCGATCGTCCCCGCTTGACCACGCTGGGCACAAGCACTCAAGAAGAGCGTCAGCGAGAGCGCGACCACGCTTGCGGTACCACGAACAATGGGATTCACGCGGACTCTCCTGTGAGACGCAGTGGGCTCTCCGCAGCGAGCGCGCGTGTCGCGGCAAAGTCTGATGCGGCGGGGGGAACGCCGAGCCCGAGCAAGCTGATGGAGTCACGCTCCACCAATTCACGAAGCGCTGATCGGGCAATATGCGGGAGAGAAGTCATCGCGAGCATTCCGTTCACGCTGTAAATGGCTTCCATCGCCCGAGCGGGAGTGTCGAATGGAAAGCCTGAGGCGAAGAGGATCTTTTGCTCGACGCCATAGTCGCGGCAGGACTGCAGCGTGTGCAACAGCTCCCACGGTCGCAGCGCCGTCCCCGCAGTTGTCGTGAACACTCGGTCGTGCTTGGCAAGCAGCGTGAGCGTCTCCTGCTGGAACGGAGCGCCAAAACCCGCCAGCACCATCGCGAGGCGCGGAAAGGCGCGTGCGACTTCGTCGAGCAGGTATGGACGGGAGAACTCCAGTCGTGCGGAGGCAGGCTGTGGTCCGCTCCAACCAAGGAAGACTGGAAGTTGCTGCGCTTCCGCGCGATCGAAGACGCGCATAGCCCGCGTGTCGGTTGGGTTGAATCCTTGGATCGCGGGATCCATCCAGATCGCGCAGAACCCCTCGCGCCGCGCGGACTCAACTCGCGTTGAGGCGTCGGGCGCCGTTGGATCGATGCCGCGCGCGAGGAAGATTCTCCCTGGTGCCCGCGCCGCGACGGCGCGCATGCTTGCCTCGGAGAGCGCGCCTTTGAGGAGCCGGCTCTCGAAACCGCACAACACTCCCGCGTCGACGCACTGGGCGGCGCTCAGCAGTGAGTCTGAACTCGCATCAGGCTGCACCCAACGCTCAGCTCCGGCGCGGCGGATGGCTGCAGCGAGCTCGTCACCGAGTTCATCGGTGCGCGTCCAATGGCGCATGTCGAGGTCGACGATCATCAAGGCGAAATGTACCCGAGCGCAGGAGCACGCGGGATGGTTCCCTATACTCGCCGCTATGCCGAAAGCCGTCTGGGAGCAGCATGAACTTGCGAATGACCCGCACCAGCGTGCCGACAAGGCGCTCAAGGTGCAGGCGATGTTTGCTTCGATCGCACGCGCCTACGACCTCAACAATCGATTGCATTCGTTCGGGCTCGACCAAGCTTGGCGCCGCGCTGCGGTGCGTCTCGCGGCGGTCCAAGCGACCGACGACGTCGTTGACATTGCGTGTGGCACAGGCGACCTCACCGAAATCTTCGCCCTTGCGCCGGCACGCACTGTCCGTGGCTTTGACTTCACGCCCGCGATGCTCGACTGCGCCCGCGCGAAGAGTGCGCGGCGCGTGCACCCCTTTGCCACGCCGAGTTACGCCCATGGCGATGCGACGGCCCTTGAGTTGCAGGACGCGAGTGTGGATGTCGTATCGATCGCCTTTGGATTGCGCAATGTCGGAGACCCGCTCCGGGCACTTCGTGAGTTTCGGCGCATTCTTCGGCCGTGCGGACGACTGGTGGTGCTCGAGTTTGATGAACCACGCAACGCGGTTGTGCGCGCGCTCAATCGGTTCTACACCCACCGCATCATGCCGTGGACTGCAACACTCATCGCCCGCGATGGCTCAGGTGCTTATCGCTATCTGCCGCGGTCCGTCGAAACCTTTCTCGATCGCGACCGACTTCGCGCCGCCATGCTCGACGCTGGTTTCGAGTCGGTGCAACAACACGCACTCACAATGGGAACATGCGTAGCAAGTTGCGCGACGGTCGCCGCGACCTCGCCGCAAGCCGCCTGACCAATCTGCTCTCTTTCGTCGGGTGTCGCGCGTGATTTGGGCATGGATTGCGCGACGGCGAAAGGCACGAACCTCGATTCTCGCGATCGCGTCCTGTCCGCAGCAGTGGGCGAAATGCCATGGTTGAGCCACGCTTGTCTCGGTGGCCTGACAGCAGGCCGCACCCCACAAGTCGGAGGATCCGGCCCCTTGATCAGTCGCGAATTGGGTGAAGTGGACGCTTCACGCTGCTTCGATTTTGGAGCACGGCCATGCCTCAGGCCTTTGACGGACCCCACGGACATTCCTCCTCGAATTCACGCTCTCGACATGCTTCACAGAAGTCTGCGCCGAGCCTCGCACGGTTCACTGAACGCTTGATCGCAGGCGATCGGATCGGCTGCCGCGACATCCTTCGCGAGTACATCACCCACGGGAACGACGCTTTGCAAGCGCTCACTGAGCTCGCATGGCCGGCGTGCGCGGCCATTGATGAGCTCTCGCGCAGGGACCAGATCGCTTCAGTCCATGAGCACGCGGGTCTGCTCCTGCTGACCCAACTCGTCCAGCGATTGGAATGTGGGCTCACCAAGATGCCTTCACGGTGCCGCGAGGTTCTTGTGACCAGCGGGCGGGCCGCGAGCGAGGAGCTCGCTGGTGAGATCTTTGCTGGGGTCGCCGAGGCGGATGGCTTCGATGTTCTCTTTCTCGGCGGTGGGGTTGAGTCGGACGACCTCTACGCGGAGCTTGGTCGTCGCAGTCCCGACTTCGTGGTGAGCTTCGCGGGGGCTGGCGCGGACGCACCGCGCCTCAGGCGTCTGCTTGATGCGGTGCGACGGCAGGATCCGGTTCCGGGACTTCGCATTGGGGTTGGCGGAGGGGTCTTTGGCCGCGTCCCTGGGCTTGCCGACGAGATCGGCGCCCACTTCTCGGCCGATTCGCCGTTTGAAATGCTCGATGCGCTTCGACGGATCGTGGCGATCCCTCGGAGTGGGCTCGAAGGCAAGGGACGAGCGCGGGCCGCCTAAGGGCAACTGCTCACCGAGCTCTCGGTGGGTGCGAGGCGCATGGCTCTCGGGCCTCGACGTCAAGAGGGAGCTCTGACTGAGGGCATTGGTCGCAATCGCAGGCATTGTCGGCCGTTGCCTCGTGACTCCGCAGGAGGCTTCGGAGTTTCGCCCGATCTTCCAATTGCAGGAACGATCACGATCCCAACCCGTACACTCGACGCACGCAGCGTCGCCGCGTCGCCAACGGCTCGCCAAGGTCTGTTCACCCATGCTTGACCTGCACACCGAACGCTCCACCATCCAACGCGCGCGTCGCGGCGACCGCGAGGCGATTGCGCTGCTCATCAGTTCCTACCAACGGCCACTTGAAGCATTCCTGTTCCGACTGTGCGGGAAGAGCGATCTCGCGGAGGATCTCGCGCAGGAGTCGTTCGTCCGCGTGATTCGATCGCTCGATCGCTTTGATGAACGCTTCCGTTTCTCCACATGGCTGTTCACCATCGGCAAGCGCCTGTTGGTGAATCACCAGCAGAAGATGCGGCCCATCGCCGACAGCGATGTGATCGCTTTCCGCGCCTCAGACGCGCAGACTCCTGCAACGGAGACCATCGAAGCGGAACGCACCCAGAGCATCTCCAAGATGGTGGAGATCGCGATGGCGTCGTTGGTCAGCCCGCAGCGCGAGATCGTGCTGCTCTTTCATCAGCAACACTGGTCTGTCCAACAGATCTCAACCGAACTCTCCATGCCCGAGGGAACAGTGAAGAGCCATCTTTTCCGTGCGCGCAGGCGCATGCTTGAGGCCATCGAGCGTTCGGGCGTTCGCGCTGCGGAGGATGTGCTGCGATGAGCCACCGCGCCGAGCGCATCCTTGTTCGCGTCCTGTTGCAGCTTCGCCGTGAGGCGCGGGTGTTGACGGGTCGAGGTCGGGGTGCGCGCGATGTTGAGGAGCTCACTGACGCGATCCTCGCGGACTTCCCGCGCCGTCTCGTGCACCTCGGAATGGTTGCGCTCTGCGTGATTGCGATGCTGTGCATGCTGCCGCTCTTGCGCGATTGGATGCCGATCATGCGTCAGCAATCCAGCGGATCGGGCAGTGTCGCGCTGTCGCTCCCTGTTGCCAATGTTGTGGAGTCGCGCCTGCGCAACCAGCGTGCTGCGATGGGTGATGGGATCGAGACGCTCCGCGCGGTCGTCGCGCCCTTTGCCGCCGAGAGTCCTGCAACGACCGCCGAAAAGGTCGAGGTGCCCTCGGACGCGGCCGCACCATTCAAGAAATCCTGAGGATGCCGATGCGCGCGTCGACCATGCGAGGCACCGCGGTCAGGCGAGCAATGCGTGCTTTCAGCTGCGGATGCGCGGCGCTCATAGGCTGCTTCTCGCTCTCCACCCACGCCGACAATGCTGGGTTCGCATTGGCTCCCAAAGATGCGGTCTTCGCGCTCGACGCCCGTGGAGTGGCGGATCTCCTCGAAGGCGATCGCGGTGCGGTGGTGCGCCCGATTCTTGATGCCTTCGCTGGAGCCGATGCGCGCGCAACCTTTGATCTCTTAGCCAAGCGTGCGAAAGCTCCAAGCGAGCTTCTCGCGCAGGATCTTTTTGCGGGGAGAATCGCATTCTTGCTTCCAGGTGGAACCGAGGATGGCTCATGGCTTCTTGGTTTCGAAAGCGATGACCAGCGCTGCGCCCATTTGCTGCGAATGCTTGGCGGCAAAATGACGGTGCCAGGCCGATTTGAAAGCGCGACTGAACTCCTCGCGATGCGTCGAGTCGGAGGCTGGTTGCTCATCGCACCAGCAACGGCCCATGGTCGTGCGCTGATGGATGCGTCAGCGTTGCGCGTACCGAAGGAAGATCCCGCAGGCTCACTCATCGGCGAACCGTTGATGCAAGGACTGCTTGCTGACGACGCATCGGTGCGGGTGTTCATGCGTCACAGCGCGCCGATGGGTGGTGCGACGACGATCGCGTTGCGTGGTGAGAAGCGCGGTCTGCACGCGGAGATCACTGGAAGCTACGACACGCCACCCGTGGATCTCACTCCCGATCCGCGGCCCTTGGACGCGCACTTGATGCGCGCGCTGGAGGAACACGCAGTCCTTGCGATCGCTCACCCGGCAGATGGACTCCCTCGCAAGGCCGATGGATTTTTGATGGCGCTCCTTCCAGAACTCAAGCCGCCTCCAGCAATGCGCGCCAACCTCTCGGGTGAGCGCGTTTTTCTTCTCGGGATGTCCAACGACCATCAGCGGCCGACCTTCGCCTGCGCGTGGCGAATCGAAGACCCAGAGCAAGGTGAGCTCGAGCAGGACCACTTCATGCGGGGCGTTTCTTGCAGCATTCAACAATTGGTAGCGGTCCCTCGGAGCGATCAACGGCGCGCAGACCCTCAGCAAGCCAAGGAGATCGAGCCTGCAGCGAACCACAGCGCGCGCGTGTGTGCAGAGCTTGGGCTCGCTGCGGATCGCTATCTCGGCGCCGCGGTCAAACTCGGTCACTGCCAACTCTGCTGGAAGACCGTCCCCACTCCGTGCGGCGGTTGGCAGGTGTACGCGAGTGACCCTCAGTGGCTCACCCGCGTGTCAGAGCGATTGTCCGATTCTTCATGCAGTGAAGACGAGCACCCCAAGGTCGACGGACTTGGATTCTGTGATGGGCCTCGCGCTGCGACGCTCCTTCGACGGTGGCAGCCGCTCGTCGTTGAAGGCAAGCAAGACCGAGTCTCGCGTGGTCTGTCCGCGCTCTCCGATCTGCTGGAGCGCATGGGACGCGTGCGATTCCGGTACGACCTGCCGACAAACTTGCGTGTGCATGCGCTCGTCGACATCGAATCTCCCGGGCATCTTGAGACGAAGCCTGCAGCGCACAATCGTGATGGCGTGCCAGCTGCCGCGGTTGGCGACCTCGAGCCGCGGAGTGCTCCACACTGAGCCACGCATGTCCACGAATCCTCTGATGGATCCCGACACGCCCATGAGGCTCTCCCGCGCTGACCTCTTGCTGCGCGCGTCGCGTCACCCTCTCGCTCAACGGACTCAGCGCGGTCTCCACGCTGCTGGCGTCAAGGCCGAGTCACCAGTCGTCTGTTGTGTGAGTGGTGGTGGCGATTCGATGGCGATGCTCGTACTCGTCGCAGCCTTGCGCGAACGCACTTCAGCGACGCTCAAGGGTTTCTCGGTCCTCGCGATTGACCACGGTCTGCGCGCGGACAATCGCCGTGAGGCTGAGCATGCGATCGCTCTGGCGAGATTTCTTGGCGTGCAGCGCGCGGAGATTCGCCGAGTGATGCTCGCAGAGACAGGCAACATTTTGGACGCTGCGCGTGCTGCGCGATTGCAGGCGACGCGCGAGTTTGCCGTGAGCGTGGGTGCCCAACAGGTACTTCTCGCACACCAGTCCGATGATCGCGCGGAAGGTCTCCTCCTCGCGCTCAAACGCGGTGCGGGGATCGACGCTGCGGCGTGTCTTGTTCCTGTTCGAGCGATGGAAGGCGGCGTCGCTGACCAACTCGTTCTGTGCAGGCCGATGCTCGCGATGCGACGGTCGGAGTTGCGCGCCTTCCTCAGCGAGATGCAACTCACCTGGTGCGAGGATCCCTCGAACACACTTCGCAGCCGTGGCGCCATCCGCGGCGACCCTTCACTCGCGGCGCTGTGTGAAGAGATCGCCGCTGGGGCAGGTGCCATGGTCGAAGAGACGGCAGCCCTCTGCGCACTGCGCGACGAATTGCTTGATCAGCTCGTGCCGCGTTCGCAGACAACTCTGACTCGCGAATCGTTTGAGTCGCTTCCCAAGGCGATTCAGTCCGAAGCCCTTGCACGCCTCGTGCGCGCTGCGGGTGGCGGTGCGACACGAGCGATACTCGACGCGGCGCTGCAAGGCACCGCCGCGATGGAGCGGCGTCCACGCACTTTTGCGTGTCAGGGCGGAGTGGTGCTGCGCATCGATGCGCGTGAGATCGCCGCGCTTACTTCGGATTGAAGCAGTCGCCACCGAATCGATCGGCCACGCAGGTGATCACGCCTCGTTCGACTTTCACAGTCATCGGTGGAGCGATGAGCCAGAGCGGACCTGGTGGCAGCGAGTCAAACACGCAGGGCGGACACTCGATTGGACCGAGCTCCTCATGCGGAGCCACCACGGCATCGGCAGCGAGCGGAATCTCGATGGCGAAGAAGCGTTCCGTTCGCGGCTCCATGAGGACTGAGTCGAACAGTGTGTGGCAGGCGTCGCAAAGCGGGTTGTAGAAGATGATGAACGCCGTGTCATCACCGACTTCTTCGATCACCGCTGGGAGATAGCTCGCCAGCGGCGAATCTTTGAGCCGAATTCCGATGTAGGGCTTGAGATCGAGATCGATCGACATGGCACGAGCACGGGCCTCGGCCTCGCCGATGGCCCGATCGGGCTTGAACGAAGTATGCGCAGCCAAGTGCGACGCAACGGTTCCCGCAGCGATCCCTGCAAACGCGGACCATGCAGGGCTCAGACCGCGTCGCTCACTTGCGCGAGGAGCCGGCCGTGGAATCCAACGGGACCAGAGCAGCAAACCCACTGCAACAACCAGCATGAGAAAGGAGGGAAGGAAGCTTCCCGTCCGCAGCGATGCTGAAACGCTCGACAACGCTACAAACCCAAGAAGCCCCGCGCCGAGGACGCCCGCCACGCGCGTGCCTGCTGCCAACACGGCGGCACCAAGACCAAACTCAAGGCCAACCACGAGGTGCGCAGCGGTCTCACTTTCGTAACTCAACAGGAACGCGCAGAGCTCGCGCAGGGGAAGCGGCGTCGAGGCGGATCCAGCCCAGAGTTGGTACGCAGCGCAAGACCAGTAGCCCAGCGCCACGACCAGACAGAGCACGCGGATGGAAACGAATCGGGTCATGGGCAACGAACTCTGCGCGAAGCACTCGGCGCGCCGATCACTTGGGACTCGGAAACTTCAGGCACGCTTCAAGTGCTGTGATGTCTTCGGGATTGTCGACCACGCACTCGACCACGCCATCGACCATCGAGAGCACGACGGGCGTTTGGATCACATAGTTGGGACCCTTGACCAGCGATCGCTTCACGCACTCGTCGCAAGGGTTGTCGAGGAGATTGTTCGGGTCAGCATCAGGGATCGCAATCGCCAGCGTCCGAACAGGAAGTTTTCCCGTGAAATAGGTCGAGAGCAATTCTTGGCAGTGATCGCAGTCCTCTCGATAGAAGACGATGATCCAACGCCCCGTGAGCAGGTCGTCGGGCATCTTCCCAGCGATCAAGCGCGAGAATGGATTCGAGGCGAAGGGGGTTCCCGCGGCGTTGGCGTACTCCGCGATATAGAACGGTTCGAGTTTGGAAGGAAGCCCCGGCCATGCAGCGGCTGGGGGCGTCGTGTTCGTCGCGGTTGGATTGATGGGTGCGGGAGCGGTGTTGTTGTTCGTTTCACCGAGAACCGCCTTGAGCTCCTCGGCCTTGTCGCTGTCAGAACAAACGGCCGTCACCACTCCATCCTTGAGACGCACGAGCACAGGAGCTTGCACGAGATAGTTCGGTGATGTTCCCGCGGCGCCTTGTTTCACGCGATAGAGCTGACGCACCTCACAACCGACGCAGGGCATGGCCAACGGCTGTCCCTTCGTGTCAGGGATCGAAACTTTGAGCACCCGCTCTTTGCGTGGAGTGGCAAAGTGCGTGCGATAGAGTTCTTGGCAGTGGTCGCAGTCGGCGCGTGAGAAGACGACAATCCAGTCGCCGCGCTCAAGATCCTCAGGCATCGGTCGCTCAATCGCCAACGCCAGTTTTTGCGAGCGGAAAGGCTTACCTACCCACTCAGGCCATTTGGTGAAGTAGTTCTTCTCATAGGTCGCCGGTGCATCAGGCCAAGCTTCGGAGGTGGTGCCATCGACCACGGGAATCGTGGGATTGCCGTCGTCGATAGGTGTCGCCTCAATCACCGGCTTGGGGATCGCAAAGATGGCAATGAGACCAACGAGTGCAGGAACCCAAAGGGGCGCACGAGTGCGGATGGCCCGAGTCGGAACGAGAAACCAGGCCGACGCGAGCAGCGCGCCATCAATCGCGAACATCACGCTCGCGGGGAGTCCTGCCTTGCCAAAGCAGCCGCAACTTCCAGCGAGCATCTCTGCGAGAGCTTGACCTTCGCGCGCCTTGATGCCTGCTTGCGCCATCGCAATGAGGAGCACGATGCAGAAGAACCCGAGCGTGATCACCGCGATCTGCCGCGCAAATCGCGAGGTGAGAATCGCCAAAGCGATGAAGACTTCAGCGCCAATGATGACGCGCAGTGACCACTCGAGAAACTGCGTGCCGTCGACGCCGGTGCCGTCGATCACCGCGCGAATCGCTGCCATGATCGGCGGTGGCAGCAGCAGCGGATTGAACTCAGTGGCCTTGACGAACGCGCCGTAGCCGATCCAACCTGCAGTTCCGCCGTGCAGCAGCAGTAGTGCGACGCGCTGCGTGGGTGTGAGTTCGGCTGGTGTTGGCGCGGGCGCGGAAGAGGCGGTCATGGTGGGTCTATCGGCTTGAGAGGTCGCGATTCTATGGGTTGAAGCGAGGAAGGTTTCTGCCTTCATGCAGCTTTCGAATTCCGCACCCGATTTTCGTTCCCGAGCGCGGCGGACTCCTGCGACACTCCGACCATGGAGATGGACGCAGGCAATCCCCAACCGATCGCAGCGCCCGCAAGAGGGCAATGTTGCTTTCATCGCGCGTCGCGATTGCCAGTTTCGGCCGAGGCGCTTGCGGCGTGGCATTTCCGTTCTGGAGCGCTCCAGCGACTTCTCCCGCCGTGGCTTTCACTTGAAGTGCTTCAGGAGGCGAGCCCGCTCGCCAACGGGGCGACCGCGGTGATTCGTGCGCGCCTCGGTCCATGCACGACGAGCGTGACCGCTTCCCACCACGGTGTTGTGGAGGGACAGCAATTCGTCGATGTGCAAGAGCGTGGACCGTTTCGATCGTGGAGCCACGCGCATCGATTTCTAACCGTCGACAGCCACCATGCGATGTTGGAGGATTCCATTCGCTTCGATCCCCCGTTCGGTGCGCTCGGCCGCGCGCTGAGTCGACGAGTGATCCAGCGCGAGTTGGCCCGCCAGTTCGCCTTTCGACACGCACGCACACGCGATGACTTGCTGCGGCATTCTGACGATCTCACGCGATTCGGTCCTACGCGCCTGCGCATTGGAGTCACGGGTGCTTCGGGTCTCGTTGGAAAGCAACTCTGCGCATTCTTGACTACGGGTGGTCATGAGGTCGTGCGCTTCGTGCGCGGCCAACCCGGCGACGCCACTGAACGCCGCTGGAATCCCGCCGATGTAGCGTGCGGACTCTCGCAGGAATCTCTGCGCGATCTCGATGCAATGGTGCATCTCGCGGGCGCACCGATCGCAGCGCTGCGTTGGACCACGCGCCGCAAGCGTGCGATACTCGAAAGTCGCGTCCAAGGGACGAAAGCCATCGCACACGCGCTCGCCCGGGCAGCGGTCGGTCCGAAAGTCCTCGTCTGCGCGAGTGCGATCGGGTTCTATGGTCACCGAGGATCAGAGTGGGTCGATGAACGCAGCGCGCCTGGCCAAGGGTTTCTTGCGGAAGTCACACAGGCCTGGGAGAGCGCGGCCGACGAAGCGCGTGCTGCTCGAGTGCGTGTCGTGCATGTTCGAGTCGGCATCGTGTTGTCGAGCGCAGGCGGTGCGCTGCGCGCGATGTTGCCTGCGTTTCGCTGCGGGCTCGGTGGGCGCGTCGGTGCAGGAACGCAGGGGTTCAGTTGGATTTCGCTCGACGACCTGTTAGGTGCCATCTTGTTCTGCCTGCGGCATCCGGCGATGGAGGGGCCCGTGAATGCGGTTGCTCCAAATGCTCTCACTCAGGCGGAGTTTGCGCGAACTCTTGGCAGAGTGCTCCGTCGTCCGACCGTGGCACCGCTTCCGAGCACAATCGTGCGCGGCGTGTTTGGCGAGATGGGAAATCGACTTCTCCTCGACGGCGCGTTGGTCAAGCCACTGGTGTTAGAGCGCGAAGGATTCCGATTCACGCACGCGTCACTCGAGAGTGCCTTGCGCCTTGAGCTCGGACGCTTACACAGCGACGGACTCGACTAAGTGTCTGCTAGAGGCGCGACGCGACCCGCACCGACCGCGCGTACGACGGCGACCACGAATCCAACTGCGAGTGCTCCAAGCACCAGCCCGATGAAGACTGGTGTACCCGCGCCCGCAGCAAGCGAGAGCAGGCCGAGCGCAGGTCCGAGGAAGTACCCAGCGCCGACGAGCGCTTCATGAATTCCGCCCGCCTCAACTTCAGCGCCTCCAACGGCCAATCCGTAGTAGATCGCGCTGTAGTAGATGGTGCCTTGTCCGAGTCCGAGTGCGGTGAGTCCAAGAATGAGCGTGGACTGCTCACTCGCAGCGACAGTCGCCGCGAAACCCAGCGACAGCAACAACCCTGCGATCACGAGCGTCGCGCCCTTCCCATGCCAGAATGCAGTTCGCCACAAGATGAGTACGGCGAACAAGCGCGCGAGATGCCAAGTCGAACCGATCGGAGCTTGCAGACCTTCGGGCGTCGAGAGATTGGCAAACAGGTAGGGAAGGATCGGCGAGAGCGCGCCAATGACGAGGTAGCCCATTGGATGCAGCACGCGCGCAGCACCGAGAAGCGAGCGGTAGCTGCTCGGGACATGGACCGCTTGGGTCTGTCCGTCGTGGTGCACAGGCTGCGAAGGAAACCGCATTAGAAAGAGCAGTGCGAGCAGATTGATCGGAAGCAGGGCAGGGATGGCCCATTGCATGAGTCCCGCTTCTTGCAGAGGCCCCGCGGCCGCCAAACCCAGGGCGGTTGCTGCCATCCACGAGGCGTTCCACCATCCGATGGCGCTGCGCATCTCTGCACCATGGCGCCCCGACGCGAGGTAGTGTTGCACGATGGGCCACTGCAGCGCGCCGAATGCGGTCATCGTCACTGCAGTGATCCAGAGCAGCGTGATGTTTGGAATGAGTACCAACGGTGCGAGTAATGCCTGCGCGATCAAGACCATCGCCAGCGTCCGCCGCGGGCTCGCGCGTCGTTCGAGGTATCGCACGATGCGTCCCGCGTTCAACGCTACTGCCGTGTAGAGCACTCCGTTGACGAATGCGAGCACCAGATTGTCACGCTGCGCGAAGCCGTATTCGTGCGCCGCCACAAAGTAGAGCGCGTTCCACAGCACACCTGTTCCAAGCGAGCAAAGAAAGGTCAGTCCCGCGATCGGCATCGGTCGTACGGGTGCGATCGCGGGTGTGTCAGCAGCATGGACCATGGGGCTGCATGCGAGTGTACGAACTGACCCCGTGGTACACTTTCGTCGCTGTCCGTGTAGCTCAATTGGATAGAGCGTTGCCCTCCGAAGGCAAAGGTTGCAGGTTCGAGCCCCGCCATGGACGCTTCTTCAACGGCCCCGATCGTCGGGGTCCGTCTTTTTTCGCCCCACTCCGCGCACGCGAGCGATCAATGACCCTTCAAGAGATGCAGCAGTTGATTCGCGACAAGTACTTCGCCACCGACAACGCGCGCGGCGCGCCAGGCACCTACTTATGGTTTGTTGAAGAAGTCGGCGAGCTCGCCCACGCCATCGCCAACCGCGAACGGGGCAAGCTCGATCGGGCCAACCTCGAAGAGGAGTTCGCGGATGTCATGGCCTGGCTCGCCACGCTGGCCAACATTTGCGAAGTTGATCTCACCAAGGCGATGCACGACAAGTACATCCACGACGGCGGGCCAGAAGGGTTCAAAGTATGAGCACTGCACCTGCACTCGATGCGCGAGAGAGCTGTCCATTTTGCACGCGTGCGCAGACCGTGTACCTCAGCAGCCCACGCTGGCTGGTGTTTCGGCACGCTGACCCCGTGCCGCTGTCCGGTTGGATGATGATCGCGACACGCGAACATCGCAGCGGCCTTGATGCGATGGATGAATACGAACAACGAGAGCTCGGGACGGTGGTCGCGGCGGTGGCGCGTGCGGTTCGAGAAGAGACTGGATGCGAGCGGACCTACACCATCTCGTTCAACGAGGCGGTGCGACACCTCCACATCCACATCATCCCGCGACATGAAGGCGACAGCTCGACGACGAGCTGGGCGCTCGCGGATCGCTATCGCGCGACGGCGCGGAAGGAGCGCGCGGGCGCCGATCCCGAGGACGCCGAACGAACTGCGCAGGCCATCGCCCAGCGCACTCTTGCCACGCTTGGTTCGCTCGGCTTCAGTGCGCCGTAACGCGCAGGTCTCTGCCCGGGTCAGGCATCGTCTATTCTCCCGACCATGAGTTCTGCAGCCCCCGCATCGAGTTCGAGCGGCATCGCGCGCATCCACGCGGCGTTTGCCAAAGCGCGAGTGCAGAAGCGTTGCGCACTCCTCCCGTTTCTTACGGGTGGATTTCCTGATCTGGTCACCACGCGTCGGCTGTTGCGGGAACTTCCAGAGGCCGGAGCGGACCTTGTGGAGATTGGCTTCCCCTTCTCCGATCCGATCGCGGATGGGCCTGTCATTGCCGAATCGATGCATCGCGCGCTGCAAGCGGGGGTGACACCCGATGTGGTGTTTGAGCTGATCGAAAGCGCGGCTCCAACGATCCCTGTCTTGGCGATGGTCTCGATGTCGATCGTCCAGCGCAGAGGAATCGAGAGGTTTGTGCGGCAGGCGGTGGGCGCAGGAGTAGCAGGCTTCATCGTCCCTGACGCGGATCCACAGACCGCTCAAGAGCTCTCAGAGCTCGCGCTCAGCTCTGGAGCGGGATACTGCGCTCTCGTGGCGCCAACGACCAGTCCTTCGCGTGTTGCCACGCAAGCCAAACTCTCGACAGGCTTTGTCTATCTGTTGACTCGTGCTGGTGTGACTGGAGAGACGGGCGAGGCACCAGAGATCGCGTCACGCGTCGCGTTGGTGCGAGCGAGCACAAGCAATCCCATCGCGGCGGGTTTCGGAATCTCGACGCGAGAACAGGTGCGCGCCGTTGGGGCGCACGCGGACGGTGCGATTGTTGGAAGCGCCATCGTGCGCGCGATGACGCAGGCGATGAACGACGGTTCGGCGAGCTCTTCAGCAGCTGATGCCGCGCTGGCATGCGTTCGAGCACTGACCGCGCGGTAACGCCTCAGTCTCGCCTCAGTCTCGCCTCAGTCTCGCCTCAGTATCGCCTTAGGACGCCGATGACGACGCCTTGAATCGTGCAGTCCGAGACGATGATCGGCTCAAAATCTGGATTGGCGGGCTGCAACCGAATGCGGCCGTCTGCCTCTTTGTAGAAAGTCTTGAGCGTCGTCTCGCCGTTGGGAAGAAGCGCCACGACGCGCTCACCGTTGCGCGCAGTGCTTCGTTGATCGACGAGCACATAGTCGCCGTCGAGGATCCCCTCTTCACGCATCGACATGCCGTCGACCTGCAACGCGAAAGTCGTTCCTGCGCGGCGCGATCCAGAACGACTGCGGGGACCAAAGAGCTCTTCGAGGGCCAGCGATTCGTGTTGCTCAAACTTTTCGACAGGATGGCCCGCAGCAATGCGTCCCACAAGCGGAAACGCGAGCCGTTCCTCGATGTCGCTGTCGATCTGCCTCGACGGAACATCTTCCTCCATCATCGGCAACGCGACTTCAGGCGACAGCGTCAAAGAGCGTGCTTTGTTCGCATCGCGCATCAGGGCGCCCTTGGCGATGAGAGCCTCGATGTGCTCGAACACCGTGACCTTGCTGATGCCGAGTTGGTCTGCGAGCTCCTGCATCGTCGGCGAGTAGCCCTTGGTTCGTCGGTCGTGGTCCACCAGCTGCAACACCCGCAGCTGCTTCGGGGTGAGACTGAGCGGGCTGCCTGGTGTTTTCGACTTGCTTGCCATGGTGGTGCTCGAAGTTTGAGGTACGGGCGGATCGAGATGGGAATCGAGAGGCGGAAATGGAGAGTGGAACGACCGACGGCACACCGTCGGTTGTGAAGATCTCAAGCGCGAATGAGCGGAACTGCGTCTTCAACGCGCGAAGTGCGCCGAAGAGGAGCGGCAGAATCGGTTGAGTCGGTACAGCGAGGGTTTCGTGCGTGGACTCGCCAAGGCGACGCTCGACAACACCTCCGACTGCCACATACCGATGCGTGTAGTCCGCACCGGGTCCGAGGATGAGGAGCGGCCACTCGCGGAGCTCGTCGCGAGTGCTGAGCTCGTCGACCGAGCTTCGGTTGCGCGTTGAGCTGCTCGGCGCGGAGTCGGTGTCGAGCAGAGCTGGGTCGAGTTGGACGGCGGCAGCAGAAGCAGAAGAGGCAGAAGAAGAATGAGAGGACGCGTCGCGGTGCATGAGGCACTCACTTTCTGTCGCGAGAGCTGTCGCCAGAGCTCTCGAGTGAGCTCTCGAGTGAGCTCCTGAGGCCGCTCGTGAACCAGCTCGTGAGTCAGCTCTCGAGTCAGCTCGTGGCGAGGTCCAGAGCGCGCGTTTCCCCCGCGGCTGCAGACGAACAACTAGATGGAACGCGAGCGATGTTCCATCGCCCGCACGGGTTGCCGACGCGCCAGCCCGTGAGCTCTCCCCGAGCTCGGCGGAGTCGCCAAACTGTGCGGAGTTGTGGGTGGTGCGCTGCATGACGAGGAGGTATTCGGCGGTTGTTCGGTATGAGCAATAGAATTTGTTTGGGAGATGTTCGCCCAAACGAACTCCGTCCGCAAGGGGGTTGGGGGCGGCCGTCCACAATTTGGTTCAGGGCCACGAGTTGCGGAGCTCATCAGGGTGAGCTCGGGCCGTTAGGGTGGTGGGATGGCCTCCCTTTCTTTGATCCCCGCAGCGCCAGTTCCAGTTGCCGAGGGCGAACTCGCAGAGCTCTTCCCGCTCGATCGGTCCTACACCTTCCTGAACCATGGAAGCTTCGGTTCGACCCCGTTGGAAGTGCTGGCCGCGCAACAGGCGATTCGGCTTGAGCTCGAAGCGCGGCCCATCGAGATGTTGGATCGACAGATGAAGGTCTTGCTGCCTGAGGCGCGCGCCAAGGTGGCGCAGTTCGTTGGCGTACCCGCTGACGCGCTTGGCTTTGTGGTGAACGCTACCGAAGGAGTCAATGCGGTTCTGCGCTCTATGCGCTGGGAGCGCGGTGATGAGGTCGTGGTCGTCGATCATGTTTACGGTGCTATGCGGCAGTCGCTTCGGCGGTTGGAGCGCGAGTTTGGCATCGTGCTGCGCGAGGCGTCTGTGGCCATTCCGATTGAGAGCTCACAGGCCTGGATCGACGCCGTCACGGGCGCGTTCAACCCGCGTACCAAGCTCTTGTTGCTCGACCACATCACGAGTCCGACAGCACTGGTGCTTCCAGCTCAGGAGCTGGTCGCGGCCGCGAAATCGCGAGGCATTCTCACTTTGATCGACGGCGCGCACGCGCCAGGATCCATCGCACTGAGGGTTGCGAGCATCGGTGCGGACGCGTACACCGCGAACCTGCACAAGTGGGTGTGCGCGCCGAAAGGCTCTGCGTTTCTTGCGGCGACGAGCGGGTTTGCCGCGACGCTTCACCCTTTGGCGACGAGCCACTTCTTTGGTGAGGGCTTCGCACGCGAGTTCGATTGGCAAGGGACCCGCGACTTCAGCGCATGGCTGGCAACCCCGAACGCGATCGAGTTCTTCGAACGGTTCGGTTGGGATCGAGTGCGCGATCACAACCACGCTCTGGCGGTGTGGTCGCAGCAGATGCTCTGCCGTGCGTGGGATGTTGCGCCGCTGTCACCGCTTGACGGCTCGATGCTCGCGTCGATGGCCGCGGTGTCGCTGCCCGAGGGAGTGCAGTCACGATTCGAGTCGCCTGCAGCACTGCAAGCGACACTCTACAACGCACATCGAATCGAGATTCCCGTGATCGATTGGAAGGGTGCGTGGCACATCCGAATCTCCTGCCATCTCCACACCACGCCAAAGGATGCCGAGCGACTCGCAGAGGTGGTTCTCGGCCTGCGGCGGTAGCAGGGCGGCCCTTGCGCGCCGCTTGAGTGCATCAGCCCGCGGTGGAATGCCGACGAAGGCGCCATGCTTGGGTCGCTCACTCGACTGCTCACCATCGCGTGCCTTGTCTTCTGGCTCACTGTTCTTCCAAGCTGTGATGTCGGTGGAGCGAAGCCCGCCGCCAAGGTCTACGAGCTCTTCGCAGAGTCAGCGAGTATCGGAAAGTGGGTCGACCCACGCGCTCCTATCACACAGCTCAAGCTCGTCATCCTTGCACCGAGGTCCCGATCGAACTACTTCGCGCCCGGCACGACGGTGGTCATCACGACCAACAGCGCGAAGCTCGCGAGTTCGGTGGACGACATCGTCAGCGGGAAGATCCCCGTGCCTGAGGGCATGGTGACGAGCTACGCGCTTGGCGGCACCTACTCAGTGAAGATCGAACGGATCGGCGAAGACGGAGCGCGCGTGCTTGTGGAAGAGGGACGCGTGAATTTCCTCGAGCTCGTCGCAGCTGAGAAGTGACTCGGCGAGAGCTCACGCTTGATCGAGAGGATCTGTGGCCATGCAGGAGTGCTTCAGACCTCACGCATCGCGTGCCGCCGGCAGTGTGACCGCCTGCTTGATCTCGAGTTCGAGGGCGCGTTGTGCTCGGTGCTCTGCCGCGAGCCGAGGGAACTCCTCGCGGTACCAAACCATCCAGCGGTCTTCGTCATACCCCAGCGGCGGCGGAGGCACTCCCGTCGCCTCTTCGATCATGGTGTCGAGGCTCAGATGGACTTCAGTGCGGAAGATTTCCACCATCGACTCCATGATCCTCAGAAGGCTTCCTTCATAGAGCGTTCCAACGACGGGCTGGAAGGAAGTCGACGCGTCGCCGACGAGCGGAATCTGATTCTGAACATACGAGACAGTCTTCCCGATCGCGATCCACGCTTCGTCACCGCGCTTCGCTGTCGGCGCGTCGTATTGCGCGCTGACCAGTGCGGGGATCAAGGTGGCGGCGGCGTTGGAGTACCCGCTCGCGATGCTCGCGGCGCGATTGATGTGCATTTCGCGGTCGGAGGCGAGATGTCGGATGAGCTCTTCCAACGCCTGTTTGGACAGTTCGCTCGGCAGCGCATCGAACGCCCGCTGTCGAACGGGATCTTCACCTTCGATGGCAAACTGCACCAAGCGTGGCTGTCCGACTTGCGGTTCGCGGGCGAGCGCCGCAAACGCAGCGCGTCGCACCTGCGCATCACAGGCGATGTAGTTGGGCCGCGAGCCTTCTCCGTCGAGCACCTTCAGTGCGCACTGGATCTCCATCGGAGTGTTCAGCGTGCTCAGCGTGGTGAGCGCGAGTGTCCGCTCAGCCGCGGTGATCGGGGGTGTACCCGTGGGCCCACCATGAAATCCGCGTAGGACCAACTGGCGCAGCGCGGCGCAGGTCGCGCGCTCCTGAAGTGCGTCGCTGGATTTCGGCTGTGCGCGCGCGGCTTGTGCGAGGAGTTGTCGCACCTCGTCGCTGCCGAAACTTCGAAGAAGTTCCGAGGAGGCGGATTCCTGCGTCTCCTTGCCAAGCGTCGGTTGAACGGGCGAATGGGGCGCGCAGGCGAGAAGTGACGCAGCGAGCAGGAGTGAGGTCAACATGGATCAAATCCTTCGCGCGTGCGCTGTGACAGGTTGCTCCGAGGCAGTCCAAACTATACGAACGGCCTGCTCAGGTCATCGCAGGATCCCGCCGATTGAGCCGGGTTTGAGAACAAACTCGGGAATTCGCTACCCTCGGCGCGTGCAGCCTTCTCCTTCGGACAACCAGCCGTCATCGACCAATCCGACCGTCTACGACCGCATCGGTGAGGTGGCACTCACGGGCTTTGCCGAGTCGCTCTATCGCCGCATCGAGAGTGACCCTGCGATTCGATCGATGTTCTCCGCCGACCTCTCCGAGGGAAGCGACGCGGTCACGGACATGCGCGAGTTCTTGATCCAGTTCTTTGGCGGTCCCGCTGGCTACTCGACGCGAAAGGGCCACCCGCGCCTTCGAGCGCGGCATCTCCGCTTCACGATTGGTCAAGCAGCACGGGATGTCTGGCTCTCGCATGCGCTCGCGGCGCTCGAGGAGATCGCCGCGAGACACACGATTGATGCCGCGACGGTCGCAGAGATGCGTGCCTACTTCGCACACGCTTCGGCGTTCATGATCAATCACTCGGACGAGTCACCGCCAGCGAGATAGACCTCGATGCGATACGCCGAGCGGGGGAAACCGAGCAGCGCTTTACTCGCTCCGCCGCGGTTCATGAACTTACCGAACTGCACCACGTGCAGATTGGTTCCATCGCTGCCTTCACGAGCTATCACCCGAGGTTCTTCAAGATGGAGCTCCGCACAACGCGCGCGCTGGCGCTCCGCGGCGGCCGTCGCTTTCTCGAGCGAACTGAATGCACCAATCTGAATGGCGTAGCGAACGGGCGCGATGTGGGCAACGCGTGGCTTGTCTTCGGGTCCCACGCGGAGGTTCGGTTCAGGGATCGCCCGCTGCGATTCGCCGAGTACTGGTGCAGCTGGCGGCGTTTCGGGGGCTACGGCGAGAGGAGCAGGTGGCGTGCGTGCCTCACCGGCAGCGGCGCGTTCTTCTTCGGCAAGAACCGACAAGCCCGCGCCATCGAAGCAGCGCGCGGCGATGGAGTGCGCGCGCAGCGCTTCAGCTCCAGTCATCGTCACTGCGGCGCGCCGATAGGCGTAACCCGCTGCGTCAAACTTTTTCAGGCCGATCTCGGCGCTTCCTAAGGTGACGCCCGCTTGTGCCGCGATGAACGCATCGCTCGAAGTCGCAGCCGTGCGCAGCGGTTTGGTGGCTTGCTCAAAGTCGCCCGCTTTGACAAGCGCGAGTCCCTCGAGGTAGCGCGCTCCTTCTCGCTCGACTCCGAGTGCGCGATCTCCCGCCATGCGCGACAGCGTCGCCGCTCTGCGGTAGTCCGCTTGGTGAAAGGCCGTCAGCGCTTCACTCAGCGATCGAGAAGGAGTTGGCGGCGCAGCAGACGCAGGGACGCACCAAAGCGCGAGGAAGAGTCCAAGCAGCGCACTGCGGAGTTGTGTGACGAAGGACTCGAGCCGCATTCGGATACTGTACGGCACGATCCTCGTCGTGTTAGATGGAGCATTCGCTATGGAACTTCTCTCCTCGATTCGCAGGCATCTTCTCATGCGTCCGTTGCGCGCGGTGGTCGTCGACGACTTCCGAACTTGGAAGGGCATCGATCTCATGGTTGCGTCGTGGCATCTCGCGCGGGCGATTGAGCCCGTCAGCGCTGCGCCGCGCATCGGAGTCATGCTCCCAACCTCGGGGATGTTTCCCGCGGCTGCGATCGCTTGTTGGACGCTCGGGCGCACCGTGGTCCCGCTGAACTACTTGTTGTCGCGGAGCGATCTTGAGTATGTCGCGCGCGATGCGGGCCTCGACTGTCTTGTGACGGTTGGCCCGATGCTCGACCTCATCGGCGGCTCCTTGCCTGGACTCAAAGAAGTCCGATTGGACCGCATGAGCTTCAAAGGTCTGCCCCCGATTCGCATGACCAATCCGCTGCGGCGCGATGATCTGGCCGTCGTGCTCTACACCTCAGGCACCAGCGGGCGCCCCAAGGGGGTGATGCTGACCTGCGGCAATCTCAGCGCCAACGCGCGACAGATGCAAGAGTGGGTCGCGTTTGGACCCAACGATCGAATCCTCGGTGTGCTCCCGCAATTCCATTCCTTCGGGCTCACTGTGCTCACGATGTTGCCGCTGGCCACTGGCGCCACCGCCGTCTACACCGCGCGCTTCATTCCGCGGAAGCTTGTCGAGCTCGCTCGAACCCACAAGCCCACGGCATTCGTCGCAATTCCCTCGATGTACAACGCCCTTCGACTGCTGCGCGACGCGCCAAGCGATTCATTTGCGTCACTGCGATTCGCGGTCTCAGGCGGTGAACCGCTTGCCGAAGCGGTCTTTGAAGGGTTCAAGGAGCGCTTCGGTATCGAGATCAACGAAGGCTACGGCCTGACCGAGACCGCGCCTGTGACCAACTGGTGTCGCCCGCAGGAGCAACGCCGAAAGTGCGTCGGTTGCGCGCTTCCGGGCATCGAGCAACGCATCGTTGCACCCGACGGCGCCATCCTCGGAGCCAACCAAGATGGTGAGGTTCGCATGCGCGGACCCAACATCATGAAGGGGTATCTCAATCTCCCTGATGAAAGCGCTGCGGCGTTCGACGATCAAGGATTCTTCAAGTCGGGAGACATGGGACGGCTCGATGAGCAGGGCCGCCTCTCGATCACTGGTCGCATCAAGGAGATGCTCATCATCGGTGGCGAGAATGTCTTCCCACGCGAGATCGAAGAAGTGCTGAACCGTCACGCGAGCGTGAAGGATTCCGCTGTGATTGGCGTCGCCGATGGGATGCGCGGCGAAGTAGCTCTTGCGTTCGTGGAGATCAAGGATGGCGCGCAGTTCGACGAGTCGGCACTCAAGTCGTGGTGCCGCGAACACATTGCTGGCTTCAAAGTGCCGCGTGAGATTCGGCTCATCGCTGAGTTGCCGCGCAATCCCACTGGGAAGATCATGCGCAGGAAACTGACTGCAGATACCGTTGGTGCCGTCGATTCGACAGCACCAGCAGCGTGAGTCGCATCAGGGACAGAGTCCCCACGCGTTGAGCAACACCGCAAGATCCTGAGCGCTGGTGTTCGCGTCGCCATTCAAGTCAGTCGCGGCAGTTCCCCAGCCGTTGAGCAGGATCGCGAGATCTTGCGCGTCGACCGCACCCGTGTTGTTGAAGTCGGCAACACACACAGGACAGGCAACAGCTTCGAGTGCGTTCAAGCGCAAAGTCACCTCGCCGCCATGACCAGTCTTAGGTCCGACGCGGATGTAATAGCGTTGACCACATTGCACCGCAAAGCCCACGCGGCTCGCGCCGACACCGTTACAAATCACGCTGTCGTCGCTGCACGCGAGTAAGACAGGAGCTTTGCAACTCCCGGTGTACACCGCCAGCACGGTGTCAAACCAGCTTCCGCAGGTCTGGGCTTCCACGGTGCCCGTCCAAGTCGCGTCGTACATCGCCCAGACATCGCGACCAAAGACGCCGTTGCCGCAGCCTGTTGGCTGTGCGAGTTCCACGCCGCTGCGGGCGGTGTTCAGCACCACAAGACCATTCATGGTGAGCGCAAGCGCACCAGAGCAGGTGTCCGTCGCGGGTGGACCTGTGAGGCAAGTGGTCGCCGCGAGCGTCACGCAATCCGTGTCCCATGCTGCGCTGCAGCAGAACGGATCTGCTGCGCACACGCTGTTGCAGCATGCGATCGTGTTGCATCCGCCCGTGGCGTGAGGCGCGTAACAGCTTCCCGAATTCGCGGAACAGGCGACACAGTTCTGTGTGACCGTGACCCCAAGTGTGTACTTGTTGCCGTTGAGGCAGCCCGTTGTCGCGCCGCCAAAGGCTGGATAGGTCCCGCCACACACTACGAGGCGGTAGGCACCAGCAGGAATGCACATCGGAGTCGAGACGGCATCAACACAGAGATTGCTCGACAAGTGCAGGATGCTCGAACTCACGGGTGCGCAGGCTGCATCGGACACGAGCGCGACCCAGGCAAGTGGGCTCGACGAGAAGCTCACCTCGATCCGAGCTTGACCATCGAGATCAGGATCAGGCAGCACGATGCGATAGACATCGACATCGGCGCCGTTGAGAGAGCTCGGCGGGCGACCGATCATGCCGACGATCGAGACACCCGGAGTCAGGATCTCTGGCGTACCGCCACTCGTGACATAGCACGGATCGTTGTAGCGCTCGTCGCACCCTTCAAACTCGGTGACTGCGTTGGCTGGCGCAAACGGGATGCACCCCGCGACGCAAGTTTGTTCCGCCGCGTAGACGCAGATGGCGTCCCACGATTGAGAACAGCAACTCGGATCAATGGAGCAAACAGCATTGCAGCAATCCACATCGTTGCAGGCAGCCTGCGCATGTGGCTCGAAGCAGCTTCCGCTCGCGACCCCGCAAGTGCCAGGAGTCCCTGGGCAGGCGAACCCCGCGTACTGCACGCAGGTGAAGTCCCAGTTTCCTGAGCAGCAGAAGGGATCGATACCGCAGACCGCGGCGCAGCAGATGCTGTTGTCGCACGATGGGTTGGAGTGCGCGACATAGCAACTGCCGCTGGCCTGGGCGCCGCAGTAGCCGACGCAACTGATGTTGGCGATGTTCACGCAACTCGCGTCCCAGTCGTTGATGCAGCAAGTAGGGTCGAGCGTACAGACGGTCAGGCAGCAGTCTGCTCCGTCACAGCCCGTCGTGGCGTGCGTCGAAAGGCAGGACTGCTTCGAAGGGCACTGCGACCAAGCGGGCGCTGCGAGGAGCGCCACGGCCCCGAGGGCGACCGAAATGGAACGTGGGAAACTGGAGCGGAGCATGCGTGCCTAAAAGTACGCAAATCGGCGGTGGGTGTCGGCGCAACCTTCAGAAACAACCCGAATTGCGCCCCGCCGAAAAGCAGAGCCCCCGACCCTTGCGGGTCGGGGGCTCGGAGAAACACTTTCAGAGACGGTGCTGAGGTGTTGGCGAGCCAAACCTCAGCAGGTCACTTGGTTACGGGCAGGCGCCCCAACCGTTGAGCATGATGGAGAGGTCGGCCGAACCGACGACGCCGTCACCGTTGAGGTCCGGCGATGCCGTGCCCCAGCCGTTGAGCAGAATCGAGAGGTCTTGTGAGCCGGTGCTGCCGTCGCCGTTGATGTCGGTCGGGCACGCTGGGGCGCAGGTACCAGCCTGCGTCACATTGATGTCACCCGCACCGAAGCCCACTGCGCTGAACGCACCGAGCGAGATGTAGTAGGTCTTGCCGCACACCGCGGTCAGGACCGCCTCAGACTGCAGCGTACCGGCGCAGAGCGCAGGAGCGATCGCGTCGTCGTTGCAGGCCACCATCGCGCCAAGGCAAGAATCCTCGAAGACCGCGATCTTGGAGTCATAGCTGGCTCCGCAAACCGAGATCGTGAGGGTCGAGTCGCCAGTGGCGGTGTGGACATACCACAGGTCGTTGTACACATTGGTGTTGCCAAACTTCAGGCAGGCCACCGTCGTGCCAGTTGCGCCAGCCGTGTTGAACGGCGTGATGCCGAGCGGGAGGTTAATCGCCGCAGCGCATTCGTCGTTGGTTGGAGGAGCAACCTGGCAGTTGGAGCAGCCAGCGACGGCTGCGTTGGCGCAAACCTGATCCCACTGCGTGTCGCAGCAGAAGGCGTCCGCAGCGCAGATCTGCGTGCAGCACGCGGCGTCCTCGCAGAACGGAGTAGCCAGTGCAACGCAGCACGAACCGATGCCAGGATCGCCACAGCTCGGCGCATCGCCGACGAAGGTGATCATGAGGTCGGTCGCGCCCACTGCGCCACCCCAACCAGCGACACGGATCGTGTAGGTGTTCAGTGCCACGGCCGCGAAGTTCAGGTTGGATGCGAAGTTCGCACATCCTGCGCCGTCGTCGTTGCAGGCGAGCATGAGTCCACCCAGATCTGGGCAGGCGTCATAGACCTCAATACCAGTGTCGAACGGAGCAAGGCCAGTGCAGGTTTCCAGGTTGTAGTCACCCGTCTGCGAGGCGGTGAAAGTGAACCAGACATCCTTGGTGAACGGAGTTCCGCCGAAGCCACAGGTGGCGACAGGGACTTCAGTGCCCGCGAAGGTGTTGTCGAACGGATTGGCGCCCTCGATCGCGACCGTTGCGTTGGCGCAGAGGTCGTTCACTGGGGGCTTCGCAGCGCAGGGGATACCCGAGACGGCGATCGTGTAGTCGTTACCAACTGCACCACCGCATGGGTAACCGTCAAACACACTTGGGAGGCAGACGATGTAGTACGAACCAGCTGCGAGGCAGACGGCGGTCGAACCAGGGCAGGTGCCCGCGGTCGTCGCGCCGATGATGCCGCCGCAGGCGGTGTCCACGAATGCAGCGAAGCAATCGAGGCTCGAGTTGATCGTGAGGGTGACTTCGGTGCCCTCGGTCAGGGTGACCGTGTACCAGTCGGTATCGCGCGTCGCCAAGTCAGCCCAGAAGGTGCCGCCGATGGTGTCGCCGACAGCGATCGCCTCGGTGCCGAAGACTGGGTCGTTGCAGCCACCGTTGAGATCCTCGCCGCAGAGTTCGACTTCGAAACCAGTCGGAGTCGGGAGCTGGCAGGGGACGAACGGAGCGATGGAGAGCTCGCCTGCGCCAAGGTCCGCGGCGGAGTATCCACCGATGACAATGACATAGGTCACGCCAGCAGTCAGGTCGACGGCTGGGATGAGGCTCGAGAAGTTTGCGCAGCTCGCTGGGCCGTCGTCGTTGCAGGCGAGGACACCATCGAGAAGATCGCAGCTGTTCTGGACGGCGATGCGAGTGTCGAACGCAGCAAGATTGCAGGTCGACAGCGTGTACGCGCCCGAGGTCAGCGGCGTGTAGGTGAAGAACGCGCAGTTGTACATGACGTCGTCGCCAGCTGGGCCTGGATCACAGACGCCAGTGAGGTTAACGGACTCGCTCATGCCGATGGTGCTGAACGCGTTGAGCCCATCAACCATCGGAGTTGCCGCAAGGCAGCCACCGGTGGTGTTCAAGGTGATCGAGAGCGTTCCCGATCCCACTGGCGTGCCAGCGGCGTAGCCGCCGAGGACCACCGAGTAGGTCGTTCCAGCAACGAGGTCGACAGCCGCGATGAAGCTGGTGAAACTAGCGCAGCCCGCGCCGTCGTCATTGCACGCGAGCACACCAAGAGTCGGATCACAGTTGTTCATGATCGCGATCTTGGTGTCGAAGTCAGCCGTGTTGCAGGTCGAGAATCGGTACGAGCCCGACTCCGCCGGCGTGAAGCTGAAGTAGTTCGTGTTCCACACCGTGTCGTCACCGGCTGGACCTGGGTCGCACAAGCCAGCGAGCGCAGTCTGGGTGCCCGTCGCGGTGTTCGCGAACAGGTTGTCGCCGGCGTTGAGGACGATTGGAGCCTCGCTGCCTGGGCCGCATCCACCACCAGCGCTTGGCGCCGTGATGATCATCGAGCTCGGGCCGACATTCGCGGCGCCGAAACCACCCATAGCGAGCACGCAAACCTGACCAGCGAGGAGGTTCACCGATGTGCTGCTCTGCAAGCCGCACGAGTCATCGTTGCAACCAAGAACGCCAGCCAACGGATCGCAGGTGTTCATCACCGCGATGCGGGTGTCGTAGGTCGCTCCGCCACAGGTGACGAAGGTGTACACACCCGCATCGCCTGCTGTGAAGGTGAAAAAGTTGCAGGCAAACATGGTGTGCGCGGTCGCGCAACCAGCTCCGGCGGGCATCACGACATTGGTCACCGAACCGGTGGTGTCGTAGGCATTGGCGCCCACGGCTGCGGCTGGTGCCGTCGCGCAATCCTGCGCCATCGCGGCGCCGGTGAGTGCCGCGGAAACCGCGGTACAGATGAAGGTCCACTTCGTCGAACGCATCTTCAAGCTCCTTTAGAGTCTTTGGGGCAAGTACTTGGCCGAGCCTACTCGCTGGGCTCTCTCTCATTCCATTGGACAAACCCAGCCGTACGGTGGATGGGCCTGCGGATCCATAATGAAGATGTCGCGCAACCTTTGAATGCCAACTCGGATCCCCGCAGAATCGATAAAGACCTTCTCCAACGGCCCCTCTGAGCGATCTTTGGGGTGTTCAATTCCATGCTCGTGCGGGGTCTAAGGCAGCCGAGACCGATTCTCACCCTTCGAAATTTGGCAGTTGCGGACCTCGCCACGCTGACCGTGGATCGTGCTGAACTGGACACCGAGCATCTCGCAGGCGGTCATCGTTGAAGACAGGCCTTCACAGCCACCGTCTTCGGAGTCGATTTATGGATTCGGTTTGGGAGCTCGTGCGCGCTCACCCGCGGGAGCGCTCGACGGCGCGTCAGATGGAGTCAGCGGGAGGGCGGGCGGGAGTTGAAGGACCAATACATGTTCGCGACGGGCGCGATCCCCTCCCTCGAACACGATCAGGCGATTGGCGCCAAGGTCGGCTGCACACGCCTGACCAGAGGATCCACCCCACAGCACGCGGCTGACCGCCCACGACTTCCCTCCATCGGCGCTTGTGAGCTCGTCGAACGGATACGGAAACGCCGCATCGGCGCGGGCGAGCTTGACGGAGCCTCCAACCGCTGTGATCGAGGCAGCAATGGCGGACCCGCCCGTCAATCCCGCTGCGGGCGTGCGCACAGAGTCATGGAGGAGCTCGCGCGTTCCCTCACGCGGAACGCGAAGGAGGACTGTGGAATCCGTCATCCAAATCGGGTCGCAGGCTGGTTGCGCATCGAGCTCGCTCACCATCCAGTGGTCGGCCGTATCGAGCGTGACCACGCAGGCGCGCACGCTTCGCCCGACCAGACGCGTTGCTCCAGCGACCATGCGTCCATCCGCCAGCGTTCGAATGGCTCCTGCGACCAACTGGAGTGGTGCACTCGCTCCGTCAGCGGTGGATTCGACTTCCGCGACCTTCGAGAACACAGACCCATCCGCAGAATCGAGCGCGACCAGTTTCTCGACGAGTCGTTGGGGAGTGACCTCTTGGATGAGCAACTTCCAGGGCCGCGCGTCGCCCCTGCGAAATCCGAGCACTGCCAAGTCCACGCTCGCACCGAGTGTGTCGACGATCGCGGCAGGGCTCGGTAGGCCAGTGGTCGAGACACGGCGGACATGAAGCGCCGTCTGCGTTGATCCATCTTCGGCGGTCGACACAGCGATGGCGCTGACGATGGCCTGCGCGCCGTCGGACGCAACGCTCGGATCGCGAAACTCGTCAATGTCGCCGTCGGCCGCGGTAAAGAGCGCGAGCGGTCGCTCGAGCTTGCTCACATCTCCCTCGACTCGACACTCGAGGACGCGCATGCCGCCACCGGCAAGGTCGAATCCGATGCGACCAAGCGCAAAACCCTTGATCCCGAGGCTCCCCATCTCAAACTCGTTGAGGCGCACAGTCAGGGTGCCATCGCGTCGCTCAATCTCGACCTCGATGGGTGCACCAGGCCGCGCACTGGCCGGTCGTTCGGTCTCGAGGGGGAAAGTTCCGCCACCGAAGAGTCGGCCCGTGAGCACGGCGCCCCACTCGGGATCATCGAGTCGTACCACTCCGCCATCGAAGACGACCCCAGCGCCACGACCGTTGGCTTCATCAAAGACGACGGTTGCGCGGAGGATGAAATCGCCCGCACCAATGGTAAAGGTCGAGTGCTGTCGGAGGTTGCGCAGCGCAGGTGCAAGGTCAGGAGCATCGCTCGCGCTGCGCGCTTGCCCTTGGATCTCTGTAAGCGCGACGCCGCGCAAATCCGCAACATCGCACTCGCTGGTGTTTGCTGGATTCGGGGAGAGGATCACGACCTCGGTTCGGTCCGCGGCTCCCTGAAGCGCAGCAGGGGCGCAGGCACTCACCGACAGCGCAGCAAACGCCGCGACAAGGAGGGATTGAATCGAAGTCTTGGGCACGCGTCCACGATACAGCACCGACAGAGAATCGTCGGAGCGCGCACCTCGTTCAAGGTGCCACGGGGCCCCAATTGTTGAGCAGGATCGCGAGATCGCTGGCGTCGACGACCTGGTCGTCGTCGATGTCGCCGAGACCGCTCGGGGCGGGGCCCCACGCGTTCAGCAGGACCGCGAGATCACCACCATCGACCGTTCCATCTTGCGTCAGGTCGCCAAGTCCAACCTGCACGATGACGAGTTGCGAATCTTCGGCGAACCGTCCGCACTCATCGGTGACGCGCCAAGTGATTTGCACTGGGCTATTGATGCGGCTGTAGCCCGCGGAGATGTTCGTTTCACCGTCGCTGCGGACGAAAGTCAACGACAACCCTGGTCCGCATCCCGAAGCGGTCACGACGCCAAGCGTGGTCACGAGCGTCATGGATCCCAGCGGCGGCACTCCCAAGACATCGGCTCCTGCCACCACATTTGGACGCGGTCCAGTGTTGAGCTCGGTGAGACTCGAGAGCGCGGGCAAGATCGGCGTGCCCTCTGAGTCCGTGAGCAAGTTCCGGATCTGCTTGTCCGAGCGGAAACTCACGGAGTGCGCGGGAAGACAGTCGAGTTCATTTCCTAGCACGAGGAAGCGGAGCCGCTTGGCGACAACGTTTCCAACGGACGGCGACCCGCCTGGCGAGATGCCGACCGCAAGATCGATCTTGTGCAGGACTGCGTTGTGAGTGAAGAAGATCGGAAGATCGAACGGCGCATCGCCCGCTTCAGGCCCAATGAATTGCAGCACACTCGCGTCGTAGGTGAGAGCACTCTGAAGTCCCACGACATTGGGCGCATTCACGCCGATATGGAGATCGACCAGAATCTCTCCGCCGATCTCCACGCATCGCGGTGTCGCGAGTTCAACGCTTACGCCTCCAGCATGCGCCCATTGACAAGCAACAGAGATCCCGACTGCGCTGAGCAGGTGCCACCACGGATTTGAGCGCAATGTGTTCTCCATGATGCTTGTCCGAGCCACGAACCGAGATTCCTCAACGGAACAACTTAGGTTCCAGGGCACGCGCCCCAGCTGCCCAACAGGATGCCGAGGTCAGGAGCGTCCACGACGCCCGAGCCATTGAGGTCAGCAGGGCCTGCAGTACCCCATGAATTCAGCATGGTGGCAAGGTCGGGCGAACCGACCGCGCCATTACCGTCAAAGTCAGCAGGGCAGGCGGGTGCCTGCACCACGACGGATGGGCTCAGCGTTCCAGTGACATCGAGCCCTGGGACCGTGCCGTCATAGACGATGGTGTCCGCAGGCGTACGAATGTTCAGGGTCGGCAGAATGGTGATGGTCGATTTCGCGAAGGCGGTCTTCACGCGGAAGCGGAAGGTCACGACTTGCACGCCCGTCAGCGGCACCTGCACGGGATTGCCCAGCGGCGCGAGTGCGTAGTAGAGCGCGTTGCCGTCGGCGGGAGGCACGATCTCGTTGATGCCCGTGTAGTCGCTGGTCGGTGTCGGAAAGTAAGAGCTGAGTAACGGCACCGAACCTGCCGACACGAGTCCGACGAGTTGCAGTTGCTTTGGGTTCCAGCCCAGGATGCAGTCAATGGCGACGAAACTCGTACCGACGAGGGAGCCGATCTGCTCCTGCGTGGCGCGCAGCTTGACATCGATGACTTGGTTCACAACCACAGGGGTCGTCGGTCCGACGAGCGCAAGGTTGATCTGGGAGTCTGCGGAAGCTGGCAAAGCACACGCCGCACCGCAAAACAAGGCGGTGGCGGCAATCGCACGCAGAGACGTGGGGGTGGGTGCAAACATCTTTTCTTTCCTCTCCCAAGCAGTGGGTGTTGTTGGAGTACGCCCTCTCGCGACACGCACGCTGAGACTTGGAGTGTGTGGCGAGTGCTCCGAGGCGCAACTCAGGGTCGGGCCTTTCTCGTGAATTCCTGTATCTCGGGTTGGAGTTGACATCTCTAATTCTCCGCGCGTAAGGCATTTGCCCTAGGGCGATTACCTATGGGACGCGGTTGGAGTCTCGGGAGCCAAACTCTCTCGCGGTCTCGACTTCCGAAGTGGCGGCGGCACCGTAGCCTGCGTGAGTGACCCCTTCACCTGACCCTTTCGTCCCTGCTTTCGATCGAGCGCGTCTCGAGCAATATCTTTCTGGAACAGCGGGGATGCCGCCTCGGGCAGAGCTCGTCCGCGCGCTGGGGCTCTTTGAACCAAGTGTCAGGAAGACGGCGCTCGATGTAGGCTGCGGTCCAGGTCGCGAGGTCGTTCTCCTCCTCCAGCATGGATTCAAGGTCGTGGCCCTCGACCCTTATGCCTCGATGCTCGAGCAGACCGCCGCGGCGGTCGCGGGAGAGCGGAGCCTCGACGGTGCGTTCCTCACACTTCATCATGCCACGGCGGAACAGTTCGCGAGCCAACTCAGCGCAGGGCAGTTTGGCCTCGTGCACGCAGGCTTTGTCCTGCCCTTCGTGCGGAGCGCTGACCTATCGCGTGTGATGCCGACGCTTCTCTCGTGCCTTGAGCCCGGGGGTCTCTTCGTGGCGCAGTTCTTTGGTCACGACGACGACTTCATCGTGCACGCCGCACCGAACACCATGTCCGCGCACACCGACAGCGAACTCAGCGGACTCTTCGAGGGGTTCGAGTTTCTTCACCGCGAAGAGGTCAATCGGCTTGGACACATCGGACGCGGCGCCTCGAAGCGGTGGCATGTGCACCACATCATCGCGCGCAAGCCGCACCTGAAGTGAAATCGCACTCGCACGAGACAGTGCGAAAGCGGGCGAAGGGGATCGAACCCTCGACATGCAGCTTGGAAGGCTGCCGCTCTACCGCTGAGCTACGCCCGCAGCGGGAGCGAGAATATAGCCGATCGTGACCGAAGATGAGGCACGCGATGCCTCGAGCCCCACCATCCGAGGGGATGAAAACTCGTTACGATTCCGCCCCCTTGCCGAGAGATGCGCGCAGGGGTTCGTGGCAGGTCGATGGGTGGAGGAACCCAACGGCCACCACCAAGTCCTCAAACGCCAGAGACATCCCGTTCGTCAGTTCTCCGTCGATTCGAATCGTTCGTCGTTCTGCTCCCAAACTCGATCCGAATCGAGCTCAGGGAACGGGGTCGAGCGCGTCGGGTCAGCTTCAGTGCTCGTTTCATTACTCCTTGTGCCGTCTCGCGACGCCACGCAATAGGAAGACAGCCAAATCATGCAGACTGCCTTCTCTCGCACGGGTCGGGCGCTCATCGCCCTCGTTCCCGTCTTCCTCGCCTCAGCAGCCCTCGCGGGCGAGGCAGACCTCAAGCTCCCGAACGTCAGTGAAGTGACCTTCGGCAACGGGATGACCGGCAAAGTCCTCCTGCTGAGCGGGCTGGTCATTTCCGTCCTCGGCGCGCTGTTTGGTTACTTGCAATACAAGCAGACCGTCGCGTTGCCCGCACACAAGTCGATGCTCTCGGTTTCCAACATCATTTGGGAAACCTGCAAGAGCTACATGTGGCAGCAGGGCCGCTACCTCGCGCTGCTGTGGATCCTCATCGCTGGCGCGATCATCTTCTACTTCGGGTTCCTCGAAGGGAAGATCGTCCGCGATGTGTTCGTGATCCTGATGAGCTCGGTTCTCGGCATCCTCGGCAGCTACGGCGTGTCGTGGTTCGGCATTCGTATCAACACCCAGGCCAACTCGCGCACCGCCTTTGCGTCGCTGCGCGGGTTCCCGCTGCCAGTGATCAGTATCCCGCTGAAGTCGGGCATGTCGATCGGAATGCTGCTCGTCTCCGTCGAGCTCTTCTTCATGATCTGCATTCTGATGTTCCTGCCATCTGAGCTGGTCGGACCATCGTTCATCGGCTTCGCCATCGGCGAGTCGCTTGGCGCGTCGGCTCTGCGCATCTGCGGCGGCATCTTCACCAAGATTGCTGACATCGGCGCGGACCTCATGAAGATCGTCTTCAAGCTCCCCGAGGACGATCCAAAGAACCCAGGCGTCATCGCCGACTGCACGGGTGACAACGCTGGCGACTCGGTTGGACCAACCGCGGACGGCTTCGAAACCTACGGCGTCACGGGCGTCGCGCTCATCGCCTTCCTCGCCTACTCCCTTGGCAATGAGGGTGAAGCGGGTGGCATGTGTGGCAAGCTCATCGTCTGGCTCTTTGCCATGCGTGCGCTCATGATCGTGACCTCGCTGGCGTCGTACTTCATCAACGAGGCGATCTCGAAGGCGAAGTATTCGACGGCTCGTGAGTTCCACGAAGAAGCGCCACTCACTTGGCTGGTCTGGATCACTTCGATCCTCTCGATCGTTGTGACCTTCGTGGCCAGCAAGGTGCTCCTCGGTGACATCAGCTACGGCGGCAAGGAACTGCCCAACCTGTGGTTCGCCCTCAGCATGATCATCAGCTGCGGCACGATTGCAGGAGCGCTCATTCCTGAGTTCACCAAGATCTTCACCTCGACCAACTGTGGCCATGTGAAGGAAGTCGTGAACGCCTCCAAGCAAGGTGGAGCGAGCCTCAACATCCTCTCTGGATTCGTGGCGGGCAACTTCTCCGCGTTCTGGAAGGGTCTCGTCATCGCGCTGCTGATGGCGACCGGTTGGTACTGCTCGCGCAACGAGGATCTCGCGGCGATCATGCCGGCGGCGTACTCCTTCGCTGGTCCGATCTTCGCCTTCGGTCTCATCGCCTTCGGCTTCCTCGGCATGGGTCCCGTGACCATCGCCGTCGACAGCTTCGGCCCTGTGACCGACAACGCGCAGAGCGTCTACGAGTTGTCGCGTATCGAGAGTCTCCCTGGCATCCGTGAGGAACTGAAGCGCGACTTTGGTTTCGAGCCCGACTTCGAGCGCGCCAAGTACACCCTTGAGAAGGCTGACGGCGCAGGCAACACCTTCAAGGCCACCGCGAAGCCCGTGCTCATCGGCACGGCCGTCGTCGGTGCAACCACCATGGTGTTCGGCATCATTCTCGCGCTCATCAAGAGCCGCGCAGAGGGTGGCGAGCACGCCACGATGGAACAGCTCAGGGACTCCGCGAACATCGTCGTTGGCAAGCTCTCGATCGTGCAGCCCGAAGTCTTGCTTGGCCTTCTCGTCGGTGGCGCCGTCATCTACTGGTTCACGGGCGCAGCGACCCAGGCCGTCGTGACGGGCGCGTACAGCGCGGTGGTCTTCATCAAGAAGAACATCAACCTCGACAAGGCGGAAGCCAGCGTTGAGGACGCCAAGGAAGTCGTGAAGATCTGCACGATCTACGCGCAGCGGGGCATGACCAACATCTTCCTCGTCGTGTTCTTCTTTGCGCTCGGCCTGCCGTTCTTCGATCCGTTCTTCTTCATCGGCTACCTGATCGCCATGGCGTTCTTCGGGCTCTATCAGGCGTTCTTCATGGCCAACGCTGGTGGTGCATGGGACAACGCCAAGAAGATTGTCGAAGTCGATATGCGCGCCAAGGGCACCGATCTCCACGCTGCGTGCGTGGTCGGCGACACCGTCGGCGATCCGTTCAAGGACACCAGCTCGGTGGCGTTGAATCCCGTGATCAAGTTCACCACGCTCTTCGGCCTGCTGGCCGTTGAGATCGCGATCTCGATGAAGGATCACCCAGCCAAACTGTGGATCGGCGTTGGCTGCAGCGCCATCGCGCTCTTCTTCGTCTGGCGCAGCTTCTACGGGATGCGCATCCCAACCGACGCGAAGAACTGATCTTCGCATCCAATGGAAAGTCCACAGGCCGCCCCTCATGGGCGGCCTGTTTCATTGGAGGGAATCGTGTTGGAGCGCGAGTTCTCTCGCGAGCGCGAGAAACTTCTTGCTCGGCTTCGCGCAGGCGTCGACGCGTCCCGATCCGTGTGTGAATCCGAGCTTCCACGCGTGGAGTCCGAGCGTGCGATCGGCACCCTTCATCGAAGGCAGCACACGAGCGCCTACGCCGTAAAGCGCTTCGCCCTCGACGGGGAATCCGAGATGGGCGAGGTGCACGCGAATCTGATGGAGTCGGCCCGTGTGCGGCGTGCACGCGACGAGGCAGTTCTTCGCGCTGGTTGCGAGCACTTCAAAGTCTGTCGTCGCTGGTTTCCCTTCCGACGAAAGCAGACTCACCAATCGAGTGCCTTCATCCGACGGAACGCGCTTCTCGAGGAGTGGTCGATCAACGGTGCACTTCCCCGCAGGCATGCTCCCTCGCACGATCGCGAGATAACACTTGTCGACGGTGCGCGCCTCGAATTGCGCACGGATCGCGTCGTAGGCATCAGGGTCGAGCGCGCAGGCGACGCATCCGCTGGTTTGCCGATCGAGTCGATGGAGGAGCCCGTAGTCGCGGCGCTCTCCGAGGCGGAGCAACTTGCCGCCATAGCGGGAAACCAAGGCATTCAGCAGGCTGTCCGAGCGATGCGAAGTGCCCGGCTCCGACACCATGCCAGGTGCTTTGTTGGCCACGATCACCAAGGCATCCTCGTGGACGATCTCAAGTCGGAGCGTTGCATTTGGTTCTGGTTGGCCCACGCTGCGAGTCTACCGAGCAGTGCGCAGATCGGTACGATCGAGTCATGCGCAGCTTCGGTGTCAACTCGCGGCTCAAGCCTTTCGGTGCGACGATCTTCGCGGAGATGACTGCGCTGGCTGTCAAACACGGCGCGCTCAATCTTGGACAAGGTGCGCCCGACTTCGATGGCCCAGAGTTTCTCAAAGAGGCGGCGATCAAAGCGATCCGCGATCGAAGTGGGCAATACGCGCGGATGACGGGCCTGCCTGAGTTGACCAAGGCCATCGTCGAGCGCTTTGAGAAGACCAGCGGTCTGACCTACGACGCCGAGCGCGATGTCGTCGTGACCTGCGGCGCGACGGAAGCGATTCTCGATTGCATGCTCGCGCTCCTTGAACCTGGTGATGAAGTCGTGCTCTTTGAGCCGTTCTATGACTCGTATCCAGCGTCGGTCGTGATGGCGGGCGGCGTAGCCAAGATTGTGACGCTCGAAGCGCCCGGCTTTCGCGTCGATGAAGCGGCGCTGCGTGCTGCCATCACACCAAAGACGAGGATGCTGCTCGTCAACAGTCCGCACAATCCCAGTGGGCGCATCTTGGATGACGAGGAGCGCGCGGCGATCGTGCGTGTCGCGGTGGAGTTTGATCTCATCGTTCTCAGCGATGAGGTCTACGAGGAACTCTGGTACGAGACGCGTCATCGCACCCTCGCCTCTGAGCCAGGCATGCGCGAGCGCACGATTGTGCTGGGAAGCCTCGGAAAGTCTTTCTCGTTTACAGGATGGAAAGTCGGTTGGGCGATCGCTCCTGCGCCGCTCGCGGCCGCCGTCCGCTCAGCGCATCAGTTCGCGAGCTTCTGTGCGCCGACTCCGTTACAGGCTGCGGCCGCGGTCGCACTCACCGCGCCTGACGCGTACTACGAAGAGTTCCGCAGCGAATACCGCGCACGCCGCGACCGCATGGTGACGGGATTGCGCGCCTGCGGACTCTCCTGTGAGGCGCCGCAGGGGAGCTACTTCGTGCTCGCGAATCACGGGCGGTTTGGATTCGCTGACGACTTCGCGTTCTGCCGCCATCTTGTTGAACACGGTGGAGTCGCCGCGATTCCACCAGGCGCGTTCTATCTCAACAAGGCCAAAGCGAAGTCGCTCGTTCGGATCGCGTTCTGTAAGAAGGACGCGACCATCGACGGCGCGTTGGAGCGGTTGTCCGCGTACGCGGCGCGGTTTGGCCGCGGCGCGTCGTCAGAGCTCAAGCAGGAGCCCGCGCGTGCGCCATCCCTTTGAACCGCGCGAAATCTCCGCATGGATCGAAGGCGCGCGCGCTGATCGCGCTGTGCGGATCTTGTCGGATCCCCGCTTGGCTCCAACGCGGGTTGGCAGTGATGACGTGCGCGTTCGCCGAATGCTGAGCGAGCGTTTTGGCGCCGAGGCCTTCGATGACCTTCGCCAACTTGCCGTCGCGACAACCGACGCACTGTGGATTGATCGGTGCGCGCCGCTGGGAGAACTTGATCGCGAGGCACTGGCCAGCGAAGACATCGCCATCGTCGCTGGCGCGTGCGAGCTTCCGTTTCTTCTCGCCGTCCCACAATGTGAGACCGCTCCGAGTTTTCGCAGGATGCAGACGGGCCGCACGCTGCTGAGTGTGTGCGAGGCGTTTGGCCGTGTCAGCGTCTTTCAGGCAGCGATCGCGGTGCCAAGCGAGTTTCATCTCGCTGAAGGTCTGCGGGTTGCTGCGGCGTCCGCACTCACTGTTCTTGGCACGATCGACGAAGTCATCGCGTTCGGCGGTAAGGATGGAACGATCACGGCGAGCGTCGTCGGGCAACGCGGACTTGGAACACTCGCCGTCGGCGCGGGCGCCGAAGCGACGGCATTCACACTCGTCGGTGACGGTGGTCTGGCCACGATCTCGTCTGCACTCTTGGCGTGGCGGCGACGCGACGGCTCATCCGTCGAGGAGTCGGCGGTCGAGCTCGACCGTGATGAGCCGACGATCCAAACGATCATCGAGGCGGAGCGGCCGACGGCCGCCGGCGCGGCGGCTCTTCAGGATGGACACCGACGCATGCGACTGCGCATCGCTGCGCTCGCCGACACCATTCGGCTCTCTGCTCGAACCGCGCACAGTGAGAGCGTCGAGGCCATGCTGCGGGGATTTGATGTCGACCCGATCGAGCTCACGCTGCGCGGCGAGTGACGGGCACTTCAAAGTGATCAACCAAAGAAGAAGGCCGCGCTGAACGCGCGGCCTTGTCCGAGTGGTGGTCGACGGAGCGCACGCCCGTTCGGGCAGCGCGGCGTCAACGATCACGCATTGATCGAGAGAACTTCGATGCGGATGTAGTGCTGCTTGTGGCCAATCGTCTTGCGATAGCCCTTGCGGCGCTTGTACTTGCCAACAAGAACCTTTGGTCCGTCGGCCTCGCCAAGCACTCTCGCGGTCACCGTCGCGCCTGTGAGATAGGGGAGTCCGAGCTTGGCGGGCGCCGTGCCAGACACATCGCCTACCGCGAGCACACGATCGAAGGTCATGGTTGACCCATCCTCGGCGTCGCGAAGATCGATATCAACGACATCGCCCTTCTGGAGCTTGATTTGGGTACCGCTGTCTTCGACGATTGCGTACATGGCGAAAGTTCCTTCTCGCCCTCAGGCTGTTCTGGGGCGAATGGAGGAGCATAGCAACTCCCGCGGATTGCTCAAGTCCCTCGGAACACCTCACCGTGAGGCCAGCGACAAGGTAGAGTCTCCATCGCACCGGAACGGCCGCCAGGGTCAGCAATGAACTTGGAGGAAAGTCCGAGCACGGCAGGACAAGGTGGTGGGTAACACCCACCGACCCGCTGCAGGGTCAGGGACAGTGCCACAGAAAACAAACCGCCACGGGCGGCGCTTCGGCGCAACCCGCGGTAAGGGTGAAACGGTGCGGTAAGAGCGCACCGCTTGGTCGGTGACGACCAAGGCAAGGCAAACCCCACCTCGTGCAAGTGCAAGTCGTTCCGCCTCTCTCGCTCTCGAGCGGTGAGGCACCCGCTGTCCGCGGGGATGGAACAGGTAGCGCGCTCGAGCCAACGGGCAACCGTCGGCCTAGAGAAATGGCCGTTGCCCCTCCGCATGCGCGGGCGGGAACAGAACTCGGCTTAGCGGTGCATGCAGCGATGGATGGCCTGTCCGACGAGGGCAGGCCATCCGCCTTTTTCAAGAGTCCCGCACTCAGCGGAGCGTCCGAATTCGGCATTCTGAGTCTTCGATCTTCCGAGAACCCGACTCCGCCACGCCAAGCAAAGGCCTCGAAGTTCGTACTTTGTCCTTGTCTTTCGGCGATGAACCGCAAAGATACGCCACCCCAACGGCCAGCAGGCGTTGGAGGAGGGCGCCCTGTTGGCGCCCGATGCGCGGCACTCGCACGGCAGCGGCCGCGGCTGCAACTTCGAGAATCTCCCGTGGTGCTCAAGAACGAAGCACGGACGGGCACGGCACGACTGGATCGAGCAGTTTGATCAAAGGCGGTGTCGGCAAGCAGGGCACCTCGAAGCGGCGAACGACTCGGTATGAACCCGAGTCCTGAATGCAGGATTTCATGCAGAACCAGAATCACGACGCGAATACGGGCCAGGGCGGTTTCATTCCCAATGGATTCGGCGGCAACGCGGGATCTGAGGGACACGCGAGCGGCGCTGCGCCAACTTTTTCTTCGCATGGCGGGGCATCAGGCGCCACGAAGGCAAACAGCCTTCAGGGCTACCACCTCCTCTCCTTCCGAAAGGCGCTCCACCCTGAGTTCTTCGGGATCGAGGGTCGCCAGCGCGTTCAGCACGGCGACTACGAGACCGAGGCGTGGATCTTCCGCGGCGGACACAGCCTGCGCTTCACGCTCAACGGCTTCTGCATGACGGAGATCGTGGTTGAGCACATCGACCAGATTCCAGACCGCGGACTCATCGCTGCACTTCCTTGTGCGGGCGAGCGCGACTTCGAAGAGAAGGTCGCTGACAACCTCGTCTACATGACGACAATGCAGACCGAGACCTTGTCGGATCACCTCTACATCGGGACCTACAAGGAGATGATGCAGCACGCTCGTGAGAACGATTCGCTCTTCGCAGCGTGGACCGACGCAGCTGGAAAGCACAATCTGTCCTTGATCGATGTGCAGCACTTCCGCAATGAGACCCATGTGCAGGGCTTCCACCTTCGCTCGGACTGCGGCTTGGTGCTGCGCACGCAATCGATGATCCAAATCGTGACGCCCAAGGCTGCGAAGAAGGGCGAAGCCGCTGTCGGCAAGTCTGCCGTCGGCAAGCCGTCCAACGCACGCGATCCTCGCAAGCGCTGAGGCGCGGCTCAGGACACGCACGAGGCCTCCATCGATGACAGGACTTCTTCGACGCGGGATGCTTGAGGTCGAGACCGATCTGCTGCTCGGCGTCGAGGATGTGCTGCTGCCCGTCGGTTTCGTTCGAACTGCTTCCGCTGCCCCAGCAACAGCGGCTGCGTTGCAATCGCCATCGCCTGAAGCGTCGCTTCCACAGCGGCACGCTCCGAGTCGAGGATTTGACGCCGCGCTCTTCGCTCCGCAGCGCGCTGCAATTCCGACCAGTGCCGCGCCGCTGCCGCGTCAAGCGGAAACTGTGGTCCCGCCGCAAGCACACGCCGCCGCGCCGCGCCCGTCTCCCCTCATTGCTCAGAGAAGTGTCGCGCGCATCGAGCCGCGCATCTCGGCGGCCGTTTCTGTTCCGCGGGCAACGACGAAATCGGAGCAATTGCGGGCTCTCGAGCATTCGCACGCCCAGGAGTGCAGCTTCTGTTCAAGTCGTCGAGCGCGCAGTGCGCTGGTCTTTGGTGAAGGCACTGCGGAGGCGGAACTCGTTCTCATCGGCGATGCGCCGAGTGCCGCGGAAGGGGAGTCTCAGCGACCGTTCGCAGGGCGCGTCGGCGAAAAGCTTGATGAGATGCTCCGTGCCATCGGACTTTCGCGTGAGACCGTGTATTCGACCACCGTGCTCAAGGCGCCGCCCTCCGAGCATCGCCCGGCAACTCAAAGCGAGATCGATGGGTGTGGTCCCTACCTCATGGCGCAATTGGCGATCATCCAGCCGCGCGTCATCATGACGCTCGGCGGGCCCGCGACGAAACTCTTTCTCACGACGGAGCTCGGGATCAGTGCCTTGCGCGGCCGATTTGTGGCTGTGCGCCTCGCGTCAGCAGAAGGGACTTCGTTCGAAGCGTCGGTCATGCCCACGCTTCATCCTGCGTTCCTGTTGCGAAACCAAACCACCGAGGCTCGAAGAGAAGCCTGGGAGGATTTGAAGTTGGTTGTCAGCGCGCTCGGTCGCGCGCTTCCTACGCGCGGCGAACAGTCGCTCACGCAACGCGCACAATCAGTGTGACTGGTCCGTCGTTCACCATCGACACTTCCATCGTGGTGCGGAAGCGACCGGTCGCGACGGGGATTGCTGCTTGGACGATGTGTTGGACGACCTCATGGATCAGTGGCTCCGCGGCTTCGGGCCGTTGTGCGGTGATGAAGCTCGGACGATTTCCGCCTGAGCAATCGCCCGCAAGCGTGAACTGACTGATCAAGAGGATGGAGCCACCAACATCGCTCACCGCGAGGTTCATCTTTCCCGCGGCATCGTCAAAGATCCGCAGCTTGCAGAGTTTCTCTGCCATGCGCTGAGCTTGTGCCGAGGCGTCGCCAACTTCGACACCAAGAAGAACGAGCAGTCCGCCGCGCGCTCCCAACGCGCCGACCTCTTCGCCGGAAACGCAGACGCGTCCACTACTGCAGCGCTGCACGACGGCGATCATCAGTGGAACTCAGGTGAGAAGCGCCATCGAGGCGCTCGAAACCAGTGCGTGGCCTTGCTCGTCGACGGCCTGGCGGTAGTCGATGAGTTCGATGCACGAAGGCTTGGCCAAGCGCGCGACGGCGCTCATGCAGCCAACCGAACACCACCGCGTGGGGTTCTTCAGTTCACGCATCTTGGCAACGAGGTTGTTGCCGCCTGCGAGGAACTCCTTCATCATCGCGCGATCGTGCGATTCAACTTCGCGGCGACGCTGGTCGCCGACGGGGCTTGGCTCACCGAAAGCGGGCCCCACGTGCGAGAGATCGGCGCTCGCGACAAAGAGCGTGCGACCACCCTCCGCCGCGAGCGCATGGCCGAGGAGGTCGACAAACTCATCGACGCCAACGCGAGCACCGTCATCGGCGATCAAGCCGACCACGGGGTCGGGTACGAGCGCCGCAACGACTGGTACATCACCGTAGAGATGCTGAATCCAAGGCAAGTGCAACTGAATCGAGTGCTCAGGCACATGATCCAAGATGTCGACGAAGAGCTTTCGCCCGGTCGCGGCGCGCATGCGCTCGACGATCTTCTGATCCGCCGAGACTCTTCCAAGCGGCGACTCAAAGCCGAGATCCGCCATGACCACGCCGTCACCGAGGCCGAAGTGGTTGGTTCCGAGGACCACGACGCGATCAGGACGCGGACCCTTGGCAATGGTGCGGTAGCTCGAGGCGTACACGGGATGCCCGCGGCCGTAATCGAGGTGGCACGCGACGATGCCCGCGACGGTGCCTTCGAGTTCGGCATCTTCCGCTTCATCGAGCCACTTCTCAAGTTGCGCGCGGATCGCTGCGGGATCCTCACCGAGGCTCTTCGTGGCACCAGCGGCGAATGCTCCGCCCGACTGCAGCTCATGCTTCTTCTTGTCCTCGAGGGCCTCACAGGTTGGACCCCAGATCAGGCCGAATTCATCGAGTTTTCGCAGGAGTTCGAGCAGGGGTGCCATGTCAGCGAGTTTCAGCGTGCTGGCGATCTCATCGACCGAGCGCTCGCCGTTAAAGAACTGCATGACCTGGAACGCCTGCGGCGGAACCACCATCATCTGCGGACAGAGCATGCACGGATCCTGAAGTCCGAGAAACACCTGGTTGTCCTTCTGCAGCTGCACCGGGTGGATGCGACGAAGGGCGGGGCGTTGAAGATGCTCGGCGAGATCAGCAGTGCTCATAGATTGGATGCCTCAAAGGGGTCGGCAGTGTATCTTCGGCGTTCGCGACTGCGGCGCAGGTCGGCGAACTTGGCAGGCAGAATCAAGTTTGGCTCAACTCCGCTCAAACATCGACGGTATGCGGCCCGATACAGTTCTCTCCCCGCGGCGGCCGCACTGAGCGAGCTGGCCGAGCGGACGAGACAGTTTGCAAGACTTGTGGTTACCACGAACTCACCAAAGGAACGACATGCGACGCGATAGTTGGACACTGCTTGGTTCGTCTGCTCTGACCATTCTTGCACTCACGCTCGGGACGAGCGCCTCGGCACAGAACCCGCCGAAGGCTGCGCCAACGAATCCACCCAAGACGCCGACTCAGCCGACGCTCACTCCAGGCGGCGCGCCGAGTAGCCCCGCCAACTCGCCGACGAAGGGAGCGCCAGCGGGCGTTCCCGTGCGCGGCACTGGCATCACGCCACCTGCCGTGACTCCAAACGGAACCGTTGAAGGCGCGGCGCCCGATTCGCCCGTCGATGGAATCATCAAGCAGGACCTTCGCAATGTGATCGGCTCGTCGAAGCCGAAGGATGCCATCGGCACGCCGCAGAACTTCGATCCCAACGAGCCGCCAGCGATCAAGTTTGAGCCTGAGATCGCGGACATGGGCGAGATGATCGCCGATGTGCCCAAGACGATCACGGTGAAGATTCGCAATGTGACCGACAAGCCGATTCGCATTTCCAAGGCGATTCCAGGCTGCGGTTGCACCACCCCCAATTGGCCGAAGGACCCGATCGCGCCAGGCGCCACAGGCGATTGCGAGATCACGCTGCGCCCAGGACCGAAGCAGGGCCTCAAGCTCAGCAAGAAGGTCACCTTCCAAATCGAAGAGCATGCGCCAGTCGTGCTCTCGGTCGAAGGCGATGTTGTGGCGTATGTGACGATGACGCCCGACATCATCGATTCGCCAGCAGACACGAGCGCCGCAGGATTGAAGCCAACCGAGATCACGCTTGAGTCGACCGAAGGCGTGTCGTTCAAGGTGACTGAGATCGTTCCTCCCGTCATCAAGAACCCACCGATGGATGCTGCAACCAAGCATGTCCTCGTGGTGGATTGGGCGATGTGGGAAGAGGCGGGTCGCCAACCAAAGATCCTCATCAAGACCGACAATCCGAAGGCAGCGAGCATGACCATGCTCGTGAAGCGCGCAATCTCCGCCAACGGCCCCACGCCGCCAACGGCGCCAGTGACCCCAGCGGGTCCGGGCACGACCGACCTCATCAACGCAGTCCGCGCTGGTGATCTTGCCAAGGTCAGTGCGCTCATTGCTGCAGGCGCCGATGTGAACGAGCGCGACCGCGCTGGTTCGCGCACAGCGCTCCACTGGGCTGCCAAGGGTGGCAACCGCGCTGCGATGGAAGTTCTCATCGCCGCCAAGGCCGACCCGAACATCGCGGATCGCCAGGGTCGCACTCCGCTCTGGGGCGCGGTGGAAGTGAATCTCGAAACCGTGAAGTACCTCGTCGAGCACGGCGCCAAGGTGAACGCTGCCGACCAGATCCACTCGTCGCCACTTCTCTGGTGCGCGGGTTTCGGTAAGCCCGAGGCCGTCGCGTTCCTTCTGAGTAAGGGCGCCGATGTGAAGGCGACCGACGACAACGGTTGGACTCCGCTCATCTGGGCAGCAGGACTTGGCGACCCACAGACGGTGGCGATCCTCGTGAAAGCAGGCGCCGATCTCAAGGCTGCCGACAAGCAGACTGGCGACACGCCGCTCCTGCGCGGCGCTCGCACAGGCAAGCCCGAGTGCCTCAAGACGCTCCTGGCTGAAGGCGCCGATGTCACGGCAAAGAACAAGGCTGGTCAGACGGCGCTGCATCTCGCTGCTGCCAGTGGCTCGCCGGAGAAGGTCGAACTTCTGCTCGCGGCCAAGGCTGATCCAGCTGCGGTGGATGGCAAGGGTTGGACTGCGCTTGATCACGCGATGAACCGCACGACGGGCGACAAGACCCGCCTCATCGAAGTGTTGAAGCCCGTCAGCCCACCTTCGAAGGCTGCCTCTGCAGCCGCAGCGCCCGCCACGAAGTGAGCGCTGATCACTCGGCCACAGCGAGTGGAACACCATGGAATCACGCGTCGCGCCCTTCTTCGGGGCGCGACGCTGCTTTTGGCCTTTACACTCCGCGCACGGAGATCCCCATGAGCACGCTCACACCGTCCGTTCCCTCCACGCACGCCGCCACCAACCTCGAGGCGCTCATCGCGCACTTGCAGGAAACGGCGCTGCTGTCGAGCTCGAACAACCTTCTCGATTGGGATCAGGAAACGCTGATGCCATCGGGTGGGTTGGAGTGGCGCGCGCGCCAACAAGCGCTCCTTGCAAGGATGGTGCATGAGCGCACGGCCTCGCTTGAGCGCGGCGATCTCATTGCCGCCGTCGAAGCCGACAAGCAAGCGATGTCGGATCCTGCTTCTGCCGCACTCGTGCGCGAAGCACGCCGCGACCACAGCAAGGCCACCAAACTTCCCGCGAGCCTCGTGGAAGAAATGGCCAAGACATCCAGTCTCGCCAAGCACGAGTGGGCGCAAGCACGCGCCGCCAGCGACTTCAAGCGGTTCGCTCCATGGCTCGAGAAGCTCGTCGCGCTTCTTCGCGTGCAAGCCGATTGCTACGGATTCGCGCGCGACGGCGAGCGATGGGACGCGCTAGCGGACCTCTACGAACCTGGCTGCACCGCACGCGCGGTTGCGAGTGTGTTCACACCGCTGCGTCCGCGCCTGCAGGGGCTCGTCGCAGAGATCAAGGCTGCCACCAAGCGTCCGGCCGACGGCTTCAACGATTTCTTCGTTGAGGTCACGCGCCAAGAGCAGCTCTCAAAGTTTGTCGCGGAATCGATCGGCTTCGACTTCGAGCGCGGAAGGCTCGATCGTTCGACCCACCCGTTCTGCGGCGGAACTCACTGCAATGATGTGCGACTCACCACGCGCTACAACGAGCGCTGCGTGAATGACGCGCTCGGTTCCACGATGCATGAATCGGGGCATGGAATCTATGAGCAGGGGCTCAACGCTCGCGCCATCGGAACGCCGCTCGGCGAAGCGGTCTCGCTAGGAATCCACGAGAGCCAGAGCCGGATGTGGGAGAACCAGGTCGGCCGCAGTCGCGCCTTCTGGTCCTGGCTCACGCCACGCATGCTCGGAATCATCGGCCCCGACGCTTCACGCTTCAGTGCGGATGACCTCTACTCCGCGGCCAATGTGGTGGAGCCAGGCTTCATCCGCGTGGATGCGGACGAGGCGACCTACAACCTCCATGTCATGGTGCGGTTCGAGATCGAGCGCGCTGTCATCGGTGGCTCCCTCGAGGTCGCGGGGATTCCTGCATTGTGGAACCGCCTCTACAAAGAGATGCTCGGCGTGGATGTCCCCGATGATCGTCGCGGTTGCTTGCAGGACATCCACTGGTCGATGGGCGCGATGGGCTACTTCCCGACCTACACGCTGGGAAATCTCTATGCGTCGCAGTTCTTTGAGACGGCGTGCGCGCAAATGCCAGGGCTGGTCGATGGGTTCGCGCGCGGTGAATTCTCAGGCCTCAAGCGATGGCTCAATGAGAACATCCACGCGCACGGACGGCGTTATACGCCCGCGGAATTGGTGCAAAGGGTGACGGGAGCGCCGCTCTCCGCCGAGCCGCTCATGCGCCATCTTGAAGGCAAATTGCGGCCTCTGTACGGAATCTAAACACGCGGCGTGGGAGCGTGATCACTGCGGGACTCTGACCGCGATCACACTCTGCACCGAGCCATCGGTGGAAGTGCGGGTTCGTGTTACACTTTCCCTCTTCCCCAAAGTTTTCCTATGGCCGATCCGAACCTCCGCAACATCGCAATCATCGCCCACGTTGACCACGGCAAGACGACGCTCGTCGATGCGATGCTCTCTCAATCTGGTGCAGTCAAACTCGACGAGGGAGGCGAGTGCGTGATGGACTCGAACCCGCTCGAGCGCGAGCGCGGGATCACGATCCTTGCCAAAAATTGCGCTGTGACCTACACGATTCGTGGGGGTCCTCGGCGCGGGGAAGTCTTCCGCGTCAACATCCTCGACACTCCAGGACACGCCGACTTCGGCGGCGAAGTTGAGCGCGTGTTGCGCATGGCTGATGGATGCCTCTTGCTCGTCGATGCGCTCGAAGGCCCGATGCCGCAGACGCGCTTCGTCCTGAGCAAGGCGCTGGAACTTGGTCTGAAGCCGATCGTGGTCATCAACAAGTGCGACCGCCCCGAGGCGCGCATCCAAGGTGTGGTGAACGAGGTCTTTGATCTTCTCGTCGATCTTGGCGCGGATGATCACGCGCTGGACTTCCCGCTGATCTACGCGTCGGGACGCGATGGCTGGGCCGAGCGACACATCGATACCCGCGACAAGGGCGTCGATGAACTCTTCCAAGAAATCGTTGAGCGCGTTCCCGCTCCAGTCGGAGACGAGGCCGCGCCGCTGCAGATGCTCGTGACCAACCTGATGTGGAGCGACTATGTCGGCCGCATCGCCATCGGCCGCGTCTACGGCGGAGTGCTCCGTAGTGGCGCGCAGGTTTCGGTTTGCCGCGCGGATGGAAGCGTGCGCAAGGTGCGCGTACTCAAGGTCAATCGCTTTGAAGGTCTGGCGCGACGCGAAGTTCCTTCGATTCCTGCGGGCGATCTCTGCGCCGTTGAAGGCCTTGGCAAGATCGACATCGGCGACACACTCTGCGATCCCGACAATCCGCTGCCCATGGCCCGCGTCAAGGTGGATGATCCGACGCTGCACATGGTCTTCCGCATCAACGACGGCCCATTCGGCGGTCGCGAAGGCAAGTTCGTGACCAGTCGTCAGATTAGCGAGCGACTCGATCGAGAGCTTGAAACCAACGTCGCGCTCCGTGTTGCTGCTGGCGATACGGCCGATGAGTTTCATGTCTCTGGCCGTGGCTTGCTCCATCTCGGCGTGCTGCTTGAGAACATGCGCCGCGAAGGATTCGAACTCACCGTCGGCAAGCCTGAGGTCATCCAGCGCGAAATCGATGGCGTGACCTGTGAACCCTACGAGCGGCTCTCGCTCGATGTCGGAGGCTCAGGACTCGGTGGCGCACTGGAATTGCTTGGTTCGCGCGGCGCTGAGATCGTCAAGATGGAAGAGCGCGCGGGCCGCATGCATGTTGAGGCGGAAATTCCTGCGCGCGGACTCATCGGTCTGCGCACGCGCATCCTCAATGCCTCGGGCGGCGAAGCGGTCATGTACCACACCTTCTCGCAGTACAAACCACTCGCTGGTGGCATGCAGAAGCGAAAGAACGGCGTGATGATCGCGCTCGAAGCGGGACGCGTGACGGCCTACGCCCTCGAGGGGCTGGCCGACCGCGGCATCTTCTGCGTGAAGCCTGGTGACCAGGTCTATCTTGGCCAACTCGTGGGTGAGCACAACCGCGACAACGATCTCGTCATCAATATCACCCGCCTCAAGCCGCTCTCGAACTTTCGTGAGACGAGCAAAGATCAGACCGTTGTGCTCCGCGGATCGCGCGACTACTCGCTCGAGGCGGCCTTGGAATACATCGAGGGCGACGAGCTCGTCGAGGTCACTCCATCCTCGATCCGCATGCGCAAGCGCATCTTGGACGAGAGCGCCCGCAAGCGCTCGGAACGGTCGGACCGCGACCGCGCCGCTTGGGTGAGCTGACTTTTCGCTGCACGCCAACGGAGTTTCCGTGTAGATTTGTGAGCCACGGCGTTCCGAGTCGAGCGCCATTGCAAGGATGCGAGCATGGCCGTCTTCGTACAGAAATTCGGTGGCACTTCGGTCGGAGACCCTGAACGCATCGCGCGCTGCGCAGGACGCGTGAAGCAGCGCGTCGATGAAGGTCATCAAGTCGTCGTGGTCGTGAGCGCGATGGGCCACTCCACCGACGACCTCATCGAGCTTGCCTCCCGCGTCAGCGATCGTCCTGAGCGACGCGAACTCGACATGCTCATGGCCACGGGCGAACAGGTCTCTGTGGCGCTTGTTGCGATGGCACTGCAGCGCGTGGGCGTTCCCGCCGTCAGTCTGACGGGCGGACAAGCAGGCATCACGACCGACGGCGCGTTTGGGCGTGCACGCGTGACGCGCGTCGACCGCGGTCGACTTGAAGCCGAGCTTGCGGAAGGGCGTGTGCCTGTCGTCTGCGGATTTCAGGGACTCTCGAGCACCGGCGAGGTCACCACGCTTGGTCGCGGTGGTTCGGATACCACCGCTGTCGCGCTTGCGGCCACGCTGCGCGTCGCGGAGCAGGGCGGTTGCTGCGAGATCTTCACCGATGTCGATGGCGTCTACACCGCGGATCCGCGGCTGGTCCCATCCGCTTCAAAGCTCGCACGCATCAGCTATCAGGAAATGTTGGAGCTCGCGCTGCTCGGCGCGCAGGTGATGCATCCGCGCGCGGTCCTCTTCGGTGAGCGCTATGGCGTTCCCATTCATGTTCGACACAGCCAGCGTCCCGATGAAGGGACGATGATTTGCAGGGAGACACCAGAGATGGAAGAAGTCATGGTCGTCGGCGCGGCGCTCAAGCAAGACCTTGGTCGAGTGAGCTTGCGACGCATCCCCAACAACGCGGGCGTCCAAGGCCTGCTCTTCGACGCGGTGGCCAAGGCTGGCATCATGGTCGATGACATCATGCAGACGGAGTTTGGCGAGATCGCTTCGATCTCGTTTACCGTCGATCACGGCGACCTCGCGGATGTGAAGATCGCAGCCTCGAAGGTGCTCGATCGGTTTGGCACGGGTGAACTCGCCATCGAGATCGGCCTCGCCAAGATCTCTGTGGTGGGCACGGGCATGAAGAGCCATGTCGGCGTCGCGGCCCGGATGTTCACCGCACTTGGGGCAGCGGGCATCCCGATCCACAACATCACCACGAGCGAGATCAAGATCTCCTGCATCCTCGGAAAAGAGCACGCGCAACGCGCGTTGGCGATTTCACACGAGGTCTTCGGTCTCGATCAGGTCGGCGCGTTGCAACACGCAGCCGTGCGCTGAGCAGGTTCGATCGCGTCACCTTTGACGCCGATTCTCCCGATTGCGCGGGCAGGTCCGCGAGTTTTTGACCGCCTTCACCGCCGCACGCTTGGAAGCGGGGGGCACGCGGTTACATTCCAACAACAGCGGTTTGCACCGACGCAACGCTGGGAATGCGCGCATGGAACCAGGCGAGACGCAAGGCGCAACGGATTTCCTCTTTGGAAGCGTGGACAAGGGCCATTCGGTCCCGCCTCCACGCGTCCGCGGTGTTCGTTTGGACGCAATGATTGGTGAAGGTGCGTTCGGCGTCGTCTGGAAGGGCGAACAATTCGAGCCCGTCGTGCGGCCTGTCGCGGTGAAGATCCTTCGCGTCGGAGCACTTGGCTCGTCGGCGCTGCGACGCTTCGAGGCAGAGAAGATCGCCCTCGCGCGTCTCGAACATCCGCACATCGCCCACATTCTCGATGCAGGCAACACCGCCGACGGCGCGCCGTACCTCGTGATGGAGTATGTCGAGGGAGTTCCTTTCGACGCGTGGTGCCACAAACATCGAGACTCGCTCGAAGCGCGCGTGCGCATGCTGGTCTTTGTGTGTCGAGCCATCGGATACGCGCACCGCCAAGGCATCCTGCACCGCGACCTCAAGCCCGCCAATGTGCTCGTGCGAGGCGTCGGTGTTGGTGCTGATCTTTCTGCGACCGATGAGCCGCGCATCATCGACTTCGGTGTCGCGAAGCTCGTGGGTAACGACGCGCTGCGCACTGAGACGCGGCAGGGACCCACCGCGGCGACGCCCGCGTATATGTCGCCCGAAATCGCTTCGGGTTCGTCGGAAATCGACGGGCGCGTGGATGTCTGGTCTCTCGGCGTGATGCTCTTTGAGGCGCTCGTCGCGACGCGGCCCTTCACGAGCGATCGGGAAGGCATGGCTGGCGCACTGGAATTGCAGCGGCAGATTCTCGAGGAGCGCGCGCCGCGACCGAGCGCGATGTTGGCGCCCAACGCGCCACGCGCGGTTCGCGCTGCACTCGAAGATGACCTCGACTGGATCGCGCTGCGCGCACTGGAACGATCACCTGCGCGCCGCTACACGACACCTGACGAGTTGGCGGATGACCTCGAGCGGTGGCTCACGGGCGCGCCTGTGTCGGCACGACCACTCACCACGGTCTATCGACTGCGCAAGCTCGCGCGGCGCCACAAGGCTCCGCTGGTGGTCGCGTGTATTGCATTGGGATCACTCACGCTGGCCGTCGGTGGCCTCGCGTACGGGCTGATCGAAAGTCAGCGGCAAGCAGGGCGCTGGCGCGAGATCGCTCGGCTGAACCGTTCCATGCTCACGGCGCTCGATCCAGCGGTGGCTCAAGGACTCGACCCGCGTCTCCTCAAACTTGTGCTCGTTGAAGCAGAACTCGAACTCGAGCGTTCCGAGCGTGATCCCACCGTTGAAGCTGAGGTTCGCTCCGCGCTTGGACTGGCCCACGCGGCGACAGGGAACTTCGCGGAAGCGCTCCGACAATTCCGCACCGAGCGAGGTCTGCGGCTGACCGCGGGCTCCCCGGTGGACGGCCCTGCGATTCGCGAGATCGACAACGCCATTGGTCACGCGTTGGTCGAGTCAGGTGCGCTCGACGAAGCGCGCGCGCCGCTCGAGCATGCTGCCAACGGCGTCGATCTCATTGCAGCCAACGCAGTGCACAACCTCGCTGCACTCGCCAACGCCAACGGCGATATCGAGCGCGCCGACGAACTGCTGCGCGAGTCGCTCTCGCGCAAGGCGCTGCTCCCAGAAACACCCGTGATGAGTCGACTCGAGACCGAGCAAGAGCTCGCGCTGATTCTTGCGCAGCGGGGACGGTATGCCGACGCAGAGCCGATCGCGCGTGCGCTCTACAAGTCAAAGCTCGGGCTCCTTGGCGCGCGCCATCCAAGCACGCTTCGCGCCGCGAACAACCTCGCAGAGTCGCTTCTTGCGCTTGGTCAAGCAGCTGAAGCGAAGGCATTGCTCGTCGACGCCATCGCGCCGCTGGCTGAAGTCCTCGGACCGACGCACGCGGACACTCTTTCGGCGCGGAACAACCTCGCTGCGGCCACACTCGAACTCGGGGATGTTGCGAGCGCGCTCACGCTCTATGAAGAGAACCGCAGCGCCTTTCAATCGCGTGGTGGCCCCGCGGATTCGAGGACCCTGCTTGCGAGCGCGAATCTCGCCCAGTGTCTCGCGCTGAATCAACGACACGCCGAAGCGGAGCGCGAGTTCAAGAGCGTCTCAGACTCTGCGCTGCGAACCCTCGGCCCGTCGCATCGGATCACGCTGGCCAACGATGGCAACTACGCAGCGTTCCTCACCGAGCAAGAGCGGTTTGCGGAGGCCGTGGTCGTGCTCGAGCGCGCTGTGCCGCTCATCGAACAGGCGTTGGGCTTTCCTCATCCGCAGTGTCTCGCCGCGCGAACCACGCTTGCGCGCGCTCGACTTGGCCTCAACCAGCCAGCGCGAGCTCTGGAAGTTCTCCCGGAGGCTGGAAGCCTCGCCGCGCGCCCACAAACCTTGACCCGACTCGAGCGGAGGGCACTTGAGATTGCCGCGCAGGCAGCGAAAGCAACCGGGGACAACGCTCGGGCAGAGCTCTACGAGTCAGCTCTTGCTCAGAAGAGCTGAGCAAGAGAGCTCGGCGCGAGAGCTCACTGCGAGAGCTGATCGCCTCAGCACTCCACTTTACAGAATACATATTATGAGACTTTGAAGCGGTGGAGCTTGGCGGTTTGACGACCGCAGAACTCACGGCGGCAAGCCAAGCGGAGCTCATGCGCCTCGAACTCAGACTGGGTTTCCTTACGATTCGAGCATGACCACCAGCGCGCATGAGCCACTTGACACTGCGGATCTGTTTCACGATCCGCTCGACACGCCGCAGATGCAGTCCTTTGCGCCGCTGTGCTCGGTGTTCCGACGGTTTCTCAAGAGCCACGACCTGAAGTACACCCAGGAGCGCGCGGACATTCTCGACGCGATCATCGGCAGGGACGGTGCGTTTGAGGCAGAGGAACTCCTCCTTGATCTGCGCGCTCGCCAGCACGATGTCTCCAAGGCGACGGTCTATCGCACGCTGCGGCTGCTCCTTGATGCAGGCATCATCACCCAGTCGCTGTTCGACTCCAAGCAGTCACATTACGAACTGCTCTACGGTCGCGAACCGCGTGACTGCATGGTCTGCATGAAGACTGGTCGACGCGTCGAATTCAGCAACAAGGAACTCATCGTGCTGCGCGATCGCATTTGTCGCGAGCTCGGCTGGAGTCCCGTTGGTCACCGATTCCAGATCTTTGCTGTGAGTCCGCGCGACGACTCGTGACTGTCGTCACGATGACGATTCGGATGACGCGTCGTGCGCTTGATCCTGATCCATCGCGTCGGTGGCGGTCCCAGCGATGCGATGGCGCATGAAGAGCCAGTCTCCCAGATCAACGAGTTTGCAACGAGACGAGCAGAAGGGCGCGAGCGACGACTCCCCCGCTGCTGGCACGCCTCCGCAGACAGGACACACCAGTGGCTTGATCTGCGCAGCTCGAACGAGCAATTGCAGGCCTTCCGACAGTCGCTGGCGCTGCAGCGCATGAACTCCAAACGCATCAATCGTGAGGCAACGGCCCACATCGCCGTCCTCCTCGCTGCTCGGCGCGTGTTCGAGTCGTACGCAGATTCCTCGCGCTGGTAACGCATCGGCGAGCCGCTCGGGCCACTCGAGCGCGACCACGGCCTCTGAGCTCAAGAGCTCGTCGAATCCAATCGAGTCGAGATCGGCCAAGGTCATGCGCCACGCGTCGAGATGAATCAGCATGCGCTCGCTCGAGCGATGGTCCATACGGAGCACAAAGGTCGGACTCGCCACAGTGCTCGCGTCTGCGCCAAGCCCCTCCGCCAAGCCGCGTACCAAGGTGGTCTTCCCCGCGCCGAGTTCACCCGAGAGCAACAACAGCACACAACCCGAGTGCGCGTCCTTCGAGCGCAGGAGATCGCCGAGGACCTCGCCAAACTGCTCGGTTTGCTCGGAGTCCGTGAGATGAAACGAGAGTGGAAGATCGGCGGTCATGACGCTCCGCCATCATGCTCGAAACCGAGCTTGGACGCGTCGAGCCACTCGCCGTCTTCTTGAATGAGGACAGACGGCGAACCTGTCTCGATGACGCCGATCCGCGTGATGGGAACTCCTGCGATCGAGTCCGGAACGCTTCCGCGCGCGGTAAACGCGAGCTCGTAGTCTTCGCCTTGCGCGATGGCGATTCGCGCGACAGTCCCTTCAGCGAGCGGGAGATCAGCAAGTTGCAGGCGCACTTGCACGCGGGAGAGTTCTGCGATGTGGCCAAGATCTCGGCCAAGCCCATCACTCACATCAATCATCGCGCCCAGTCCATCGCCGAGTTCCCGAACCAATGCCTGCGCAACTGCAAGGCGTGGGGTGAAGTCGAGATGACGGCCGAGCCCGCTCACTGGATCCCACGCACCGCCGATGATGCCCGTGACATACACGCCATCACCCGCGCGTGCATCGCTGCGCAACGCGAGCGGCCGTGCCTCGTCGAGCTTCCGCGCCAGAATCGTCACGCAGGCATAGAGGCCAGTCTCTTGATCGCTCGCGGCATCGGAAAGCCACGCGATGTTCAGCAGTGGCGCACCCCAGCGTGACGCCGTCTCGCGCAACCCTTGTTCGAGCCGTTGCAAGCGTTCTGGAGTGGTGCCCAGTGGAAAGACGATGCCTGCGGAAGTTGCAACAGGCAGAGCATTTCCCATCGCAGCGACATCGCTGAAGTTTCGCAGCATCGCCTTGCGACCAAGGACAAACGCGTCGCAGCCGCGCGGCACATGCTTGCCTTCGATGGCACTGTCACACGCAACAAGCGCGAGGGATTGAGGCGTTCCTATGGCCAGGGCGGATCGAGAAGAAGCGCTGCTCACGAGAGTCCCGACACACACGACGGTTCGTGCCATGATCGAGAGGTCGCCACCAATGATTGGCGCGTTGCCGCGTTCGGACGCTTGGCGCAATCCCGTATGAAACGCAAGAGCCGCGGAGTCACTCAGCCCCTGGGAGAGCGTCGCGCCAACCACACAGGCCATCGCTGAGTTTGAGCCTGTAGACAGCGCGCGCTCGATCGACCGCGCGCCGAACGCGCGCCAACTCTCTGCGTCGCTCTGAAGCGGCGCGTCGAGTGAAATGGTCGATCGCAATTGCAATGTGCTCACAGGCTCCGCGACTTCGATCGCAGCCATGTCGTCACCAGGAGGCACGCGCACAGCCGCGGGCAACCGTGGGTTGCCCTCCATGACACGCGCAAGCAGATCGAATTCACGCATCGAAGACCAGTGCGAGTTTCACCAGAGGACGCGAACGAGCACCTGCGTCAGGACCAGCGCATAGAAGCCTGCGACGATGTCATCGATCAGGATTCCAAGCCCGCCAGGAAACCGTTGCCAGCCTCGCGCTGGTGGCGGTTTGAGGATGTCGAAGAAGCGAAACGCGAAAAACGCGATGGCGCAGGTGGCGATGATGTGTGCGTTTCCCGAGCCGACATTGGGCGTGCTCCACGGCAGCCACATCAGCGCGAGCGATTGCCCAGCGACTTCATCGGCGACGACTGATCCAGGGTCTTTCTTTCCAAATCGACGCTCGGCAGACTCGCCCCAGATCAGGCAGCCCAGTCCAAACACGATCCCCATGCCTGCGAGCGCCATGTCTATGGTGCGCGGCGCGACCTGCCCGAACGCCAACCCGCAGGCAAGGATGACCGGCGGCAGCGAACCCCAAGTTCCAGGTGCAGGGCGCAGGAGCCCTGTCCCCATCCCCGTCACGATCCACATGCCAAAGCCGCCTTGGTCTCGTTGAGACTGTGTCATGAAGCACTCTCCTGCGGATCTCGTGCATCATGGAAGGTCGGCGCCTGCAGCGCGCGGCGGATGTAGGTGATTGAGCTCAGAATCGTGAGAATCACCGTGCTCCAGATAAAGGTGTCACGCAGGATGACCTGCCACGCGAACGGCTCGACTCGTGTCCCGACATACACGCAGCATCCCACGCAAAACGACTGGGCAAACATCTTGATCTTTCCCGACCAGTCCGCTGGAAATGGAATGCCACGCGATTCGGCGTAGGAGCGAATGCCCGTCACGAGGAGTTCGCGCAGGAGCATCACCACAACCATCCATGGAAGAATCCCTGATCCGATCATCGAGTTGGTGGGCAGCGGTTCGAACAGCGGCGACGCTAGGTAAATGAAGCCGCCGAGCACGAGGATCTTGTCGACCAAGGGATCCATGATGCGGCCAAACGCGCTCACAACTCCCCATCGCCGCGCGAGGTGACCATCGACAATGTCGCTGACTGCTGCGAAAGCGAAGATCGCCATCGACCACGCTCCGAGCCGCGCAATCTCGGTCGCTGGCGCCGTCCGATCGATCTGTTCGAGCAGCACGAAGAAGACGACAGCGAGCAGAAGGCGCGCGAGTGTGATCGCATTCGGAAGGCTTCGCCGAAGCGGAGTCTGCATCGGCGGATGCTACCGCGCGCCGAGGTGGTGGTGCGCGGGCGCTCGGTTGCGGGAACGCTCGGTCAGCCCTACATTCCCAACCTTCCGCGCGTGGGTGCCTGCTCGCCGCGCGAGCCCGAGAACACGGCCGTTGCCGCGTCGGGCTCCCGCGCAGGCCCGTTGGTGTTTCTGGCTTTCCTCGTGTCGCACATGTCGCCGAACTTGTCGTCCACCGCCTCCCACCTTTCCGACGCTGTCGCGCTGCCCGATCCGCTTCTTGGCCATCTCTCCATGCTCCCAACCGCCTTGCTCGAAACCGCGGCCGTCGTGCCGAGCGCCTTCCTCCTCACTGGTGCCGTCGCGATTTGCGCGGTCGGCCTTGTGCTGCTGATGCAACCCGGGCAACAGAGCTTGCGCCTTGGCGGCACCGTCTTGGGATTGGCTGGCTTTGCCATGCTGATCGTTGAGGTACTGAAGCGCGCAGTCCCTGCGGGAGCTGATGGCGGCATTCCACCCGTCTTCCCTGTCGTGTTTGGTTTGCTCGCTGTCGTCGGCGCGGTGCGGGTGATGACCAATCCGCGGCCAGTCTTTGCAGCGCTTTACTTCATGCTCGTGGTCCTCGCCGGCGGCGGCATGTTCCTGCTGCTTGACGCTGAGTTCATGGCGTTTGCGCTGGTCATCGTCTACGCGGGTGCGATTCTCATCACCTACATGTTCGTCCTCATGCTCGCGCAACAGTCGCCCGTGGCTGGTGTCGGTGAGGCGTGGTACGACCGCATGCCGCGCGAGGCAATCTCGGGTGTCATCGTTGGCTTCGTCATTCTGGCCACGCTGAGCGACGCGTACTTCTCGCCCAAGGCGCAGATCGCGCGAGACACCACGATGGTGGAGAGCGCGCACGCAGGCACCGTAGCTTCATGGCAGCGTCTCGCGTCGATGCCAAAGTTGCTGCTCGAAACCGCCCGCGTTGCGAACCCTGCCGTCGTCTCCATCACCTCGTTTGATCCGGAGACCGGACGCCTCGACGCGGTGCTGACCAGTGGCGCGTCTGAGCAGATCACCCTGCCGCCAAGCATGATGCCTGACAACAGTCGGCAAGTCGGCGTCGAGTTGGTCTCGCGTTTTCCTGCAGGGCTCGAGATTGCAGGCGTGGTGTTGCTCATGGCGCTGTTTGGCGCAGTGATCCTCGCCCGCAAGCAGATTGAACTTGGTGAGGATGAGCGACGGACGATCGCAGGCATGCGGCGGTTGACCGTCGAAGGCGAAGCAGGTGGAAGTTCCGCCACTCTTGGAGCGAACCGATGATGCCGTGGACCACTTCGCTCGCAGCAACCGACGCGCAGACGATCAATGCTGCGCTGTTGGTGAGCGCCCTGCTCTTCACCTGCGGACTCGTTGGCTTCCTCACACGCCGAAACATGATCATCATGTTTCTCTGCACCGAACTGATGTTCCAGGCTGCAGCGTTGGCGTTGATCGCCTTCGGCAAAGTGCATCAGGATCTCTCAGGGCAAGTTTTCGTGATCTTCATTCTGACTGTGGCTGCCGCCGAAGCGGCGCTCGCACTCGGTCTCGTCGTGCTGCTCTACCGCCGCCGCGAGACGCTTGACTCCGAAGCGTGGAGCGAGCTGCGCGAGACGAGCTGAACGGCTTCGACCACGGTTTCGACCACGGTTTCTTTGACCGCGACGACGACTGAGAAACGACAGCGACAGCGACCAACTTGAGTCTTCTTCATGCTCGACCCTGCCAGCATCCAGCCCGCCGTCGTCTCGATCCCCGCAGCGATTCCCTCGCCCGAATTCGCGTGGGCTGGACTCATCTTGCTCCTTCCCGTCCTTGCGGCGGTTCTCAGCACGATCTGTGGGGCGCGCGGAGTCAAGGGCAAGTTGCCCGGCGCCATCACCTCGATTGCGCTGATCGCGTCATTCGTCACGACGCTCATGCTGTTCCTGCGTCTTCCTGATGACGCGCCGCGCACGGTGCACCTCTTTGATTGGGTCGCTTTCGCGTGGTCGGGTACCGCACCCAATACGAGCTTTCTCGCTCCGTTTGCGCTCTATGTCGATTCGCTGACATTGCTGTGGATGCTGTTCGTCACCGGACTCGGATCGCTCATTTCGATCTACGCGACGGAGTACATGGAAGCCGATGTGGGCAAGGGCTACGCGCGCTTCTTTGCGTCGGTGGCGTTCTTCCTCTTTGCGATGGGCGCTCTGGTGATGGGCGGCAACCTCATCGTGCTCTACCTCGGTTGGGAAGGCGTTGGCCTCGCGAGCTACCTCTTGATTGGCTACTTCTACACCAAGCCATCAGCGGTGGCGGCGGCGAAGAAGGCGTTCATCATGAACCGCATCGGCGACCTCGGGCTCGCGCTCGGCGGCTTCCTGATTTGGACCAACTACGGCACCGTCGAGTACGACGCGCTCTTCAAGGCGATCTCGTCTGGCGCTGCGCCCGCGGCGAATGCGAGTGCGTGGGGCGCGTGGGCAATTCCGTACTGCCTCATGCTTGGCGCCTTCGGAAAGAGCGCACAGATCCCACTCTTCGTTTGGCTGCCTGATGCGATGGAGGGACCGACTCCCGTGTCGGCACTCATCCACGCAGCGACCATGGTGACGGCGGGCGTCTATCTGATCGCCCGCATGTTCCCGCTGTTTTCTCTCGATCCCAACGCGCTCCTCGTGGTCGCCTGCGTCGGCTGCCTGACAGCGTTTGTCGCTGCGACCATCGGCATGGCGCAATACGACATCAAGCGCGTGATGGCGTACTCGACCGTCTCGCAGCTTGGGTACATGTTCCTTGGCCTCGGCGTCGGCACGACCTTCGGCGCGGTCTACCACGTGTTTACGCACGCGTTCTTCAAGGCACTGCTCTTCCTCTGCTGCGGCGCGATCATGCACGGCATGGCGGGGCAACTCGACTTGCGCAAGCTCTCGGGAGTCCGCACCGTAAAGGGCTTCGGCATCATCAGCTGGACCTTCTTCATCGGGTGCCTCTGTCTCGCAGGCTTTCCGTTCACAGCTGGCTTCTTCTCGAAGGACACGATCATCGCGCAGGCGTTTGCCAGCGGAAATCCGACTTTCGCCTGGTTGGGTTGGGTGGCGCTCTTTACCGCGTTCCTCACCGCGTACTACACCTTCCGCGTCTGGTTCCGCGTCTGCGCTGGGCCGCAGAAGTACGAAGCGGGCGACGAAGTCCATAGTCATGACGACGGAGCCCACGATGCGCATGGTCATGACGATCATGGACAGGCTCATGGTCATGCTCATGGTCATGCTCATGGTCATGCTCATGGTCATGCTCATTCCCATGCCGCGGCGCACGCTCACTCGCACGACTGGCATCCGCATGGCCCTCGCTGGGCGATCAATGGCGTCCTGTTGGTGATCTGCATCGGCGCGCTCTTGGCGGCCGTGCCGTCGTACAACGGTGAACTTCAGCACAAGCCCAATTGGGTGGAGACGATGGTGGCGCACTCGTCGGCAGCGAGCGGGATTCCCTCGCATGAGCACGCTGCGCACGGCCATGAGGCAGGCGCCGCCGCGCACCACGCGCTCTCCTTCACGGGCATCGAGGATGTGCACACCGCCACGAGCGTTGTCGCGAGCGCCGTTGGAGTGCTGGGAATCTGCGTGGCGTTGTGGTTCCACCTCCTCAATCGAACTGCGGCTGACAAGCTGCGCGCCGCGCTCTTGTCCAACGGTCTCACTCGGTGGCTCCCACTGCTGCTCGAGAACAAGTGGTATGTCGATGAGATCTACCACGCTGTGTTCCGACTCCCCTCCTGGTTCCTTGGGCATGTGTTGCACTTCCTCGACAAGCAGCTCATCGATGGCCTGTTGGTCAACGGCGGCGCGCGCGTTCCTGTCGAACTCGGCCGGCTCTTTCAACCGCTCTACAACGGCGCGCTCCAGGGCTACGCAGCCACGATGGCTGGTGGCATCGCGCTGATCGCAGCATGGGTCTTTTGGATTTGGATGCACGGCGGGTAGGACCGACGACTTCATCGCGGACCACGCAACACGCAGACACGCAACACACTGAATCGCACTGCTCACGGAACGGCCGATGCTCTCAACCCTCACTGCACTTCTCTTGATCCTTCCGCTGCTGGCCGCGGGCGGCATTGCGCTGGGTCCTGCGCGGACTTCCAAGTGGATCGCCACCATTGCCTCGCTCGCCGTCTTCGCTGTTGCTCTGGCGTTCTCCTGGGGGTTCCCGGGTTGGACCGATGGTTCGATCGCACCGAGCGACCTCGGCCTCTCGGTGATGCCGTCGCTGGGAATCAACCTGACGCTGGGTGCCGATTCTGTGGGCGTCATGCTCATTCTGCTGACGGCATTCCTGATGCCACTGGCAGTGATCGGTTCGTTCACCGCGGTGGTCGATCGACAGAAGGAGTACTACGCGTGGTTCATGCTTCTCGAAGCGGCCATGATCGGCGTGTTCCTCGCGCGCGATGCCATCGTGTTCTACACCGCGTATGAGTTCACGCTGGTCCCGATGTTCTTCTTGATCGCGATCTACGGCGGCGCCGAACGGCGACCCGCGTCGATCAAGTTCTTTCTCTACACCTTCCTCGGATCCGTCCTCACGCTTGCTGGCGTGATCTACATCGCTGCGCAACATGCACTCGCGCATGATGGCGCGTGGACCTTTGATCTCGCGGCGTTGGCGACCTTTGCCTCCTCCGAACTTTCGAACACGCAGCAGTACTGGGTCTTCGTGCTGCTCATGATCGGGTTCGCGGTGAAGGTCCCGTTCTTCCCCGTTCACACATGGCTTCCGCTCGCACACGATCAAGCACCGACGGCGGGCTCGGTGATCCTCGCGGGCACACTCCTGAAGCTCGGAACCTATGGTGTCTACCGCATCGCGCTTCCCACCGCTCCCGTGGGTGGCGTCGAACTCGACCAGTTCATTGCCGTGCTGTGCATCATTGGCATCGTGCACGCTGCACTGATCTGTTGGGTGCAGACGGATGCGAAGAAGCTCGTTGCCTACAGCTCGGTGAGCCACCTTGGATTCTGCATGCTTGGGCTCTTCGCGCTGAACTCCGTCGGCGCGACTGGATCAGTCCTTTACATGATCAACCACGGCCTCTCGACGGGCGCGCTCTTCCTCTGCATTGGAATGATCTACGAGCGCTACCACACCAAGGACATGGCGCAACTCGGCGGCCTCTTCAAGGTGATGCCCGTGTGGTCGTTCTTCATGGTGTTCTTCACACTGGCCAGCCTCGGACTGCCTGGTCTGAACGGGTTCATCGGCGAGTTCCTTTGCCTCCTCGGTTGCTTTAGCGCGGAACCCAATTCAGTCGCGGGATATCCAGGCTTGCTCGGACCGTGGTACGCGCTCGTCGCGGGCTCGGGCTTGGTGCTCGCTGCGATGTATCTGCTCATCATGCTCGGGAAATTGGTCTGGGGTCCACTGAAGGAACCACACCACGATGCGCATGCGACCACGCAGAGTGGTTCAAGCCTTCCTGCCGATCTCTCGCCACGCGAGATTGGAATCCTGGTGCCGTTGGCACTGGTGTGTCTCGCGATTGGCGTCTACCCCAAGCCGATGATGGAGGCCATCGCGCCGAGCGTGGAGAAGACGCTGGCGGCGTATCCGAAACTTGTTGATCGCTATGTGCAAGACGGCTCCCTCGTTGCGCCGCGCGTCGACATGGGACAAGGCGTTGCGCGCGCACAACCAGTGGGGAGCGAGTGACGCCATGACGACGCTGGCACTCTCGAACTCTCTCATTGCGGCCTCTCCGACCATGACCAACATGTCCTCCAAGATCACCCTCATCGCCCCAGAGATTCTGCTGTTCCTCGGCGCAGTCCTGGTGGCCGTGCTGGGACTCTCACGCAACGCAGCGCTCCGTCGTTCAGTGCCCATGGTGACGGCGATCTTTCTCGCCGGTTCCATCGTGGTGACCTGCTGGGTCTATCGAACCGACGCCGTCGCAACGAGCGGATTGATGCTGCCAATGCTTGGTGGATACGCCAAGACACTCATCGCCGCGATCGGCATTCTGCTGGTGATGCTCGCTGGGCCATCGGTCGATCGACGCCTTGAAGAGGCCTTCGATACGGGTCGCGCGTCGTTCGATCCGATCCGAGTCATGCGCGGTGAGTACTTCTCGTTCTTCCTGCTGTCGATCGCTGGAACGATGCTTCTCGCCAACGCGAACGACCTCATCTGGATGTTCCTCGCGTTGGAATTGGCGAGCCTTCCCACCTATGTGATGGTCGCCGTGAGTCGCGGAACGCGACGCGCGCAAGAAGCCGCAGTGAAGTACTTCTTCCTCGGCGCGCTCTCGGCCGCGACCTTCCTGTACGGGTTTGCGATGCTCTATGGCGCGACGGGGACGCTCGAGTTGCCTGTGATGGCAGAGCGCCTCGCCACGCAATCGGCGACGACGGGAATCTCGGCGCTGGCGATTCTCGGAGGCGTCCTAGCGATCCTCGGGATCGGCTTCAAACTCGCTGCCGTGCCCATGCATTTCTACGCCGCCGATGTGTACGAGGGCGCGAGCTCACCAACCACCGCCTTCCTTGGCTTCGTTCCCAAGATCGCCGGCGTGCTCGCACTCATGATCCTGCTCTCGACCTTTGGGTACTCAGGTCACTCGACCGTCGCTGGCGGCTCACACATTGCACTCCCAGGACTTCCCGCGCCGCTGACAGCAGTGCTGTGGATGGTGGCGGTCCTCACCATGGTGCTCGGCAATGTGGCCGCCCTCTTGCAGAGCAATGTGAAGCGCATGCTTGCCTACAGCTCGATCGCACAATCGGGCTACCTCATCGTCGGCTTGATCGCTGGCCCGCAGTCGGGCTACGACGCCGTGCTGTTCTATCTGCTCGGATACGGCGTCACCAACACCGCGATGTTCGCGGTGCTCGCTTCGCTTGAGCGACACGGTGAGGATGTTGAGACGCTTGACGACCTCGCAGGACTTCGCACACGGCACCCTGTGCTGGCATGGATGCTCGCTGCGAGCGCGATCAGTCTGATCGGTATGCCGCCCTTCATAGGGTTCTTCGGAAAGCTCGCGCTCTTCAGCAGCGCCATCGAAGCAGGCCAAACCACGTTGGTCATCATCGCTGCTGTGTGCAGCGCGATCAGTGCGTTCTACTACCTGCAACTTGTTGCGGTGCCGATGTTCGGGCAGCCCAATGCGCGCACCGAGACGGTGCAAGCGGTGCCCAGCCGTTGGCCAAGGTTTGCTGCGGTGGTCTGCGGCGTCGGCGTCTTGGTTCTTCCGCTCGGGCTTGCGAAACTGGTGGCATTCGCGTCGAGCTCCACCGAGCCCAGTGCGAAGGTTGCCGCCGCTCCGAGCGACACCACGGCAAGCGACGCGGCGAACCTCGCGGCACGCTGATTTCGGCGCAGCAGCAGAACTTCCCCGATTGAGATTTCGCTATACTCCCCACCCCAAGTGCGACCGTAGCTCAATTGGATAGAGCACGAGCCTACGAAGCTCGGGGTTGAAGGTTCGATTCCTTCCGGTCGCGTTGCTTCGCCTCGCCTAGCGGGGCGAAGTCGTTTTTGGCACTCCACTTCCTAAGCGGCACCGATCCAGCGTCTTGGGCTCCGCGCGCGACCACGGGACCCGCCGGTCCTGTTGGCCGTCGTCTCTACCCTCTGGTCCGCGACGCTCAGCGTTGCCTTTGAGCACCATGCCTGACGACCCACAACCCGTTCCGTCCGCTCTCCCGAGCTCCGATGAGCTGTTTCCGCCCTCGACCGCCAAGCGCTCCCAGCTTGCCCGCGTTGCCATGGGACTGACCGGCGGGTTCTTCATCGTGGTCGGCCTCATCCTCGGAGTCCTGCCGATCGTGCCGGGGATCCCGCTGATCGTTGTCGGAGTCATGATGCTCGTCGCTGTCAGTGAGCCCTCACGCCGCCTCGCCAATTCCGCAGAACGGTCGTTGCCGTCCAGAGCGCGTCAGCTGTTACGAAAGCTGTTACGAAGGAAGAGCAGCCTGCCACTGAGGATCGGGAGCTCCGATGAGCGCGCCCCAGGGGGAGAGCTCGGGGGAGAGCTCGGGGGAGAGCTCGGGGGAGAGCTCGGGCGAGAGCTCGGGCGAGAGCTCACGCCAGAGCTCGGGCGTGAGCTCACGCCAGAGCTCAGGCCAGCGGTGAAGCCTGAGCTCGGTTCAGAGCTCGAACACGAGCTCTCGCCTGAGCTCGATTCCGAGAGCAATCACGAGCTCGATGACCTCGACGAACAGTGGCGTCGGCGAAAAGCCAGTGTCGCTCCCTTGGCCTGGGGAGTCATCGGACTTGCCACCAGCCCGCTCCTGCTTGGACTTGGATTCGGTGCCCTTGGGCTCCGTGCTGGCATCGACCTGTGGAGCTCAGGATCACGGCGAGCTGTCGTGCTTGTCGGGATCGGCGCGAGCTCCTGCGCAATCCTCGCAAGCATTGTCGCGCTCATCCTTTGGGGATCACTGCTCGCAAGTGTTCTGCTTGGAAGAGATGCGATGCGCGAGGTCGAGCGTTGGCGCGGTCGAACGGTGGAAAGCACGGCAATTCAGGCTCTTGATGGCGGTGGACTCCACGAGCTCTCGCTCGCAGCTCCGCCCGAGACTTCACGGCTCCTCATCCTGTTCGTGAGCTGTGAGAGCTCTCCATCTGCTGACGCTCTGATCCTTCTCCATGAGCTCGTCGAGCTCGAGGGTGGTTGCAAGCTCCTCGTGTGCGATCCCCTCGTTGCGGCAGAGTCCGTCCGCGCGTTTGTGCTCAAGCACGGCATCGAGACTCCCGTGGCAGGAACCTCCGCCACATTTCCGCCCCCGCTCGACTCCGTGGCGGCATTTCCGACGTGCGTGGTGCTCGATCAGAATGGGCGGATCGAATGCGCCTTCGTCGGGTCCCGGCCCCGCGCCGAGCTGGAAACGCTTCTTCGCAGCGCCCCTGTAACGCACTCCTCCAATCCGTAGCGCTCACGACCTCACGCGCCTCTGACACAATTTCGTTGACGGCGAGATACTTCCGACATGGCCAGGGCACCACGAGTTCCACGCATCGCCATCGAACACGCCGGCGCCATCGTTGGCATCGATGTCGAAACAGCGTGCTCCGAGCATGGTGCCGTGTGTGCGATCGGGGTCGTGGTGGTCTGTGAAGGATCGGTGGTGCGCGGCGAGCACTGGTATGTGGATCCAGGCACGCGCTTCGACCCACGGTTCATAGAGATCCACGGCATCACGCCTGACATGATCGCAGGGAAGCCTCATCTCCGCGGCGTTTGGCCTGAGGTCCGTCGCTTCATCCACGACACAGTGGAGAGCACCCGGCCTCCTCGGCTGTTCGCTGATCTTGACGACCTCGACCGTCCCCCACTCTTCGTGGCTCACAATGCGCAATTCGATCGCTTTCAGATCGAGCACGCCCTTGGCGAGCCGCTTCCGTTTCGACTGGCATGCACCGTGTCCATGGCCCGGCGCGCCTTCCCCGAACTTCCTCGACACAACCTCAAGAGCGTCGCGACACATCTGCGCATCGATCTGAAACACCATGACGCACTGAGTGACGCGCGAGCCTGCGCGATCATCGCTCACCGCTGCATCGCGCTCGGTGCTGGAAGCTGATCAACCTCCATCGCCATCGCCAACCACTGCGCGCACGATGCAATGGAGCAGCGTGGAGTGCAGCACAATCTCCCGTGTGCTGCGCGTGCCGCGCATCGCGTCAAAAACCACATCACCCGAGGCGTTGCTGACTTCGGCACCTTGTGGCGCGAGTCGAATATCGATCTCGTCGGGGATCGCATCGAGGCGCCAACCGCCAAGGGCATCTTCCACAATCGATCCAGCGTGCAAATTGATCGTGACATCGGCGTCCACCAGCCGAAGCGACTGGTAGGTTCCTGCGAGCTTGCGAAAGACGGGACCCGCGTGCGCAGGTAGTCGGGCGCGGGCGCGGTCCTCGGCCGCGGCACGAGTCCCAATGATCCTTCCACGCGCGAGAAGTGTCTCGAACATCCGCTCGATGTCAGCAATCGGCCGCTCAGAAAACGTCGGCTCGTTCGGGATCGACGGGAGCGCGGGAGTGCTCGACCGCTTCCGTTTGAAACCCCAGAGCAGCCCCAGCGTCATGGCAACCGCCGCTCCAGCAATGGCGCTGGACAGCAAGAACGAGGACAGCGCGAGCAGAGACATTTTTGCAGTCTACGGTCCGCTTCCAACGCGTCGTCCATGGTTAAAAAGATCCCCGCCCGCGGGCCCGCGGGCGGGGAAAGAGTTGGAGCTGCGGCAACCGCTTTCGCGGGTCGTCCTGCCATCACGCCCCAAAGCATGTCGGATACCGCCGACCAACGCCAGCGGCCATCCGTTTAAGTTGTAACTCCACGAGTGCGCCGCGACGAGAGGGGGCTAGACGGGCACACGAACAACCCATCAGAGTTCTTTGCCCGTGCATGAATACCAACTCGTCGGGATTGTGCCAATCAATTCCCCGACGAATCATTGGGGCGTTCGAGGCGCGAGCGTGCCTCCAAAGTGCTCGCCACGCGGCACGCCAGAGCAAGTTCATCCTGCGGCGTGAGTTGCGCGTGATGGACCGCGCTGAGACCGTGCCCCCCCCACACTCAGCCGAACGCTCGTTCAAACTCCAAGCACTCGTCTCGAGCCCACAGCGGTTTGCAGTTCAGCGCCACAAGCCAAAAAAGCAGCAGCCCCCGGAGGTCGGGGGCTGCTGCACTTAGTGAACCGTACTGGACTTGAACCAGTGACCTTCTCCGTGTCATGGAGACGCGCTAGCCAACTGCGCCAACGGTCCGTGCCGCCGAGTATATCGGCTCCCGGCTCGCTTGCAAACGAGTCGCTGTCGATGTCGAAGACTCACTGTCCCGCTGTCGCGGCGGCCCAAGCAATGCAGCGATCAAGTCGCGGGAGTGCGCTGGACTTTCCGACGAGCACCAAGGTGTCCCAGATGGGGGGGCTCACTGTGGAACCCGACACACCAATCCGCAGCGGCTGCGCCACCGCTCCGATCTTCCCACCCGCCTGCTCATTGGCGTAGGCAGTGGCGACCGCCTCAAGTGTCGGCTGAGACCAATCACCGACAGTTCCAAGGATGACACGCATGGCGCGCAGGTGGTCGAGCCCTGACTTTCCGCCATCCGCGGAAGGAGTGCCGATTCCCAGCGCCTTGCGAACATTCTTGTCGTCGCTGAATTCGAGTGCGGCATCCTCGGTCAAGAGGAACGCGGTGCTCCTAAAGGGATCGTCAAGGGTCTTCGAGCGCTCTTGGCACGCGGTCATCAACAGCGCGAACTTCGCGTCGCCAAGTTTGGCGAGAAACTCGGGGCGAAACTGCCGTGCATGTTCGTGGCAGCGCTTTGCGAACACCTCTGGCGGCATCCCCGTGATCGCGTCGGTGTTGAACGCGAGAAGTTTCAGGCGGTCAAACTTCGCGGGGGTCTTCATCACGCGATCGAGACCAAATCGCTGGAGGAGAAACGCATTGTCGAACTTCTCGACGTCACCACCCGGGCTCCAGCCGTTCAGCGCGAGGAAGTTGCAAAGGACCTCGGGCAGGTAGCCCGAGCGGCGGAAGTCATCGACATTGATCTCGGGAAGCGTCACCTTCAGCGCTTGCGCCAACGCGATCGCGCCTTCAAGACTCAGTTGGACATTCTCATCACCGATCCAAGACGCCCATTCAACCAGTGAGACCGAATCCGCCGGCGGCGCAGTGAGCCCCCGCTCCTTCACTGCTTTGCGAAGCACCTTGTCCTTGTCGCGCTTGGACATCTTCGAGTCGTCAGGGTTCTTGATGATCGACAAGTGCCCGTACACGGGCCGACGGAAACCCAGCGCATCCTGAAGAAGTATGTGCTTGGCCGTGTTGGTGAAGTGTTCTTGCGCGCGCAGGATGTGCGTCACACCCATGAGCTCATCGTCCACCACGACGGCAAAGTGATAGGTTGGAAAGCCATCCTTCTTGCGGATCACAAAGTCATCGACTTCGCCCGCGGGAAGCGTCGCCTCGCCGAGGACTTCATCGTGAATGGTCACGGCCTCGAAGCCCGAACGGAAGCGCACGACCGACTGCCGACCCTCCGCGAGGAAACGCGCGCGATCGGCCGCCGTCGTTTCGCCGCGACATCGGTAGCGAAATGCCTCTTTGCGCGCCGTCGCATCCTTCCGCAGCGCGTCGAGTTCCTCAGGCGTGTCCCAGGATTCGTAGGCTTTCCCCGCGTCGATCAATTGCTGGCAGTAGCGGTTGTAGAGGCTGAGGCGCTCGCTCTGAAAGTACGGACCGTGAGGTCCACCACCAACGCGAGTGCCGTCGGGTGCGGTGAATTCAGGGCCTTCGTCCCATCGGATTCCGAGCCACTCAAGATCTCGAAGGAACCCCACGCTGGCCGCGTCGGACGAGCGCTTTTGGTCGGTGTCCTCGATCCGAATGAGGAACTTCCCCTCTCGGCCCTTGGCGAATGCCCAGCTGAAGAGCGCGGTCCTCGCGCCGCCGACGTGGAGGTGGCCTGACGGTGAGGGGGCGAACCGAGTGACTGGAATGGCGCTGTTGGTGGTGGTCATGGCATGCTCGACTCTTCCGCGCACCCGTCGTCGCACGGAGAATCGAACAGGGTATCCGAAGCGGAAACCCGCGGTTTCCCGAGAAAGGCATTGACATGACCCTTCCGCCTGTCACAGTCAACGGTGACGACTGCGATGCCAGATCGACTTGGAATCATCTCGGATACCCATGGGCGCACGCCATGCACGCGAAAGGCCATCGAGTTGTTGCTCGCCCGCGGCGCGTCGCGCATCATCCATCTCGGCGATGTCGGCAATGAAGCGATCCTTGATCTGCTGGTTGGCATCGAAGCAACGGTGGTCTTCGGGAACTGCGATGATGAGCGAAGCATGGCGCGCTACGCGGAGATCCTCGGACTCCATGTCGTGCACCCCGGCGCGGTCATCGAAGTGAAGTCCAAACGCATTGGCCTGACCCACGGGCATCTCGAGAGCGAGCTCGACAGGCTCTTTGCATCGAACTTGGACTTCCTCTTGCACGGCCACACCCACGAGATCCGCGACGACTGCATTCGTGGCACTCGCTTGCTCAATCCAGGTGCCCTTCATCGCGCGGCGCGCCGAACGGTGATGCTTCTCGATCCCGCATCGGGCGAAGCCGAATGGATCGACATCGATGCCGACAACGGCACTCGTCGGGACTAAGCACCGCCGCGACACAGCATGCGTGCATCGCAGGCTCCCGCACAACTCGTTAGATTTGCAGGCATGGCCGAGATCTCGTCGTCGAGCGGAACCCGAATCGAAGTGTTCGGATGGACCGCCAACTCCATCGAATCCCGCTGCTACCTCACGCTGCGAGAAGCGACAGCCGCGCTGTCGCAGTACCGCTTCGCGTGGATCGATATCGAAGGGGTCACGGCCGCCGAGTGCGCGATACAACTTGAGAGCATCATCGCGTTGACGCCGCTCGCCTGCGACACCTTGATCGAGGGTGTCCAACGCCCCGGTGCCGACGACTTCGGTGAGATCACCATCGTCACGATGCGCAGTCACACTCCTGACGGCCTCGTTGAGTTCATCGACTTCCTCATCGCCCCGAAACTGCTCATCACGGTGCAGGAGAAAGTCGGCGGTGACACCTTTGGAAGCGTGAGGGCGAGACTCCGTTCGCAGAGCGCTCACCTCCTGCGCGCCGACCAGAACATGTTGTTTCTCCTCCTCGGTCGTTCGATCTGCGAGGGCTACCGTCCGCTCCTTGAGCAGTACAACGAGAGCCTCGAGCGCTTCGAGCGCGCGCTGGTTCGCCGACCCGATGCCTCGATGCTTGATCGCATCCACGAGCACCGCCGCCATCTGCTCTTTCTGCGCCAAGGCCTCGCGCCGCTTCACGAAGCGTTGGCGAATCTCCAAGCGTCCATCGCGCTGCGCGAGCAATCCGACGCCGACACACTGTCGCGCCTCGCCGCGCTGCGTGAATTGCAGGATGAAACAGGCGCTCTCCTCGATGTCGTCGCGTTTCAGAAGGACAGTGCCCAACATCTGCTCGACCTCTACCTCAACGCCGCGAGCAACCGACTGAACGAGATCGTGCGCGTCTTGACGGTCATCAGCGTGATCTTCATGCCGCTCACGCTGATCGCGGGCATCTACGGGATGAACTTCGAGGACATGGGTCCGTTGGCGATGCCTGAGCTTCGGTGGAAGTATGGCTACCCCTACGCGCTCGGTCTCATGCTGCTTTGTGCCCTTGGACTGCTCGCGTTCTTCTGGCACAAGGGATGGATCGGCGATCCACTCAAACGCCGCAAGGCGCGCGCGAGCGCCAACGCTGCTCACGCGCAGATGCTGGCTCGAGCGCAGACCACCATGGCGATGCTCCTGACGCGCCGCCGCGGCAAGAAACCGCAGAGCCCTCGCTCACCTGCTCCGTGAGCCTAGTTCGCAAAACACCGCGAAAGAAGCCCTTGCGGTGATGGCGAACCCATCCCATACTCTCCCCCTTCCTGAGGGCGCCCTCAGGACCCTTCGCCTCGCTTCTGCGATCCCCCCATGTACTCCGGCAATCCCCACCGCTCCGCTGTTGATTTGCAGACCCAGGACACGCTGATGCCCAACCGCGCTTCCGACATCTTTGGCTCTCTCGTGTTCGCTGGCGATGTGATGCTCAAGCGACTTCCGCCAGAAGTCTTCATGAATCTGCAGCGCACGATCCGCAACGGATCGCCGCTCGATCCTGCGATCGCCAACACCATCGCCGCGGCGATGAAGGACTGGGCGCTCGAGCATGGCGCGACCCACTACTGCCACTGGTTCCAACCACTCACAGGGACAACCGCGGAGAAGCACGACGCCTTCCTCTCGACGACCTCAGACGGCGGCGCGATTGAGAAGTTCAGCGGATCACAACTGATCCAAGGCGAGCCCGATGCGTCGAGCTTCCCTCACGGTGGAATTCGCGACACCTACGAGGCCCGCGGCTACACCGCATGGGACGCCACGAGCCCTGCGTTCCTCTACCGTTCTGGTGGACAGACCACACTCTGCGTTCCAACCGTCTTCGTGAGCTACACCGGAGAAGCGCTCGACAAGAAGACGCCGCTGCTTCGATCGATCCAAGCGGTCGCCAAGCATGCCATGCGCATCCTGAAGATCTTCGGCGCCGATCAAGGCGTGAATGTGATCACCACGCTCGGAGTGGAGCAGGAGTACTTCCTCGTTGACAGCGAACTCGCCGCGGAGCGCCCCGATCTTTCGATTTGCGGACGCACGCTCATCGGCGCGCCCGCCCCGAAGGGACAGCAGCTCGAGGATCACTACTTCGGCGCCATCCCACAGCGCGTCATCGCTTTCATGGCCGATGTCGAGCAGCGACTCTTTGAGCTTGGCGTCCCCGTCAAGACGCGACACAACGAAGTCGCGCCTGGACAGTTCGAGCTCGCGCCAACATTCGAGAACGCGAATGTCGCGGTCGATCACCAGATGATCACCATGAGTGTGCTTCGCGAGACCGCGGAACTCCACGGTTTCTCCTGCTTACTCCACGAAAAACCCTTCGCGGGAGTGAACGGATCCGGCAAGCACGACAACTGGTCGATCGCGACCGACACGGGCGTCAACCTGCTCGATCCGCGCGACGATACCCACACCAACATGCAGTTCCTCACCATCCTCTGCGCGATCATTCGCGCGGTCGATCTGCATGCTGAGTTCCTTCGTGGCTCCATCGCCAGCGCTGCCAACGATCATCGACTTGGCGCCAACGAAGCTCCGCCAGCGATCATGTCGATCTTCCTCGGCGACATGCTCACCGACATCCTCGATCAACTCGAGTCGGGCAACCCCAAGAAGACGATGAAGGGCGGCGCGCTCGAACTCGGCGCGACGACGCTTCCACAGATTCCGCGTCACACCAGCGATCGCAACCGAACTTCGCCGTTCGCCTTCACGGGCAACAAGTTCGAGTTCCGCGCCGTGGGCTCAAGCGCATCGGTCGCTTGGCCAAACACCGTGCTCAACACCATGATCGCGGAGAGCCTCGACTTCATGGCCACGCAGCTCGAGAAGCGCGCGGGCAAGAACCCGTCAGCAACCAAGCTCGAGACCGCGGTCAAGAGCCTTCTCAAGGATGTCCTCAAGGAGCACCGTCGCGTCTGCTTTGACGGAGATGGCTATTCGAAAGCTTGGCACGACGAAGCGAAGAAGCGCGGACTCCCGAACCACACTTCCACCGCGGACGCCATCGCCTGCTTCGGTACCAAGCGTGCGACGGACCTCTTCGCCAAGTACGGCGTGCTGAGTAAGCGCGAGCTCGAAGCACGCTACGGCGTGATGATCGAGCAGTACATCAAGTTGCTGCGCATCGAGAGCCGCACGCTCCAGTCGATGGTTCGCACCGCGATCCTTCCTTGCGCGCTTCGCTTCCAAGCGGAGCTCGCGGACATCGTCGGCGCGACGCAAGCCTGCGACATCGAGTGCCCAGGGACGAGCGCGCAACTGCGCGAAGTCGTCAGCCAAACTGAAGCGCTGCGCACGGCAGTCGCGAAGCTCGAGAAGTCCGAAGCCTTCCATGGAGATCCTGAGAAGGAGGCTCGCCACTACCGCGACGCTCTCGTTCCCGCGATGCTCGAAGTGCGAAAGCTTTGCGACGGCCTTGAGAAGGTCATGCCTGCGGATCTCTATCCGTTGCCGACCTACGCGGAACTGCTCTTCTCGACCAAGAACTGACCGCATTCGCTGCGGGCTCTTGCCGCGCGCCTCACAGCGCTGACACGCTTTCCCGCGCGCAGCGAAACAGGCAATCGTCACCACGGCGACCTGCTGTATACTCGCCGCTTCCCCAAAACGGGGCCTCTGTCGGAACTACACCATCATGTCCACTGCGACCGAAACCAAGCTCGACGTCGAGATCTCGATCACCGAATCCGCACCCTGCACCAAGCGCATCGCGCTGAGTGTTCCCGCCAAGACGATTGACCAGCGCCTTGAGCACGCATTGTCCGCCTTCATGAGCACCGCGAACTTCCCTGGCTTCCGCAAGGGCAAGGCTCCGCGCGCGCTTGTCGAGAAGCGCGTCGGGGATGCACTCCTCAACGAGACCCGCGGCCAACTCATCTCTGAGGCGTACTCGCGCGCGATCGAGGACCACAACCTTCGCCCGATCAGCGAGCCGCGTCCCGTCGACGGTGACGCCATGCCCGAGCTCGTCCGCGGCAAGCCCTTCAAGTTCGCCGTCGAGATCGAAGTCGCGCCTGATTTCAGCATTCCGGAGTTCGGAAATTTCGAAGTCAGGAAGCCGATCATCGAGGTCGGCGCAGAGCACATCGATGGCGAAATTCTCCGTCAGAGCTACCGCTGGGGCACCCCCACGCGCACCGAAGGACCGTTCGAGCATCTCGATCGCATGCTCGGCAAGGCCGTGGTGGTCGTCGAGGGCCGCGAGGGCGTCTACTTTGAAACCGACAAAGCGCTCTGCGTCGTGCCCGCCAAGGAAGATGAAGGCAAGGGCGCGCTCCTTGGACTCCTGATCGAAGGCCTCGACAAGTCGCTCCTCGGCAAGAAGACTGGCGACACTGTCACGGTGTCGACCAAGGGCGCTGACGGGCACGAGCGCGAAGAACTTCGCGGGAAGAACATCACCGTGACCTACACCATTGGCGAGGCAGAGCGGATCACGCCGCGCTCGACCAAGGAGCTCGCGGACATGTTCAGCGTCGAGACGGAAGAGCTCTTCAAGGAGCAGGTGCGTGACGCGCTCGAGCAACGCCGCGATGGCGAACAACGCACCGCGATGCGCGAGCAAGTCGCAGAACAACTGCTGGCAGCCATCGACTTTCCCCTTCCCTCGAAGCTCAGCGAAGAACAGGTCGCGCGCACGCTTGAGCAGCAGCGCATGGAACTCCTCTCGCGCGGGCTCGAGGCTGCGGCCGTCGAGAATCGTCTCGCCGAGCTCCGCTCCAAGAGCGAGAAGTCAGCCAAGGACCGCCTCAAGATCTTCTTCATCATGTCGCGCCTTGCCGAGCACTTCGGCGTGCAAGTGACCGAGCAAGAAGTGAACGGACGCATCTCCTTCATGGCGACGCAGCAAAACATGCGTCCCGAGCAGATGCGCCAGCAGATTGAAAAGGCTGGTCGCATGTCCGAAGTTCTCACCGTCATCCGCGACGCCAAGGTGAGCGACCGCATTCTGAGCCAAGCCAAGGCCTCCGATGTCCCCGCCGAAGAGTGGAACAAGCTCGTTGAGGCGCGCGCGAAGGACTAAACCAGTTTGATGATGAAGGTCATCGATCGGCAGGAACATGAGGCCCGAAGGAACCGCACCCGCGTCCCTTCGGGCTTCGTTGCAGGAGTCCGTGGGCGGCGTCCGCGCACGTCGCAATGAGTCTGAGGCATCGATGCAGTCGTTGAACACCGCACCGCTTCACCCGCTCGAGACGCGCGCCGACGATGCGCTTGCGTTGGTGTCGAGCATTGGACAGGTGGACCCCGCAAGCCTGTTCAAGCATGTCAGCCTGCCACTCCTTGGCTTGATCGTCGTGGCGGTGACCGGTTGGTTCGCGATCGTGCGCATTCGCGCGTGGATGCGGGAAGGGCCGTCGAACGGCGGCGCATTTACCCTCGAATCGCTTCGCCAGCTTCGCCGTGAGGGGAAGATGTCCGACGAGGAGTTTGAGCGTGCGCGCGCGGCCATGCTCAACGCGACTGGGGGAAGTGTTCCGCCCGTCCAACCATCGACGCCGCCAGCAAAAACCCCCACTCTCTCCCCGAAACGATCGGCTCAGCGGGGCGATTCATCAGCTCCAACCACTGCTGCCGCCGCAACTCAGGCGACTACCCCAGCCACTCCTGTTCGCCCCTCTGCACTGGGACAAACTCCGCCGGATGCAGCGAATGGGACTCGGATCCCCAACCCTCCCAAACGCCCTTCTCAACTCGACTGACGGCCAAATCGCGCGCTCCAATGTTGTCTGGAGCGCCTCACGCCGATCTGGCGATAGAGTCCCTCCACTTCGAACGATGCCCTCTTCGGCGCAGAATCTATGAAGAATCCGAACCGCAAAGCCACGCCTCAAGTCCCCGCAGACACCGTCCTCGACGGGCCCGCGGGCGACATCATCAACGCCAGTGGACCCGTTCGGCGTGGGCCTGGCGGGCCAGGCGGACCTGGCCGTGGTGACTCGAGCGACTTTGGTGCGGGCGGCGGTGGCGCTGGCGGCAGTGGTGGCAGCGGTGGAAGCGGCGGCGACGGCGGATTCCGCGGCAAGAAGATGACCACCTGTTCCTTCTGCGGCAAGACCTCCCGTGAGGTTGGCGCGATGGTTGAAGGCCCAGGCGAAGTCTACATCTGCGCGAACTGCACGGACCTCTGCCAAAACATCTTCAAGCAAGAGAAGCGCCGGGTTGCTTCGGCGCGTCCACTCTTTGCAACGATCCCCGCACCACGACAGATCAAAGAATTCCTCGACCAGTATGTCATCGGCCAAGACAGCGCCAAGCGCGCGCTCGCGGTCGCGGTGCACAACCACTACAAGCGCCTCAGCGTCGTCGAGGGCGAAGACAATTCGATCGAACTCGACAAGAGCAATGTCATGCTCATCGGTCCGACAGGAACCGGCAAGACGCTGCTCGCCAAGACTCTCGCGCGCATTCTCAATGTTCCGTTTGCCATCGGCGACGCCACGACGCTCACCGAAGCGGGCTATGTCGGCGAGGATGTCGAGAACTTGCTGCTGAAGCTCCTGCAGGCCGCGGACTACGACCTTGAGAACGCGCAGCGCGGCATCATTTACATCGACGAGATCGACAAGATCGGCAAGACGTCGCAGAATGTCTCGATCACTCGCGATGTGTCGGGCGAAGGCGTGCAGCAGTCGCTTCTGAAGATGCTCGAAGGAACCATTGCCAATGTGCCGCCGCAGGGAGGTCGCAAGCATCCTGAGCAGCAGTACATCCAGATGGACACCACGCACATCCTCTTTATCTGCGGTGGTTCGTTCGTCGGAATCGACGACATCATCCGCAAGCGCCTCGGCAAGCGCCGCATCGGCTTCGGCGCCGACATTCACGAGTCGCAGAGCAAGGAAGACGCGATGCGTCGAGTGCTCGCGCAGGTTCTTCCGCAGGATGTGCTGGAGTTCGGCATGATCCCCGAGCTCGTCGGCCGGCTTCCCATCATCACACCGCTCATGCCGCTTGACCGCGACGCGATGATCTCGATCCTCACCGAGCCCAAGAACGCCATCGTGCGTCAGTACCAGTACATGTTCTCGATTGAAGGCGCGCGTCTTGAGTTCTCCCGCGATGCACTCGAGCTCATCGCCGATCGCGCCCTCTCGCGCGACACAGGCGCGCGCGCGCTGCGCGCCGTGATCGATGAAATCATGGTGCCGCACATGTACCACCTGCCTGAGCTTGAGAATCGCGACGCCGTCTACACCTTGACGGCGGACGCCATCGAACGCCGCGTCGCACTCGCACAGATCGTTCGCCACGAGGCGAAAGAATCTGCGTGACGCGAGGGCTCGAAGTCTGAATCCGCTCGTGAATGGACTGGTGACCGATGCGCCGTGGATGTGGTGATGTTGAGCTCTACGACGAACTCGAAGGTGCTGCACGCACCATTCGGGAGCGCCACGCCGACGCGAACGAGCGACTCTCGCCGCTCTGCGATCTTCTGTGGGATGCCTTGGCGTCACGCGGTCTGAGTTGGGTCGGCTTCTATCTCGCTTCCAACGAGGACGCCTTGCAACTCGAGCTTGCGGCCCGCCGCGACAAACCTGCCTGTTCGCCGATCGGCCTTCACGGGGTGTGCGGTCAGGCATTCCAGGAAGAGGCAATTCGCCTTGTCGAGGACACGGCGCTCCTTGGGCCTAGCTACATCGCTTGTGATCCCCGAGACCGCTCCGAGATCGTGGTGCCCATTTATCGGAAGACCAACCCATCGAAACCCTGGGGAGTCCTTGACCTCGACAGCCATGCGTTGGCGTGCTTCAGCGACGCCGACTCGTCAGGGCTGTCCGCCATCCTTTCCGCGGCTGGACTCCTCGATCGACGTTTGCCGCTCCGTAGCGACCGCCTGCCGTAGGCTTGCAAGGAATCGGCACTTCGCTATAGTGCGCGGCTCGCCCCGTTGGGCGCTTTGAATCGAGTTCCTCCATGCCACGCGTCTGCCACTTCACCGGTGCTTCCACTTCCTCAGGCTGGGTCTGCAAGTATCGCGGCAAGGCGAAGTACCTTGGCGGCGTCGGCATCAAGACGACCTCGCGCAAGAAGCGCACGTTCAAGCCCAACCTCCAGACGGTCACCATCGTCGAAGACGGCGCGCCGCGCCGTGTGAAGGCATCGGTGCGTGCGATCCGCGAAGGGCTCGTCGTCAAGCCGATCAAGCGCAAGTACGCCTACACGCGCCGACTGAAGCTCGGTCAGCCTGTCTGATCACGCCGCCCACGCGCGAGACATCTTGGCCATTTTGGAGTGATGAGATCACCCGTCGCAAACGACGGACGCTGTGGTGCCCCAAACACGCTGGAGGCGCTCCATGGTCCGAGACGCCTCTTCCAGCCCTGCATGCACCTCGTGCACGCATTGGTGAGCGCTCGATTTCGACCGCAAAAACTAGGTGATTCGTTGACGGCTTCGCGAATCAGGCTATGGTCTGCCTCGGCTGCTCACTCCGTCCCACGACCCGCACTGTCGGGCAGGACAAACTCTCCGATGCCGCCAGACATCTTGCTGTACCGCCGCGCCGAGCGATGGCGTTTTTGTTCATCGATCGAGCGCCTACGCGCTTCGACACTTCGACACTTCGAAACTTCGGGTGCCTTCGAAGCGGGCGTTCTCGGCGGTGTGCCGAGATGCATGGCGGTTCACCGAGTGTGCCAACCGAAGATTCGAATCCGCCCACAGACCTGAGCGGATGGCCTGCGAAGTTGTCCGTCGCGACGGGCAATCCTGGACTGAGAAGTGAGCCTGCGAACGAATCTGTTTCGATCGAAGGAGTCAACAGAGCAACGGCCATGCGCGAGCCGCGCGTGGGCGCTCGTGTGAGCAGCGACGACGATTGAACCGATGGCCCGTGACTGAAGAACCAACGACTGATGCACCCCTGAACGACAACGAACCCACGACGACCTCCGAAACTTCGAGTCGCATCTGACTCACCTTTCAATCTGATTGATCCAACCAGTGGCTGGCACCCATCACAACGATGATCGCGACCGCGTCCTTGCGGCGACCGACTTACTGTCGATCGTTGGAGAGGTCGTTCGCCTTGTCCCAAAGGGTCGCGAGCACGCGGGCATTTGCCCCTTCCACGACGACAAGAGTCCGTCAATGAGCGTCGTCACCCACAAATCGGGGTACGGCGCGGACAGCTTCTTCAAGTGCTTCGCGTGCGGTGCAGGCGGAAATGCCATCGACTTCGTGATGCGCTTCCACAAGTTCGAGTTCCCAGAGGCCTTGGCGTACCTCGCTTCTCGCGCGGGAATCGAACTCACGCCCTGGAATCCATCGCGCTCGGGTGGCGGTCTAGCTGCAGGACAAGATGGCAAACCAACTCGGGACGAGGTGGTCCGAGCCAACGCGATTGCGCAGGGGTTTTTTCGCGAAACCTACGCCGATGCTCGACGCGGCGCGCGCGCGCAGGCTGAGGTGGCGCGACGCGGATTTGAAACCGATGTCGTGAAGACATTTGGCATTGGCGCCGCGCCGAGCTCGTCGGATGCCCTGCTGACATTCGTGCGCCACAAACTCACCGCGCGAGACAACAACTACCCACCCTTTGACGCGTTCGTCGAAGCCGGTGTCATTCGACCAGGGCGTTCAGGCCACATCGATCTGTTGCGCGATCGCCTCGTGTTTCCGATTCGCGATGAGATGGGTCGCCCGATCGCCTTCGGTGGGCGCAAGCTCGATCCTGAGCAGGAGCCGAAGTATCTCAACAGCCCCGAGAGTCCTGTGTTTCACAAGGGGAAGGCGCTCTATGGGATCGATCTTGCCAAGCGCTCGATCATGGACAAGAAGACGGCGATCATCACCGAGGGCTACACCGATGTGATCGCCTGCCACCGCGCGGGATTTACCAACTCAGTGGCCACACTCGGCACCGCGCTCACCCGTGAACACGCGCGAGTGCTCCGACGACTCTGCGAGAATGTTGTCCTGCTCTTTGACGCCGACGAGGCGGGACTGAAGGCCGCCGACCGCGCGCTCGAAGTGTTCTTCTCGGAGTCCATCGACATCCGCATCTGCGTCCTTCCCGGGCAACTCGATCCCGATGATCTGCTTCGCCAGGAAGACGGCGCCGCCCAATTCCGCACCGCGCTCGATGCATCCTCGGACTTGCTGACCTACATGAGCTCGCGCATTCGCCAACGCATCGCGGGTCATGGGCTTTCGGCCAAGCAACAGGCAATCGAGACGACACTCGCGAAGTTCGTCGATCTCGGCATCAACACCATGAACGGCCTTCGTAGGCATCTCGTGTTGCAGAGTTTGTCGGAGCTGTTCGATGTCTCGGTTCGGGACCTCGATCGGTTGTGCATGGCCCTTCGTCCCCGCGGCGCCGTTGCGACGGATCCGACTCCCGCGAGCGCCGCTGCGTCACGGTCCACGCTGATCGAACCGGCCGGACTCTCTCGAAATCGTGCGCGAAATGCGGCTGAACGCAGGCTCTTGGCCTTCCTTTGCCTTGAACCTGGACTGGCGTCACACCCCGTCCTCGTTGAAGGTGGCTGCATGCTTCCGTTGTGCGAAGTACTCGCGCCAAACGAGTTTGCGGACGCGGATCATGCGGCAATCTTTGCGCCAATTCGCTCCGCTTCCGAGAACGCGCGCCCACTTCCTTTTGCGAGTTTGCTCGGCGACCTAGGCGATGAACGGCTGAAGTGCCTAGCATCCAACCTGTATGCCTTCGGTGAGGAGTTGCTTCAATCTGCGTCAAGTCTCGGTTCGTCACTGGGCCAGGCGCGAACGGCATCGGAGGAACTCGTAGCGAGTTGGCGGGATCTCGAAGCCTTAGAGCGACGCGATCGTTTGAAGAGTCGGGAAGCAGAATCACTCCGAAGACCAACGGTACATGGAGACCCAGTGGACGGGACACCGCGCAGCGCGGAGGTCGTGTCGTCTTCAGTATCGCCCTCAGTATCGAAAGCCCTTGATCCAGAACAAGCCATGAACCGCCTCGCGCGCAGGCGCGAACGCGGACACGACCCCACCACTTCAGGAACCTACTTCGGAAGCCAACAGTCCCAGCAACCGAAGTCTGATGGAGCAGAACCGTGAGCATGAATCTCGAGTCCCTTGATCTCGCATCACCAGTCCTTCGGGAGCTGGTCGAGCACGGCATTCGCCGTCGCTGGATTAGTTACGAAGAGCTGAACACATGCCTCCCCGACGAGTTCGTCGATCCCGAGAAGATCGACGAGCTGCTTGTCTTTATGAGCGAGCACTCCATCGAGATGGTGGATGAAGTCGAGATCCGTCGCAACAACTACTCCTGCTTCGACGCGCCTCTTCAGACCAACCTGAAGTTTCAGCGCGATGACCCGAAGAAGTCGAGCCGCTCGGATTCTGGTTCGAGTGGACCTGCGCAGCCATCCGCCGCGGCCCTCGCCGCTGCGGAACTTGAGATCAAGAAGAGCAAGCGCAAGAAGAAGGCCGCTGAAGGCGAAGTGCGCGGCGAAGAGGAAGGCCCTGAGGCCGACGATTTCGATGTTGAGGAGGACATCCTCGACGATTCGGAAATGCAGGCGGCTGTCGAGAAAGCGCTTGCCGAGCAGGGTTCGAAGCGCATTGACGACCCGATCCGCATGTACCTCACGCAGATGGGAACCATCCCACTGCTCACCCGTGAGGAAGAAATCCGTCTTGCCAAGAAGATCGAGACGACGCGCATGATCTTCCGCCGCAAGGTGCTCGAGAGCGATTACGCAGCAGGCGAAGCGGTCAAGATCCTTCGCGATGTGCATGCGCAGAAGCTCCCCTTCGATCGCACCATGCGCATCTCTACGGCTGAGCCGCATGCGAAGCAGAAGATTGAGCAGCGCATTCCTGCGAACCTCCCGACGATCGAGCGGCTCTTGAAGCTCGACCTCCAGGCGTGGGAGCAGCTCGAAGCTGGCGGTTTGTCCGCCACGCAGAAGAGCCAGCTGCAGCGGGAGATCACTCTCCGCCGTCGCCGCATCGGCACGCTCCTTGAAGAGTGCTGCCTGCGCACGGGCCGCATCATTCCGCTCTATCGCAAGCTCCTTGGCATCATCTCCAAGATGCGCGAGATGCAGCGCAACCTCGCCAAGGCAGAGCGACACCCCGATCGCTACGACCCCGAAGATGTCTATGTCATGCAGGAGGAGTTCGACGGACTCCGCAACCTCGTGCTCGAGCCCATGGACGAGTTTGAGCGCCGCATGCGCGACATTCAGCGCGTCTTTGGCGAGTACGAGCAAGCGAAGCGCGATCTCTCTGGCGGCAATCTCCGCCTCGTGGTTTCCATTGCCAAGAAGTACCGCAACCGTGGCCTGCCCTTCCTTGACATCATTCAGGAAGGCAACACCGGCCTGATGCGTGCCGTCGACAAGTACGAGTACAAGCGCGGCTACAAGTTCTCCACCTACGCGACTTGGTGGATTCGACAGGCGATCACCCGCGCCATCGCGGATCACGCCCGCACGATTCGTGTGCCTGTGCACATGATCGAGACCATGTCGAAGCTGCGCAACATCCAGAAGGCGTTGCTGCAGGAGCTCGGCCGCGAGCCCACGATCGAAGAGATCGCCATCAAGGCCAAGATGCCGATCGAAGAGACGCGCCGCGTGATGAAGATCTCGCGACATCCGATCTCACTCGATCGTCCTGTTGGTGAGAGCGAGGACTCGCACTTCGGCGACTTCATCGAAGACGAACGACAGGCGAGCCCCTCCGACTCCGCGACCAACGACATGTTGCGGCAGCGCATCAACGATGTGCTCAAGACGCTGACCTATCGCGAGCGCGAGATCCTCAAGCTTCGCTACGGCATCGGTGATGGCTACACCTACACACTCGAAGAAGTCGGCCGCATCTTCAAGGTCACGCGTGAACGCGTGCGTCAGGTCGAGTCGAAGGCGATTCGGAAGCTGCAACACCCCGTCAGGCGACAGCGTCTTGCAAGCTTCCTTCCAGGGCATCTTGCCGATCTTGAAGGCGAGCCTGAAGCCGAGCGCGAGCTCAGCAGTTCAGACGAGTGAGACGCGTTCGAGGCGCCTCAACAGCGCTCGGAGCCTGAGCGACAACCCACTGTGAATCCTTCGACGCGGCGCAGCACTCTGCGCCGCGTCGCTTTTTACAAGATGATTCCGCGTGAAGAGGCCATCGTCACTTCGCGCGCAGCCGCAGGCTCACATACTTGAGCTCGGTGTAGGCGTCGAGCCCGTGGTGTCCGCCTTCGCGGCCAAACCCTGAGTCTTTCCGCCCACCAAACGGCGCCTCGGCGGTGCTCGGCGCGCCGTCGTTGGCCCCCACCACGCCACAATCAAGCGCTTCAGCCACGCGCATCAGGCGATCGATGTCCTGGGTCATGACATACGCAGCGAGCCCTGAGGGAGTGGCGTTGGCCATGAGCAGTGCCGCCTCCTCGGTTTGAAACGACATCGCAGCCACGACTGGGCCGAAGGTTTCTTCGCAGGCGCACTGCATGCTCGGAGCACATCCGTCCAGGATGGTCGGGGCGAAGAACCGACGGGAGAGTCCCGTCATTGCAACGATGCCACCGCCGAGTCGAACTCGTGCGCCATGGTCGACTGCTTGTGCGACATGCCGCTGGACCTTCGCCAGCCCCGCGTCGTTGATCAGCGGTCCGACACGCGTCGCTTCTTCCATTGGATCGCCAACCGTCAGAAGCCGCATGCGCGACTCGAGTCTGCGGAGGAACTCCTCTTGGATCGACTCCGCAAGCAGAAAGCGGTTCGCAGAGATGCAGGTCTGTCCCATGAAGCGGAACTTGGTGAGCATCGCCTGTTCAACCGCCCGATCAAGATCCGCATCGGCGAAGACAAGGAACGGCGCGTTCCCGCCAAGTTCCAACGCAGGACGAATCAGTCGCGCCGCGCACTGTCCTGCAAGGATACGGCCGACTTCCGTCGATCCCGTAAAGGTGAGTTTGCGTGTCGATGGGTGTTCAAGCAGCACGCGGGCGATCAATGGAGCATCGCCAACGACCACGCTCACCGCATTTCGCGGCGCGCCACAAGCCGCGGCTTCCTTGGCAAAGATCTCCGCGAAGGCCAATGCCGTGAGTGGAGTTTGCTCCGCAGGCTTGAGGACTTGCGAGCAACCCGCCGCAAGCGCGGGCGCGAGTTTGCGTGCGATCATCGCGAGCGGGAAGTTCCACGGCGTAATCGCGACCGTGGCACCCACGGGTTCACGCAGCACGAGCACTCTGCGGTCGGCAACGCGTGAAGCAGGAATCTCTCCTGCTGCCAATTCCGCTGCCGACGCAGCGTGATCGAAGAACGACGCCGCGTACTCGACTTCGCCGCGACTCTCGACGATGGGCTTGCCACTTTCAAGGGTCAGCAGTCGAGCCAGTGCCTCGGACTGTGCGCGCAGCGCTGCACCGAGGCGGCGGACCAGTTCCACACGCGTGAGGAGTGGCAAGGCGCGCATCGCCTTCGCTCCTTGCGCGTTGGACTCTGCGGCGCGTCTGGTGAGCTCGGCGCTGACGCCAGGGACTTCGGCCAGCAGGACATCGCGCGACGGATCGATGACGACAACAGGCGCCGAATCTCCACGCACGAAGTCGCCTTCGAGATAGCACGAGGTCTGCAACACCGAAGGATGCGCCATGATCAGCGCTGCTTCAGATATTCCTCAAGGCGCTCAGCCTTGCGGACAAGGAAGGGAACATGCTGCTCCGAGACGCGCAGGAACTTCACCAAGACCTTGGTGGTCTGGTCGAACTCTTCGGCAAACTTCTGCTGTTCCTGGTCTTTCCAAGTCCCTTGCAGCGCACCCATTTTGGCGTTCATCGCAGAGACTTGTCCCTGCAACTCGCTGTTGAATCGGTGGAGATCCTGCGCAAAGCGCCTGAGTTCAGCGGGGTCTGCGATTGCCTTGGCCATGCGCGCAGTCTAACCAGACCCGCTCTTCGCATCATGGAGCGTCGTCGCCACACTCGCTGCGGACTCTGCGGAGCGTCTCGTCCATCGCATCGAGGGCATTCATCGCGCTGCGCAACGATCGTTCGATGGGCTCGATCGAACGCTCGCGAAAGTGACGCGCCGTGTCGTCGTGCCACGCCTCGCTCACGCGGTACCACGCGTTCATGAGGTCGCGATGGGCGGACATCATGCGGGCCTTGGAATCGGAGAGGCTCACGGCCTGCCCCCTTCACGCAACGCTGTGATCGCCGCATCGCGCAGCGTCGCGAGCGCCGCCTCGTCGGCTTCAAGTTCCGCCTGTTCGCGCTCATCCGAGGCGACCTCGGCGTCCGTGCGTTGCTCACCGGCGCGACGCATCGAGGCAAACTTCGCTTTGGCGCGCTCAACTTGCTCAGCGAGCCCAAGCGTTGGCGTCGCCAAATACGCCTCGAGTGCCAGCGACATGTTGCGCAGACGAAGAATCGCGTCGGGCAGATCGCGATCGACCAGCGACGACGCGGGCGCCATCGCGCCCTTGAACAGCGAGATGTCCCGCTGCAGCGTGCCAATCCACCGCTTGGTGCGATCCATGCGTTCACGCGCAGACTCCACGCGCTTCTTCATGCGATCAACCTGCTTGCGCTCGTCGATCGTCGACGGGCGTTGACCCGTGCCCATCGTTTGCATCTCTTTGCGCAACACCGCGAGCTTCGCAGAGGTCAGCTCTTCTTCGCAACGCGGTACCGCACGCCGCCAATGCAACGCGCGATCTCGCTCGAGCCAAATGAAGGTCGACTTGATCTCGCTGTCCGCTTCGGACATGGCAATACCCATGTCCTCACGGAATCGAATGAGCGCGCGTCGGAACTCCTCCAGCGCTGCGACATTCGAGATGTGCGCCTCACCCGACATCGTGTCAGGCAGCCTTCCTCTTGGATGGATAGAGCAGGAGCATCAGCACGAAGCAGCCAAGTGCCATGTACATCGGCACGCTGAAGAGCTTCTGGTAGTTGGTCACATCGCCTTCCTTGGCCCAGGAGCCAACGATGTTGGCCGCGAAGATGCTGCCCACGATGGTGCCGATGCCGACGATGACGAGGTTGAAGAGATTCTGCGCCGTGGCGCGGATGTCGGCGGTCGTGTTCTCATCGACGATCATGAACGCCACGAAGATGAAGCAGCCGAAGCAGAAGCCGTGGAGCGCAATGCCCGTGATCACAAACGGAAGCTGCGAAAGCCCCGTCATTGACGCGAGTTCAGGAGCGTAGGCCCAGAGTGCCATACGGCTTGCGTAGGCGACCAGGCCGATGAGCAGCAGCTGCTTGCGCGAGAACCAACCGGTGAGGAACGGCATCATCGCCAGCACGAGAATCTCGGTCATCTGGCCGATGGTCATGAGTCCGCCACCGACACCAAAGACCTGACTGATCGTGGTGTCAAACCAAGTCTTCTCGCCGATCGACGCCTGCACGCCACCGATGAAGCCATCGGCCTGCACGAAGTAAAACTGGTGGATCATGCTCACAGGAACCGCGATGAAGAACAGCATCAGGAGCGGTTGCTTGAAGATCTCACCGAGTGCTTCGAGCCATGCGGTGTTCTGGACAGCGTTTTTGGCTGGCGGAGTGTTCGGTAGCGTGAAGCAGTAGAGCCCCATCAACACACCAAGACCTGCGCTGATTTGGAAGGCGACCGCGCGACCCGCGTTTTGCGCTGCGGTGATGGCCTCAGTGCTGCCGCCTTCTGGAGTGTGGAAGCGGAAGAGCAGCTGCCCAACGGTGATTCCCACAACGATCCAGCCGATGGTTCCCCAGACGCGGACGGGTCCAAAGTCCGAGTCGCGGTTGGGAAGATGCGTAAACGCCAAGGAGTTCGTCAGCGCCATCGTCGGTGCGTAGACCAGTCCGTACAACGCGGAAAGCGCGACGAAGTAGGTGTAGTCGCCCGTCATCCCCATCGCGTAGACGAGGACCGCGCCGAGAATGTGGCTCACGCCAAGGATCTTCTGCGTTGCGAAAGTTCGGTCTGCGAGCTGACCCGCGAGAAACGGCCCAAGGATCGCGCCCACAGCGCCAGCCGAGAAGCAATATCCGATCTGCTCACCCGTGAAGTGCAGGTGACCCGAGAGGTACGAGAACAGGATCGGGAGCCACGCGCCCCAAATCGCGTACTGCAGAAACATCATGATCGAGAGGCGAAATCGGACGTAGGGCGCAGGCGCGGTCTGCATGGATGGCATCTCCGTGTCGGTCTCGGTCAGTCAGGGACCGCGGCACTCTACAAGAACTCCGACCGACCCGTCCGTGACTCGCCTTATACTCGTCGCCTATGTCGCCTCGCCGCAAGACGCGCTCGTTGACCGTTGGTGATGACCGCGTTGGGCGCGTACGCATTGGCGGCGACGCGCCGATTTCTGTGCAGACCATGACCGCGGGGTACACCCACGACATCGATGCCTGCGTGCAAGAGATCCAGCGCTACGCCGCAGCGGGTGTCGACATCGTGCGCGTGGCTGTTCCTGAACGCAAAGACACCGACGCGCTGCGCGAGATCCTCAAACAAGTGACGGTCCCGATCGTGGCGGATGTGCACTTCCACTTCCAACGCGCGCTTGAGGCCGTGGAGGCGGGCGTGCACAAGATCCGCCTCAACCCGGGGAACATCAGCGATCGCGACCAGGTCAACATGGTGATCGATGCCTGCAAAGAGCGCGGCGTCCCCATTCGAATTGGCGTGAACGAAGGCTCGATCATCGAGCGCAAGGACAAGCTCAAGCGCGCCGAAGAACTTGGCAAGTTCTTCGCGGGGCACAAGTCGGGCCACATGATCGCGCTCATGATCGCGAAGCTCGAGGAGTACCTCGAGATCTTCGACGCGCGCGGATTCCACGATCTGGCCATCAGTGCCAAGTCGATGGACGCCTCCATGGTGATCGATGTCTACACCGAGATTTCCAAGCGATTCGACTATCCGCTTCATCTCGGCGTTACCCACGCAGGACCGCGCGATACCGGCGCGATCCGATCGATCGCGGCGCTTTCCACACTCGTGGCCAATGGCATCGGCGACACCTTGCGGATCTCGTATGCGAGCGATCACATCGATGAGGTGAAGGACGGCCTCGAGCTGCTCTACTGCCTCGGCAAGCGTCCGCGCAAGGGCGTGGAACTCATTGCGTGCCCCACCTGCGGTCGCATCCAAGTGGACCTCTTTAGCCTTGTGAAAGAAGTCGAACGCAAGCTCATGCCTGAGCTCGAACTTCCCATGAAGGTCGCGGTCATGGGCTGCGTGGTGAATGGACCAGGAGAAGCCGAAGGTGCGGATGTCGCGGTGTTCGCAGGCGACCGACGCGGCATCATCTATGTGCAGGGCCAGCGCGTGGCGAATGTTCCAGAGCCTGAGATTCTGGATCGACTGTTGCTCGAGTGTCGCGCATTTGAGGAGAAGGTTCGTCGAGGCGAAGCGAAGCTTGGCGAGAAAGTCGTCGAGATCATTCCGCCAGATCCGCTTGGCGAATTGGGTTCTGGCGCCGCGAAGATCCACGCCGGTCTTGTCGAACAGGTCACCATCGGAAAGTCTTCGTGAGGCTGCTCGCCCTGCTCACGGCGTCTGCGCTGGCACTCGCACTCAGCGCCTGCGCGCTTCCGTACCGCACACCAAATCCATCCTTCGGTGTCACCCATGCCCAAGCGGTGTCGGATTTGCGCCGTATGGAAACAGCTCCCGTCACGCTTGAGCGTCCTCTGATCATCGCAGGCGGGATTGGCGACCCGTCGATCTCCACCAATGCCATCCTCGGCGCGATCCGCGGAACGGTTGCCGGAGTGATCATCCCTCTCGATTTCCTCGATGAGCCGACCTTTCCAGGCGCGCGACAGAAGATGTTGCGAGTCACCGCCGAGACGCTTGGCGTCGACCTTGATCATCTCCCTGAAGTTGACGTCGTAGCGTTCTCGATGGGTGGACTCGTCGCGCGAGATGCTGCCGAATACGACGCGGCAGGTCGGAGGCTTCCGATCCGTCGCCTCTACACCATCTGTACGCCACACGAAGGCGCGCGGCTTGCGGGCATCCCTCTGGGCACACCGCAGAGCGAGGAGATGAAGCCAACCTCCGATTTTCTGCATCGCCTCCGAAGTGCGTCTCGCGACTACGAGCTCTGCTGCTACACGCGTCTCGACGACATCACCGTGGGAGAAGAATTCGCTGCGCCCAATGACGCGCCGCTTTGGTGGCTTCCCACACCCAACGGCGAATGGGCGCACCTCCACGCATTTGAAGATGTCCGCCTCATGGCCGACATCGCTCGTCGTCTCCGCGGCGAAGCTCCCTACTCGACCTTGCCGCCGACACCGCTTCCCGTCTGAACTCGCGGGCTTCCGAGGCATTTCTGAAGACCAGTCCTGCACGCGACGGGCAGCGGAACTTCCGCCGACTCCACGCGACCTCGCAACTGTCCAAACGCTTTGGTCGGCGCGCGGCAGCCGATTGCCTCCAGCGTGCGGTCGAGTCCGTATAGTGCGACTGACCCGCCCCGCGGGACCTGGAGATTCCGCATGCTTCGTCGGCGCTTCCCTGCATTCCGCCCCACCATCGCTCGCTCTGCCGCGCCTGAAGCGATCCTTCAGGGTCGGCGACGCGGCTTCACCATCGTCGAGTTGCTCGTGGTGATCAGCATCATCGGGATCTTGCTGTCGGTCGTCGCCGTGGGCATCGTCCAAGCGGGTAAGACCGCACGACAGACCAAGGCCTTGAGCAATCTCAAGCAGGTCGCCACCGCATGGACCCAATACGCGAATCAGAACGACGATTGTGTCATGCTCGGCTATGTCGATGACGACGCGCAGGCCTCGCTCAAGATCAAGACTCGCGATCGCTCCGGCGATCGCGTTGCGCCTGAGTTTGCGCGCACCTATCCATTCCGTCTGCTGCCGTTTCTCGATCATGATCGATCGATCATGTACGACTACCTCGCGGACTATGAGCAGACGAGCCTGATCCCCAACGCAGAGATCGCCGCGAATCCCGCCTTTGGCTACAACGCGAATTACCTCGGCGGCTGGTGGACCACGGTGGGCGGCGCGCCACGAATGCGCTTCCGCGCGACGGGCTACTACAGCTCGTCCGGAACGCTGGTGCCGAACCAGGAAATGGTCGCGCGCTCGCTCGGACAAATCCAGCGCCCGAGCGACATGATCGTGTTTGCGTCGAGTTTCGCTGCGCAGCCGGGCTTCAGCAAGAATCCCGATGAGCTCGCGCGCGGCGCAGCGTGGATCGTTCCCCATCGTCTTGGCATGACCGCGATCTGGTCCTCGAGCGACGGCGCGAACATGGAGCTCATGACCACCGCGTCTGCAGCTTCATCGAACGACGCCCCGTGGACTGCGCATCTTGGCCAGTTGTTCGCCTCGACTGTGCGCACCGAACAACCGCGCACTGCGACGGGTGCGTTCCTCACCCAAGGTGGTGCAGGCATGGATGTGTTCGTGAGCGAGTGCGTTCCGCTTCGGCGCATCAAGAACACCGTGCCGACTGTTCGCGCGGACCTCGCGACCTCTTCGTTGGGACTGCGCGACCTGATGGATCAAACGCGCTGGATGAACAACGCCAGCTACTCCTCCGACACGATCAACTTTTCCCACCCTGAGGATGTGGCGGCGGGGAATCCAACCGCGCAAGCCGCGCCTGCAGCTGCGCGATAAGCGACTCGATCCGTTCACACGCGGGATACGCACCGAGTGGATCGGCAGCGATGCCCTTGGCGCGCTCCGCTTCGAGCGCCGTGATGCGCGCGCGGATCTTCTTGGCACTCCATTCTTCGGCCGCCATCGCACAGAACCAGTGCGAGTCCGTCGCCGCCGCGCCAGGGATGAGCTTGAGCTCGGCGCGCAGTGACGCTTCGAACTCCGCCATGTGCGCCGCGCCGTAGAAGATGGCAATGGAGTGTGGCGCGTTGGGCGCCTGCAAACGCATGCGAAGTTGGTCGAGCACCGCGTCGTTGCGCTCGGTGAGAATCAAGCGCTGATCAACCGAGCCAAGACCCATCGACTTGCCGCCGCGACCAGACGCTGCACCGCTACTCCCGAGCGCTTCAATCACCAGTTTCTTGAACGAGGGAGACTTCGAGACCAACGAGAGGAGGAATCGGATCATCCCCTGTTGGAATCCATCTTCACGCGAAAGGAACTCGAGCGTGGAACTTCGCTCGCCGCGCGCCCAGAGTCGATCGAGCAACTCTTCGATCGGAAGATCCGCAGGAACCCATGTGGCACGGTCGTAGTTGATGGTGCGCACCTGCAATCCTGTGTCGAGAGCCTCAGCGAGTTCGCTGTACAGATCGCGTCGACGGTCCTTCGCCGCGGAATCCTTCGGCTCGCCAAACTCGAGTTCATCCGACGCGGGGAAGCTCTGAAGGACAAGGTCCATCGCGTGATCTCGACCTCCGCTCCTCCCGTCGGAACCGAGCGACACCAAGCGATACGCCATCGGACCCGCGCGTTCATACGCAAGCGACGCACCCCAACCATCGACCGAGGCAAGGTCCAGCGAGCGCGCGGTGCGCGAGTCCTTGCTCGCCGAAAAAGCGCGAAGCGCTCCCAACGACTCAGGAAGCGCACCGGTGACTCGAACATGATTCGCCAGCACACTGCGCACAAAGAGCATCGAGTCCTGCGTGCTGCGTTGTCGCGCAGCGTCGTCGACACCAGAAGCGCCGAACGCGCCGCGCGGAAGCACGCTCTCGTAGAGCACGAGTTCATGTGTGTCGAGCAGCGATACCAGCTGGTCGTAGTACGACTCGTCGCCGATGTGGACAACTCCAACGAGTGTGACCAACGCTCCTGTTCCGTCGCTTCGCCGATAGGTCAACGAGCGCGTCTCGAGGCTTGTGAAGCCGTCGCGCGATGAGCTCCGCACGAACGGGGACGGCCGATCTTCAACCGATGAAGCGCGCGCGCTGGCGCCCAAGAGACTGGCGCCCAAGAGAACTGCCGCAGCAGTGAGCAGTGCGCCGCACGCGCGGCTCATTTTCGAACCGACCAGTTGCGCGTAGGCCCAAGCCCCTGCTTGGCGGCGCTGACCATGGCTTCAAATCTGCCGAGCGCGCGCTCGGATTGCACTCGAAACACCATGTAGGGGAAGAGCGCGGCGAGTGCGATGACGAGTCCGCCCGCGGTGGAGATGAGCGCTTCACCGATGCCGCCCGAAACATCATTGGGGTCGATGATGGTCTGCTTCCCGCCGAGCAACTCAAACGATTGGATGATTCCGCTCACCGTTCCCAAGATGCCAAGCATCGGGCAGGCTGTGACGATGGTCGACAGCACAGTGGAGAACCGCTCGGTCTGCGCACGAAGTTCTTCGACCTGCTCAAGCGCCGTCGCGTCGTCGGGTCCATCTTCCAACATGCGGCGCGCCAGTTGGTCGTACACACCACCAGGATTGCGCAGCAGACTCTCGGCCTTGGAGCGATCGCCGTTGCGAAAAGCCGCAAGCAATTGCCGGTAGCGCAGCGTCTCTCGTGCCGAGTGCAGATTGAACCAGAACCAGGTGCGCTCGAGCGTGACGGCAACCGCCACGACACTGATACCCAAGAGCGGCCACATGATTGGCCCGCCGCGTTCCATGACCGTGAAGAAGTCCCAGATGCCCTGCATTCGATTCATCCTACCCCAGCGGGCCGTTGCCGTGATTGCGGTACATTCGGCGCGTGATGGGCGCGACTCCCGCGAAGCCAAACTCCCCGACCGTTCCACTTGATGCGCGGCTCCACGCAGCCGTTGAGCGGGCGCTCGCTGCCTTCCTCGAGGCCCAGCCGCTTCCAGAGAATCTTCGCGCAGCCTGTACCCACGCCGTGATGGCGGGCGGGAAGCGGCTCAGGCCACTCCTCGTGCTCGAGAGCGCCCACGCCGCTGGAGGCACGGAAACCGACGCGATGCCTGCAGCCGTGGCGATTGAACTCGTGCACGCGTTTAGTTTGGTCCACGATGATCTACCCGCGCTCGACAACGACGCGCTGCGACGCGGACAACCGACCTGTCATGTCGCGTTTGGAGAGGCCATGGCGATTCTTGCTGGAGATTGCCTCCTCGCGTTGGCGCCGTTGAGTGCCGGACAGTGCGCGCGCAACGCACCGCTGATTCAACGCTCTCTCCTCGGCGCCACCGTGCGCATGATCGCTGGGCAGGTGTACGACACCGTGCGGGAGTTCCCTGCACAGCTCGACGACGCCGCGCGCGTAGCGTTGGTCCACCAGAACAAGACGGGCGCGCTCTTGGAATGCTGCTGCACGATGGGCGCATTGGCTGCGGACGCCAACGAGATCGTGGTCGAAGAGCTCTCCGAGTTTGGCGCCACGATTGGGTTGATGTTCCAGATTGTCGACGACCTCATCGACGCGACCCAAACCGCCGAAACCGCAGGAAAAGCCACAGGGAAGGACCGTGAGGCGGGCAAGATGACCTACCCCGCCATCCACGGCCTTGAGGGGAGCCGTCGCGAAGTCGAACGGCTTCGCTCGCGCGCGCTCGAACTCCTCGCTCCGCTTGGTCCAAGGGGTGATCGCCTCAGCGGGCTCGTCGAATTCCTCTCGACACGGACCTCGTAACCAAAACGCGCTCGCGCTCGCAGGACCGAAAACCACGATTCGCTCCCGCCAACGACAGGATGTTTGGTGCGCGTCGATACCATCACCGTTGCTGTCGCGAACATGCAGGCTGTCGCTTCCGTCTGCGTTGCGCCAATGGATTCGAATGTGACCCAGAAGATCCTGCCGACCCTCTCCTCGCCCGACCTCGTTCGCCACCTCTCGATGGAGGGACTTGCGGAGCTCGCCGCAGAAATGCGCGCCGCGATCTGTGAGCAGGTCGCGCGGTCAGGTGGGCACCTTGCTCCAAACCTCGGTGTCGTGGAACTCACCATCGCGATGCATCGCGTGTTTGATTTCTCCCACGATCGACTGCTCTTTGATGTCGGTCATCAGTGCTATCCGCACAAGTTGCTCACGGGTCGCTATCCGCTCCTGGCCAAGTTGCGCCAGCGCGGCGGGATGTCGGGCTTTCCTGAACCACGCGAGAGCCCCTACGACCTCTTTTCGGTTGGCCACGCTGGCACCGCGATCTCGACCGCCGTTGGCATGGCGCGTGGCGACACGCTGAACGGCGAGGGCTACAGCGAGACCACTCAAGAAGGTCGTCGCGTGGTTTCCATCATCGGTGATGCGTCGATCGTGAACGGCGTCGCGATGGAAGGCCTCAACAACGCTGGAACGCTGAAGCGTCAGTTCCTCGTGATCCTCAACGACAACGGCATGTCGATCGCCAAGCCTCAAGGCGCGATGGCGGCCTACTTCGATCGCTTGCGCCTCTCCCACACCTACGGCGAGTTCAAGAAGGCCGCCAAAGGACTCTCGAAGGTCATGCCAGGCGGTAAGACGATGGCCGAGGTCTATCACAAGCTCGGCGAGATGTCGAAGACTTGCGTGAGCGAAGGCGCGTGGTTCGAGCACTTCGGCCTTGTCACCGTTGGCCCCATTGATGGGCACGATCTCCCGACGCTCATCGATGTGCTGAACGAAGCGAAGCACTTCGATCGCCCGATGGTGCTTCATGTCAAGACGGTGAAGGGCAAGGGGTTCAAGTTCGCCGAGGGCGATTCGACCACCTTTCACTCACCAAGCCCGTTCAAGGTGGTGACCAGTGCGCCGACCTCGATGATGAACGACGAAGGTGAAGAGCTGATTAGCGAAGGATGTCGCGTCGAGCTCAAGAAGGGTGCGCGGAGTTTCACGAGTGCCTTCGGCGATGCGCTGTTTGACCTGATGTCGAGTGACCCCAAGGTGGTCGCGTGCACCGCTGCGATGCCGGACGGTACGGGCGTCACCAAAGCACTGGCGAAGTTCCCCGATCGCGTTTTCGATACAGGTATTTGCGAGAGCCACGCGCTCGACATGATGGCGGGCATGGCCAAGTCGGGTTGGAAGCCGTTCCTTGTTGTCTACTCGACCTTCCTGCAGCGCGCGTTTGATCAGGCTTTCCAGGAAGTGGCGCTCCAAGGACTGCCCGTGCGTCTCTGCCTCGACCGCGCGGGACTCGTTGGTGGCGACGGCGCGGTGCACCACGGCTTCTGCGACATCGCCTTGCTCGCGACACTGCCGAACTCCTGCCTGCTCGCTCCGATGGATGAGGCGAGTTTGCAAGCGAGTGTCACCTTCATGGCGGGCTACGACGCGGGACTTTCGGCGGTGCGCTATCCGCGCGATGGCGTGAGCGCGCTGTTCCACGACACCGTCTGCCCACCGTTTGTGCTTGGAAAGGCGCGGGCGCTGGTGGTGCATCCTGATGCGCGCGTCGCGTTGCTCGGCTACGGCACGAGCGCGATTGACGCGGCGGAAGCAGCTCGACTGCTCCAGTTGGAAGGCATCGAGGCAGAGGTCTACGACGCGCGATTTGCCAAGCCCGTCGATATCGAGCTCGTCGAGAGTCTCGTGGCGCGCGGCCTGCCGATCGTGACCATTGAAGATCACTCGATTCGTGGCGGCTTCGGGGCCTGCTTGCTCGAGGCATGCAACCAGCGCCAAGTCGACTCCCGCGGCATCACCCGACTCGCCTTGCCTGATCGGTGGATTTACCAAGGCGAGCGCAAAGAGCAGCTCGCCGAAGCGGGCATCGATGTCGCAACGATTGTGCAGACCGCGCGCAGCGTGGCACTCAAGCCAAGCCGCACGACCGTACACGCCTGAGCGCACGCATCAAGGTCTGAAAGTCCGCGTGACGAGTTAGTGTCGGATGTCGCGCGCGCGACCCGTGCAGACACGATCAACCGGCATGAGCACCATGCTGACGCGTTCCGCGAGCAGCGCACCGAGGCGCTCAATCGAGACGACCGACGAAGAAGAGACCGCGCCGCGACCTTGCGCACATTCTGCGATCTCTTTCGCGTCCCACTCGAAGTGCCAATCCAGCGCCACGACCCAAGGTCCGAGCCCCCACGCTGCGAACTTCGCCCCAGGCGTCGAGCCAAAGACCTTGGCGCCGTCAGGGAGTTTGCTGACGCACTCATCGTTCCACACCGCTTGCTCACTCGTCCAGCGTTGACCCGCAAAGAGCGGCTCTTCGCGACCGACCGCGTTCAGTGTCGCCGTGACCAGTCCGCGCTCGGAGCACGGGCTCACTTCGCCACCAAGCGCGCGAGCCGCAAGTCGCGCGCCCGAACCAATGGCCAGGATGGGAATCTCCGCTGCGGCCGCTGCACGAACAAACGCCTCAACCGTGCCACTTGAGGCGGTGAGTGACGCGCCCCCACCATCCACGATCACGCCGTGCACTTCATCGAGGTCAAGCGGAAGCGATGCCGCGTCGTGGACATCGATCAACTTGATTGCCTGACCAAACGCACGAAGCGTGCGCCCGAGATTGCAGGGAGTGCCGTGGGCATCAAGTTGGAAGTAATGAATCGCCATCGTGAAGTCCTTGCTCGCACTCGTCGTTTCGTCACGCTCGGCGATTCACACGCGGGGACCAGCGGCGATGACCGCGGCGGTCATCTTGAACTTGGTCTCGTTCTCGCGGAACTTCTTGGCCAGATCGGTGGCCTTGCTGTCGTAGGCACTCTTGTCAGCCCAAGTGTTGCGCGGATTGAGCACCTCGCTCGGAACTCCCTCAACGCTCGTCGGCATCGAGAGCCCGAAGATCGGATGCGTTTCAAACCCGCACTTCGCGAGCGATCCGTCGAGAATACGGGTCACGAAAGTGCGGGTGTAGGAAAGTTTGAAGCGGTGGCCGACGCCGTACGGTCCACCCGTCCAACCAGTGTTCAACAGCCAGACATTCGCGCCATGCTTGCGAATGCGATCCGCGAGCATCTCCGCGTAGACCATCGGTGGACGCGGAAGGAACGGGCCGCCAAAGCACGGCGAGAAGTTCGGCTGCGGCTCCTTCACGCCCGCTTCAGTTCCCGCGAGCTTCGAGGTGTAGCCGTTGAGGAAGTAGTACATCGCCTGTTCAGGCGAAAGCTTCGAGACGGGCGGCAAGACGCCAAACGCGTCGGCCGAGAGGAAGACGACATTCTTGGGATGTCCCGCCACGGACGGGATCTTCGCGTTGGCGATGTAGTGGACGGGGTATGTGACGCGGGTGTTCTCTGCCTTCTTGGCGCTGTCGTAGTCGGGCACGCGCGTCACAGGATCCATCACGACATTCTCAAGCACTGAGCCGAAGCGGATCGCGTTCCAAATCTCAGGCTCGCCTTCCTTCGAGAGCTTGATGCACTTGGCGTAGCAGCCACCCTCGATGTTGAAGACGCCTGCCTCCGACCAGCCGTGCTCGTCGTCACCGACGAGGTCGCGGTTCGGATCCGCCGAGAGCGTGGTCTTGCCTGTTCCCGAAAGTCCAAAGAAGAGCGCGACCGACGCGGGATCCTTGCGATCCACATTGCACGAGCAGTGCATGGGAAAGACGCCCATGTCAGGCAGGTCGTAGTTCATGGCGTAGAAGATCGACTTCTTCATCTCGCCCGCGTACTCGCTGCCGACGATGACGACGGTCTTCTTCTCGAGGCTCTGGACAATCCCGATGTGAGTCTTGAGGCCGAACTCCGCGGGGTTGGTGATCTTCATGCCGCAGGCGTTGATGATGGTCCAGTCCGCCTTGAACGAAGCCATTTGCCCATCTGGAACATTGATGAAGAGCGTCTTGGCAAAGAGCGAGTGCCACGCCTTCTCGGTGAAGACGCTGACCTTGAGGCGGAACTTCGGATCGGCGCCTGCATAGCCGTCGAAACGGAAGACATCGGACTTCGAGTTCAGGTGCGCAAGCGCCGCAGCCTTGAGCTTCTCGAAGTTCTCGGGAGAGACAGGCTGGTTGACCTTGCCCCAATTGATGTTGCCGTGGATGCCCGCGGTGTCTTCGAGGAACTTGTCGTCGGGGCTACGACCCGTGCGCTCACCTGTGTCGCATTGCAGAGCGCCGTTGGCGGCGAGCTGTCCTTCGTTGCGCGCAAGTGCGAGTTCAACAAGCGAGGCGACGGAGAGGTTTGCGTGGAGCTTTGCAGAACCGAACTGAACCGGGAGCGTGGTGAGTGCCATGACGGTGGAATCTCGTGTGACGCAGTCGAATGGTGAGAGCGCCTTCCTGGTCAACGGACCAGACGCGCTCAAGGCCAAATGGAAACGCGGATCGTAGCAAACCCTTTGGCTACACCGCGCATCCGAGGCGTTGACCATTCACCCCCACTTCTGCTAGATTCCGCGCTTCACGGAGGCCATAGCTCAGTTGGTAGAGCACCGGATTGTGGTTTCGGCTGTCGCGGGTTCGATCCCCGTTGGTCTCCCTTGATTTGAGCGATGCGACTGTCGTGCGGCCGCTGAAGCGGCTGCACTCTTCGCATCGCCGTGTTTGAGCGATGCGACTGCCGTGCGGCCGCTGAAGCGGCTGCACTCTTCGCATCGCCGTGTTTGAGCGATGCGACTGTCGTGCGGCCGCTGAAGCGGCTGCATTCTTCGCATCGCCGTGTTTGAGCGATGCGGCGCCGTGTGGCGCGATGCGCGCGAGTTCACTTGTTCGACCCTTGGAGAAATGAAGGCGTTACGCTGCCGTGATGCGCTTTCATGCGATCCAGCTCAGTCCAGTTTGGCACGATGTGGAAGAGAATCAGCGGCGGATCGAGGGCGCCATCGATGCCAGCGGATTCGCGCCAGGCGACTTCATCGTGCTGCCTGAGATGTGCCTCACGGGTTGGACTACCGACCTCGCTGCGTTGGCGAAGGCTGAGAACTCTATCGATTGGCTCAGTTCGATCGCCCGCGCGCGCCGCATTTGGCTGCAAGCGGGCATCGCGGAGCCGCGTGGTGACGGCCGATACTCCAACAGCGCTGCAGTGATCGCTCCTGATGGAGCGGTCAAGTCGATCTACAGAAAGAACTTCCTCTTCCCGAGTGAGCAGGCGAGCTTTCTCGCGGGCGACGCACTGTGCATCATCGATGTTGGAGTCGCAAAGGTCTGTCCACTCGTCTGCTACGACTTGCGCTTCCCTGAGTTGTGGCGACTCGCCGTGCGTGCGGGTGCTGAACTCTTCACGGTCAGTTCCTCGTGGCCCATGGCGCGGCATGAACACTGGCGAGCACTGCTCGTAGCGCGTGCGATCGAAAACCAAGCCTGCATTATCGCTGCGAACCGTTGTGGACGCGATCCATCGAACGAATATGCAGGCGGCTCCGTCGCGATCGATGTGATGGGAGCGAGACTTGCGGAAGCAACAGCGACCGAACAATGTGTGACGCTCCAGTTTGATCGCTCAGCACTTGCTGCGTGGCGCGAAAAGTTTGGAGCACTCCGCGATTTGCGCCCTTCGCTTCTTGGAACCATCGCGATCGAAGAGGTCTGAGAAGGTCGCGAGGAAAAAATGTTTTTCCGTGCGAGTCGGTCGCTGTCGGTTCGTGCATCGCTACATTGCGACGACCACCCGCATGGGTGCACGAGGACACGATTGATGAGCGACCTTGGACACGATGAGCCACACGCGCCACACCACTGCGCTGCTGTCGATCCTTCGCAATCCTCGCAAAACAAGGCTTCCGCGCCGAAGCCATGCGCCAAACCATGCGCCAAACCATGCGCCAAACCATCCGCCAAGCTTCTCGCACGACGCGCTGCTGAGTTGCGTGCGAACGAATCACTTTCGAGCTCGTGGGAAGAACACCGCTCGCGCCTCTTGCGCTCGTTCTTTCGCGACGCAGGTCCGCTCGCCGCGAGGTATCGCGTCAGCGGCGAGGACATCGCCAACCTCGCGTACCTGCATGCGCAGCCGCGCATCGTCGGACAGAACTTGCTCAAGCCCGTGCAGTGCGTGGCCGACCTTGCCGTCGCCACTGCGTGCTGCCTCGGCCGCGCCAACGCGTGGAATGAACTTTGGGTCTTCGCCGAGCCAGCGATGACTCGCGCCGCGTTCTCTCGACTTCCTGAGACGCTCGCGCTCACATGGACGCGCCGGTACTGGATGCAACTCGAGCGAGAGTCCCGCGAGGGTTGCGGCGGACTCGTCGCCTACGACGGCTCGCGTCCGATTCGACTTTGGCTTGTCGAGCAGTTGCTCAGTCGCCTTGAGTCCGAACGCGCAGCAGGTCGCCTCGAGATTCGTCGCGAGCACCTTGGCCGGCCAATTCCGCTTCGACTCGTCGGTGAGCAACTCGCGTAACTGTCCGCTGTTTGGTTGCCGCACCCGTCGATCGCATCGCGTGATGATGCGTGCAACGCTCTCACACGCCCAGAAGCACAGCCCACCAACGACAAGGCCCACCATCTGATTGGTGGGCCTCGAGGATGACGGTGTTCGCTCGCGCGAAGATCACGCGCGTCGAACCAGCAAACCATGCCAACTCCCGGACTTGAACCGGGGACAGCCGCATTTTCAATGCGGTGCTCTACCAACTGAGCTAAGTTGGCTCACCGCGTCAACGCGGGAGCGGAAGAGTAGCGCAACGGGTGAAGGTGTCAAGCGCCGCGCAAGCGCGCCGTGAGGCGGACCTCCACAGGCGCCATCCTCGAGCGTGGCGTCACGCTGCTTTCCGCGAGAAGAGCGTCGCGAACGCTGTGCCATCAAAGATGCTCTTGTCCATTCCGCGAATCGGATACTGGTGCGCGAGCAGCTGGGACAACTCGGTGTCGTCGGCGATCTCAAACTGCACGGGCATTCCGAGGACACGCGTGGCAAATCGGACCGCGCGCGGGAGCTGCTTCCGGCTCGTCGCTGCGATCAGATAGCCGTCATCGAGCCGCAGAGGCACGATGCCGAACTGCCACGCCTGTCGTCGGATGACCAGTTCCCGAGCGTCGTCATCGACGCCCCGCTCAGGATCAAAGATGGTCGCGCGTTCTTGGGTCTGCTCGATCCAAGCGCGCTCGATCGTGTCAGGAGCAATGCCGTACATGCGCTCGGCGATCGCACCGAATGCCTCGTTGTTGGACTGCTGCTCATCGAGAATGCACTCGACTTGCGCGCGGTCTAGGACTCCCATTCGGATGAGCATCTCGCCAATACGCATTGCGTGTCTCCTTGCAAGGGTGTGTCGACGAGACCCGCGCCGCGTGTTCGCGGAGGCGTTGGAAAATCGAGATCCCTCTGCAGCGGTCCCCGCGCAACCCGCAGGACACGCGCCATGCGGCATGCACGCGCTTGCAGGGCGCGGACGGAAAGCCGATAAACCAAGGATGCTTCGCCGCGTCGATGACCGAACCCTTCTCAGGACGCTCTTGGCAGAGCTCGCGCGCCAGGCCACCCGTGGACAAGAGCGTTGGGGAGCACGCGCAGACGCGCGACTGTGGAAGCGATTTCGCCGCGACCTCTCGGAGCACCGCGCACGCCTTGGCCTGCGCGGATGTACGGCCAGTGAACTCGATCGCGCGCGCTGTCTCGCGGCGGAGGTCCTCGTCGCGGCGCGCCTCCTCGACGCGGGATGCACCATCGAACATGAAGTGCGCACGCCGTCGGGTCGGCATGTGGACTTCCGTGCGCAACGCCATGGCGTGACGCTTTGCGTGCATGTGAAGCGCGCACCACAGATGACGCTTCGGGATGCGCCCGCTGTCATCCCCACAGCATGGCGTGCGCTCGAGCAAATCGAACGCGGCTTGGTGGTGGCGCTCTCGTGCGCGACGACGCTGCGCGGGAAGTCGCTGCACACCGCGCTTGACGAAGCAGCGGAGTTTGTCGGTCAAGCGTCGGTCGGAGATGAACTGACGCTGCGCGATCAAGATGAGCGTGCGCTGGCTCGAGTGCGGGTCGTAGCGCCCTCAACCGCGTCGCGCGTCGAAGTCGTGGCGGATCTCTCGGCGAGCTTCGACGATCATGTGCCGCGCTTCCAAGCAACGCTTCGCAAAGCCTTCGCACAGTTCATGCCGCGCAACGAGAACCTCATCGTGGTCTGCGGGACCTCTGGTGGCTTCGAGCCGTTTGCCACGGCGCTCCTCGGTTCGCACATCGAACGGTGGGACAAGCGACCTCGCTCGGGTGCGCTCGTTGCCTACGGACGCGGTGGCGACGGTTTCTGGGCGGGCACCAAGCGCAATCAATCGAGACTCGCGGTCTACTGGACGCTCGCGGCGGGCAGCGGACCGCTCTTGTTCCTGCGCGAATCGACTGCAAGATCAAGTGCACCTCGCGCGGTGCACTTGGCGCGCGAGATCTTCGCCTAATCCATCCTGACTGCTATCCGTCACTCGTCAGAGTCGTCGGTTTCGACACGCGCAGCATCACTGTCCTGCAAATGCGGCGCGCGCCGACGGATTCCCGACACGCCCCACGCTGCGCGCTGAGGACGCGGATCCGCGCCGTCAACGAGGAAGCGTTCACCAAGCGGAAGCAGCGCTTCGATCTGCTTGTCGCCGATCTCAACGATGAGCTCGGCCTCGTCTTCGGTGTATCGACGGTCAAGCACCGCGCAACGCTTCTCGATGGCATCGATGAGGCGCGCGTTGGAGATGGGAATTCGGATGGAACGCCGACGCGGGCCACCCGTCACCAAGGCGCGAACGCGCTCGCGCAACGCCTCAAGACCTTCGCCAGTGACGGCGCTGATGGGAATGGCACCAGGCTCGCGCTCTTCCCACTCGGCAAGCGTGCGCAGCGACTGTCGCGCATCGAATGGCAGTGAGGCAATGCGGTCGATCTTGTTCAGGAGCAACAGATGCGGCTGCGTGTTGGCACCGACTTCCTCGAGCACGCCGCGCACCGTCTCGAGCTGGCTCGGCGCCTCGCGATCACTCGCGTCGAGCACGATCACCAACGCGTGTGCGTGAATCGCATCTTCTAAGGTCGCGCGAAAGCTCGCGACCAAATGGTGCGGAAGATCGCGCACGAATCCAACCGTGTCCGAGAGCAACACCCCATTCGCGCCGCCAATGCTCCAGCGTTCGACGCGGGTCATCAGCGTCGCGAAGAGCTTGTCCGCGACATAGGCGCCACCCGAAGTCAGCGCGTTGAACAGTGTGCTCTTGCCCGCGTTGGTGTAGCCAACGATTCCCACCGTGAAGTGCTCGGCGCGGCGCACCTCGACTTCGCGTGCCTTGCGCACCTGCACTTCATCGAGCTCACGACGCAGCGAGACGAGCTTGCGCGCCACGATGCGGCGATCGACTTCGAGTTGCTGCTCGCCAGGCCCGCGGGTTCCAACGCCGACGGGAGCTCCGCCCGTGACCTGCCCGAGGTGCGACCACATGGCACGAAGTCTTGGCGCGGTGTACTGCAATTGCGCGATCTCCACCTGCAACTGCGCCTCGCGGGTCGTGGCACGATTGGCAAAGATGTCGAGGATCAGTTCGCTGCGATCAATGACTTTGACCTTGAGCTCTTCTTCGAGCGCTCGGATCTGCGACGGCGAGAGTTCGTTGTCAAAGATGACCACGCGCGCGCCAAGTTCCGCGGTCATCGCGACAAGCTCTGTGACCTTGCCTTTGCCGATGTAGGTCCTGCCCTCAGGAGCCACGCGATTCTGCAGGAGTTCTCCGACGACCTTCGCACCAGCGGTTTCAGCCAACGCCGCAAGTTCGCCGAGCGGCGCCTCGTGATCCATGCGCGATCGCGGCAGTCGAACACCCACGAGAATCGCGGGTTCCGCCTGCACACCGATGCCTTCGCGCGTGTTGGTGTTCATGAGTCGTCACTGTACGCGCGTTGGCTTGCGACCGCGGGCGAAGAGAGAGACGGGCTCCGTGGGGGTCGAAAGGTCGTCACCCTGATCACCTGCGAGCCGTCGCAGTTGCGCGAGCCCCGCGATCATCGCGGCGTTGTCGACGCAGTAGCGTTGCTCAGGAACGACGAGCGAAAGCCCGCGCGAACTACACCACTGCGTCAGCAGTGCTCGAAGTGTTGCGTTGGCCACGACGCCTCCGCCGACAAACAGCGTGCGTGCGGGTGCAGATTTCTCGCTCATCGCGTCGTGGGCTGTCGTGAGTCGCTCGAGGACCTGCGCAAATGCGGCGTGTTGAAAGCTCGCGGCGAGATCGCGACGACGCGACTCATCGAGATCGCTCGATGCGCGCGGAAAGACCGACTGCGCGCCGCGACCCTGCGGCACGCCTCGAACCTCGTACAGCAGTTTCGTCTTGAGCCCCGAGAGCGAGAAATCAAGCGCGCTGGGCAATCGCGGACTGGTGAAGCGCAACGCCTGTGCGTCGCCGCCCATCGCACAACGCTCGAGGTTTGGACCTCCTGGGTGCGGAAGTCCAAGGAGATGTGCCGCCTTGTCGAGCGCTTCACCAACCGCGTCGTCGATGGTGCGCCCTAAGAGTGCACATTCCAACACACCTTCGATCTGAAAGAGACTCGTGTGTCCCCCGCTCACGACAAGCCCAAGCGCGGGAAACTCTGGTCGCATTGGCTCATCCGCCGCATCACTCGTCCTGAGCAACCCCGCAAAGAGATGCGCCGCGACATGATCCACACCGTAGAACGGCAGCATGCGAGCCCACGCCAGTCCCTTGGCGGCGCTCACGCCGACCAAGAGACTGCCGATGAGTCCTGGACGCACTCCGACCGCAATCGCGGCAAGATCATCGAGCCGCAATCCCGCGTCGTCGACCGCCTTCTGCATCACAGGGACGATCCGCTCAAGATGCGCGCGGCTGGCAATTTCGGGGACGACGCCTCCATAGGCTGCGTGCAACTCGTCCTGGGAGGCCACCACGCTCGAGCGCACCCGCAATCGATCGTCGACGACGGACGCGGCCGTCTCATCGCAGGAACTTTCGATGCCGAGGATGCATTTCATCGTTGGTCATGGTAGAGAGTGCCACCGACCCATGGCCTACAAGCCCCCACACATCGACGAGCGCGCGATCATGATCAAGGGACCGCATCCCTCGACCCTTGAGGATTCGGAGTTTCTTGCCCAATGCGTCTTCGAGACCGGCCGCGTGTCAGGACCTGGCGGACAGCATCGAAACAGGGTCGATACCGCGGTGTGGATCCAACATGTTCCAACCGAGATCGAGACCCACGCGACCGAGCGACGGAGTCAATCACAGAATCGACATGTCGCGGTCTTTCGTCTTCGCTTGAAGCTCGCCTGCAAGGTGCGCACCGTCACGAGCCGCGATGGACACAAGCCAAGCGAACTCTGGAAGCAGCGTCGACAAGGGGAGAAACTCCCCGTCAATCCTGAGAACCCCGACTATCCCGCGCTGTTGGCGGAAGCGATGGATGTGGTGACGGCGCGTCGCTACGACGTGGCGGGCGCTGCGGGGATTCTCGGCATCACCATGAGCCAATTGACTCGACTCATCCGTCATGAGCGACATGCATTTGCCTTAGTGAACGCAGGGCGTGAGTCCACAGGCCTCGCGCAACTGCGCAAGTAGGCGCCCTTCAGCCTCGCGCCGAGCCGTTACCATCGCTTGCGCATGACGACACAATCTGCAGACCTCTCCAAGCGCATCGGCGCACTCGCAGCCGAAGAGGCCACGCGTGCGCGTGCCGTGCGGCGCGATCTGCACACGCATCCTGAGGTCTGCTACGAAGAGCTCAAGACTTCCGCACGCATCCGCGCCGAACTCGACGATGCAGGCATCGCGCACGCCGACGGACTCGCCGGCGGAACTGGAACTCTGGCATTCCTTGATGGCGACAGTGCGGATTGTGTCGCGTTGCGCGCCGACATCGATGGACTTCCCATCGTCGAAGAGAACGACTGCGCCTGGCGATCGCGCACGGTCGGACGCATGCACGCCTGCGGACACGATGGACACACCGCGATTCTCCTCGGCGCTGCACGCGTGCTCAAGCGGCTCTCGCAGGAGCGCGCGCTTCCCAACGCCGTGCGATTTCTCTTCCAACCCGCCGAAGAAGGTGGCGCAGGTGGTAAGCGCATGGTCGACGATGGTGCGTTGAAGGCGCACCGCGCTGGACCTGCTGCTCGACGCATCTATGGACTGCACAATTTTCCTGGACTTGCGCTCGGAACACTCTCGACACGACGCGGCGCGCTCTTCGCCTCAAGCGATCGCTACGAGATCCTCGTGCACGGACAAGCCGCACACGCAGCGTGGCCGCATCAGGCGCGTGACCCGATCGTGGCTGCGAGTGCGATTGTGCTTGCGCTGCAGACCATCGTGGCACGCGAGATCGATCCGCTCGATTCTGGCGTGATCAGCACCACGATGTTCCATGCTGGAACTGCCACCAACCAGATCGGCTCCACCGCCACGCTGCAAGGAACGGCGCGGGCGTTGGTGGAGTCCACGCGCGGCCACATCGAGTCGCGACTCTGCGAGATCGCTGCCGACATCGCCCGCGCCCACCGCTGCACCACAACGGCCCGCTATCACCGCGGCTATCCCGTCACCCGCAACGATGATGCGAGCGTGCGCGAGTTTGAGCGGATCGTTCGTGAGGCGTTGCCGTCGCAGCATCTTGCCCACATGGAAGTTCCCGTGATGGGCGGCGAAGACTTCGCGTACTACGCCGAAGTGATTCCCGCGTGCTTCTTCCTCCTAGGTGTGGAAGATGGCTGCTGGCGAAGCGCTCACCTCCATCAGCCGACCTTTGACTTCAACGACGCTGCGCTGGTCCACGGCATCGAAGCCATGGCGATGCTCGCGATCGATGATCGCTCTGATTCGGGCGCCTGAAGGGCGAATTCAATTGTTTTCATGAGGCGCGCAACCATCGGCCGTGGTTGGACGCATACTCGCGCTCAACGGAAAGTCACTCACCAATGCCGTCCTACGCCATCGCCCATCTTGCCTGCACCGCGCTGTCCTTCCTCGCTCCCCCAGCACTTCCGCAGGAAGTGACGACCTCCGCCGCCCGTCCGCTCGACGCCCACGAGTTTGCCACGCTGCGCGCTGGCGCCCCTGCTGCGAGCCTCAGCATTGATCTCCCGAGGCATGGCTGCGTGCAGGTTGACTTCGTGCGCGCGCAACTGGTGAGCAGTGACTTCACCGTGGATCTCGCACGCGTCGTGAAGAACCGCGTCGTGAGCACCTCCATGCCCAACGCGCTCACGAGTGCGCTTCCGTACGCATACACGGGAACGATCGCTGGCATGGAGGACGCGCGGGTCTATGTCGGCTTTGGTTCAGGTGCCGCCGCAGGACTCGTTGCAGGTGTGATCGAAATCGGCGAAGAGTCCTGGTGGCTCTCGAGCGGCAGCGATGCTGCGCGGCGCGCTGGCTTCCCCGCGATGATTGCCCACGAGTCGGCGCTCGCTGGTCAACCACTCGATGGCATGATGTGCGGCGCGATGGATCTCAAGGAAAACGCAGAGGCGTGGAACGCGGGCTCGAACGGAGGTGGTGAAGGCGGCGTCGCCGGTGGCGCAGGATGTCGCGAGTTTCGCATCGCCGTCGAGACCGACACCGAGTTCACCATGTCTGCCTTCGGCGGGAACACCGTTGCTGCTGCGCAGTACGCGATCCTCCTGCTTGGCGCCACGAGCCAGGTCTACGCGCGCGACATGAACGCGCGCATCCCCATTTCCTACCTTCGACTCTGGACGGGCGACGATCCTTGGATTCAAACGGAGATGGGCGCGCAACTCACTGAGTATCAAGGCTACTGGAACGCCAACATGGGATCGGTGCAGCGCGATCTCGGCCATTACCTCGCGGGTCGCGGACTCGGTGGCGGCGTCGCGTGGCTCTCAGTGGTCTGTTCGAACCAGCAGTACGGATACGGGCTTTCCTCGGGGATTGGCTACGGTTTTCCCTATCCGCTCATTGATCACGACAACGGCAACTGGGAACCGATGGTCGTCTCTCACGAGATCGGCCACAACTTCGGCGCGCCGCACACGCACGATCACACGCCACCTGCGGACGGTTGCGGTCTCAATGATTGCACGCTCGCGTCGACGGGCACGATCATGTCCTACTGCCATGGTTGTCCCGGAGGCATGGCGAACATCTCGCTGCTCTTCCATCCCTTCTCGCTGAACTCGATTGCTGGTCATCTTGCGGGCGTGAGCTGCAACAACCAAGGTGCGTTTGCGGTCGATGATGCCGCCTCGACACTCGAAGGTGGCACCGTCGATATCGCGCCGTTCACCAACGACGCGTTTGTGAACTGCTCGACACTCACGCTGCAGAGCTTCGATTCCACGAGTGGTGCAGGCGGAACCGTCACGCTGCTCGCGGGTGAACCGCCAGTGCTGCGCTACACAGCACCCAGTGCTTTCAGCGGAGTGGATTCGTTCAACTACAAGGCGATGGACCCGAGCGGCGTCGTCTCGACGGCGCGGATCTATGTCACGGTCGCACCGATCTACGACCAGACCTATCTCACCGCAACGGCACCAGGCGTTCCTGCTTCGTGGTACGCGCTAGCGGGAGACACCGCGAACCTGCCTGATTTCACGACGCTCACGAGTTACGGCGGCAGCGTGCTGGCCAACATCGATATCCCTTCGACGGGCGATCTCTTCAGCACGAGCGGTCGCACTGATTCTGTTGCGGCTGTCTTTGAGGGGTACATCTCGATTCCGACTACGGGACTGTGGACCTTCTCGACCGAGTCCGATGACGGCTCGCGGCTCCTCGTCGACAGTCAGCTCGTGGTGACCAACGACGGCCTGCACGGCATGGTCGACCGCTCGGGGCAAATCGCCCTCGAGGCGGGCTTCCATCGCTACCGCGTCGAGTTCTTTGAGAACTTCGGCGGCGCGGGCGAAATCGTTCGTTGGCAGGGCCCGTCGACGGCGCGCGCGGTGATTCCTGCGGCGGCCTTCATCAAGAACGGCCTCGTCATGCAGCTCGACCTCAACGGTGACGGAACTGTTGGCGCCATTGACCTTGCGACGATTCTCGGCTCGTGGGGACCCGTCCCCGTCAACACGCCTGCGGACTTCGATCGCAATGGATCAGTTGGGGCGAGCGACCTCGCGGTGCTCCTCTCGAACTGGGGTTCATAACGCCGCGACAACCCAGAGCCGAGGAGCGACGACTCGACGCAAACCTTCCCGCGTTGACGGGCTTGCGTCATTCTTGCCTCCTCGCTAGAGTGCGCGACTCGACATTTCAAACCGCTCGAACTACCGGGCCCCCGCAGCGATGCTGGGTCCGCACCAACATGGGCCGCGTGTGCCTGTGTGAGTGAGTCCGGTGGGAGGTCACGGATCATGGCAGCAAAGAAAGTCACGAAGCAATTCAAGATCATGGCGCCGGGTGGGAAAGCCACTCCCGCTCCGCCAATCGGTCCTGTGCTCGGCGCCAACGGCGTCAATCCCGGTCAATTCATTACGAAGTTCAACGACGCGACGCGCGCACTCAACGGTCGCGTGGTCGGCTGCGTCATCACGGTCTACTCCGACCGTTCGTTCGACTTCGAGATCAAGAGCTCGCCGACTTCGGTGCTCATCGCTGCGGCGGTGAAGATCGAAAAGGGTTCGGGCCGCCCGAACACCGAGAAGGTCGGCAAGATCAGCAAGGCGCAGGTCAAGGCGATCGCGCAAGAGAAGCTCAAGGATCTCAACACCAGCAACATCGACGCCGCGATGCGAGTCGTCGCCGGCACTGCGCGCTCGATGGGCGTGACGGTGGAGGGCTAACTCATGGCAACTACCACGACCACCACGAAGTCCACCCGCGGCTTCTCCAAGCGCCGCAAGGCCAATGTCGCTGCCTTCTCGAAGGAAGCGGTTTCTCCTGCGGCGGCCATCGCTGCGCTGCGCAAGTTCAAGAGCCCGAAGTTTGACCAGACCATCAATGTGGTGCTGCATCTCGGCATCGATCCCAAGCAAGCTGACCAGATCATTCGTGGTTCGATCGGCCTGCCTCACGGCACGGGTAAGACCGCGCGCGTGATCTGCTTCTGCAACTCTGACAAGGCTCCTGCAGCGAAGGCTGCGGGCGCCGTCGAAGCAGGCGCAGAAGACCTCGTCGCCAAGATTGAAGGCGGTTGGATGGACTTTGATGTCGCGGTCGCAAGCCCCGACATGATGCGCGTCGTCTCCAAGCTCGGCAAGGTCCTCGGCCCTAAGGGTCTGATGCCCTCGCCCAAGGCTGGCACCGTCGCGGCTGATGTCGTCACCGCGGTCAAGGAGTATTCCAACGGTAAGCAGGAGTACCGCAACGACGACGGTGGAAATGTCCACGGCGTCATCGGCAAGCTCTCGTTCGCCGATGCGAACCTCGTTGAGAACCTCGAAGCGTTCATCGCCAACATCAACAAGATCAAGCCCGCTGCCTCCAAGGGCACCTACATCAAGAAGTGCGTGATCTGCGCGTGCATGAGCCCAAGCGTTCATATCGCCGTCTGAGTCCGCACTCGGCAAGGAAACACCATGAGCAAGCCAGTCAAGAACATGATTGCGTCGGAGTACGAGTCACGCTTCAAGGGCGTCACCGGCGCCGTCGTCGTGGAAATCCGCGGCCTCGATGCGCGCGCAACCACCTCGATGCGCAGTTCGCTCGGATCCAAGGGCATTCGCGTCACGGTCGTCAAGAACGCCCTGGCCCGTCGCACCTTCAAGGGCGGACCACTCTCCGCACTGCACACCGCCCTCCAAGGTCCATCAGCGCTGCTGACAGGTCCTGAGAGCGCTGTGCTCGTCGCGCGCGAGATCGTCAAAGCGGCCGAGACGGAGAAGAAGATCGTGCTCAAGGGCGCCATCTTCGACGGCGAGTATTTCGACGGCGACGCGGGCGTGAAGATGCTCGGCGCCTTCCCAACCCGCGAAGAAGGCCAAGCCAAGGTCGTCTCCATCCTGCTGTCGCCAGCACGAAACATCCTCGGCATCGTCAAGACGATCGAAGAGAAGCTCGAAGCAGGCGAAACCATCGCACGAGTCGCCTAACACCCGACAGACTTCGCGCTCCAGAGTGCGATGCCTGTTCGATTGCACAACCAAGTATCCACCCGCATCCAGTCCGCCATCGACTGGTCCCGTTGGGATGAAATGCCGCGCGTTGCGGCACCTCTCGGTGGCACGACAGTGGCGCAAGCCACGGAGAACACTATGTCTGACACAAAGACCTTTGACGCGAAGATCAGCACCCTCGGCGATTCGATCGCCAGCCTCACCATCAAGGAGGCCGTGGGCCTCGCTGAGTACATGAAGGTGACCTATGGCATCGAGCCAGCTGCTGGCGCCGTCGTCGTCGCCGCGCCCGCTGCGGCCGCCGTCGTCGAGAAGACCGAGTTCAATGTCATGCTCAAGGCCGTTGGTCCGAACAAGATCAATGTCATCAAGGCCGTCCGCGAGGCTACGGGCCTCGGACTCGCCGAGGCCAAGGCTCTCGTCGACTCCGCGCCCAAGCTGGTCAAGGAAAATGTCAGCAAGGAAGACGCGACCAAGGTCGTCGACGCACTCAAGGCTGCCGGCGCAGACGCCGCTGCCGAGTGATCGCTGATGGATGAGTTCACGCGGGTTCGGGCGCTCGAACGACAGGCAATGCCAAACTTTGGCACTCACTGCCTCTTCTCGAGCGTCCGACCCGCGACTCCGCAAAGGCCGCATTCATCCCATGCGGCCCGAGTGCGCGGTGTGTGAGCAGTTGGGACCGTGTCGCCATTCGTGATCAACCTCATTTTGGGCTCGGCTGCGCTTGCTGATCCAATCTCGATCACACTCTGAATAACTTCGCCAATGCCGGAGAGCGTCCGGCAAGGCGTTTCTTTCGTTAGGGACTCGTCCATGTCATCTAGCCTTTTCTCCAAGGTGATTCGTGACTTTTCGAAGCGTGGAGACGCGCTTCCAGTGCCAGTGCTGACCCGCGTGCAGGCAGACGCCTACAAGCGCTTCCTGCAGCTTGAGCAAGGTCACGACGAGCGCGACAACCGCTTCGGCCTCGAGGCTCTGATGCGGGAAGTCTTCCCGATCGAGAGCTACGACGGCTCGATGCGGCTCGAGTACCAGCACTACAAGCTCGACGAGCCCCGCTACACCGCGGACGAATGCCGCGAACTTCGCCTGACCTACGGTCGGCCGTTCCGCGTGGGCGTTCGTCTCGTGCGCGAAGGCACCAGCGAAATCGCCGAAGAGGAGATCTACCTCGGCGAAATCCCGATCATGATGGGTGGCGGCGAGTTCATCGTCAACGGCGCGGAGCGCTGCATCGTCAGCCAGCTCCACCGCTCGCCAGGCGTCGACTTCTCCATCGTCAGCTCCTTCGGCGACCGTCCGCTCCACCAGGCGCGCATCATTCCTGAGCGCGGCAGTTGGATCGAACTCGAGGTCACCAAGAAAGATGTCCTGGCGATGCGCATCGACCAGTCGACGAAGCTTGCTGCGACGACCTTCCTGCGCGCGCTCGATGAGCGCTACTCCTCGACCGACAAGTTGCTCGAACTCTTCTACGAGGTCGAGGAAATCAAGGTCACCAAACTCAAGCCCGAGCACTACGCCGCGGAACTCGTCATCGACTCCGACACGGGCGAAGAGCTCTGCCGCGTTGGTTCGCCGATCGGCGACATGGTCGCAACGATCCAGGCCTCCAACCTTGGCACGATTCGCGTCATCACCAACGCGAGCGATCCGCTCATCCTCAACACGCTCGCCGAAGAGAAGCTTGACTTCCTCGCTGGTGTGACTGAGCACGAGGCAGCGCTGCTCAAGATCTACGGCCGTCTCCGTCCCGGCAATCCGCCGCAGATTGACAAGGCCAAGGCGCTCTTCCAAGAGAAGTTCTTCGACGAGAACCGCTATCGCCTCGGCCGCGTCGGACGCTTCCGCATCAACCGTAAGTTCGAGCATGACGCCGCCTACTGCGTGGGTGGCAAGCTCGGACAAGTTCCTGAGGAGAAGGTTCAGCGCATTCGCGCCGAAGACTTCCTCGCGGTCATTCGCTACATGCTCGACTTGCGCGCCAAGCGCAACAAGGCGCATGTCGACGACATCGACCACCTCGGCAACCGTCGTCTGCGCACGCTCGATGAACTCGCGACTGAAGAAATGCGCAAGGGCTTCCTCAAGCTCCGTCGCACGGTGCAGGAGCGCATGTCCACGCGTGAGCCAGGCGATCTCGCCAAGATCGCAGACCTCGTGAATTCGAAGTCCATCTCGAGCGCGATCGAGTTCTTCTTCGGCCGCAGCGAGTTGTCGCAGGTCGTTGACCAGACCAACCCGCTCTCGATGCTTGTGCACGAGCGCCGTCTGTCCGCACTTGGACCGGGCGGTCTCAATCGCAAGCGCGCAGGCTTTGAAGTGCGCGACGTGCACATCTCGCACTACGGCCGCATCTGCCCGATCGAAACTCCCGAAGGTACGAACATCGGTCTGATCGCCTCGTTGGGCATCTACTCCGAGATCGACGCCTACGGCTTCTTGCAGACGCCGTATCGCAAGGTCAAGGGCGGCAAGGTCACCACCGAGTTCCAATTGCTTCGCGCTGACGAAGAGTTGAAGCGCGTTCTCGCGACCTCCGACCTTCTGCGCGGTGACAGCAAGACGCTCGAAGGCACCGTGCTCGCGCGTATTGACGGCGACCTTGCCGAAGTGCCCGCATCCGAAGTTGAGTACGTCGATGTCAGCCCCAAGCAGATCGTCGGTGTTTCGGCCTCGCTCATCCCGTTCCTTGAGCACGACGACGCCAACCGCGCGCTCATGGGTTCGAACATGCAGCGTCAGGCCGTGCCGCTCGTCAAGACCGACATTGCCTGCATCGCCACGGGCATGGAACAAGCCGTCGGCAACCACTCAGGCATGATCGTCACCGCGACCCGCGGTGGCACCGTGACCTATGTCGACAGCGAGCGCATCATCATCGACAACGCCGATGAGTACGCGCTGCGCAAGTTTGTCGGACTCAACGAGCGCACCTGCCAGAATCAGAAGCCCGTCGTCAAGCTCAACCAGAAGGTCAAGGACGGTCAGATCCTCGCCGACGGCGCCAGCACGCGCATGGGCGAGCTCTCGATCGGCAAGAACGTGCTCGTCGCGTTCAACACCTTCGACGGTTACAACTTCGAAGACGCCATCGTCATCAACCAGCGCTTGCTCAAGGATGATGTCTTCACCTCGATTCACATCGAGAGCTTCGAAGTCGAAATCCGCGAGACCAAGCTCGGCCGCGAAGAGTTCACCCGCGACATTCCCAATGTGTCCGAGCGCATGCTGCGCAATCTCGATGAGGCAGGCATCATTGCCATCGGCTCGCGCGTCACCCCCGGCGACATTCTTGTCGGCAAGGTGTCACCGAAGTCCAAGAGCGAACTCTCGCCTGAAGAGAAGCTGCTCCACGCGATCTTCGGTCGCGCTGGTGAAGATGTGAAGAACGACTCGCTTGAGGTTCCAGCAGGAACCGAAGGCGTCGTCATCGGCGCCAAGCGCTTCAGCCGTCGCATGCACCTCAGCGACGACCAGAAGAAGCAGCTCAAGAAGGACATGGCCGACTTCGAGGCCATGATGGACGGCAAGCGCATCGACCTCTTCAAGAAGATGGTCGGTGAGATCAGCCGCATCCTCGGCACCGAGATGGTCGACCCCTCGACTCGTCAGAAGGTCGGCGCCAGCGACATCCCCGAAGTCATCCTCGAGCAGATCGAGAACTTCAATGAGAAGTGGATGAAGGGTTCCGCCGAAGCGCGCGAGCAGGCCAAGGTCATCTACGGCCAGTTCTGGCCGCGCGTGCAGGCAACCAACGCCGAGAAGAACCGCAAGCTCGATCACATGAAGCGCGGCGACGAACTCGCCTCGGGTGTGCTTGAGATGGTCAAGGTCTACCTCGCGACCAAGCGTCAGCTCTCCGTCGGCGACAAGATGGCAGGACGCCACGGCAACAAGGGTGTCATCGCCCGCATCGTGTCCGAAGAGGACATGCCGTACATGGAAGACGGCACCCCCGTCGATGTGCTGCTCAATCCGCTCGGCGTGCCGAGCCGTATGAATGTCGGCCAGATCCTCGAAGTGCATCTTGGTTGGGCTGCGCAGGTGCTCGGCTTCCAAGCCGTCACTCCCGTCTTTGACGGCGCGCACGAGAGCGAAATCTTCACCGCCATCGCGGAAGCGAACAAGCATGTTGAGAATCGCCTCGCGGAGTTCGAGCGCACGGGTAAGAACCCAGGCACCAAGCGCGAGCTGCTCGCCAAGATGCCGACGAACTGCAAGATCCAGTTGTACGACGGACGCACCGGTGAGCCGTTCCACCAGCGCACCACCGTCGGCTTCATGTACATCCTGAAGCTCCACCACCTTGTCGACGACAAGATCCACGCTCGCTCGACGGGTCCGTACAGCCTCATCACCCAGCAGCCGCTTGGTGGAAAGGCCCGCACCGGCGGACAGCGCTTCGGAGAGATGGAAGTGTGGGCGCTCGAAGCCTACGGCGCTGCATTCGTGCTCCAGGAACTCCTCACCGTCAAGAGCGACGATGTGGAAGGACGCACCAAGATCTACGACTCGATGGTCAAGGGCACCAACACGCTGCAGGCAGGAATGCCCGTGGTGTTTGACGTCCTCTGCCATGAGATCAAGGGTCTCGGCATGAACATCCAACTTGAGAAGCAGCCCAACGACGCGGACATCTTGCTCTAGCTGCAGCACCGCTGCAGCCCGCGCAATCTCCGTCTTGCTGAACGACTTGAAATCCCCCCGCCACTGCGGGTCCATTTGGAAGGCCACTGCGATGTCCGAAAGCGTCTACGACCGCGTCAACGACTACGGCTCCGTCAAGATCACCTTGGCGAGCCCGAACGACATCCGAAGCTGGAGCTTCGGTGAGGTCAAGAAGCCCGAGACCATCAACTACCGAACGTATCGCCCTGAGCGAGACGGTCTGTTCTGCGAGCGCATCTTCGGCCCTGAAAAGGACTACGAGTGCGCCTGCGGAAAGTACAAGGGCACCAAGTACAAGGGCATCATCTGTGACCGTTGCGGCGTGAAGGTCACCCACAGCCGCGTGCGCCGCAAGCGCATGGGTCACATCAATCTCGCTGCGCCGATCGTGCACATCTGGTTCTTCAAGGCGATGCCATCGCGCCTCGGCAACCTCCTGGCGATGAAGACTTCCGACCTCGAGAAGATCATCTACTTCCAGGATTATGTCGTCACCGATCCAGGGCAAACCGAGCTCGAGCACAAGGAAGTGCTCACTGAAGACGAATACCGACAGGCCGTCGACAAGTACGGCACCGCGACCTTCACCGCCATGATGGGCGCCGAAGCCGTGCGCGAACTTCTGCAGCAGCTCGACCTCGAGAGTCTTGCCAAGGAGATCCGCGAGGACCTCGGCCTGACCAAGAGCAAGCAGCGCCAGAAGGACCTCTCGAAGCGCCTCAAGATCGTCGAGCAAATCAAGGGTTCGCAGAACGAGCCCAAGTGGATGGTGCTCGATGTCGTTCCGGTGATCCCACCCGATCTGCGTCCGCTCGTGCTCCTCGAGAGCGGCAACTTCGCGACCAGCGATCTCAACGATCTCTATCGCCGCATCATCAACCGCAACAACCGTCTCAAGAAGCTCATGGACCTCAATGCGCCCGAGGTCATCGTGCGCAACGAGAAGCGCATGCTGCAGCAGGCGGTCGACGCGTTGTTCGACAACGGTCGCTGCCGTCGCCCCGTGCTCGGCTCCTCGAACCGTCCGCTCAAGTCGATCACCGACATGATCAAGGGCAAGCAAGGTCGCTTCCGCGAGAACCTGCTTGGTAAGCGCGTCGACTACTCGGCGCGTTCGGTCATCGTCGTCGGTCCTGAGCTCAAGATCTGGCAGTGCGGCCTTCCCAAGAAGATCGCGCTTGAGTTGTTCCAGCCCTTCATCATCCGCAAGCTGAAGGAGCACGGCCTCGCCGACACCATCAAGAGCGCCAAGCGCATGCTTGAGCGTCGCGATCCTGAAGTGTGGGACATCCTTGAGCAGGTGATTCAGAATCACCCCGTCATGCTCAACCGCGCGCCGACGCTCCACCGCATGGGTATTCAGGCGTTTGAACCAGTGCTCGTCGAAGGCAACGCGATCAAGATTCACCCGCTGGTCTGCACGGGCTACAACGCCGACTTCGACGGCGATCAGATGGCCGTCCACCTGCCACTCTCGGTTGAAGCGCAGACCGAGGCGCATGTGCTGATGATGTCGACGCACAACATCTTCAGCCCTGCCAACGGCAACCCCATCGTCAGTCCTTCGCAGGACATCGTGATGGGTGTGTACTTCCTCACCTGCTCCCACGGCGACGATCCCAAGCCCGTCCGTCGCTTCAAGGACCTCGAAGAAGCCCTGCTCTGCTTCCAGCTTCCGCACAGCGATCCGCGGCGGATTTCCTTCCATGATCCCATCGAAGTTCGCCTCGCGCGCTTCGCTGAAATCGTGCAGGACCAGAAGAAGTCACCCGAGCCGATGCCGACGAATCGTCGCGCCGTCACCACGCTTGGCCGACTGATCTTCAGCGAGATCCTTCCTGACGGGATGCCCTACTACAACTGCGCCCTCGGCAAGAAGGGCGCGGCGCGCGTGATCGATGACACCTTTGCTCGTAAGGGCAAGGCGTTGACCATCGACCTCCTCGACGCAATGAAAGCCATCGGCTTCCGCTACTCGACGGTGTCGGGACTTTCCTTCGCCATCACCGACCTGCGCATTCCTGAGGAGAAGAAGGCTCTCCTCGATGCCACGCAGAAGAAGGTCGATCGCGTTGAGAAGGCCTACCAAGCAGGCGCCATCACCGAGCGTGAGCGGCACAACCAGCTCCTCGACCTCTGGCAGCAGTGCCGCGCCGAAGTCACCACCAAGCTCGTCGACGCGCTCAAGCGCGATCGTCGTGACGCGGATGGCAAGCAGGCGTCGATCGAGAAGCTCGAAGGCTCGAAGTACCTCAACCCCGTGTACCTCTTCTCTGACTCGGGCGCGCGTGGAAACGTGAGCCAGATGCAGCAGCTCGCTGGTATGCGCGGACTCATGGCCAAGCCGAGCGGCGAAATCATCGAGACGCCGATCCGCGCGAACTTCCGCGAAGGTCTGTCGATGCTCGAGTACTTCAGCTCGACCCACGGCGCCCGTAAGGGTCTCGCGGATACCGCGCTCAAGACGGCAGACTCGGGTTACCTCACCCGCAAGCTCTGCGATGTGGCGCAGTCGGTCGTGGTTCTTGAAGATGACTGCGGCGTGCCGTCAGGCATCCCGAAGAAGGCCATCTACAAGGGCGAAGAAGTCGATGTTCCGTTGCGCGATGTTGTCCGCGGACGCACCAGCGTCGAGACGATTGTGAACCCGATGACCGACGAAGTCATCGTCAAGCGCAATGAGATCATCACCGACTCGGTCGCCGCCAAGATCGAAGCACTCGGACTGAACAGCATCCATGTGCGTTCGCCACTGGTCTGCTCCACGGCACGCGGCGTCTGCGCACGCTGCTATGGACAAGACATGTCGACGGGTAAGCCCGTTGAAATCGGCATGGCTGTCGGCATCATCGCCGCGCAGTCGATCGGTGAGCCTGGAACGCAGCTCACCATGCGTACCTTCCACACCGGCGGTATCGCCGCGCGTGGCATTCTCGACAACCAGTACAAGTCGACCGCGGGCGGCACCGTCGTCCTGCGCGACTGCATGGAAGTCGAAGTCAAGGGCGAAGACGGCACCAAGTACACCGTCGCGCTCAAGCGCAACGGCGAGATCTTGGTGAACGACAGCCAAGGCCGCGAGCTCGAGAAGTTCAAGGTCCCCTACGGCGCGCAGTTGTTCGCTCGCACGGGTGATGTGGTCAAGAAGGGTGCGGTCATCTGCGAGTGGCAGCCGCACGCGACTCCGATCCTTGCCGAGAAGTCGGGCATCGTCCGCTTCAAGGACATGGTGGAGGATGTCACCTTCCGCATGGACACCAAGAAGGGTGCGGGCGAGGCGGCCGAGATGATCGTCATCGAGCACACAGGCGAGAAGCATCCGCAGATCGTCGTCGAGGACTCGACGGGCAACATCCTCGACTTCCACCACCTTCCAGCCAAGGCACGCATCGAAGTCAAGGACGGTCAGACCATCCTCCAAGGCCAGATGCTCGCGCGTCAACCCAAGGAAGCTGCACGCAGCGCCGACATCGTCGGTGGTCTGCCGCGCGTCACCGAGATCTTTGAGGCTCGTATCCCCAAGGATCCGTCGGTCATGGCGGAAATCTCGGGCCGCGTCGAACTCCACAGCGACAAGCGCAAGGGCAAGATGACCATCCGCGTCATCAGCGATGCTGGACTTGAGCACGATCACCATGTGCAGCAAGGCAAGGCACTCCTGGTGCACACGGGCGACCGCATCGATGCAGGCGATCCGCTCACCGAAGGCCCAATGATTCCCGCAGACATTCTGCGCATCAAGGGTGAAGACGCGCTCTATGTCTACATGCTCGACGAGGTGCAGAATGTGTACCGCGCGCAGGGCGTGCCGATCTCTGACAAGCACATCGAGGTCATCCTCCGTCAGATGCTGTCGAAGGTTCGCGTCTCGAGTCCTGGCGATTCGAATCTGCTCCCCAACGATGTGAAGGACAAGTTCGAGTTCCGCTCGGTCAACGATTCGCTCACCCGCAAGGTGCGCGTCGATGACGCGGGCGGCACGAGCCTGCCTGTTGGTGCGCTCGTCGACAAGGACGAGGTCCGCGAGGCCAATGCGCTCGCCGAAGCCGAAGGCAAGCCGATCTGCAAGACCAAGAAGCCCAAGCCCGCGACCGCCAAGACGCTGCTCCTCGGCATCACCAAGGCATCGCTCCAGGCCGAAAGCTTCCTCTCAGGTGCAAGCTTCCAAGAGACCACCAAGGTCCTCACCGAAGCAGCGCTCAAGGGCGCCGTCGACATGCTCCTTGGTCTCAAGGAAAATGTCCTCCTCGGTCACCTCATCCCAGCAGGAACGGGCTTCGAGGCCTACTCCAAGGCCAAGGTCAAGCGACTCGTGGATGTCCCCGAGTACGACGACGACGCTGCTGCGGCGATGTACGAAGACGCGGCGATGGAAGCGGAAGCACTCGGCGCTGAGCGACGCGGTGGTGGACCGGTGACGACCGTGAAGGATCGTCTCGCAAGCGCCATCGCAGCAACGACCGAAGGCGTTGCCGAGGCCCCGGCCGAGGCCTAAGCAAGCGACTGATTTCGTCGACGGCAGACAACTCAACACGATCAACGGGTCCGGCAGCAGTGTCGGACCCGTTTCTTTGGCGCGAGGCAGATGCCGACTCCCTCAGTCCGCCGCGGTACTGTGCCTGCGTGAGTGATCTCTCGGACATCGCTGCATGGCGTGGCGCTGCAACGCACCCTGCGTGCGCCGCGTTCTTCGACTCCTGCCGCGCCAAGATCGCTCGCGTTGTCCAAGCGAAGCGCCCACTCTGCCTCGCCTCAGGTGCCTGCTGTCGCTTCGAGGCCTACGGCCATCGCATGTACCTCTCAGGACTCGAAGCTGCGTTTGTCCTTGCGCGCATCGACGCCGCGCGCGCGCGACGCCAAGCCAACCCACTGCGACAGTTCGAAGTCCACGACGCGAAGTCTCGCGGCGATTGCCCGTACCTGCGCGCGGGCCAGTGCGGCGAGCATGAAGAGCGTCCGCTCGGATGCCGTATCTACTACTGCGACCAAGGCTCCGACGGACGCGGCGCCGAATGGCAAAGCGAACTCTACGAAGAGCTCCACCGCGCCACGCTCAAGCTCCACGAACAACTCGGCGTGCCGTACCGCTACCTCGAATGGCGAGACGCGTTGGGGTTGCTCGCGGGGTGAGTGCTGACCTCACTGCGGACATGGCCCCCACGCGTTGAGGATCAGCGCGAGATCCGCTCCGCCGACGACTCCATCACCATCGAGATCGACGCCAGCGAACTGCGAGCCATCGGTGCCCCAGAAATTGAGGACGATGGCCATGTCGGCACCATTGACGGTCGAGTCGGCGATGAGATCGGCCGGGCAAGGTGCGCCGCAGCCCTGCGGCACAAAGGTGTTGCCGCCCCCATCGATCCAACTCCCTTGCATGTCAGCCTGGGAGTGACCGCACAGCATGCTGTTTCGCAAGGTGCCCGTCGCACCAAACTCCGTCCACCACACCGCACCGACAGGACTCTCGTTCCCCTCGAAATAGCAGTCGTCGAAGATCCGTGATCCCGAGAAACTCAGACCGATCGCGCCGCCAAGCGCTGCCGTGTTCCCGATGAATGAGCAGCGAGTGAAGTTGCAGCCTGAGCCGATGTGGAATCCGACTGCGCCGCCGTAGGCAACGGTGTAGCCGTTCGATTCGAACCTGCAGTCGGTCGCGTTCCACATGCATCCGACATACGCGAAGGCGCCGCGTTCGTTGTCGGCGATCGTGCAGTTGGTCGTGTTCAGAGTGGCGCTGTGATCGAGGAAAATCCCGTGAAGCTCATTGAACTCAACGCGCACTCCGTCAAGGGTCGCAGTCGCCCCGTTCAGGTGGAACGCGCCGTATCCAGTGAACCCTCGCATCGTGAGGTTCGCCACCGTCCTGACCGACGCGCCGCCTTGAACCTGAACATCGACCCCTGTCAGCACCGTCTCGGAAATCCCCGACCGACCTCGGAGCGTCACGGGCACATCGGGAAGCAACAGAGAGCCAACGTCGTAGGTGCCAGCGCGAATCGAAACGACATCGCCGTCCGTTGCGGCGGATAGAGCCTGCGCGATCGTCGGATACCGCTCGGGGACCCGCAGCTCCGCGTCGCAACCCTTGGGGTAGAACTGATTTCCTCCCCCGTCCACCCAACTGCCATGAAGGTCAGCCGTGGAGTCGCCGCACAGCACACTGTTTCGCAGTGTGCCCGTCGCACCAAACTCCGTCCACCACACCGCGCCATCGGGACTCTCGTTGCCCTCGAAGTAACAGTCGTCGAATATCCGCGATCCTGAGAAGCTCAGGCCGATCGCGCCTCCGAGCGCCGCGGTGTTTCCGATGAATGAGCAACGAGTGAAGTTGCAGCCTGAGCCGATGTGGAACCCGACTGCGCCGCCGTAGGCATCGGTGTAGCCGTTGGACTCAAACCTGCAGTCGGTGGCATTCCACATGCAACCGACATAGGCGAAGGCGCCGCGCGGGTTGTTCGCAATCGTGCAGTTCGTCGTGTTCAGCGTGGCGCTGTGGTCGAGAAAGACCCCGTGAACACCATTGAATTCAATGCGCACTCCATCAAGTGTTGCCGTTGCGCCGTTCACATGGAACGCTCCGTACCCAGTGAAGCCTCGCATCGTGAGGTTCGCCAAGGTCCTGACCGACGCTCCTCCTTGGACTTGAACATCGACTCCTGTGAGCACCGTCTCTCCGCTGCTCGCTCGACCGCGAAGCGTGATCGAAAGGTTTGGGAGAAGCAACATGCCAACGTCGTAGGTCCCAGGAGCAATCGAGACGACATCGCCAGCTTGCGCAGCAGTCAGTGCTTGCACAATTGTCTGAAACTGCTCTGGCACCAGCAGATCCGCGCCGCGCGCCTCCGACATTGCCAACATCCCCGCCACCACCACCGCACCTCGAATCGGGTTCATCTGTGAGCTCTCCGTTAGGCTGACCTCGCGATGCGCTGCCATCCGAACGTTCCGGCCAGCTTGCGCACCACCGCGACTGAAAGAGCCGCTCACTCGCGCTCCGTGCGCGAGGAGCAAGAAGAACACGATGCCAATTGCGACGCCCCGTAGGTGCTTTCCCCGTACTGAGTGTTTGTCTTCAAGAAGGTGCGGCCGCAGCCGAGCGATCGCCTCCGCATCAAACCCCACCCGCTTCATCGCTCGAGCAACCCTTCGAGCTGTCGCAACTCCTCGTTGGCGCTCCCTTCAGGTGTGCCTTCTTGGAGCAGCAACTCTCGGAGCGTGCGGCGGATACGAATCGACACCATGCGGGTGATCGTTCGGCCTTCGTCGGTTGAAAGTCCTAGGGGTGTGCAGCACTCGGCGTAGGCGTGCCCGTCGATGATGTGTCTCGAAAAGACTTCCCAGGCCGCCGCGCGTCCCTCGGCGACGAGTTCGGCTTGAACCGCAGTCGCTGCGTCAGACAGCAACGAGCGCGCCCACGCCGACTCATAGGCCTCTTCGGCGGTCGGCTCATGGCTTGCGCGTCCCGACGCGGCTTCGAGTGAGCGAGTCTCCCGATTTCGGCCAGCATCGCTTCGGACCCCTCGGGCGTGGAGCACGAGGCCGTTCATCATCCAGCGGCGCAGACGGGTTCCGCTTTCGGCCCAGCGGGTGAGCGAGTCTTCGCGAGAGAGAAAGTGCACAAAGAAGCCGTGCACCAGCTCATCAGACTCGCCGAGCGTTCGCAGCGTGGAGCCACGCACATACACCAGAAGCGGCTCCCGATACCGCTCCATCAGGTGCTCACGCAGTGTGGAGGCGCCGCGATCCCCCTCGCCTAACCGATCGAGGATCCAAGTTTGGTGCGTTGAGGGAAAGTGATCGATGCTGGGCATTGGCTGCGGACTCGAAAGCGCCGCAGGCCGATCGCCGATGCCGCACGCTCATCCACTCGAGGAGGACTCTCTTCCATACGATTCTTCCTTGGGCTGCACGACCACAAATCCGCTGCCTTCGAATTTAAGTTGGATCGATTCGCCGCTGCCGCGTCCGAGGAAGGTCTTCAGGCTCATGTCGGTGTGGATGGCTGGTTCCAAGGACGCGCTCCAGGCGACCGTCGCGTTGGGGTCGGTGAAGACTGGTTGGCCGGGCTTGACCTCGAGCGCGAGAGGGTCGAAGTGCGTGGAGATCGCCAACAGCCCCGTTCCCTCAAAGCGCATGTTGAAGAGTCCGCCCGCGAACATCCCCGCGATGCGGCGCATCATCTTGACATCCCAGACCAACGACGGCTCGAACGCGAGCACATCGTTCCCGTTCACGAAGATGGCTTCTTGTCGCAACGCCAGGATGGTGATGCGCTTGCCATCGTCGGCGAGATAGAGCTTGCCGTTGCCGTCGACCTTGGTGAGCGGCGTTCCCTCGCCGCTCACGGCGCGCTTGAGCATTCTGCCGAGCCCATGCTCGAGCATCCCCTCGCGCGTGAAGCGCATGGACCCAACATGCGCGATCATCGAACCAGTCTTGGTCCAGATCTGACCCGCGAGGTTGACCTCGAGGACTCGATCGCTTTCGAGCTCAAAGAGTCCATGTCCTCGATCTTGCTGGGTGGCATTGTGAATGAACTCGGTAAGTGAGTGGCGTGACATGGCGCGCTCCTTCGGGCTTCTTGGCGAGGGATTCCACGGTTCCGTTCTACCGTTCAGCCGCCGCTCGTGAGTCCGATCGTGATGGTGACGAGATCATGCGTCTTTCCCGTGTCCATCCCAGGACAGGGCGTTCGCTGCTTGGTGTCCTTCCACGCTGCTTCGCTCTCGAGGTTCTCTGGCCACCACGGCCAGGTACGGCATTGGCTTGGGCGCGCCCGATAGAGCTGGCAGAGTGCCTTTCCTGGCCGCGATTCGCGGTCGAGAAAGACGCAGTCGTGTTTCCCGTTGCGAACCAGTTCCTTGAGACTTCGACGCGCGCCGAGTCGTCGGGTGTACCGCTCAAGAAACAGTTCGAGCGTCACACCGACGGCGCGCGCCATCCCCTCAGCTTCTTCGGGCGTAAACCACACCGCGCCTGGCTCGCCCGAGCAGCAGTTCCCACATTGAGTGCATTCGAAACGCAGACCATTGGCGTACCACGGGGCTGCGTCGCCCTCAGTTGTCGCCAACCTGGCCTCCCGAGCTTCCAGGGAGCTGTGGAGGAGAGCCCGTCGCAGGCGATTGTCCAGGTGGGAGCTGCGGAAGGTCGGACGGCGGCCCATCGGTGACCGAGCCCCAAGGCTCAATCGTGAGCTCGTGCATTCCTGCGCGGCGACGCGTCGGTGGAAGCGAGCCAAGGCTGTTGGGGCGGTCGTCGTAGGCGACGCGGTCCATGGTGTAGATCGACTCGAAGACGAGTTCGGGATGGTCGAGCAGTGCGTCTTCGATAAGCCCCTCGGCTTGCGCGAGACTTCCCGCAGTCATCCACAACACAATGTTTGCGCCGCGGCCCTCTTCGCCGTCCGAGTTGGTCGCAAAGACCACCGCGTGCCAGAGCGTCATGCCGAGATGTTTGCCAGCCTCGTCGACATTCGTCTCGCGGTCGATGTTGAGTTCGAGCATCCAGCGCTCGCGCAACTCGAGAAGCAGCTCTTCGAGATCGGGACGATTCTCTTCGGTGTCGAGCACGGTGTCCGACACCAGATCCTCGTCATCGATCGAGTCTTCGAGCTCGTTCCAAGTAGCTTCAACTTCGGTGAGGCCGAGTCCTGCCAGCATCGCCTCGACCTCGTCGCGCAACTCGACGGGAATCGAAATCACCACGCCCTTCCAAGTATCGATGAAGACATCGACCCATGGCTCTTCGGCGTTGGCACCGACTCCGATGGTGACATCCTCAAGCAGGATCTCTTCGAACTCGTACCAGGTGCGAAGGAACTCCACGAGCGGCATCGGCTCTTCGCCGAGGTAGACATCCACCATGCGGTAGGCATCACGCGAACCGATCTCGACGACAGGCGTGACTTCTTTGGGAAGCAGATTGAACGCAGCGTCGATGAGCGCGCGAAGGCGATCGTGCCCAACCACGACATGGAACAAGTAGGTGTCGGGGTCATCGCCCTTCCCCTCTTGAAAGCGCACGGTGAAACCTTGGGCGGGCGGCGCGAGGTTGGTCTCGCGAACTCCCAGCGGCAGCTGGTAGTCACCAAGGACAAGCCGCTTCAGATCCTGGCGGATGCGAAACTCGTCGGGCATCGCTTCATCCTAACCGACCGTGGTGGCTCCCGCAGCGATCACGCAGAAACGCGCGCGCGGTCAACCCTCGCCAAGATAGGCCTCGCGAACCCGCGGATCGTCGAGCAAACGCGAGGCTTTGTCCGTGAGCGTCACCCGACCCGTCTCAAGCACCGAACCGTGGTGTGCGAGCCGAAGTGCTGCACGCGCGTTCTGTTCCACGAGCAGGATGGTGAGTCCCTCGCGATTGAGTTCGCGCACCGCGTCAAAGATCCGCGTGACGATGAGCGGCGCGATACCCATCGAGGGCTCGTCCATCATCAACAGGCGCGGCTTCGAGAGAATCGCGCGGCCGATGGCCAGCATCTGCTGCTCGCCACCACTGAGCGTGCCGCCGAGTTGTCCTGAGCGCGACTTGAGGATGTCAAAGAGCGAGTAGACGCGCTCAAGATCGTGCGCGACGCCCGCTTTGTCGTTGCGACTGAACGCGCCCATCATGAGATTCTCAAGCACCGTCATGCGCGGAAAGATGCGACGACCTTCAGGGACTTGCACGAGTCCGCGGCCCACGAGCTTGTCGGCTCGCACCCGCGAGGTCGCACTGCTGATGCACTCACCTGCAAAGTGGATCTCTCCCGCGCGCACTGGCACGATGCCTGAGATGCACATGAGTGTCGTGGACTTGCCCGCGCCGTTGCCACCGATGAGCGTGACGATCTCGCCCTCAGGCACTTCGACCGAAACTTGGTGAAGCACTTCAACGGAGCCATAGCCCGCGACGATGCCGCGAACCTCAAGAAGTGGACGCGAGGAGCTCGTGCTCAACCGTGATCCTCCTTGCCCAAATACGCCTCGATGCAGCGCGGATCGTTGCGAATTTCGCTGGGAGTTCCCTCAGCGATCTTCTCGCCGTACTGAAGCACCGCGATCCGATCCGAGATCCCCATGACCACACGCATGTGGTGCTCGATGAGCACGACGGTCGTTCCTGCATCTCGAATCGACTTGATCAAGCGCATGAGTTCGACGGTCTCGGCGGGATTCATGCCCGCAGCAGGCTCGTCGAGCAAGATCACTTCGGGGCGCGACGCGAGGGCGCGGGCGATCTCGAGTCGGCGCTGGTGTCCGTAGGGAAGATTTCCTGCGCTGCTCTCGGCACGCTCACTGAGACCGACAAACTCCAGAAGCTTGAGCGCATCGCGTCGCGCAGCTGCACGCTCACGAAGCGCACTTGGTAACGCGAAGAGTGCAGCAAGAAATCCCGTACTCAATCGGCGGTCCATCCCGACCATGACATTCTCGGTAAGCGAGAGATCAGAAAAGAGGCGAATGTTCTGGAAGGTCCGCGCCACACCCGCGCGCGCCACGACATCGGGCGTGCGACGAGTGCGCGACCAAATGACGAGACGACCCGCCGCGCCAAGCGCGAAGCCAATCGCCAGCGGGAACCAAGTCCAGCCAACACCACCTGCTGCAAACGAGGCGAAAAACGCGCCAATCGCCTTCATCCACGGAAATGGCTTTTGGTACTCGTAGAGCTCGATGACCGAGGCAGTCCACAACACTTCGATCCGCAGTAACACGGTGAGGAGCAGTGCCGTCGCGACGCCCGTGAGTGCTGCGCCAAGAAAGACTCGGCGGGTCCATGGCTCACGCGGATCACTCCCCGACACCAGCACGCTGCCTTCGGTGGCCTCGAAGACTCCCGTGATCGCATTGAAGAGCGTGGTCTTTCCTGCGCCGTTCGGGCCGATGACCGCAGTGATCGAACCGCGCACGACTTCGAGGGAGACATCCTTCACCGCCGTGAGTCCGCCAAAGCGCACCGTCACTTGATCGATGCCAAGAATCGGCGCGCTCACTTCTTCACCGCCTTGGCTGAGTGGACGATGCCGTCGGGTCGGTAGCGCATCATCAAGACCAAGGCGAGTCCGAAGAAGAGGAACTTGTAGTTGTCGGGCGAGGTCAGGACATTGCCCGTTGACCCGATGCCCGCGCGCTGCAGCGATTGCGTGGCGATGGGTAAGAGCACATTGTTCAGCCCCACCATCACGATCGATCCGACGAGCACACCCGTGATCGAGCCGATGCCGCCGACGATCACGATGCACAACGCGAGGATCGACATCTGGAAGTCGTAGTTCGACGGCTCACCCGTCGAGGAGAGTTGGCTCGCGATCAACGCGCCCGCCACCGCAGCAAGCGCCGCTCCCATCGCGAAGGCCTTGAGTTTCACCTTGTCGGGATCGATCGCCATGCAGCGCGCCGCGAGTTCATCTTCGCGCACGGCAAACCACTGTCGACCGAGCCGACTGAACTCGAGGTTCCGACACAAGAAGACGATCACGGCAAGAATCGCGAGGTAGAGATAGAACCAGCGCACGGGAGTCTCGCTGGAAAACTCCATCATGCCCAGCGTCGGCGCGGGAAGCGGGTTGATCCCTTGCGTTCCCTTGGTGACCGCTGGAAGGTTCTTGAGCGCGTCCTGCACGATCTCGCCAAACCCGAGCGTCACGATGGCGAGATAGTCGCCGCGCAATCGCAGCGTCGGTGCGCCGAGGAGCCAACCCGCGAGCGCGCCAAACGCACCCGCAAGCAGAACGCCCCACCAGAAGCCCACCTGAAACGGATAGATCTCGCAGGTGAGGATGGCAAACGCGTAGGCGCCCAGCGCTGCAAACGCAGCGATGCCGAGATTCAAGAGACCCGTCCAACCGACGACGATGTTCAGTCCCAGCGCCAGGATCGCCGAGGTCACGATGGTGCGCATCGGCGCGGAAAGTTGCAGTGACGGCATCGCAAGGTCAAGGAGCGGCGTCGCCGCCAGCAACCCCAGCACGATGAGCTGGCTGCGCGAGAAGAGCGTGAAGCGCGGCGCTGCAGCCGACATCAGACTTTCTCCCGCTGCTTGAGTCCGAGCAATCCGCTCGGACGAAAGACGAGAATCAGAATGAGCACGCCGAACACCACCACATTGGTCCAACGCGTCTCGATGTAGCCGTCGCTCAAGGAGCGGATGAGTCCGATGAGGACGCCACCGATCATCGCGCCAGGCAGGCTGCCGATGCCACCAAGGACTGCCGCGGTAAACGCGTCCATGCCAGCGCGAAAGCCCATCTGAAACGAGATCGAGTTGTTGTAGACCGACCACATGACACTCGCAGCACCCGCGAGGAATCCGCCAATGAGAAAGGTCGCGCTGATGACGCGATCGGTGTCGATCCCCATGAGCTTGGCTGCGATGGGATTCTGCGCCGTCGCGCGCATGCCTCGCCCGAGTCGCGTGTGCTTCACGAAGAGGGTGAGGCCGATCATGAGCGGGATCGTCACCGCGAAGATCGCGAGGTCTTCGAGTCGCAGCACGACATTCGACTCTTCACCGAGGAGGTTCGACCCCTCGAGGATCTCGGGGAAATTCTTACTCGCCGCCGCGGCGTTGCCGTTGCCGAGAATCTTCATCGGTGCCCCGCCCCAGAACAGCGCGATGTTCACGAGGATGAAGGACACTCCGATGGCTGCGACCAGTTGCGTGAGCTTCGGCGCGCTTCGCAGTGGCTTGTAGACCACACGATCAATCAGCACATTGAGTCCGCCGCAGAAGAGCCCTGCTCCGATGACGAGCGTGGCCAGAAGCAGCCAGTGCGAACTGTCTCCGAGCGTGTCAGGGTTGAGGACTGCCGCCGCACCAAGCGCACCGACGATGGTCAGCGCCAGAAATCCGCCAAGCGTGAAGACATCACCGTGCGCAAAGTTGATGAGCTCCACGATGCCGTAGACCATCGTGTAGCCCAATGCCACGAGCGCGATGATCATGCCATTGGACAGGCCATAAATGACCTGCTGCAGGAAGACTTCGGTCGCGGTCATGCGTAAGGGCTCATGCTGTTTCGTCAGACTTCGTTGAGGCGTGGATCAACATCGGATCCGCGAGAAAAAAATCGGTTCCTCGCAGCGCAGCGACGCTGCCTCATTGACCAGCGTCAAGCCCGCTGACCTTCACCGTGGCGAACTCGCCCGCGACGACCGTGTTCACGCTCATCACGCGATTCGTGGTGTCGCCGTTCTCGTCAAAGCTCCAGGTACCCAGCGCGCCCGTGAATCCCTTGGTCTTGCTCACTTCAGCCAGCACACCAGCACGGGTGATCGCGGTGCCTGCGGCGTGCAACTTCTGCATCGCACTGAGGACGACCTTCGCCGACTCGTAGCCGTAGACCGCGTAGCCCTCAGGCTCGCCGCCGTAGGTCTTCTTGTAGTTGGCGTAGAACTCCGCGCCCTTGCCCTTCAAGGCCTTCGCCTCGACGCCGCCAAAGGTGATGAAGCAACGACCCTCGAGCGCCTTGGCGCCCGCGGACTCAATGAAGGCCTTTTCATAGCAGCCATCGGGGACAATGAGCTTCGCCTTGAGGCCGCCCGAGACGATGTCCTTAGCGATCTGTCCCGCGTTGGTTTGGGTGGTGCCGCCGAAGTAGACGAGGTCTGCGCCCGCCTGCTTCATCTTGGTGACGAGACTCTTGAAGTTCGCTGCCTTGTAGTCGATGCCATCGGTGCCGACGACCGTCAGACCGATCTCCTTGGCGCGCTTCTCAAAGACTGCCGCGACGCCCATGCCGTAGACCTCGCGGTCATTCAGCACGAAGACCTTGGTGGCGCCGAGTTCCTTGGCGTAGTCGGCTGCGACCGCGCCCTGCACATCGTCGGTGGGAACCACGCGGAAGTAATTGATCTTGCCGCTGGGTCGGTAGACCGCTGGCTCGTTGGGCTCGCCGAAACCAGTCTTGGTCAGGTTCGGCGCGGTGTTCGCGGGGCTCACCATCACCAGGCCAGCCGCGTTGAGCTTCGGCATCGAAATCTTGGCCGCGCCCGAGTTGTAAGTTCCGATGTACGCCATGACCTCTGCGTCGGCGATCGCCTTGTCAGCGTTCTGCGCTTCGACGGTGGGATCCCAATTGCCCTTCTGCGGGCTGGCGTCATCCCAATCTTCGTACACCAGCGTCGACTCGCCGATCTTGGCGCCGAGCTCGGCGATGGCCATCTTGATGCCGTTGACCATGCTGGTGGTCTGCGCGTTGGCACTGCCTGTCCGCGGCAAACTCGAGACGATCTTGATCGTGTCAGCCGCGTGCGCCGAAACCGTCAGGGTGCAAAGCAAGGCGAAGTTGGCAAGCGTCGAAGTAAGCGTGGAGATCATGGTGGCAGGCCTCGGAACGGGACCAAACGGTGGGTGTGCGAAAGTGCCGAAGGATACAGGAAAGCGCAGAGGTCGCGCGCGACGAACGCGCGCAGCCACGGCAGACTTTCGTGATCACTTCGGCATTCCTTAGCCGCCACAGGAATCGACGACCGAGTCAAGCATGGCATTGTCGAGGCGCTCGCCACGAGCCGCTCGCGCGACGACGGCTGCTCCGATACGCGCTGAATCGCGCGTCCCGAACGAGGCAGCGACCGACTTGAGCTCATCTCGCGTGCGCTGCATTCTTACGCCGTTGTTCAGAAGTTCCAGCGCGGCGAGGCCGATGGGAGCTGCGCCACCTGCATAGGGGACAAACTCAGGAACAATGCGTCGCCCCGCGATGATGTTGGGCAGCAGCAAGTGCGGCGCGTTGAGGATCAACTTCGCGCCCCACGCCTCGATGGCGCTGGTGCGATAGACGCCGATGACAGGCTTGGCTTGTCGCGCGCAGTCAAGGCTCACAGTTCCAGAGACAGCAATGGCAAGATCGCACCACGCGACGCCCGCGTCGATACCGCCGACATTTCGATGCACGCCATACGGAAGCGTCCCGCCAAGAAGATCGCGGAACAGGTTCGCGTTGCTCTCGTTCGAGCCCACGACAAGCGCGGTCGCCTTCGGCATGCTCGTGCGGATGATGGTGAAAGCGTCCGCCAGCAACTTCGCGTTCCTGCGCACTTCGCTTGAACGCGATCCAGGAAGCAACAAGATCCGCGGCGCACCTGAAGGCAGATGCGAGGCCTCGTCCGCGAGCTTGGCTTCATCCAACGGAGTCGAGAGCACGGGATGCCCGACGAATTTCGCCACGACACCGCGACTCCGAAACCACTCCTCTTCGAACGGCAGCAGACAGAGCAACGCGTCGCTGAGACGGCGCACCTTGCCGATGCGCCACGGTGCCCACGCCCAGAGTTGCGGCGCCACGAGGTTCACCACCTTCACACCCTTGGGTTTGAGCCGCGCGCACAACGGGTAGTTCGCGCTGGGACTGTCGACAGGCATGTGCACGGCCACTGGGTTCGAATCAACCCACTCCACAACGCGATTGTGAAACGCCCGCACCGAGGCGATCTTCGTGAAGCCCGCCAGTCCCATCACACCGTCGTCGGCGGTTCGGCCGAGCATGGTGGCGCCCGCAGCTTCCATCCGAGGCCCGCCGTAGGCCACGGGTTCGATGTCGGGAAACTCCGCGCGCAACTGCGCGATGACGGGAGCCGCGTGGGCATCGCCCGACGGCTCCATAGCGGTGAAGAGCACACGCTTTCGCGCCGAGCCCGACGAACGGGTTTCCATGGTGGGAAGTCTACTCAATGCCCTCTTCCACCGCGCAAGCACGCCAATCTGCGCGCGCGAGACTCGGTACCATCTCGCCCTCAATGCTCAAGCGCTCACACATGTGCGGCTCGCTTCGCGCGAGTCATGTCGGGCAGACGGTGACCGTCTGCGGATGGATCAACACCTACCGCGATCAAGGGAAGGGTCTGATCTTCACCGATGTTCGTGATCGAGAAGGTCTTTGCCAGGTCGTCTTTGACCTCGAGCAGTCGCCTGCGGATCTCGTCGCCTTGGCCAAGACGCTGCGCCGCGAATTCGTCCTCGCCGTGACGGGCACCGTGCGCGTGCGCGCGGGTGGAGCGAATCCCAAACTCGCGTCGGGCGAAGTCGAGATCGTCGCGGAGAAGTTGGAACTCCTCAACGCCGCAGAGCCGCCGCCGATTCTGCCTGACGAACACGACGCTGAAAAGATCGGCGAAGAGACCCGCCTCAAGTACCGCTACATCGATCTGCGCCGTCCGCGCATGCAGCACATCCTTCGCACGCGCTCGCGCGTGACCAAGTTTGCACGCGACTACTTCAGCCAGAACGGCTTCCTCGAGATCGAAACGCCGCTCCTCATCAAGACCACTCCTGAAGGCGCGCGTGACTTCATCGTTCCAGCGCGTTTGCACCCAGGAAAGTGGTACGCGCTGCCGCAAAGCCCGCAGCTCTTCAAGCAGATCCTCATGGTCGCGGGCTGCGATCGCTACCTGCAAATCTGCAAGTGCATGCGCGACGAAGATCCGCGCGCCGATCGCCAGGCGGAGTTCACGCAGATCGACTTGGAGATGAGCTTCGTCCAGCGCGAAGATGTCATGGAGATGATGACGGGCTTCGTGCGCGGGCTGTGGAGCGAGCTCTTCAACTACGACATCGGCACCGTCGAGCGCATCACCTACTGGGATGCGATGGAGCGCTACGGCATCGACCGTCCCGACAACCGCTACGGTCTCGAAACTTGTGACATCTCCGCGATCGCGGCCAAGACCGAGTTCGGCGTGTTCAAGGAAGCGCTCGCGAAGTCCAAGGCAGGACGCGGCGGCGTGGTGAAGGCCATTCGTGTGCCGACTCCCAACGAGAAGATCACCCGCAAACTTCTCGATGGCTACAGCGATTTCGCCAAGACCTACAAGGCTGGCGGCATCCCCTACACCAAGCTCGGTGCGAACGGTTTTGAGACGGGCATCGCGAAGTTCTGCGAGCCCGTGAAGGCTGAACTCATCGAGAAACTTGGTCTCAAGCAAGGCGACATCATCGTCTTTGCCGCGGACGACTACGACATCGCCACCAAGACGCTCGGCGAGCTTCGCCAGCGCATCGCTCGCGATTTGCAGATCGTTCCTGAGGGCAAGTGGAACTTCCTCTGGGTCGTCGACTTCCCGATGTTTGAATGGGACGACAACGGCAAGCGTTGGGTCGCGCTGCATCATCCCTTCACCAGCCCCAATCCCGATCAGTTTGGAATCCTTGAATCCAATCCAGGCGGCTGCCTCTCGGCAGGCTACGACCTCGTGCTCAACGGCAGCGAGATCGCTGGCGGATCGATCCGAATCCACAATACGAAGGTGCAGGAGAAAGTCTTTGGGCTCATCGGTCTCACCGAGGCAGATGCGCGCATGAAGTTCGGCTTCCTGCTTGACGCGCTCAAGTATGGCGCGCCACCACACGGTGGGATCGCCTTCGGCTTGGACCGCTTGGTCATGCACATCGTCGGAACCGACAACATCCGCGATGTCATTGCCTTCCCCAAGACGCAGTCGGGCATGGATCTCATGAGCGAGGCTCCTGGTCCAGTCGATCCTGAGCAACTCGTCGAGACGCATGTGCGCAGCACGGTGCCTGAGCAACCCGCCAAGGTCTGATCGAAGTCGGCAGACCGCAGGCAGTTTTCCCCAGTCGCGCGCATGACCGCCGCGCGCGCGTTGTGATGCGCCGCCGCGTGTTGCCCTACTGGAGTAGCATCGAGGAATGTCGCAACACGGTTCGGCTTCGAGGCGCGGAAGAATTCAGACTCTGGCGATCTTCGTGGCGTTGATCGCAGGCGTGTTCGTGGGGCAACAGCTGCACGATCCGTTGGACTCGCAGAGCGTCGGCGCGGGATGGCTGCTCGCGGGTGAGCTCTTCCTGCTTCGTCCACTGCAGATGATCGTGATTCCGCTGGTGGTGGTGGCGGTGGTCCACGGCATCGCGTCGATCGGCGATCCCAAACGACTCGGCATGCTCGGAGTCTTGGTGGCCGCGTTCTACCTCGGCTGCATGCTCTGCGCCGCGACGATCGGCACCGTGCTCGTCGAGACGATGCGTCCTGGCGCTGGTCTCTCTGCCGAAGAAAGTTCGCGTCTCCTCGCCCTTGGCGAGAACGCGTTTCGTGCGGATGGCGCGCGCATGGACCGATTGGTCAGCGGCGAAACGATGGGCATCGGCGGCGCGTGGCAGTCGATTGTGCAGCAGCTGCTGCCAAAGTCGCCGCTTGGTGAGGCAGCCGCTGGCAACACCATTGGCGTGATCGTCTTCTCGATCGTCCTCGGCCTCGGGCTTGCCGTGGGTGGTGAACGCACGACGCGCGCACGAGAAGTCGTCGATGGACTCTTCCACGCGCTGCTGACCGTGATCCAATGGATCCTTTGGCTCATGCCGATTGGACTCTTCTGTTTCCTTGTCGGAATCGTCGGGCGAATCGGACTTGGGAGTATCGCGGGACCCGTCGGGAGCTACATGCTCACGGTGCTCTTGGGCCTGTTCATCCACGGATTCCTCGTGTTGCCGCTGCTAGCGAGCATCTTTGCCCGCACCAACGGCTGGAGCTTCATGTGGTCGGTTCGCCGCGCGCTCATCACGGGCTTTGCGACGAGCAGTTCGAATGCGACCTTGCCCGTCACCGTGCGTGAATGCACCACGCATGGTGGTTGTTCGCAACGCGCCACCAACTTCGTGATCCCGCTCGGGGCGACGCTGAATCTTGACGGCACGGCGCTCTACGAAGCAGTCGCTGCGCTCTTTCTCTTCCAACTCTGCGGCGTCGATCTCACCACGGGCGACTTGGTGATTGCGGTCCTCACCGCGACCCTCGCCGCCATCGGCGCAGCGGGCATTCCTTCAGCAGGACTCGTCACGCTGGTCATCGTCGTGGCCGCCGTGAACACCAGTCTCGCTGGGCGCGGCGTTGAGAAGATTCCGCTCTCGGCCATTGGCATCATCATCGGCGTCGATCGATTGATCGACATGGCCCGCACGATGGTCAATGTCTGGGGCGATTGCGTGGGCGCCAAGATCGTGACGCGACTCGCGCCCGATGATGCACCAGCGATCTGATGGAAGTCAGTGCACGCCGTGATCGGCGAGCCAACGCTCGGCGTCGATCGCTGCTTGGCAACCCATGCCGCTGGCGGTGATCGCCTGGCGATAGTTCGAATCCGCCACATCACCCGCCGCAAACACGCCGTCGATGTTGGTCCGACTCGAGCGCGTGCGCAGTTGCACATAGCCCTTGTCATCAAGCTCGACGCCTGAGCCCGCAAGGAACTTCGTCGCTGGCGAGTGGCCGATGGCGATGAAGAGGCCCTTCACAGGAAGCGTGGTGCGCGCGTTGGTCTTGAGGTTCTGCAGAACGACGCCTTCGATGAAGGTGTCGCCGAGCACATCCACGACGACCGAATCCCACACTGGCTGCGCCTTGGGATGATCGAGCAAGCGCGACTGCATCGCCTTGGACGCGCGGAAGCTGTCGCGGCGATGAATGATGAAGACCTTTGACGCGAACTTGGTGAGGTAGCTCGCCTCTTCCATCGCCGTATCGCCGCCGCCGACGACGGCCAACGGTTGATCGCGGTAACAGGGCAGCGCGCCATCGCAGACCGCGCACGCACTCACGCCGCCACCAGTCGTGGCCAGGCGCAATTCATTGGGAAGACCAACCCAGTTGGCGGTGGCACCTGTGGCGATGACCACAGCATGCGCACGCACGGTGGTGCCTTCACTGGTCTCGAGGACAAACGGCCGCTGCGAGAAATCGCAACGCACCACATCGGCGTGTTCGACGCGCGTTCCAAAGCGCTCGGCTTGCTGCTGGAAGAGCGCCATCATCTCGGGGCCCGAGACGCCATGAGGGAAGCCTGGATAGTTCTCCACTTCCGTCGTGAGCATGAGCTGCCCACCTGGAAGGACTGGCGCTGGATTGGCCGCGGGGACTCCGATGATCGCCAAGGGCGCAAGGTTGGCGCGCGCTGCGTAAATGCAGGCGGTCCACCCTGCGGGTCCCGACCCAATCACCACGAGCTTCTCAACCTGTTGCTGCGCGGACATGCGGCTCCAGTAGACCTAGTTCAGGCCAGTTGGGGAATCACTTCACTTGGCCGCGCGAGATCGCGCGCAAGGCAGGCCACAACACGAAGTCGTCGGTCTTGCCACCCGAGGCGTGACGCGAGGCGCCGTTGCCCGTGTGGTCATCGTTGCGCGCGTAGAGAATGCAGCCCGTCACCGTGACGCGGCCGTACTCGGTGTCGATACCACGCGACTTGCTGCCAAGCGATTCAAACTCCATCGGCCCGTAGTTCTTGTCGTACGGATCGAAGTTGAAGCGCTTGGGGAAGTCCGAGGTGTAGGCCTTGAGGATGAGGTCAGGCCACTTGTTGAACTCGCGGTGATAGGCCACGAGACCAGCCGAGCAGACCGTGCCGTCGTATTCAGCGACAAGTCGACGACGCGCCTCGAAGAGCCGATCGACATCCTTCACCGCAAGGACCACCGCCGCGTACTTCACGGGATTGGTGCGCGAGAGGACCGTCGGCATCGAGATCATCGGACCGTAAGCGGGCAGCCGCCAGCGTCGCCACCAATCGTCGTAGATCGCGTTGAGCTTCAGGGTGCTCGCCTCAAGGCTGCCGTGCACTCCAGCGATCTTCGCCCAGCGCTTTGTGGCACCGAAAGAAGTCAGCGGCTGATCAACCGACTGCATGCCTGAGAAAGTCGCAGCGAACTTTTCGTCCGAGACCGCGCCATCACTGGTAAACACCGAGTGAATGAGCTCGTCGGCCACCGCGAGATCGCCCTCAGGCAGCGCAAGGCGCTTGAGGCGCTCATTCTCCGAGGCGCGAAGGAATGGGTACTCCTTGAGCGCGAGATTGCGCACCGACTCCACCGCCATCTTGTCGCCGTAGATCGCGAGCATGTCGCGATGCAATGAGAAAGCGTCAGAGAGCAGCGACATGGCTGCGAGCTTCTCTTCGAACATCTGCCCGTCACAGGCTTGCCGCAGCACGCGGAGGTGCGCGATGCCGACCTTGAACGCGTCGTCGTAGCTGCCCGCCTCACAGAGACGGTACATCTCGGCCACCACATACGCGCTGATGCTCTCAAGCGCCCTCATGTAGGGGAAGCGCAGTTTGGTGAGGTCGCCGCCGACGCCGATTTCGGCGATGAGGCCGCGCTCAACGAACTTCGGGTCGACACCTGTGGTGCCGTAGGTCACGCCGAAGATCTGGCAATTCTGCACTTCGAGAAGCGCCTTCGAGATGACGGAGTTGGCTTCCGCCCACTTGGTGACTTCCGCAAATCCATCCATGCCAGGCCAGATCGTGGTCTGGTTGAACTCAGGACCAATGGGCTTGGGCGACTTGGTCAGGTCGAGGTACGCCGTAAAGACGCGGGTCGCACTCTTTGAGCCCTCCGCCACGCGCACAGCGGGTGCATTGAGCTTCTTGAGGAGCTCAGGGCTCTGCGCCGACGCGTTGGGAGCGGTCACAGCGAGCACGCCGAGCACCGCAGGCGCCACAAGGAACAGCGGCCGGGAAATCAAGCGGAGGACAGAAAGGCGATTCGTGTGCATGAGGCAAAGGTCCGGATGCCGCGAAAAGGCGGGCCGCGCAATCTAGCACGACTCCCCGTTACAGTGTCGATCCCCCATGGCCAAACTTCGCTGCCCCGACACAGTCAATGTTCTCCTCCTTGGTACTGGCGGCCGCGAGCATGCCCTCGCGTGGAAGCTCAAGAAGAGCAAGCGTCTCGGGAAACTCTGGGTCGAGCCAGGCGCCAACGCGGGGATCTTGGAACTTGGCCAAGTCTGCCCCGAGCCGCTCAACGATCTCTTTCGCATGACGCGCTGGTGTGAGCGCGAGAACATCGCGCTTGTCGTCATCGGACCCGAAGGTCCGCTCGCCGCCGACTACGCGACGAAACTTGAGGACTATCCCAAGCGCGTGGTCTTTGGACCAACCAAAGCCGCAGCACAACTCGAATGGGACAAGGCGTTCGCCAAGCAAGTGATGCGCGCAGCGAGCGTGCCCACCGCCGACAGTCGCGTTTTTCACGATGTGGAGCAGGCGCTGGCGTATGTCGAAACCCGCGTCGATGGCTGCGTGGTGAAGGCAACGGGACTCTGCGCGGGCAAGGGCGTCATGGTCTGTCGAACCGTGGCCGAAGCGCAGCGCGCCGTCGAAGAGTGCCTCGTGAAAAAGAGCTTCGGCGACGAGGGAAAGACGATCCTCATCGAAGACCTTCTCGAAGGCCCCGAAGTGAGCGTGCTCGCACTCTGTGATGGCTCCGACTTCTGGATTCTCGACGCTGCGCAAGATCACAAGCGCGTTGGTGAAGGCGACACTGGACCAAACACGGGCGGCATGGGCGCGTTCAGTCCAACTCCAAAAGCGACCGAAGAGTTGCTGCGGATCGTGGAGCGCGATGTGCTCGTGCCGACGATCGATGCGTTGAAGCGCATGGACATCCCCTTTCGCGGCGTGCTCTACGCAGGCATCATGCTCACGCCCGCGGGCCCCAAGGTGCTCGAGTTCAACACGCGCTTTGGCGATCCTGAAACGCAGCCGATCCTCGCGCGCCTGCAAGGAGACCTCGTCGAACTCTGTTGGGCGACTGCCACCAAGCAGCTTTCCGCCGTGGATCTCCGTTTTGACTCGCGCGCAGCCTGTTGCGTGATGGTCTGCTCGAAGGGCTATCCAGGAAACTACGCCAAGGGCGTCGAGATCAAGGGTCTCGAAGCCGCAAGAGCAGTTCCGCGAGGACAAGGCGAGGAGATCGAGATCTTCCACTCGGGTACGGCCCGACGCAACGGCTCACTCGTCACCGCGGGCGGTCGCGTCCTTGGAGTCACAGCGCTCGCTTCGACCGGCGCGCGTGCTGCGGAATTGGCGCGAAATGCCGCTGCCTGCATCGAGTTCGACGGCGCGTTCTACCGCAAAGACATCGGCCGCCAACTCGCCTGATCCCTCCACTCGCGCTGCCCGAACGCGGAGGCACAGGGCTCGGTTTGGACACCTGTTGGCTCGCCGTGCAAGGCTGCCGCTGAGGTCCGAGTTTTTCTTCCAACCTCGACCCGTGACCGCATCCCTCGCAAGAGTTCGCGTATATTCCAACGGATCCACCTGCGATGCGGCCGCGTCGTGGATTGTGCTTCGCTCGGACAGCGGCACTCATACTCGGACTCGGCATGCCGAGCCCGAATGTGGGGCATCGCATGAGGCATCGCGCGAAAGATCGCGTGATGCATCTCAGAACATGACAGCAGTACTTTTCAGCTCATCGAAATCCTGAACACGACCTGCGGGACGAAGCCCTATCTCGGGCCGCGTCCCTCGCCTGCAACGCCGCTCAGCAAGTGCTGAGTCAGCAATCTTGGAGTCCTGACACATGAAGTCGCGTGCCCTCGTCGCAGCAGTTCTCAGCGCCATCACCTGCATCGGATTTGTCCTCGAGAGCAAGGAGAACGCGTTCGCTGATGCGGCCCTTCCTGTGGCCACTTTGTCGACTGCCCCATCGGTGGGAGTCGGGAGCGGCAGCTCGTCCAATCAAGGCGCGCTCCTGTCGCGCCGCTTGGTGCGCAAGCCCGCCGACGAAGCCTTCATTCTTCCCTACGACCCCACGACTGGTGAGCCTTGGTTCACTGGCAACATCATCCTGAAGTTCAACGATGCTGTTGGTGCGCGCGCAGCGATGACCGACTCGCCTGCTCCCTACAGCATGACGGGCGCGAGCATCGCGGGCTTCAACCAGATCCTCGCGGATCAGAAGCTCACGGTTCGACAGTGGATCAACAAGACGCCAGGCGAGCTCGCGACTCTTGAGGAGCGCGCTCGCGTGCACTCAGGCCATGCGCAACCTGACCTCGCGGGCATGATGATCATTGAAGGCGTCGAGACGGCTCGCCTCTCGAGCGTCGCGCTGGCAATCAACGCGCTTCCCGAAATCGAGTTCGCTGACATCGAGCGCGTTGCAATCCTTCACCAAGGTTGCGGACCCGATGCGCCTGCTTTCTGCAACGCGCCCTCGCCCAATTGCGCCGACCCCGCGGGCTTCGCCTGCAATCCCGATCCAGGTGGAGATGCAGCGGAGTTCGGCTGCAAGGACGCCACCTGCTGCGACCTTGTCGCCACGCGCATTCCTTACTGCAACGATGGTGAACTTCCAAACGGTTGGGATGTCATCTGCGCTGCCTACGCGAACATCCTCTGCGACGGCACGATCTATGACGATGTGAATCCGCCGCTGCAAGCGCGCTACGACCCCTGCTTCACCGATCCGAACAATCCACCCGCGGTCAACCCGATCTTTGAGGACTTTGTGTCGGGCATCCAAGCTGGCTGCCTCGATCCGCATTCTGGCCGTGGCTGCAACAAGCCCGCCTGCTGCTTCGCGGTCTGCACCTTCGATCCCTTCTGCTGCAATGAAGAGTGGGATCAGGAGTGCGTGAACCTCGCGTTCAGCCCCAACCTCGCGACCAGCTGCGCCGCGAACCCCGACCCCGGTCCGACCCCAGACTACCTGCCCTTCTCGGAGCCTGTGCTTCCAGGCAACGGCATCACTCCAAATCCCTTTGCGGTGGCTGGACAGCAGCTCTATCTGCAGCGGAACCGCGTGAACCCTCTCAATCCAGGTGGCTTCGGCGGCAGCCCCTTCTTTGGCGGCGAAGGTCTTGACCTCGCTGGCTTCGAGGCGCTTCAGACCGAAGTCTCGGTCGCCTATCAAAACGGTGTTGCACCGCTCTTCCGCGGCGACACCATCCGCGTGGCCGTCATCGAGTTCTCCGCGTTCGTGAACCACGAAGAGTTCACCAAGGATGCCGCGGGCAATCTGCTCTTGCAGCCCAAGGTCATTCAGGAGCCAGGCCAGACGATCCTGCTGATCGAAGGCGCCAACAACGCTCCGCAACACGGCACCGCAACCCTTGGCGAAATCGTCTCGGGTAACAACGGCTTCGGCGTCACGGGCATCGCCTACAACGCGCAGGGTTACTTCTTCCCGATCGTCTCGATCGAAGAGGGAAGCCGCGCGCAGAACGCGATCGTGAGCTGCCTCCAAGCGTTCCGCGCAGGCGATGTGGTGAACCACTCGTGGGGCTCGCCGCCAGACCGTCCGCTGCCGGCGATTCCTCAGTACTACACGCTCATTGCGCTCGGATCCGACATCGGCATCACCACCTGCTGCTCCGCTGGAAACTCGGATTGCCCGATTCAGCCACAGGCAGGCGAAGCAGACTCGGGTGTGATCATCGTTGGCGCAGGCCACTCGGGTAAGAAGATGACGGTCGCCAATGGTGGTCAGATCTTATGCCCGGGTTACAACGCCTGCGGTGGCCGCTACATTCGCGCGCCCTTCTCCTGCTACTCGGGTGAAGATCCAGTCCTCGCGCAGGTTCACATTCAGGCGTGGGGCGAAAATGTCGCCACCACAGGCTACGGCGATCTCTTCCTCGGCGAGAACGGCATCCCTGGCAACGACAGCGATCCGTCGCAGCTGAACCAGCTTCGCACCTACTCGGGCTCGTTCAGCGGAACGAGCTCGGCGTCGCCGATCATCGCTGGCGCCACAGCCAACCTTCAAGCATTCGCCAAGCAAGTGTTCGGCACCCCGCTCCCACCTGCGGGAATCCGCGGAGTGATGAGCGGACAGTCGGAAGCGCAGTGCGATCTCGGCCTCTCACAAGAGCTCTGCGGCGTCTCGCTCGCGGACTGCTGCCCGCTGGGCGACCCCGACTGCGACGGCATCTTCAAGCCCATCGGTGGCTTCCCCCGCTTGCGTGACGCAGGCGTCGGCGTCTTCACCAGCACGGGCTGGGATGGCAACGGCACTGAGATCCGCGTCATTCGTGGCACGCAGCCCTCGGGTGATCCGTGGAACTCGTTCCTCATCCGCGCCGTCGATTTGGCGGCTCTGCGCATCGACACGGTCCGTGGACGCGCTGGCACTACCGTCGAAGGTCTGACCTACCTCGGTACCGGCGCGATCACCGATCTGTTGGCGACCTTGACGCCACCAGTCCAGGATCCAAACACGCAGATCAGCGACATCAGCCTGCGCTATGTGTCGCGCTCGTCGCGCAACTTCGTGATGCTCAATGCGTTCATCCACAACTTTGAAACCAATCGCTGGGAGTACTTTGGCGCACGGTTCCTGACGCTGCTCTACCCAGCAGTTCCAGATGGATTCTCGATCCCAAGCGGCGGCGGCTACACCAAGTACCTCAACCCATCCTCGGGCAAGATCGAAGTTCGTATCTGGACGGTTGGCCTCGGCGCGACCCAAGGACATGTCATCTCGCATGACTTCATCCAGCTCGGTGTGAACGATCCGTTCCAACCGCTCTGAGTCAAGAACATCAGTTCTTTCCAAGCGGCCCCGACCTCGCGTCGGGGCCGCTTTGCTTTTCCCGCGCACACACAGTCGTTGGCGTTCAATCGCTTTCAGAAGATTCTGAAAGTTCGCGCTCGAGCAACACCCGTGCATCGCAGCGTTGGGTAGGCTCCGACCATGGCCTCGCGCCCCGCCGCACTCCCGACACCGACTACCGCACGCAACAGCACGAATGACGCGCTGCCCGCGATCGACGAGATCCGCACGGCGCAGGATCGCTTCATCGAGTTTTGGGGAGAGATGGGAACGCGCTGGGGTGTGCAACGCAGCGTGGCGGAAGTCCACGCGCTTCTCTTCATCGCAGGCGAGCCACTCGCCGCCGAAGAGATCATGGAGCGACTCTCGATCTCGCGCGGCAGTGTTTCGACCACGCTCAAGCAACTCGCGGAGTGGGGACTCGTGCAGCGCGTGCGCCTAAAGGACCGCTCGGATCGGCGGGAATACCACCAAGCCGAGCAGGATGTCTGGAAGTTGTTCTACACGATTCTGCGCGCGCGCAAGCGTCGCGAGTTTGACCCGCTCATCGAAGAACTCGGCGGCTGTCGCGTCGCGCAGAAGGGAACGCGAAAGTCCGAGCGCTCCAAGCAGCACGATGTGAAGATCGACGAGCTCCTTGAGCTCTGCAAGTTCTTCGACGGGCTCGCCAACACCATTTCGAAGTCAGGCAAAGGCATCGAGCGTGCGTCGAAGCTGCTCTCCCGCGTTCTTGGGAGCGTCTCATGACCAAGCTCGCCCCACGAGAGCTCGGCGCTGTGGACGCCATCGAGCCCTTCGACCAACCCGAGTCAACGCTCCTCTCAACGCTCCTCTTGGCGCGTTGGCGCGTCGGTGCCCGCGGTGCGCTCGCGCTGCGGCTCTGGCAGACCCGCGGTGATTCCATTGCTGGCGAAGTGATCTCAACGCTCGACACGCCTGAGCAAATCTCGCAGCGGATGACCGTCCGCGGCGCTCTGACGACCACGGCTCAGGAAAAAACCGCAGAGCTCAGTGGGGTTGGCAGCACGCTGCGGTTTTCGATCGCACTCGTCGACCTCGACGCAGGCCAAGCCCTCCTCCTCACCGATCTTCCGCAGCAGCTTGGTCTTCTCGGTGGCATCTATGCGCTGGAAGCAAGTGAGCGCGTTCGACGCACCGTCGACGAATTCAAGTCGCTTTAGGATTGCGTTCACCTCGACGAGGTGTAGGTTGACTGGATGCCGAGACACGGGGTCTTCCACAGCCAGGTCGGCCCCTGCCCTCGCTGCCTCGCGCTTTGGCTTGGGAGCCTCGCTTCCGCAGAAGCTGGCGGGTTCCCGCCGTTCACCGAAGAGTCGAATACGAGGGGGATCAACTATGTCGTGCAAAGCTCCCCGCAGAGCAGCGGCCTTTACGGGTTTGGCGTTGCCTGCGCGGATCTCGACGCCGACGGCGATGACGATGTAATCGCGCTCGGCGCACTCGACGGCCGCATTGGACTCTTCACCAACAACGGGAGCGGCTTCTTCAGCGATGTTGGCCTGACAAGCGGGCTTCCGATCTTGAGCGCTGCGTCGGCATTGGCGGTCGCGGATCTCACGGGTGACGGTCTCCCCGAACTCATCGTGACCCAAGTGCACCATGCAGTTCGGGTCTTCCAGAACACAGGTGCATTGCACTTCGTCCCGCACGCGCTTGATGGCGCATTTGGTTCGCCGACGACCTCCAAGGCCGTCTCACTCGCCGACATCGATCGCGATGGCGACCTCGATTTCTATCTCGCGACCTACACGATTCCAAACGCGCCGTCGTTGCTCGAGCGCAATCGGCTGCTTCGAAATGATGGCGGCGTGCTCGTGGATCTCGCGCCCGCGCTCACGATGAATCGTCCTGCGCGCACCTTTCTTGGGATCTTTAGCGACCTCGACAAGGACGGCGATCAAGATCTCTATGTCTCCAATGATCGCGGCCACCTTGCGCCCTTCTTCGCCGCGAACCAACTCTGGCTCAACGATGGAAGCGGTCACTTCACCGATGTCAGCGCAGGAAACGCGGCTGCCGTCGCATGTTTCTCCATGGGTGTCGCTTGTGGGGACTTTGACGGCAACGGCACGGCGGATTTTCTCGTCACCAACATCCCCGCTCCCAACGCGCCGGTCTACGGAGTGAACCCGCTCCTGCTCGGGAACGGCGCGTCTGGGTTCACGCGCGCCGAGACGCTCTGGGGAGTTGAAGATCTCAACACGGGCTGGGGCGCGCTCTTCGCGGATCTCGACCACAACGGATACCTCGATCTCTTCGTGAACCACCAAGGCAGTCCCAATGCGCTGTGGCTGAATGATGGAACGCCTCCTGCGCTCCTCGTCCTAAACGCTGGCGGCGCGAGCGGAGTCCCCTCGCAGTGGAACTACTCCACCGCGGCCGCCGATCTTGATCGGGACGGCGACCTCGATCTTGTGAGCCTTGGGCTTGGAAGCAAGCTCCTGCTCTACCTGAACCACGCGGGCGACGCAGGTCAGAGCGTGCGCGTGCGACTCGAAGGAGCCGCTCAAAATCGCGATGCCATCGGCGCTCGCATCGAGTTGGTCGTCGGCACGCGAACTCTCCTGCGTGAAGTCCAAGCTGGCGGTGTCGGTTACCTCGGGCAGAGTTCGCTCGAAGCGCACTTTGGTCTCGGCGGTGCTTCGGGTGGAGCCACGATGGCGACGGTGTACTTTCCCGATGGCGCGGTGCGCGAGCTTGATGCGCTGAATCCTGGCGCCTACCTCGTGGTGCATCCGTCACTTCTCGGCGATGGAAACCGCGACGGCCACTTAGACGCGCTTGATCGCGCGTCACTTGACGAGTGCATCCTGATCGGTGCAGCGCCGCGGCCTGGTTCACCGTGCGCGCGACACGACTTCAATGGTGATCTCCTGCTTGATGCGCACGACGCGCCCCTCTTCGAAGCGGCCCTTGCGCACGCGCGAGCGGATCTGGACAACGACGCGTTGGTCAACGCGCGCGATCTCGTGCTGCTCCTCGACGCGTGGGGCATTCCCAAGGTGACTCCGCACGCGGCCGACCTCGATGACGATGGTGTCATCAGTTGCGAAGATCTCGCGCGACTGTTGCAGGAGTGGGACGCGCGCTAACGCCTTGCAGTCAGCGCCTCACGGAAACTTCGCTGGAGTCTTCCGCGTCTTCTCAATCGCCACGACCGTGTTGGTCGGGCCCTTGAGCTCGCCGACAACATTGGCGTGCAACTCATAGAGCGGCTGCTTGGCGGAAGCAATCTCTTCTCCCGCGCGATCGCCCTTGATGGCGAGCATGATCCCGCCGATACGCAGGAGCGGAATGGAATACATCGCAAGATCAGCCAACCCGCCGACGGCGCGTGAGGTCGTCAAATCAAACGACTCGCGCAACGGCGTTCGCGCCACATCTTCCGCGCGCGCGTTCAAGACGGTGACATTGGTCAGCCCGAGTCGACGCACGACTGCTTCGAGGAACTTCGCCTTCTTCCCCGTGGCTTCGAGAAGCGTCCAACGAATCTCACCGCGCGCAATCGCCAGAGGAATTCCAGGAAGTCCTCCGCCCGACCCCACATCGATGGCGCGCGTGAGCTGCTCGATCGAGGCCATCGGTGCCAACAGCGTCATGCAATCCACGACATGCCGCGTCCACGCGCTCTCAGGGTCGATCCGCGTGAGATTGAATCGCTCGTTGGCGAAGAAGAGCATGCCGAGGTAGCGCGCCAGCAACGCTTCTTCGCGTGGCTCGAGTTCAATCCCGAGCTCCGTCAGCATGGCGCGCGCCGCGGGATCGCATGGAATCGGCTCTGGCTCAGGATCAAAGGCGAGCCAACGGGACAACTCGGCTTCGCGCGCGGAGGCGTCAGGCTTCTCGCCGCCTGATCGTTTGGCATCACCCATCGAAAGGATCCTTCTCGCCACCGGTTGGTGGGCGAATACCGATCCCAACGAGAAGCCCCGTTAGAACCCAGCATGAGAGCAATGAACTGCCTCCGTAACTCACAAAGGGCAGCGTAACGCCTGTGATGGGAAGCAGTCCAATCGTCATGCCGATGTTCACCGTCATCTGCGCCATGAGGAGCGAACCAATCCCGACCGCGACGAGTTTCGTGAATCCATCGCGCGCCAACATCGCCATCGAGAAAGCTCCAAAGGCAAAGGCTCCGTAGGCCAAGAGTGCCGTGCCCGCTCCGACGAGCCCAAACCGACAGGCAACCACGGCAAAGACCATGTCGTTGTGTTCCTCGGGCAGGCGATTGAACTCGATGAGCGCCTTGGCGCGCTCGCGGTCGTTCCCGAACACCCCGCCAGCACCGACGAGGCGCATGGCGCGCCAGCCCTGGAATCCGATGCCGCTCTCAAATCGATCATCACCCTGGACCTGGGCAACGATCGCATCGATCCGCGCCTGTTGGTAAGGCTTCAAGACTAGGAAGTACCCGAGTGGCGCGACGATGGCCGCCGCAACGATCGCAAGCCACACGGCGCGCATGCGGACCCCCGCCACAATGGTGATCCCCAGAAATGTCGGGGCGAACAGAAGCGCACTTCCGAGATCGGGCTCCTTCACGATCAAGCCCACCAGCACCGCAGCGATGCAACTCGGAACAACGAGTGCGGCGATGGTGCGTGGGCTTCCTTGCAACGAATACCACTGCGACAGGCAGAGAATGAAGGCGATCTTCGCCAACTCTGACGGCTGAAAGTCGGCCGCTCCCATGTTGATCCACGCGCGAGCGCCGTTGCGCGGCGTGACCAGTGAGCGCGGCACGAAGGGAAGAAGGACAAACACTAAGAGCGCGAGGGCGACCGCCAACACCGACCAACACAGAACGCGCTGTGCCCGCGGCGGAACGACGCAGGCGATGAACGCCGCGGCCAGTCCCACCATGAGAAAAATCCCTTGGCGCGCAGCGAGTTCAGGGCGTGTCGTGCCGATGGCCACGATGCCCATCAACGAGAGCAGCAGTGCTGCAGCGACGCACAACCACGCAGGTGTTGCGAGGCGCAGCCCGAGTCGCATCGTGGCATCGGTGCCGCTGTAGAGCCGTGACGCCGTGTACCCCGAGCGCATCAACGAGGCCGATCTCGTGCAGAACTCGGCCTCAGCGTGCCGCGATCCACCAACGCGCGGATGACCTCTTCCGCGATCGGTCCAGCGACTTTGCCACCCGAACCACCGTTCTCAAGAATGACCGCAATCGAGCAACGCGGCACCCCATCCTCGCCTCCGACAAAGCCAACCCACCAGGCATGATCGGTCTGCACGCGCTCGAAGACTCCATCGCCATCAGGATCGACCTTCAACGGAGGTGCTGTCGCGGTGCCCGTCTTTCCCCAGATCTGCGCACCAGGGATATCAAACAGCCGCTCACGCGTGCCGTCCTGCAGCGTGATGTGATGACTGCTGCCAAATCCCGCGCCGACTGAGTCCCGCAATCCTGCGCGGCATTCCGCGAGCGCCCACGCGGGAATGTGCAGATCGACTGCAGCCCGCTCTTGAACCATGAGCTTGAAGATCGTCGGCGGAATCACCACGCCGCCGCGCGCCAAGGTCGCGTAGGACTGCGCAGCTTGCAGTGGAGTCCAAGTCAGCGTGCCCTGTCCGATTCCAAGAAGCGCTTCGGACACGCGATCGCGCTTGGCTGCACGCGCTCCTGTCGCAGTCGTGTCGGGCACCGATCCGCGCGCCTCACCAAAGACCTTGGTGCTCTGTTGCGCCACACCATCAACCGTCGTCACTTCGTGGCGCTCATAGGCAAGGCCCGCATCGGGATACGCGCCCAGCCCAAATTTTCGCAGCCACGGAACCAATCGATCGACACCGATCCGATCAGCCAGCGTGTAGAAAAAGATGTTGCAACTGCGCGCCAGCGCACCCGACGCTTCGAGCGGTCCGTGCGTGGCGGTGCGTCCTTCCGTGGGACGAAAGACATGGCAGCGCAACATGTCATCGCGCTCAGGAAAGAAGTGCCCTTTGCATTCGATGAGCTCTCCTGGCTGCAGAACGCCTTCTGCCGCCGCGGCGCACAACACCAATGGTTTCAAGATCGATCCTGGCGGATAGGTGCCCTCAAACGGACGAAACATCGAGGGCAGTTCGCGCGCGCGATCATCCTTGGTCATCGCCCGACCATCCGCGAGTGTGGGTGAGCTCACTGCTGCGAGAATCTCTCCCGTGGCCACATCGAGCACGACAATCGCGCCTTTGAGTTCGGTTCCGACTGGCAGCGGTCCGTGCTTCGGATTGCCTTCTTTGTCCCAACCAATCTGATACTGCTCGACGCGCGCGAGACCGACTTCGGGCATGAGCAACCCATGCAGGCGTGTCTGCAACTCAATGTCGATGGTGAGATCAATGTCGAGTCCCGCGATCGCTTCGATGCGCTGTTCTTCGAGACTCTTGAGATCGCTCGTGACCCTGCCTCGCGTGCCACGCAGAATCTCTTCAGCGGTGCGCTCCGCTCCGCGCGATCCGATGTGATCATGTCCATCGCGGTATCCCTTGAGGTCCTCGGTCTGTCCTGCGCCGCGAAGAAACGGACGCGCCGCCACATCTTCGGCGTAGACCTCGCGCAGATAGCCCACGATGTGATCGGCCACACCATCGAGCGTGAGTTCCACGCCTCGGCTCGAACGCGCGGGTGAAGGAAACTGCGAGCGAGAGATGGTGGTCTGTACCGTGTCGAAGGGTCGAATGCGGCGCGTCGATGGCTCGACCGCCACAGCGCCAGGGAACTCCACAGCGAGCTGCTGAAACGCAAACGCGACCTCGGGCTCGATTCCCTCAAGGATCACATGCGCATCGAGTTGCGAGGGCGCGCGCTCTTTCTCGATCACGGCAATCGGCGCGTCGCCGCCGTACTTTCGCCGCAGCGCGCCGCGGCGCAACTCACGGTAGTCGGTCGCCTGTCGTTCGACCCGCGTCATGATGGCGCTCAGACGCGCGATGAGTTCGTCGCGTGTGAGCTGACCCGCCTTCATGATCGGTTGCAGCACGCGTTCGTCGAGGACCAGTTCAAACGCGGCTTCGCTTCGGTCGATCTCGGCGTCGCGCTCGTCAGGAGAAAGCTCCGTCCACGCTTCGCGTCCGACTTGCTCGAGCGCCGCGCGACGCGCCTTCCTGCGCACCCAACTTCCGTCGATGGCGTCGTACTGCAACAGCACATTCCACGCGGTTCGATCGGAGGCGAGGACCACACCGTTGCGATCGCGGATTGACCCGCGCGACGCAGGCAGCCACGCACTCACGCTGAGATATTGTTCGACGCTCCGTCGATGTACTTCATGCTCGGCGACCGAGAGCCGCACGACTTGGAGAAACAACATCGTGAGTCCGAGGCAGACGAGCACGCCCAGCCACGCCGTGCGTTTGTTCGATCGGGACAGCGAACTTCCGCCACCGCGCGGGGCTGATGTTCTTGATCCTGCTGCGTTCACGACCATGCTTGGCAGGGTATGCGCTTGAGTCTCTCAACGCACCTTGATCGAGGCCAGCGCGATGGCGCCAAGGATTGCGGTGATGATCCAAAACCGCACGACCACTTGGCTCTCGCTCCAACCACCAAGGTGCAGATGGTGATGCACAGGCGCGCAGCGGAAGATCCGCTTGCCCTTACTCCACTTGAAGTAGCCCATCTGCAGGACCGAGCTTCCCGCTTCGGCGTAGAAGATCCCCGCGATGAGGAGCAAGAGTGCTTCCTGCCGAATCGCGACAGCGATGAACGCCAGCAATCCGCCGAGGGCCAAGGAACCCGTGTCACCCATGAAGACCCGCGCGGGATTGCAGTTGAACCAGAGGAAGCCAAGACAGGAACCCGCCATCGCGCCGCTGACGACGATGAGCTCGGTTGAGCCAGGCACATAGGGAACCAGCAGCAACAGCGAGAGATCGCGGCTGCTCGCGATGAAGCACAGGACCATGATCACGATGCTGGCGATGGCCATGGTTCCAGCCGCGAGTCCATCCATCCCGTCCGCGATGTTCACGGCGTTGGTCGTGAGCATCATGAAGAGCGTGCCGAGAATCAGAAAGCCCCAGAGCGGGAGGATGAGGAGATTCGGATTGAGCACCACATTCGCGGCGGTCTTGATCTCCTCAAACTTCTGTGGCTCGTAGGTCCGTTGGAAGGGCCAGTTCAGGCTGATCGCTGAAGGGTCGGACGCCGCCGACGAAACGCCGTAGAGCGAGAACGCCACCAGAACGGCTCCACCAAACTGAAAGAGCAGTTTCTCCCAGGCAAAGAGCCCTTCGCGCGTTCCTGCAGCGCGACGACTCGCGGTAAGCTTCAGCCAATCGTCGAAGAGCCCGACCCCCGCAAGCCAGAGCAGAATGAGGAGCGACAGATGGACATAGCGCGAGCTCACGATGTCGGCAAAGAGCACGACTGAGGCGATGATCGCCGCGCAGATCATGATCCCGCCCATCGTGGGCGTGTCCTTCTTCCCTTGGTTGAGCGTGTTGAGATCGGCGTTGTAGAACTCAGGATGATCGCCAACCTTGAGTGCTCGCAATCGAGCGATGGTGCGTGGCGCGAACGCCATCACCATGAGGAAGGAGAAGATCAGGGCAGCGAACGCGCGGAAATGCACCTGGGTGAATATTTGGATCACCCAGTACACGCTGTCGCCAAGCCAGCCTTCGAAGGCGGTCGTCAGGTAGTAGAGCATTCGCGGTTGGCCACTATCGGAAAGAAGCCCCAGTGACCTGCAATCTCATCGGGCTGCAAATGCGCTCCCGAGCGGCTCGAGGAACCGTTCCATCCGCGCCCCCCGACTGCCCTTGAGAAGGATCGCACAGCCGCTTGGCGCCAGCGCCGCGGCATCGAGCGCGACGGCGTCGCTGAAGACGTCGGCATGGAGCGTGTCGCCACGGAAGCCCGCTTCCCGCGCTGCCGCGACGAGGGCCCCCGCCCACGGCCCCACCGCCACGATCGCATCCCGCTCGTGCAGTTGTCCCGCAGCGTGCGCGCCGACTTCTTCATGAAGCGCCTTGGCGTTGAGGCCGAGTTCCCGCATCTCGCCAAGGATCGCCACGCGTCGCGAGACTCCCGCGGAAAGCTCCGCGAACGCACCGAGCGACGCGATCATCGCGTCGGGATTCGCGTTGTACGCGTCGTTGTAGATCGCGCGCCCCGCCACGACCGACCGCTCGAGACGCATGTCTGCTGGTTCGACACCTGCAAGTCCCGTGAGGATCGCCGCCGCGGGGATCTTCATTTCGACCGCAGCAGCGATGGCCGCGAGCGCGTTGCGGGCATTGTGTTCGCCAGGCACTCGCAACGAGATCTCCAGGCGGCGCGTCGACTCTTCTTCCAGCATCAGCGCTGATGGGGGAAGCGACACCTCAATCTTCTGGCCGCCATCCACGACGGTCCGCGCAAGAAGTCGATAGTCGCAGCCACTGCTCAATCCAAAGGTGACGACGCGCGATGGCGCGAGTCCCGTCTGCGTCAATCGCTCAACGGCCTCACAGAGCGGAGCATTGTCGCCGTTGATGACCGCGAATCCGTGGACAGGAACCGCCTGAAGAATCGAAGCCTTCTCTGTAGCGACCGCCGCAATCGAGCCGAGTCCCTCGAGGTGCGCGCGCCCTGCCAGCGTGATGATCGCGCCTTCGGGCTGGACCATTTCCGCGAGAGGCAGGATTTCGCCTGGGTGATTCATCCCGATTTCCGCCACGAGAAATCGCGCCTCGTCAGGAGTCGCGAGCAGCGTGAGCGGCACACCGATGTCGTTGTTGAAACTCTTGGCACTGGCCTGTGTGTTGCCCACCACTGCAAGAATCCCTTCAAGGAGTCGGCGGGTTGTGGTCTTGCCAGCGCTTCCTGTGATCGCGACGACGCGCAGGTGCCGATTGCTCACACGCCACGCGTGCGCGATCGAACCGAGCGCGGTGCGCGTCGAATGCACGCGCAAGAGGCCGAATCCTGCGGGAAGTCCCTGAGGCAACTCACTCGCTGTCAATGCGCGTTCCACGATCGCCAGTGCAGCACCACGCGAGGCGGCTTCGTGAACGAAGGCGTGGCCGTCGAAACGCTCACCATGCAGCGCGACGAAACACGCGCCCTCCAAACTCGCTCGCGTGTCCGTCGTGAGCGAGCTTGGTTCACGCACCGCGCGCGCGACGACTGTGGCGCGCGTCGCGAGCACGATGGACTGCACCGAAGGACAGTGGACTTGATAGGCGTCACTCGAACCAGCGCTCATGAGGAACCTCGCTCCGATCCGAATCTCGTCGCCTGCTCCGATTGCACGCGGAGGCGTATCGCGGCTTCTGCCTCGCGTCGATCATCGAAGCTCTTCTTCTCAGTGCCGATGATCTGGTAGTCCTCGTGACCCTTGCCCGCGATGAGAATGATGTCTCCATCGCGCGCACTCGAAACGGCGAGCGCGATGGCGAGCGCGCGATCCGCTTCCACCGTGACTTTGTTTCGTGCCTCGGCTGGAACACCCGTCATCACCGCAGCGATGATGGCCTCTGGATCCTCGGTGCGCGGATTGTCGCTCGTGACGATGACTTCATCGGCGCCTTCGCAGGCGACCTTGGCCATGCGCGGCCGCTTGGTCGCGTCACGATCTCCGCCACAACCAAAGACCACGCGCAATCGCCCGCCTGCGGGAACATTGGGCCGAAGCGCGCGCAGCACATTGGCCAACGCATCGTCGGAGTGCGCATAGTCGACGAGCACATTGAAGCCTGCGCCTGCGACGGCCACAGGCTGCAAGCGTCCTGGTGGTGCGTGGCAGTTGGCCAGCGCGCGCGCCAATCGTTCTCCATCGATACCGCGCGACCAACCCGCTGCGGCGGCCTGCAGCGCGTTCATCGCGTTGTGCCGCCCGACGAGTGGAAGCTTGAGTTCCAAGAGTCCCCACGGCCCGCGCATCGAAACATCCATCGACTCGAGTCCCATGCGGTGCACCGTCGCGAGGCACTCTGCTGTTGGGTCCACCAAGCTCGTCCGCAGCACCTTCGCACCACGCAGGCGCGCGGCCGTCACCATCGTTCCGTGCCATGGATCATCCATGTTCACGATGGCAGTTCCGTCCGGCGTGAGCATGCCAAACAGACGCGCCTTCGCAGCGGCGTAGCGCTCCATGGACTGGTGATAGTCGAGATGGTCGCCCGTGAGATTCGTAAAGATGGCTGTACGAAAGGTGAGGCCCGCCACGCGAGACTGGTCGAGCGAGTGACTCGAGACTTCCATCGCGGCGGCGCGACAACCGTTTTCCAGCATGCGCGCGAAGAGCTCGCTCAGCTCGAGCGCGGGCGGCGTGGTGAGTTCGCTCGGCTTGCGCACGAGTCCATCGTCGATCTCGACGGTTCCAACCAATCCGCAGCGCACCGACGCAAACGCAAGAATCTGCTGGATGAGATAGGCGATCGTCGTCTTGCCGTTGGTGCCTGTCACACCGACAAGCGTGAGTGCTTGGGTTGGATTTCCGTGAAACCTCTCGGCAATCGTGGCGGCGCTCTGTGCGGGATCAGTCGCTTCACACCAGGCAATCGAATCGGCAAACGCCTCGGGTCGCTCGCTTCCTGCAGGTGCCAAGACAGCAACGGCACCACGCTCCACTGCCTCAAGAATGAACGCGCGCCCATCGTTCTTTGTGCCCGCACGCGCAAAGAACAGCGCGCCAGGGCGAACCCGTCGCGAATCCTCCGCGAGGCTCCAAATGTCGGGATCACCCTCACAACCAAATCGAGCGTCGCAAGGAGCGGGAAGACCGGAAAGCAAGGTCGAGAGCTTCATGAGGCGTGTCCAACAGTCGTGGTGTTTCAGCGTCGATCAAGCGGAAGCGGATCCGTCGCGCGACCGCGTGCCCAATCGATGATCCGCGGCAAGAGCCAGCGTTTGGCAGCGATCTTTCCGCACGCTGCGATAGGAATCGCTAGCAGCATGCCGTACACACCAGCCACCGAACCGCCCGCGAGAATCGCGACGACGATGGTGACTGGATCGAGATTCGTTGCCTTGCCCGCGATGATCGGCGTGAGCACATAGCCCTCAAACGACTGAACGATGATGAACACCGCCGTTGGCCAGAGCAGCATCGCCCACAAACTCATGCGCGATGCTTCGTCGACGCCAAACTGATCGGCGACAAGAAGTCCAACTGCGAGGGGAAGCCCGATGCCTCCGAGGTAGGGCACGATGGAGAACGCGCCCGTGAGCAAACCCAAGGCGAGTCCATACGGAACTCCGCAGAGTTGCCAACCGACTGCGAAGAGCACACCCATGATCACGCAGATGGCGATGCGGCCGCGGACGAACCCTGCAACGGCGCGATCCATCTCGCGCACGAGTTCAAACACGCCCTCACGCTTGGCGTCAGGAACAAACATCGCGAAGTAGCCGACGATCGATGGCCAGTGCACGCTGAAGTAATAGAAATAGAACGGGATCAGGAATGCGACGAGTCCGAGCTGCAGGACCGCGAGCGTGAGCGCGTAGACGCGCTGCGAACCAGCGCCCATCAGTGCCACGACGGACTCATCGATGGAAAACCCAACGCTTGCTTTGGCGGGCTCACTCGTGGACGCAGCGTCCGCTCCAGACGCGGGCTTCGCCGGTGCTGCGCCCTCGACGGTTGCATGCGGAAGCGCTTCCGTGCCTTGCGAAGCAGGTGCCGAGGTCGTCGCGCCTGAACTCCCCGTCGTCTTCGACGGGTGAACCACTCTTTCGGTCCATTCCCGCACTTCCGCGCGGTACTGCTCAGGAACGATCTCGACCGCGCGCTCGATCGCCGCGTCGTAGCGTCCGCTGCGCAGACTTTCGCCAAACGACAGGGTTTGTCCCACCGCCAGTGGGACGAGAACTCCTGCTGCCGCCACCAACAGCATGGCCAAACCGCCGAGAATGACCGAGACTGCGAGCGGTCGGTTCATGCCGCGCCACGCCGCCATCCGCGAAACGACAGGCTCAAAGAGATACGCCAGCGTGAGTGCCACGAGGAGCGGCACCGTGACCGTTCGCATCGCGTAGCCCGCGTAGATCGTCCCCGCGACGGCCGCGATGACCATAAGGTCGCGCACGGGCTGCATGTGCCAAAGGTGCAGCGTCCGAAGATCGGGCTGCGGGGTGCGTTGGGGTGAAGACGGGTCGTCCATGCTGCCGTCCTTTGGCATGGGCGGAAGGTAGCGGAACCTCTCCCCGTGTGGGTGAGGAACCCTCTCGGCCCGCGGGCAAAGCCCGATGTTTGAGCGATTTCGCGCGGTGAGCCGATACACTCCTCCGCAGTGGCCGCATCGGTGAACATCCTTGAGCTCTCGCACCCCGCGATGCGGGACACCTGCTATCCGTCGGCGGCCTTTCAGTTCGTCCTCGAGGGGCTGGCCTTCTCGACGGACCGAGCGCGCGAACTCTCCGTCGCGGCGGGCCTTCCAGAGCCTGACTTGCGCCACATCACGGGGCAGCAGCTCTGCATGGGACTCCACGAGTACGCCATCGACCGCTTCGGAATGTTGGCTCCGTGCGTGCTCAGCCATTGGAACATCGTGCGCACCGAGGACTTCGGGCGGATCGTCTACGCGTTGATCGCAGCTGGGCGACTCGACCGAAGCTCCGACGACTCCATCGACGACTTCCGCTCGGTGTTTGAGTTCGACGAGGCGTTCAGTCGGTCAGCGATGGCCACGCGCATCGCCGTCCACTGACGAGCGCGATCCGATCGCGAACGGTCCCCGCGCCGCTGAAAATCACTACACTCCCGCGCGCGCAGGGAAACTTGCGCGATGGTCTGCTTCAACGCTCGCCACGATGGTTTGCCCCGAGAAAGTTCGACGCCGCAACGGACGCGCGCGTCGGTTTCCCGATGCACCAGTTTGTTCCAACGCAAGGAAAGCCATGCGCCTCTCTCTCATCCCGATCACTGTTCTCGCCGCTGTTTCTCTCGCTGGCTGCGTCCCTCAGACGCAATACGACGATCTCATGAGCGCCTACCGCGCGAAGGAACAGCAACTCCTGCAAATGCAGAACGAGTTCGACACCGCGCGCGCCAACGAAGACATGTTGCGCAAGCAACTCGGCGAAGCCATGGCTCGTCTGAGTTCGATCAAAGATGGCGGCAACGCCAGCGAGATCGCTGCGATGCAGAAGAACATCGATGAACTCATCGCGCAGATCGGTGCGTCGACGCTTCCTGCCGATGTGCAGAAGAGCATCGTCGCGCTCGTCGACAGCTTCCCCGATGTGCTCGAGTTCGACGAGAAGACCGGCGTCATCCGCTTCAAGAGCGATGTGACCTTCGATTCAGGAAGCGCCAAGCTCAGCTCGAAGGCTTCAGCGGTCATGGCGAAGTTCGCAGAGATCCTCAACAGCGATGCTGCGGCTGACCTCGAAGTGCGCGTCGTCGGACACACCGACAATGTGCGCATCAGCAAGCCCGCCACTCTCGCGCAGCACCCGACCAATGTGCACCTTTCTGCGCACCGCGCCATCGCGGTTCGGGACACGCTCGTGAAGGATGGCGTCGGCTCGAACCGCTTCATGGTCGCTGGTTACGGCGAGTACCGCCCCATCGCGCTCAACAACCGCAAGGGCAACGAAGAGAATCGCCGCGTCGAAGTCTTCCTCGTCTCGATGCCAGCCAACTCGCTGCGCGCTACGGAGAACGAGACGACCGTTGCTGATCCAACCATCATCAAGTCGACTGCGACTCCCGATGGCAGCGAAGAGAATCTGAAGTAAGCCGCGCGCACGCTCGGCAACATCCTCAGTCACACACCGCGCGGCGGGATCCACTTGGGTCCCGCCGCGTGTCTTTTCTCCCTCACACAAGTGCGAGATCCCTGCAATTCTCGGACGCGTCGCCGAGAGAGTTTGTTGGCTTCGCGTGAGGAATAGGCCAATTGTGGACGCCCACTCCATGAGGCACTTCGGGGCGCAAACGCCGTTGGGTACATTCGAGCCTTCTTGGCAGGTGTGTGTGTCTGGCCGAATGTTCCATCACGCGAATGTGCAGTGCGACGCGGGTCGCAATGCATCACCCGAATCCACCTCGGCGCGCGATGGTGCCGCAAGCCCCAACAACTTGAGAGCAGGAGCAAGAACCCGATGAGCCGACTGGCCCTCACCAGCGTTGTCTGCCTTCCGTCACTGTTTGTGGCGATCGCGATGGCTGACGCACCCCTTCGCCTGAACGAACTCCGATTGGAGCAACCTGGCGCGGACAATGACGAGTTCATCGAAATCGCTGGCGCGCCTGGCGAGTCGCTTGCGGGCGTCTCGATCGTGGTTGTCGGCGACGATGACTTTGCGCTTCCTGGAACACAGAACGGATTCATCGAGCAGGTTGTGAACCTCGATGGTCTCTTCGTCCCCGCGAGCGGCTTCTTCGTTGTGGGTGAACCCGCAATGTCGCTGGCCATTCCAAACCTCGCTGTCTCGCTCAATCTTGAGGGCAACGACAACGTCACGATCTTCGTGGTGCGCGGTTTCTCTGGCGCTGATGGCCAGAAGCTCGACACCAACGATGACGGCATCCTCGATGTGACCCCGTGGACGAGCGTGGTTTCGAGCCTCGCTGTGGTTGGGACGACTCCCGCCAACGGCACCAAGAGCGACTACTTCTACTCCTCGACCACCGTCGGACCCGATGGCGGCCTTGCCCCAAGTGCGGCATGGCTCTGCGCGAATATCGCGCAATGGGTTGCTGGCGCCTCGGATCCTTTCGGCGCGGGCGCGGTGGATTCTCCTGGCGCTGCGAATCAATCGTGTGCGCTCACGGGAACGCGCATCAACGAAGTGCGCATCGATGAGACGGGCACCGACAACAGCGAATACTTCGAGCTCGCAGGTGCACCAGGCACCGACCTCAGCGATCTCACCTACATCATCATCGGCGACGGCTCGGCGGTGCAGGCATCGGGCTTTGTCGAGGGCGTGGTGCCACTGACTGGCCAAGTGATGCCTGGCTCTGGCTACTTCGTCTGCGCGGAGTCGACCTTTGTGCTTGGAACCGCGAACCTGCTCCTTGCAGGCAACGGTCTCAACTTCGAGAACGGCGACAACGTCACGCACATGCTCGTGCGCGGCTTCACGGGACTCGTGAACACCGACCTCGACGCGGACAACGACGGCATCTTTGATACGACGCCATGGACGGAAATCGTTGACTCGGTCTCGCTCGTGCTCACCGCCGCAGCGACACCGCCCGTGGGCACGGAATGGTGGTACTCACCCAACCGCGTCGGTCCTGATGGAGCGTTCGTTCCTGGCCATGTGTATCGCTGCGATCCTGCTCAGACTTGGAGCATCGGACCGTTCGCTCCAATCGGTGGTCTCGACAGCGCGGGTCTCCCCAACGCCGTCTGCACCACCTGCGGTAACGGCGCTGCGAACTGCCACGCTGTGCATGTCTCCCCTGGTTGCGTGGACACGATCTGCTGCAACTCCGTCTGCGCCATCGATCCAACCTGCTGCTCTGTGGAGTGGGATCAGGCTTGCGTCGATCAGGCGCGCGCCTCTTGCCTCACGGCGGGTGCAGCTCCAGTGGTCAGCTTCAACGAGATCCGACTCAACAGCGTCGGCGCCAACTTCCCCAACGAGTACATCGAACTCGCTGGCGCGCCAGGCACCGTGCTCAACGGCGTGTCGATCCTCGTGATCGGTGATGCTGCAAGCCCGAGCGGCGTGATCGAAGCCGCCGTGAATCTCAATGGCGTCATCATCCCCAAGGACGGCATCCTGCTCGTCGCAGAGTCGACCTTCAACCTCGGCATTCCTGACGCGACCCGCTCGATGAACCTCGAGGAGAACGACACGGTCACCTACCTGCTCGTCTTCAACTTCACGGGCCTGGCCAACACCGACATCGACGGTGATGACAACTGCACGCTCGACTCGGCAGCATGGGATTCGCTCATCGACAGCGTGGCGATCCTCTCGGGCGACGCGCTGTGCGGATACTCCGCGACCACGGTTGGACCGGGTTACGACGGCGCTCCATTCCATGTCGTGAAGTGCACCGATGGATCGTGGCGCTTTGGTCACAACGATGTCGCTGATCCAACAGGCTTCGACACGCCAGGCAGCGCCAACACGGTCTGCCCACCTGCCTACGCCTGCGGAAACCCCAAGGGCGGCGACTGCTATCTCCCGCACGCCAATCCAGGCTGCGGCGACAGTGCTTGCTGCAACGCAGTCTGCCTTGTCGATGTGACCTGCTGCGAAGTGACTTGGGACGCGAGCTGCGCTGAGCAGTCGTTCCTCTCTTGCTTTGTGCCAACCACGCCACCAGCGGCTGGCATCAGCGAAGTTCGTATCGATGAGAACAGCCTGCTTGCTGACCCGAACGAGTACATCGAGATCTCGGGTGCACCAGGCACCCTTCTCAATGGTCTCACCTACGTTGTCATCGGTGACGGCGCCACGGCGCTTGGTTCGGGTGTCGTCGAGTGCGCGTTGAACCTCCAAGGCAACCGCATTCCAGCTGACGGGTTCTTCGTCGCTGCCAAGACGGGCTTCATCATGAATGGCGGCGCGGCTGACCTCTTCACCACGCAGATCATCTTTGAGAACTCCGACAACGTGACGCACATGCTTGTGTTTGGCTTCACGGGCGCGATCGGTGATGACCTTGATACCAACGACGATGGTGTCCTTGACACCACGCCGTGGAGCAGCGTCCTGCAGACGGTCGCGTTCGTGGAAAGCGCTGTGATCCCACCCGTGGGCACGGAGTATGTCTACGGGGATGTCCGCGTCGGTCCAGATGTCGGCGGATTCGTTCCAAGTCAATTGGCGTACTGCCCCTCCGCGGGGATCTGGACGATCGGACCGTTCGATCCAGTGCTCACTCCAGGTTTCGATAGCCCAGGCGCTGCGAATCCTGGCTGCGACTACACCAACCCATGCCCTGCCGACTTTGATGGCAGCGGCGCGGTCGGAAGCCCCGACCTCGCGACCATGCTCAACGCATGGGGCAGTTCGGATCCGACCGTTGATCTCGACGGAAGCGGCACCGTGGGTTCGGCTGACCTCGCAGCACTGCTGAACGCTTGGGGCGCTTGCCCGTAAGCAACTTGAAGTGTGATTCATCCACGCCGGCGGGCTTCGGCCCGCCGGCGTTGTTTTTCCGAATCGTGCGTTCTGCCAAGAGCCTCCGCGTATAACACCGCGATGCAGAGTTCGGTGCGAGCACTCTCCCAGATCGGCCAGTCCACGATTCTCACGCTTGACGGCCTCGGACGCTTCTCGTCGTTCTGCTTGTATGCGACGCGCATTGCCATCTTCGAGCCACAGTCGTGGATTCGTTGGCGCCAGCTCGGTCCACAGCTCTACTCCGTCGGCGCCGCCAGCGTGCTCGTGGTCGCCATCACGGGCGCCTTCATCGGAATGATCCTTGCACTTGAAGGCTACGACCAATTTGCAGCCCTCGGTCAAGAGCAGCAGATCGGCGGCATCATCAATGCTGCCGTCACCAAGCAGATCGGTCCCGTGCTCGCAGCGGTCATGCTCGCTGGACGCGTCGGCGGCTCACTCGCGGCCGAACTTGGCTCAATGCGGGTCACCGAGCAACTCGACGCCATGCGCGCCATGGCCGCTGATCCAGTGCGCACCTTGGTCGTGCCGCGCGTCGTGGCGTGCGTCTTGATGACGCCGATCCTCACCGTCTACTCCGACATCGTGGGCTCACTCGGCGCCTGGCTCGTGGTCACGGGATACCACGGCGTCACCAACACCGACTACTGGCACTACACCGCGCAGTTTGTCAGCGCGTGGGACCCGATGACGGGCGTCGGCAAGAGCGTGGCCTTCGGTCTGGCGATTGGTTTGATCAGTTGTTACAAGGGATTTCACTGCTCGGGCGGCGCATCAGGCGTTGGTCGCGCCGCCACCGAGAGTTTCGTGGCGAGCTTCCTGGTCATCATCATGATCAACCTCGTCCTTGCGCAGTTCATTGGATCGCTCCAGCATCTGCTTGATCCGTCGAGCATGAAGACGCTGCTCTCCTAGCTTGCGAGGCCCCATGCGTGCATCATCGTTTTTGGCGACGACTCTCACACTCGCACTCTCGTGGACTGCAGCGGGATCTGGTTCGCAAAGTGCCGCGACTCCGCGCGCCGTCGTGCTGCGCACCAATCCGCGCATCTCGGATGTTCGACTCGAGGTGGAGCTGTTCCAGCAAGCCTCGACGCTCGGCCGCAACCCCACTGTGACGGTCAATGGGACGACCTCGCAACGCGTCGATGTCTCGACGACGCCTGTCTACACAGCCTCGGGCGTGACCTTGGGCATTCCTGTGCTCGTTCGAACCAGTTGGTGTGACACCGATTTCACCAAGGCCACCGCACGCGCACTCGTCGATGGCGTCGACACCAACCCCGACCTCTCGAAGATCTTCGTGCGCAGTGCAGGAAGCGCGGAAGCACTCCTCAAGTACGAAGTTCCCTTCAGTCGTGGCGTGGCCAACAATGTCCTCATTCGAACCACCTACCAGACGCAACGATGGGAAGTGCAAGTCGATGAGCGCGCCGCAGGAACCTCCACCTGGCCGCGCGCTTGGCCGAGCGGGACCGAACGGTTTGTGAAAGCGGAACCAGGAATCAATCCCGCACTTCCGGCGATCAAGACGATGGCCGAAGGCGCGACGCGTGGTGGATTCCGCTCGGTCAGCCCCTACCTCGCCGCAAAGAACGCAGTCCTCGCGATCACCAAGGCGTGGCGATCTGGCAACACCGCCACGAGCATCTACGGACAGAAGGGCGCGCTGCGCGGGATCAACTTCACCGCCGATGGCACCGCATGGGGCTTGGAAGCGGGCGGCGGAACTCCAGTTGAACTCGCAGCCACTTGCGTGGCGGGAGTTCGCGCCTTGGGGATTCCTTCGCGCGTCGTCTACTGCCTCACCGAGCGCTCGCGCAGGAAGTCCAACGACAAGGGAACTTCGGTCGAGTTCCGCTTCGTCTGCGAGTTCTTCCTCCCCGACATCGGTTGGATTCCGTTTGATCCAATGATCATCCGCGAGAACCTCGCGAGCAACCCGACCACTGATGCCGTGAAGGGGTTTGCACAAGTTCCCGATCTACAAGATGCGATCCCGTTGGCCTACCGCACGCTGCCTGAGGGCTACGCGCAGGCTGATCGCTACGCGCTCTGGGGTTGGAACGGCAGCGTCATCGTCGAAGCGGACCGCGCCGTCACGCGCATCGGCTTCGAGGATTCGAGTCGCGGCAACGGGACCACGCCGCAAATGCCCGCGCCCGTGAGTGACGAAGCGCCGTAATCGCGGCGCGCAGGCAGTTTCCCTGCGTTTTTTGCGGCATACGCGTGCCTTCGACATGCGGTCCGTATCGCCTTTCGCATTGGCGCGGCGTGGGCCGTCGTGGTTTCTCTCTCGATCGCACCAAGCTCCCTTGCATCGCCGCGAGCAGAATCGACCATCCTTGGCATGAACTCTTCGACCCCCGAACCCGATGGCAGCGGCGAAGCGCCATCGCACTCGGAACTCATCCGAGAGGCCAGCGAACTCAAGCGCGAGTCCGACTGCCCGTGGTTGGCGTCGGACCCGCAGTTGCTCGCCGCGGCTGCAGCGGATCGATTGCGCTTGAAGACGAGTGACAGCCTCGATCTCACTCCTGAGGAAGCAGCGACGCTGGCAAAGATGGAGCACGATGTGCTTCGTCTCGTGCGACGAACCGCTGGCTAACGAGCTCGTGGATCAAAGTCGCGCGATGATCGCGTCGGCAAACTCAAGCGTGTTCAGCGAGCCGCCGAGATCGCGCGTCGTGGCGCCGTCGGTCAGCGCACGGTCGTAGGCGCGCCGAATGCGCGTGGCGCACGCGCCAAACTTCGGTTCGCCGCGCTGCGTCGAGAGCCAGTTCAGCATCATCACGCCCGACATGATGAGCGCGAGCGGGTTGGCGATGCCCTTCCCTGCAATGTCGGGCGCGGAACCGTGCACCGCTTCAAACACAGCCCCCTTCTCGCCGATGTTCGATCCTGGAGTCACACCAAGACCGCCGACAAGCCCCGCGCAAAGATCACTCATGATGTCGCCGTAGAGATTCTCCGCGAGGATCACATCGAAGCGCTTGGGGTCCTGAACCATCTTCATGCAGCCCGCATCGATGATGACCTCTTCGTACTCGATGTCCGGGTAGTGGGCGTCGTGAATCTCTCGCGCGCAACGGATGAAGAGCCCGTCGGTGAGCTTCAGGATGTTGGCCTTGTGAAAGACGCTCAGCTTGCGACGACTGCGCTCGCGGCAGTAGCGGAAGGCGTAATCAGCGATACGGCGCGACGCAGCTTCGGTGGCGACCTTGGTGCTGGTGCAGACACCTTTGGCAATCTCGCTCTCGATGCCGCCGTAGAGGCCTTCGGTGTTCTCGCGCACGATCACAAGGTCCACTTCCGAGTAGCGGCTCTTCACTCCTGCCATGCTGCGGATCGGACGAATCGCCGCAAAGAGATCGAGGCACTTGCGCAGCGAGACATTCACCGAGCGAAACCCAGTTCCAATCGGGGTCGTGCACGGACCCTTCAGGGCCACGCCGTACTCGGAGATGAGGTCGATCGTCGATTGCGGAAGCAACGACTTCTCTCCCGCGAGAAGCGCAGCCTCTCCCGCGTGACGAATCGTCCATTTCAGATCGGCACCTGCTGCGTCAAGGACGCGCTGGGTTGCCACGGCCACTTCAGGACCAATTCCATCACCAGGGATGAGGACGACATTCGTAGACATGCGTGAAGCCGAGTGGGGTCGATGCCAGAGGAGAGAGAAAGGCCGTGTGCTCACGCAGGCAAACTGCGCCAGCGCGCCACAGAATTGAGTTGCAGAGGATAGCGAGAAAAAGAAGCGTGGCGCCCTTGGGTGTACCAAGAGCGCCACGAGGTCTTGCGGAAGATGCTGCTCGTTAGACGCAGCGGATCAGGTTCAGTTCATCTCGCGCTCGGCGCCCGTCGCCATCGCCTTGGAGGGGATGGAAAGCTTGGTTCCAATCGAGAGCTTGTTGGCGTCGACCTTGGGGTTGGCCTTGGCGATCGCCTTCCAGAGCTTCGAGTTGCCGTAGTACTTCTGCGCAATCGAAGAGAGCGTCTCGCTCTTGGCGACCGTGTGCATGGTCGCGCCTGAAGCCAGCGCGCCAGTCGCGCTCTTGCTGCCCGAGGTCGGTGTCGTCGCGCTGCTCGGAGTGCCGCGAGTTCCATTGCTGGTTCCCGTGGCGAGGGTTCCCGTGGCCGCCGTGCCTTCGGCGCTTGGCGACGCACTCGGAATGCGCAGCTTGGTGCCGATCTTCATGCGACCTGGGTCGACGGTCGGATTGGCCTTGGCGATGAGGTTCCACTTGCTCGCGTCGCCAAGGAGGTTCTTGGCGATCTCACCCATCGTCTCGCCCTTACGGACAACATGGGTCGTCTCGCTGTTCACTGGAGTGCCAGCCTTCATTCCTGGGGCTTCAGGCAGAGTCGTCGTTCCCGTTGGGGTGATCGATGCGCCCGTGCCATTCCTGAACGAGCCGGGGCGATTGCTGCCACCAGTGCTTCCACCCGGAGTCGTGAGTCCGACTGCGCCCGCTGGAACCGTGCCCGCTGGCGTTCCGACGGTGCTGGTGGTCGGAGTACCTGGCGTCGTTCCTGGCGTCGTGCCTGGCGTCGTGCCTGGCGTCGTGCCTGGAGTGCCAGTGCCGGTGACGATCGGGGTCGTCGTACCTGGCGTGCCTGTAGTCACGGTGTTGGTTGGAGTGCCTGCGTTGTTGCCACCCGCTGCGAGCTGGCGCGCGCGCTCAGCCATCGCATCGAGGCCTGTCCCGACTCCCGCGGTTCCATTCGCAGGAGCGGTACCTGCGACCGTGCCTGTCGCACCAACTCCGCCGGGCGGAAGCGTCGCGGGTCGCTGCGTACCCGTGCCACCGTTGGTGGACGAGCCGAAGCGCGAGGGTTGAGGGGCGGGCACGAAGGCGTAGTAGAGGCCAGCTGCACCGAGGAGAACAACGAGAACGATTGCGGCGATCTTGGTACCGGTCGGCATGGGGTGCTCGATTTGAAGACGCGACTAGAAAGTCGACGGTATCGCAAGTGCGAACGAGTCTCGGGCTCCGGCATCCGTTCCGGCGAGGACTCGTGGAAAATACTGGAAAACCAGCGTATTCAAGCAGGTTGAAGCGATGCACTGACAGGCACGATGGCGGCCTTCGCTCGTTCTTCCTCTTCTTCGCGGCGACTATACACGAGCGGCGCTGCGATTGCCACCGAACTAAAAGTGCCTGCGATGAGTCCGATGAGGAAGGTGTAGGCGAACGGTCGAATGCCCGTACCACCGAGCACGATCAACACGATCGCTGTCGCGAAGGTGCTTCCACCAGTGAGGATGGTTCGGCTGAAGGTTTGGTTGATCGAGAGGTTCACCGTCTCGCGGCTGATCCATGTTCGCTTGCCGCGGTTCTCGCGGATGCGGTCGAGGATGACCACGGTGTCGTTGAGCGAGTAACCGATGATGGTAAGAAGACCCGCCACGACATTGAGGTCGATGCGGTATTCCTCGAGGTAGAGCGCAGGTCCGATGCCTGACGAAGCGAGCGGAATCGAGATCGCGAGGAAGCCAAGGCAGACGATCACATTGAAGGTGACGCCCAACACCGTCGCCGTTGAGAAGCGGAAACTTCCGAACCGCACCCAGATGTAGGCGAGCATGCCGATGAGGCTGAGGATGACGGCGACCACCGCGGTCGCGGCGAGATTCTCTGCGACCACGGGAGAGAAGCTCGACACTTGGTCGAGGCTCGCCTGCTGAGTCAGCGCGTCGCGCACCAAGCTCCACTCGATTCTGGCCAGGTCGCGATCCCACACTTCGAGTTCAACATCAAAGCTGTTGATGTCGGCGTCCGAAACCAGGACGGCAAAGCCCCGATGGAGACCGCCTGGATTGCTTGGATCAACGGGGTCAATGCCAACCACCCGGGTCTTGCGCCCAGCGGTCGACGACCAGTCGGGCTGCGAACGCATGCGGGTGATGCGCGCGGCCACATCCGTCGCTGTGACAGGGGTTTCCAACCCATCGACCAGCACCGCCACGCCGCCGCGGAACTCCGCTACGGCATCCGACGAGGTCTGCGGACGACCGATCGAACTTCCGATCAGAGCCTTCTCGAGTGGCTTGGTGACTGCGGTGTGATCTTCGGAAGTCGAGTTCGCAAACACGAGGGGCAGACGGACATCCAACTGTCCCGCGAGCCCAGTCGAGACGGCGCTCACGATGTCGCGGGAGATACGAGTCTCATCGAAGCCCTCAGGGATCTCCGAGGGATTGCCGACGCGCACTTGGAACTTCGACGCGAGTCCGTCGCTGGTGCTCTCACCAACGGTCAGGACATTCGCACTGCGCAACTGCGCGACCACGATGTCGTCGCCCGCAGCCGCGCCGATCGCACGGACCATCGTCTCCATCTCTGCGCGGGTGATTCCCAGGCGACCGTCTTGGGCTAGGGGTTCGCCACCACGAGCCATGCGCGTCGACAGCGTCATCGAGTTTCCGCCGCGGAACTCGGTCTCGTACATGTCGTTGCCGCGCATCACGAAGGCGCCCGTTGAGAGCACGGCCAAGGCGATGCTGAACCCAAAGAGCGCTGGACGCAACTTGATCCAATCGACATTGGGTAGCAGGAAGCGCGAGATCGATGGAACGACCGTCGGCAACATGGGCAGCCGCTTCATGCCGCCAGCGAGTGCGACATCAAACATCGCGCGCGAGACCCAAAGTCCCGTGAAGAGCGTGGTGATGACGCCGATGGACATGGTGAGCGCAAAGCCCTTCACTTCCGTCGCGCCGACCTTGTAGAGCACCACGCAGGCGATCAAGTTGGTGACGTTGCCGTCGATGATGGCGCTGAGTGCACGCTTGTAGGCGATGTCAATCGAGGCCTTCAGCGGATTGCCGAGTTCGAGTTCTTCGCGAATGCGCTCGTAAATGAGCACATTGGCGTCGACGGCCATCGCGACTGACAGCGCCACGCCCGCCAGACCAGGCAGGGTGAAGGTCCCGTCGATGAGCGCCATGATGCCGAAGATCATCAGCGTGTTGATCGCCAGAGCGATGTCGACGATGAGTCCAGCGAGGAAGTAGTAGAGGAGCATCACCACGCAGGTGATCGAGACCGAGATGATCGTGGCTTGCAGACCCTTCTCAAGGTTGTCGGCGCCGATCGAGGGGCCGAGGATGTTCACCGAGATCGGATCGCTCGAGATCTTCGCTTCGAGGCTGCCTGCGGTGAGCACGCGGATGAGGTAGGAGAGTTCTTCCTCACCGAACTGGCCCGTGATCACACCGGAATCCGAGATGGTGCTGTTCAGGCGCGGTGCGCTGTAGACCTCGTCATCGAGCACGATCGCCATCGGCTCGCCGACATGGGTGCCCGTGAGCTGCGCCATGCGCTGCCCGCCGTTCTGATCAAGCTGAAATCCAACCGCTGCAGCGCCGAGGCGCTGATCGGTGGTGCGGTAGGCATTGGTGAGTCCCCAACTCGCGCCACCACGGTGCGTGAGACTCTTGGCATCGGAGTCGTACAGGAGGAGGTAGAGCTCGCCAGCAAACTCACCCACCGTGAGATTGCGCGCTGCGAAATACTCGACGGGCGCGGCCTTGAGCGCTTCGAGTTCGGCGGGCTTGTCGTACCACTGCTTGAGATCGTTCAGTGGGAACCAGCGAGCGATGCCTGGCTCACCAGCGCGGGGTCCCTTGGCGACGAGGTCCTTGCGGATCTCGACAGGATTCACGCCTTGCGGCTTGTTGGGATCGACAGCGATTCGGAAGTCAAGGACACCCGCGCCACGCATGAGGCGAATGAGATCTTGCGGATCATCGAGACCCGTGCGCCGAGCGATGTAGCGGTCATTGGTCGCAGCGAGCTCATCGAGTTCGGCCGACAGCGTGGCGAACTCGCTCTTGATCGCAGCCATCTCCTTCTCGCGCGGACTCGGTCCCATCTCCGCATCGCCGCTGGCGTTCATCACGATCTTGCCGTCGGCATCGCGCAGCGGTTGTGGCTTGAGGGAGAGCTCAAGAGCCTTCGTCAAACGAGCTGGCGCAAGCGTGCGCGCGAGGACTTGACCGCGGAGATTCTCGTAGCGCAGTTCGCCTGCGACAACCTTGTCCTCAGCAGGTCCGAGCTGATCGCTCGCAGCACCGCTGGACTGAAGCGCAGCAAGGTCTGCTCGCACTTGCTGCATGTTCTGCCACGCGCCTTCGAGTTCGGCAACAGCTGGATTTTGCTTGGCAAACCGCGAAGCCGCGGTGCCTGTGGCGAGAGCCGCATCGAGCTCACTCGCAGCGATCTGCGTCTTGGCGAGGAACTCTTCGATGCGCGCCTTGGCCTCAAGTTGCAGCGCACGCACTTCGGCCGATGGAAGCGGCATGACGACTTCGATGCGGTCCGCGCCCTGCGGCTGCATGCCGATGTCGAGCACGCCCTGCGGATTGACGCGCTGCTTGAGCACATCAATGACCTGCCCGAGCACCGTCTCGGACTGCTGGCCCGCGGGGATCTTCACCGAGTAGACCAGGCTCACGCCGCCCTGGAGGTCCTTACCGAGTCGGATGCCCTTCACGCCGAGTTCCCAAGCGCAGATGGCGCAGAGTGCGGCGACGAGAGCGAGCTTCATCCAGGCGTTCTTCATGTTCTGTTCCAATTTCTCTCACGAGCTGTCATCCGTGACGGCGCTCCGTCACGATGAGCGCCCACTGCACACGCAGCGGCGCTCCTTGATGTCCGCGCCATCGTCAGCCGTGGCGCCTCGGACGAGGACTCAGGCGGTGCCTGTCGTTGATTCTTTGATGACCGCTTCGATCTTGCTGCGGACGACGGTGATCTTGGTGTTCGAGTTTTCGTCGATCTTCAGGACCACCACATCAGGCTTGACCTCAACGACGCTCCCGATGATGCCGCCCACAGTGCGAACCTGGTCGTTGCGCTTCATCGAGGACATCATCTCCGCGAACTTCTTCTTCTCGCGTCGACCACCGAGCACGCTCGAGATGATCAGCGCGATCACGACGCCAAAGAGAGCGAGGGTCACGAAGTCGAAGCCGCCTGCCCGCGCTGGAGCCGCTGGCGTGACTGGAGTGCCTGCCGCCTCGGAGGTTCCCGTGGCGGTAGGAGAAGCGGTGACGACGGGCTGCCCAGCAAGGGCGGGGCCGTCGGTTTGCGCGATCAGGAGTTCAAGCACAGCGAGAGGTCCTTTCGGCGACGCGAACAGCTCGCGTCGGTGGCATAGCAACTGGTTCGGCCAATGGTTGGGCCGAACGGGGGGCAAAAAAATCCGCGCGAGGTACGCCCGCTCACGGATCAACCTCAGCCGTCGCGGGTGTGCCAAGCACGGGCCAGCGGGACTCAAGGTCGAACCACCGATCATCACCGATCACGGCCCGAATGTCCACCATCAGCCTCTGGAAGTGGCGGAGGTTATGGATGCTCAGAAGGGTCGGTCCGAGCATCTCGTCGGCCATGAAGAGGTGGCGGATGTATCCGCGGGAAAAGCCGCCCGCGCAGGCCAGGCAATCGCAGGTTGGATCAACGGGCGTGGGGTCGAGGGTGTGGCAGGCGTTGCGGATGCGCACCGCGCCCGTTGGCGTAAAGGCGTAGCCTTTTCGGCCGTTTCGCGTAGGCAGGACACAGTCAAACATGTCCACCCCCGCTTTCACCGCCGCCACGATGTCGCGCTCATAGCCGACACCCATGAGGTAGCGCGGGCGGTCCGACGGAAGCATGGGGGCGACTGCGGCCACAGTGCGGTGGATCTCATCGGGCGACTCGCCGACGGCGACCCCGCCGATGGCAAATCCGGGGAGGTCAAAGGCGCAAATCTGTTCGACCGACCTCTGACGCAGCGTGAGATCCGTGCCGCCTTGCACGATGCCGAAGAGCCCCTGTTCATCACCTCGAGCATGCGCAGCAACACACCGCTCCAACCAACGCGCGGTCCGATCGATGGCCGCTTCAAGTCGCTTCTGGTGTTCCGCTGGATCGCTTCGACGCTTGCGCGAGAGTTGCGGATCCTCGACAGGCGTGGTCGGCTTGAGCGCTGGCGGGCAATCATCAAACGCCATCATGATGTCGGAGCCGATGGCGTTCTGCACCGCGATCGAACGCTCTGGTGAGAGCAGCACCTTCGACCCATCCACGAAGGAGCGAAACTCCACGCCTTCTTCGCTGATCTTGGTTCCCTCCGACATCGACCACGCTTGAAAGCCGCCGCTGTCGGTGAGGATCGGCTTGTCCCAACGCATGAAGGCGTGACTGCCGCCAAAGTGCGCGATGCGCTCAGCGCCTGGTCGCAGCATCAGGTGATACGCGTTGTTGAGAATGATCTGTGCGCCCGTCGAAGTGATCTGGTCGGGCGTCAGACCTTTCATGGTCGCGGCCGTCGCCACGGGCATAAACGCGGGCGTGTCGAACGATCCGTGCTTGGTGGTCACGCGTCCAAGTCGCGCGGCCGTGGACTTCGACTGTTGGCGCAATTCAAAGCGCACCGCGTGGCGGCCCGTGCTACCGGCCATCGCGCTTCCTGTGTTCATCGGTGGCGTTGCGCAGGGCGGTGCGCTCGCGCTCGCTCAAACTCGCGAGCCCTTCCGCGCGGACCTTGTCGAGAATGCGATCGATCTCCGAATCCGACGGAGCGGGCGCGCGCCGCGGTGTCGGCCGCGCGGCTCTTCGACCGTCAAAGCGATGGAAGAATGGAAAGAAATCATCGAGCAAATGCGGCCTCTGCGCGATCCACCAACCCGCGAGAGCACCGCCAAGATGCGCGGCCTCACCACCAGCGTTGTTGCCATTGCGTAAGAGCGTGAACACGCTGATGCCGATGATCGCTAACGCGAAGTACCGCAGCGGAATGGGAAAGACGAAGAGAAGGAGGATGTCCTCGTTGGGACGCAACCACGCTGCAGCGAGAATGACGCCGTACACGCCCGCGCTGGCGCCGATGAGCGGCAAGTACGGGTTGTTGAACAGCAGTCCAGGCACGATGAACTCGCCGTCGGTCACGCCCAAGGCCGCCAGTCCGCCAACATTGAGTAAGAAGTAGAGCAGTGCGCCGACGACGACGCTCAGCATGAACAGCGCGAAGAAGCGCAGTCGGCCAAAGGCTTGCTCCACGATCGGGCCGAAGACCCACAAGCCAAGCATGTTGAACAAGAGATGCGTGAGGTTGATGTGGAGGATGCCGTAGCCGAGGAAGCGCCAGAACTGAAAGCCCTGTTCGGCCCCCCACTTCTGCGGAACCCACATCGCCTGCGCCGTGGTGAATTGCATCCACGCGCGGATGGGGCCGACCGAGTCTGCACGTGCAACGGCCAACGGATCGACAAGACGCGACACTCCAGGTTCCCGCGCCACAGCCATCGCTCCGCCGCCAGGTTCCTTCTCGATGACGGCGACAAACTCACCGCGATTGCGACGCGCTTCCCATGCTTCTTCCGCCACGACGATCAGTTGCTGTCGCTCTTCGAAGAGCACTTCAAGTGACGAGCGCCCCTCGAGCAACGACGCAACGGCGGCCGTATCGCCGCGCGATTTGGCCGAAGCTGCGAGCTGATCAATCTGCTTGATCTTTGCCGCGATCGCATCGGCGGCGGCACGCTGCGCAGGAGCCGCGATCCACGGGCTTGACTGCACAAAACGCGAGGGCAGCAAGAGGTCGAGGAAGTAGACCAAGCAACAGGCGACGACAATGAGGAAGGTCGCGGAGTAGCCGCCGCGTGGTGACGCGGAACGAATGCGTCCGAGCAAGAAGCGCCCCGTGCTCACTCGGCCACCGCCAGCGCTCTGTACTCGGTTGTAATCGCGATCAGCAAGACCCATGGGGCGCGGAGTGTAGCCCTTTGGCACGCCGACAACTCAACCGCGCGGTCCGTGCATGCACCGCGTCTCAGGCTCGACCGCTCTTGCCATCGCGATCGCGCTTCTCATCGGTGGCGCGCTGCAACGCACCGCGTTCCGAGGCGCTCAAACTCTCGATGCCTGAGCGCGCGATCTTGGCAAGGATGCGATCGATCTCCGCTTCGCCGGCGGATTGAGCGTTGCTCGATGACTTTGGATGGCTCTTGGACGCAGCGGCGGTTGGCGCGTTACGCGACGAGCGGTGCGGCGGAGAAACATCCTCGTGTTCGTCCTCTTCCATCGCAGCCAATTCGGAAGGGTCAGGATCAAATCCGAGGAAGTCGCGCTCGAAGTCGACCTGCCGCGCGGTCAGGACGCAGACGAATCCGCCAAAGATGGCGATACCCAAGAGCATCGTGCTCTCGGAGATCAGTGCGCCAATTCCGATCGCCACCGCACCCATGATTCCAGCGCGACACGCCACGCGCATCGAACGCGCCTTCCCCATGCGCTTCCAAAGAATCGCCTGGAGAATTCGCCCACCGTCGAGCGGGAACATTGGAATGAGGTTGAAGAGCAAGAGCACCCAGGCGATGTAGTTCGTCAAGAAGACGAACATCTTGGCCCAACCGAGAATGTCCTCGCCAAAGTCAGAGCGCTGGATCATCCCGCCGAGATCGAGTGGATTGGGAATTGCCCGCCCCCACCAGACACCAGTTTCAAGGCCGATGTACGGGGTCAGCACCAAAATGAACGCGACATTGACCAGCGGTCCGCCGATCGCGGTCCACAAGTGCGCGCTCGGACGATCAGGTGGCGTGCAGGTCGCCAATCCACCAAGCGGCCAGAGCAAAATCTCGTCCGCAGTTCCGCCCTTGGCTCGACAGGCGATGCAGTGGCCGAACTCGTGAAGCAGGATGACGGAGAAGAGCGCCACGAGTCCAAGGAGTGTCGGCAGCACGCCAATCGCGCCCTCGCTCGTCACGCTTGCTGCATGGGCCAACACCACGAGGACAAAGACGAGGAAGAACACATGGACGCGCACGGTGATCCGCGCCACGCGAAACACTGGAAGCGACCAAGACATCGGGTCATCGAAGGTCGGACGCGCACCGCGCCAGTCGCCTCCAAAGCCTGAGGGTCGCTCTCGTTCGTCTGCGTCGTCCCAACTGCTCATCGCGCAACCTCTCGGCTTTCTGCACACTGCGCTGCACGCGAACGCTTCATCGACCAGAGCAGATAGGCCCCCAAGGTCTTTCCGTCGAGAATCTCCCCTGCGGCCATCTGTGCGCACAGTTCGGACTCTTCGAGCACCACAACCTCGAGTTCTTCGCCCTGCTCAAGCCGTTGACCGACCTCGACCAACTTGGTGGCGAGAAAGACATGCATGATCTCGTCAGCGAACCCTGGCGAGGTGAAGAAGTTGCCTAGTTTCACCAGGTTGCCCGCGCGAAATCCGGTTTCTTCTTCGAGCTCACGCGCGGCAGCGGCAGCGGGATCCTCTCCACGCTCCAGTTTGCCCGCGCAGAACTCGATCAACCATTGGCCGACGGCGACGCGGCGGTTCTTCACCAGCACCAGCATGCCATCGTCCCGCACCGCGATGACGGTCACGGCACCAGGATGACGCACGACATCCTTCACGCGCGCGGCGTGCAAGCCCTCCGCGGCAAACTCCAACCGCTCGACACAAAACACCGGCCCGACATGGGTCGTGTGCACGCGCGGATTGTCCACTTGCGGAATCTCCATGAGTGCCGATCATACGAGGATGGCCGACGCCGAGGAACACCGAGAGAGCGCACATCCGACTTCGACTTCTGTCGCACGCGTGGACGCTCCTGTTCGCATCGAGGAACTGGTCAAGAGTTTCGGCAGACAGCGGGTCCTGCGCAACATCACGCTGGCCTTTCCGCGCGGCAAGACCACCGTCGTCCTCGGCCCGTCGGGTTGCGGCAAGAGCGTCATGCTCAAGCACCTCATCGGCCTCCTCCGACCCGACAAAGGCCGCGTCTACTTCGAAGGCGCGCGGATCGACAATCTCTCGGAACGCAAGCTTGCTCCGATTCGCCGGCAGTTTGGCGTGCTCTTTCAGCACGGCGCCTTGTTCGACTCGATGTCGGTCGCAGAGAACATCGCCTTTCCTTTGCGTGAGCAAGAGGGCGGCATTGCCTACGACGAAGAGATGCGCGTGCGCTATGTGCTGCGACTCGTCGGGCTCGAGCAAATGTACGACGCGTCGCCAAGCGAACTTTCAGGTGGGCAACAAAAGCGTGTTGCCCTTGCCCGCGCGGTCGTGCTGCGTCCCAAGGTCGTGCTCTACGACGAACCGACGACGGGTCTCGATCCGATTCGCGCCGATGTGATCAACGAGCTGATTCTCAAGTTCAAGCAGCAGCTCGATGTGACGAGTATCGTGGTGACCCACGATCTGGCCAGCGCCTTCAAGGTTGCCGACCACATGGTGATGTTGCACGAAGGTCAAGTCGTGCTTGAGGGAACCCCCGAAGAGATGCGCCAGTCCACCAACCCAGTGGTGCAGCGCTTCCTTCGCGGCGAAGCCAGTGAAGAAGAGCTCCGCGCCATTCGCGGAGTCGGTGACCAGAGTTGTGAGTTGAGCAGCACTCGTTCGATACCGTGACTTTGCCACGAGTGTGCGACGAGTCTGCAGGAGCATTGTGATGAGAGAGCGTGTGCGCAACATCATGGTCGGCGTCTGCACCATCGGCGGCTTCGGCGCGCTCGGATCGTTGCTGTTTCTCTTTGGTGAGATCGAGCCGATGCTCGCGCAACGCTGGCCGCTCAAAGTCGCCTTCAACGAAGCGGGCGGACTCCGACCTGGAAGTTTGGTCACGCTGAACGGCGTGCCCGTCGGCGCGATCGAGTCGGTGGAGTTCTGGAACGATCCGACGCAGCCCGTCCTCGTCGTGGCCGCGATCAACGAAAAGGTGCGCATTCCAGAACCGTGCACCGCGAGCGTCCAATCCTCGCTGCTCGGAAGCGGCGCGCGTCTCGAGCTGACCGCGGCGCTTCCGCTGGCGGTTCCGCCACGCACCTATCCGCACGACAGGGACACGCTCCTGCGCGGTCGCGTGCAGAGCATCGAAGACAGCGTCATGACCCAACTCGATGAGCGGTTTGGTCCGGTCCTCGCGACATTTGGCGAACTCTCCAAGCTCGCCAAAAACCTCAACACGCTCGTCGAACCCACCATCGATGGACAGGAACCAAATCCTGACAGCGTGCGGACGGCGATGCGGCGGCTCAACGACATGCTGGCCTCCGCCGACGTAGCCTTGAAGAGCGCGCAAGCCTGGATGAACGATGAGCAGCTGCGCACCGACATTCGCGATGCCGCCCATGGCGCAAGCGAGTTCATGCGCGACGCCACCGTCTCGGCCAACCGCATCGGCGCGTTGGCGGACTCCCTGTCGGCCGACGCAGCAAGCCTGCGCGTGAGCGCGATTCCTGTGCTCGATCGTGCAGCGGCGACCATGCAAGAACTCGAGCAGCTCATGATCGTGGCGCGAACAGGCAAGGGAACGCTTGGACGACTCGCGCAAGATCCCGCGCTCTATGAAGGGCTTTCTGATTCGGCCAAGCGGCTCGAAGAGGCGCTCACGAAGTTCAACTTGCTCCTCGACAAGATCCGCGCCGAAGGACTCGGCATGGATCTGCTTTCGAACTGACCTCCGCGCGTCAACCGCGCCGTTCAAACAAACGAGACCCCGCGCAAAGCGGGGTCTCGTCGTTGATTGATGCTGGAGTTCGAACGCGACAAGCGCGCTCAGCCGTCGACGATGGCGATCTCGACGCGGCGCGATGCCTTCTTGGTCTGCTTCAACTGTTCAGAGCCGTAGGAGAGGCGCTCAAGGCGATCCTTGGTGATGCCCTTCTCTTCGAGATACTTCGACACGTTGTAGGCGCGGTCAAAGCCGAGGTGGTAATTCGTGCGATACGAGCTGCTCTTGATCGGATCCTGATCGGTGAAGCCCGCCACGCGCAGTTGCTTCTCTGGGAAGCTCTTCTTGATTTCGGCGACAACCTTGTCGAGCGTCTTCTTCGCACTGCTCTTGAGCGTCGCCTCACCCGAGTCAAAGAGCACATCGCTGGCGATGGTGAGCACAATGGCGCCATCACGCTGCTCGACAGTCACATCCTTGCCGAGGTCGGGCATCACCATTGGTTCGGCAGCTGGTGCCGTCTCGATGACGACCACTTCTGCTTCTGGCGCTGGTGCCTTCTTCAAGTTGGTGAGTTCCTGCTCGAGACGGCGGCGCTCTTGCATCTCGCCATCGAGCGCGGTGCGCGTCTCGTCGAGTTGCATGGAGAGTTGTGAGTTCTCCTCTTTCAGGAGTGCGACTTCCTTCTTGGCGCCATCGCAACCAGTCAGAAAGAGACCGCCCGCGACCAGCGCGACCGTAGAAAAAGCAGAAGCGTTCATCGTGCGAAACATGGATGTGATCATGGGTGGCGTCCCTTCCAGACTGTGACGCGGTCTCTTAGAGATCCATCTCTAAGTGTGCGACCAGCGCGGCCGCATTTCACCGCCGATCGGTCGGGCGTGCAAGTTCCGCAGGCGGCATCCTTCGCGTTTTTCCATCGGGCTCCTCGAGGCGCTCAGGGAGCGGACCCGCGACGAGTTCCACGGCCTGTTCGAGCCCTCGCGCGAACGCATCCATGGTCCGCACCACAGGTCCTCGCGCCACGATGAACAGAATCGCGCCTGCAGCGAGATGTGGTCCGAAGGGAATCTCACGGCGAAAGAAGGTGGAGAAGCGTCGCAGCAGCAAGGAGAGCAGCGCCCACGCGATCGCCACGAAGACCGCCACGAAGAACGCCAAGAGCGCGACCTTCCATCCAAACGCTGCGCCAACAGCTGCTTGCAGATGGACATCACCAAGTCCCATCGCCTCGCGACCAAAGGCCAGGCTTCCAAGAATCCGCACTCCCCAGACCAAGGCGCCACCGACAACCCAACCAACGAGCGAGCCACCGAGGAGCGTCCACGGCGCGCAAAACGCAGTATCTGACGCAGTCTGCGGCGCGGTGACCAGCCACCCCGCGATCATCCACCCCGCCACGGCGCCAACGATTCCAGGAAGCAGGAATGCGAGTTCCACAAACATCTCGCGTCGCGCGTGGGGATAGATGCCCGGGTCGTCGCCTTCCTTCACGAACTCCGACCAGTCGGAGAAACCGTGACGGAGTCGCCCTGTTCGAAGGAGGAAGCGCGAGACTCCAAGTCCGAGGAAGAGCCCCACCGCCGCACAAACCAAGGCGGTGCTCGCCACAGGAATCGGCATGAAGTCGCGAAGGTTTTTCGCCTCGGGCAGGAATCCCTGCACGAACCAACCCACGAAAGCAATGAGCGTGACACCTGTGGGAATCTCCACAGGAATCAGCATGGTCTTGGCGTCCACGATGGTCATGGCCACAAGGCCAGAGATCGTCAGCACCACGAGCACGAACGCGGGCCACGAGGCGCCAAAACCTTGCGCACGCCACCACGGGCTTGCTGCGTCGTCAAAGAACAATCCGCTCGAACGATCCAACGGCGCGTAGAGCGCGATGAACGCCGCGAGGAAAAGGAGCGCGACGAGAAGTTCAACGATCGGATACTGGCAACTAATCGATTGCTTGCAGGCCTTACACCGTCCGCGCAGGAGAAACCAACCGAGGATGGGGAGATTCTCGCGCCAACCAAGTCGATGGCCGCAGATCGGGCATCGCGACGGTGGCGTGACCACCGACTGCCCTGTGGGGAGCCGCCACGCAAGCACATTGAGAAAGCTCCCGACACACGCGCCAAAGAGAAAGACGAAGAGTCCACCGATGAGTGTCGGCGCCCATTGCAGAAAGAGGAAGTCAGTCGTGTTGGACATGCGAGTGCGGGGCGTGCTTCGGCGTTTTCACTCTTCGCGCATCACGATGCGCTCTGTTCCGCCTCGGCGAGTGACATCTCGCGCACCGAGAGCTCTGCACGATCGAGCAGACCCTTGCAATGGCGCAGCAATTGTTCGCCACGGCGATAGGACGCCAGACTCGCTTCGAGCCCCACATCGCCTCGCTCGATTCCTTCGATGAGTTGCTCAAGCGCGCGCACCGCTTCCTCGTAGCCGAGCGCCGCAATCGCGGGATCAACCTCGGGAGCAGTGCCTGCGCTCGCTGCCCTTGTCATGTCGGTCGATGAATTTTTCTTCGCCATAGCAATCACTCCTTCGGTGGCGTGGGCTCAACACGAACTGGTACGAGCCCATCGGTCAGTTGTACATCGAGCCGCTCGCCCGTGCGGGCTTGGGCAATCGAACGAACCAGCGTCCCATCGGCGGCAGTCACAATCGCGTAGCCGCGGCTGAGCGTTTCTTCAGGACCAGCGCTGCGCAAGCGTCGTTCGAGGTTGACCAACGCGCGCCGTGATTGTCCAACCGAGACAGCGATGGCGCGTGTGAGTCGGGGTCCAAACATCGCCAACGCGGCGCGCGCCGCAGCCGCGCGGGTCACGGGCGAATGCGTTGCCAATCGTGTGGCGAGCTGATCGAGCACGCGCCGTTCTCGCGCCAAGGACGCCGTGAGCGCAGTCTCTCTGCGCACTTCGAGCTGGTGCACTCCTGCGCGCGCCTGCGCGAGACGAAGAGCAGGCGAAGCCAGCGCCGAACTCGACGCGAGTGCCAGCAGGCGCTCGCGCTTCATGGACAGCGCCCAACGCATCGCGTTGCGAAGATCTCTCCCGAGTCGCGCGCGTCGTTCGTCGAGTGCCGCAAGATCAGGCAAAAGGCGCATCACCGCTTGCGTTGGAGTACTCGCACGCTGGTCGGCGACGAGTTCGATGATGCTCGTGTCCACTTCATGGCCGATCGCTGCGACCAACGGGATCGAGAGCGCCATCGCTGCATCCGCCATGACGCGTTCGTTGAAGGCCCAGAGATCCTCGCGTGATCCACCGCCGCGCGTGAGAATCACTGCATCAATCGAGAGCCGCGTGTGCAGCTTCTCAATCGCCCGCAGCGCGCGCGCCACTTCTTCCGCAGCACCAGGACCCTGCACTCGAACATCAATGACGACAAACTCCACAGCAGGACAACGCTCTTGCGCTGTCTTGAGCACATCCTGAAGTGCAGCACCCGTGCGACTCGTGATCACCGCCACGCGGCGCGGAAACTCAGGGAGCGGCTGCTTGCGCGATTCGTCAAAGTATCCAAGCGCGCGCAGTTCCGCCACGAGTTGCTGGAAACGCAGTTCAAGCGCGCCGACACCCTGCTTCTCAATGCGTGAGGCGTAAAGTTGGGTTCTGCCTTGCGCGCCGTAATACTTGACCTTACCTGTGACAACGACGGCGTCACCTTCACGCGGGTCGTAGACGCTGCGCGCGGCATCCGACTGCCACATGACGCAGCCGAGCACCGAACCTGCGTCCTTGATCGAGAAATACCAGTGTCCGCGCTTCGAGAGGTTGGAGATCTCGCCTTGCACCCGAAAAGATCCGCGCATCCCATCATCGAGTGTGCGGGTGATGAGATCGCTGAACTCGGTGACAGTGAGTTCGCGCGGAGGCTTGGGAGTTGGCGTCGCGCCTTCAGCGACCGACTCGATCGCGCTCGCATCGTCCGCTGAGCCCGCCCGTTCCTGCGCCTTGGTATCGAACAAGCCACCAGCGAACTGATCGCCTCGCGCGCGTGATGGATCGAAGGGGAGCTTGGCCACGAGGCCGCATGGTACGGTTCGCTCGCCAGCGCCGCGGGCCGATTGAGCCGCGAGGCGACGGACTCGTGCATGACCATTGAGCGAACCAAGACGACTCCCCTCGATGCCGCGACTGCCGCTGATGCGTCGCGCGGAGTGCTGGCCGCGCCGATCGAATCGATTGCGGGTGTCACTGCGCTGCGCGCTCGCGCCTTTCATGGACTGGAGATTCGTTCGGTCGGCGATCTCTTGGAACACTTCCCATTTCGCGTCGAAGCCGAACAGGGTGAGGACAGCATCGCGGCGCACATCACCGCGCTCGAAGAGAAGCCCGACGCTGAGAAGTCCACGCATCTGGCCATCCGCGCCACCGTGGTCGCGTCACGAAGCACCTTTGGAAAACTCCCGCGCATCGAAGCGACCCTCGACGACGGCAGCGGCACCGCGCGACTGGTCTTCTTCAACATGCCGTGGATGAAGGGCAAGCTCCATCCAGGACGACAGGGAATCGCCGAAGGAAAGGCCAAGCTCGAACGCGGCTACCTCGAACTCGTGAATCCCAAATGGACTGAGTTTGTGACAGGCGCCGCGCCCACCGCGCGCGCCGAGCGACTTCGCGCGGTCTATCCCTCGACCGAAGCGCTCCCGAGTCGCGTCATCGAGCAAACAGTCACGCGCGTCCTCGAAGCGGCGTGCGCCGCGAAACCCGAGTTCCTACCGCAGGAGTTTCTGATTGAGCGCGGATTGGTCGGGATCAAGCGCGCCTACCGCTCCATGCATGTGCCGGAAGATGAAGGCGCGTTTGCCGCCGCGCGCACGCGCTTGGCCTACGACGAGTTACTCACGCTGCAACTCGCCGTCGCGCTCAAGCGACGCATGCGTCACGCGCAGGGCGCACCCGCACTTCCATTGAGCAGTGCGATCCAAGGAGAGATCTTCGCGCGCTTCCCCTACTCGTTCACGGACGACCAGAACACGGCGTTTCAAGAGATCGCGGCTGACCTTGCACTCACGCGCCCGATGAATCGACTGCTGCAAGGCGATGTCGGCGCGGGCAAGACCGCCGTCGCGTTGGCGTCGATGTTGGTCGCCGTGTCCAATCGGCATCAAGCCGCAATGATGGCGCCGACTGAGTTGCTGGCCGAACAGCACTTCGCGTCGATCTCGCGCCTCCTCGCTGGAACCAATGTGCGCGTCGGGTTACTGACGGGAAGTCTTCCGGCAGCCGAGCGCGCGCTGGTGCGCGACCTCGTCGACGCGGGAACCATGGACATCGTGGTGGGAACTCACGCGCTCCTCACGGGAGATGTGAAGTTCCACGCGCTGGCCATCGCGGTCGTCGATGAGCAGCACCGCTTTGGTGTGGCGCAACGCGCTGAACTTCGCGGAAAGGCGCCACTGGGACAAACACCACACATGCTGGTCATGACGGCGACGCCGATTCCGCGCACGCTGTCGTTGTCGGTGTATGGCGACCTTGATGTCTCGACGATTCGCCATCTCCCCAAGGATCGCGCGCCGATTCACACGCGGGTCCTCTCTGCGGTGCGCAGCGACGAAGCCTACAAGTACGCGCGCGAACGCATCGAGCGCGGCGATCAGGCGTTTATCGTGGTTCCAGCGGTCGAGGAGAGTGAACTCGGCCTCAAAGATGTCACGAGTCATCTGGCCGCGCTGGAGTCAGGACCGCTGCACGGCACGCGACTCGCCGCGATGCACGGACGACTCAAGCGCGAAGAACGCGAGGCGATCATGGACCGCTTCCGCGCGGGTGAGATCGACGCGATCGTCGCGACCGTCGTCATCGAAGTCGGCGTCGATGTTCCCAACGCGACGATCATGGTCATCGAGCACGCGGATCGGTTTGGTCTAGCCCAACTCCATCAGTTGCGCGGACGCATCGGGCGCGGCTCCAAGGGCGGCCTCTGCGTGCTCATCGCGGATCCGACCTCTGACGACGGCCGCGCGCGCATCGAAGCGATCCGTTCGACCACCGATGGATTCCGCGTGAGCGAGCTTGACCTCCAGATCCGCGGTCCTGGCGAACTCTTCGGCGCCAAACAAAGTGGGCTGCCTCCATTCAAGGTCGCCGACCTCTTCAAGGATCTCGGTCTCTTCGAGCGCGCTCGCCGCGATGCCAACGAATGGATCGCTCGGAGCCCCGCGCTCAGTGAAACCCACGAGCAACTTCTCAAGGCGAAAGTGCTGGGAACCTACGGTGATGCACTGGGGTTGGGAGATGTGGGCTGAAGAGGCGCAGTGCGGATCGCCTGACCGTCCGCACCAAGCCGATCCCCCACTGCCTGAAGGAACTCTGGAAGGAATGCACGGATGACCCGCCTCGAGCCAGCCTTCGACAGGTGGCCGCCGTCCGAGTACAGCAACTCTCCGTCCGCCTCGGCGCTGTCGCAGAGTCCATCACGACAGAGCGCGTCACAGGGATCAAGAAAGACGAAGGACCCTGCTGTCCCCGCTGCGTCGTCCGCGGCTTTCCGCATGAGACGATTGAACTCAGCGAAGGCTGCATGCAATGGCTTCGGCGCGAGGATCTCTTCAAGCGTCTTGCGTTGGAAGAGCGGTGGACGGGTGAGCTCGTCGTACAGGTTGATTCCGCCAGATGTAGGAACCTGACCAAGGACCAAGACGTGTTCGACACCCGCCGCCGTCTTGAGGCGCGCAATGCCTTCGATCAGTTCGGGCACACCAATCCGCGCCGCCGACCGCACGCCATCGCTGTCGAGCAGCGCCGCATTCCTGAGTTGCGAGTACCACGAATGCGAGAGCACCAGCACTGGCTTGCGCTCGCATGACTGCGACAGTGCAATGATGGAGTCGACGACGCCTGGACAGATGGCGTCCCAATCCTGACCCTCGGTTGTGCGGGTAAAGCCTGGAAGATTGAAGCAGCTCGTTCCCGCGATGATGTGCAACGCCAATCCCCGCGGTCCAGCAAGTTCGCTGTAGACCCCTTCGGCGTACTGCATCCCGTGACTGTCGCCGACAAGAAGAAGATCAGGAGGGAACGCCGTCTCGACAGCACCCCGACGGGGATAGTCCGCGCCGCCGTAGTTCCTGCGATGGAATTCTTCCGCGCCTCCCCTCACCTCGATTGGCCCATGGGCGACCGAACGCCAAGCCCAAGCGCTGGTCTTCCACATGCTCACGCTAAGGGCGAGCATCACGAGAACAACCGGCACCAGCCAACGCAGCCGAACGCGGCCCGATCGAAACGGTTGCTCGATGAAGCGATGGCTCAATGTCGCCAACACGATGGAAAGCCCGCCAATCAGGACTCGCTCACGCCAACTCAGAGGACCGAGCGTGTACTCCCAGAACACGATGAGCGGCCAGTGCACGAGGTAGAGCGAATAGCTGATCAGTCCAAGGCCCACACAAACCCGATTGGTGAGCACGCACGACAGTCGCGAGCGATCGCCCGCATGGATCGCCAGCGCCGCACCAACGCACGGCATCAATGCGTAGAACGATGGAAAGAGCAGCGCACTGTCGAAGGCATAGGTGGCCGTTCCGATCAAGGCGAGCGCAGTCAGGCACTCGAGGTCAGCAACACCAACCGAGTGCGCCGCCATCCAGCGTCCAAGGCGGGTCTCAGGCGATGCAGCAAGACATGGGGATGGCTGCATCCACACCATGAGCGCGCCGAGGCCGAACTCGAACACACGAAAGGGAAGCAGATAGAAGATCGTCTGCTTCCCATCGGCGAAGGCGTCGGGAAGGATCGTCGACCCCGCGGCAATCCCGCTCCCGAAGGGGAAATTCAGGAACAGGCTCACCGCGATCAACGCCATCAGAAGGAGTGGCATCCTCGCTCGCCACGAGCCGCGAAACACCAGCACCATCGTCGCGGGCCAGAACAAGTAGAACTGTTCCTCCACGCTCAGACTCCACATATGGAGGAGCGCCCGCATCGACGCCGCCACATCGAAGTAGTCTGCCTGCATCCAGAAGTACAGGTTCGAGACGCTGAAAATCGACACGATGAATTCTGCCCCGAAGCGACGCAGCGACTCCGAGGAAAAGAGCAGAGCGGCCGCGATCATCGAGCAGACCAGCGTGCACAGCAGAGCCGGCGCGAGTCGCCGCGCGCGTCGAAGATAGAAACGCCCAAATCGAAAGGAACCCGTCTCATCGAGTTCGTCCTTGATCAGGCGCGTGATGAGAAAACCGCTGATGACGAGAAAGACATCGACGCCGACGAAGCCACCGCCAAAACCGCGAACTCCGAGATGAAACAGCAGCACGATGAGCACCGCGATCGCGCGGAGTCCGTCCACATGACGCTGGTATCGCGGCGGCGCAACAGTTCCAACGACTGACTCCCTCGAGACCGTCTCCATGATCAGGGCGACGATACCAAACCTGCCTCGTCGCGCCCTATCGCTTCATCTTCCGCCACGCGTCGAGCGCCTTGGCATCAAGGCAGTTCAGACACTGTGACTTCGGCAACCATCCGCGTTGCGCCGTGAGCACGCCGTAGCGGAGTTCGTCGAAGTCTTCGGCGCCGTGCACATCGCAATCGATCGCCAAGAGACACCCAGCCTCAACGGCGCCGCGGATGTGGATGTCGCGCAGATCGAGTCGCAGGTGATGACTGTTGATCTCGAGCGCGGTGCCGTGTTCCTTGGCCGCGGCGTAGAGCTCGTTCATCGCTGGCTCGAGTCCAGGGCGGCCGTTCACGATGCGACCTGTGGGATGTCCCACGACATGAACCAGCGGATGTCGAATCGCGCGCAGCAAACGCGCGGTCGCAACACTCGGTTCCTGCTTGAGCGCTGCGTGCGGACTCGCGACGACCCAGTCGAGTTGCGCGAGCAGCTCGTCGCTGTAATCGAGTGACCCATCGGAAAGGATGTCGACCTCGCTGCCCGCCCAGATCTGCATGTCGGGGAAGCGCGCTCGTGCTGCGTGGATCTCCAGCATGTGAGTGCGCAGGCGCACCTCATCGAGACCGTTGGCTTGGAACTGGCTCTTAGAGTGGTCGGTGATCGCGATGGTGTGGAATCCGCGAGCGCGCGCGCGTGTGACCAGCTCGTCGATGGACATCGCGCCATCCGAGGCGGTCGTGTGCGAGTGCAATTCCGCTTTGATGTCGGTGAGGAGCAGACACTCAGGACGGGCGCCGCCCTTGAGAAACGCCAAGAGCTCGCCGCGATCCTCGCGCATCGTCGGCGGGATCCATTCCAACCCTAACTTGGCGTAAACCTCTTCTTCCGTCTGCGCCACGATCGGTGAGGCACGATCGCCGATCTCGCCGTCAGGACCCTCATGAAAGAGCCCATACTCGTTGAGTCGCATCCCTTGAGCGATCGCGCGTTCACGCAGGCGGATGTTGTGGTCCTTACTCCCCGTGAAGTACATGAGAGCCGCACCAAAGCGATCGAGTGGCACGACGCGAAGATCGACTTGCACACCACTCTTGGTCAGCACGCTCGATTTGGTATCGCCTCGTGCGAGCACGCGCGCCACTTCCGCCCGCGTGCAGAATGCTTCCATGAGCGCCACGACCTCAGTCGTCGCCGCAAGGATGTCAAGGTCGCCGATGGTCTCGCGTCCTCGTCGCAAACTCCCTGCGTAGGCGACACGCTGCACCATCGGGAGCGCACCGAGTTCCTTGACGATCGATTCCGCCAACGGCATCGCCTCGCCGATCAAGATGCGTCCGCGCGCGCTCTCCGCAAATGCGATCGACTCCTTGATGTTCTGAATTGTCTTGGGTCCCATCCGTGGCAGCGAGGCGATCCTGCCTGACTCCACCACGGCCTTGAACGACGCGAGATCGACCACACCGAGTTCCGTCCACAGCGCGCGCGCTGTCTTGGGTCCGATGCCCTGCACCGCGAGCACCTCTTTGAGACCCGCAGGGATCTGCGCGCGCAATTCGCCGAGTTCCGCCATCGTGCCCGTCGCGCCAAACTCCACGACCTTCGCCGCGGTCGACGCACCAATCCCATCGATGGCTTTCAGCGCCGCCACATCGAGTTCAACAGCCTGTTGCGAGAGCGACTCCACGGCGCGCGCGGCGCGACGAAAGGCGTTCACCTTGAACACATTCGCGCCAAGCAACTCACTGAGGACCGCAAGTTCCTCAAACGCCGCTGCGACTTCTCCGTTGGTGGCCATGCGCCGAGGGTATCACGCCCTTGAGGAGAGCATCGCGAGGAGAACCTCAGCGGTGCGACCTGTACCGCCCTGCTCGGCGCGGATCACCGCGCGCGCTCGTTCGGCGATGTCGCTGCGCCGCGAACGGTCTGCCATGAGTTGGGCGAGCGTCACCTTCAAGTCGGCCGCCTCAATCTGCACGATGCCGCCGCCCGCAACAAACGCTTCAACCACATCGCGGAAGTCTGCGACGCGAGGGCCGATGACCACAGGCTTGCCGAGGCTGGCGGGTTCAATGGGATCACTCCCATAGAGACGCCCGAAACTGCGCCCCATCACCACGACATCGGCGCGCGCGTAGGCCATCCCAAGTTCGCCGATGGTGTCAAGCAGATAGAACCGCGTGTCTGCAGTTCCCTGGACTCGACTCGTCCGTCGCACGCAATGTGGGAGATTCGCAGCCACACCAGCAAACCACTCGGGCTTGCGCGGCGCAATCAAGAGGCGCACGCCATCAGGAAGCGCGTCACGCAAGAGGACCTCCTCGCCTGGCTCCGTGCTCCCCGCGACAATCACGGGTGCGTCGGCAGGAATGCCGAGTTCCTCAGCGAGTTGATCGACGCCCATGACGGTGTCGCGCATCGCAATCGAGTCCCACTTCATGTTGCCTGTGACGAGGACCTCACCCGCACCAAGTTCGACAAAGCGGTCCGCATAGACGCGATTCTGCGCGAGCACCAATTCCGCGCGCGCAAACATGCCGCGTACCAAGGACCGCACGCGTCGATAGCGCTTCACGCTGCGATCACTAAGCCGACCGTTCACGACGACCACAGGAAGTCCGCGCGATGTTGCCAGCAGCGTCATCGTCGGCCAGAGTTCCAATTCCACGAGCACCAGCAAGTCTGGCTCCACGCGATCAAGCCAGCGACGAACCGCAAACGAGAAGTCAAACGGCGTGCGCACGACGCTGCAGCGATTTCCATAGAGCGATTGCGCGCGGGCGAGACCTGTATCCGTCGTGACACTGACGACGACCTCGGGTTTCATGCGATCGTTGAGCAGTCGATCGACGAGCCCGCGAATCGCGTTGACCTCACCGACTGAGACAGCGTGGATCAAGACGCGCGGCCTCTCATTTCGGGCAAGCATCTCGCCGCGACCGAGACGCGCGGGCCAATCGGTTCGGACCTTGCCACGGAGAATCATCCGCGGCAACCAAAGAGGAAGCAGAAGCACGACACCAAGAGCGCAGCAGACATCGTGCAGCAGCGCGCGCAGCGGAATCGATCGTCGAGAGTGGGCGCGCGCTGATGCGTTCACTTGAGGTTCTTCGCCATCGCGGCAAGCCACTTGGACGATTGTGTGCCTTCCGAGAGATCCGCAACGCGCCCCTTGCTGTCGACATACATCGTCTTGGGGATCGACGGCGACGCGTTGATCTTCCGCACGAACTCGAGGAACTCGAGCGTTGCCATCCCTTCGAAGTCGTTGGCTGGATTCGATCGCAGATGGCTCTTCACGAGCTCTGCGCTGGTGTCGACACTCAGTCCCACGACTCGGACGCGCTCAGGCAGCGTCGAGCGAAGTGCGTGGACGGTCCTGCGATTGGCAAGACACGGTCCGCACCAGGTTGCCCAGATCTCGATGATCATCGGCCGACCAGCAAACTGCGAGAGCGGCACGCGGTTGCCGTCAAGGTCGGTGACCACGAGTGCGTGCACTGGACCAAGCGTGACCGGGGTCGTGATCAGAGGCGCGGGCAGAGGCGTGGTCGAGTCGGGCGCCCCAGTTGAAGTCGCCACCGGCGCGGCCGCCTGTGGAGGTGTCGGCGCGTCGCAGCCGCCCGTGGCCAAGAGTCCGCCAGCGAGAAGGCCACCACACAGAACCGCAGAAAGAAGTTTGACACACGCACGCATCATCACGGCAGAATACCCGACCGTGACCAACCCGCACTCCATCAAGGCTCCCCCCGATCGACGCGACCGATGGATCGCAGCACTCGACACTGGCGGAACCTTTACGGACCTCGTCGCGCGCGCGAGTAACGGCACGATGCACCGCGTGAAAGTGCCGTCCGATGGCTCGCTCTCTGCGCGCGTTGAAGCAATCGATACTGCGACGGTGCGCATCCATCCTGCGGCTGGCCTCACGCTCCCTGACGGCACGCTGAACGGTTGGACGCTTCTGCCTGCTGGTGTCACGGTGCGCAGTCAACGCGGCACTCTTGTGGAACTCGCCGACGCAGCGCTGTTGGAAGTCGGACAACCCATTCGCTTTGAACAGCCGCTTGAGCAACCCATCGACGCGCCGCGGCTCGCGCTTCATCTCGTCACAGGAACGGCGCTCGACCGCACCCTTCCACCGATGGAGCTTCGACTCTCGACCACGCGCGGCACCAACGCCCTACTGCAGCGTCGCGGTGCCAAGGTTGGCGTGCTCGTTTCTGATGGGCTGTCGGGACTGGTCGAAATCGGTGACCAAACCCGTGAAGACCTCTTCGCACGAGTGCCGACGCGCAGCCACGCGCTCGCGTATGGCGTGCGCGCGATCGCCGAACGAACACTTTCTGATGGCACACTTGATGCGCGTGCGTCTGCGTGCGAGATCGAACACGCGGTTGACGCGCTCATCCGCGAAGGTTGCGAGACGCTTGTGGTGTCACTTGCCCACGCACTCACCAACAACCGCGAAACGGAGATCGCTCGCCTGGCTGCAACCCGCGGAGTTCCCGCGCTCAGCGCCGCGACTCTCGCTCCGCACGGACGACTGCTCACCCGCACCGAAACCGCCTGCATCCACGCGCAGATTGCACCGATCCTCGATGCGTTCGTCGCCGACGCCGTGCGGAGCGCGCAGAACGCGCGGGCCTACCTCTTTACGAGTGCGGGTGTGCTTCAGAGTTCCGAAAGGTTCGTAGCGCGCGACACGCTCTTCTCAGGTCCCGCTGGTGGCGCGCGTGCGGTCGCGTCGATCGCGCAGCGCCACGGGATTGCTCGCGCTGTGGGATTCGACATGGGTGGAACGAGTTCCGATGTCACACGCTGCGTGCATGGCGCGATCGCGTTGCGAAGCGAATCTCGTATTGGTCGCGCGACGGTCGCTGCGCCGAGTGTCGCCATCGATAGTGTCGCAGCTGGTGGCGGCTCAATCTGCCGAGTGCGCGATGGAGTGTTTGAGGTCGGACCTGAGAGTGCGGGTTCTCATCCAGGACCAGCCTGTTACGGCCGCGGTGGACCGCTCACCATCTCCGACATCAATCTCCTCGCGGGTCGATTCGCGTCCGACTTCGAGTCACTCAGCCTTGACCGCACGGCGTCGTTGCGCGCGCTTGATGCGGTCATCGCCCAGCGCGGTTGCTCGCGCGAGACCGCCATCGCGGCGTTTCTCGACATCGCCAACGCGCGCATGGCACTCGCCATCGAAACGCTCTGTGTGCGAGACGCCGTCGATCCGCGCGGACATGTCCTCGTGGCCTTCGGTGGCGCTGGTGGGCAGCACGCCTGCGCGATCGCGCTACGACTCGGGCTTACTGAGATCGTCTTTCCGCGCTTCGCTGGATTTCTCTGCGCACAGGGAGTGTTCGACGCAGAACCAGCGCGCTTTGAGACGACGCCGATTCTCCTTCCGCTCGTGGGATCCTCCGCGACGCTCGCCCGCGTTCGCGATGAGACGCTGACCCGCGCCCGTGCCGCGCTCGACGCTGACGGATTCACGGCTGATGCTGCCAACACTCGTTTCGTCGAAGAGTGCACCGTGGCGCTACGACTCCTCGGCCAAGAGTCCACGATCGAAGTGCTGTATGCCGACGAGCCCACGCTGGCCGCGCAGTTTCGCGAACGATTCATCGCGCTCTTTGGCTACCCGCCGCCCGCGCGCGCCGTCGAGCTCGTCTCACTGCGCGCACGCGTGGCGCTTACCGAAACGGCAAGTCCACAGTGCTCCACCGATGCCGCGAGCTCGCGAAAAAGAGTGGCGCCGTCAAGCGTCGTGCGCCGCGCTGATCTCACGGCGCAGGACGAAATCGTCGGCCCCACGCTCATCGTCGATGTCGGTGAGACCGTCGTGCTCGAGGCGGGTTGGCAGGCGACAGTCGGAAGCGGCGGCGACCTCGTTGCCGTTCGCACCAACTCTCACACCACTGCGCAACGCAGCAGCGAGGCAGAGCAGGAACTCTTCGCTGCCCGCCTCGAGTCCATCGCGTTGGCGATGGGTCATGTGCTCGAGCGAACTGCGCTCAGTGCCAACATTCGCGATCGACTCGATTTCTCCTGCGCGGTGCTCGACGCCGACGGGACGCTGGTGCAGAACGCACCACACCTTCCTGTGCATCTCGGCGCGTTAGGCATCTGCGTGCGCAGCGTGCTCCAAGTGCTGGAGTTGAACGAAGGAGACATCGCGGTCACCAACCATCCCGCGTTCGGCGGATCGCACCTTCCGGATGTCACAACTATTGCGCCCGTCTTTGCCGACGGACAGCGCGTCGGGTTTGTCGCCGTGCGCGCGCACCACGCAGAGATTGGCGGCACGCGTCCTGGGTCGTTTCCGCCCGACGCGAAGTCGCTTGCTGAAGAAGGTGTCGTCCTGCCACCGTTCTACGCCGTGCGGGCGGGCACTTTCGATCTCGATGCCTGCCGCGCTCGGCTCGTCGACGCGCCCTTTCCTTCGCGCAATCCCGAAGAGAACCTCGCCGACCTCACTGCGCAGATCGCAGCGACGCGTCACGGCGTTCATCAAGTACACGCCTTGGCGGGTGAACTTGGTGTCGAAGTCTTTCGTCGGCGCTGCGAAGGCGAACTCACGCGCGCTGACGCTGCGTTGCGCAAGGCGCTCGCCCATTGGGGACCATGCGAAGTCAGCTCTCGCCGCCAACTCGATGATGGCGCAGCGATCTGCGTTCGCGTCACGAATGACCCTGGATCCGACGCGCCGCTGACGATCAACTTCACTGGCTCCGCACCAACCCATCGTGGCAACTTCAACGCACCGCGCGCAGTCACGCAGGCTGCAGTCCTCTATGCGCTGCGCCTCTTCATCGATGCTCCCGTCCCTATGAACGAGGGGTTGCTTCGCGCCGTGCGGCTTGAGATCCCTGAGGGACTGCTCCATCCAAACTTCACCGCCGACCCAACCAATTGTCCTCCCGTCGTCGCTGGCAATGTCGAGACCAGCCAATCGGTCGTTGCTGCGTTGATCGACGCGCTCGGCATCGCAGCGGAGAGTCAGAGCACCATGAACAATGTGCTCTTTGGCGATGCCTCGTTTGGCGTCTACGAAACGCTCGGTGGTGGAGCGGGAGCCGGAAGCTCTGCCGATGGAGCCAGCGCGGTCCATGTGCACATGTCCAACACGAGACTCACGGACATCGATGTCCTTGAGCGTCGCGCGCCCGTGATCGTGCGACGCTTTGAAATGCGCAAAGGCAGCGGCGGCGACGGCGCCCACCATGGCGGCGATGGCATGGTGCGAGCCTACGAGTTTCGTCGCGCAGTTTCACTTTCGTTCTTCGGTTCGCGCCGTCGCTTCGCACCGCAGGGAATCGACGGCGGACTGAACGGCGCCTGCGGAACGCAGCATGCCTGCGTCAACGGTCAGGATGTCCTGTGCGAAGGCCCAGTTCATGCGCTCGAACTCAGCGCAGGTGACACCTTCACGGTGGAGACTCCTGGCGGCGGTGGTTGCGGCACGCCTTGACGGAACACGCTCACCGCTCATCTAGAGCGTGCGTTGCGGCACGCGTGCTGGCAGATTGATTCGCTCAATCGACACTGCGAGGCCGCGCGCGAGATCGATCTCGACCAACGCACCCTGCACCGCTTCGCCACCTGAACCCATGTCAAACGCAACATGGACGCCCGTCGTGAAGTGCTTGAGCACCGCATCGGTCCTGCGGCCAATCACACTATCGTGCGGGCCCGTCATGCCGAGATCCGTCTGAAACGCGGTTCCCTTCTTGAGAATGCGCTCATCGGCGGTCGGAACATGGGTGTGCGTGCCAAGGACCGCAGCGACGCGACCATCAAGATGATGCGCCATCGCCGCTTTCTCACTCGTGACTTCCATGTGCACTTCGACAAGGACGATCGGATTGCGCTCAGGCATCGCAGCAAGAAGTTCATCCGCGCACTCAAAAGGATCGTTGGCTTGAATCGAACCAATGTGGATGCGGCCAAGCAGTGTGAAGACGAAGATCTCCCGCGGGCAGCGCTCGTCAGCGGGAATACGGATCAGTCGCTTGCCAGGAGTTCGCGACGAGAGATTCGCTGGTCGCGACACGGCTTTACTCGGGTCATCGAGCAACGGAATAATCTTCGTCTCGCGAAACGCATGATCGCCGAGCGTGCATGCATCGACGCCCATACGACGGAACTGGTCGTACAACTCAGGAGTCAATCCTGATCCATTGCGGGCGTTCTCCGCGTTGGCGATGATCCGATCGGGGCGGAAGCGCTCCCGCAGCGTTGGCATCTGTTGCTCGAGCGCCATGCGCCCGGGCGCTCCGTTGATGTCGCCAAGGAATGCGATGCGCACGGTTCCCTTTGCTGGGTCCATCACGCCACAGTAACGACCGACCAATCTTCCGTTGGCGGTGAATTTGCGCGCGACCGCTTGCAACCACGGTTTCTTGTTACACTCTCACTGCACACCTCTTCGAGCACTGGTGAAGAGTTGCGCGAACGGTGGTGCGGTGCGTGCGACGGCTCGTCGCGACGGCACTGAAACCATCGTTCTGGCAGCGGAGATCCTCGATTTTGCCTCGATGTTGCCTCTGGATTGCTCTGCCGCGATCGTTCACGGCACTGCCTCTCCCGAGTCGAGACTCCCACTGCCACGACCGAATCTGAATAGCCCAAAGTAATGCGTGATGATGTTGCATGATCTGAACTGGAAGGCGTGATGCGATCGCACTCAACGCACTTCCTCCCCAATCAGCTCGGCAAGCCGTCGACGATCCAGCCTGACTGATCTGCGGCCTCTGAGCGAGACCATCGTCCATCGCATTCTCCATCTCTCCTTTACGACTGTGGCTCAACCCCAGGTGCCGCGCAGGTCGTCACTTTGTCGAGCACCTCGACTCCCCTGCTGATCCGATGGCGCGACACTAGGCGCCAACCCGACCAACGCTGACTCTCTCGCCATGCCCACGCCCGTCACCTACACACAGGGAATGCAGATCCGACACCGCCAGCGGCCTGAATGGGGCGTCGGCGTCATCTCTCGAACCGAACCGCTGACCCGCGCGGGTTTGCGCGATCAGCGACTCTGGATCAAGTTTGGGGCAGCGGGACTCAAGACGCTTCTCGCCAGCGCTGCGGATCTCGAAGTCGTCGAAGGTACTGGCGCAGCGGAGCACACCTTCGCTGCCCGCGAAAGCGCGTCGGACGGCGGCTGGCTCGGACAGATCACCAAGCGTCGCCCCGAACAGGCGATGTCGGAACTGCTTCCTGAAGCGACCGACCCGTTCCTCACCGCAGAACGACGCCTGCGCGTGCTCTTGAGCCTCTACCGCTTCGACGGCCAGGCCAAACTTATCGATTGGGCTGTGGCGCAGAGCGGACTCGACGATCCACTCTCGCGCTTCAACCGCACCGAGCTCGAAGCCTTCTATAAGGAGTGGTCGCAAGAGCGCGATGTCGCTCTCAAGCGGCTGGTCTCGGACTTCCGCCGCCAGCGCCAGCCCTATGAGGCGCTGCTCACCGATGCGCCACGAGGCGCGTTGGCGTTGTTGCAGAAGCTTGATCGCGCGCAGTGACGCGTGTTGCACGGCCTGCTGCCGTGTTGCACTCCTGCATCAAGATCGCCTCAACGGTTGCGTCACCAATGCATCACGACAGCCTCAGCTGTCGCAGAGCGCACCGCGCACGCGATGGTTGTGCGGGCAGGCCCCGAAATGTGCGGCGCCGCTGGGTTTCGCGCTCTCGCAGGCGTGCACGCATCGATCTCAACCACTCTTGGCACACCCCTTGCAATGTCTCTCTGCGCGTCACACCCGTGATGCAGTGCACAACTGAAGACGAGGAGAAGGGCCGTGGACGAGACCAGCTTCCAGGACAAGATGAACCAAATTCTCGATCGCATTCGAGAGCTTCCGACAACGCAAGCTCCGCAAGCGCTTGAGGCTGCCGATGGCGCGGAAGCGCGTCGCGCACGAGTTCAGACTTCCATCACCGAACTTCAGGACGCCTTGGACTACTTGCGCCTGAGCGTCAAGTACCTGGTCTTCGATCTCGAAGCAACCAGGCGCGAGAATGCGTATCTCCGCCGAATGATCGAACAATCCAACCGTGAGCGAAACCAGAAGCCGGAAGAGCCGCGCGACGAAGAGCGACCCGACTTCGGAGCCAATGGTTGGGAGTAAAGACTTTGGTCCCGTCAACTGGTGCAGCCATCTCACCACTTGGCAGCGTGTGTGTACACCGAGGGGAGGACGAACCCCGAGTGTATTGGGCCGATCCAGGAAGCAGCCGCACCAATGGGGGTCGGCTGCTTCTGTTTTTGCCTTGAATCACGGCGTTAGCGTCGCGTCTCCTGCAGCGTGATCTCGGTGCTTTCGTCTCGTGCGAGCGGAATCCGCACCTCTCGGTCGCCGAGTGGTCCGTCGACCCGCGCGCCATGCACGCGCACCTCGAGTGCGGTCGGAGGCGCAGGGAGTGGAACACGGACGAAGAGTTCTCCACCGCTCTGAAGCCCTTCGACGGTGAAGGTGCGCACCCAACTCCAACGACCATTTGACCGAACGAGCGTCGACTGCTCCACAACGCGCAGATGAGGCGCTCGAGCGTGCTGCGAAACTTCGTAGACGCACTCCGACTCCACACGGTCCGTGGTCCCGCTTCGCTCCGTGGTCTTGATATCCCGCAACGCCAACGCTTCGACGCGCCCGTTGGTGACCAGTGTGAGCGCGCTTCGATGGCTCGGCCAGAGCCGCTGCATCACCTGCATCGCGCTCTCTTGTCCAGCGCACGAACCGAGCAATGCCCCCACCACGATCAGCAAGACGGCGCGCACTTCGACGCGCCGCAGAACCACCAAAGAGAAGATGAAAGGGGCGGCCATCCCTGCGACGCGCTGCATCACGCCACGATACAGTTTCACCGTATGTCGAGTCACCCGTCCTTCGCGCTGGAGATTGCGCGGCTGCACTTCCGCTATCCCGATCGCGGCGCAGGCAAGCAAGGCTTTGAGCTCCAACTCCCTTCGCTCACGCTTCGACGCGGCGAGGAGTTACTTCTTGTCGGACGCTCAGGCTGTGGCAAGAGCACGCTGCTTCAACTCATCGCTGGCCTCATCGACCCGACCTCAGGCACCGTGCAGATTGGCGCACAGGACATGCATGCGCTGAAGGGCGCGGCGCGCGATCGATTTCGCGGCCGCTCGATTGGCATGGTCTTCCAGACCTTCAACCTGCTCCAAGGCTTCTCCGCACTGGAAAATGTTCTCGCCGCGCTCTTGATGAGTGACCTCGTCAGCGCCGAGTCTTGCGCCCGCGCCGAAACCTTGCTGCGCTCGCTCGGCATCGAGCGACTCGACGCGCGGGTCGAAGAACTCTCGGTCGGTCAACAGCAACGCGTCGCCGTGGCCCGCGCCTTGGCGTGCCAACCGACTCTTGTCTTGGCCGATGAGCCGACTGCCTCGCTCGATCCTGAGAACGCGCTCAATGCCGTGCGCGTCCTGCGCGACGCCTGTCGCGAGCAAGGCGCTGCGTTGTTGGTTGTTTCGCACGACCCCTCGCTGGCGCAGCACTTTGAACGCCGACAGATTCTTGAGGCACTGACGGTTGGCGCTTCGGTGGGTGAAGGAGCGCGCGCATGAGCGATCTCACGATCGTGTTGCGAAGCTTGCAAACGCGCGCGTTCTCGTCGATCGTCGTGGTGCTGCTCGTGGCGGTGAGCGCGGGGCTCATGCTCTCAATCCTCTCGTTGCGCAGCGCAGGTGAAAGGGCGTTTGAGCGCGGCACGGGAAACGCGCACCTGTTGGTGTCACGCGACGGAAGCCCGTTGGTCAGTGTGCTCAACGGACTCTTCTACGCCAACGCACCGAAGGCTCCGATCGATGCGACGAAGCTCGCAGAGCTGCGCGCGTCCTTTCCGTGGGCGATGTTCGTCCCCACTGCTATCGGTGACAGCTACCGCGGCTTTCCTGTGGTGGCCACGGATGCAGGATTCTTCAGCAGCTTCGAACCCGTACTCGGCGAGCCGTGGCGCATCGCCGAAGGTCGCGTGTTCGACAAGAACTTTGAGCTCGTCCTCGGCAGTGCCGTCGCGCGTGAAACAGGTCTGCGGCTCGGCGCCAAGCTCACGCTGACGCACGGTTCAGGCAAGTCACGCGAAGATGGCGGTGATGGCAGCGCCGAGCACGCGCATGAGCATCGCGAGTACGAGTTCACCGTCGTCGGCATCGTCGCTCCCACCGGTTCGCCGCACGATCGCGCGCTGTTTGGCACACTCGAGTCCTCGTGGATTCTTCACGCGCATGACCGCTTTGAGCGTGAAGGCGCAAGTCGTACCGTCACTCCCGCGGATCTCACCGATGGCGACCGCGTGGTCACCGGCGCACTTCTGCGACTTCCCTCCCGCGAGGCGTCGAGTGCGCCGCCAGCCTTGGTCTCGCAGTACGACCGCCTGCGCCGAGACGGCTCCATCACAGTCGCTATCCCCTCGAACGAAGTGGCGCGACTCTTCGGGATCGTCAAGAGCATCGATGTGCTCTTTCTGGCGATGGCTGGTGCAACGCTGCTCTCTTCAGGCGTCGCCATTCTGCTGTCGATGATCAACTCGATGTCGGAGAGACGACGACAGGTGGCGATTCTTCGCGTACTTGGAGCCAGTCAAGGCCGCATCTTCTGGCTGGTGCTCACCGAGAGCACGATCGTCGGACTGGTCGGCGCGCTCTTCGGCGTGGCCATTTGTCTCTTGGTGTTGTTCGTCGCCACGCAGTGGTTGCTCGGCGCGCACGGCATCGTGATCGCGCCTGAGCCTGATGCGCGCAGCGCTGTGCTCGTCGCCATGGGAACGACGCTGTTGGCCGCACTCGCAGGCGTGGTGCCCGCGGTTCTCGCCTATCGCACTTCAGTGGCGCGTGGACTTCGACCGATCGGATGATGGAGTGTTGTTCTCATGAAGATCATCTGGACCATCGTCACACTGCTCTTGCTTGGCGCGCTCATCGTGCTCTTCCAGCCGCCTGCGAACAACGCACACGACGCGCTCTCGGCAATCGACGAGCCGACGACACCAACCCTCTCGCCTGAACCGATCACGCCTACTCCGCCGCAGCCCGTCACTCCGCCGAGTGCGACGACGCCGATTCCTCCGATCACGACGCCTCCCGTCGTGCCGCCGAAACCAACACCGGTGGAATCATCGCAACAACCGAGTCCCGAGCCAAAGCCACCGACCGCTTCAGCGATTGCAGCAGGGAGCACCTTCGAACCTGAGCTCCCCACCATTCCCTCGGCTGAATTGCTCCCGAGTAAGTTTGTGAAGCTCGCCGATGGCAGCATCTCGGCAGACGACGCCTGGACGATTCGCGGAGAAGGCACGGTCGAAGCGCCCTACGAAGTCTCGTGGGAGTTTCTCGCGAGTGCGCAGGAAGACTACATGCCGCGACTCGGTGAGAAGAAGCTTCCAGCCCGCATCGCATTTCTCTCGGGCAAACGCGTGCGAATCAGCGGATACCTCGCGTTTCCACTGGTGGCTCCGACCTCGAGCGAGTGTCTCTTGATGCTCAACCAATGGGACGGATGCTGCATCGGCATCCCACCAACACCCTACGACGCGATCGAGGTCAAGCTCGCCACAGAGATCAAGGGCTGGAAGCGACACACCATCAATTTCGGCACCATCGAAGGCACCTTCAAGGTCGAGCCGTACCTCGTGGAGAACTGGCTCGTAGGTCTCTACCTGTTTGAAGGTGCGAAACTCGATACCGAGCTTTGAAGCGATCGCGCGACTGCGGATATCCTCTGCGCCATGATTCACGCCCTCACGCGTGCGACGCTCGCGTTGCTCCTCTCGCCGCTGTTTCCTGCGCTGCCTGTGTGCGCCGATCCACCGAAGCCTGACGCACCGCAAGTTGAGCCCGCTCCGCTTGAGCCTGGACCGCTGGCTCCCTTCGGATATCCCCGACAAGAGACCACGAGTGAACGACTCATTGCTGGCGCGAACATGGCGCCTGGGAAGAGTTCAATCGTTCAACTCGGCGTGTCGCGCGAAGGCCGTCCTCTCGAAGCACTGGTGCTTGGTGAACAGGACATGACGAAGAAGCGTCCCGCGTTGCTGCTTGTCGGCGGCATGGACGGCGTCAACCTCGGCTCAACCGAACAGGTCTTCGGCGCGCTCGAAGTCCTACTGCGCGAGCACGCCGAGATCCTCGACACCATGCGGATCTACGCCATCCCCACGGGCAATCCCGACGCGCGCGACTTCGCCATCAGCCGCAACGCCATGCGCGCCACCAACGCGCGCATCGTCGACGACGATCGCGACGGGCAGACCGACGAAGATGCGCCTGGCGACTATGACGGCGATGGCCAGATCCTCACGCTTCGACGCGTCACTCCTCCAGGCGAGAGCGCGACGCACCTCCTCGATGCCGCCGATCCGCGCATCGTTCGACCCGCCAACAAAGAGAAGGGCGAGCGCGCCACCCACGATCTCCACCCCGAAGCGGTCGACAACGATCTTGATGGACGCTCGGGTGAAGATGCGGACGGTGGCGTTGACCTCGACAAGAATTTCCCGCACCGCTGGCCAGAGTTCAGTCGGGATGCGGGGCCCTATCAACTCAGCGAACCCGAGTCCTTGGCGATCGCGAAGTTTGTGCGCGACCATTCCGACATCGTGACCGCGGTCGTCTTCGGCCGACACGACACACTCGTCGCCTTTCCTGAGACCAAGGACAAGGACTTCACTGGTCGCACGCCGATGGTCTACCTTTCGGAAGACCACGCGCTGTATCGCGACTACGCCAAGCTCTGGAAGGAGTCGACCAAGATCGAGCGCTCACAGAATGCTGATCTTGGCGGCTCACTCGTCTTGTGGTTGGCGAATCACCGCGGGGTCGCAGCCGTCGCAGCCAACGGCTGGGCGCGACCTGAAGTTCCCAAGCCAGAAGCACCAAAGCCTGACGCCGCGAAACCTGAAGACGCGAAGCCTGCAGACGCGAAGCCTGACGCAGCGAAAGAAACTCCACCCGTCAAGCTCGAACCAGGCGACGCCGAGCAAGCTGCGTGGCTCGAACTCGCCGACAAGGTCTACAAGACCGGCTTTGTCGAGTGGCACTTGTTCAAGCATCCGATCTACGGCAGCTGCGAGATCGGCGGCTTCATGCCGTTCTATCGAGAATGCCCAACGATTGTGCAAGCGCGTGATCTCGCCAAACGCACGGCGCCGTTTGTCGTAGCGCTCGCAGCCAAGCGTCCCGCCATCGAAGTGAGCCAACCGCGCGTGACGCCACTCACCGACGGACTCGTGCGCATCGAACTCCGCGTAACCAACACGGGCACCATCGGCACCACGACCGAGATGGGACGAACCACCGATGTCGTTCCACCCGTGGTCGTGCGGCTCCTCCTTCATGGCGGAACCACGCCTGTTCCGTTTGACGCGTTGCTTTCAGGCCGACCTGTGCACAAGCTCGAACGAATCGCTCCTGGCGCCTCGCAGGAATTCACTTGGATTGTGCGACTGCCCGCAGGTGGCGCGCTGAACGCCACGGTCTCTGGACCATTCTTTGACACACTCACGCGAGAAATCCGCGTGGAGAAGGAGACCAAGCCATGACGCTCGTTCGCACCCTAACCATCGTGAGCACGCTCCTCGTGCACGCTCCCATTGGCGCAATCGCCGTGGCACAAGATCGCGTTGATGCCAAGTCGGCGCTTCGCTTCGACCACTACCGCGATCACAAGGAACTCGTCGCCGAATCGAAAGCGCTCGCAGCGGCGCATCCGTCGTTGCTGACCTACCTCGATCTCGGCAACTCCTCACAGGGTCGACCAGTGTTCGCGCTCGTCCTCAACAATCCCAAGACTGGTCCCGACACCGCAAAGCCGGCGATGTACATCGATGGCAACATCCACGGCAACGAGATTCAGGCCAGTGAGACGGTGCTCTACACCGCGTGGTATCTCGTGGAGCAGTACGGCAAGGTTGAAGCGGTCACGCAACTCGTGGATCGCAGCGCGTTCTACTTCGTGCCCTGCGCGAATCCTGACGGGCGACAGAATTGGTTTGATCTGCAGAACAGTCCGCACTCGTCACGCACTGGTCACCAACCGACCGACGACGACCGCGACGGCGTGGCCGATGAAGATGGTCCCGATGATCTCGACGGCGATGGTTCGGTCGGCATGATGTGGCGGCGCGATCCCAACGGCACGCATAAACGCAGCGAACTGAATCCCGACGACATGGAACGCGTCGAGCCGCTGCCTCGCGCCGATGGCACCATCCGTCGCGGCGACTGGTCGATGGCAGGCATGGAAGGCATCGACAACGACGGCGACGGGCAGATCAACGAAGACGGCCCTGGCGGTTACGACATGAATCGCAACTGGCCAGCGGGTTGGAACCCTGATCATGTGCAAAGCGGCGCCGGCGACTGGCCCTTCTCCTATCCCGAGACTGCCGCCATCGCGCGCTTCATCATGACCAAGCAGAACATCGCAGCAGGTCAGGCCTACCACAATGCGGGCGGCATGATTCTGCGCGGACCTGGTGTGCCGCAACGCGACGCGTTGTACGCGGGCGATCGCGCCACCTACGAAGCGATCGGCAAAGTTGGCGAGCAGATGCTTCCTGGCTACACGCTCATGGTGATTCACTCGGATCTCTATCCCGTGCATGGCGGGTTTGTGAACTGGCTCGCCGAGAGCCTTGGCATCGTGAGCTACACCAACGAACTTTGGACCGACAAGCGCATCTCCCAGAATGGAGCCAATCCAAGCAATGAGATGCTCAACTTGTGGCGCAAATCCGTGCTGCTTGGTCAGACCAACACGCCGCTGCGGGAAGTGAATCACCCGTTCCACGGCACCGTGCTCGTCGGCGGCAGCAACAAGTGGTCTTCGCGCATTCCACCCGCCTTCATGCTCGAAGAAGAGTGCCATCGCAATATGGCCTTCACGCTCTTTCACGCAGCGGAGATGCCGCGAGTCTCGTTCGGCCCAACTTTGGTGCGAGCGCTTGGTAAGGACCTCTGGGAAGTCACACTCGAACTGCGCAATGATGCGCTCATTCCATCACGCACCTCGCGCGCCGCGCAGGCTGGCATCGGAATCGCCGATCGCATCAAGCTCGTGCCAAAGATGGGCGTGACGATCCTCGCCTCAGGCTCGGTCGATCGTCGCTATGACCGTGTGTTCACGCCCGAGCGTGAGACGCCGATGGTTGTTCAACTCGAGTCAGGTGTGCCTGGCCGAAGTTCTGCGTTCGTGCGCTTCCTCGCGCACGGGCTTGAAGGTGGAGAGATCGGCGTGGAGTTCACGGCCGAGAAAGCCATCGATGCGTCGACGAGCGTGAAGCTCAAGGCAGTTGATCCAGCGGAGACGGTGGCGAAGTGACGGCACCCGACCAGCGGCCGATCGATGTGATCGTCGTCGGCGCTGGCGCTGCGGGACTCTTCGCGGCGATTCATGCAGGCCGCGCGGGTGCGCGCGTCGTGGCGCTCGACGGCGCCAAGACGCTTGGTGCCAAGATTCTCGTCGCGGGTGGTGGGCGGTGCAATGTCACACACCATGCCGTCGATGAGCTCGCGTACGCAGGCAGTTCTCCGCACGCGATCAAGAATGTGCTGCGCCGATTTGGTGTCGACGACACCGTGCACTTCTTCGAGGCCTACGGCGTCACCCTCAAGCGCGAAGAGACTGGCAAGCTCTTTCCCACCACGGACGATGCGCGCACGATTCTCAACGCGTTGCTCCATGCCGCGCGGGATGCGGGTGTTGAGATTCGCCATCCGCAGCGCGTCACCGCGGTTGAGCGCGACGCCAACGGCGAGTTTGTAGTGCGCGGAGATTGGGGCGAGCTGCGCGCAGCCCGCGTCATTCTCGCGACAGGCGGCAAGGCACTCCCCAAGAGTGGATCCGACGGCGCGGGCTACGAGTTTGCCCGCGCACTCGGGCACAGCGTGACATCGCAGGTGTTTCCTGCGCTCGTTCCACTGATCCTGCCTGGGACACATCCGCTGCGCGCACTCTCTGGGCTCACGCTCAACGCGACGCTCACACTCAGGAGCGGATCGGACAAGGTGCTCAAGGAGTTCACCAACTCGCTTCTCTGCACGCACTTTGGACTGTCTGGTCCCTGTGCCTTGGACATGAGTCGCTATTGGCGAGCGGCGATGCAAGATGATGCCGAGGCTGGTTTGTTCGCGAACTTTGTTCCCAACGAGCGTGAGGAAACGCTGGATGCCAAGATCCTCGCGAGCCGCGCGGCAAACCCGCTCGCGTTTCTTCGCGAAGTCGTGCCCGAACGATTGGCGCGCGCGCTCTGCGAAGTTGCAGCGATCGATCCTGCGACCAGCCTGCGCCAACTCACCCGCGCCCAACGAAAGTCGCTGACCAGCGCAGCGTGCGCGCTTCCACTCCATGTCGAAGGTGATCGCGGCTTCACCTACGCAGAAGTCACCATGGGAGGCGTGCCGCTTTCGGAGGTGAAGCTCGACACAATGGAGTCGCGCCTCTGTCCGCGGCTTCAGTTCGTCGGCGAGATCCTCGATGTCGACGGTCGCATCGGCGGCTTCAACTTTCAATGGGCGTGGGCGACAGGTTTCATCGCGGGCAAAGCGCTGCGAGACGCCGAGTACACTCAACTTCCTCGGGGCGGTAGCTCAGCGGTCTAGAGCCGTCGACTCATAATCGATAAGACGCTGGTTCGAATCCAGCCCGCCCTACTTCCCATCAGCGGCGCAAGGCCGCGTGCAACGAATGCGCGCGCGAAACTGGCACGCCGAACGGTTCAGAGTGAACGCCCTG
>CANLHK010000001.1 GCA_947490615.1 Planctomycetaceae bacterium | reverse complement strand
ATCCCGATGGATCGACCTCGACGGTGTGGCCAGCGGACAATCGGTTTCCGCGCGCCGATGGTGGAGTGAGCACCGTGCAGATCACTGCGACCGACGATGCGGGCAACTTCTCGGTGGCGACGCTGACGATCACGGTGGGTGACTACCAACTGCTGGACGCGAGTGTGCATTTCGTGGGTGAGTTCAGCCGTCAAGCTGAGTTCCATAATCGTTCGGTGAGCCTCAGTACGGGCGAGTTCTCTCAAGTCCTGAGTGTCGAGATCGACCCCACGACGCAATCGGGAGCGATGCATGATCTTCAAGTGCCGGTGGCAGTGAGCTACGGTTGCGCGTTGGCGAAGGACACGGAGCACTCGCTGAGCGACATCGCGGAGCCATCGATCGTCGGCACCAAGTACGCCGCGTCGTTTGAGCTTCTGCAAGGAGACTCCAACGGCGACGACCTCGTCGATGTCATCGACTTCGGTTACTTCGTGCTCGACTTCGGCCCCGCCTTCGCGGACGGCCGTTCGAACTTCAACGGCGACGGCAATGTGACCAACGCGGACTTCACCTTCATCAGCATCAACTTCTGGAAGCAGGGAGAAACCTGCGGCGGCGCGGTGACTGGCAACGGCCCGCGTGCGCGCGTCACTGTGAAAGAACTCCGTCGCGCAGGCAACGGTCAACTCGCTGTGGCTGACCTCAATGGCGACGGATGGGTCGACGCGCAGGACATCGCGCACTATCTCGAGCACGGCGTGGTGCGCGTGGCGGAGCCGGAGAGGGCGCGGGTGCCGCGGTGGTGAGGTGGGGGGCGAGCTGAATGCGGTCCGCGTGGAGCGCGGCCTCGAAGCCATGCGCCACGCTGCAGTTGCGTGATGATCGCGCTGTTTGTCGGAGGCCAAGCACCGGCCTGCGTCCGCTTAGCGCGAACAGGGCGTCGCAGTAGGGAAGAAGCCCCGCTTGATTCTTGAATCGAGAAAGCGCTGCGAAACTTGTGCGGAGTGCCGCGCCGTTGCCGCATGAACCTGTGACTGAATCCCGCATCGCGAGGTCCGTTGCGTCGCGATGCGCTCGTCTCGGGGAACCATGGACGCGCCTCACCCGCCGATTGCGGCAGGCGCCAGAAACCAGGAGTACTCAATGTCAAGGCTCACGATCGGTGCGGTGTTGTCGCTTGCAGTGGTGTCAAGTGCGATGGGTCAGGCCGCGGTCGAGTGGCGCGTGAAGGATGGGGGGAATGGGCATTGGTATGGCATCTCTGCCGCACCGTCGGGCTGGCATGCGGCACGCGCTGCTTGTGAACTGGTTGGAGCAACGCTCGCCTGTACGGAGACGGCGAGCGAGGCGGAATTCATCCGCAGCGCGGTGATCACGGTGAAGAGTTTTGTCTTCGTCGGTCTCTATCAAGACTTCGACGCGCCTGATTACGCAGAACCCGCCGGGGGTTGGCGATGGGTGTCGGGCGAACCCGTCGACGCATCGCTGTGGCAGCCAGGGGAGCCCAACAACTTCTTCGGGGATGAGCGGTTTGGCGAACTCGAGGGGAACGGGTCTCCGGCGTATCTCAACGATGTGATTCCCGACGGGTACATCCATTACTACATCGAATGGTCCGCCGACTGCAACAACGACGGCATCATCGACTACGGCCAGTGCCATGACGGCACGCTGCTCGATGCGAACGCCAACAACATTCCTGACTGCTGTGAAGGCGACACCGACCTTGACGATGACGGCACGCCCAACTGCAACGACCCGTGCCCAACCGATCCGCTCGACGCGTGCGCAAACCTGACGACCGGCGGCGCGCTCGAGGCGTGGGGCGCTGGTCGCATCGTTGGCTCGGACTTCCCCGACTACGGCCAGTCGATCATTCCGTCTTCGCTTCGATCGGCCGCGGCGCTTGCGGGCGGTTGGATGCACTCACTCGCGCTCAAGGAAGACGGCACGGTGGCAGCGTGGGGCTCGAACATCAACAACTTCGCTCAAGCGACCAATCAGTCGATTGTCCCTGCAAGCCTCGGTGTCTGCACCGCGATTTCCGCGGGCTTCTATCACTCGCTGGTGCTGAGACTCGACGGCACCGTTGCGGTGTGGGGTGACAATCAACACGGTCAGTCCACGGTCCCTGCGAACCTCGGCGCGTGCCAAAAGATCGCTGGCGGCGGGTACCACTCGGCAGTGATCCGCCTCGATGGCACGGTCGCGTGCTGGGGTGCAGGAATCTTGTTCGGTGGTAGCACGCCCCATTGGGGACAGTGCATTGTGCCGCCGAGCTTGGGTAGTTGCACCCAGATCACCGCTGGCGGATACCACACGGGAGTCGTGCGAACCGATGGCACAGTCGCCTGCTGGGGCGACAACACCTACGGCCAGTGCACCATCCCCGTTGGCCTCGGAGCCTGCATCGGGCTCTCGGCCGGCGACACGCACACTGCAGCGCTGCGCACCGATGGCACGGTGGTGTGCTGGGGCGGCGGAACGGCCGCAAGTGGTCTGTTCCCGCAGTTTGGTCAGTCGATGGTGCCAAGTAATCTTGGTGCGTGCACTTCAATCGCCGCTGGTGGCTACCACACGGTTGCGCTGCGTGCAGATGGCTCAGTCGCAGCATTTGGCGCAGGATCTGTGCCAAGCACAGCACTCGCCGATCAGGATCAATCGATCATTCCATCCTTGCTTGCGCTTCCGTATGGCGCGACCAAGATCGCCGCTGGCGGTCTGCACACCTTGGCAGTCACAACGCAGCGTCGTGTGCCGAGTCACTACGCCACGATTCAGGAGGCGATTGACGCGTGTGATCCGCACGACTCCGTGATCGCCGCAGCAGGCAACTACGCGGGGCCGATCAATTTCCTCGGCAAGAACATCACGGTGCGCGGCGCTGGTGCAGCGACGACCACCATCGCAGGGACGGGCGGCGCGAGTGTCTCCGTCGTGCGCTTGATGACTCAGGAGCCTGAGGGAACCCTCCTTGAAGGCTTCACGATTCGTGGCGGCCTGACGGGCTCACCAGTGCCTGGAAACAAGTCGGCGTTTGCAGGTGGCGGCATCTTCCTCTTCCAAAGCCACGCGACCGTGGCCAACTGCATCATCGAGCAGAACGGTGCAGCGTTTGGCGCAGGCGTCTACATGCTCTATTGCGGGGGAAGCCTTGAGAACTGCGTGATTCGCAACAACGCGGGTGATGCCTACGGTGGCGGCGCGCTGCTCTTTGATTGCACGACCGAAGTCGTCGGCTGCACCTTTACCGGGAACTCGACGGTGACGGCTGGTGGTGGCATGCACATCGTGCAGATCACGACATCGAACACAGCGCCGCAACTGAGCGACTGCACGTTCACGGGCAACAGCACTTCGTTTGAGGGCGGCGGACTGAGCTGGTACTCGGGTCTTGCGGACCTCGAGATTGTTCGGTGCCAGTTCACAGGCAACATCGCGCCAGAAGGCGGTGGCGCGATTGTGATCGGGCAGACTGGCCCAGCGATTCACACGCTCTTGATTGAGACCGACGCGTGCGGCAACACCTTGCCCAACATCCTCGGCTCGTACCTCACGGACGCTGCGAGCGTCGTCTGCGACTGCGCTGGCGACACCGACGGCAATGGCATCGTCAACGGCCCCGATTTGGCGGTGATCCTCGCTGCGTGGGGCACCAACGGCACGGATTACCCAGGAAGCGATGCGAATCACGATGGCATCGTGAGCGCGTTCGATCTCGCTGCAACGCTGTCCAACTGGGGAGTCTGCGACTAACCAACGCGCTGACGCCTGCGGGGTGCGGAAAACCCCGCAGGCGTCGGTTTGATCCGATTATCCGCGTTGCGCGGTTGTGTCCCTTGATTTCCTCTTTCGCCTGACCGCTTCCGTGGCGTCGAGCGCTCGCCGTGGCATGCTTGAGGCGTGCCGCGTGCGACCACCTGGAAAAGAGGCGGGTTCGTCCTCCGTGTTGCGATGCTGCTGGCGTTGCTCGGGGCGGTGGTCGTGGCGCATCCGCGTGCGGCCGTCGCGCAATCGTGCGCGCTCTACTCAACCGACTTTGCGTCCTTTGCGGGCCCGCCTGATCTCGCCGACGGCGACTTCCGCGTGCAGTGGTGTACCGACGGCGCGACCGTCACGAGTTCGAGCTTCTGCGACACAGGCAACGCGCTCAAGTTTGATGCGTCGGGTGAAGATCCCATCGTGCTCATCGCCGTGGGCGCTGCAGGCTGCACCGCAATTGAGGTGCGATTCACCTACGCGCAGTTTGCTGCGTCACAGACTGTCCTTCGTTACGGCGCGACCACCGCTACGACAGTCAACTGCGCAGCACCGACGCCACTCACGCTCGGCGCGCTGACGGCGACGGGCGGCGCGTGCACCACCTTCACAGCCGTCATTCCTCTCGGTGGTGCGCCTGGTGTCTGTCTTCGCTTTGATCACGGTGTGAACTCCAATGCGATCACCATCGATGACCTTGAGTTTCGTCGCATCGGTTGTTGTACGACGGGAGCGCATCCCTGTTGTGAAGCAGGCGCGGCGGGCTGCGCCGATGCAGCGGTTGCCACCTGCGTTTGCGCCATCGATCCCTTCTGCTGCCAGACCGAATGGGACGCGCAATGTGTGGCGGCGATCATCGAGCTCGGATGCGGCACTTGCGCAGGCGATGGAGCTGCTTGCCTTGATGTGCTGAGCGTGGACTTCGGCACCATCTACTCGGGCGGAAGCATCTGTACGAAGTTCCCCGAAGTGTTCGAATCCTGCGAGGGCACGCCGCCATTTCTCACTTCGAGTCTCGGCTGCACGGGCGCGGGCGACATGGCGTTGCGCTTCTCTTCGGGCTTTCCGTACTCGGCGGCGACCACGCGCTGTCTGAACTTTGCGGGCCGCATTGCACCGGCGCTTGCCTTTACCTACTCGAAGCAGACGGGCACACTTGGTCCGCGCGTCGAGTACTCACTCGATGGCGTGACTTGGCTCGTGGGATGGACCGCGCCATTTTCATTTGAGGGTGGATGCGCCAATGTCGAGCTCAACCTCGCGCCACTCGTGGGTGAGCCGAGTGTGCGCTTGCGTTTCTCGTCAGGCTCGAGCGTCTACAACGCTGCGACCTTCGACGACATCGCGCTTCTTGAGATCAACGATCTTCCGCACGCCTGCTGCGCGACGGGTGGACCGTCTTGTGAAGACGCAGCGACGAGTGCGTGTACTTGCGCGCTTGATCCGTATTGCTGCGAGACGGCGTGGGACGAAGTCTGCATGGCCATCGCCACGGTCTCTTGTCACGCCTCGTGTCCTGGCCTTCCTGTCTGCGGTTCGCCGACGGCGGGTGCGTGCATCGAAGCGCATCCACTTCCTGCGTGTGCGGACGCGGAGTGTTGCAGCGCGGTCTGCGCCATCGACAGCTTCTGCTGCGACTCCGCGTGGGATGCGACCTGCGTGAAGGAAGCCGACGCGACTTGTTTCGTGCCCGAAGATCTTGACCGCGATGGACGCGTGGCCGCGGTCGATCTCGCGATCGTGCTCGATGCGTGGGGACTCACGGGCGTGCGCGGCGACATCGACGGCGATGGAGTCGTCGGTGCGCGCGACCTCGCTGCGGTCTTGGCGGCTTGGACGGGCTGAACGAATCGCCGCTCAGGAGTCGCGTGCGACGACGCCGTCAGCGAGTTTCAACAGCAACTCATGCGCATGGGCACGACGCGTGGCTGGCAGTCCGCGCTTGGACTCAAGGACAAACTCAATCGCGCGCGCGCGCGCGGCATCGATCGAGCCACTGCGCACGAGCAAGGTGCGCAGCGCAGCGCCGTCCTTCGCCTCGATCGCACGCAGCGCAGCGTGTCGTTCGGCTCCCGTGGTCTGACTGATGTGCAGAATCATCGGCAGCGTGAGTTTGCCCTTCTCAAGATCGCGGCCGATCGACTTGCCAACCGTTGCTTCGTCGCCGAGGAGGTCGAGCAAGTCGTCTTGGATCTGAAACGCAACGCCAAGACCTTCGCCAAACGAGCGCATGGACTGTGCCTCACTCACGCTCGCGCCCGCCAAACGCGCGCCGAGTTCGCAGGCTGCGCCAACGAGGACCGCGGTCTTTCGGCGGACAATCTCGAAGTAGGTGTTCGCATCAAGCGCGAGGTCGTGGCGGCGCGAGAGCTGGACGAGTTCGCCTTCGCAGAGCGTGTTGGTCACCTCACCAAGACGCAGATTCAGCGCGGGATCGCCCGCGCGCGAGCAGAGGTGAAAGGCGTTTGAGATCAGATAGTCGCCGAGCATCACCGCGGTTTCGTTGCCGCGCAGCGAGTTCACGGTCTCACCGCGTCGACGCATCGCAGCCTCGTCGAGCACATCGTCGTGGACGAGTGTGGCCATGTGGATCATCTCAACGGTCGCTGCGATGATGTCGTGCTCAGCCTTGAGTGGTTCGCCCTCGTCGGTAAACGCGAGTCCACAGACGATGACCAGCGTGGGCCGCAGCATCTTGCCGCGGTAACCCTCGACATGGCGGCAGAGGTCATTCACCGCGGGGAAGCGGCTCGAGAGTTGCGACTCGAAGAGCGTCTCGACGCGCGCGAGTCCCGCTGCGATGTCGGCCGCCAACGCGGTGCTGGGAAACGCGCGCGTCATCGCTTGCGAGTTCCTCCGCGCGCCTTCCCATTGAGGACCTTCGATCGTGCAGACTTCGCGGAGCTCTGCTTTTCCGCGACGATGTACGCGATCCAGCCCGCACACGGCTCTCCGCGCGTCGAGGCCCGGAAGACACCGTTGCCGCCGCCGTTCTTGTCGGTTCCCTCCCAGTAGATCGTGGAGCGCGCGAAACCCGCTTCGCGCAGCGCGTCCTGAATCTCGGGCAGGCTGTAGAGCCGCCACTTGTAGGTGAAGGCACGCTTCATCTCGCTGCCGTCAGGGAATCGGAAGTGGATGTGGTTGACCACATCACCCGTGATCGGGTTGTACTGATTCTGATCCCACACATAGGTGAAACCGTCGAGGTGCCGCTCTTCTTCCTGTTCGCTGTGCGCTTCGCTGCCACCGTAGGCATCGCAGAAGAAGAGCCCATCGTTGGCCAGCGACTCGTAGACGCGCTTGAAGTAGCGCACCAGCATCGCGCGCTCCTTGAAGATGAAGTAGCTGAAGTTCATCGCGACGATCGTCTCAATCGCGGGAGTTTCCACGGCGAGCACATCGGCTTCGAGGATCGTCACGCGTGACGAGATCGACTCAGGCAGATGCGCGCGGTGGTGCGCCTCACCCCAGTGAATGACCGAGCGGTCGAGGTCGACACCGATGGCGGTGTTGGTGGCTCGGCGCCGCGCCCATTCGGTGCTCGCGTGCGCCGTGCCGCAGAAGTCTTCGCGCAGCGTGCTGGCGAGTCGTCCGCGCAGCGTGCGCCAGGTCTTGTCGATGAAGTCGCACTCGCTCACGACCTCTTGCACGGCAAGTTCGTAGAGCTCATGTCGATCGCTGTTGGCGGCGGTGCGCCAGAAGCCGTTGCGCTTGGTGGGCGCTTTCGCGCGCGGTTTCTTGACTCGTGGTTTCTTCGCGGTGGCAGTGGGCATAGGGATCCAAAGGTGGGTCGAGAACGATACCGCCGCGCGCCTTCTGCCGTGGTGTCGGTGAGTGCGAGCTTTCGCGAAGATCGAAGTTGAATTGGCTCAACGGAGCGCAGAGCTCAGCGCTTGGACTTCGTCCAGCGATTGCCCGCGCCGCCGCCATTGCTCTGCACCATGCTGCGGTTGGCTGCGATGAGCTGGTTCATGACATCAGCGTTGAGCGAGCTCGGATGGCCCTGCCAACGCACGACGCCGTCCGACGAGATGATCGCCACATGGGGGATGCCGCGGATCTGGAAGGCATTCTTCATGCGCGCTTGCGGATCGATGCCGACGGCGTAGGCGAAGTCGCCCTTACTGATGCGGTGCTTGAGCGTGCCCTCTTCGAAGTTCGAGTTGGTCTCGTCGGAGATACCCATGCAGGCGACATCGTCGGGGTAGGCCTTGGCGATCTCGTTCATGTGTGGGATCGCCGCGCGGCAGGGGCCGCACCAAGTCGCCCAGAAGTCGATGACCATGAGCTTGCCTTGCGTGGATGGCTCGTAGTTCCACCACTTCTGAATCGCTGGAGCTGGGCCTTGCTTGCCGCGAAGGTCAGCGGCGCTGCCAACCGGCGAGGTGAACTCTGGGAACGAACCAGCCACGGCAACAGGCTTCTCGTCGCGTTTCTTGGCGGGAACGGCTTCGTCGTACTTCTCTGCGCCGAGTTCCTTCGCGGCCTGGGTGATGCCTTCTTCGCTGAGGCCTGCGTAACGCAGATTTCCTTGGCGATCGATGATGTAGGCAACGGCGTGGCGATACGCGCCAAACGCATCGCTCAGCGTGCCCGTGGTGTCGAGCAGAATCGGAAGCGTGAGCTCGCGCTTCTCAAGCGCAGCCTTTGCCTTGTCGGCGGCTTCGGGAGTGTGAAGTGCGACGACAACGATTTGGTCGCTCGCGAGCTTGGCTTCTTCAGCCGCGCCTTGCGCCTTCTTCACGGCGACCATGCCGCCGACTGACTTCGAAGTGAAGGCTTGCACGACGACGACCTTGCCGCGGAGCTCGGAGAAGTCCTTGAAGTTGGCGTTGAGGAACTCGACTCCCTCAGGAATCGCGGGTGCCGCGTAGCCGATGCCAGCGTCGGCCGCAGCGCGATCTTCGCGATCGAGTTTCTCGAACCACTTGGCCTTGGCCTTCGCAGCGTCGCGCTCTTCCTTGGCGGCGCGAGTTGCGGCGCGTTCCTTGTCGCGCTTGGATTCGATCTTGCCGCTGTCGTCCTTCGTCGGCGCAGTCTGTTCGCTGTCTTGGCGTGCAAACGCTGCGACGGAGCCAACCATGGGCACGGCCAGCAAGGCGAGGCCAGTGGTGAACGCGAGAGTAACGGCAGGGAAGCGGTGCATGGTCATTGGGGGTACTCCGTCGAAAGTGTACCGATCGATGGCGGCGTGCCTTGAAGGGTGCGGCGTTCCTCGGTGCAATCAGCGATGTCGTTCGAGCGCGCAGTTGTCGATCAGGCGGGTTTCCCCGAGTTTTCCAGCGATCAGCGCGCGAGCGGGCCGCTCGGAGTCGACCACGGGCAACAGTGTCTCTGCATCACGCACGACGGCGTATTCGATCTGCACTCCTGCGCGCTCAAGGGTCGTGAGCATCGCCTGCTCTGCGTGGGCCACCGTCTGCGCACCGCGCGCTAAACGCAGCGCGCGCGACAAGGCAACCGCCGCGCCGCGCTCAGACTGGGTGAGGTATCGATTGCGGCTCGACATCGCCAAACCATCGTCTTGACGCACGGTTTCGCAGCGCACGATCGAGAGCTCTCCAAACCTCGCGCTGTCGGCAGACACCATCTCTTCGATCAAGCGCAGTTGCTGGTAGTCCTTCTCGCCAAAGTAGGCGCGCTGCGGCAGCACCAGTTCGAACAGCCTCGCCACCACGAGGGCGACTCCGCCAAAGTGGCCAGGCCGTGACGCATCTTCGAGCCGTGGCTCGGTGGCGACGGGCGGAAGGAGCATGGCCGCGGACTCGGCTCGCGCAGCCTCGAGCCCGCGTGGATAGACCGCTTCAACCGACGGCACGAAGACCGCCGTCGCGCCCGCCTTGGTGAGGAGCCGACAGTCCTCCTCGAGCGTGCGCGGATATCGGGCGTAATCCTCGCGCGGCCCGAACTGCGTCGGATTGACGAAGATGCTCACGACGACGGGTCCGCCGTCACTTGCAGCGGCTCGAACCAGGGCTCCGTGTCCGTCATGCAGGGCGCCCATCGTCGGGACGAAGCCGCAATCGCGGAGGGTCGGGCTCGCCAACTCGGCTGGGTCTTCGATGATTCGCATGGTTTCGCGGCAAGGAACAACTTGGGAATCTCGATTCTAACCACGGCGGCGTGAGGACTTGGCAGGGCGGCTTTCACTATGATGAGACTTGGTCGCAACGGCGGTCACCGAGTGGCGGCGGCTCGCGGCCAATCAACTTCGATTGAGGAGAGATTCCGATGGCGGTCAAACTGCCCATCTACATGGACAACGCTGCCACGACTCGAACCGACCCCCGCGCGGTCGAGGCGATGCTTCCGTACTTCACCGAGAAGTACGGCAACGCAGCGAGCCGCAACCACAAGTTCGGTTGGGAGGGCGAGGACGCCGTCGACCTCGCCCGCGAGCAGGCTGCCGCGCTGATCGGCGCCTCTCCCAAAGAGATCGTTTGGACCAGCGGCTCCACCGAGAGCAACAACCTCGCCATAAAGGGTGCGGCGCGGATGTACGCCAAGACCCCCGATGCGCGCCATGGCGCCAATGGAACCACGGGTGGTCGCGGGCACATCATCACCGTCGCCCATGAGCACAAGGCCGTCCTTGATCCCTGCAAGCGTCTGCAAAGCGAAGGGTTTGATGTCACCTTCCTGCAACCGCCTGCTGATGGCGTCATCACCCGCAGCATGATCGCTGCGGCGTTGCGCGAGGACACCATCCTCGTCACGGTCATGTGGGCTAACAACGAGATCGGCACGATCAACGAGATCCCCGAGATCGGTGCGCTCTGCCACGAGCGCGGCGTGATCTTTCATACCGACGCCACGCAATGGGTCGGCAAGATGCCGACTGATGTCGAGCGCGATTCCATCGATCTGCTTTCGTGGTCGAGCCACAAGATGTATGGACCCAAGGGTGTCGGCGCGCTCTATGTGCGGCGCCGCAATCCGCGCGTGAGGCTCGAAGCGATCCAGGACGGCGGCGGTCACGAGCGCGGCATGCGCTCGGGAACGCTCAATGTCACGGGAATCGTCGGCTTCGGCAAGGCCTGCGAACTGGCGATGCACTCGATGGAGTCGGAGCGCGAGCGGTTGCTCTCGCTGCGGCGCAAGCTCGAGCGCGAGCTTTCGTCGCGCCTCGAGGTCGTGCAGGTCAACGGCCACGCGGATCGCCGCGTTCCGCACATCCTGAACATCAGCTTTGGATTCGTCGAAGGCGAATCGCTTTTGATGGGCATCAAGGACATCGCTTGTTCTTCGGGCTCCGCCTGCACCAGCGCAAGCCTCGAACCCAGCTATGTGCTCAAGAGCCTTGGCATCGGCGACGAACTCGCGCACAGTTCCTTGCGCCTTTCTTTGGGCCGTTGGTCGACTGAAGAAGAAGTCGACTACGCCGTCGAAGGCATCGTGAAAGCGGTCAACCATCTCCGCACCATGAGCCCACTCTGGGATCTGCACAAAGAAGGCATCGACGTCAGCAAGATCCAGTGGCAAACGCATTGAGTACGGATCCGGCGAAGGACTCGCCGGATCCTGATTTTGAGTACGGATCCGGCGAAGGACTCGCCGGAGTCCTGGAGTACGGATCCAGCGAAGTACTCGCTGGATCCTGAGTTTCGAACCAACACCCCGCGCGAACTCCGCGCTTTGAAAGGCAGACCACCATGGCCTACAGCGACAAGGTCATCGACCACTACCAGCACCCACGCAATGTCGGAAGCTTCGGCACTTCGAAAGAGGTCGCCGTGCGCAAGGATGTCGGCGTTGGCATCGTCGGCGCGCCCGAGTGCGGCGATGTCATGCAGCTTCAAATCAAGGTGAATGAGCAGGGCGTCATCGAGGACGCGAAGTTCAAGTGCTTTGGTTGCGGCTCGGCGATTGCTTCGAGTTCGCTCGCGACCGAGTGGATCAAGGGCAAGTCGGTCGACGAAGCGCTCACCATCAAGAACACCGAGATCGTCGAAGAGCTCAGCCTTCCACCCGTCAAGATCCACTGCTCGGTGCTCGCTGAAGACTCGATTCGCAGCGCGATTGCCGACTACAAGAAGAAGAACGGCGTCGGCGCGACCACCGCAGAGACGCAAGCCGCAGCGCACTGACGCCGCGAAGTACCACAGAGGAACCCCATCCATGCCAGTCAATGTCACCGAGACCGCGGCGCGCCGCATCGACCAGATCATTCAGGAACACGGCTTCGAAGCCTCGACCATGAAGCTCCGCGTGGGCGTCAAGGGTGGTGGCTGCTCGGGCTTCAACTACACCCTCGACCTCACCGAAGTCCAGAAGGACTCTGACGAGGCGTGGAGCTTCACCTACGACCGCGCGCCTGCCGCTGCGGAATCAGGCGGAGGCGTCGCGACGGCGACTGCGAGCACAGAGCCCTTCACCGTCACCGTCGTCTGCGATCCGAAGAGTTATCTCTATCTCAACGGCACGCAGATCGACTACAAGGACGAGATCATGGGCTCTGGCTTCGTGTTCAACAACCCGAACTCGACCTCGACCTGCGGTTGCGGTTCGAGCTTCAGCGCCTAAGCAACCATCGATCGAAACACTCGACGCCGCTCCGCACTCGCGGGGCGGCGTTGTTGTTGGTGGCATGAGAAATCACCGCGCAGAGGCGCGGTGATGGTGCTTCCAAAGCTGAGGTGGGTCGCGCGGCGGCTAGGCCGTGCGACGCGCGTTGTGTGCGCGCAGGGCGCTGTTGACCAGGCGAGCCCAGGATCCACGCAACGCTGTGGCTGCGTAGGCCATGCGGGCATCAGCCTCGCGCGGAGTTCGCGAGACGAGGAGTCGTCCGCGGTAGACAATCGAGCTGGCTTCAAGCACCGCGATCGAAGTCGCGGCGAGTTCGCGTTGTGCACAGGAGCCAGTCGCTGCGAGCCGTTCGCAGGCTGCAAGAGCCTGCAAGTAGTCGTCGCGCTCGGCGAATCCAAGGCAGAAGAGTTCGGCCGCGTCACCAACGCACGAGAGCGGCCCCGACTCCAACGCACTGCGACTCGGCTGCAAGCCGTCGCCGCGCCGCGCATGGTCCACCACCAAGACGAGAGCGGGATCCGTCTCGTCGTCAAGTGCGGCGAGAAGCCGCAGGGTGGCAGAGGTTGTGTCGGTGAACGCGTGCATGATCGGTTGCTGGCGTGATTTCTAGGAAGGTCTCAGGGCGCGCATGAGTCGCGCGATTTCATCATCAAGTTCATCTTCGGTCGCGCCGTCCTTGAGGAGCAGATCGACGACTGCCTGTCGGAATCGGATGGAGGCAGTTCGAACCATGCTGGCCGACTGTCCGCCCGTCACACTGAAGCTCTCTGCGATGTCGGCATACGAGGCGCCGCCAACGAAGTGCTTCTCAAACATCTCCCAGTGCGTCTCGAATCCTTCTTGGACGCATCGTTCTCGCGCCGTGCCAGCGGCACTGCGCACCATGGATGCGGCCCAGACTCGATCAAACTCTTCGCCTGCGCTGTTCGCGTCGGCGACGGGTTCGAACGAAGACTCGCCCGAGAGCGTGTCGATGCGCTCGGCCTTTCTGCGACGGGCTTCTTCCTGGAGAAAGAAGAGAAACCCGTTGATCAACCAGCGGCGTAAAGGGAGTCCGCTTTCGATCCACTTCTCGAAGTACGCCTGTTGTGCCAGGCGTGAAGCGAAGAATCCCGACACGAGATCCTTCGGTGTGCTCAAACTTCTGAAACTCGAGCCCGCGACATAGTTGCTCAGCGGCTCGGTGTAGGTCTGCATGACATAGGAGTTGATTCGCGCAACTCCTGAACTGCCCTGGGCCAATTGCGCCACGAGCCATCCGCGCTGCGTTGCTGGGAACGAGTCGCGCTTCGTGGCTGGTGAAGCTGCCGCAGTTGGATTCACTTCTGGTACTGACATCGCGCGTGGTGTAGCGACTTCGGTGGACGACCGCCCTTTGGTCGCCTCCTCTATCGGAGAAGAGAGCGGGATTGCCTTGGCTTTGCGCAAGAAACTCGGCGTTGGTAACGACTTACGCCAAACGCTTCAGCCCAAGAGCGGCGTCGCGCGCCAAAGACTCCGCTGAGACGGGTCCCCCGACGGCCTTGCGCATCCACAGATCGGGAGTCAGGCAACCGAGCGAGGTGATGCGCTTGGTCTCCGCCGCGAGCTCTTTTCCCCGCATAAACGAGCGAATCTGGTGGCTCATCATGTGGCCGAGGGTGTAGTCGGGGAGGTAGAGCGGGTGGGCGATCATGTGCTGGTAGGCGGCCAGAATCCGATAATCGTCTTTGCCGAAATCGCGAGCGTAGAACTGGCTCCACAGCGACTCCGCGATGCGCAGAACCTCGGTTCGCAGGGCTACGGGAGTCGCCTCGGGATTGGCGTAGAGCCAGCGCCAAGCACGAAGTTCGAGGAGCGACGGACCAGCGATCTGGCAGGCCGAGAGCATGGTGGACACGGAATCGAGCGCGAACTGTCGCTCGACCTCCGCCGCATCCTCGAGCCCGAGCACGCGCTTGGCCAGCGACTGGTAGAGGAACGCGAAGGCCTCGGTGCAGGCCGTGTTGGGGACGCCGCGCAGGGCGGGTCGGCTCACGAAGTAGGTCGAACAGAGCTGCTCGAGGTTGTGCCCGAGCTCATGCATGGCGGTGTCGAAGCCGTCCCACCCGAGTTCGGTGTCGAGGCTCGAAGTCCGCAGCCACGCGCCGTAGCCCTCAAGTTGCGGCCGCATCGCGTGACCCGCGCCCTTGGCGACTTCAACTTGAATGCGCGTGCCGAGGAAGTCGGCGTCCTTCGCGTCAAACCCGAGCTCGCGCAGCACCGTCGGCAACTTCGCCTGCAACTCCGACACACTGCCGAAGCGCTTCTTGACGGCGGCGTTCATCGCGGATGCGGTCTTGGCTTCCACGATGTCGTCGAAGTAGATGTCAAAGGCCTCGAGGGGCCGGCCAAGGCGCTTGGTCAGGAACGCAGCAAGGTCGCGGCGCACAGGCGCTTCGAGGAGCGCGATCATGAGCTTCTCGACTTCGCTCTCGGGCATCTCGCGCTCGAGCGCAAACTTGCGGGCGATGGCGGTGGGCTCGTCGGGGTAGAGCGGATCAAACTCGCGCGCCATGCGGAAGTTTGCGATCCATCGCTCGTAGCGCACGAGACCAAGGAGTTCGCCAGGATCACCCTGCGCGACGGTGTTGGTCTGCGGATTCCAGTCGCGCTTCTCTTGGCCTGACATCACGCACTTCGGGATCGTGCCATCAATATGTCGCGCCATGACCCACGAGAGCGCGCGCTGCTTGAGGAGGCCGTCGGCATCGCCGTAGCCAGCCTTGATCTCTTCGCGCACCAGCCAGTGGGCGATGAGTTTGCGATCGGCTTCAAACCACCGCTTGCCGTTTGCGTCGACCATGCTGCCAACGGGAACATGGAAGTGACTCACAAAACTGCCTGATTCAAAGGAGTTCTTGCGGGCGCGATCGGCGAGTTCGACAGGAATGCGCGGGCCGAAGTTCTGCGCAACGCGTGTGGCCGCCCATCCTGCGTCGTCCCACGATGGACCATCGCGCAACATGGTCGCGAGCGTCGGCCGAGGGAAGTTCAGCAGGCAGAGATGCGCGACCTTTTGCTTATAGAGTTGCTCGGAGAGATCGGGTGATGGATCGAACTGCGCAAGGATCTCATCGACGCCAGCGAACTCATCACCGCGCAGGTCATGGTGTCGGCGGAGAGTCCTGCGCATTTCATAGAGGTGCCCATCGATTTGCTCGAGCGCGCGCTCGAGTCGCACCAGAAGGCGCGTGCGCTCGGCGGGATCGACCACGAAATGCTTGACGCAGAACGCCTCGAACGCGGCGGCATCGCCGTCTTTGCTGTTCCAGCGGACCGCAACGCGCCCGACTCCCGACTCGATCATGGCTCGCTGCGATTCCCCATGCTGCGTGATGAGCGCGGCGATGGCACGGCCCGACGCCTCGGTCAACACAAGGTGGGTGGAAGCGGAGTCAGCGCGCGAAGATTCTGCGGTGGCGGGAGTCATGGCGCGGAGTGTACTCGCGGTGTTGCGCGCGCCTGTTCCCGACAAGACTTGAGTTGTCTCGCAGGAAATGCGACGATGCGTCGATGCGAACTCCATCGAGATCGGCCCGCGTGACTGCGAGAATCACCGTGCTGCTCCTCGTGGGGCAGGCGCTCACCGCCTGTGCCTCGTCGCGCGTGGTCGAGCACTTTCGCGAGATCCGTCCTGGCATGAAGCGCGAGGAAGTTGTGCAGATCCTCGGTGAGCCGAGCTCACGCTGGTCCCTCACCGCAGTTGAGGATGGCATGGTTGGCGAGCGGCTGCAGTGGGGCGACTCACTCTCAAGCCTTGCGTCGAGCGCTGCGTTTCGCGGGAGTCCCGATCGCGCGTACAGCGTGGTGCTCGGTGCGGATGGAACTGTGGTGACGACGGCGGAGCCAGTGTGGGAGAAGGAGTGACGCGCGTGCTTGGCGCCGACGACGCTCCGTTTCCGCGTACAACACCCATCGATGAACTATTTTGTCCGCACTGATACTGGCGCTGAGGTTGGCCCGCTGTCCGCGAGGCAGCTGCGCGATGCTGCGACGAGTGGTGTGATTTCGCGGCGTGATCTCGTGCGTCCTGAGGGGACGGTCGATTGGTTCCGCGCGGAGAATGTGCGCGGACTCGTGTTTGGCGAAGTCGCGGCTGCAACTGCGACGCAAGACGCGGAGTTGCCGATGTCCGCTCTGGATGTCCCGGCGTCCGATGCGGAGACTTCGTTGGCTGCGCCGCTCGATCCGCCTCTTCCACCGCGCAACGACGATGGGCTCGAGTTCCACCTCGAACCGCTCGCGCTGCGCGGGTGCAATGTGCGCAAGCTTGAGGGCGAAGTCGTCGAGTGGGTGCAAGTGCAGGGGTTCGCCGACGCGCTGCGCACCTCGATTCCCGCTGCGATCGTGGGCCGTCGCGGCGCGCTGGTCTTGACCAACCGACGGCTCTTCATCACCGAGGCGACCCTGACAGGGAGTGCGTTGCAACTCGCGTATCTCGATCGGATCGACCGCGTCGCCTTCGGCACGCGCACCACGCTTTGGCGGCTGCTCATGGGAGTCTCCATCGCACTCAGCGGTCTCTGCTGGTGGATCGGTCCGTCACTGCTTGGCATGCTGACGGGCGGTGGACTCTCGCTTCCAAAGCTTGAGTGGCAGCCTGGCGTGATCGTCCTGCTGGGGATCACCGTGATGCTGTTCGCGCGCTTCCGCGCGATTTCGATTGGCGTCGCTTCGGGCACGCTCGTCTTTGCGACACGCTCGCTCGATCTCGACACCGTGTCCCGCATCGCGAAGGCGCGCGAACAGTCGCTCACTTCGGGATCTGTCTGACCATTTCCTCTGCCCACATGGTGTAGGCCTTCGGGGTCAAATGCAGAGAGTCGGGCATGAGCTCCTTGGAGATCGATCCATCGGCGCTGAGAAACGCGTCGCCGAGTGCGTTGATCTTGTAGCGCGAAGTGCCACCGTGTTTCGCAGCGTCGTCTCGCACAAAGGCGCGCAGCGCTTGGTTGATCTGGCAGAGTTCGCCGCGCATCGGATTGATCTTCTCGCCGCGCGGAAAGACTTCGAGGATGTGAATCGTCGCCTTCGGGCACTGCTCGGCGAGTTTGGTCGCAACCGCCTTCATGCCGTCAAGCGTCTCTTGCGCGGTGCTGGTGCCGTGTCCAAGATTGTTCGTGCCGATGAGGAGCACGACATGCGTGGGCTCAAGTCGCGTGAGTGGAGCTTGGTCGAGCCGCCACAACACATTCTCAGTGCGATCACCGGAGTTCCCGAGATTGAGCGAGCCAAACGGCGCGATGCATTGCGTCCACGCGTCCTTGCCGCCGCCTTCCCATCCTTGCGTGATGGAGTCGCCGACGAAGATCACATGAACAGGCCCGCTCTCTTTGGCGCGGCGAATCAGTTCGGTTTCGCGCGCGATCGAACCCGCGTCGGTGCGCGCGGCGGGGACGAGCGACGACGCTTGCTTGGCGTCTTGTGCAGAAGCGAATTCCGCGCCGCCCAAGGTGAGTGCGAGGCCGAGGAAGAGAAACGCAAACGAGAGCGCGGAAGAACTGTGTTGCATTCGCGCAGTCTAGAAAGACCGCGCCCGCGTCGGGATGACGCGGGCGCGGGTGTGTCTTGGATTGGGTCCTGCAGAGAACTCAGGTCTTACGGGCAGGCGCCCCAAGCATTGAGCACGAGAGCAAGGTCTGCTGCATCGACCGAGCCGTTGCCGTCAAGGTCCGACGCGCAGCCAGCGCACGCGCCCCAGGCGTTGAGCATGGTCGCGAGGTCGCCTGCGTCCACGGCTCCACTGCCATCGATGTCGCCCACACAGGGTGGAGCCGACGGAACGCAGCTGAAGGTCACCGTGCCTGCACCACCGACGACAGCCTTGCTGCCGATGCGAACAAAGTACTGGCCAACATCGGTGCACTCGAAGTTCACCGTACTCGTCAGTGCGCTGCAGCCAGCGCCATCATCGTTGCACGCGATCACGACACTCGCGGCGGTCGGGCAATTGATGGAATTGGCATAGACCACAATCCGCGAGTCAAACGCAGCGGTGCCACAGGTCGAAACCGTGGCGGTGCCGTTGCACTCAGGCACGAAGCGGTACCAGATGTCCTTGTTGAGCGTCGCGCCCGCGCCGTCGGTGCAGCTCGCGGCCACGGCGAGTGTGCCGTTGGTTGCGCCAGTCGTGTCGAAGGGGTAGGCGCCAACAAGAAGCGGCGTGGCGCTCACGCAGTCGTCGTTCCCTGGTGCTGGGGTCGTGACCGTGTAGGAGAAGGTGTAGTTGTTGCGAGTATCCGCGCCGAGGAAGACGCGCATCAGGATCACATTGGCGCCAGAGGTGTTGAGGTAGCTGAACACTTCGTTGTTCGTGTTCGCCAAGCGCTGCACGAGCGCGGTCCCACCACAGACGGAGTAGAGCTCAAGATCCACATCGCCGTTGGCGTGGGTGAAGGTCATGTTGAACGCCGCGGTCGATCCCACTGGAACCGTAAGCGCGTACCAGTCTTCATCGAGACGCTTGACGACCATGTTGGTGAAGGTGGTGCCCGCAGCAACCGAGCGCGCGGTGGCGCAGGTGTCGTTGGGTTCCTGCGCATCGTCGGCGCCGACTGCCAGGTGCGCGGCGAATCCACCAGTGTTCACCGCGATGTCCCAACGACCGTAGCCGTCGTCGCCAGCGAGATTGGTGCACGAGCTCGCGCCGCAGGTGAGCACGCCGTAGAGCTTCCTATCCGTGTCGCGGTAGATCGCGCTGCCCGATGAACCACCCTCGGTGATGCCGTTGTTCCACGAGAGAGAATTCCAATTGCCCGTCGGGGTTCCGCAGTTGAAGCTCGCAGCGTTCTTCACGCCAAACGAGATCGCCTGTGCGGCGCCACCTGGATGGTGGATGCCCGTTGAGGCGGTGTTGACGGCAGGGTTCACATTCGTCCAGCCCGACCAAGCCACATTGGCGGGGAGCGTCGGACGAACCATGAGGAGCGTGCAATCGCTCGCGAGGTAGGTCGCGGTGACATCCGAAGCAAGCACATTGCTTCCAGCAGAGACAGCGGCGTTGCAAGTCGGCGTGCGGAAGAAGAAGTTGAACTGGCAGGCGTTGGCGTCGGTGGCGGTCGAGATGCAGTGATTCGCCGTCGAGACATAGGGCGTCTCATCGGCGGCAGTCGTCGCCATGAGCTGGCCAGAGCAGAGGAAGCCGTTGAAGATCAGGCGCACCGTCGCGTTGGACTCGTTGACCCAGGTTGCGAAGCACGAGGGCTGATTGTGGCAGTTGCCCGCCACGCCGCCGTCGCCTGCGTTTTCAAACGCGTTGTCGAAGATGTCGCGGTAGCCGTGGAAGTAATCGACGCTGGTGAAGGGCAACGCCTTGGCGTGACTACCCGCGGGGACGAACCATTCGATGAGCGTGCTGTTTGACGGCAGGCAGAGTCCCCACGCCGTGCCGTTGTCGAACTGGCCAACGCCTTCGATCGGTCCAACCGTCGAGTCCTGCATCCCAGGTACCGACACGCGCAGTTGCTGACCGACGGGAAGGTCGATGCCCTTGAAGTGCAGGCTGGAGTTCACGGCGTTACCCGAGTTGATTTCAAGACGCCACAGCGATCCACCGTCGACGGGGATCCACTCGCCATCTTCCATCGTGACGGCGGCAATGATCGGAACTGCGAAGCGCAAGGGCTTCGGTCCAGCGCCGTGTCCTTCGGCCTCATCCTGCGCGAGGTAGAACTCGTGGTCTTCGAACGGAAGCACGAACGCTGGCGCGGGGATCGCGTCGATGCCGAGCTCGACACTGAAGGACTGCACCTGCTGCTGCTCTTGCCATGGAGCGCCGTGGAGGGCGTGACCGTTGGCCTCGATCGTCACAAAGGCGGCGCCACGGTCCTTCGGTGGGACGGGCTTGCCTGTCTCAGCGAGTGACCAGGCGGCAGGAACGAAAGCAAGGGCGGTAGCGAGCAGCGTTGGGCGCATGCGGTGGTCTCCTCAATATTCTGATCGTGTGGGACTAAGGGCCAAGTGCGAATCGAGATTGGATCGAAGCTGGGATCGTCGGCACACATCACGCCTGCAGATCGGGGACCAGCGGTCGAACAGACCGACCGCGGGGGGAACAACAATGGCAGCGCGGCCCACGCTGCTTACGGGAACTTACCCCGTTGGCCCCACGATTCAAGGTGCAGACCCAAAAGAAACAGGACCCCAACGCATGTCGGGGTCCTGAGAACACAATTCCAAGTTGGTCTGAATCGGTCGTGCAACCAATCAGACGCCAGCGGCGAGCTTCTCCGCCTTCTTGCGGGCATCGGCGAGGTTGCCGACATACATGAAGGCGCTCTCAGGAAGGTCGTCGCCTTCGCCGTTGCAGATGCGCTCAAAGCTGTCAATCGTGTCCTCAAGGGGGCAGGTCACGCCGGGGAGACCCGTGAAGATCTCACCGACATAGAACGGCTGCGAGAGGAAGCGCTCGATCTTGCGTGCGCGGGAGACCGTGAGCTTGTCTTCTTCGCTAAGCTCGTCAACGCCGAGGATCGCGATGATGTCTTGCAAGTCCTTGTAGCGCTGCAGGTTGTTCTGCACGCGGCGCGAGCAGCGGTAGTGCCGCTCGCCGAGAACCTGCGGGTCGAGGATGCGCGAGGTCGAGGCCAAAGGATCGACCGCGGGATAGATGCCCTTCTCGGCGATCTTGCGCTCGAGCACGATGAACGCGTCAAGGTGGCTGAAGGTCGTGGCGGGCGCGGGGTCGGTGAGGTCGTCCGCGGGAACATAAATCGCCTGCACCGAGGTGATCGCGCCCTGACGGGTCGAAGTGATGCGCTCCTGGAGCGCACCCATCTCGGTGGCGAGGTTGGGCTGGTATCCGACGGCGCTCGGCATGCGGCCGAGGAGCGCGGAGACTTCCGAACCCGCCTGCGTGAAGCGGAACACATTGTCGACGAAGAGCAGGGTTTCCTTACCCGAGGCGTCGCGGAACTCTTCGGCCATGGTCAGCGCCGAAAGCGCCACGCGCAGACGCGCTCCTGGCGGCTCGTTCATCTGACCGAAGACCATCGCGACCTTGTCAAGGACATGCATCTTCTTGCCGTTGGCGTCGGTGTACTCCGCCTCTTGCATTTCAAGCCACAGGTCGTTGCCTTCGCGGGTGCGCTCGCCAACGCCTGCGAACACCGAGTAGCCACCGAAGTTTCGGGCGACGCGGGCGATCATCTCTTGGATGACGACGGTCTTGCCGACGCCTGCGCCACCGAAGAGACCGATCTTTCCACCACGCACGAACGGGCAGAGGAGGTCAATGACCTTGATGCCCGTCTGCAGGATTTCGGTCTGCGGATTGAGCTCGACGAAGTCGGGCGGGGCGCGGTGAATCGGCGCAGTCTTGGTCGCCGAAACTGGTCCACGCTCATCGACGGGCTGGCCGAGGAGATTGAACACGCGGCCGAGGACGCCTTCACCCACGGGAACGCGCACGGGCGAACCAGTATCCACGCACGGATCGCCGCGCCTGAGACCGTCAGTCGAAGCGAGTGCAACGCAGCGCACTTGACCGCCACCGAGGTGCTTGGCCACTTCGCCGACGAGCGTGATCTTCACGCCGCGGGCTTCGAAGTTCACATGCACGGAGTTGTAGATTTCGGGCAGATCCGACTCGGGGAACTGCGCGTCGAAGGTCGATCCGATGACCTGAATGACTGTGCCAGTGCTGGCCATGGAGGCTCCAAACAGACGGAAAGTAGGGCGGACGCTGCGCGCCCGTTGAAGGGTTGGCAGCGAGTTTCAAAGAGGGGGAGAAGATAGCCGCCCGAGGCGACTGCTGCAAAGGCCTTGCGCGCAAGTTCTCGCAGCAGGAAAGCTGGCACGGAGGTGGGGGGATTGGCGGGTCGGACGGGCGCGATGCGCCGTCTTTCACCGATCAGCCGCGGACATCGAGGCGGCGGCCAACCGTGGCTTCGGTCGCGACTTCCACCCTGTCCGCGGCGCGCGAGTACATCTGGAGCGCGCCGCTGGCGTTTGGCATCGGTGCGCCGCGGGGCGCATCAAAGCCTTGGCCGCGGGAAATCGCGGAGTCGACTTTGCCCGACACGAGGTTGGCGACCCGCGACGGAGCGCGCGTGGTGGCGCGATCGGGCGCGCGGGACGCCGCGTTCGTGGCGGCTGTCTGCGCGGCAGTGACGGCGCGAGTTGCTGCGACGGGAGCAGACAGGGGAGGTGTGATGAGGGCGCCCGTCGCGACGCGGCGCGTCTGCAGGGGCTTGATGCCGTAGGCCACGGCTGCGTTGAACGGGATGGGCCGAGTCGAATCCATTCGTGCGGTGGACTATACAGAATCACCCTTGGAACGCTCGCGCTTCAAACGCAGAAGCACAGATGGCAACTCTTCGTCGGCAGGAACTGCAGACGCGCAACACTTCTCAGCCGCGGTCACGCGTCACTGAGTCCATCGACGGTGCGATCAAGCTCGGTGCGTTCCATATCGCGACGCACCTTCTCCCAACGCGCAGGGTCCTCCGAGCTGTCGATGAGAAACGCAATCGTCTCGCGCGCGAGCGCCACCGTCGGGCGTGCTTCAGTTGGAAGCTTGGGCAGCAGCGCATCGAGTCGATCGACGAGTTCGTCGTAGCGCGCGACTTCACGAAGCTCCCCGCGATTGGCCGCGTTCTGGAAACCAACCTTGCGGAGATTGGTGAGGATCACGCTCGTCGAGTAGAGCAGTTGGCGTTCATCATCGTCGAGCGCCGCGAGTTGCGCGTTCTTTGTTGACGGGACCGTGCTCGAGTTCGTCGTCGTGGTCGAAGGCCAGAACAGGAAACTCGCAAGCGCTGCTGCTGCGATTCCCGCTGCAATGGCCGCTCTCGGAAGCCAGAATCGCCGCGTAGGCGCGCCGATGGCCGCGAGCACGCTGGCTTGCATCGCGCGGGTATCGATGGTGCGCGCGTCGATGGTCTCTTTCGCGTCGGCGAGATCGAGCGCGAACTTCTCGCGCAGCGTTTCGTCGAGAGTTTCAGCGCGTTCGACGAGTCCGCGACAGTCGTGGCACTCGAGGAGATGCGCGTCACTGCGCAACCGCTCTTCTCGGGTGAGCTCATCGTCGAGGTACGCCGAGAGCATCGCCTTCATGGCGCTGCAGGCTGGGGGAGAAGTCGGGGAGTTGTCGCGATGGAGATTCATGATCTGTTCCCGTCAGCGCGAGGCGTCGCGCAGTGTGTTGTTGTTGAAGTCGCTTGGGCGCCCACTCGCCGATTCACCGTCGTCGCCAAGTTCCTCGAGCAGCGCGAGGCGCGCGCGGTTGAGTCGACTCATGACAGTGCCGATAGGAACACCGAGATGGTTGGCGATCGCCTCGTAGGAAAGGCCTTCGTTCACGCGCAGCATGATCATGGCGCGCTTCTCGGGATCAAGGCGATCGAGTGCTTCGGTCACTCGCGTGACTTCGGCGCGACGCGCAGTCTCCGCGCCTGGGCGTTCGGCGTGAATGTCGCGCGCAGAGCCCGACTCGTCGATCAGCGTCCAAGTCCGATGCTTCCGTCGGATCGCGCTGATCGAGAGGTTGGTCACCGTTGAACGCATCCAACTCGCGATTGCAGGCTCGCCCGCGTCGGGAGGCGACTTCCAGAGGCGAATGAACCCCTCATGCACGAGTTCTTCCGCACGGTGGCGGTCGTGGCAGATGCCGTAGGAAATCTGAATGAGGCTCGGGGTGAGGCGCTCGATCCAGTGCTTGAGGACTCGTTCTGAAAGGGGCTCACCCATGACCGACGACCTCCGAGACACGCTGCGATTGCTTGCGGCGCAGGGCGCGTCGCACGGCTTCCGGACGCCTCGAAGACGCGACGGTGCAAGAACCGATTCCCACCATCATCGCGACATTCTCAAGCTTGTTCAGGCGCGCCTGCGCACGGAGGTTCAAGTCACGCTTCGACCGCTCATCCGTACCGCTTCGAGCCGTGGGCGATGGTGGTCATCGAGGTCGGGGTCGATGTCGATGGTTTGCGGTACCTCGAGCGTTCCAGGGAATGGCGCACCGACGGGTCCCAGCAGCGGGAGCGCGGAAGGCAATTCGTTGCTCCACCAGTAGTTGGGTCCGAGATTGAGCCCAGCAGCGCTGACCCCTTCTGCGAGGTCGGTGAACCGTCGCAGCCCGCCCGCCTTCCACACCACGATGTTGTTTCGAAAGCGCACCGAGAGGCTCGCAGCGCTGCCGTCGGAGCTTGTGGCGACCTTCCCGATCCTGAAGACCTCCTCGTGCGGATCGACGACCGTGCAGTTGGAGATGGTGATCTCCTCGCAGCTGCCAAACTCGAAGGGGCGATCGGTGCCGTGAAGCAGCAAGTGTTCGAAGGTCGCGCCACGAACGAGTGCCAGTGGCTTCGCCGAGGCGTCGGGAGCGGGCACCTGCTCAGGGACGGGCTGCGCAGGTGTGACGGGTTCGGTAGGTCTCGGTGTGAGCGTTTCCTCTGGTCGCGCAGAAGGGGCGCGAATCGGTGGCGGAAAGGCGGGAATGGTTGGACCGCCAGAAACATGATGCGGCGCATCGCTCGCTCCAAGCGAGAGTCCCGTGCCGATCGCGCCTGAGATCCACACATCGTGGAAGGTCATGAGCGCGTTGGGACCAAGGATGAGGATGCCGTGTTCTGCACGCGCTGTTGGCGCAGCGAGGATCTGCACGCGTTCGACCGAGACCTCCGAGGTGTGTTCGAATCGCATCGCAGCGCCGATGCAGTTCTCAAACCGAGAGCGCTTCACTTCGAGTCGTGCGGTTTCGCGGACGAGTATTCCCGATTGCTCGACGAGTCCTGCGACTCCGACGACCAGAACATCGTGCAGCGCGAGATCGTGGCTCTTGCCTGAAGCCGTCGCGTCGATCACCACACCCGCGCGTCGCGCGTTCTTGATGAGCACGCGCTCGATGCGAACATGCGAGCAGTCGGTCAGCTTGAGTCCCTCGCGGCCAGGAGCGATCTCTGCGAGCTTGCCGTTGGCGCTCGAGCGAATCACGATGGGCTTCTCAGCGCTCCCCGCTACACCCGTGAACTGCGCGGCAACATGCACACCTTCGAGGAGCGAGAGTTCATCGCCAGGAACCAACTTCGGTCCCAGGATCGACCAATCGTCGCCGGGCTTGATGAGGTAGATCTCGGCGTGCGCACTCGACACGCTCACTCCATGCACGGAGAGCAGTGCGGAGAGCGCGAAGGACGCCCTGCGGCGCAGCGTGGTGGTTGATGGAAGCATGCGGGAGAACATCATCCGACTGGTGTCTGCGTGGGATGCGGATTCATCGGCACGCGGCAGAAGGAACCCAAGATATCCGCGCCACCAACCGTGCGATGGCTGGCACGGTGCTTGATTACATCGCCCGATCGAGCGGACTCGCGCAGGTTGTTCGAAGCAGCACGGTCCCCGCGGACGCGTCGATGCGGCCGCGCTCGACTTGTGCAGGGCGAAGGACGGTGACGCCCGAAGGCGCGGCGACCGTCCCGCTCTCAAAGGTCCAGCGCGCGTCGCCAGCGAGTGTCATCCACACTTCAGGAACGCCAGTCGTCTCGAACGGAATCGAGCCATCGGCCGTCGCCTCGATCGATTCGATCGTGAAGTAGCCGCTCCTGCACAGTCGGCGCGTGATGAAGCCAGCGGCCTCACGGCGCGGAGCGGTCGACGCAGCAACGAACCCCGCCACGCCGTCATCTTGCGCGCTACCAAACTTCATGCATTGCCACGCCTGCTCGAGATGGAGCGGTCGGCGCGGATCGTGGCGATCCCAATCCCAGACGCGAAAAGTCGTATCGCTCGGCGTCTGCACTTCTGCGGCGAGGATTCCACCACCGAGTGCGTGACAGACTCCACTCGGGAGATAGACGCAATCACCAGGAGCCACGAGGTAGCTCACGATGTGATCAAGCGCGCGTCCGCGCTGCAGCGCGTCGGCAAACTCCTCGCGCGTGGTCGTCGGGTTGATCCCTCGATACACCCGCGCGCCAGGTTCAGAGGCGACGATGATCCAGGCCTCAGTCTTGAGATGCGCGTCAGGATGCGCTGCTGCGTAGGCCGCGTCAGGATGAACTTGCAGCGAAAGATTGTCTGCAGCGTCGAGGTACTTGATGAGCAGCGGGAACGCGCCATCAGGAGCGGGAGTCGCAACACCAAGGAGTGCAGGAGCGTGCGCGGCACGCAGCGCGCGCAGTGTCAGGCCATCGAAGCGACCTCCATCAACGCGCGACTGCCCATCAACGATGGAGTCAGGGAGGTCAGCGACTTCCCAAGTCTCACCGACGCACGCGCCAGAAATCGTCGGCTTTCCAAGGCGTTGGAGGCGCCCTGCGCCCCATGGTCGCGCCTTGGCGATGGGGGTAAATCGAAGTGGGGGCAGCATCGCGCGAGACTCCACGGGCGCGGCTAGATGGTCATTCCCGTGATCTTCGCCTCGAACACAAGCTTGCCGTTCACGAGCCCCTGCACATTCGAGATGAATCGCCGCGGGTTCGCCTCGATCTCTTCAACGAGAATCACAAAGGTGTCGCCTGGAACGACCTGCCCGCGGAACGACGCGTTGTCGCAACGGAGAAAACCAAGGAAGCCCAGCGCAGGAAAGCGGGTGCGGAACAACCAACTCGTGCACTGCGCGCACGATTCGATCATCAACACGCCAGGGAAGAGCGGGCGTCCCTTGATGTGGTGCTCGCACCAGAATTCATCGGCGCGAACATCTTTGGCGCCGACGCAGTGCCTGAGGTTCTCGCTGACCCACACGATCCGATCGCACTGGCGCATCGGACCCGTCTGGGGCAGAAACTCATCGAGGCAACGACTGTCACAGATCGTCTGTGAGAGGTCGATGGTCGAAAGATCAATGAGCGGGGCGCTGGCCAAGAGCTTCGCGGGAGGTCAGCTCCCACCTTCCTCCGTGCCACGCATCTCAAGGACGCGCTGGCGAATCTGCTGCGCGCAGTCCTTCACATCCTGCATCGACTTGCGGACGCGGGTACCCGCCGCCTTGTTTCCGCCCGCTGTCTTCTTCATGTCGTCTTCGACCTCGCGGACGAGGCGGCACAGGGTTTCGTAGAGCTCCATCGGTACCTCCGAAAGTTCCATTGGCGTGGCCCGCGGCACTCGCCTCGGGTCCGATCACTTCGGCGTCAGAGTAACGGCAATGGCGCTTGAAGTGTCTTGACCACACCAAGGACCGCTCGGAATTGGGGATGGGCGGCGTCACCGAGGAGTTCATAGGCAGCGCCAAGGACTCCTGAAGGAGTCGCGCCGCCGCGTTCCATGCGCCGAAATGCTGGGGAAATCTGATCGACCCGACCCGCGGAGATCGCGTCAGTCAGGAGAAAGGGCTGCCGTCCGCTCGCGAGGAGATCAAGGACGGTTTGTTGGACACACACATGCGCCTCGACGCCGCATATGAGAATGTCGTCGCTGCGGGTGGCAGACAAGAGCGCGTCGATTTCAGGGGTGAGGGCGCTAAAGCGGGTCTTCTCGTAGATCCGCGCGTGTCCGCTCGCGGCTTTGGCAATGGCGGGGGCGCTGTGCCCGAGTCCTTTGGTGTATTGCTCGGTGACGAACGCGGGAATCGCCAAGAGCCGAGCGAGTTCAAGCGCAGCGGCGCAGTTCGTCACCACGCGATCGCCATCCCAGATCGTCGGGAGCAGTCGTTCCTGCACATCGATCACCAGCAGGGCGGTTCGATCGAGCGTGAGGCGTGGATTGGGCATGCGCGGAGAGTAGCATGGCGCGTTGGAGATCGAAGAGGAACAACATCCTGGAGTGGTGCATGAGCAACGATCACAGCGGGCAAGGCATGAAGAGCAACACGAGCAGCGACGCGACGGAATCCGCAGCACCCCAGCTGGACAAGCGCGATCCCATGCAACGCGCCGCCGAAGATGCCGTGATGCTCAAGGCGTTTGAGGAGTGCGTGCAGCAATCCGAATCCACGCTCGTGAGCAGCGGTGCTCCTGCTGAGTATGCGCGCAACATCGCCTACGCGCGCTCGATGTTTGGCCTTCCGAATTGGCATGTCGTGGCCTGCGCGCTGCCTGGTGCCAACCAGCCTGAGATCAAGCAGCTCGCGATGATTGCCGTCCGTGATGCACAAGGCAACGCCACGCCAAGTCTCGCAGTGTTCGTGACCGAGACCATCGCCGAAGCGGAGATTCCCCGCATGAACATCCCCATTGTCGGTGGATTCTGGTTGACGCTGCGCGTGCCCACCGTGTCGGTCGTCGGCTGGATCCGCTCGCTGCGGATCGACGCGGTATCGGTCGTGGTGCAGGGCGGCGGTGCGGGACCCGCGCGCGTGCTTGGCGTGGATTTCCTAGAGAAAGTGCAAGGCATCGAAGCGCAGCCGCCCGCGTGATCACAGCGTGCGCCGCGCACAGGGCGCCGGCTCACACGCGAAGTTCAGCCTTCGTGCTGAGCGACGCAGCGTGCCGCATGCGAATTGGCTTGACCACCGTGTCGATGAAGCGATCGGTCTGCTCGGGCGCGCGGCCAATGAAGCGCGATGGTTCGAGCGCTCCGCTGAGGTCGACCTTGGCAAAGAACGGATCATTGCGCAGTCGCTCCATGAGATCGTTGGCGCGACCGTAGCGCTTCACTCCCTCTGCAGCAGCCATCGAGTGCACGCGAATGACTTCATGCGCCTCTTGACGATCGGCGCCAGCCTTGGTCGCGGCAAGCATGATGTCTTCGCTGGCCATAAACGGAAGTTCCGCGGCGAGATTCGCCAGCACGGTGGCTTCCCACACCACGAGTCCTTCGGCGACATTCGCGAGAATGTCCAACGCGCCGTCGAGCGCGAGGAAAGACTCGGGAAGCACGAGGCGTCGGTTGGAGGAATCGTCAAGCGTGCGTTCGAGCCACTGGGTCGCGTGAGTCTGTAGCGGATCGTTCACGAGTCCCATGACAAACCGCGCCAATCCGCAGGCGCGTTCGCAGCGCATGGGATTGCGCTTGTAGGCCATCGCGGACGAGCCGATCTGCTCCTTCTCGAAGGGCTCTTCGATTTCCTTGCGGTTGGCGAGCAAGCGAATGTCTGTTGCGCACTTGTGGACAGCGCTCGCTGCCACTGCCAACGCTGCGACAATCTGCGCATCGACGAGGCGCGGATAGGTCTGTCCGCAGACAGCGAGCATCCGCTCCTTGGGCCAGCCGAGTTTCTCGGCAAACTTCGCTTCAAGCGCGTCAACCTTCGCGGCGTTGCCATCGAAGAGTCCAAGGTAGGACGCCTGCGTTCCCGTCGCGCCGCGCAGCCCACGCAGACGGAGCGCGTTGGTGGCGAACTCGACCTGCTCGAGCGCGATGGCGAAGTCTTGCGCCCAAAGCGTGGCGCGCTTGCCGACGGTGGTCGGTTGCGCGGGTTGGAAATGGGTGAAGCCGAGCGTTGGCAAGCTGCGGAACTTCGCGGCGAAGGTGCCGAGTCGATCAACGACGCGCGCGAGCTTTCCTGCCGTGAGTTGCAGCGCCTCACGAAGCACCAAGAGATCAGCATTGCAGACAACATCCTGGCTCGTGGCGCCAAGGTGGATGATCGCGCGCGCGACGGGGGCCGCGTCACCGAGCGTGTGCACATGCGCCATGACATCGTGACGCAGGCGAGCCTCATGCGCGGCAGCTGCTGCGAAGTCGATGTCGTCGAGGTGCGCACGGAGCGCCTCGACTTGCGCTGAAGAAACAGGCAACCCAAGTTCGTGCTGACTCTCTGCGAGCGCGAGCCAGATGCGTCGCCATGTCGAGAACTTGCGTTGCTCACTCCAAAGCGCGCGCATTGCGCTGCTGGCGTTGCGCGTCTCAAGCGGACTTCGGTAGCCCGAGTGAGGCGACGAGTCCGCGGAAGAGCCGATGTTCCTTGTTTCGATGGTCACGGTGAGACTCGATTCGGTTTCGCCGCCTCGTCGGGCGGCGTGGTCGTCTTGGGGGTGCGCTGCAGGACTTTGTTCTCTGTGCCAGCGCGAATGCGTTCGATGTTGCTTCGGTGCTTGAAGACGACAAACGCTCCGATCAGCGAACTCGCGGCAAGAAACGGCACAGCGTCACGCGCACCCTGCAATCCGTGGTTTGAAACCGCCGCGACGAGGACCGCGCACGGCACCGCCACCGCGGCCACCATTGAAGCGAGGCTCACCATTCGGAAGATCAGGACGAGGACTACCCAGATCACCAACGCGAAGATTGCAGGAAGCGTGAGCACAGGCCAGAGCGCAGCGAGCGCACCGAAACCAGTGGCCACTCCTTTGCCGCCTTTGAAGCCGATCCACGGTGAGAGGGTGTGTCCGAGGATCACCGCGGCCACTGCTGCGATCCAGCACCACGCCGACAGCGCGCTCACTCCGCCCGCGGGCGCGCCGAGAGTTCCGAGGAGCCATCCTGCAGCCAGTGTCGGCAGTGCGCCTTTGACCGCGTCGATGATGAAACAGGTGAAACCCCAAGGCTTCCCGAGCGTGCGACCGAGATTCGTGGCGCCGTAGTTCTTACTTCCGACTGTGCCAAGATCGACGCCGCGGCTGCGCGCCAAGAGATGCGCGGTCGGAAACGAACCCACGAGGTAGGCACCCACAGGAAGCGTGGCCCACAAGAGTGGCGTCGGATCGGTCAGCGTGGGCTCCAAGGCAAGCAGCGGCATGCGGCGCGATGATACGGAAACAGCGTGCACCGCGAGCCAACAGGCCGACGCGTCAATCACCTTGCCAGAGTGATGCGGCATGTTTCGCGCGATACCAGCGGCCTGTTGTGCGACGGAGCTCCGTCGTGATGGCAAGGAGCACAGGCGTCGGCAGTGCCGCGGTGAGTTCAATGCGGTCGGCAAAGAGCTCGACCGAGGGTGGCGGCACGCCTTGGTGTTCCGCGATTTCCTGCGCGCAGGCCTCGATGAGTGCCGCCAAGGCGGGATCGGCGAGCGACTGTGGATGCGCGGCGTGGAGAATGAGTCGCGAGCTGCGCATGGTTGGCGTTGTGCGCGTCAGAACCAGCAGCGCGAGGCTTTCTCGCGCGACTACTGCCGATCGAAGAGCAGCATGGTGATGGTGACGAGTTGGATCATCGCCGCCGCAGCTGCCCAACGCGCGAAGTGTTCGACCTCGGCAAGATTGAGGAACGCGACCGCCGCAACAAGCACCGCGACGAGCTGCAGTCCCATCGCGGCCAACCGCATCGCGCTCGATTCGGCTCGACGAAGCCGTAGCGCGCGGATTTCTTCCGTCAGTTCGGTGAGTCCGCGACGCAAGCGCTCGCTGCCGCGCTCGCGGCGCACTCGACGCGTCGTCGCGCGCGGCAACGGCGTGAGGCGCGCGTTGGCAACGGACGCCGTGGTCTCATCGCGGTGACGCAGGATGATCTCGACGGCTTCCGCAAGCGTGGACGAGGAGTAATCGGCGTCGGCATCGGCGATGCGGGCGCGATCTTTGGTCACGAGGATCGTGCGCAATCCCGCGGTGCGACCCGCAGCGACATCGCGCGGCGAGTCACCGATGAGCCAGGAACGCTCGAGTTCGAGCTCCATATCTTGCGCGGCTTGCAGCAACATCCCCGGCCGCGGCTTGCGCCACGGATGCTCGCGGGTGTATTCAGGCGCGATGCCCTTGGGGTGAAACGGGCAGTAGTAGAAGCGTTCAATCGTGCGCTTCAAGCCCGTCTGCTGGTCGACAAGTTCAGAGACCTTCGCGTGGACCGCGTCGACTTCGCTCTCGGAGAATCGTCCGCGCGCGACGCCGCCTTGATTCGTCGCCACGACGAGGCGGAATCCCGCATCGCGCAGTCGTCGAAGTGACGGCGCGACGCCATCGACAAGCGACACGCGCGCAGGAATGCCCGCGTTGGCATCGTCGGGCACCAAGGTGCCGTCACGGTCAAGGAAGATCGCAGGGTCCATCAGTCTCCGTTTCGGTTCTCGTCGTGCGGCGCACGGCCATCGCATCCTAACGAAACACCGACGCAAGATCGGAAGCGAGAGAGTGGGGAACTCGCCGACGATTCCACCAACTCAAGTGAGCGCTGCGGGCACCGGCTTGGCGACGATCGAACCAGCGCCGTCACCGAAACTCGTGCCGATGGCGCGTGCGGCTGCGATGAGCGGGTGATCGATGGAGACGAGGCGTTGCTTGCCGACAGTCTCAAACAGGTCGATGTCGGAAAAGAGGTTGTTCTCGCGGACAACCATGCGATTCCGCTTGCCGCTGGCCAGGACCGCCATGGCGTGGAATCCGAAGTTCGTCGCGAGAATGCGGTCCGCAGCGATCGGCGCTCCGCCGCGCTGGGTGTGTCCGAGCACGGTGGTGCGGGTTTCGATTCCCGTGAGATCCGCAATCTCGGTTGCCACGAGGTTTCCGATGCCACCGAAGCGAATCGGATCGGGGCTTGTCGGGTCGTAGCGGCCGATGACCTGATTTCCATTGCGTGGACGCGCGCCTTCGGCCACGACCACCACCGCGAAACCTGGTCCACGCATGCGGCGGTCGATGTCGTCGGCGATGTTGCGCAGGTCAAAGTGGAGTTCGGGAAGCAGGATCACATCCGATCCGCTCGCGACACCAGAGGTCAGCGCGATCCAACCCGCGTTGCGACCCATGACCTCGCACACCATGACGCGGTGGTGACTGTCGGCGGTGGAGTGAAGGCGATCAAGCGCATCGGTCGCGGTCGCGACGGCCGTGAGGAAGCCGAAGGTGATTTCGGTGCCAACGAGATCGTTGTCGATCGTCTTGGGGATGCCGATGACATTGATGCCCGCAGCGGCGATCGGCGCAGCGCAGGCCATGGTTCCGTCGCCGCCGATCACGATGAGTCCATCGAGGCGTTCACGGGCGATCGTGGTCAGGCACTTCTCGGTGACATCTTCCCAAATCGGGGTGCCGTCGGCGGTGCGGCCCGTGCAGTAGCGCGCGGGGTTGCACTTGTTGTTCGAGCCAAGGATCGTGCCGCCACGCGTGAGGATGCCCGAGACTTCGCGCAGGCCAAGCGGGCGCACGCGGTGTTCGATGAGGCCTTGAAAGCCGTCTTCGATGCCGATGATCTCGATCCCGTATTGCAGGATCGCGGTCTTGGCGACCGCGCGCAGGACTGCGTTGAGTCCTGGACAATCGCCGCCGCCAGTCAGGATGCCCAGTCGCCGCGTGCTTGGTGCCATGAGTGTCGTCTTACTGTGTCCGAATTCGAAATGAGCGAGAAGTCCGAGAGAGTAGCGCAATCACTTGCCGCAAGGGATAGGCAACGCGCTCCTGATAGGATTCGCGCTCCATGGCCGAGATCACTCCGCAGGATGCCGTTCCGCTCTCCGAGTCCGAGATTGTCGCTGCGCGTCGCGCCAAGTTGAAGCGCTTCCGCGATGAACTCGGCTTCGAGCCGTATGGCCAGCGCGTTGATGGACTGCTGCCGCTCAACGAGGCGCGCACGCGATTCAGTGAAGACGCGCACCTTGCCTTTGATGCAGCGTCCAAGGAAGCGAAGATATCGGGTGGAGTTCCCTCAGACAGCCGCGCCACCATCAAGGTCGCTGGTCGCATCGTCCAACACCGCGACATGGGAAAGCTCGTCTTTCTCTTCCTTCGCGACGCGACGGGTGATCTCCAAGTGAGCATCTCGAAGTCGGCTGTTGAGGCATCAGCGTGGGAACTCGCAAAGGCTGCGGACTACGGAGACATCCTTGTCACCGAAGGTCCGATTGGTCGCACGCAGAAGGGCGAAGTCTGCATCTGGGCGACCTCTGTTTCGCTTGGCGCCAAGTCGCTGGCGGCACCACCAGAGAAGTGGCATGGCCTGAGTGATCCTGAGTTGCGCTACCGCAAGCGCTATGTCGACATGTACGCGAATCCCGAGACCGCCAAGGTCTTTGCCATGCGCTCGCGCATCGTCTCGCGGATTCGTCGCTTTATGGATGCGCGCGGATTCCTCGAAGTCGAAACGCCCGTGCTGCAACCACTCGCTGGCGGCGCAGCGGCGCGGCCTTTCACCACACATCACAATGCTCTGGGCATGCCGCTCTTCATGCGCGTCGCGCCCGAGCTCTATCTCAAGCGGTGCATGGTGGGCGGGCTCTCGAAGGTCTACGAGATCAACCGCAACTTCCGCAACGAAGGAATCGATCGCTCGCACAATCCTGAGTTCACCGCGATGGAGGTCTATCAGGCTTTCGGCGACTACGGCACGATGATGGAACTCACCGAGAGTCTCATCCACGAGCTCGCGGTGTCGATGGTGCCCGAGCGTCAGGCCGCTGGATTGCCCGTTGAGGCGGAAGGTCCCGTGCTGCCGTGGGGTGATCTCGCGATCAACTACGCGAAGCCGTTTGTAAGGGTGACCTTCGAAGAGTTGTTCCGTCGCGGCGTCGGCGTCGACATGCGCGATTTTGCGGCAGTGCGCGCCAAAGCCCGCGAGCACGGACTGCACCATGAGGCGAAGCTCGATGACTGGCTGGTCGTCAACGCGCTCTTCGAGGAGCTCGCCGAGGCGCTCATCGATCCTGCGCGTCCGACCTTCGTGACCGACTATCCAAGCGCGGTGAGCCCGCTCACGCGGCCGAGTCGCAGCGATCCCGCACTCTGCGAGCGTTGGGACATCTTCATCGGCGGCATGGAGATTGGTCCTGCCTACACCGAGCTCAACGATCCCGATGTGCAACTCGCCAAGTTCACCGAGCAACTCAAGGGCGCCGATGACGAGGAGTCGACTTTCCGCTCGCTCGACGAGGACTTTGTCGAAGCGTTGCGCGTGGGCATGCCGCCTGCGGGCGGATTGGGCATCGGCATCGATCGACTGGTCATGTTGATGACGGGCAGCACGAGCATTCGCGATGTGATTCTCTTCCCGCTCTTGAAGTCGATGGGCAGCTCTGGGGCGGCCGCTGCCGAAGGGCCAACGGCCTGATGCACAGACGATTGGCCGTGCGCTTCCTCTTGGTGACGCTCCTTCTTGGCGCGCTGACTTCGCTGAGTCAGGAGGCGTGCGCCGATTGGAAGCTCGTTGAGGAGCACTACTACAGCCTCACGCTTGGTGGGCATCCCTGCGGCTACTCGCACGAGCGCGTGGAGCAGGACGAGGTCAGTGCCGCCACCGATGGCACGGTGAAGCAGGGCGCGCGGATTCGAACGAGCTCGCGCATCGCCATGCGTTTCGTGCGACTTGGACAAGAAACCACCGTGGAGCTCGCGTCGGAGTTTGTCGAGTCGTCCAAGGGCGAGCCCTTGGAGGCCGTCGTCCTGCAGAAGGGCGCCGAGCGCGTGCGCTACGAGTTTGAGTCGCCCACGAAGGCCACGCTCGAACGCGGCGCCGTGCGCGAAGTGCGCGAACTCGCCGACGGAACTTGGCTCACGCCGTGTGAGGTTCGCGCGTTCGTCGCGGCGCGCGGGGACGCCAAGGCACCCGAGATCAAGTTTCGCGCGCTTGATGTGCACGCGGGCTTTGTCGTCGCAGAGATCACCATGAAGCGCCTCGACGAAGTGGAGCGCGTCGTCGAGGGCCGCTCAGTGCGTTGCGCGCGCTACGAAGTGCGCAGCAGCATCCAACCCACGGTCGCCGTGGAGTTGTACGACGCGGCTGGATTGGTTCTCGAAAGCACGACGCCGATTGGACTCGGGGATCTGGTTTCAACGCTCACCAACAAAGCGAAGGCGGATGAGAGTTACGCGCGCGCTTCGTTTGATCTGCTCGCGGGAACCTTCGTCTCGACCAAGCCGATTGCTCGGTTTCTCTCGCGCAGAGAACTCGTCGTTGGATTGGAATCGGTCACAGCGATGCCCGACCTTCCAAGCGAGGGCGCGCAGGAGTTTGTTCGGACAGGCGAGAAGTCCGCACGCGTCACGGTGCGCGTGCAGGGCGCGAGTGCTGCTCAAGCGAGTGACGAGCATGATCCGCGATGGCGAAAGGCCAACGAACTCATCGACTCCGACAGCGAAGCGGTGCGCGCGTTGTTGGCGACCGCACGACTCAAGGACGACGCGAGCGATCGTGAGAAGGTCGACGCGCTGCGCCTGCTCGTCGCGCGTCATGTGCGATCCAAGAATCTCGCGACGGCCTTTGGTTCGGCGAGCGAGGCCGCCAAGACGCGCAGTGGAGATTGCACCGAACATGCGGTGCTTCTTGCGGCCTTGTGCCGAGCGGCGGGGATTCCTTCGCGCGTGGCCAGTGGGCTTGTCTATGTGCCCGAACTCGGCACGAACGGCGCGGGCTGGGGCTGGCATCTGTGGACGCAGGCGCTCGTCGTTCCCGCGCAGGCAAAGGCTGAGAATGCGCGCGGTTGGGTCGACTTTGACGCGACGCTCGGTGCAGGTATCGGCATCGACGGCTACCACATCGGACATCTCCTCGTGGCAACGAGTGACCTCAGTGGCGGCGCCACCGATCCTGCGTTCTCGCGTGCGCTCTCACTCATCGGCGCGCTCAAGATCGAGGAGCTCGCCCCCGTGGGAGCGACGCGATGAGCGCGCTGCAGTTTGAGCCCACGCCGCGCCTTCCAAAGCGCCAACGCGATGGACACAAAGGGACTTTCGGAACCGTGCTCGTCGTGGGCGGCTGCGCGCACGATCCGCGTCACATGCTCGGCGGCGCGATGCTCGCGGCGCGCGGCGCGTTCCGTTCGGGTGCAGGCCGAGTGATCGCCGCCGTCCCTGCGCCACACGCGGCCACGGCGCTCTTGATGTTGCCTGAAGCCACAGTGATCTCGCTCCCCACCGACGCGCGCGGAGAGCTCATCGCCTCTGCAGCCGCACACGCGATCGATGCTGCAATGCCCGAAGTTTCTGCCGTCGTCATCGGTCCCGCGCTCGGGCGGAGCGCCGCGGCGGGGCAAGTGGTCATGCGTCTCCTTGCGATGGACGAGCGACCGCGCGTGATCGATGCCGACGCGATTGGACACTTCGCGTCCCATGCCGACGCGGCGCGTGATCTTCGCGGCACGGTGATCTTCACGCCGCATCCTGGTGAAGCCCGCGTGCTTTGTGACGCGCTGCAACTCGAACTCGACTGTGTGCAGCGGGCCACGCGACCCGCGGCGGCACTCTCGTTGGCACAGCGACTCGGCGCCATCGTCGTCTTGAAAGGCGCAGGAACAGTGACCAGCGACGGCTTGCGCGCGTGGCGGTGTGACGCGGGCAGTGCAGCGCTCGCGACGGGCGGAAGCGGCGATGTGTTGGCTGGAGTCGTTGCGGCAATGCACGCGCAGTTTGGAGGCGCTTCAGGCGTCACGGCGCAAGCTGGTGCAGTCGAAACTCCAGGCGCGCTTTCTGCGTTGGCGGTCGAACTCCATGCGCGCGCCGGTGAACTGTGGAGCGCAGCGCATGGTGACGCTGGTGCGCTCGCCCACGAGATCGCTGACCTCATTCCTGATGCCATGCAGCAATGGCGCGACGAGAATCAGCGCGAATGATTGTGGGCGTTTCCTGTTGCCTTGGCTCGGTACAGTGCCTCGATGGCCTCTGACCATCAACGCATTGCCACCCTCGCCGATCGAACCTATGTCGAGGGCGTCTATTCGATCGTGAATCCGCAGCTCGCGCAGACGCGGCAGAACAAGCCGTATCTGAAGTGCCTCATCCGCGACGCCAGCGGTGAGGTCTCCGCGCGCGCGTGGGGCTTTGAGGAGTCGCAGTTTGATGCGGCTGTCTCCACGGGTTTCGTGTTTCTCCGCGGCTCGACGCAGGCCTACCAAGGTCAAGTGCAGTTGATCCTCGAGCAACTCGAAGCGCGCGAAGTTACGGGCGAGGAGATGCTGCAGCTGCTTCCCTCGACGAGCAAAGACATCGGCGCGATGTTCGGACGCGTCAGTGAACTGCTGCGTTCGATGGCGCATCCCGCGATGCGCGCGTTGGCGGAGCAGTACCTCGCCGACGAGCGACTCATGGAAGACTTCCGCCGCGCACCCGCCGCGATGAGCGTCCATCACGCGTGGATCGGCGGGTTGCTCGAGCACACCCATCAGATGATGGAGCTTGCGGATCGCATGCTGCCGAACTATCCGCTTCTCAATCGCGACATCGTGCTCTTCTCACTCTTCGCCCATGATCTCGGCAAGACCGTCGAGCTCGATTGGGAACGCGGCTTCAACTACTCGACCGAAGGGCAGCTCGTCGGGCATGTGGTGCGCGGTGCGATTTGGCTGCAAATCAAGGCAGTAAGCGCAGGCAAGACCGAGAAGTTGCCTGGCGAGACCTTGCGGATTCTCCAGCACATTCTGATCTCGCACCACGGTCAACTGGAATTCGGCGCCGCCAAGTTGCCCGCAACACCCGAAGCGGTGTTCGTGGCCATGCTCGACAACCTCGACGCCAAGACGCAAGCGTCACTCACCGCAGCCAAACGCGACGCTGAGACAGGCGGCGAGTGGACCGACAAGATCTGGGCGCTGGATACGAAGATCTATCGGCCGGATCCGTTGGCAGGTTTGAGCGCGCCCGACGGACGGTGAACGATGGGCACGCGGTTGCAGGAACTCTGACGCTCAGTGGCGATCTGCGACGGGTGCAGCACGCCGATGGCTCGATTCGACATTCAACGCAGGCGAGTGATTCCACTCATGGTTCGCCGCCTTCGTCGTCGGACTCTGGACCATCGTCCAACTGCCATTCCATGAGCGCGCCGATTCCGGCACTCAACACCATCGCGACCGGAACCAGTGAACGCCAATGGGCTCGAAGAAGCGGCGACCAAACGCAGCCTGCGGCGTAGGCAACGGTCGTAAGCATCAACCAGACGCACGCGTGCATCACGACGCTGCGGCGTGTTGCTTTCCGATTGCCACGATTGAGAAGTCCCATGGGGCGAACCAACGAAACTCAGCGATGCCGACTGCGGGCGTCCAGACAGCAGTCGGAGCGTGATGGACTGACTCACTGCAGTGCATGCTTCAAGCACAGGGACATCATCGGACTCGCGTCTCTAGAATGACATCTGGCTTGTCGGGCCAATCTTGTGGGCGTCCCCACTTCACGAGCTGCTCTTTGAAAAAGTAAAACCAAGGCACCTCCTTCTTCGAGCGCGCTCGCGGACTTCCCACACCCCACGTAAGATTCTGTCGATCGATGTCATCGTGAGTCACGAATTGAAGGCTCTCCTCAATTTCGTAGGCGGTAGTGGCATCGTTCTGTCCCCAAACATACGCCTCCGGCATCAGACGTCGGAACTCCTCCAATGACATGCCAGTTTTCAATTGAGACAGGCGGTGTGAATGCACGGCTTGCACGGAGGGAAGGTCGCTGGGGTCGTTCACGACCAATGCACCCTTCGGCGCTGTGGCGCAGCCGGTTGCCAGCGCCGCAAGCACAAGCGGGATCGATGACGTCTTCATCTTTGTGAGGTGCATGGTTCGCCCTAACAGTTGACGCTCTGGTTCCGCTCACGCGGCCCCTGCGTCGAAGTGTACCTCGCTCGATGAATCTTCCACGGATCCAAGACACCAATCTCTCGGAGAGCCGTCCGCGCCCGCTCGTCTTGGTCCTCGGTACAGGTTGGCGCGCCGTCGGTGCGGGGTAGCCGGAGGACTTTCGGAGCACGCACGATCGCACGCGCACTTCGTCCTCGATTGCCCCTGACGCTTCAGGAGCAGGTGGCCGCTGCGATCCAGCGACGACTGTCCTCTTGTCGGGTCGAGGGGGCAACTCAATGTGGATCTCCACAAACCTGCGCCTTCGACGAAGCGCGAGCGGTTGGAGGCGAACGCGCTAAGCCGGAGCTGCGGGAGGTCGCTGTTCTAGTCCGCGTGATTCAGCCGCCAACCCGCGTGAATGCCAAGCGCAGGGACGCCAACGACCGCGTCGTGGTCACGCACTTGATGGTGAGATCATCGTCAGCGGAAACGGCCAAGTTCGATCGGTGATCAGCGCATGAGTCCGCCGGGCCGCACTGTTCTGGCCAATGCGCGCGCGCAGTGACGCGAACTCTTCGGCGCGCTCTTCACGCGCCCTGCGCATGGCATCGTGCATCGCGACAAACGCCACGCGTTTCTCCGCGCGAGTTCCCGTGATCGTCGCCAAGAGTGCGCGCTTGGTTTTTCCGGCGTCAGCAAAGGGATCCTGTTCGAGCGTGCGCAGCGCGAGCGGAGTCGCCGAGTCGTCAAACGGTGCGGCGAAACCGCTCAGCGGCGCGTGTCTCGTGGCCGTCGCGACGATGCGCGGTGCGAGTGCAGCACAGAGCTCTGCGCCGAATGCGCTGCCGATCCAGTGCTCCATCGCCTCGTCGTAACGCGCTCCTCCTGTGCCGTGGATGAAGGTGTCGCATAGCACGAGCCGTGCGATCGCCGTGAGTGCGAGTGCGCGCGGTGCGACGAGTTCATACGCCGCGTTTGAGTAGAGCGGCTCGCGCGTGCTCGTCGCACGGTCGAGCTTCCAGAACGGCAATTCATGCGGAGCCAGCGGTGCGATGCGTTGTCCTTCGATCGACGCGTTGTAGTGCTCGCGCACGCCTGCCGTTTCGAAGGCGTTGCGCAACGCTTTCGCGAAGGTGGTCGAAGCGATCTCCGTTGCCGCAATGGTGCCATCCACACGCACGCTCGGCGCGAGCAGCGCGTTGGCAGCGTGGGCCATTTGCAGCGCGAGGTTGGCTCGATGGCGCTCTGCTTCGATCGCGACTTCGATGGCGTGGAGCGCGGGTTCAATCTCTGCGGGAACTTCGTGACGCCGCTCGGGCCGCATCGTGCGCACAGGTTGCCTGAGCGTGTTGGGCACGCTTGCGCGCGGTCTTGGCGTTCGTTCAAGCGCGAGACGAAGCAGTGTGGGAGTTCCCACAGTTTGCTCGATGAGGGCGGGAAAGTGCACGAGTGACGCGTCGTTGAGGTCGTGGTCCACGACGACATGCACGAGGACTCCCTGCTGCGTGCGAGCGAGCTCTGCTCCAACGCGGAACTTTTCCGCGATTCCTGCGTGCCAGATCCCAGCCTGATGACCCGTCATGATGATGGCGCGATCGGTGGGGAGGCCGAGTTCTGCGCGCGTTTCGCGCCGCCACGCTTCAAGCGTGCGACCAAACACGCTCGGCGAAGTGCTCACGCCAGCCCCAACGCTGCGCGGACAGGAAGTCGGCGCGCGCAGCGGCGAATCTCCCGATGCATCGTCTCACGGTAGACCGCGAGTCGTCGATCAGGAACATCAAGCCCGCTTCCAAAGGTTCGGGTCATGTCCACATAGATTCGTCGCACCGCAAGTTCTTCGATGCGCAAACCTGCGGCGCACGCCTGCACCCAGAACTGCATCGGGAAGTCGTAGCCAGGCACATCGAAGTGCAAGTGCGCACACACACTCGCGCGATAGGCCTTGAATCCGCAGAACGCATCGGAGATTCCTAGCGAGAGCCGTTCGTTGAGCTCGCGCGTGAGGAGCGCGTTGATCATGCGACGATCTTCGGGCGCGGGATCACCAGGCAAGGACTCGTCGCGGTAGCGCGAACCTGAGATCAAATCGGCCTCGCCGCGCAGGATGGCTTCGACGAAGTGGGGGAGACTCGCAGGCTCATGCTGCTCGTCACAGTCCATGGAAATGACCCAGTCAAACCCGCGGAAATCAGCCCATTCCAGCATGTCCTGCATCGCGCGGCCGTAGCCGCGGTTGCGTCCATGGCGAATGACCTCGACGGGATGCTTCGCGAGAATGCAAGGGGTCGCATCGGTCGAGCCATCATCGATGACGAGGATCTCGCCACGAAACGCAGCGGCGTAGCGCGCGACTTCGGTGAGCACGCGGTCGACCGACTTCTCTTCGTTGAAGACGGGAATCGCGATGAGGATGCGTGGGTAGTCGACGACCATCGAAAGGCTCAGCCATCAATCGACGGGAAGGCCTTTCGCCTTCCAGAGTGTTCGCAGATCGTCAAGCGCGATGAGTTCGGTCACCGAGCCATCGATGTCGACGCGGCGCACGCGCTTTCCGCGACCATCAAACTCCTGCACGATCTTTGCGGGCGAGGATCCTTGCTGTGTTTCGAGTCGCCAACCATGTTCGATGCGCGTCCAAGTCTCGTGTCGTTGTGGCAACTTCTGATCGCGCTGGTCAAACGCGTAGTCCTTGAACGCGAGCTTCGTCGTGGCCGCATCGCGCGGAAGCAGCTCGCCAAGCACGATGAGTTCCGCCTGAGAGAAGTAGACAGGGGGGATTGGCCACTCGAGCGGCTCGCGGGTCATGCCATCGCGACTGGCTGAAATCACCTGCAAATTGGGGCGCGGCGCGCCAGTGCTTGGTGGAAGTCGCAATCCTGTTTGCGCGCTCGAACGACTCGCGCGCTTCTGTCGCTCGGTCGTGCGAATCGACCACGCTTCCGCGCTGCGATCCCATCGCACGAAGTAGCGACTCTGCGCATCGACGGTGTGCGTGGCGTCATCACCTGAGACGATGCGCGCATCAATCGAGGCAAACAGGCCGAGGTCGTTGTCTTCACCTTTCAGCGTCGCAGGGTCCTTCGACGCGTCGACTTCGCCATGCCGTCCTTCACGCACGCGCACGATCATGTAGCCGTAGTCCTTCTTCTCACCCGTTGGTCCGGGCTTCCACATGCGATAAACGCGCGGCTCAGGATCAATGGTGGAGCGCAGCATCTCAGGCGTGATCGCAGTGGCGATCATCGCGCCAGACGCAAGAAGATCACTGCTTTCCACGAGTGCTTTCTCGGTGTCCCTGAGTTCCAAAGTTGCGAAGGTGCGATCGAGCAACGGTCGCACGCGCGCAAACGCGCCATCGACAATGAGCATCGAGAAGACGATGGAGCCATTGTTCGCGCTGGGCACGACCAGCAATCCCATGATGCCGCGCGTGCCACTTTCGAGCGGCACGCCGAGATAGATCACATGGGCTTCGCGCCCTGCGATGGTTCGCGGCTCATCGACGAGCACTTCGAGCGCTTTCTCTTTGTCCCCGAGTTCGCGCAGGTATTCCTGACACTGGCTCTTGGCGGTGCTGTCGGGCTTGGTCGCGCCGAGTGAAGTCGCACGAATGCGCCACGCGGGTTCCTCCCCGCCCTCGGCAAAGAGGTAGCTCGTCACTGCCGCACGCTCGATCCGCACCGCGGTTCCAACGGGAACACGCATGCGAAACCCAAGCGCGGTCGCAACAACAGGAGTGGGAGCGAACTCATCTGCGGTCGTGGATGGAGGAGTCGCCTTCTGCGCGAAGCCCTCGATGGCCGAGAACTTCGCAGCGGACGGAGCGGAAACGCAGATGAGCAGGCTGGCGGCGACCACCCACTGGGCGAGCGGCCGTGCCGACAGAACCGTGACTCCAACAGCGTTTCGCGACAGAGTTGTGTGTGGTCCGTTGGTCACGGCGCGGATGGTACGGTCAGCCTCTCGTGTGCAAGCGCTGCCGCGACTGATTGCGTGTGATTCACCCACTCGCACTCTCGGTCCATAACGGAAATCGCGTGAAGCGATGCTCGCCACGACGCGCGCCGCATTGACAGCGATGGTGGATTTGCTATCTTCGCCGATTCGCGCCTCTTGGCTTCTGCCCGGAGGCGTGATCGTCGCTGCGTGGCGTGCGTGCACGTCAACACAGCGATCGTTGGCAAGTCAGGGACATGCAAGCAAACGCAGGCATGACACGCGCTTGGGTAACCGAGTGCGAAAACCTGCGGATTCAGGTCACTTTCCTCTCCTGCATGGTGCAGTGAGGAACTGTCAGAGATGTTCGGATACGCAAGCGCAAGATCGAGGCAGCCCGCCATGAGCCAGAGCCAGAGCCAGAGCCACAGCGACAACCGCCGTACCAACCGCGCCTTCACCAAAGGTGGCGTCCGATGACCGGCGGCAAATTCCGTATCCGCATGGAGGCTTACGACCACCAAGCTCTCGACGCTTCGGCGCGCGAGATCGTGGATCAAGCCAAGCGCACCGGCGCCCGCGTCGCGGGACCGATTCCTCTGCCAACCCGCCGCGAGATCTACACGGTGAATCGTTCGCCGTTCATCGACAAGAAGTCGCGTGAGCAGTTCGAGATCCGAACCCACAAGCGCGTCATCGACATTACGGAATGGAACCACCGCACCACCGACGCGCTTCAGCGCCTCGTGGTCCCCGCGGGCGTCTTCCTCCGCATCAAGGCCTGATCACTGTTCAGAGCGCGTGGTTCACAGAACCACCGCCTCACAATCCAACCGCGTCATGTGCGGTGCTTGCACCGAACCCCTGACGAAAACCGCTAGAAAGAACCTGAATTCATGAGCAGCACTCCCTGCAAGTTCGCCATCCTCGGTCGCAAGATCGGCATGACGCGCTACTTCCTCGAGGATGGAAGGAACATCCCCGTCACCGTGATCGAGGCTGGTCCTTGCGTCGTCACGCAAGTCAAGACCACCGAGCGCGACGGCTACGCTGCGATTCAGATCGCCTTCGACGACATGAAGGCGCGCAACTCCTCGATGCCCATGATCGGCCACGACATGAAGGCGGGTTCAGCCCCTAAGCGGATGCACCGCGAAGTGCGCATGGTTGATGACGCCGCCGCGAACGCCTTCCAGCTTGGCCAAATCATCGATGTCACCGCGCTTGAAGGCACGGGCTATGTCGACGTCGTTGGAACCAGCAAGGGCAAGGGTTTCGCGGGCAATATGAAGCGGAACAACTTCAAGGGCATGAGCGCGACCCACGGTACGGAGCGCAAGCACCGCACCGGCGGCAGCATCGGCTCCCACGGCACCGACCGTGGTCACGGCGCCAAGATCAAGAAGGGCAAGCGCATGACGGGTCACATGGGTGACGAACGCGTCACGGTGCGCAGCCTCGATGTCATTCGGATTGATGCAGAGAAGAACCTCGTGCTCGTGAAGGGCCCCGTGCCTGGCGCGAACGACGGCTACCTCTACATCCGTCCCGCGACCCGCTTGTTCAAGCGGAAGTCGAAGAAGCTTGTCAAGAAGTGAGTTGACCGTGTGGTGCGAAGTGCATCGCATGAACGATCGAGTTGAACCGTGTGCAACCTCGCGGCGCGTGAGCCGTGAGGAGTCAGAGGTGAATGAATCGAACGAAGATGCTTGAGGCCCGCAGGGGTACTCAAGAGCCAGCAAGGCCGAAACGGAACCGGCTGGCAAACACAAGTTCCCATCTCAGACCGAGTGTGTGTCGCATCCGCGCCATCCACTCGACGAGCTGAGGATTCACCGAGTCGAGTCCTACCCCGTGCCGCCAATAACAGGCACGCGGAGGATGAAGCGAAGTGCGGGCGATGCCCGCGAGAGGCGAAGCAATGATTGAACTGCCGATTTACGATTCCAGCGGCAAGAAGATTGACACCCTGAAGATTGACGAGCAAACGCTCGGCGGTGAGATCCGCCACGCGCTCCTCAAGCAGGCGTATGTCATCACCCACGGCAACCAGCGCCAAGGTTCCGCACGGACCAAGAGCCGCGGCGATGTCCATGGCTCGACCCGCAAGATTTACAAGCAGAAGGGAACAGGCAGCGCCCGCGCTGGTGCAGCCCGAACCAACATCCGTAAGGGTGGTGGTGTGACCTTCAAGAAGTCGCGCACTCGCGAGGACTTCCGCACCGAGCTTCCTAAGAAGATGCGCCGTCTGGCCAACCGCAACGCGCTGCTGGCTAAGCTCGTCGACAACGAAGTGAAGTGCTTCGCTTCGATCGACTTCAAGGCGCCGAGGACCGCTGAGTTCTCCAAGATGATGGAAGCGGTCGGCATCAACCGCACCTGCCTCTTCGCCACGGAGAAGTCGAACCGCAACGCCTTCCTCTCTGCGCGCAATGTCGCGGGAGTGGATGTGTGCCGCATCGACCAACTCAACGCGTTCTCGCTGCTCAACCATCGCTTCCTCGTGGTGGACAAGGCTGCACTCGTCTCGTTTCTTGATGGCACCTGCTTCGATGGATGCGGTGGCGATGAAGCCACCGAGGACACCGCGCCCGCTGCCAAGAAGCCTGCGGCCAAGACCACCAAGAAGCCCGCGGTGAAAGCCGCCAAGCCCGCTGCGGCAACCGCTGCAACGACGAAGGAGGTCGCGTAAATGGACCCCATCCACATCATTGTTCGTCCGATTGTGACTGAGAAGGCCACCTGGGGCGCAGGCCACCACAACCGTCACGCGTTCGAGGTCTCGAGGACTGCTTCGAAGACCGAGATCAAGTACGCGGTGGAGTCGCTCTACAAGGTCCGTGTCGTCGGCGTCGCTACGCAGAACCGCCACATTCGCGCCCGTGCTTACAAGTACGGCGTCGTTGAAGGCAAAGTCTGGAAGCGCGCGGTCGTCAAGATCCATCCCGAAGACAAGATCGAGCTCTTCTGAGCTTCGTTGCTCACACGCTGAGGTAATTCCCCAATGGCCATTCGAGTCTACAAGCCAGTCACCAACGGACGCCGCAACGCGTCGGTGAACCTCCATTCGGAAGTGACGAAGAAGTCGCCGGAGAAGTCGCTCCTTGCTCCCAAGATCCGCAGCAGCGGACGAAACGTGCAAGGCAAGATCACCATCGCTGGTCGCGGTGGCGGTCACAAGCGTCGCTACCGCAAGATCGATTTCCGTCGCAACAAGGATGGCATGGCTGCCACCGTCGTCGGCATCGAATACGACCCCAACCGCTCCTCGCACATTGCGCTTCTTGAGTACACCGACGGCGAGCGTCGCTACATCATCTCGCCCAAGGGCCTCACGGCTGGCGATGTGATCGGGAGCTCGGCTGATCCGATGGATCCCAAGCCAGGCAACTGCACGCCGATCAAGCACATCCCAACGGGTATGGCGCTGCACAACATCGAAATTGAGCCAGGCGCTGGTGGTCGACTTTGCCGTGGCGCGGGCATGTCCGCGCGTCTCACCAACAAGGAAGGTCGCTGGGCGACCGTCGTGCTCCCGTCGGGCGAAATCCGACAGGTCTCGATGGAGTGTCGCGCAACCGTCGGTGAAGTCGGCAACGCCGATCACGCCAATGTTGTCATCGGTAAGGCTGGTCGCAATCGCTGGAAGGGCCGTCGTCCGACGACCCGTGGTCTTGCGATGAGCCACCACGCTCACCCGCACGGTGGTGGTTCGGTGTCCAAGGGTGGACGCGAGCCATCGAACTACTCAGGTACGTTCGCCAAGGGCGGACGCACGCGTCGCTACGGCAAGTCCAGCGATTCGCGCATCATCCGTCGTCGCCGCAGCAAGCGCTACGGCCAGTTGAAGCTGTGATCGAGGAACCGTGAGCTCACCAATGCGCCCACGGTCAAAGTGAGTGAAGTCAGTCGCTAGATCCACACCGCTCCAGCGGTCAGAACCTTAAGAGAACTAACCATGTCGCGTTCACTCAAGAAGGGTCCATACGTCGTTGAGAGCCTCTACCGCAAGGTTCAGAAGCAGGAGGCGGACACCAAGCGCACTCCGATCAAGACCTGGTCCCGTGCCTGCACGATCGTCCCTGAATTCATCGGCTTCACCTTTCAGGTGCACAACGGCCGCCAGTTCATCGATGTCTATTGCACCGAGGACATGGTCGGCCACAAGCTCGGCGAGTTCTCGCACACCTGCACCTTCCGCGGTCACACCAACAAGAAGGAGAACCTCAAGGTCTGATCGCGTTGCGATCTGAACCGAGGTCATCACCATGCCGTTCCAGGCCTGCCACCGATTTGCTCGTATCGCGCCCCGCAAGGCGCGCCTCGTCGCGGACATGATCCGCGGCAAGCGCGTTGACGAGGCGCTTGTTGCGCTCGACTTCTCGAAGAAGCGCGGTTCTGCGTTCATCTCTGTCGTGCTCAAGAGCGCGATCGCCAATGCGGAAGAGAAGAACGCCGATCCGACCAAGCTCATCGTGAGCGAGTCCCGTATCGACGAGGGTCCAACCCTCGATCGCTTCCAGCCCAAGGACCGCGGTCGCGCGCACCCGATCAAGAAGCGCACCAGCCACATCCACATCGCCGTTGAGGAGCGCGGAGCCTAAAGGCTTCGGAGAAACACTATGGGACAGAAGGTCCACCCTTTCGGATTCCGAGTCGGCATCACCGAAGCGCACCGCTCTCGCTGGTTTGCGCCCAAGGCGTTGTTCGGCAGCCTCCTCGTTGAGGACTACAAGATCCGCCAGTACCTTGACAAGCGGCTCAACCGCACGCCGCCCTTTGCGGCGGTCAGCGACATTCTGATCGAGCGCACCCGCGATGAACTCACCGTCATCGTCAAGACAGCGCGTCCTGGTCAGGTTGTTGGTCTGCGCGGCGCGGGCAGCGAATCGCTGACCAAGGATCTTCAGACCATGACTGGCCGCAAGGTCGTGCTCAAGGTTGTCGAGATCAAGAACCCCGACCTCGACGCGAAGCTCATCGCTGAGAGCATCGGCGAGCAGTTGAAGAAGCGCGCGAATTTCCGCCGCGTCCTCAAGATGCGCGCCGAGAGCTCGATGCAGAACGGCGCCAAGGGCATTCGCATTCTTCTCGCGGGCCGCCTCGGCGGCGCCGAGATGAGCCGCACGCTCGACACCCGTCTTGGCTCGATTCCGCTGTCCACGCTGCAGGCGAATGTTGAGTACGCCGTGGCGCACAGCTTCACGACCTATGGAGCCATCGGCGTCAAGGTGTGGGTCTTCAAGGGCCTCTTCACCGAGCACGACGATGACCAGACTCACTCGAGTGCAGCCGGTGGCCGCGCTCGTGCGCGTGGTCGACGATAAGGTCGCCGATAAGGTCGACGATAAGGTCGACGCGAAGTAAGCGCTTCGATCATCGATCGCAGCAGTCCGCAGAGAGTTCGACATCACCCGTGGCGGCAAACACCCGCGCCACGATCAACCAGACAGAGACCGACGAGGACCACCATGTCCAACCTGATGCCAAAGCGAGTCAAGTTCCGCAAAGAGCAGCGAGGCAAGCTCAAGGGCAATGCCACGCGTGGCAATTATGTTGCCTTCGGCGATTACGGTCTGCAGACCCTCGAGCCGCACTGGCTCACCGGTCGTCAGATCGACGCGGGCCGCATTGCGGCGCAGCACTTCCTTCGTCGTCAAGGCAAGGTCTTCATCCGCGTCTTCCCTGACAAGCCCATCTCCAAGAAGCCACTCGAAACCCGAATGGGTACGGGAAAGGCCGATGTGGACTACTGGGCTGCACGCATCAAGCCCGGCACGATTCTCTTTGAAATCGCCGGTGTGCCCGAGGACCTTGCGAAGCAGGCGATGGCCCGCATCGCTCACAAGATGCCGGTCAAGTGCCGTTTCGTCGGCCGCCGCATCGCCGTGTAAGCGAGTTTCGAGAACGACTGAATTACGAGAGGCACTCACGATGAAGCCCGCTGAAGTCACCAAGCTTTCCACCGACGATCTCAAGGTCGAGGCCACCCGCCTCCGCCGCGAGCTCTTCGACCTCCGTTGCCAGACCACGACTGAAAAGATCGCCGACAACTCCCGCATCGGCAAGGCGCGCAAGGATCTTGCGCGCGTGCTGACCGAGCAGACCACGCGCACGACCGCCGCCCGCGCGGCGACGAGCAAGAAGAACTGAGCCGACCATGCCGACGACCAACGATCTCGTCATCCCACCGACTTCACCGCGCCGCATTGGCGTGGTGGAGAGCGACAAGCGCACCAAGACCCGCAAGGTCGTCATTGCCTACTCGGGCAAGCATGCGAAGTACGGCAAGTACATGCGCAAGCGCACCGTCCTGCAGGTGCATGACGAGAAGAACGAGTCGCACACTGGCGACCGCGTCGAGGTGGCCGAGTGCCGCCCAATCTCCAAGACCAAGTCTTGGGTGCTCGTTCGCGTTGTTGAGCGCGCGCCTGAAGGCGGCGCGATCAGCTTCGGCGAGGGCGCCGCAAAGGCATGAGTGAAGATGAGTGAGCGCGTGGCGCGTCGTCGCCAATGCCGCAATGAGTCAGCCAGGCAAGAGCAATGCAATCGACACCAGCAAGCGCTGGTGATGGAGCCAAGAAATGATCCAGAAGGAATCACGACTCGAGGTCACCGACAACTCCGGTGCAAAGGAAGCCATGGTCATCGGCGTCCTCGGATCCTCGACCGCTACCGGCCGCTTTACTCGTCTCACCATGGGTATCGGTGACCGCGTGGTGTGCAGCGTCAAGAAGGCGCTCCCCAACGGCGAAGTGAAGGCTGGCGACAAGGTCCAAGCCGTCATCGTTCGCGTGAAGAGCCCGACCCGTCGCGACGACGGTTCGTATGTGCGCTTCGACTCGAACGCCTGCGTGCTCGTCGACAAGGACGGCAATCCGAAGGGCACCCGCATCTTCGGCGCCGTCGCGCGCGAGCTGCGCGAGAAGAACTTCATGAAGATCGTGTCGCTCGCGACGGAGGTCATCTAATCATGCCACGCCACATTCGCACCGGCGACACTGTCATCGTCACCCGCGGCGCCTCCAAGGGCACCATCGGCGAGATTCTCCGCGTCATTGACGAGGGAGAGCGCGTCGTGGTCAAGGGTGTCAACATCCAGACCAAGCACAAGAAGCCAACGCAGTCGCGTCCCAAGGGCATCATCCTCAAGGAGGAAGGCCCGATCCACGCGTCGAATGTCAGCCCCGTCGTCGACGGCAAGCCGACGCGCGTGCGCTTCGTGACCAAGCCTGATGGCTCGAAGTCGCGCATTGCGGTGCGCGGCGGCAAGGAGCTGCACCAGCTCCGCGGTCCGACCAAGACTGCAGCCGCGACCAAGGCCGCCAAGACCTCCAAGAAGAAGTAAGTCAGGCGCAAGCCGTTAGGAAGACGCCAAGGTCGCTAGCGCGACACAGCAGAAAGAACGAACCATGGCATATGTGAAGCGAAACTACCCACGACTCCAGCAGGCCTACATCGACGCCGTCGGTCCCAAGGCCATCAAGGAGTTCGGTCTCGACAATGTCCACCAGCTGCCGCGTCTCATCAAGATCGTGGTGAACGCTGGTATCGGTAAGTACCTCGACAACGCCAAGCTGAAGCCCGAAGTGCGCGACCAGTTCATCAAGAACTTCGCCACCATCACGGGCCAGAAGCCGATCATGATCGTCGCCAAGAAGGCCGTTGCGCAGTTCCGCGTGCGTGAAGGAATGCCCTCGGCGTTCATGGTCACGCTTCGCCGCGATCGCATGTGGCACTTCATGGACCGCCTGATCAACCTCGCGATCCCTCGTATCAAGGACTTCCGCGGTGTGAAGGACAAGTCCTTCGACAAGGGCGGCTCCTACTCGATGGGTCTCACCGAACAGGCCGTGTGGCCTGAAATCAACATGGCCAACGCCACGATCACCCACGGCATGCACATCACCTTCGTGTTCGAGAACTCGAATCCGAAGTTGAGCCGCTATGTGCTCACAGAGCTCGGCATGCCGTTCGTGAAGCCTGAAGAGCGCAAGCAGAAGAAGTCGTAACGCCTGATCAATTCGACCGAGCGCAACACCGCGCGGTCAGTCAGAAGCAAGAAAGAAACGGATCGAACCACCTATGGCCAGCACGCGAACCTTTAACAAGATGAAGCGCAAGCCGAAGTTCAGCAGCCGAGCGGAAGTTCGCTGCGAGATCACGGGGCGCAAGCGCGGTGTGTACCGCAAGTTCCGCATTTGCCGTCACATGCTTCGTGAGCTGGCGCTGCAGGGGATGATCCCCGGCATGCGCAAGGCCAGTTGGTGACCGAACCCGAACGAACCGAATCAGATTGACGCTGCCCGCGCATTCGCGCAGGGACGCAGGAGCCAAACGAAATGTCCGTTCAAGATCTCACCGCCGACATGCTCACCCGCATCCGCAACGCCGTGCGGAATCGCGAGAAGTCCGTCGTCGTACTCAGCAACAAGCTCAACCGCGGCGTGGCTGGCGTGCTCAAGGACGAAGGCTACATCTCGAGTTTCGAGTGTATTGCTGACGGCCGCCAGGGCATCATTCGCCTCGCGCTGAAGTATGGAACGCGCGGCGAAAACATCATCAACGAAATCCGCCGCGTCTCGACCTCAGGTTGCCGCAGCTATTCAGCGGTCGGGGCTCTGCCTCGTCCGCTGCAAGGCCTCGGCATCTCGATCGTCTCGACGAGCAGTGGCATCATGTCCGACCGCCGGGCGCGCGAGTTGCGCGTCGGCGGCGAAGTGGTCGCAACCGTCTGCTGAAATCCCATCCACACGCGTCTGCAATTCGTGTGTTTCAGAGTGCATAGTCCGCAGGAGCCAGCCATGTCCCGCATCGGTAAGAAGCCCATCCTCGTCCCCGGCAGCTGCAAGGTCGCCGTGAACGCAAGCACCCGCGAAGTCGCGATCACCGGACCCAAGGGCGAGACCCTCAAGGTCGCGTATCGCCCCGAGGTCTCCGTCGCCTGGAACGAGAAGGAGCGACAGATTGTCTGCTCCACCGACATGGCGCGCATCGACGAGGGCAACCGCCGCGCGTTCTGGGGTACCACGCGCGCCAACATCAACAACTGCATCAAGGGCGTCACCGAGGGCTACTCGGAGAAGCTTGAGGTCGTCGGAGTCGGTTACTCCGTCAAGGCCGTCGGCAAGAAGCTTGATCTCAAGCTTGGCTACGCCGACACGATCTCGCTCAATGTCCCAGCAGGCGTCAAGGTCGACATCGTGACCGAAGGCGGCATCTTCGTGACCATCAGCGGTGCGGACCGTCAGCGCGTCGGCGAGTTCGCCGCCATGATCCGTTCGCAGCGCAAGCCTGAGCCATACAACGGCAAGGGCATCAAGTATTTTGGCGAGACCATCATCCGTAAGCAAGGCAAGGCGACGGGCGGCTGATGCCGCACTCGTTGGACTGGCGGTTCGCCGCGGTCCTTCGATCGGTATCGCACTCTTCGATTCTCACCCAGTAAGAAGGCAGCTAACCATGAATCGCACGACCAACAAGCGCGTCCGTCGAGCCCGCCGCAAGCAGGGCATCCGCAAGGACATCCTCGGACTCCCCGACCGTCCACGCCTTTCCGTCTTTCGCTCGCTCAACCATGTGTACGCACAGGTGATCGACGACCTCACGGGCAAGACTCTCGCCGCGGCCAGCACGCGCGACAAGGGTTTCGCGGCCGATCCAGCGACCAAGGGCGCCAAGATGAACGAGGCGACCGCCGTCGGCAAGCTTGTCGCAGCGCGCGCCAAGGAGAAGGGCGTCTCGAAGGTTGTCTTCGACCGCAACGGTTACCTCTATCACGGTCGCGTCAAGGCTCTCGCCGATGGTGCGCGCGAAGCTGGACTGCAGTTCTGATCGAATCCACTCCCGTCGTGGCGCTTTGACGCGCCAGACGATTGAAGACTGGGACACGCTATGGCAGAGATCATCGACGAATCCTCATCCATCGAGTCGACTACGGTCGGCGTCTATCGCACCTCCTCGACCGTCGCAGGCGGTCGTCGATTTAGCTTCTCGGCGATGGTCGTCGTCGGCGACCGTCACGGTCGCTCGGGCGTCGGCTATGCCAAGAGCAACCAGGTGCCTCAAGCCATCGAGAAGGCGCAGAAGGAAGGCCGTCGCAAGATGTCGACTTTCCAGCTGCAGGGCAAGACGATTCCTCACCTTGTCGTCGGTCGCTTCGGCGCCACGACGGTGAAGCTCATGCCCGCAGCGCCTGGTACTGGCGTCATCGCTGGTGCCGCAGTGCGCGCGGTGCTCGAAATGATCGGCGTGCAGGACTGCCTCACCAAGGTGTATGGCTCGAGCAATCCAAAGAACGTGGTCAAGGCCACGATGGACGCGCTCGGAACCGTGCGCAGCCGTCAACAGGTTGAGGCGCTTCGCGGCGTTCAACTTCCTGAAACCGCCGTCGAAGTGGCGATCAAGCGCGGCATGGCATTCATGCCGCAGTCCAAGGGTGGCGAGCGCATGGCTGCACCGAAGAACACCGTCGGCGAAGAGAATCGTCGTGGTGGTCGCGGTGGTCCGCGCGGTGGTGGCGGTGGTGGATACCGCGGTGGAAGTGGCCCGCGTCGTGCGCCAGAGGCTGAGGCAGCTCCCGCAGCTCCCGCAGCTCCCGCCGCTCCGGCTGCCCCGTCGGCCGGTTGATGGCGAGTGTTTGAAGTGTGCGTGGTCGATCAGCGCTGAGCTCTGCGAAAGAGCAGCACAATCGTCCGAAGTGAGCCTGTGATTCCCCAGCGGTTCGAACCGCTGTTCTGGAGAGCTTCAGTCATGATGATCCAAGACATCACTGCGAAGGTTGGTCCGCACAAGAAGAGTCGTCGCGTTGGTCGCGGCGAAGGCAGCGGTCGTGGCGGCACCTCCGGTCGCGGTCACAAGGGTGCGAAGAGCCGCGCTGGTTGGACGAGCCGTCCCGCCTACGCAGGCGGCGCGACTCCCTTTGCCCGTCGCTTCCCCAAGCGCGGCTTCTCCAATGCGGGCTTCCGCACGGACTACTACGTCATCAATGTCCGCGACCTCGACAAGCACTTCAAGGACGGCGCGATCGTCGACATCGAAGTGCTCGTGAAGTTGGGCATGATCCCGAACGCCAAGCTCGGTCTGAAGGTGCTCGGCACCGGCGAGCTCAAGAAGAAGCTCACCGTGACGGCGGCGGCGTTCAGCGCCAGCGCCAAAAGCAAGATCGAGGCTGCAGGCGGCTCGTGCGCCGAGGCAGCGAAGTAAGCGTGTGATCCACCGGTCCAAGCGATCTGCGCGAGGACCCTGTTGAGATGGTGACCACGATCACGGGAAGTTCGTTGCTCGCGGCGTTGGACCGAACTTTCCACCCGAGACCCTGATGTTTCAAGCCTTCGCGAACATCTTCAAGATCCCTGAGCTCCGTCGTCGCGTGTTCTTCACGCTCGGCCTGCTCGCCATCTATCGCGTTGGCTTTGCGATTCCGCTCATCGGTGTCGATCAAAGCGCGCTGAAGGAAGCCGCCGAGAAGGCGAGCGAGGGCGGAAGCGGCTTCGGTCGCATCCTCGAGTACGCCTCGATCTTCTCAGGCGGAAGCTTGCAGCAGTCGACGATCTTCGGCCTCGGCATCATGCCGTACATCACGGCGTCGATCATCTTCCAGCTTCTCACCACCGTGTGGAAGCCGCTGCAAGATCTGAAGAAGGACGGCACCTCGGGCCAGACCAAGATCAACGAGTACACGCGGTACGCCACCGTCGGACTCTGCATCATCCAAGGCATCATGTGGCTGTCGTACCTGCGGCAGTCGGGCCTCGTGCAGCCTGACTTCCTTGTCTCAGGCAAGATGGTCACCTTCTACACCGCTGGTGTGGTCGGCCTGACGGCAGGCAGCTTGTTCCTCATGTGGCTTGGCGAGCAAATCGACAAGTACGGCATCGGAAACGGCATCTCGCTCATCCTCACGGCGGGCATTCTTTCGCGCATGCCGTCGGCAGTGCAGTGGGTCTGGGACAACTTCGATCCCTCGATCAACGCGGCGCCAGGTCGGCTCAGCCCGATCGGTCTGCTCTTGATCATGGGTGGATTCGTGTTCGTCGTCGCGGGTGCCATCGTCATCACGGTTGCGCAGCGTCGTATTCCGATTCAGCAGGCCAAGCACACTCGTGGTCGTCGCGTCTTTGGTGGGCAGCGCCAGTATCTGCCGCTGCGTCTCAATCACGCGGGCGTCATGCCGATCGTGTTTGCCAGCTCGCTGATGATCTTCCCGTCGAGCATCTTTGCGTGGCTGCAAACCCGCGCGCTTCAAGACAACTCAGCCGACTGGTGGCAGTCGATCACGGGGTTCCTCGCGATCAACAGCCAGATGGGCAAGTTCCCGTACATCTTCTTTGAGATCGTGATGATCTTCTTCTTCAGCTACTTCTGGACGACTGTGCAGTTCAGCCCAGACGAGATGTCCAAGCAGCTGAAACAGAGCGGTTCGTTCATTCCTGGCTATCGCCCGGGTCCGCGCACCGCGGAGTACCTCGAAACGGTCATGGAGCGCATCACCTATGTCGGCGCGGGATTCCTCGCAGCGATCGCGGTGATTCCAACCGTGGTCAGCTCGAAGATGATGATTCCGCTGAATGTGTCGCAGTTCCTCGGCGGCACGGGTCTCCTGATCGTCGTGAGCGTTGGCCTTGATCTCATTCAGCGCATCGAAGCCAACCTGCTCATGCGTAACTATTCGGGCTTCCTCGCGCACGGCGCGAACGACTCCAAGGCGCCGCGCATTCGGAGTCGCACGAGCTGACATGCAATCTGGCGTCACCATGGCCCCCGCGCGCGTTGCGCGCTTGCACCGCGGTGCCGCCCGAGCGAGAACAGATCGCGCGAGCGCGCTGTCGCCTCGACCAGTGCTCGCGCTTCGCTCGGCTGAAGATGTCGCAGGTATTCGCAGGGCAGGGGCCTTGGTCGCGGAGGCGTTGGCTACTGCAGAGTGTGCCTGCGTTCCTGGCGCAACGACCGCCGCCATCGATGATGCCGTGCGCACCACGATGCAGCGCGCTGGTGGCGAGCCGATCTTCCTGGGCTATCTCGGGACGGCGGCATCCAACATCCATGCCAACGCTCCCTTCCCCGCATCGAGCTGCGTCTCGGTGAATGAGGAACTGGTGCACGGCGTACCCGGCGCGCGTGTGATCGGCGAAGGCGACCTTGTCTCGATCGACGCAGGCGTTCGGCTTGATGGTTGGTGCGCCGACAGCGCCGTGACCGTTCGCGTGGGTGCCAGCGAGAATCGCGACGAACTCGATGCCCTCGTTGATTGCGCACAGGCGATGCTAAATCACGCCATCGCTGCGATTCGTCCAGGACGACGCTGGAGCGAGATTGCCAACGGCATGGAAGCGATCGCTGCCGACGCAGACTTCGCGATCGCCGTCGACTTTGTCGGCCACGGCATCGGCCGCGAACTCCACGAGTCTCCGCAGGTTCCGAGTTGCGTTTCCGCAGGGTTTCTCCGCGGCGGCGACTTCACGCTTCGTCCGGGCATGGTGCTCGCGATTGAACCGATGGTCGTTCTCGAGCGGACTCGACGCGACTCCAACGGCGAGCGTCTCAACCCGCGCGTCAAACTGGCCTCGGATGGATGGACCGTGCTCGTCGAATCAGGCGCGCGCAGCTGCCATGTCGAGCACACCGTCGCCGTCACCCGCGATGGTGCCGAGGTCCTCACCGTTTCGAACTCGACCGCGACCACACCAATCAATCAACGAGTTGTCCGAGCCGCGCACTCCGCGCGCTTGGCCAGCTGATCCTTCGAGCAGAGCAGCAGTCCGATCCCCAACACAAGCATCACGCAACGATGGCCAAAGAAGACAAAATCACACTCGACGCAGAGGTCACCGAAGCGTTGCCTGATGCGATGTTCAAAGTGCGTTTGCAAAACGACCAAGTGATCATCGCGTACGTCAGCGGCAAGATGCGGAAGTTCTTTATCCGCATCCTCCCAGGAGATCGCGTGACCATCGAGATGAGCCCGTACGACATGACCAAGGGCCGCATCATCTACCGCTACTAAGCGGAGCAAGTCCGACCGAGAACCACTCGGTCCATTCCCCCCGCCGAGGATGACCTCAGCGGGCGCCAAGAACAGTCAGAGAATCGAAGCCAGGAGTCCCACCATGAAGGTTCGCTCGAGCATCAAGCGCCGTTCCCGTGATTGTCAGATCGTTGTCCGCAAGGGCAAGCGACTCGTGATCAACAAGAAGAATCCTCGTCTCAAGCAGCGCCAAGGCTGACCAAGACGCCAATTTCGGTACAATCGCCCCTTCCCCTCTTGCGCGGTCCAACGCCGCACAAACGGGGAGTTCATCGGAAACCAAACGGGCTCATCGGAGTGCTGCGCGTCAAACCTTGACGCCTTCACGACGGTGGGCTCAACAAAGAGAAGTGTGGCGCATCGCAGTCCATCTGCGAGCGCCGACCGGAGCCTGACATGCCGCGTATCGCTGGTATCGACATCCCCGAGAAGAAGAAGATCGGCGTCTCGCTGCGCTATGTCTACGGCATTGGGCCGAAGGTTGCGCTCGACATTCTGCGCGAGGTCGGCATCGACCCTGAGCGTCGTACTAACGACCTCAAGGAGCAGGAAGTCGCTGCGATCGCAGGCATCATCGATGCCAAGATCGTGGTCGAAGGCGCGCTGCGTCGTCAGATCCAGCAGGACATTCAGCGCCTCAAGGACATCAAGAGCTACCGCGGCGATCGTCATCGTCGCAGCCTCCCCGTGCATGGTCAGCGCACGCGTTCCAACTCGCGTACTCGTAAGGGTCGCAAGAAGACCGTCGCGGGCAAGAAGGGCGTGAAGGGCTGAGTGAGGTCCATGACGCCCGCGCGGGATATTCCTGCGCGGCGTGATGGAGCGCAGTCGCGGGCGATCCGCAGCGAAGAAGACAAGTACGGTTCGAGCGTCGAACAGACATCGAGACCAGGCAGGAATCACCAACATGAACACGCCAACCCCGGCAGCATCAGCCTCGAAGAAGAAGATCCGCAAGAATGTCTTGCGCGGCATCGTGCATGTCCACGCGACCTTCAACAACACGCTGGTCACCATCACCGATGTGAATGGCGAGACCATCGCGTGGGATTCGGCGGGCACCGTCGGATTCAAGGGCGCGCGCAAGTCGACTCCGTTCGCGGCCAGCCGCGCCTCGGAGAAGGCTGTCGGCAAGGCGAAGCGCGTCGGCCTCAAGGAGGTCGAGGTTCGCGTGAAGGGTCCAGGCCCTGGTCGCGAGAGCGCGATCACTGCGCTGCAGGCCAACGGGCTTCGCGTCACTGCCGTCGAAGACCACACTGCGATTCCCTTCAACGGATGCCGTCCGCCAAAGAAGCGCCGCGTCTGACGCAGGGGTCAGTTGGTTCTCGTCGCGCTGCACCACGCACAACGCGCCGCAACAAGAGCCTCGCAGTTTGCCAGAACATTCCCGCCGCGCGAGAGTCATCCCGCCCGGCGGATTTCATCGGATCCGTCGCACAGAAGGAAGTCACCCGCCGACAAGGGTGAACAACCGAGCTGCAACGGTGTTGAGTCAGGGCGAAAGCCCGTCTTGTCGGAGTCCCCTCAGTGGGACACTAGGAGTTTCTGATGCACCTTCGTTGGCGCGGGCTCGACTTGCCCGCAAACGTTCAGCCTGATCCCAAGAGCCGCTCGGCGACTTTCTCGCGTTTCATCGCGGAGCCGTTTGAGCCTGGTTTCGGTACGACCATCGGCAACAGCCTTCGTCGCGTCCTGCTCTCCTCGATCGAGGGTGCGGCGATCACCAAGATCAAGATCAAGGGCGTCACCCACGAGTTCTCGACGATTCCTGGCGTCCTTGAGGATGTCGTGGACATCATCCTGAACATCAAGGGCATCGTCGTGGCGATGGAGGGCGATGGCCCCCGCACCATGAAGCTCTCCGCCGAAGGTCCTGGCGATGTCACCGCTGAACTCATCGAGTGCGATGCATCCATCGAGATCATCAACCCCGACAAGGTCATCGCGACGCTCACCGACAAGATCGATTTCGACATCGAGTTCACCGTCGAGAAGGGCCGCGGCTACATGCCAGCGACCGAGCAGATCTCGAAGGAAGCTACGCGTGGCGGCGATCAGTTGATTGGCGAGATTCCGATCGACGCGATCTTCTCGCCGGTGCAGCGCGTGCGTTTCGCAACCGAGGACACCCGCGTTGGCCAGCAGACCAACTACCAGAAGCTCGTGCTCGATGTGTGGACCAACGGAACGGTGACGCCAGACATGGCGCTCGTCGAGGCTGCGAAGGTTCTTCGCAAGCACCTCAATCCGTTCGTTCAGTTCGATGAGCTCGGCGACATCATGGTGTCGGACGAAGTCGCCGACACTAACGCGCAGGACGACGAAATCATCCGCAAGTTGCGGATGCCGGTCTCGGAGCTTGAGCTCAGCGTCCGCGCGTCGAACTGCCTTGAAACCGCCAAGATTCGCTCGGTGGGCGAGCTGGTGCAGCGCAGCGAGGACGACCTCCTCGCGGTGCGCAGCTTCGGCAAGACCTCGCTGCGCGAAGTGAAGGAAGAACTCGAGAAGCTTGGTCTGCACTTGGGCTATCCAGTGCCCGATGGCTTGACCACGAGCTGAGTTGATCGCGATCTGAACGAGATGAGATAGAGCATTCGGACCCCGCCCACGGCAGCTGCCCACGGCGAAGTCCACTTCGATAGGAACGAGTCATGCGTCACCGTGTATTTGGCAAGCAACTGTGTGTGAAGGAAGATCACCGTCGCGCGATGCTTCGCAATCTCGCTGCGGGTCTCTTTGAGCACGGACAGATCGAGACCACCATCCCCAAGGCGAAGGCTGTGCAGCCGTTCGTCGAGAAGCTCATCACCATGGCCAAGCGCAGTGGTCTGACCATGCGCCGCGAGATCGAGTCTCGCATCAACGACCGCGCGGTCTTCGCGTGGGTTGCTGATCCGAACACGAAGGACGCCAAGCGCAATGTCCATCAGCTCTGGGAACTCCCCAGCGCGGACGCGGTGGAGTTCAATCGTTACGGCGAGATCCGCAAGGCTCCTCGCCTTGTGCAGCACCTCATGACCCGCGTCGCTCCGCTCTACACCGATCGCGCTGGTGGTTACACCCGCATCGTGAAGCTCGACAAGCGCCGCGTGGGTGACCAGACCGACCTCTGCATTTTGCAGCTCGTCGGTAAGGAAGAAGGCCCGCAGGTCTCGGGTCGTCGATCGAATCGTCGACGCACCGCCGACAAGCGCACCGCGTACGCCGCGGAACTTCGCAAGAAGGGCGCGGACGCTCCGAAGTCGGAGTGAACGAACCCAACAACGCTACTGAACTCGTCGCCCCGGCCTTTGGTCGGGGCGACTTGCTTTGGTTGGTGCACTTCGCGTCGCACGCGCGCGGCGCGATATGACTCGCACGCCGCGCGCCTGAAGTTAGAGTACGGCGATGCTCCCTGATCTCGATGCGATGGAACGCGACGCGCTGGCCGAACTGCGGACGGTGGTCGATCCAGCGGCGCTTGAGGCGTATCGCGTGCGATGGCTCGGAACCAACGGCCGACTCCGTGGCGCGCTCGATGCGCTGAAGAGTGTTCCCAAGGAACAGAAGCCCGCCGTCGGTAAGCGCATGAACGAAGTGAAGAGCGCGATTGAGGGCGCCTTTGCTGCAGCGAAATTGACGGTGGTGGCGCTGCCAACTGGCCCAGCCGTCGATGTCACGGAGCCAGGATTCGCCGTCGGCGAAGGGGCGCGCCATGTGCTGACCAAGACCATCGACGAGATCGTCGATGTGCTCGGCCGTATGGGTTTCGCCGTCGCGGACGGACCCGAGCTCGAAGACGAGTGGCACAACTTCAACGCGCTCAACATTCCCGACACCCATCCTGCGCGCGGTCCTGCGGACAATTTCTTTCTCGGCGGCGAGGTCGCGGGCAAACTGCTGCTGCGCACGCAGACCTCAACGGTGCAGATTCGTGCGATGGAAGCGGCGAAACCACCGCTCAAGATCTGCGCCATCGGTCGCGTCTACCGCCCCGATGCCCACGATGCCACGCACTATTCGATGTTCCATCAGGTCGAAGGCTTGTTCGTCGATCGGCATGTCTCGATGGTGGATCTCAAGTCGACGCTCGTGCAGTTCGCCAAGGCGTTCTTTGGTGAGGAAGCGGAGATTCGCCTGCGCCCGAGTTTCTTCCCGTTCACCGAGCCCAGTGCAGAACTCGACATGAAGATGCGCGTCATGCGCAACGGCGTGCCCGAATGGCGCTGGATCGAACTCGGCGGCTGCGGCATGGTCGACCCGAATGTGTTCAAGGCTGTGGGCGTTGATCCCGAAGAGTGGACGGGTTTCGCGTTTGGCCTCGGTATCGAGCGCGTGGCGATGCGCAAGTACGGGATTGGCGACATCCGCCTGCTGTTCGAGAACGACGCGCGTTTCCTGCGGCAGTTCTAAGTGCGAAGACGCACGCTCACCCGACCACGAAGCGCTCGACATTCTTCTTGAGGCTTGTGACTTCGTCCGCAGCCTGACGCGCCGACGCGGCCACTTGCTCGCTCTGACCTGCAGCGTCTTGGGTGGTCTGCGAGATCGCGGCGATGCCTTGATCAAGTTGGCTGATGCCGCTCAATTGGTCGGTTTGCGCTTGGGCGATGCTCCCGACCACGCGGGCGATCTCTGTGGAGCTTGCGATGATTTGCTCGAGCGACGCGCGCACATTGCGAGAGAACGCGACACCACGCCCGACACGCTCACTGGCCGAACCCACGAGCTCGGTGGTCTTGCGTGCGGCTTCGCTTGAGCGAGTCGCTAGTGCGCGGACTTCCTGCGCGACCACCGCAAATCCGCGGCCCGCTTCACCCGCACGCGCCGCTTCCACCGCAGCGTTGAGCGCGAGCAGATTGGTTTGGAACGCGATCTCGTCGATCACGCGAGTGATCTGGCCGATTTCGCGCGCGGCGTGATCGATCTCTTCCATCGAATGCTCAAGGCCATCCACTGCACGCGTGGCGTCCTGTGCGTCGCGTTCGCCCTTGGCGGTTCGCTCCTGCGCGGCGCGCGACTCTTCAGTCGTCCGTCCAGTTTGCGCGCGCAATTCAGTGATGGCTGCGGACATCTCTTCGATGCTGGCGGCTTGACCGCTGGCAACGCCTGAGAGCATCTCGCTCGTCGAAGCAAGTGTCGAGGCCTCACCCGAAAGATCTTCGGCGCTGTGTCGGACGCCTGCAATCGAGGTTGAGAGCTCTTCACCGAGCTGGTTGATCGCCGCAGCGATGGCGCTGAATTCATCGTGTCCGCGCGGAGGGATGCGGGGGCGAAGATCGCCGTGGGCGAGCGTCTGCAACGCGGTGACTGCAGCGCCCGCGCGTCGTTGAATGGAGCGGGCCAGCGGCCACGCGAGGAGCGACACGAGAACAACGGATGCCGCACTCACTCCAAGGATCCACCACATCAATGCGCGGACGGGCGCAAACACTTCTTCGCTGTGCTTCGCGCAGACGATGGCCCAGGTTGCGCCGAGATAGTCGAACGGTCGGTAGGCGGCCATGTGGCGAACGCCCGCGCTTTCGACTTCCGAAAATCCTTGGTCACCCTTGATGGCTGCTGTCGCGAGGTCGGGAAATCCTGTTGGCGCTCCTACCACTCCCTGCTTTGCATCTCTCGGATTGTTTCGCGTGCGTCCATCGGGTCCGACGAGCTCCACGCGACCAGTGAGACCAAGCCCCTCGGTCTGGTTGCAGACTTTGTCGAGGCGATCAATGGGAAGCTGCACAGCGAGGACTCCCACGACGGCGCCCCCTTCGACAATTTGGGCCGCAAGAAATCCTGCTTGCGCGCCATAGCTGGCGGTGTACGCGGCGAAGTCGCAAGCGCGTGCCTTGGCTCCAGGCGCTGCAGCGAGCATGTTGCGAATCAGTTTCGAGAGGTTGGAACTCGCATAGCAGCCCGACTCCGCATTGCTGCCAAAGTCGGTCTCCTTGAACACCGTGTACACCGCTGTCCCATGGGCGTCGAAGAGAAAGATGTCGTAGTAGCCGAACCGCTCGAGCAGCGAACGAAGCCGCGGATGGTGCGCCGCGTGGGTTCGGTCGTAGGCGGTCTCGACCTCTGCACGGTCAAGTTTGTGCTTGGAACCAACGGCGTTTGGGTTCGAGACGATGTAGAGATCTTGCAGCGCCAACGCGTTTGGATCGGTGGGCATGATTGCCGCACCACCCTGCCAGGCGAGACCGCCATCGCGAAAGCGCGTGGCCAACTGCGCGTCATGATGTTCGCTGATGCGCGCTGCTGCAGATTCCTGCGCGCGGCCAACGCGGGCAGCATCGTTGGAAGCAGTGGCGAATCCAGCCTCAAAGCCATGCAGCGCATCGAGCGTCGATGGCTCTTCGGCGAGCGAAGCGATGTGGCCCTGCATCGTGACGAGGTACTGTTCGAGCGAAGCGCTCCGAGTTGCGATGGTGGCGGCGAAGGCAGCCTCCTCTTGCGCACGAAGCGCATTCGTCGCGCGTTCCGAGGAAGCAACGCCAATGGCTACGCTGGTCGCGATGACTGCAGCGATGCAACCGACGAGCGTGCGCACACCAATGGAATCGGTGCGGCGCGAGAGCGGAGAGCGAGCGGTTGGGACTGCCGAGGACATCAGAAACCTTCTGCACGGCTTCGTGCGTGTTCTTTCCCTCGGTCAAACACCCCGTCAACCACAGTCAAGGACGAATGGGTAGTGATTCGGCTGCCCGCACAGATCGGAATGGGGCGTTCGCCGCACCGCGGCAATCGCTTCACGCGTCGATCCCGTCAGGTTGTGTAGTCAGCGTTCAAGCGGACATACTCAGTCGTCAACCCGCAGGAGAGGAAGGTGTCGGAGTTCGCCTCTCCAACGGAGCCATCGGTGGCTCCGAGCGAGATGGCGATCTCGACATGCGACCCGTTGAACGCTGCCCGGACCGCATTCTTGTCCGCCTCGACGGGTTGTCCATCGCGGAAGATCAGATTGCCGCCCACGCGCAGTTCGAGATCGTTGGCGCGGAAGGTGACACCCGCGCGTCCAGCGGCAGCGATGATGCGTCCCCAGTTGGGATCGCCGCCTGTGATCGCGGTTCGAACTAGCAGACTCGACGCCACCGTCTCGGCGACCTTGAGTGCATCGGCCTTGATCGCTGCACCAGAGACGCGCACAGCCAGCGAGCGCTCAAAGCCCTCGCCATCGCAGACGATCATCTTGGCCAGATCGCAGGCGACCTCGCGAAATGCCGCAGCGAGCAAGGTCTCATCGCACGCTCCAGCCACGCACGACGCGAAGGCAAAGACTGAGTCGTTGGTGCTCGTGTCGCCATCGACAGAGATCCGGTGGTAGCTCGCATCGGCCGCATGGCGAAGCACGCGATCGAGCGTGCGCGCATCCACCTCTGCATCGGTCGCGAGCACCGAGATCATCGTGGCCATGTCAGGACGGATCATGCCAGCGCCTTTGGCGACGCCCGACACGCGCACCGTGCGGCCGTCGCTGCAGGAGATGGTGCGTGACGACATCTTGGGTTTCGTGTCGGTGGTCATGATCGCGCGCGCGAACGGCTCAAGGCTATCGCCGTCGCTCGCCCGTTCGATCCTCGCGCAAAGGCGGGGGAGCTCAGGCAGGATTCGATCCATCGGCAGCTGCACACCGATGACGCCCGTGGAATTGACGAGCACGGACTCACTTGCGCAGCCGAGCGCGCGCGCGACAGCGTCAATCGACTCGACCGCGTTGGCGACACCAAGTGGTCCCGTCGCTGCGTTGGCGCAGCCAGAGTTCAAGAGCAGGGCCGACGCGTGGCCGCGCGAGTCCTTCAGATGACGCCGCGACACTTCGATTGGCGCCGCGGCAAAGAGATTGCGCGTGAAGATCGCCGCCGCCGTGGCGCCACTGGGCATCGTGAGCAGCGCGAGATCGTCCCGACCTTGTTTCTTGATCGCTGCAGCACCGACCGCCGCACGAAATCCGCGTGGCCAGTCGAGGGTTGCGGCAGCGCGCGGAAGTGGATTGCTCGTGACCATCGAGTTCATCATGGGCTCCAGACTTTGCGCTGATCCGATCATGCTGTCGCACAGAGCGCCGACCATGCAGACAGTGATGTCAGGACGCGCGATCGGGCAGCACGGTGTCATGCACCAGCGCGATCTCGTCACAGCAGGTGTTCTTTGGGCAATTCGCGCAGTCCTTGAGAACCTTCTCAGGAAGCGAGTTGATCGACACGCGACTGAAGTTGCATCGCTCAAAGAACTCGGGAGCTCGTGTGAGCACGAAGACCTTGTCGATGTGCAACTGACTAGCGACATGCTGGAAGTGGCGCACCAAACCTTGGCCGATGCCGCGACCTTGGAACTCGGTGTGAATGCCCAGCGAGCGGATCTCCGCGAGATCAGGGGTGTAGATCCAGAGCGCGGCGCATCCAACCACGCGTCCATCGACGACCGCGACACCAAAGTCGAGGATCGCCTTGATGATGTCATCGCGTGAGCGCGGGAGATTTTCACCGTGCTGCGCCCAGTAGTCGACGAGCTGCACGATCGCATCGAGATCGTCCATGCGCGCCTGACGGAACTCGGCTTCGCCTTTGCCTGCGGGAACCGCTCGTTCGCGCAACATGCGACGCACGCGTTCGATCGCGCTCTCGACGGCTCTTGGACCCGTGCCGCCAGTGACATCACGCTTCTCGAGTGTCGCACTCACAGTGAGCTGCGTGTAGACATCGTTGTTGGCGCGCGGCGCTTGCTCACGGATGACTTCGAGCGAGAGTTCCTCAAGCGACGAGTGACTCTCGATCGCCTTACGCACCAGACGACCCGCTTGGTGATGCGCTTCACGGAAGGGAACGCCAAGACGCGTGAGGTAGTCTGCAAGATCGGTGGCGTTGGTGTAGCCCTCGGCCGCCGCGACCAGCGCAGCTTCGCGATTGACGGTGATCCCCGTGACTAAGGGAGGCAACACGCGCAGACACATGGAGAGTTGCCGCATCGCATCAAAGAGCGGCTCCTTGTCCTCTTGCAGATCCTTGTTGTAGGCCATGGGAAGACCCTTGACCGTGACGAGGAGCGTGACAAGGTTTCCAATCTGCCGCCCTGACTTGCCGCGGAAGAGCTCCAACGCATCAGGGTTCTTCTTCTGCGGCATGAGCGAACTACCCGAAGTAAACGCATCGGGAAGTTCGACAAGCGCCGCCTCGCTCGTCGAGTAGAAGATGAGGTCTTCAGCAAGGCGAGAGAGATGCACCGCGCAGAGTGCGCAGGCCGCAAGGGTTTCGATCACGAAGTCGCGGTCGCCGACGGCGTCGAGCGAGTTGGCGGTTGGTGCGCGGAATCCGAGGTCCTTGGCCAACAACTCACGATCGATTGGGTACGCCGTGCCAGCGAGCGCGCCTGAACCGAGCGGCGAAAGTCGCACGCGCTTGAGCGCATCGGTGATGCGCTCCGAGTCGCGTCGGAACATCTCAACATACGCCAGACACCAGTGCGCGAACAGAATCGGCTGCGCGCGCTGCAAGTGGGTGTAGCCAGGGAATGCCGTGGTCTTCTCGCGCTCGGCAAGATCGACGAGCGCGTTCATGACTGCTTTGAGCTCGTTCTGGCGCAAGCGAAGTTGCCGCGCCGTCCAGAGCCGCAGATCGGTCGCGACTTGGTCGTTGCGACTGCGCCCCGTGTGCAACTTCTTGCCGAGGTCGCCGACACGCGCGATGAGTTGCCGCTCGACCCACGAGTGGACATCCTCATCATCGGCATCGACGATCGAGCTTGGGTCTTCTTGCGCGAGCGTGAGGATCTCCGCGAGGGCAGTCTCAATCTGCGACTGCTCCTCGCTGGTGATCACTTGCGCGCGCATGATCGCCTTCGACCACGCGATCGAGCCCTCGATGTCCTCGCGAACCAGCACGCGGTCAAACGGCAGGGAGTCGTTGAACTCTCGGAAGAGGTCGTCGGTCTTGCCGTCAAGGCGGCCAGCCCAGAGCGCGGTCGTCATGTCAGTGCACTTTCTGCTTTGGTGCGGAACCAGCAATCTTCTTCGCGTCAGGATTCAGTCCAAGGAGCGCGCGGATTCGCAGCGGAAGGCTGAAGAGACGGATGAAGCCTTCGGCGTGCTTGTGGTCGTAGACCTCGTCCTCGCCAAAGGTGGCGAATCCGTGGTGAAAGAGCGAGTTCGCAGAGCGGCGCTTGCACGCTTCGGCGCGTCCCTTGTAGCAACGCACGACGACATCGCCGTCAAGCGAAGCCGCGATCGCCTCGAACGAAGCCCACATCGCCTCGCGGGTCGGGCTAAACCAGGTGCCGTTGTAAATGATCTTGGCGAAGTCGAGTGCGAGTCGCTCGCGGAAGTGCAGGGTCTCGCGATCGAGCACAAGCTGCTCGAGTCCGCGCACTGCTTCCATAAGAATCGTGCCGCCTGGAGTCTCATAGACGCCGCGGCTCTTCATGCCCACGAGTCGGTTCTCGCAGATGTCGACGCGACCGACGCCGTTGCGTCCGCCGATGGTGTTGAGCTCCGCGAGCAGCGTGACGGGATCCATCGCTTTGCCATTGAGATGCGTGGGACGACCCTTGACGAAGCTGAGCATGACATCTTCGTGTGCGTCGGGCGCGTCCTTGGGGCTGACCGAGATCATCCACACATCTTCTGGTGGCGCGTTCCATGGGTCCTCAAGCTCGCCGCCTTCGTGAGAGATGTGCCACATGTTGGCGTCGCGCGAGTAGATCTTCTCCGCGCTCGCTGCGCAGGGAATGTTGCGGGCCTTGAGGTAGCCCAACATCGCCTCGCGGCTCTTGAGATCCCAAATGCGCCAGGGCGAGATGACCGCAAGGGTCGGCGCGAGTGACGCGTAGGTCGACTCGAAGCGGACTTGATCGTTGCCCTTGCCGGTGCAGCCGTGGCAGAGCGCATCGCAACCCGTGCGCAGCGCGACTTCAACTTGCGCACGCGCAATGATCGGGCGCGCGATGGAAGTGCCCATCAAGTAGCGGCCCTCATAGACCGCGCCCGAGATGCACATCGGGAAGACGAACTCCTCCATGAACTGCTTCTTGAGATCGACGATGTGGCACGCCTTGGCGCCCGTGCGAATCGCCTTCGCTTCGATTCCTTCGAGTTCGCGCGCGCCCTGGCCGACATCGGCGACGCAGGCGATGACTTCACAGCCGTAGGTTTCGACCAACCACGGAATGATGCAGCTGGTGTCGAGGCCGCCTGAGTAGGCGACGCAAACGCGGGAGGGCTTCTTCAAAGTGGACATGACTGCTGGCCTAGCTTTCTGCTGGAAGAGAAGTGAGGTGATCGAAGGTGTGTCGAAGAACGATGATGCGTGGCGCGTGGCGCACGCCGTGGACTCAGTTTTTGGCGGCGAAGATCTCAAGTGGAGCTGCGCGCAGCGAGCGTTCAAACGGAAGCGCGCCGAGCAAGGCCAGCACCAGCGCGTTTTGCGCGTGCATGCGGTTCCCTGCTTGGTCATAGACGACGGAGTGGCGGCCGTCGATGACGGCGTCAGCGACTTCTTCGCCGCGATGCGCGGGAAGACAGTGCATGAAGAGCGACTGCGGACCCGCGAGGCGCATGATTTCGGGCGTGACCGAGAGCGCGCGCAGCGCTTCGATCTTGATCGGGCAATCGGTTTGCCCCATCGAGATCCACGCATCGGTGTAGACCGCGTGGGCTCCGCGGATCGCCGTTGGATCGTCGGTCAGCGTGATGGTCGCGCCCGATTTCGCTGCCTGTGCCATGAGCGCCGCGATCGCCTTCGTGCAGGGTCGATGCTGCTTCGGCGTGACGACAGTCATGCGCCCACCAAGAATCGCGGTGAGTTCCATGAGGGCGATGCAGACATTGTTGCCATCGCCGAGCCACGCAAGGTGCATCGAGTTGAGAGCAACGCCGTGCTCCACAAGCGTGAGCGCATCAGCGAGCGCTTGGCAGGGATGTGAGAGCTCGCTGAGAGCGTTCACCACGGGGATGTTGCAACCATCACGCAGCGCCTCAAGCGTGTCGTGGCGGAAGACGCGCGCGACGATGACATCCGCGAGTCGCTCGAGGTTTCGTGCGTAATCGGCGATCGGCTCGCGCTCGCCGATGAGATCACCACGGTGATCGAGGAACGAGACGCCGCCGCCGAGCTTCTGGAAGCCGAGTTCGAAGGAGACGCGCGTGCGCAACGAGGGCTTCTCGAACAGCATGACCATCGAGCGCTGTGCGAGCGCGTCGCGAAATGCGGAGTAGTCGCTCTTGAGCACGCGTGCCAAGGTCAGCAGTGCCAACAACTCATCTGACGCGAGATCGGTGAGTCGGAGAATCGAGCGCCCGCGCAGTCGTTGGAGTGCGGAGAGGTCGAGCGGGGATGGATCGGAAGTTCGCGGCATGGTTGAAACGGAGCGCGCTCAGGCGCCCGATGCAGAAGGTTGCTCAGTCGGCACGAGAATGCGCGTGCCTCCCCGTCCTGAAGCGAGACTCGCGGAATCACGCCACGATGCGATCGTCGCGGTGCAGCCCGCGCTCTCTGCCGCAGCGAGTGCGCTGCGCACTTTGGGGATCATCCCGCCCGAGATCGTGCCGCTGGCGATGAGCTCCTCGATGCGCACGGCGTCGAGTTCGGCGATGAGCTCGCGGGTTCCGTCGGTGCGCGCGGCGTCGAGGACGCCTGGCACATCGGTCAAGAGCACGATGCCCGCCGCGCCGACGATGCGCGCGATGGCGCAGGCCGCTTCGTCCGCATTCACATTGAGTGGCTGGCCGTCTTTCGAGAGCCCGATCGAGTTGACGATCGGCATGAATCCCGCAGCGAGCAGCGTGCGCGTGATCGTGGCGTCGCCACCAACGACCTCGCCGACTTCACCCACATCAAAGGAGTAGCGCGTGGAGTGGCGGCACTCGCACAGTCCGCCATCGGAGAGCGTGAGCCCAACGACACGCGCGCCGCGCGCAGCGAGGAGTCCGAGGAGTCGCACATGCGCACTTCCCGCGAGCACGCCGACGACCTGGTCGATCGCGGCGCGTCTGGTGACGCGAATGCCTTCGATGCGCGGCGTCTCAATGCCGACCAAGCGCAACTGTGCATCGACCTGCGCGCCACCGCCGTGTACGAGAATGATCCCGCCGCGATGGGCGCGGTGCAACGCGATCAGGCTCGAGAAGGCTTCGCCATGCTGCTCGGCAGCATCAAGCAGCGCGCCACCAACTTTGACGACGAGCGGTGCCGCGCTGTTCACGATCCCACTCCCGCCACGCAGGCGTGCGAAGAAGTCGGGTGGAGCGAGGCACAGGAGGCCGCAAAGCCCGCGGTTTCCGCGAATCCAAAGCGGATGTTCATGCATTGCACAGCTTGACCCGCTGCGCCCTTCACGAGGTTGTCGATCGCGCTCTCGACGATGAGGTGGGTGCCTTCGACGGCGAAGCCGATGTCACAGAAGTTCGTGCGCTCAACGGCCGCGACGCTCGGCCAGCGTCCAGCCTTCAGCAGGCGCACAAATGGGCGGCCCGCGTACGCCTTGCTGAACGCACTGCGCACTGCGGCCTCGGTGACGCCAGGTTTCAGTTCAAGGTGGACGGTGGCGAGGATGCCGCGATCAAAGCAACCGAGATGCGGCGTGAAGATCGTCGCAATGCCCGCGTGCTCGGCGATCTCAGGTCGATGACGATGCTTGAACACGCCGTACGCCTGCAACGAGACTTCGCACAGCAGGCTCTTCACTTCGGCCTTGCGTCCCGCGCCCGAAGCGCCGCTGGTGGCGTCGACGATCGCGCCGCGCTGCGCATCGATGAGACCCGCTTCGACGAGCGGCCGCATCGCGAGAATCGACGCCGTTGGATAGCAACCAGGAACCGCGATGAGCGGAGCCTGTGCGATGGCCGAGGCATTGAACTCTGCGAGTCCGTAGGCCGAGTCGGATAGCAGCGCGGGGTGCTCGTGGGCGAATCCGTAGTGCTTCTCAAAGACCACACGGTCGCTCAGACGAAACGCAGCGGACAGATCGAAGACCACGAGTGCGTCGCGCGATGAATCGTCGGTTGGGCGACACGCGACCAAGTCGCGCGCGATCTCATGGGAGAATTCGTGCGGCGTGGCGAGGAAGATGGCGTCGAGTTGCAGCGCGCGCACGGTGGCGAGGTCGAAGGGCTGCACCCGCAGCGCTCCGATGGACTGACCTTCAAAGCGTGGAAAGAGGTCGGCGGCCGTCGGCGCGCCTTCGTCGGCTTTGCGTGAGCTCCCGAACAACGCGACGACCTGCGCCAACGGATGGTTGGCAAGGATCTCAAGCAGTTCAGCGCCCGTGTAGCCGCTGGCGCCGACGATGGCGATGCGCAGCGGATTGGCGGTGGGGAGGTCGTGGGTCAATGCAGGAGTGCTCCAAACGAGTCGAACAGAAGTGGCGGTGCTCCGGTGTTCTTTGCTTTGTGCGCATTCAGCGCGGCGAGCAAGAGTGCGGAGCCGAGTCGGTGGTATTCAGGTGAGTTGCGCGAGCCCGCGAAGTTCTTTGGCGATGCGGCGGGCCGAAATCGGAGTGCTCGCGGCGAGGAACACCGTGTCGTCGCCTGCGATGGTGCCAAGCACGCCTTGCATGCGCATCCGATCGAGTTCGATCGCCAGTGCGTTGCCGTGCCCTTGCGGCGTCTTCAGCACCACCATCGTGCCGCCCACCGAGATAGCGATGAGTTCGCGACGAAGCGTGCGCGCCAACGACGCATCAGGCGCTGGTGCTGCGACGGCGGAGCCGGGCAGTTGATATCCAACGGGACCCTTCAGCACTCCGAGCTCAGAGAGATCCCGCGAAAGCGTGGCCTGAGTGGCCTCGATGCCCTCGTGGGTGAGGAGCTGTCCGAGCTCGTGCTGGCTGTAGATCTCTCCTGAGGAGATCAGTGAGCGGATCGCGGCGTGGCGTCGGGATTTCATAGGAGCGGGCCAAGTTGCAGACGGCGAACGGGCGGATCCCCCGAAGCCCTCGCGGCGGGACGAGCGAGAAGGGCACTGCATGGTCATGCAGTCGGAGGGAAGAATATACAGCATCCCCGCAGAGAATGCAACCCATGCCATGAATTTTTCGGGGCGCGATCGTCCCAACCCAAAACGACCGCCGCCGCCTGCATGGTGGCAGGCGGCGGTGGGTTGATTGGCTTGCAGGTGTCGCGGTGGAGTGCGGCGCAAGAGCGAGTCACACGCTCCTCCCGCCGCTGTTCACTCCATGCCCTCGTCACCGTCGTCGTCATCGTCGTCGTGCATGTCTTCAAGCTGCTCGGGAATCGACGGGAGGATCGGCTTCCCTTCGGCGATCATGCGCTTCTTGTAAGCCTCGACCTTCTGCTTCTCGGGAACGAGAATCATGCCCATGCGGCGGCCGTTGAGACGAGGCGAGACTTCGACTTTCGCGAGATCGGCGAGGCGCTGGATGATGTCATCCATGCGGATCTCACCCTTCTCTCGGAAGGCCATTTCGCGACCGCGGAAGTTCTGGATGATCTGCACGCGGTGACCTTCGATGAGGAAGCGTCGCGCTTGCGCAACGCGGATGTCGACATCGTGCACGCCGATCTTCATCGAGCGGCCGAGGCGCACTTCCTTCATCTCCGAGGCCTTGCTGCGCGCCTTGTTGACCTTTTCCTTCTTGGACTGCTCGTACTTGAACTTGCCGAAGTCCATGATCTTGCACACGGGCGGACGACTGTCGGGCGAGATCTCGACGAGATCGAGGCCGATGTCGTAGGCGCGGCGCTTGGCTTCGTCGAGTTCAACGACGCCGATCATCTCGCCTTCCTGATCGAGCAAGCGAACAGGAGAAATGCGGATGCGGTCATTGATGCGCGGACCAAAGTCACGCGTGTCACGCGGCGGTCCTCCGAACGGTCTTCGCGGTGGGTAAATGAGTCGGTTCCTTGTGCTAGCGCTGGCTGGTGACAAGCTCGTTGGAATGGCGGATCGCACAGCGCGCGTCACCGGCGCGGTGGCAATTCCAGTACACAGTTGTCGGGAGGGCGCAGGCCTCGGCGACGCGATGGAGCAGACCTCTGGTCGAGGGTGCCGTCATTCGGGTCGGTTCGGGGCAAGGGCCATGAACTTGGAAGATAGCACTTCCTTCGGCTGGCGGAAGCGGAAACTTCCACCGACTACGGCGCTTCTCCCGCGGGTTTGCCTGGTTCGACAGGAAAGGGCAGCGCCTACCCGATGATTTTGGGGTTGATCGCCTCGAACCACACCTTGAGGCGCGAGGCCCCTGAGCTTTGGAAGTACTCGAGATCAAAGTGCAGCGTGCGGGCGGGCGTGATGTCGAACTCGTAGGTGTCCAGCGTTTGCGCGTGGATGTCCCAGCGCTCGATCACGGGCTTTCCGTCGATCAGGAATCGGATGCCATCGTCGCTGAGGATGTGCACGCGGAACTTTCCGACGGGAAAACGCATGGCTGCCGACGAGGTGATTCCAAAGCGCGACTTTCCGAGATCGGGCAAGGTGACTTCGGCACTTCCCGCAGTTTCCTGCAGCGTCCTGCCGCGGAAGTCGAAGTCGAGTTCCTTGAACACGAAGGCGTGCGGTTCCGCCGTCGCCAACGCGCGGTACGCGGTGGTGTCGGGAACATCCGTCAGCTTGGCGCTCTCGCTGTCGAGCGCGAAGAACTTTGTCGTCCAATCCGCCTTGGCGATCATGCCTGGCACGCGGACCTTCTTCTTGAGCTGGTCTCGCACCTGCAGAATGTAAGGCGCTGCGAAGTTGTTCTCGTTCGAGGCGATTTCGATGGTGACGCCATCGCCATCGAGTCCCGACAGCAGCGGACCAGAGCCGAGCATATCGGTGCCGACGATCTTCATGAAGCCGAGCGCCTTGTACTTCACGCGCACTTGTCCACCACTGACTTGCGTCACGATCGGTGCATCCCACGCGTAGGGTCCGCGCTGGAGCATGATGATCTTCTCGCGTCCGCGCAGCGAACTGCGGCCGTCGACAGCCTTGCGTGTTCCTGGGAGCGCCGCCACGATCGCGTCCAGTTCGGCGTCGGTGGGGCCTGCTCGCGGAGCGACGCCGCCGACTTCCACCGTGCCCATCGCACCGTCTTGCACCAAACCCGCGCTGCATTTCTCGAGCGTGTTGTTGACGAACAGCGTGTTCTTCGTGGCCAGCAGTTGCGCAGCCATCTCCATCGTGGTGAACCGATTGGCAACGATGCGATTGTCTGCGGCACCAACGCCGTTGGCCTGCGCCCACGGAGTCTTGGCGAGTCCCTCGTCGGCATCGGTCCACAAGCGCACGCCCACGGGTTCACCCTCGAAGGTGTTTCCTTCGATGACGCACCGTTGCGCGTGTTCCATGTTCACGCCGCCACGCTCGCCGCCGTTTCCAGGAACACCATTGCCCAGGAACGAGTTGCCGACGACAACGGTGTCGCGCGCGTAGCCGCCCCAGATGCCGCAGATGGCGTTGGCCTCAAAGCGATTGCGGGCGATGATGTTGTCGAAGCTGAAGGTCATCTCCAGTCCGTGCGCGGCGGCGTAGGAAAGGTCGTTGCCGACAAAGATGTTCTCGTTGCAGCCGCGTCCGCGATGCCAGCCTGCTGGATCATCGGCCGCAGCGGGAGCATTGGCGCGCGGTGTTTCGCCGAGGGCTTCGCGTCCTGCGAAACCGAAGATGCCGTCGCCGCCATGCGTGGCGCTGTTCAGCGCGATGATGTTCTTGCAGCACTGCTCGAACATCAGCAGTCCCGCGGAATCCTGTCCGCGGTTGTAGACGCCGTGCGAGTAGCCGCGGACGCAGAAGTCGAGGCTGTTGCGGCAAATCGTGTTGCTCGATGAGCGCCACATCGCGATGCCCCAGCCCGAGAGAAACGAGCAGTCGTTGTCGTAGACGAGTGAGTTCGTCACGCGATCAAGCACGATGCCGTTCTGGGTTCGATGGCACTTCACGCGGCGAATGGTGACGCCGCTTGCGTCGCGCACGGCAAGACCAGCGCCATGCGCGGTGATCCACTCGCCGCCATCGTTTGAGTGCGGAAAGAGCCAATCGGAAGCGTCTTCGGCCGATTGCTTGGAGGCAAGTGTCTGCGCGTAGTTGTCGCTGGTGATGAGATCTTCAAGCACGAGTCCGTCACAGGACTCCGCCACGATGCCGACCTTGAAGCCGCGGATCGAACCGTTGCGCAGCGTGACGCCTTTGCCGACGATCGAGATGCCGCGGCCCTTGAACGACTCCGCTGCACCTGCGCCACCGCTCAGCGCGGCTCCGCCGAGATCAATGACGATCGGAGATCCATCGGCGTGACCGACAATCTGCACGACGCCGTTGCCGTCGGTATCCGCGATCGATCCCGTCGAGAAGGTCAGCGTGCAACTCTCGCTGACCTTCACATTGTCCTGTCCGACATGGACTGTTGGAGGGGCTGCGTGCAGTGTCGCGGCCAAGGTGGAGACGATGAAAACGACGACGCGCGGCAGGGAGGTCATGGAAGATCCGTAGGCGGACGAGCTTGGCGTGGGAAGAGTCGGTGGAATCGGCGCGCTGCAGCTTGGTTGCAGCAAGCGCCAATGAGAACGCCCCCCTCGGCCGAAGCCGAGGGGGGCGTGGATCGTACGATTCGGTGGTGCGCGTGACGGGTACTGCTCTGTCGCGCGCAGCCGAATTCTCGAGGTTGGATCAGCAAACGACTCGCCGCTCCAAACTCAACTCACGGGCAGACGCCCCAAGCGTTGAGCAGGATCGAGAGGTCAGCCGATCCCACGGTTCCGTCAGCGTTGAGGTCGGGCGAAGCCGTACCCCAGCCGTTGAGCAGGATCGAGAGGTCAGCAGAGCCAGTTTCGCCGTCGCTGTTGAAGTCGGTCGGGCAGTTGTTCGACGCCTCGGGGAAGCCGAGGATGTGGAACGCTGGGCTGTAGACCGGGGTCATCGTGCCACCCGCGGTGCAGTTCTGATACGCACCGTTGAGGCCGGTGTAGCGGAGGAAGCCTGCGCCAGCCATGCCTTCGCATGGATCCACGGTGCCCACTCGGACGACTTCGTTCGCTGGGCCAGAGCCCGGCTGCGCTGCCGAACGCCACGCGAAGATGCCGCTGGCATCAGAGAGAGCCATGCCGTTTGGTGCACCGATGAACCACGCGTAGTTGGAGAGCACGATTTGGCCATCGTTCGCGGCGCAGGGGTTACCCAGCGCGGAAGCGAAGACGGTCAGGTAGTAGTCACCGACTGGGAGGATCATGTCAACTGGGATGTCAGCCTCGCCGTTGGCGCCGAGGACTGGGTAAGCGATCTGTCCGCTGGCAACCTGGTCGGTCGCGTAGTTTGGCGCGGCCACTCCATTGCGCGACCAGAGGATCCAGTTCATCTTCTCATTGAGGGTTCCAGCTGGCTGGAAGCCTTCTGGCTGGAAGAGGGTCACGCGCCAGCTGTCTTGCGGGCCCGCGCCGTCTGGGTCAGCCACGGTGAATGGAGCTGCAAGCCAACGCTGTGGCAAACTAGCTGCGATGGCGCCGCTGGAGAGGCCGAGGTTGGTGGCAACGCCAGCTGGCGTGCAGACAGCGGCATGGATGCCGGTGTCAAAGACGACCTGCTCGAGCGAGATCGAGATCGATCCAGCTCCTGCGACACCTTCGGTGCCTGGGGTCGCTGGGTTGCCCCAGATACCAAGGCGCCACAGGTAGAAGTTGCCAGCGGTGCAGCCGACGATGGTTGCGGTCTCGCCACCGATGCCGAGGTTGTCAATGCAACCGACAAAGTTGTTGGCGAGCTGGGTGCCATCGACGGTTCCGCTGAGGCCGTTGTTGTAGGCCGAGAGGACGATGTCCTGCGTTGGCGAATTGGCGGTGAGCGTCATGTTGCCGTCCGCATTGGCCTGGACGATGAACCAGACATCCTTGGCGGTGTCTGCACCGCACTGGCCGTTGTTCGGACCGTCAGCACCCGCGAGGGTGTTGTCGAAGGCAGTGACAACATCGAACGCCACGGTCTCCGCATTGATCGCGCAGTCGTTGGCGACGGCGGTGGCAACGCAGTTGTAGACGAACACGCCGCAACCGCCACCGGCTGGTGGCTGCTGAGCGAGGGTCGCGCACGGCGTATCCCAACCGAGGATGCAGCAGGTCGGGTCAGCGGTGCAGATGAGGTCGCAGCAGGAGATGTCAGCGCAGCCGGGGATGCCCGGGGTTGCAACGCCGCAGTTGCTGCCAGTGCCGCACTCTGGGAACGCGCTGAAGCGCGCCGAGACGGTGATGGTGTAGGCCGTATCGCAGGCCATTCCGCCACCCGCGGCGAACTCGGTGGTGACGATCACGGCGTGCGAGCCGGTGTCAGCGAACTGCTCTGGGTAGGCCAGCGGGCAAGCGGCAAAGAGGAAGCCGCCGAAGCTGGCGCAGTTGTTCGGGTCACCGTAGAACACGGTGGTGACCGTCGAGGGAGCGCCCAGGGCGGTGACCGCCGAGACGGTGATGTTCACGAAGCATGGCTCCGCGACTTCGAAGCTGTACCAGTCGAGGTCACGCGAGCCGGCGACGGGATCTTGTCCCATCGATCCGCCGATCGTGAAGCTCGGGCTCTTGCGAGTGAGCGTGCCCGTTGCCTGGAATGCGATTGGGGAGACATTGCAGCCACCGTTGGTGTCCACAACGCCAGTGACTGGACAGCCAGTGTCATTCTGGGTGAAGGTCGGGGCCGGGTCGATCGTGCACTGCGCGGAAGCCGCGGCAGCGACGAGGAGCGAGCTTGCAAGCACGGCCGTGCCAGCAAGGATGCTCGAATTACGAGAGAGAGTTGCCATCGAAAAACTCCAAAAGGGTGTGAGGAACACATGCGCGCGCGCGCGCCGCGGAACTGCAGGCATGGCGCAAAAAATCGCTGCCTACAGCGATAGCGGTGAGAGAACCTACCTCACGAACCACTCAGGGCAAACGGGAGGCACTTGAAATCTGGACGACAGTTACCCTGATTTCTTCGCATTTCGGTGCTGTGCGATCACCCTGCGAATCGCACTGCGATTGACCGAGCGGACTTGGGAGAGCGCGCGCATTTTGCTTCAGCGCATATCCATGTACAGGATCAAGGCTTATGCCGCGTAGTCGCGACGCGTGCCTCGGGTAAGTCTGGCGCGCTCGCCTCGTGCGCCTGTGGCAAGCTGCATCCACCAGCGCGCGATCCGCTGTCCGATCTTCGAGACAAAGTTGGTCGCTCCAAGACGCGGGGCAGTCCAACGCTGAGTCCGACGCTACTTCGTGAGGCTCGCTTGAACGGTTCCTGGGGCGCCCGACAGCAGGCGCTGCGCGATCTCCGCCTCCACTCCCGAGACAAACGCGTCAAAGGGCATCTCGCCAAGGTTTGCCTCAACGCCGCGCGCGCGAATGCTCACGACGCGGTTCTCAGCGTCGCGCGGACCCACCACGGCCATGTAGGGGATCTTCTCTTCGGCGGCGACCTTGATCTTTGCCTGCACGCGGTCGTTGCCGTGGTCGGCGGTTGCGCGCACACCGCGGGCCTTGAGCGCTGCGAGGAGTTCGTCGGCGTAGGCCGCACTCTTCTCAGAGATCGGGAGCACCCGCACCTGCTCAGGATTGAGCCAGCAAGGGAACGCGCCCGCGAAGTGCTCGATGAGCACGCCGCAGAAACGCTCCATCGAACCAAACGGCGCGCGGTGGATCATGACTGGGCGATGCGGACGATTGTCCTGCCCCGCGTACGAGAGGTCGAAGCGAATCGGCAAGTTGTAATCGACCTGCACCGTTCCAAGTTGCCACGATCGACCGATGACATCCTTGACCACGAAGTCGATCTTTGGCCCGTAGAACGCCGCTTCGCCGGGCTCTTCGCTGAAGGGAACACCGAGCGTCTTGGCAGCATCACGGCAGGCATGTTCGGCCTTGTCCCAGTTCGCGGGATCGCCGACATACTTCGTTCCATCGGGGTCGCGCAAGCCAACCCGCACGCGGTAATCGTTCATGCCCAGCGTGGCGAAGATGATCTTGACAAGCGAGAGGCAGCCGAGCACTTCTTCGGCGATCTGATCTTCGCGCACGAAGAGGTGCGCGTCGTCCTGCGTGAATCCACGCACGCGAGTCATGCCGTTGAGTTCGCCCGACTGTTCCCAGCGATAGACCGTGCCAAACTCGGCAAGGCGCACGGGCATGTCGCGGTAGCTGTGTGGTTCGCTGGCGAAGATCTTGGCGTGATGCGGGCAGTTCATCGGCTTGAGCAAGAACCCGCCGACGAGTTTGTTGGCGTCGAGAATCTTGTCGGGACCAATGACCTCGCGACCCGTGCGCTCGTTGAGATCGCGCGCGAACTGCGCGCTGACGCCGTCGAGCCGTGCCGAGAGTTCGGCGCAGGAGCAGCCAGAATCACAGAGCGCCGCGAGCTCGTCGTTCTCGACGATCGCAGGGAACTGTGACTCCTTGTAGTAGGGGAAGTGGCCGCTGGTCTTGTAGAGATCAAGCTTGCCAATGTGCGGCGTGTAGACCTGGTGGTAACCCTGCTTGCGCAACTCGGCGCCGATGAAGTTCTGCAGTTCGTTTCGAACGACGGAACCTTTCGGAGTCCACAGGATGAGGCCTTGGCCAACCATCTCATCGATATGGAAGAGGCGCAGTTGCTTGCCGAGCGTGCGGTGGTCGCGCTTCTTGGCTTCGTCTTGCAGCCGCGTGTATTGCTCGAGTTCTTCCTTGGTCGCGAAGGCCGTGCCGTAGACGCGTGTCAGGCGATCGAGCTTCTCATCGCCCTTCCAATAGCTCGAAGCGAGCGACAACACCTTGAACGCACCGACGCGTCCTGTCGAGGGCACATGCGGTCCGCGGCAGAGATCTTCCCAGTTCTTTCCAGGTTCACCAGTCGCGTACCACGAGAGTGCGGTCGAGCCCGCTTCCACCGCGCGCTGCGCGTTGTCGAGCTTGAACTTCGAGCCTTCCTGCTGCAGCTTCTTGAGGCCTTCGGCGATGGGCAGGTCGTAGCGAGTGAACGCGCGGTTTTCCGCGACGATCTTGCTCATCTCCGCTTCGACCTTTTCGAACTCATCGGCCGACAGAATCTTCCCGTCGGGGAAGAGCATGTCGTAGTAGAAGTTCGTCTCGAGCGGCGGACCGTAGACCAACTGCACGCTGGGATAGAGGCGTGTGATCGCCTCCGCCATGATGTGCGCGCAGGAGTGACGAAGGAGATAGAGCGCGTCAGGACTCACCGTGCCATCGCGGTTTTTCGCGGTGACGATGGCGACCTTCGCGTCAGCGGTGATGCGATGGGCCAGATCGACGAGTTCGCTGCTCGTGCCTTCGGTCGTGACTCGCGCTCCCAAGGCACTCTTGGCCAGTCCAGCGCCAATGGACGCTGCAACCTCACCAGCGGTGGGGGCGGAGGCGAATTCTTTGACTGAGCCGTCGGGCAGAGTGATGCGGACCATTGGGGCGAGTGTAACCCGCGCGCGCGGCGGTTGGTACCGCACGGAGGTACCATCCGAACTCCGACGAAAGGCCCCAGTGATTTGTCCCTTCTGCAAGTCTGACCAGGACAGCGTGATCGACAGCCGCGAGGCCGACGGTGGGAGCGCGGTGCGGCGGCGGCGCGAGTGCGCGAACTGCAAGCGTCGATTCACGACCTATGAACGAGTCGAGCGCAGCGAGCGACTCATCGTCATCAAGCGTGACGGAACCCGCGTCGCGTTCAACGCCGACAACATTCTGCGCGGCATCGTCGCAGCCTGCGGAAAACGGCCGATTCCCGTGGAGAAGAAGGAAGCGCTGGTGCGGGCGATCGAGGAAGAGCTCAATCGCGACTTTGAACGCGAAGTGCCCTCGGCAGAGATCGGCCGCCGCGTCGCCATGCGACTGCGCGCGCTCGATGATGTCTCGTACATCCGCTTTGCCAGCGAGCACAGCAACTTCGCCACGGCCGACGAGTTTGCCGAAGTCGCCAAGGATGTGCAGGAAACGCCGAAAGACCGCCCAGGTCAGACGCAGCTGTTCTAGCCGCGCAGCCGACGAGATCGCCGTTTAGCTCGCCGTTTAGATCGCCTCGACTTCGACGCACTTCTTGGTCGCGATGGTGTCGAGTGCGTCGCAGAACTTCTTCGTCATCTTGTCGATCTGATCCTTCGCATCCTTGGCGGAGTCCTCAGGGATCGCGTTCTTCTTGTCGGCGACGGCGGTATCGACGGACTTGTTCGCATCGCGGCGCTCGTTGCGCACGGCGACCTTGGTTTCCTCGGCAAGCTTCTTGACCTGCGAGATGAGTTGCTTGCGTCGATCGGCGCTCGGCGCAGGCACATTGATGCGGATCATGCCGCCATCAACCATCGGATTGAGTCCGAGGCCCGAAGTCTCAATCGCGCGGACGATGTCGTGTTTCGCACCAGGATCGAAGGGCTTGACGACCAGCTGCGTGGCCTCGGCGACGGTGATCGCCGCGAGTTCGCGCAGGTCGGTGTGCGAGCCGTAATAGTCGACCTTGATGTACTCCAAGAGGGCGGTGCTCGCGCGGCCCGTGCGAAGGCCGCGCAGCTCACGCTGCAAGTAGTCGGTCGACTTCTGCATGCGGTCGTCGGTCTCAGAGATGATCGTCTTCAGGTCCATAGTGGCGCGAGTGTAACAAGGCACTCCTTGCCAACACCAACTCGTTGGCAACGCCGTGTTTCGAGCACCTTGACCGCAGGCCGCGAGTCAGGTCGAATGCGCGCATGCCCGCATCGAAGGTTTCGCAGCGACTCGTTCTCAAGATTAGTGGAGAGAGCCTCGCGCCCGTGGGGCAGCTCGGTATCGACACCCAAGAACTCAAGGTAATCGCCAACGAGATCGCCTCGGCCTGCGAACTCGGTGGACAGATCGCGGTGGTCGTGGGTGGTGGCAACATCATTCGCGGCGCGCGCCTGGCCAAAGACGGCGTGGTGCACCAATCAACCGCCGACTACATGGGCATGCTCGGCACGGTCATCAACGGACTCGCGCTCAAGGAAGCACTCGAAGGGATCGGCCGCCCTGCGCGCGTGATGAGCGCGATCAATGTTCCCGCCGTTGCGGAGCCGTTCATTCGTGGGCGCGCGATTCGCCACCTTGAGAAGGGCCGCGTGATCATCATGGTGGCGGGCACGGGAAATCCCTTCTTCACCACCGATACCTGTGCGAGTCTTCGCGCCGTCGAACTCAACGCGAGCATCCTGCTCAAGGCCACCAAGGTCGACGGTATCTACACCGCCGACCCCAAGAAGGACCCCAAGGCCAAGCGCTACGACCGGCTGACTTTTGCGGAAGCCATCGAACGGCAACTTGGTGTGATGGACCTCACCGCCCTGACGATGTGCATGGAGCATGATCTTCCTGTCTGCGTGTTTGACTACAAAGCCGCGGGCAACATCCGTCGCGTTGTGGCGGGTGAGCGGATCGGCACGCTGGTCACGCGCAGTTAGTGTCTTTGCGGCTCGACGCTTTCGCGGGTGGCTTCACAAGCTCACGATCCAAGCGCTTCATCGGGGATTCTCTACAATCGCGATTCGCCCCTTGCGTATGGAATCTCGTGGCTCTCTTTGGATCAAGCAACTCCGCGCAGAACGATGACGGCCTCCCGTCCTCAGGCCGAGGCACCATGACGCCTTCCCGCGCGGGAGCGAACGCATCCGATCGAACCCCTGAAGAGCGCATGCGCGACGAGCGGCGCCGCATGGTGCGCGAGCGTTGGGTGCATCTGCTTCTTCTCGGCTTCGCAGTCTCGATCGTCGTGCATGTCATCGTGATGCTCCGCCTCTGGTCGGTGGCGTTGCCAGGACGCATCGATGATGACGCCGCTCCTGTGGAGATGGTGCTGCAGGAACTTCCGCCCGTCGTTGAGATCGTCGCGGACGAGATCGAACTTCCTGATCCCACGCCGTTGGTGCTTGGTCCCGTCACGACGGAGCTTGATCCCAATCCCAATCTCTCCAACGAGCAAGCGAGCAGCAATCCCAACGCCGATTCCTACGGGATGCTCGAAGCGCCAGGCATCGGCGCGATCGTCGGACCTGGTGGTGCAGGCAGTGGCATCGGAATCGGCAGCGGTCGCGGTGGAGGCGGCACGAGTTTCTTCGGCGTCGGCGGGCGCGGAACGCGCTTCGCGTACATCGTCGATGTCTCGGGTTCGATGGACACCGACAATCGCCTCGTCACCGCCATGGCGGAGCTCAAGCGCTCGGTGAGCGCGCTCCCTGACTTCACGCAGTTCTATGTGGTGCTCTTCTCGGATGGTCCATTCATTCCTGATTTCGAGAAGGATGGCTGGCTCAAGGCCACGCGCGCGAACAAGACGCGCATCAACGATTGGATCAATCTGCAGACTTCGCGCGGCGCCACGCGGCCGCACGGCGCGTTCGAGCTCGTGTTGGGGCTGCCCCAACCGCCCGATGTGATCTTCTTCCTCACCGATGGTGAGATTCAGGACGAGACCGAATACCACCTGCAAACCGCTGCAGAAAGCTCGAAGCGCAAGGTCATCATCAACACCATCGGATTCTCGAGCGAAGCAGGCAAAGAGCCGCTCGAGCGCATCGCGCGCGCCCATCGCGGCGTCTTCCGCTTCGTACCCACACGCGGCGGTTCTAAGGCGGCACCATGAAGCGCGCGCCTCACCAGCAACAGTTCGCGACGACCGCGCGCCGCGCAGCCTCCATGCTGTGTGCACTGACCTTCGTGCTTGGCGCTCGCGTCCATGCGCAGGTCACCGTCTTCGTGCGCGGTGACGCGCCGCCCATCGTTGCCGAGACCATCTTTGGTGACGCGCATGGACTTGAGATTCGCGCCAAGAGCGGTGGCGGCGAGGCGCAGCGTCGCGTGCTGCCGTGGGACATGGTGCGCGCCGTCGAAGGCGCAGCGTCGACAGGATCTTTCGGTGAGTTCCTCACCATCGGCACCGACCTGTGGCGCGCGCGCATTCGCATCGAGCGTGGAGACTTTGCACTCGCGCAGCCGCTGCTCGCCAAGCAATGGGCGCGGTTTCGCGCCGCTGATGGACCGACTGCGGCACTTGTGGCTGAAGGTCTCTTGCGCTGCGCTCTCGCGCAACAAGATGTGCGCGCCGCCACTGATCCGTGGCTTGCCTGTGTGCGCCATCGAAGCGCAGGACAAACCACGCGTTTCCCCGCGCTTCCTGCGGTTCTCGACGCGGACACTGGCTTGCTGCCTGAGCTCTCGCCCTTTCTCCCAGCGGTCCGTCGCGCCGAAGTGATCGCTGCTTGCAACGCTGCAGGAGCGACTGGTGAAGCGGGCGAAGTCGCCGCACGGATCGTTCGTATTGCGCGTCTGACTGAACCCACGAGTGCGACGGATCCGAGTGCAGCCAACGCCACGGCATCAGGGAACTCGTCTTTCGCTGCGATGCATGCGCTTCCACCCGCCGTGCGCGCGCTCGCCTTCGTCGAATCGATCGTCGTGGCTGCGGACGCGCGCGCGCTCGAGCAAAGCATCCTCGACTTTGATCGCGCCTACCCCGAGCCCGTGAGCTCGCTCGGCGCGTGGCGGCTCGCCGCTCTCGGCACCTGCCGCGCGCGCCTCGCTCGCGCCATGCCTGAGTCCAACACCAACGAACGCGCGGCCTTGCTCGGTCGCGCCGCACTCGAATTGCTCGCCGTTCCCGCCTCAGGTTTGGATCGCACGGGTCTCGTTGAGGCCTACGCCTTGGAAGAGGCCGCGCGCCTCCTGCGTGCGTCGGGCGACGAAGCCAGCGCCGCGCAACTTGACGCGATTCTCTCCGAGACCTCTCTTTCGACTTCATCGGGCCTCGCTGCCAAGCCAGGCCGAACTTCTACCCCGCCCAGCGCCCGCTGAGGACTCTGACATGTTGCACAGCATCTTCACCACCATCCTGCTTCAAACTGACGCCGCGCCTGACGCCGCGAGCGACAGTGGCTCGCTGCTCAAGTTCATCACGGGTGGCGGCATCATCGGCTACCTCATCGTGGTGTTGTCGATCGTCGCGGTCGCCTTTGTGATCGTGCACTTCGTGCAGATCCGCCGAACCGCGCTCCTTCCCGCCGAAAAGGTCAAGGCTGTACGGGAGCTCGTGGAGCGCGGCGATCTCGAGGGAGCGCTGGAGTACTCGACGCTTCCCGCCAACGACTGCTACTACCTGCGCGTCATCGGTGCAGGCTTGAAGCGCTTCCTTCGTTCGCCGTTTGGTGCCTTTGAGATCAAGAGCGCGATGGAAGAAGCGGGCGCGGAAGAAACCGCGAAGCTCTATCGCACCATGGATGTCATCGCGACCATCGGCTCCGTCGCTCCGCTGCTTGGACTGCTCGGAACCGTGCAAGGCATGATCGGCGCCTTCGACACCGTCGCTACGGGCGCGGCCAACAACGCGTCGTACTACGAGTCGCTGGCCGCCAACATCTCCATCGCGCTCATCACGACTTTCCAAGGTCTCGTCGTGGCGATTCCGTGTGTGTCGATCTACGGCTACCTGCGCAACCGCGTCGATGCGCTCGCGGGTGAATGCGCCGCGAACGCCGAGGAAATCGTGACGCTCGTCGAGAAGAGCGGACGCAAGCCGACCAAGTGAATCGCTGAAGGCGGATCACTCCTGTGCGACCGAGGATTTCACCGTGAACTTCCGAAACACCCGTCAATCCAACCGAAGCGTCAACATCGACATGACGCCGATGATCGACATCGTGTTTCAGTTGTTGATCTTCTTCCTCGTCACCGCGCAGATGGCGCAGGCGACGCGGGAAACACTCGATCTTCCCAAGGAGAAGGGCGAAGAGACCGAAGATCGCGAGCAAGCGGGACTCACCATCAATCTGCTCGCGGACGGAAGCGTCGTGGTCAACGACGAGACGCTCTCGTTGGAGGCGCTTGATCGCCTGGTCGATCAAGCGATCACCCGCGCGGGCGGTGTCGATGCGCTGAAGCCGCTGGTGCGCGCCGACCGCAAGTGTGACGCGGTTCGGCTCAATGAGGTCTTCAATCACCTCAGCTCTCGCGGGCTGACCGCCATTCGACTGGCCACCGAAAGGGGTCGCTGAGATGCGCTTCAAGCGTTCTGGTGGCGACCGCAAGCCTGAGCTGAACCTCGCGTCGATGATCGACGCGACCTTCTTGCTCCTGTCGTTCTTCATCTTCACGACAGGCGCGGGTTCCAACGAGTCGAAACTTTCGCCGAATCTCCGCGTGCAGCAGGGGACCGACGCCAAGGACGACCTCGAGCCACAGATCGTGGAAGTGCTGCGCGTAGGAGAAAACACGGTGTTTCGTGTCGGTTCGAGCGATCACGCGGATCGTGCGTCGCTCGCGTTGGCCTTGCAACTTCTTCCGCGTGAGCGCGGGCTCTTTGTGCGCGTCTACCCAGGTGTCGATGTTGGTTCAGCGGCGACGGCGATTCAGGTGGCGCGTGATGTTGGTTTTGAAGCGGTGACCTATGTGCCAGCCAAGTGACGCAACTTCACGAATCACCAACACGACGCGTTGCCGCGTGCAGCGGGCGTCTCGTTGGATTGGCGCGCTGGCGCTGGCCTGCGCTCTTGCGGCGCCGGTGCGCGCGGATGAACTCCTTGAGTATCTCGACGGGCACGGACTCGACTCGCTTGCCGCGCTTCGCATCGAGCAACTCGCGGGCGCAGCCTCAGGCGAGGAGAAGGCGCAACTCATCGATCGCTTGGCGGATCTCTTTGCGCGGATGCTCGACAACAGCACAGACCCGAGTACGCAGGCGTTTCTGCTGCGGCGCGCCGACGCGCTGGCAACGGGAATCGAAAGCGCCAAAGGTGACACGCTGCGCGTGGCCGCGGCACGGGCGCGCTATCGCAGCGCGGCGCGCGTCGCCGAGGCGATTCGTGCGGGTATGCCAGGAGATGCCGTCGAAGCTGCCAACGCGCTTTCGCAACAGATCGAAGGGTTGCTTGAGATCGCCACGCGCGCCGACAAGCGCGCCATGGACATCGATCGCAGGATCGACTCCGACGATCCGATGAAGGCCGAAGCGTTGCAGGAGGAGAAGGACCGCGCGAGTTCGCTTGCGGGTGTCTCGCGTTACCTCGCTGCGTGGAGCCTTGTTTACCGCGGTTTCCTGCGCGACGACAGCAAAGACTCCGATCGTGCCGCGACGGTGTTTCTTCCGCTGCTCGGAGCGCGCGACGGCAAGTTGCTTCCGAGCGAAGTTTCCGAGCCGCTGCGCGCCGATGAGCTCTACGCCAGTGCACTCCTCGGTCTTGCCTTGGCGAAAGCGCCGACGGGCGGATACGCCGAAGCGGCGCGCTGGCTCGATTTGCTTGACCACACCGAGACCATTGCTTCGGTGCGCGAAGTGCGCGTGGGTTGGTCGCTCGTGGCTGCGCTTGAGGCGCGCGCGTTTGCGACGGCGCGCGAGTTGCTCACGCAAGTTTCTCCGCGCATCGACGCTGCGAACTGGGCACGCGTCGCTGCGTCACGCGCCGTCGAGAAGGGCCGCGGGGATGCGGACGCTGAGAAGCTTCTGCGCGAGGCAATTGCGTTACTCGCCGCCAAGCGTGATCTCTCGGCGATTCGCGATCTCGTGAACAAGTACGGCGAGCGCATTCTCGGCGACGAGGCGGGTGCCGAGGGCGCGACCGCTGGATTTGTCGGGCTCTATGTGCGCGCGGTGCGTCTCTATGAAGAGTCGCAAACCGCCATCGCTGCGGCGGGATCCGACAAGACCAAACTCGAATCGGAGCCAGTCGTTCGCGCTTCGGACGCTGCAGCGGCGGCATTGAAACTCGCGCTCGCTGCCCCAGATGCCAAGCAATTCGAAGAGGCACTGCTCTCCTGTCGCCTGATGCATGCGTGGAGTCTGCGCGGCGCGGGACGATTTGCCGAAGCTGCTGCAGAGTTCGAACTCGTCTCGACCGATTCCGTGGGTGATCGCGCGGAAGACGCGTCGCGGTTCTCCATCCTCTCACTCGATGATGCGCGTCGCAAGAACACCGTTCCCGCGGAACGCGCCGCGCTCGACATCGAATTGCAGCGTCGCGTTGATGTCTTCCTCACGCGCTTCCCAGGCAGCGATCATGTGCCAGAATTGCTCGTGCGCAAGGTTGCTGCGATGGCGGAGCCGACGGCCACTGATGTGACGGAGCTCCTGCGCATTCGTCCCGAGAGTAAGGATTGGCTGGTGTCGCGCCGCCAAGCACTCGAGGGTCTCTACCGCACCTTCCGCGCAGGCAAGGAGCCGCGCGAAGAAACGGGTCGACGCTACATCGCGGTCCTTGGCGAACTCCCCGTAGATCCCGTCACAGGCTTGCCTGCATCGAGCACAGCGATCGCACGGCAGTCGCTCGAAGTTCTTCTTGCTCCTGAAGTGCGCGGAACGCAGTTGGCGACCGTGATGCTCGAAGGCCTCGACAAAGCCGCGGCCGCGGGGCAGTTTGATCGCCGCGAAGCCGAGGAAGAGCTCGCCTACCGCGCGTTGCAACTGGCGATGCTCTCGGATCGATGGTCGGATGTCGATGCGGCGCTCGCGCCTTTCGAGAAGCCTGAAGCCACCAAGTTGTGGGCCGATGCAGCGCTGCGTCTGGCGATTCGTGGCGCCGAAGGCAAGCGGCGCGCCGTGGCCAACACCGCTCCCGAGCGCGGTGCGTATGTCGCGTGCATCGTGCGCGCGGGTGATGCGATCTTTGAACGCGCTGGCGGTGTGGAAGTGGCCTTGGTGCCCGGGGCGCCTGACGCGCAGGCGCTCGCGCAGATTGCGGCGATCCTGCTCGATGCGCGCAGCGAGCTTGTGCGCTCCAACAACGATCCCGCGCAGTCCAAGCGCGGACTGGTGCTCGCTGAGCTCCAACTGAAGACGCGACCCAACGATGGCACGCTGCTGCGCTCTGCGGCGCTCTTTGCAGAACACGCAGGCAATGAGGAGCGCGCGGCCGAGCTGTTGCGCATGCTCGTCAGCGGATTGCCGCCGCGCACCGAGCCGTGGTTCAACGCCAAGGTTGACCAGATCCGCGTCTTGGCGAAGTTCGCGCCCGATCGTGCGCGCGCAGTGCTCTCGCAATATCGCGCGCTCTATCCCGATCTCGGCCCCGAGCCCTATCGCACGCGCATCCTCGATGTTGAGCGCGCGCTCCCCGCGGCCTCGCCTGCCGCCGCGCCAAGTGATGCGCCCGCTCCAAGCGAAGGAGCTGCACCATGAGTGTGACTCCCGAACGACGCTTCCTTGGTCTTGAGGTGAAGTCGCCCGACGATCGCACGCTCTTGGCGTTGCCGAAAGACGCCTTGAAGAGCGGACAGATTGAGGCCGCGCTTGAAAGACGCGCCGACGAAATCGCGCGTCACCCGCTGGCTGGTGGACTCGAAGCCAAGCGTTTGTTGCAACAACTCGAACTCGCCGCCGATCGGTTGCAGGCCGAACTCGCTCTCTCAGGAAAGGGTCCGCTCCATCCCATCGCGGCGCGCCGTGCGGCAGTGCGACTTCGCTCGCAATCGATGGACGCTGCGTCGAAGGTCAAGCAGGTCGTTGTAGCGCCTTCCGCGGTGAGTAAGCCGGGCATCGGGCTCTCGTCGGACGACCTCACCGAGTTTGATCGCGTGGCCCTCGCGGTCCTAGTCGTAAGCGGTGGATGGAACGCGACGAGCGCGAAGCGCCTTGCGACCATCGCCGAGGACTACCAGATCTCGATCGGCGATCTCGAGCGCGTGGTGCTCGGGCTCACCGAGTTCCTCTCGCAAGGCGAAGGAATGCGCAGCGCGATGGGCGATGTCGGCGACTCCGCCCGCTCGTCGTGGATGGGCACGCAGCATCGCGGCGGCATCGACGCGGCCGAGGGCGCTGTCGAGCGCGTCTTCACGCGCATCAACGATGTGTTGCGCGATGAAGTCGGCGGGCACACCGCAGCTTCGCAGGCGCGTTTGATTGCTGCGTTTGCGATCTTCGCGCTCTCGTGGATGGCCGCGCTTGGCTACCTGTTCTTCTGGAATGATGGCGGCGATTCATCCGCTGGTTCTGGAAACACGCCTGATGTCGCAACAAGCGGCGCACCCGACAGCAAGGGGACCGAGCAGGCAGTTGCGAGAACGCAGGGCGATGTCGACGCCAACGGAAAGCCGATTGGTCCCATCGCGGCGTTGGCTGCGCCCGCGAAGTTCCCGCGTCCACCTGGATTTGTCGCCACACCAACGCCTGGATCAGTCGCCGAGGCGGCCAGCGGCGCTGCGGTGTGGCTCGTCGATCTCGATGAAGCGGCGCGGGCGCTGGCCGCGGGCGGCGGCCGTGTTGAAGGTTCGTCGGAGTCGACTCGCGCGCTTGGATTGATGGAGCGCGCGCTGGGACTCGCGGCGGACTCCTGGCCCGCAGCGGGCGGCTATCGCAACGACGCCGTGCGCGCGTTCGGCAGCGTGGTTCGCGTTGCGCAGGGCGCCGACAGTCTGCGCCGCGTGATGCAACTCGTGCCTGGTTCGGCGAGCGCCACTGGCCAACGCGCGCTCCCTCCGTGGCAGCGGCAATGGCGACTGGCGTTTGGCGCGGGCTGCCTTGCGAGTATCGCGCTCGATCCCTCGCAGAGTCCTGAGGTGGCGACGGCCGCGCGTGAAGAGATGCGGTTGCGCAGCATTCCCATTCCGCGCGGCACCATCGAAGATCCCTTTGCCTCTGCAGCGATTGACTCGCTGGTCGCGTCAGCCCCGCTTCTGGCAGAACAGCTGGTGTTCGGCTCGAGCACGCTCGAAGATGTGGCGCGCTGGAACGAAGCGGTGTTTGCCGCGAGTCGTTCGCCGCGACTGCGCATTCGCGCCTTGACCGCCGCCATCGACGCCGTGCTTCGCGCGCCTGGTGCGCTCGATCAGCCGGGTCCCATCGTCGATGCGCTGGCGTACTTCATTCGATCGCTTGATTTCACGGGCCGCGGTGCAGAAGCCGACGCTGTGCGCACCGCACTCGGCGCGTGGCTTGTCGACGCGAAGATTCCACCGACGCGCATCTGGGTCTTTACGAGTTTGCTCGATGCCGATCTTGGGATCGCGTGGTACGGGCCCGATCTCGTGCTCGCGACCAACGCCGATTCGGCGGCCCGCACCGTGCTCGCGCAGCGAGTGGACAAGGCGTTTCCGCGCGTCACCGTGACCTCCATCGGCGAGGCGATCAGCGTCGAAACTTCGCAACTCGAACTGTGGAAGACCAAACTCGCCGCGGTGCGCGCGCTTCCAAGTGGAAACACCTCAGAGCGGTTATGCAACGCTGCAGCGAGTCTTGCGTTGGCTCGCCTTGTTCGTGCCTACGAGCGCGACGATGAGAAGATGTCCAAGCTCGCGGTGAGCGTCACCGAGGGCATCAGCGAGCGCGAAGCAAAGGATTGGATCGCGTCACCAAGCGGATTGCGTTCGGGATTGCAGAGCACAGGCATTCCCGATGGCTCGTTTGCAGATGAGTGGAAGGCGCGCGATTCAAAGTCGCGGCTCGAAGCGATTCGCACCTTGCGCGCGCGACCAGCCGCGGGCGACCTCGGACCCATCGATGCGCGCATCGCGGCAAGCGAGGCGCTGCGCGGCGGCCAAGCTGATGTGCGCGCTGAGCTGTGCAGCGTGCTTCTTGAGAAGTACGCCAATGGGCGCGAAGTCCTGCGTGCAACGCTCGACGCGCTGGCGGACTCGGGTGTGTCAGAGGATGGTCGAATCTTTGTCGGACAACTCTCGGGCGCGTCGGTCGCTGGCCGCGACTGGGTCTCCGAGGGACGCCGTGCGCTGTTGGACAAGATTTACGAACTCGATGACAGCGGCGAGAACGCCATCGACGCTGCGTGCGCTGAGATCGCCACGCAGGCGACCGCGTTGGCGGTGGCGTTTGGCGGACACGAAGGAAGTTCGGTCCTGTCGACGCGACCCGATCGTTCGCTCTCAGGGCTCGTGGACGCGCTGCGAGTCGAAGCGGCCAGTCGTTTCCTTGCTGAACCGTTTCCCACGACCATTGACGAGATCGAGCGGCTGCGAAACGCACGGCGTTCGCTGGCCATCAGCGTGACCCAACGCATGGCCGCGGAGTCGGCCGCGCTGGTGGATTACGCAGCGATGCTCGTGGCGGCGCGTCAACCAGCGCTTCGATCGAAGCTCACCGAGTTGCTCACGGCCGCACGCCGCGCACGCGCGGGCGGGCAGAGTGCCTCTGCGCAGATTCAGGGCGATGTCGATGCGATGCTGGGGATCTTGGGCGAGAGTCTCGCACCAAAGGCCACCGAACGGAGCAACGGATGACTCACGCCATGCACCCACAACGGTTCTTCACGATGCGCTCCGTCTTGTTGCTCAGCGTCGCCATGTTGCTGTCGACCACGCTGGCCCTTGCATCACCGCGCGTGCAGCAGGCCGCGTCATCGCGTTGGGAAGTGCGACTCGCTCGGCTCGATCCTGTGCGACCAATGGACTATCTCGATCTCGGCGAAGAAGTCGCCGACGCCGCGACCACCGAAGATGAACGCATCCTCGCGCGAGAGCTCTTCGGACTCGCGGGCGCGCTCGATGCAGCACGGCTTGGCCGCAGCGCCATGCTTGCGCTGGCCTCAGTCGCGACCGATGACGCCGAGCGCGCGCGCGCCACAGCTGGCGCGGAGTTGGTTGGCGGCAAGGGGATCGAGCGACGCGACATCGCGCCCGAGCCCGCGCAACTTGAATCGCTCGCGCGTGCCATCAGCTACCACCGTCGAGGTGAAGGGCGCAAGGCGCTCAATGTGCTCAAGCAGGACAACTCCGACGCGCTCCTCGAGCGCGTCGGTGAGGCGCTTGCTGGTGGTGCCGATGTCTTTCGCAGCGAGTGCGCCAACATGCCGACGGGCGGGCCTCCGCTCTCAGACGAAAGCATGGTCGTGCAAGGCATGTTGGTGGAGCTTGCGCTGCGCAGCGGTGATCTGCGCGCGCCAGGCGTCGACCTCGCGCTCTACAACGATGAGCCGCTGATCGAGATCGACCTGAGCGATCCCCAGTCGACCTGGCGTGTCGATCCCGCAAGGGCGTGGTGGCGCAATGGAAAATGGAGCGGAAACAGCTAACCACACGCGTCACGGCGTGTCGGTGGGCTGGCTCGAGGGTGCCATCTCGTCGTTGGGAAGAGACCGCTCTGGCGTTGGCGGCGGAGTCGGCACTTTGCGCTCCGCAAGATGCGCAAGCAGCGCTCTTCGTTGGTCGGGCGTCAACATCGCGTAGACCTTGGTGAAGACCTCCATCCGCATCGCTGGTGTGGACTTTCCCGCGAGGTCGGCGAGGAACAGCGGCGTGAGTTCCGCTTTCACCTTCTCTTGCGTGGTGCCATCAAGGTTGAGCTTCTGCGCAAACTCCTGGAACTCCGCTTCGCCGAGCGCGACCTTGCGCTCAATCGCCTCTTTGATGAGTGCGCCGAAGTGCTCAAGCCGCAGCTTCACGCGAATGCCAAACTCGCCATCGTTCTTCGCGGCGCCCAACTTGTCGCGCTGTTCGTTGACGCGGCGAAGCTCGGTTCGAACCAGCGCGTCGATGTAGCGCTTCTCAAGTGCCTTGGCCTGTTCCACCGTCGTGGCGCGCACACCGGGGAGGCGAGCGAACTCATCGAGAAACCCGCCGCGCTCAAAGTAGGGAGTGAACCGACGCATGGCGCTTCCCAACTCCAAGAGCGCCGCAGCGCGCCCTGCGATGGTCGCTGAGTTGGCGCGTGCGCCAAGACCTTGCAGTGAGAAGAGCAGCTCGTAATTTTCTCGCAGCAGCGTGTCGAGTGCACCCGCGCGCGCGTTAGCCACTGCGTCGATGGCGCGAAGCTCGGCCTCGTCGAGCGCCCATTCGCCGCCAGCGTTGACCAGCGCCCGCAGCGCATCGACACCAGGCTCAGGTCCGAGCCGAATGATCTCGCCATCGAATCCGCGCGTCACCAGCGTGGGGCGCTTCGCGGCAGAATCTGCGGTCGGCGCAGCGACTTTCGGCCCCGCGAGCAGGTCAGGCGGCGGGGCAAGCCGCGCGAGGATTGGGCTCGTCGTTGCGAGAAGGAGCACGGCGAGCAGCGGCATGGTTTGAGGATACCTGCGCGACTTGCCCTCGCAAGCAACCGAGGGTTGCTTCTGTACACTCCGTAGACCATGACTTCCGCGCAGGCCACGGCACCCGTCTTTCGAAACATCCTCGACATGATCGGGAACACGCCGATGCTGGAGATCACCCGCATCGACACGGGGCCATGCCAGCTCTTCGTCAAGATGGAGTCGATGAACCCCGGCAACTCGATCAAGGATCGCATCGCGGTCACCATGGTCGATGCCGCAGAGCGTTCGGGCAAACTCAAGAAGGGCGGTCGCATCGTCGAGGCCACCGCAGGAAACACGGGACTCGCTCTAGCGCTCGTGGCGGGACAGAAGGGCTACCGACTGACCGTCGTGGTGCCCGACAAGATGAGCGATGAGAAGATCTCACATCTGCGCGCCATGGGTGCCGAGGTCGTCCTGAGCCGCAGCGATGTCGCCAAGGGCCATCCCGAGTACTACCAAGATGTCGCCGAGAAGATCGCCAAGGATGATCCCGATGCGTTCTATGTGAACCAGTTTGCCAACGAGGCCAATCCGCAGGCGCACTATGAGACGACTGCTCCAGAGATGTGGGAGCAAATGGACGGGCGCATCGATGCGTTCGTCGCGGGCGTTGGTTCGGGTGGAACCGTCAGCGGTGTCGGCAAGTTCCTCAAGGAGCGCAATCCGCGCTGCGAGATCATCCTCGCTGACCCAGTGGGCTCGATCCTCGCACCGTTGGTCAACGAAGGCCGCAAAGTCACGCCAGGATCATGGCTCGTCGAAGGGATCGGTGAGGACTTCATTCCGTCGATCCTCCACCTCGACCTCGTGACCAAGGCCTACGCGATTTCCGACGCCGAAGCGTTCCATACCGCGCGCGAACTGCTCCGCAAAGAAGGAGTGCTCGCGGGCTCGTCGGTCGGAACTCTGTTTGCCGCAGCGCTGCACTACTGCCGCGAGCAGAAGGAACCCAAGCGGGTCGTGACGCTCATCTGCGACAACGGGGCCAAGTACCTCTCCAAGATGTTCAATGACTTCTGGATGGTGGACAACGGCTTCATCCAGCGACCGACCTATGGCGACATCCGCGACCTCATCGCGCGACGCCATCTTGAGCGCGAGGATTTCTGCCTCACGCCGAATATCCCCATTCTGCAGGCGATCAAGCGCATGCGGATGTTCTCGATCTCGCAAATGGCGGTGGTCGACGAATCGGATCGCGTCGTCGGCATTCTTGACGAGACTGATGTCCTCATGGCGTTGGTGCGCGATCGCGGATGCGAAGCGAAGCCCGTCGCGGACTTCATGACCAGTCGTGTTGAGACGGTGCGACCCACCGCCAGCGCCAACGATCTGCTGCCGATCTTCCGCGCCGACCGCGTGGCAGTGGTGGCCGACGAGAAGCACTTCTACGGCCTGATCACCAAGATTGACCTCATCAACTATCTGCGCAAGCAGCTTTGATCTCAGGATCCGACAGGGACTTCGCATGTCGACCGTCACCCAGCATTCCGCGTCCACGCCCTCGCAGACCTCCGCGTCGCACCTCGCGACCGACTGCATTCATGGTGGCCAACACACCGACCCCACCACAGGCGCGGTGATGCCGCCGATCTACACGAGCTCGACCTTCGTGCAGGAATCGCCTGGCGTCCACAAGGGCTTTGAGTACTCGCGCAGCCACAATGTGACGCGCTTCGCGTTCGAGCGTTGCATTGCCTCTTTGGAGCGTTCGGGTTTGTCCGAAGAGTCCGAGCGAACCTGCGGAGGTTTTGCCTTCGCGTCAGGACTCGCCTCAATCGGCACCGCGCTCGAACTCATGGACTGCGGCGACACCATCGTGTGCATGGACGATGTGTACGGCGGCACGAATCGACTGCTCAATCGCGTGCGCAAGCGCAGCGCAGGCTACAAGGTCGTGCATGTGGACTTGAGCGACGCCACGAAGGCTGAGGCGGCGATTCGTCAGCACAAGCCGCGCATGGTGTGGCTCGAGACTCCGACGAATCCAACGCTCAAGCTCGTTGATGTCGCGGCGATCTGCGCGCAAGCTCGCGCGGCGGGCGCGATCTCTGTCGTCGACAACACCTTTGCCACGCCAATGCTCACGCGTCCGATCGAACTCGGCGCGGACATCGTCATGCACTCGACCACCAAATATGTCGGTGGCCACTCCGACACCGTGGGCGGCGCGTTGGTGACGGGAAGCGCGGAACTCGCGGAACGCCTGCGTTTCCTGCAGAACGCCATCGGCAGCGTCATGGGTCCCTTCGATGCGTATCTCTCGTTGCGCGGACTCAAGACCATGCATGTGCGCATGGAACGCCACTGCGCGAGCGCACTGGAACTCGCGCGGCGACTCGAGAAGCACTCAAAGGTTGCCAAGGTCGTGTATCCAGGCCTCGCGAGTCATCCGCAACATGCGTTGGCATCGCGACAGATGCGCCTTGATGGCAAGCCTGCATACGGCGGGATGATCACCATCTTCTTGAAGTCGGGTAGCGGAAGCGGCATGGCCGAGAGCCGTCGCTTCCTTGAGAATGTCCACCTCTTCGCACTCGCCGAGAGTCTCGGCGGCGTCGAGAGTCTCATTGAGCATCCCGCGATCATGACCCACGCGAGCGTGCCTGAAGCCATGCGCGCTGAGCTTGGCATCAGTGATGCCTTGGTGCGACTCTCGGTTGGCATCGAGCATGTCGAGGATCTCTGGAACGACCTCGAGCATGGGTTGTCGAAGGTGTGAGCGGCTTCGAAGTGGTGCGCGTTGGGTTGAGCGACGATCCGAGTTCGTACCTCGAGCTGCGCCGCGTTGGTGAGCGCGAAGGCCGAGGCGTGCATTGCGACCTTGCGTCGATCTCTTTGCGAGGCGGACGCGCCGAAGCGCGCGCCATGCCGATCGTCAAAGCTCTTGGTGATGCGGCGACCGTGGTTGATGCGACTGCGGGATTGCTCGGCGACGCCTTTCTGCTTGCCGCTGCGGGTTTTCGCGTGGTTGCTGTCGAGCGATCACTCGAGGTCTACCGCGTCGCCGAGGACGGATTGGCTCGCGCGCAACGCGACCCGCGACTCTGCGCGCTCCTCGAAGATCGTCTCAGTGTGGTGCATGCTGATGCGCGCGAGTGGCTCGACCAACGCGCGCGAACCGACGCCGCGCCTGATGCGATCGTGCTGGATCCAATGTTTCCGAGTAAGCGCAAGAAGAGTGCACTGCCGCGCAAGGAGATGGTGCTGCTGCGCGAACTCGTCGGCGTGGATGAGGACGCTGCGTTGCTTCTCGCTGCAGCGCGTCGCTGTGCGCGTCAGCGCGTGGTCCTCAAGCGCGGCGACGATTCGCCGATCCTCGCGCAGCCCGATTGGGCTGTCGAAGGAACGACGGTGCGCTTTGATGTCTTTCGCGGCGACAGCTGATCAAGGACAGAGTCGCGTCGCGTCGTAGCCGCCGTCAACGCGTCGCGTGTAGACCACGCGATCATGGAAGCGGTACTTGTCGCCTTGCCAGAACTCGATGCGGTCAAGGCTCACGAGGTAGCCACCCCAGTGTGGCGGACGCGGCACATCACCAGTGGGAAGAAAGCGTGCGCGCAGCGCCTCAGCTCTCTGCTCAAGCTCCGCGCGACTGGCCACAGGCTCGCTCTGGGCGCTGGCCCACGCGTTGATCCTGCTGTCAGCGGGACGCTGCGCGAAGTACTCGTCGCTTTCGGCATCACTCGTGGGTGTCACCGTGCCTTCGATGCGGACCTGCCGATCGAGCGAATCCCAGTGAAAAAGCAGGGCTGCGCGCGGGTTGGCCGTCAGGGCGCGGCCCTTACGACTCAGGCGGTTGGTAAAGAACCGCGCGCCGTCCTTGCTGATGCCGCGCAGGAGCATGATGCGCGCACTTGGCGCGCCATCGGCATCGACGGTCGCGAGCATCATGGCGTTGGGGTTCGGCGTGTTGAGGCGCTGGGCCTCGTCGAACCACTGGACAAACAGCGGCAGCGGATCCGCAGGCGGATGATCAAAGTCGATCGAGGGAGTCGGACCGTGGCCTGTGCTCATCGCGTTCTCCGTCAGGCGCCGCCTCGTGGGTTGGGCTTGCGCTTTCGACCTCCGATGCGCGCGCCGTCCTTCAAGACCGAAGGCTCGTGCTGCTGCATCAGCGTGGTCAGCGTAGCGTCGTCGATCGAACCGAGGGCATCAAGGAGATCGCGGCCTGCGAGCGCGTCAAGGATCGAGAGCGGATCGGCGAGGTCCTTCGTTGCTTCAAGAAACTGCTCGAGCGCGCGATCGTTGGCACGGCTCGTCGCGGCGGTGCGCGGAGGAAGAGCGGGCGCGCCTTGAATCGCCGCTTGTTCAGCGGTGATCGCAAAGAGCGCGGTCCATCCCGCGACCTCGCGGCTGTTGAGCGGCACAGACTTTCGCGGATGACTTTGCTGGGGTTTCTTTCGCCGCGTCTGCTCGGCATCGTGCCCGAGCATGGCGAGGAACTCCTCGCTCTTGAGGCAGGCGGCACCGTGGGTCTTGGCGCGCTTGAGAATCGCGCGATCGCTCGTCACCACCGTCACGCGACGAGGCGCGCTGCTGCGCTTGAGGAAGTCCAGGAGATGATCGTCAGCACTGCGACCGTGGCCGGCGCCCTCAATCACGATGCGCCCAAGTCGACTCGCGCCGCGCGGCACGCCATCACAGATCAGCCACACCGCCTCCGACGCAAACCGACTAACGCCGATGAGCCGCGCGAGTCCCTCAGGCTCCTCCACCGCGAGCTCCCCAGGGAGGACTCCCGTCACATGGAGCACGTTGTATGTGTCGATAATGAGGGGCACGGGCAGGCAGGATAGTCCTGCAGGGCGAGTTCAGGCGGCAGTGGGAACACTCGGTTGGCTGCTGGGTGTTGGCGGGTGAGCCGTCGCGAGGAAGTGTCGCAGCGAAGGCGGCCTCGAAGTCGCACGAAACGCTCTTCACGGACCACTTCACGCGCGTCGTCGCCTTGACCGTCCGCGAGGATTCGTGTCCAATAGACGACTCGACAGTTGCAACCCTCACGAAGGAACTGAATTCAGATGGCGATCCGTATCAAGGCCCGCAGTGGCGAATCCGTAGAGCAGATGCTCCGACGCTTTAAGAAGCTCTGCGAGAAGGAAGGCTTGATCAAGGATGTCAAGCGCAACCAGCACTACGAGAAGCCATCGGAGCGCAATCGCCGTGACGCTCGCCGTCATGAGCCGCGTCCAGTTCGCCCCGGCGCTGATCGCCAGGGTGGTGGCCGTCCCAAGAAGCCCGAAGCCAAGGGTCGCACGGGCGCACGCAGCGGCGGTGGCGGCTTCTAAGCGCTTCTGAGTGTTGGAGGCCTCGCGCGGCTCTCGCGTGTGGGCACTTCATTGCTCCTAGCAGACAAGTCCACGCATGCGTTCACGCAGTACATCTGATGCAGAGTCGATTCGCGCGTTCGCGGTCGAGATCGCCCGCACGCTTTCCGACTCGAAATGCAGCGATGTGTTGTTGCTCGATGTGCGCGGCCGCAGCCAAGTCTGCGACTTCGTCGTCATCGGCTCGGGAACGAGTCAGCGACAGATGCGATCCTCCGCGCAGGAGATCGAAGATCTCGGCAAGGCGCGCGGCCAACATCCGTATCGCACCAATTCCGACGACAGCACCACTTGGGTGGTCGTCGATTTCGTCGACATCGTCGTCCATCTCTTCGAGCCCGACCAGCGGCTCTACTACGACCTCGAATTGCTCCATGCCGACGGGAAGCGCATGGATTGGCGTCGTCCCGAGGGCGAGCGCCCGCCAGCGCGTGCTCCGCGCGGCGCCGCACCGAAGTCCGAAGGCTGATTGTTCGCGTCGACCGCTTTGGTCGAACGATCCGTTCCTGAACAGCGCGTGCGCAAGGCGCTGCCGAAGGCGGCGCAGAGTCCGCAGGCGCGTCACCCTTGATCGAGGAGCCGTCTCATGCTTCGAGTAATGCGTCGAGGTCTTGCAGTCCGAGTGTTCACGGGTCGCGCACGCTGCGTGTTCCTGGCTGCGCTTGCCATCGTGCTCTCCTCGAGCGCTCCCGCGGCGCAGACGCCTCCGACACCAGCGACGCCGGCAGCCACTCCTGCGGTTCCTCTCGATCACGGTTGGACGGGCGCGTGGATGGGAACGATCGCGAGCCAACCAACCAACGGCAAGCAGGGGTACACCATTCCTGTTTCGGTGGTGGTGCGGAGCGCGAGTGGTACACCTGGTCCTGGGCTTGAGATTGCCGTAACGATGCTGCCCGCTGGGGCGCTCGCAAAGTCGGCGATCTCGGTCGTCTCCACCGAAACCGATCTTGCCTTCACGCTCGATTCTGGCGGCAAACAAGGGCGTTTTGAGGGATCGCTCGCGGACGAAGGGCAGTCGATCCGTGGTTCGATGACGACCTTGGCGCCTGGAGGTGCGGCTGCGCAACAGGTCCTCATCTGGTCGATGCGGCGCGTCGATCTTGCGAGTGAGCTGCCAAACACGAAGGTCTACGAGGGCGCGCTCGAAGTCGCTGGCAGCGCGGTCGCGATGCGGCTCGCTCTCGGCGAAGGACCACACGGATGGTGTGGCGCGATGGATGTGGTTTCGCAAGGGGTTCGGGATCTCCCTGTCGAAGTCGTGAAGAGCGCCGCAGGATTCACGGTCCACATGCCCGTTGGCACCATCGCAACGATGGTGTTGGTTCCCGATGCGGAGATGCGCGTGCTTGAAGGATCCTTCTCGCAGGGCACCTTTCGAGGCAACATTCGGTTCACCCATGTCGAGGGCGCTGCGCTGGCCGCAGCGCGTCGACCGCAGGAACCGAAGCCGCCGTTTCCGTACACCAACGCCGATGTTCGCATCGAGCATCCTGCAGGACACACGCTCGGTGGCACGCTCACGCTGCCGACCTCGCAGCAACTCGCACGAAAGGGCCTCGTGCCTGCTGTCGTGATGGTGACGGGTTCGGGCCCGCAGAATCGCGATGAAGATCTGCTTGGGCACAAGCCATTTGCAGTGATCGCCGACGCGCTGGCGCGTGCAGGCGTCGCGGTCTTGCGCTACGACGATCGCGGTGTGGACGCCTCGACGGGCACCTTTGCGGGTGCGACGACGCTCGACCTCGCGAGCGACGCGGACATCGCGAGCCAGTGGCTCAAGCGACAACCGTCGATCGATCCCGCGCGCGTCGGCATGGTTGGTCACAGCGAAGGCGCGATGATTGCACCGATCGTTGCGCTCTGGCAGAACGCGGGCGACACGCCCGTTTCGCCGTTGGCCTTCACAGTCTTGCTCGCGCCGCCCGCGGAATCGGGCGCTGCAACCCTCGCGCGCCAAACTTCCAAGATGTACGAAGTCGCTGCGTTGCCACCTGAGAAGGTGGTCGTCGCGATCGTCGCTCATGCCGAGGTGATGCGCGCGATTGAGCAGTACCGCGACGCTTCGGCGCTGCGTCCCTTCGTCGAGGCGCTGGTCCGATCGCAGTTGGCCCTCGTGGAGAAGCCGCTTCCCAGTGACGCCGAACTCGCGCCGATCATCGACGGAGCGATGCGACAACTCACCGATCCGTGGATGGTGGAGTTCATTCGATTTGATCCAGCTCCTGTGCTGACGCGCCTCGAAATGCCCACGCTTGCGATGTGGGGTAGCAAAGATGTGCAAGTGGTTGTCGACGCCAACGCGCCGCTCCTCGAGAGCATCGCGGCGAAGTCAGGCGCACCCGTGACCGCGCGTCGCTACGAAGGGCTCAATCACCTCTTCCAGCCCGCGACCACAGGGATGCCCGACGAGTACGGCGCGATTGAAACGACTTTCGATCCGAAGGCACTTGCGGAGATGGTTGCGTGGGTTGTGGAAACCGTGACCAAGGGTCCCGCACCACAGATTCCTGAGGCCACCCGCGCGGGATTTGGTGAAGAGGTCGCTGCGCTCCCACCTCGCCTGTGGCTGCTCAAGCCCGTGGCTGCAACGCCATGAGTTTCGGGCTCGGTCATGGACGCGAACTGGTTCCTGGTGCCGCGGGCGTTGAGATGAGTGCATTGCCGCCGCTGCCTGATGCAGCCACGGTCGAAGCTGCGCGTGCGCAACTCGCCTTTGATCCGCGCGCCTGGTTTGCAGAGCCGAGCCGTCGCTTCGAGATCGAGATTGGTTCGGGCAAGGGGACCTTTCTGCTTCAGCAGGCGGTACTCGAGCCCAACACCAACTTCCTCGGTATCGAGTGGGCTGGGGAGTTCTGGGCCTACGCCGCCGATCGCGTGCGACGCGTTGGACTGACCAATGTGAAGGTGCTGCGCGGCGATGCGACCGACTTTCTGCGTGGTCGCACGCCCGATGCGATCGCCTCGGTCATTCATCTTTACTTCAGTGACCCATGGCCGAAGTCGCGTCACCACAAGCGACGCGTGGTGCAGGATCACACGCTGCGCGAGTTTCATCGCGTGCTCTGTCCGCAGGGCGAACTTCGGATCGTGACCGACCACGACGAGCTCTGGCAATGGGATGTCGAACATGTCGATCGCGCGCAGGAGCTCTTTGAGCGCCGCGATTTTGCGCGACCAGCCAGTGCGGGTGAAGGCGAGCTCGTGGGCACCAACTTCGAGCGGAAGTTCCGCCGTGAAGGTCGACCGTTTCATGCGATGACGCTGGTCAAGCGCTAAGGGCGGCTGCAAACCCATCGGCAAAGGCAACTTCATCAGAGGTGCTGAGGCAAGTCGCCGCGTCAGGCACCCTCCACCTGCTTCGGCCGCGTCCACTGGTAGTCCTTGTCCTTCTCGAGTGCCGTCGCCGATTGCTTCACGCAGCGACGACACAAGACGGCGTCATGAAACTCGGGACTTCGCCAGCACTCGTCGTCTCGTTCTTCAAGGCACATGGTGCAGGCGACACCCGCGACGCGATCGCTCTTGTTCTCCAAGACCACCGCTTGGTAGGCCAGCGCGAGGCACTCGCCGCAGAGGTGGCTTCCATGATGACCTTCGATGAGCGGACGCGTCGGGTCATCGGGATCCCACGAACGCCTGCAGAAGTTGCAGAGGACATCCTCGTACTGGACATTGGTCTCATCGGTGCCTGGTCGAAACATGGAGGGTTCTCACTGGCCTTGGCTGCGCTCGCGGGACTGTCTGGGCTTACGAGTAGAATCGCCGCCCGTGGCGCAGGGTATCTCACTCGCGAACAAGTGTCAGATCCTCTTCGGGGTCGCGGTCGTCGCGCTCCTTGGTGGAGCGCTTGGTGGACCGTGGATTCGCACGGGTTCCATCGTCACCGACAGTCAACTCGAACTTTCGCGTGAGCTCGCCAACGAGATCCTCTCTCGTGAGACGCTCGAAGCCGATGCGCTTGGGCAACCACTGACTGGGCGCATCTATCGCGTGGGCGAACTTGTCGGCGAGTCGCAGTCGGAGTCGGACCCGTTTCTCCAATCGAGCTTCGCGCGATTCTCCGCCGATGTCACCGAGACCGAGAGTTTCCAGCACGAAACCAAGGGTGGCAGCACGCACTATCGCTACGCGCGGGTCATCCGCGAAGCGCAGTGGCGCGAGATCAGCGCGCCTGACTTTGATGCGGAGCCAGCCAGCAGCGTGCCTGTGCGTCCCGACGACGCGGTGGCGGCGCTCCTCGTCATCGATCGCAAGAGTGAGTTTGCCGAAGCGCAGATCCTCGTGAATCGCGTGTACATCGTGGCGTCGGGCGTCATCGCCGTCGCGTTGGCGATGCTCGTGTTTCATCTCATTCTCAAGCGCCTCATCTTTGGTCCCGTGCGCGCGCTGACCGAAGTCGCCGAACGCATCGAGCAAGGCAGCACGACTGCACGGGTTCGTCTTACGACGGGTGACGACTTCGAACGCATGTCGCGCGCGTTTGACGGCATGCTCGATCGCCTTGAGCTTGGGCAGGCGCAATTGCGCGCTGTCAACGAGAGCCTTGACCTCAAGATCGGCGAACTCGCGGAAGCGAATGTCGGGCTCTTCGAGTCCAACCAGTTGAAGAGCGAGTTCCTAGCCAATGTCTCGCATGAGTTGCGCACGCCGCTCAACTCGATCATCGGCTTCGCAGAGCTGCTCGACGAGATCGCCCGCACCGACGAACAGGCCGATCCCAAGCGTCGGCGCTACATCGGCAACATCCTCTCCAGCGGCCGCACTCTGCTCGAGATGATCAACGAGCTCCTGCAGATGGCCAAGATCGAAGCGGGGCGGCTTGAGGTCACCATCGGTCCTGCAAGCGTGAAGGATGTCGTCGAAGGACTCGCTGCGATCATGCGTCCGCAGTCGCAAGCGCGCAGGATTTCTGTCGAGACGGTGATCGAGGACGATCTGCCAGGCGTGGAGAGCGACGCAGGAAAGTTGCAGCAGATCCTCTTCAACTTCGTTTCCAACGCGATCAAGTTCTCGCCCGAGGGCACGCGCGTGGTCATCGCGGCGCGTCGAACCGTGCGCGACGACGGGCTTGCCTGTGTGTTGGCCTCGGTCACTGACGAAGGCCCTGGCATTCCGCTCGACATGCAGGACACGATCTTTGAGAAGTTCCGACAAGTCGACGCGAGTCACACGCGCGCACACTCGGGTACGGGTCTTGGCCTGGCGATCTGTCGCGAACTTGCCGAGCGTCTCTCGGCGCGCGTCGCGTTGCACTCCGTCCCTGGTCACGGCGCGACCTTCAGCGTCGAGGTGCCCGTGGAGTTCAAGGGCAAGCGTCTCGAGGCGCTCATGGCGGAGAGCCGATGAGTTGGCAACCCGTCGGCGATCCGACGGTGCTGGGGTGGACGATCACCGTGGCCTATGCGGTGACAGCATGGCGTTGTTGGCAAGCGCATGCGACGGAACCCGCGTTGGCGGTGCGCCGATTCTGGTGGTTCCTCACGATGGCCCTGGCATTCCTGGCGTTGAACAAGCAGCTGGATTTGCAGGTCTTCGTGACTGGCCTTGCACGGACCACGGCGAAGAACCAAGGCTGGTACTCCGACCGCAAGCCGCTGCAGATGGTCGCTGTCGGCTTCGCTGCGCTGGTCGTGAGCTTCTTTGCAAGCGTCGCGGTGCGCATGTTGCGACCGAATCTCGCGCGACTCTGGCCAGCGCTGACTGGTGTCGTCGTGCTCGGTCTCTACGCGTCGGTGCGCATGACCTCGCTCCATGAACTCGATGCGCTTGTCGTGCGCGGCCCGTTCCCGATGAAGTGGTGGATGGAGTTGCTCGGCCTCGCGCTGATCTTCTGGGCGACGACGAAGCGCGCAGAACCACGCACTTGAACGCGTGGCCTTGGCGCCTCAATCGTGACGCAGCGCTTCGATCGGATCTTTGCGGCTGGCGATGATCGCGGGGTAGATCCCGAAGATCAATCCAACACCCGCCGCCACAACGAAGCTCACCACGATCGACCAGAGCGTCACGCGTGGCTCAAGCGTAAGCCGGCCTTCGAACGCTCCAACGAGGAAAGGCAACCGCACCAGCCATTGCACCAGCGGCTGAAGTCCCCAGGAAATGCCGAGTCCAAGCAGAATGCCGACCATGCCGCCCAGCATCGAGAGCGCGCCGGTTTCGACAAGGAACTGCAGCACGATGTGCTTGCGCGTCGCGCCGAGCGCGCGGCGAATGCCGATCTCTCGCGTGCGTTCGGTGACCGACGCGAGCATGATGTTCATGATCCCGATGCCGCCGACGAGAAGCGAGATCCCCGCGACGACGACGAGCATGACATTCCACACCATCATCTGTCGCTTGGCGTTTTCGAGGAGCTCCCAAGGAACGACGATCTGCACATCGGAAAGTCCAGCGTGGCCCGCGTCGACGATGCGACGCACGCGCTCAGCGATCGGAACCACCGCGTCGGTGTTGGGCGCCACCACATAGAGTTCAGAGAGTTCGATCTGTTCGCCGCTGAACGAGCCCGACTGCCGTCGCATCACCATGTCGCCAAACTGCGTCTCGGCGGTGGTGATGGGAATGTGGATGTCCTTGTTCAAGTCGCGACCGACCAGCGCGGAACCTCGTCCGCCAGCAAGTCCAACGGGCTCAAGCACACCAATCACGCGAAAGACCGTGCCGTCGACTTTGATCGTGGCGCCGAGGGGATCGCGGAAGCGGAAGAACTGCCGCGCGATCTCGCTGCCGATGACGCACACAGGCGCGCGCGCCACGAGGTCTTCATCGCTGAGGTAGCGGCCACGAGGTTCGAGGCGCAGGCGCGCGACATCGAGCAGCTTGGGCGTCGAGCCGTAGACCTGGCTGGTGACCCGCTGGTTCTCATAGGAAACATCAGACCCGACGGCTTTGAGTGGCACCACCGCCGTGGCATCGGGGAGCGACGAGCGCAGCCGCAGCAGGTCCTGGCGCAGAAGTCCGTAGGCGACGAAGAAGGTGCGCGCTTGCCCTGCGTTGGCGGCCTCAGGAGGTTTCGAGGAACGCACGATGATGTTCGTCGCGCCGAGCGCGGAGACTTCGCGCAACGCACTGATCTTGTTTCCTTCGCCGACGGCGACGACCACGATCACCGCAGCCACGCCGAGGATGATGCCGAGACTCGTGAGCGTCGACCGCAGCTTGTGCAGCCCGAGGTTGCGAATGCCTAAGCGGAAGATCTCGAGGAAGAAACCCATGGAGTCGTGCGGTCGTGTCGTTGAGCTCAGAAGGCTCGCACACCGATGAGCGAGTGCGCGGGGGCGCGATGGTATCCTCCGCCGATGCCCCATGATGAGCCCATGCCCACGATCCGACTTGGCGCTGAGCGCGAGGCGGAACAGTCGTGGATTTGGCATGCTTCGATTGATGCCGCCGACGGCTCGACGCTCCATGAACTGCGTCTTTCTTGGGCCGATTACAACATCTTCTCTCCAGACGGCACCCGCACACCAGCCGAGGTCGGGCGCGCGGTGTTGCTCTTCTTTGCGCGCCACCGCCGCGAGTTCCCGCTGCGTGAGCGACTCGATGCAGCCATGGCGCGCATGCGTTTCCCCTTCGCTGATCGGGACATCGCGCAAACGCTCGCGGGTTGATCAGCGCGCGCGTTCCCACACTTCAACGGCGCCCTGACCCCAGTCGGCCCAACCTTCGAGACGCAGCGTGCGGTCGTACGCCGCATTCAGTGAGCGCAGCACCTCTGTCTCGACGCGCTCGGGATAGAGCATCACGACAAACCTCGGGCGCTCGCGCTCGAGCGTCATGGCAAGGTCCTTGCCGAGGAAGCCGGTGGGCGTGGCTTCGAATCCGAATTGCTGCGTGTAGAACCCGACAGCGTTGTCTGGTAGTCCAACGGTCGCGACGCGATCGTCGGGCGCGCGTGCTGCGGCAACCACCGCGACGGCATCGCGGATCGGCTGCTTCGATGGATGTTGCGACAGTGAGAGAAGCGACGCGCCAACGACGAGAGTCAGCGCGATCCACTCGGAGTTGCGATGCCTGCTTCGCGTGAGCGTGGCGAACGCCAGCAGCAGAGCACCGCTAGGAACCGTGAAGAGTAGGAACCGCGCGTAGATCCAAGTGCCAAGCGTGAGCGCCAGCGCGAGAGCCAGAAGAAACGCGATGGTGAAAGGCAAGAGCACACGCTGCGCGCGCTTGGTGCGGCTGCTCCCTTGCGTCATCAGCGTGTACACGCCGACACACCAACATCCAACCAGGACAGCGGTCGCTGCCCATCCGCCAGTACTCCATGTCAACGCGAGTCCGAGGAGACTCTCGAGACCCTCGCGCGAGAAGACCGTCGGTTGGTCGCTCGTCGATTGCACATAGTCCGCGCGACTGGCCAACAGATCACCCAGGAGCGGTGAGAGCAACACGCTGCTGCAGACGCCAGCAAGGAGACACGCGATGACGAGTCGTCGATCACGGAATAGTCCGACGACTCCTGCAGCGATGGGAAGCAGAATCGCCACAGGATGACTCCATGCTGCGAACACCGACGCGCCGACGAACAGTGCGTAGTCGCCCGCCGCGCGCGTGCGATCGGCACGGGCGAGCGCGAGCGCTGCGACACACGCGCCGAGGATGACGAACGGATAGCCGCGCGCTTCAGCGCTCTCAAGGACTGCGATCGGTGCGACGGCGAGAACTCCTGCGCAGGCGCGTGCGAGTCGTCGCCCACCAACGGCCGCGCCAAGTGCATAGCCGACGGGAATCGTGGCGATTCCCGCGAGGATCGCAGGTGCACGCAGCGTCAGTTCGTGGAGTGATCCACCCGTGAGCGTCCACGCGAGCCAGGTCGCGAGTGTCATCGGGACATGATTGGTCGGGACCGCGTAGGAACCGAACGCCACGCCAGGGCCTTCGATGGCGAAAGAGAGAAACGCGGAAATCTCGTCGTACCAGAGACTCTCTGAAGCGACCGTCACGCGCAGAAACGCACCGAGGGCCAGAAGCACTCCGAGCAGGAATCGGTCTCTTCGAAGATCCGCAAGCAGGCGCCGTGCTGCACGCGGTTCGCTTGGGCAAGTCTGTACGAGCAGCCACGCTAGCAACGGAATGAGCAGCGCTGCTGCTGCGCAGGCGAGTCGAAAGAAACCCGCGCCACTGATCGTTGCGTCGGGAATCACGCCTGCGTTCCCTTCCATGCGTGACGGATGCGCAAACGCCTGCGCGTAGTTCATCGTCGGCACCGCCGCCAGGCCCACACACGCCGCACCTGCTGCGAAGGCGAGGAGCAACACGGGGTGTTGGCGTTGATCTCTCAACGGCTGTCGCTCCGAGCCGTGGCCGCACGCGCCTCGGATGCACGCGTCGGCGCAGCGTCGTCATCTTCGTCGATCGAATCCTGAATCGGCGACTCAATCGAGCCAGCGTTGATGCGCACAGCGAGTGTCGAGGAGATCAGCGGAATCGTGCGCAGGACTTCGATGTGCACGAACGGCACCAGCAGCAGTGCACCCACACGCGCCGCCGTCGAGAGTCCAAACACCAGCCCGTAGGCAGCGTGAGTCGGAAGATTTCCCAGCAGGAATCCGCCCAAGATGGCGCCCACGGCCATCGCAAAGGAGCTGAGGAAATAGAAGCCGCTCATGACGCTGTTGCGTTCCTTGGAAGGGATCGTCTCGAGGAAGAGCAGGAAGGTCGCCAATTCCCACGCGCCTTGCGCGACGCCGCTCACCGCTTGGATGAGGAACATGCCAGGAACCCACTCGACGAACATCCACGGCAGGATCATGAAGGTCGTTCCGAGGGCGCCGAGGGTCATGAGACTGCGTGCTCCGTGACGATGGGCGTAGCGGCCAAGCATCGGAAGCGCGAAGCTCTTAGCGAAGAAGCTCATCGCTAAGAGCGCGAGATACTGAATCGGCGTGACGGCGAGTTGCTTGAGCAGAAACGGATTGAGAAACGGCTGGCCCATCTGCACCGCGACTTGCATCGCGAGCATGAGCGTCACCAGTCGAGCATCGGCGCGGTGCCAGAAGTTCGAGATGAAGTGGAGCAGCTGAACGGGCGTGTGTTCGGGCCAGTGCGGGGGATCGCGCTGACTCTTGAGGTACGGAATGCTCGAGGCGCGCGCGGCCGCAGCAATGAGAAACAGCACGGCGAAGCCTGTCAGTTCCCACTTCGTGCCATGGGTTGGTTGGAGAATCCCCGCAGCGACGAGGAGTCCGAGGAGAATCGTCCCTTGGCACAATCGGCTGCGAATGCCGAAGTAGCGCGGGCGGATCTTTGCGGGGAAACAAAGGCCGATCCAAGTGTTCCACACGCCGGCGGCACCAAGCGCGCTGGTCCAGTAGACGCCCGCGACGAGAAAGAGCACCCACATCGGAAGTGCCCCGATGAGCGCGCCGACGATCATCGGCACGAAGCTCAACACTTGCAGGATGGCGCAGCCGCGGATCCACCGAGAAGGACTCTTGACGCGAGCCGCGAGTGCGGGCGCGAAGAGTTGCGCAGTCGCGCCGACCAATGGCGGCACGGCAGCGATCAGTCCGCTCAGGCGATCACTCGAACCAAGCACGAGGGCAAACGCAGCGAAGTAGGTCTCGCCAGTCCCGACCATCAATGAATAGGTCATCCCGTCGCCCGTGCAGGCGATGAGATCCCGTCGAAGTGGAGTGTGCTTGCGAAATCCGCGCATCCCTGCCGCGGGAGCGTACCAATCGCGCGAATTGGGATGACGCGTGCGCCGTACCGCGCGCACTGTTCACGGCTCAGAAGAGTGGGCCAGGACAGTGCAGCGCCATCGGCCGCGCGGCGCGTTCAAGCGTCGTCACTTCTTCGGCTTGTCAGTTCCAGTAGGTGCTTGTGAGGGCGACTGGTCGGGCTTCGCGATTGGCGATCCGCCGCCGCCGCCACCACCACCAGCGTTGTTGCCGTTGCCACCACCAACGGCGCCGTGCACCGTCGACGATCCAAATCCGAGGTTCTGCACGATCGAGAGTTCACCCGTGAAGGTGACATAGCGCTTGGTGCCCTCAACGGAAGTGCCGCGTGGACGTTGGGGCGCGAAGGGATAGCCGTCGATTTGGCGATGGATGTAGTCGGGTGCGCGGATGATCAGCACGCCTTGGTAGTAGCGCATGGTCGCGAACTCACCGCCAGCGTCCTTCCAAGCTTCGGGCTCGCACTGCTCCATGATGATGTCCATGAGCTGGTCGGCCTTCTCTTCTTCGCTCTTGCGCTCGGGGTCTTCGGCAGGTTCGCCGATCAGTCCGCCGCCGCCACCGCCGCCGCCCGAACCGCCTCCACCACCGCCGAAGCCACCGCCGCCGCCGCCACCACCGAATCCGCCGCCGCCGCCACCGCCCGAACCGCCACCCTGACCGCCGCCTTGTCCGCCACCCTGACCCTGCGAGAGCGCAGCGCCAAGATTGAACTGTGGTGCGTTGTCAAAGGTCGGTGGTTCGAAGAGCAGGTCGCGGATCGGATACATCCGAAGTTCGCGCGCAGCAGGAACGGAAAGTCGATCCTTGGTGCCAGCCTCGATGAAGCCTTCGCGGATCTGCCAAGTGCAGGGCGCATCAGTGCCGCAGATTTCCAAGAGCCGCTCCAACACCGTGATGGCTGGTGAGCCGTCGATCTTCAGCGAGATCTCCAACTCAGGATCGACGCCCTCGGAGCCGCCTTCACCGGCGTAGCGCACGATGAGAGGAACTCCACCAAGGTGCTGCGTGAGGTACTCGAAGGCAGCGCGCGCAGGAGTCTTCTCAAAGTTCACGCTGACATCGGTGTAGAGCAGCGCGCCAAGAAGGCGACCGCGGCTCGTGTCGTTCTTCGCTGCTTCTTGCCGCTGCTCTGCCACGGCGCGGACGCGCTCAGAGAGTCCTTGCGCGCTCGCCGTTGACGAGAGTCCCACCAACAGTGCGGCGCTCACGAGCGACGCGATGCTGGTCGAGGAAGCGGTCGCGTGGAGCACGCGAGAGAGGCACGAAACGCGAAAGGCATGGTGCATGACGGTTCCTTGAATGACGCCTCAGCGTGAGGCGCGTGTTGACACCGGCAGAGTCTCTCGATCGGATGTCTGCTGCACCGCGAGGTTTCCCGCAGCGCGCAGCCGAGCATTCCATCGAATATACGGCCCGTTTCGCTCCTCATTTGCGGGCTCGTCGCCATTTGGGACGATTTGCTGCGCCCTCATCCGCGGTCTTGGGTGGGGTTACCGACTTCGCAAGGCAGCCGTCGAGAGCAAGAGTCCGACGATCGTCGGCTCAGGAGGGCAATCATCCCCAGAGAGGGCGGCGCGGACGAGGCCGCGGACCGTCTCTGGTCTCTGGAACCCCCCAACCCACGGATCTTGGGCCATGTGCTGCGCGAGATAGCGCATGGACCGACGGGTCGCGAGCGCAAGGTCGGGCGGCGACCCCACGGTCCCTGATGGAAACGCCCATGCAAACGCGGCGGCATGGCGAAGGCAATCGGTTTCGAGCCCCAAGCGTGGTCCTGCAACGGGAAGAAGTCCACCGATGAGGTCGAGTGGCATGCCTGCACTGAGCGCGGGGTCCGCACCAACTTGCCGTGCGAGCACTGGAGCTGCGACGCGTGCGACCGCGGCGCGAATCTCTTGAGCGACGATGGGGTCAAGCGCAGGGTTGCTCGCGAGGAAGGCCAGCGGCAACGCGGCCTGCAGCAAGGCGGCGGGTCGCTCGTGATAGGTGCTGAGCAGGGTGCGCGCGAGGCGCGCAGCGTCCTTCAGGTGCTCCTCCCCACCAAGCGCTGCACTCGCTGCAGCGGTGAACGCAGCCGCCACGGGTGATTGGGTTTCGTCGATCGTGGTCAGCGCGGCGCAACGCGCCTGAACGCGCGCCGAGAGTTGCGTGCGCAACGCGGTTGCATCCGCGTCAGTGGCGCCGGTCGCAGAGAGCGCCAAGGCACACAACGCATCGAGGGTCGGTGTGCGCTCTGTCTCAGGCAACACGCAGAGCGTGCGCACCAGCGCGAGAGACTTCGCAGCGGCGTTCGTGCGGATGGCTTCAGCTAGCGGCGCACAGCGCGAGGCCTCACCCAAGGCCAGTGCGGCCAGCGCAGTCTGTCGCGTGTCTGCAAACGGAGGGTCGTAGAGATCGGCAGTTGGATTGAGCGTGCCCAACAACTTCGAATTCGCTGCGCCTGCCGTTCCATCGGTCGTGACTTGTCCAGCAAGGCGCGTCGTGAGTTGCGCCGCAAGCACTTCGATCGAAGCGGTGGTGATCTCGACGAGCTCAATCGTGCGTCCACCGCGCGTGATCACTTCGGGTGTCGCATTTGGCGAGGCCTCGCGCAATCGAATCGTGGCAAAACGCGCGAGCGAGACGCGATCGTGCGCGGCGTACTCGTTGAGGTCTTTCGCGGGAAGTCCAGCATCGATGAGAAGCGCCGTGATGGTGCCCGCTGGCTTGTCGGCGTTGTCCGAGGCAGCAAGACGCGAAGGAAATGCGCGCACGATGAGGTCAGCACGACGAACCGCCAGACCATCCTGGCCAGGAACGACGCGCGCTGCGGCATCGGCGATGGTGCGACCAAGAAGCGGCAGGGGAGCCGCTGCGAGCTCAAGCTCGAGTGCCAGTCGCGTCGTCACCTTGTCGCCGAGCGTGGCGCGCACCGAGCGAATCGTCTCATCACCGAGCGCCTTGGCGACGGCGCGTCCGACGGCGCGTCGCAGCATGAGCGCGTCGCCCGTCGCGTCTTCACCGACACCGACGACGCGCCCGTTGAGACGCAACAGCACGCAGACCGCACTGGTGTTTTCTAGGACGACGCGCGCACTGGTCTCGTCGAGTGCTGGAAGTGCGTCGGCTGTGAGCCAAGTCCGCGCAGCGAGGAATGCATCGATCGCCACTGTCTCGCTTGGTGCCTCACCCGCGCGCAGCGCTGTTGGCGGAGTGTTCTGGACTAGCTCCCGTGTTGCAGCGGTGGTTGCATCGCGTGTTGCATCGATGCAACACAAGGAGGCGCGCGCCTGCATCGCACCGCACAGGGCGACGCCAGAGAGCATGCAGAATGTTGCAAATCGCCTCACAACGGCGACTGGCACGGCGGTTGCCATGTACCTTTCGTCCGCGGTCACACCGCGACGGGAACACAATCGAAGAACGAGAATCGCCATGCTGCTGACCACCATCTTCGCTCCCGTCGACAACCGCCGCAAGATCGTCTTGCTTGCCATTCTTGCCTTCATCGCGCTTTGCTGAACACGCACGGCATCGCGCCTCGAGTTGGAACTGTCGGAGAGAATCAGATCAGACATGACGCCCCTGACCAGGGCCCGGAAGTGAAACAGGCCGCGGCAAACGCCGCGGCCTGTTTCTTTGTTGACTGACTCGTTGGAGCGACGGCTTAGAACTCGAAGCGATCCGAGCCCATGGCGCCGTGGCTGTCGAGGCCGCCGCGCGCTGGCTTGCCGCGGGTTGGCCGCTGCTCTGTCTCTTCGGCTGGGCGATCGTTGCCAGCGGTCCACTGGGCGCGCTTGAGGCTGAGTCCGATCTTGCGATCGTCGGTGTCGACGCGCAGGATCTTGACTTCGACCTCTTGGCCGACCTTGACCACATCTTGCGGGTCCTCGACCTTGGAGTCGCTGAGCTCGCTGATGTGGAGCAGACCCTCGAGGCCTTCCTCGAGTTCGACGAACACGCCGAAGTTGGTGATCTTGGTGATCGTGCCCTTGACGATCATGCCTGGACGGTACGCCGAAGGAATGCCCTCAACCCACGGGTCTTCCGTGAGTTGCTTGACGCCGAGTCCGACGCGCTGCTTCTCCTGGTCGACATCGATGACCACGCACTTGACCTGGTCGCCCTTCTTGTAGAGCTCGTTGGGGTGCGCAACCTTCTTGGTCCAGCTGATGTCGCTGACATGGAGCAGGCCGTCGATGCCTGGCTCGATCTCGATGAACGCGCCGTAGTTGGCGAGGTTGCGAACCTTGCCTTCGATGACGGTGCCCGTCGGATACTTCTCGGCAACGAGCTCCCAAGGATTGACCTCGGTCTGCTTGACGCCCAGAGAGATCTCGAGCTTCTCCTTGTTGATGTCGAGCACGACGACATCGACCTCTTGGCCGACGGCGACGAGCTCGCTTGGGTGGTTCACGCGGCGCGTCCACGACATCTCGCTGATGTGGACCAGACCTTCGATGCCTTCTTCAAGACGCACAAAGGCGCCGTAGGACATGAGGTTGACGACGGTGCCCTTGGCGCGGCAGCCGACGGGATACTTGGCTTCGATCTGCTCCCAAGGCGAAGTTTCCTTCTGCTTGAGACCAAGGGCGATCTTCTCGCGCTCGCGATCGATGTTCAGGATCTTGACCTCGATCTCGTCGCCGATCTTCACGATCTCCGACGGATGGTTCACGCGACCCCACGACATGTCGGTGATGTGCAGCAGGCCATCGATGCCGCCGAGATCGACGAACGCGCCGAAGTCCGCAACATTGGTGATGTAGCCGCGGATCAGGTCGCCTTCGCGCACGCTCTCCATGAGGCGCTTCTTGGCATTGTCGCGCTCGTCTTCGATGAGCTTGCGACGGGAGATGACGATGTTGCGGCGCTCTTCGTCGATCTTGAGGATCATTGCGCGCATCGGCTTGCCGACGAACTCGCCGATGTCGCCGGGACGACGCACATCAACTTGCGAAGCGGGAAGGAAGACGGGCACGCCGATGTCGACGAGAAGTCCACCCTTGATCTTGCGGATGCACTTGCCTTCGATGACATCGCCTTCCTTGCGGGTGAGCAGGATCTGCTCCCAACCGCGGATGCGATCGGCCTTGCGCTTGGAGAGGCGCACGCCGCCAGTTTCATCTTCGAGGCTCTCGAGGAGGACGCTGACTTCGTCGCCCACGGCGACATCGGTGTCCTCGAACTCGTGACGATCAATGAGGCCTTCGCTCTTCAGTCCGACCTCGACGACCACATGGTCGCCAGAGAATCCAACGATGCGACCCTTGAGGATGCTGCCTGGCGCGTAGCCGCTGAGCTCCTTGGAGATCAGCGTGTCCATCTCGCCGTCGGCGACCTTGTCACCGTAGGCCTCGCGGAGCATGCGCTCCACTTCGCCGTCGGGTAGCCTGAGATCCTCGATAAGGTTGTAGTCGACCATAGGTGTTGCGTGTTTCCTGCGCGTCGGCAACGAGCCGCGCGCGCCGAGGAGCCAAGCCGGGTCGGACGATGGTCCGAACTTGTTGCCGGTGTTCCCCGCCTCGGCGACGGGGAATCGGCGACGATACCACGCCTCGCGTTGCGCCGTGAACAGGATGATCGCTCGATGGATTCCGCGTCGGAATCTGCGACGGAATCCGCGACGCGGCCTTCTTCCAATCCCCCTGCAAATCCGTGGTTATCCGCACTCACGCAGCTGTCGGAGTCGCGTCAACGCGCGGAGCGATCAGGCGTCGCATCGACATGAACCCAAGCACGCCCACGATGTTGATGAGCATGCAGATGAGGAGCACGACATAGCCCAGCCCCATCGGCGCGAGCCATTGGTGGAGCGCCCACGCGGCGACGGGCGCTGCGACACCACGGATGCCGTTGAGCGTCACATGAATCGCCATGTATTCGCTGTCTCGTTCCGCAGGCGCGAAGTCCTGGTGACCGAGATTCCACGCGAGCGTTCCACCAGCGAATCCGACGCCAAGCAGCACCGCGCCCGTGTAGATGAGCGCCTCGCTGTGCAACACCGAAGCGAGTGTCACCGCAAGACTCGCTGAGACAAAGGCCCAACCGTGGATCGATCGGAAGCGCACGATGTGCATGCGATCAAGCAGACGCGCCCAGAGTGGGATCGCCAACGGCATGACCATGAGCGGCACGATCGTGGTCGCCATCACACCGCCCGTGTAACTCATCTGCAGTTCATCCACGACGACGAAGGTCATCGGCGCCATCATCAACAGGTTGCCGAAGCCAAACACCGACATCCACCACATGAATCGCGCGTAGAGCGGATCGTCCTGCAGCAGACGAACCATGGCCATCGGGCTGAATCCTTCGCGCTGCTTGCGTCCGTCGAGTTCAGCGCGCTGAAGCTGTCGCGCACGACGCAGACGAACGCTGGCGTAGATCTGGTTGCCGATCAACCCAAAAAGAGCGAGCATCGGAAAGAGATAGTGGTAGTTGTCGGCGTTCCAGTCCATCGCCTTGCCAACCGCCAGGCCAGCAGCTGCGAGGAAGAGGCTCTGCACGGTCGCGAGTTTCCCAGCAATGGCGGCGCGACTCGCAGTGGGGTAGTTGTTGCGCCAGACCGCAGCGCGGATGGTGATGACTCCTGTCCACGCCGTGCGCGCCAAGCCCAGCGTGATGCAGACGGCGATCAGCCCGAGGCCGTTGCGCGGGAAGAACGCGATGAGCGCGACCAAGAGGCACGTCGAGAGTTGCAGCCCCGCGATGAACGCGACTTTCGGCCTGCCTCGCGCGAGCGCGGCCCAGATGAAACTCGTGATGTTGGCGACATTGGGAGCCGCCACGGCCCACGCAGTCGCGAGGTCCAACCACGCAGGATCGACGCCAGGTTGGCCAGTGAAGGCCTTCTTGACCACGATGCCGATGGTGCCGCCTTCGATGGCGCCGAGCATGAGCGGAAGAAACGCCCAGCTGACCAGTTCGCGGCCGTAGGTACGGCGCAACATCGGGGGCAACTGTGCGGGATGGAAACTCCGCGCGAAACTACCCACGAGTCGAACTGGGATGAGGAGCGGCGCGAGTTCTCGCATGGGAGGCCTCGATCGCGCCAACAGTGTGCGATCGGTGGCTGAAAGGCACGACGCGCGGCGTTGGCCGCGCGTCGTGGGTGTGTTTCGAGTGGCAAACCAACGGCAGCAACGCCGCGGCGCGTGCTTACGGGTTTCCGCCGGTTTCCATGATTGGGTACGGGCTGAGTGGACGCGGCTTGTCGGTGAGCCAGAAGCGATCCATGTCCGAGTTCGCGCTGCGGAGGTCCTGGTTCCGGTTGACGGCCCAGTCCATACGGCGCTCATCATGCGACTGCGCGGTGTTGGCGAGCTCGGGGGTCAGGTCCGCCTCGAGCGAGTCAAGGTCAGTCCTGTACTTCGCATCTGGATCAGGCGTCTGGCAACCGCAGAGCGTCATGCCAGCCGTGAACAGGAGGGCGGTGCAGGTCAGAGTCGAGAGAGCAGTCATACGCGGCATAAGAAATCTTCCTCTTGAGGGGGTCGCATCATGGTTGATTCGAGGAGCGTTGTCAATCCAACGCGTGAGGGGTTCGAGCATGGGTTTGAGCAGGGCATCTTGCGCGGGATCTTGCAGGGGATCTTGCCAAAGTTCCTGTCTTGGAAAGTCTGGAGGTACACTCGCGTCGTCACGCTCCGCGACCCCTTCGGGCTGGCTTCCAGGCACATCGCCTCGAACCTTGCTTGACCCTAGGGATCGGCGACTCCCGCGACGAAGATCAAGCCTCCTTGGAGCCTGCATGCAGGCCCTCGAGTGGAAGATCGGGATCGACGGACGCCGAACCCACCTTGCACTAGGGTTCGAGCGCTCGTCCCTGGTCCGTTCGGCGCGCACCGACGCCATTCGTGGCGACCTGCGCCTGTACGGTGCCTCCCCGACGGGGTCGCGGAGCGTGTCTCTGAATCCTCACTTTTCTAGGGTTTTCCAGCGGCGCCTCGGTGGAGGCGCATGCACCCGCAGGATGCGCAGCGGGACTTCGATGGTTCCGCTGAACCACGAAGTCTTGCTCGGTTCTGCAGCGCTGAGTTGCAGCGCCGCGTCGGCACTGCTGCGCACGCGCGCCGCATAGTGCGCAAGCGATTCGTCGCCTGTGATGCGAAGAGTCCACCGCGGGCGCGTCGCGCCACCTCGATCGTCCCGCGTTTCGTCGCTCTCCTCTTTCAGGAGTCGCTCCATCGCGTCGGCGTCTTCGATCGACGGAAGCCACCGCGGCTGCGTGATCCGCCCGCCGCCGCTCCACCACAGTCGGCTTGTGCGTCGAGGAACGCCGTCTTCGCAGACCTCCACACTCAGGCCGAGCGCGGTGTCGAGGAACTCCTCGCCGCCAGTCACTCGCGCGTCAAAACGCAGACCACCACGCGGGGCTCCCTCATTCCACACCGTGAGTCCATCGGCAAATGCGTCCGTGATCGCGGTGCGCAAGGCAGGCGTGTCGATCGGTGCCCAGGAGAGTTTCGGCACGAGACTGAATGGCGGAACGGGGATGTTGATGCGCAGCGGAGTGGACGCGTCACCCACGCGGTGGTGCATCGTGAGCGACAGCGCCTCGCCTGGTTTGGTGCTCGTGGGCATGTCGAGCACGAGGCTGGTCTGTCGCGCGTCAGGATGAAAGGCAACGGTGCGCGTTGAGCCGTCTGCGAAATCGAGCGTGAGCGTTCCCTCGGCGCCGCTGGGCCAGAAGACCAACGCGTCCACGACAAGAAGTGGCGGCGCGATCCGATCATCGATCGCGCAACCCGCCAGCGCCGAGATCGTGAAGCTCGGCGGGATCTCAAGAAGCCGCGCACGCAAAGGATCATCACTCGCCACGCGATTGAGCGCGATCATGCCAAGGTCGCGGTACTTGGTGAGCCATGCTGCTGAGGGCGGACGCGCGTCAGAGTCGCCTTCGATGAAGAGTGTGAGTGCTTCGCGCGCGGAGTCGGGCGTGATCGTGCCTGCGCGCATGCGCTGCACCAACTCCCAGCCCGCGGAACGGTGCGTGTTGGTTTCACCGAGATGTTTCGTGGCCAGCAGGAGGACTGAGGTGGGCATCATGCTCCACGCGCCGCGGTCGAGCAGTCGAACCCGCATCGCTCCCACGATGGCGACCACGCCAAGGATCGCCAACGCAGCGCGACCGAGTCGTCGTCGGTTGCGCGTGACCTCGCGCTCCGAAGTTGCCGCAAAACCGCACTCGGCACAGGTCAAGCGTGACGAACTCTCGCTCGCAGGCCCAAGCTCGTGCCAGCAGCGCGGGCAGCGCCGTCGACCGCGCGCGGGCTCCCCAGCGAACGACCTCGCAGCCATGATGATGAGCACGACCACACCAAGAAGGGCGCCGAGTGAAAGAGTCCAAGCGGAGAGATCGGACATGGATGCACGGGCACGGTGGACTGCAGAGTTTCGGACTAACGCACGAAGGCCCAACGCACGAGCTCTCGCGGCGTCGGGGGCTTGCCTTGCATGAGCACGCCCACGCGGAAGATCCGCGCTGCGATCCACAGCATGCCAAACGCGCAGCCGAATCCCCACACGATCGACAGCAGCGTCTGCCACAGCGGGATCTGATCCGTCGACGCGGTGACGCGCAAGATCATGACAAACGGGATGGCGGGTGGAACGAAGCTGGCCACGGTCGCGAGCGTGCCGTTGGGGTTCTCGATGATCGGCATCCACAGCATGATCGGCACGATGAGGACCAGCATGACGGGCGTCACCAGTGATTGCGCTTCGCGCAGATCGCTCACCGCGCTGCCGACAGCGGCCATCATCGAAGAGACCATGAAGTACGCCATCACGAAGTAGAGCACGAGGTAAACAAGGTGACTCAGCGGCACGAGGTCCATCATCGAGGCGACCGAAAGTCCCGCGATGCCAAGTCCGCCGTACATCACGAGCATGACCGCGCTCACCATCGAATAGCCGACGATCTTGCCCGCAAGAAGCTGCATCGGGCTTGCCGCAGCAAGCAAGACTTCCATGACCTTGTTGGACTTCTCCTCGATCGTGGTGGTGAGCAGGTAGTTCGCGCTGGTAAAGACGCAGATCCACAAGAGGAACATGAAAGCGCCAGGAACGAGAAGTCGCAGCTCGGTGCGCTCTTTGGCTTCGATGCCCGCTGGTGAAACACGCGTGGTCGCGGGATCGGGTTGGTTGGAGAGTCGCGCAAGCATGGCGCGATCGAGACCGCTGCGCGCGATGCGCTCGTCTTCCACGGCCTTCTGCAGCGCGCGCGAGATCTGCCGCACATGTTTGGGTGAGAGCGAACTCGGGATGTAGAGCCCGAAGCTTGTCGCGTCTAAAGCGGGGTCGAGTGTCTCGGCGGTGATGGAAGCACCCGCGAGGATCGCACCATTGGCGAGTTCGCTCTTGATGGTCTCGATGGCGTTGGGCGAATCGTCGCTGCGCCAAACGACTTCGATCTGCTGCAGATCCTCGTTCACGATCTCGCTCATGGCATCGAAGCGCCCACTGGTGTCGGTCGGCGGATGCGTCGCGAACTCCTCGGCCTTCTCCATCTTCGTGCGCGGCGTTTCGAGGATGGTCTTGGCGCGAGGGAGAATCTTTCCGGACGGATCGGCCACGACGATGGTGCCCACCAGCGGAGGCGATTTCTGCGAGAGCATCGCGGGAATGACCGCAATCACGCCGAAGCCAAGGATCGGCATGGCGACGGCGCCGAAGATGAATCCCTTGGTGAGCGCGGTGTGGCGGAACTCGCGCCAGGCGATGAGCGCGATCTTGCCGAGGTAGGAAGGAGAGCGGCGATCAGGCATCGATGGAAGCTCCCTGGTTCGTGGTTCGGTTGGCGCTGCCATCCGAGGCGCTCACGAGTTGCACAAAGATGTCGTCGAGGTTCATGCGGCGCAAGGCCACCGAGCGCATCGGGGCGATCTCAAGCACGCCGCGCATCGCACTCTCGGTCGTCGATCCCGTCGCGAGATCGAGGTCGACGGTTCCGTTGTCATGCACGCGTGCGGCCGACGCGACGCGACGCCGAATGACCTCATCTGCAAACGCCTGCGCATTGCTGCGCGGCTCACACACGAGGCCGCGGTCGTCGTGCTGGGCCCGCAATTCCGCGAGCGTCGCGTCGAGCAGCTTCTCGCCTTTGTTGATGAGGACAACCTTGTCGCAAAGCGCTTCGGCGGTGTGCATCTGGTGGGTCGAGAAGATGATGGTCGCGCCGCGCGCTTGCTCGGAACGAATGAGATCAATCACCAGTCGACCGTTGATCGGATCGAGTCCTGAGAAGGGCTCATCAAGAATGAGGAGATCAGGCGCGTGGATGATCGCCGAGAGCAGTTGGATCTTCTGCTGCTGACCCTTGGAGAGTTCTTCGCACCGTCGCTTGGCCACGCCAGGAAGCGCGAGGCGTTCGAGCCAATCGTCGATGCGCCGCGCGAGTCCACTCGCGTGCACACCCTTGAGTCTCGCCATGTAGCCGATGAACTCGCCGACCTTCATCTTGCGATAGAGGCCGCGTTCTTCGGGCAAGTAGCCGATGCGGTCCTTCATCTTCAGCGCGCTGCTGCCCAACACCTCGACCGTGCCCGCGTCAGGCGTGATGATCGACATGATCATGCGGATCGCCGTGCTCTTGCCCGCGCCGTTGGGGCCGAGGAATCCGCACAGCGAGCGCTCAGGAATCTCAAGCGAGATGTCCTTCACGGCGTGCACATTGCCAAAGCGTTTGAAGACGCCGTCGATGCTCACGGCTGCGTGACGCGACGACGACGAGGAATGAACCGACGGCTGCAAAGCGACTGACATGGGCGCGAGTGTAGCGGCGCGGCGTGGCGACTCGCGGACGCTGATCGTGTCGTCTCAGCGCGTTGGTGGCGCGGGATCGATCTTCGCGGGCGCTGCGATGGCGCCAACTTCAAGCGTGTTGACCGCGCAGCGGGTGTAGAGGAGCTCGGTCTTCATCCCGCCCGACTCTACAGTCGCGATGCGAAACGAGAGAATCGCGCGCGCTGCGCTGCGCGGCTCCGAACTCGGCGCTTTCCCCATCGGTCCTTCGACGGATTGCCAATCGGAGAAGCGGATCAACTGCGGGCTCGGCTCAGGCGCCGCGTTGTTGGCGTCCTTGGGTGGCGCGGGAATATCAAGCCCGAGGATCGTCGCGTTACTGGTGTCGAGGTAAAGCGTCCACGCTGCGACGGCCGACGCGGGAGCGCCCGCAGTGGGCTTCGGCGTCATAGAGATCGTCCAACACTCGCGGCCGTTCACCGCGGTCTTCCCGTGCGTCACGAACGATCCAAAGCGCGCGTCGAGCGCATGGACGAGCGATTGCAAATCGCCGCCGCCTGCGAGTTCTTGCGCGACCTTTGGGTCAATCGCGCGCGCGCGCCCTGGCTCACCCATCCACGCGACGCCGTTCACGCAGCCCATTTCCATGACGCCGCGACCACCGGGCATCACTTGCACGAGTTGTCGCGCGTCGGGTGCGACGAAGCGGTACTCGATGCGCGCATCGCCCATCGCGCTCTTGACGGTGGCGATGGACTCAAAGCTCTTGATGGTTGGCCACTCGTCGCCACCGATGCGTTGCAGCGCCGCGCGAACCAGCGCCGTCGCGTCGGGCTCGGCCTTTGTCACGGTTGTCGATTGCGTGCGTTGCGTCTGAGCGGGCGCGGCCGATGCGGCATCGGTGAAGAGCAGCGTGGAAGCGACCAACGCCGAAGTGAGGAGTGATGGTGTGCGCATGATGAAGGCCCAGGTCATTGGAGTGGCGCCCTCGACGCGCGCTGCTGCACGGGCCTTCCGTGATTTGATCAGCGTGTCGCCAACATCGCGTTGCTCTTGGGAGCAGCGGGTGGTGCAGGAGCGACTGGTGGCGCGGGCGCAGCTGGTGGCGCCGGTGCGACGGGCGGCGTCGGCGCGCCTTCGTCTTCATCCGCAGGCTCAGGCTCAAGAAGCGCCTTGATTTCAGGCGGAAGATCGAAGGTGGTGGGCGGCACGCTGTCGAGCGTAATCGTCTCGTAGACGGTCACGATCTTCTGCCCAGCTTGCGACGCCTCACTGCGCACAGGAAGTTTGATCCCGTCGAACTCCTTGTACTCGACAAAGATGGTGACGACTGGGAGCTTGCCGAGTTGCGTGTCGACGATCATCTCGAAACCGCGCGGAAGCGAAGTCGACTTCTCAAACCAGAGCGTCGACTTCTCCTCGCCTTTGGTCGCGAGCACTTTCCAGCAATCGAAGTTGCCGAACTTGCCTTCGCCAACGGTCTCGACTTTCTCCCAGCGTCGAAGAGGATCGACATCCTTGAGGTAGTCGGCCTCACGCGCGATCGTCTCGAGTTCCTTCCCGAGCATGAGTCGCGCGCCCGAGATCTTGTCCGACGACCAACCCGTGGTTCCGTCGAAGCCCGTGCGGAACGCGCCGATTCCAGCGAGTTCGATGGTGGTCGACATCTTGTTGGGCTGCGCGGTTCGCGCGATGATCGTCCCCTTGATGCCTTGCCCGGGCAGCTCGAGTGTGCCCTTCATCTCCATCGATTGGCGCTTGCTCCACGCTTCGCGTCCGCCGATGGCGTCGACGGACTTGGCGAGGATCTCTTTCGCATCGGGCAGTGGAACCGTTGGTGGCGCGGGTGTTGTTGGTGCAGCGGGCGCGGGCGTTGGCGCTGGCGTTGTCGTCGGCGGCGTGGCTTGACCGCCGCGCGCAGCAAGCGGCACAAACGAGAGCATGGCGCAGGTCAACAGCGTGACGGAGCGGACAAGACGATTGGGTAACTCGATGATCACAAGGGTTCCTTGGAGTACGGCACGCGAGGGCATTGGGCAGCGTAGCGCGCAGCGACTTGCCGGGCGGCGGGCCGATGTTCGCAACACGAGGGAGTTTGGATCCATCACCGCGGCTGCGGCGCGGCTAGTTCGGCATCGCATAGGGGATGATCGCGGGACCTGACGCGGCGTTGGGAGTCGCTTCTGGGGCCGCTTTCGCCGCGCGGGCGATCATCGTGGTGGTACGAATCCAAGTCGTGGCGGCCGTCAACGCAGCGTCGTCACCCTGGAGCAGGGCGGCGCGGGTTGGGATGGCGACTTCATCGGGGATCACGCCGCGACCCTCAAGCCGCGTGCCCTTCGAGGTGACGAAGTCCGCCACCGCGTGGAGAAGCACATCACCGTTGGGGAGCTCAGTGGCCTGCGCGGGAAGCGCCATGCCCGCAGAGACTTCGCCAAAGATGCGGGCGCGGCCAAGATCCTGCAGTCCACCCGCGAAGACCTCGCTGGTGCTCGCGCTGCGACCGTCGACCAGAATCGCCAACGGGCGCGTGGCGTACGGACGCACGCGCTTGCCATCGACCGAGACCTTGCGTGGAGTCGACCGGAACTCCAGCGTGTTCTCGCGACCGATCATCGATCCGAGACTGGAAGTGTCGCGCAGAAAGTGACCCGCAACACCCATCGACATCGCGCCAAGGCCGCCGGGATTTCCCCGCAGGTCGATCACGATGCCATCGCATCCGCGCAGCGCATCGACGGCGAGGTCGATCGCTTCCGACGCGCCCGTCATCCAGATGTTGAAGGAGATCACGCCGACGCGAACGGGCTTGCTGGTGTCGCCTGCTTCGCGCGGCAACTCCACGATGCGCGATTCGACTTCGATGGGAAACGGCGGGAGATTGCCGAAATGCGTGGTTCCTAGTGGCGCGGGCTCAAGCGTAATCAGCGCTTGTTGTTCGGCACCCGAAGCGTCCATGAACACGACACGATGTTGCTCGCCCGCCTGGCCAGCGAGCATGCTGCCGCCAGCAAACGCGAGTGTTGCGCGAAGTTTCCGCGCGTGCGGTGAAGTCGGATCGCTCTCCGCTTTGAGTGCAGCGCGAATCGGAGCCAGACCATCGTCGATGCGGTTGCCATCCACCGAGACGAGCTTCCAACCCACGAGAACACCCGCGCGCGCCGCAGGAAGTCCAGCGGAAACGCGCAAGATCGTCGGCTCGTTGTCAACGATGGCGATGTCCAACCCAGCAACGCCAGGTCCACCGTGTGTCTTGCTCGCGGCGGCAGCAGGTGCGTTGGCGGGCAAGCCGCTGTCATCGTGGGTGGCTGGCGCGTTCTGCGCTGCCACGGCGGATGAAGTCGAGGCGTCACCCTGTTGATTCGGAGTCGTCAGACTCGGAGAACGCTCAGCGGTGGCAGACGGGATGATCGTGAAGTGACTCTGCCCAAGTCGCGCGAGCATGTCCGCGATGATCGCGCGGACCTCTTCGTTGGTCGAAGCCTGTTGCGCCTTGGGTCGAAGTTCGACGCGCACGGCCTCCCAATCGACGCCATTGAGCGTGCTGTCGAAGTGCTCATCGCGCACCATGGTCCACGCCGCGTCAAAGGTCTCAACGGGAAGGATCGCTGGAGTGCGAGATGCCTCGGTTGGTTTGGGTGTGGAGTTGCACGCCACCATGCCCGTCAGCAGCGCAGTCGCGAGCGTCGCGGCGGTGAGGGCGCGCAGCGCGAAGCGACCAACGAGGCTGAGGCGAATGGCCAAGAGGCGCGGCCGCGTGTGCAGAGCAAGTTGAAGCGTGGACATCGGGAGAGTTTCGGAGGATGACGGGCATGTCACCGTGGGGTAAGCGCGGATGGTAGAGAACCCACTCACGCGTGGAGCGGCTCTCCGAAAGCTGCCGTCCGGCCGCGCCTCGTTTTTCGCCTGATCCCTCCGGAGAAGACCCGAACTTCATCCGTTCATCCGGATGAAAGGCTAGAGAGCCGCCAATTCGCGTATCCTCTGGCGATGCAGCGCTCCCTCCTGGCCGCCCTTGAGTCTCGCACCCTCGTCTTTGACGGCGGCATGGGGACGCAGATCCACGCGTGCACCGATTGCACGCCCGCGGACTATCTCGGTCGCGACAACTGCACCGACATCCTCGTCCGCAGTCGCCCCGACATCATCCAGCGCATCCACGAGAACTATCTCGAAGCGGGTGCGGACATCGTCGAGACCGACACCTTCGGCGCGAACATCCTTGTGGGAAGGGAGTTCGACGAAGAGCTCGCGTCGTGGACCCACGATCTGAATAAGCGGGCGGCCGAGGTGGCCCGCGCTGCCTGCGCGAAGTTTGAGTCGGCGGATCGCCCGCGTTTCGCCATCGGGTCGATGGGGCCGGGCACCAAACTCGTGTCGCTCGGTCAAGTCTCCTGGGACGACATGCACGCGAGTTACCTCGAGCAGGCCCGCGGCCTTCTCGCGGGCGGCATCGACGGGTTCATGATCGAGACTTCGCAGGACATTCTCCAGCAGAAGATCGCCATCAACGCCTGTCTCGACGCGCTCAAGGAAGTGGGCCTTTCTGCGCGCGACCGCGCCATCTTCTCGAGCGTCACCATCGAGACGACGGGCACGATGCTTCTGGGTTCCGACATCGCCGCCGTGGTCAATGCGCTGAAGCCGTTCCCGATCGCATCGCTTGGCTTGAACTGCGCCACGGGTCCCGTCGAGATGGCGGAGCACATTGCCTACCTTGCAAAAAACTGGGATCGACCAATCAGTGTCATGCCCAACGCAGGCCTGCCGATCCTCGTCGAAGGCCGCACCGAGTATCCGCTGCAGGCCAAACCGTTCCGCGAGGCGATGCGCCGATTCATCGAGGAATACAAGGTGCATTCGATCGGTGGCTGCTGCGGCACCACCCCAGAGCACATCCGCGAGCTGCGCGGACTCGTCGAAGAACTCGGTCTGGCCAACCGCCAATCCATGTCTCCACGCACACGCGCGGGTACTGGTCAGGCGCCTGGCTGCTCGAGCCTCTATGGATTCGTCGAGTTCACGCAGGAGAACTCCTTCCTCATCGTCGCTGAGCGCACCAACGCCAACGGCTCGCGCAAGTTCAAACGCTTGCTCGACGAGGGCGACTTCGACGGCCTCGTCTCGATGGCGCGCGAAGAGATCAAGGACGGCGGACAAGTACTCGATGTCTGCGTCGACTTCGTTGGACGCAGTGGTCCACGGGACATGGCGGAAGTCGCGGCGCGCTTTGTGCGGCAAGTGAACGCGCCGATCATGTTCGACTCGACCGACGCGCGCGTCATCGAAGAAGGCCTGCGTCGTCACGGAGGCAAGGCCATCGTGAACTCGATCAACCTCGAGGATGGCGAAGAGCGGATGAACCGCATCTGCCCACTCTTGAAGCGTTACGGCGCGGCCTGCGTCGCGCTCACGATCGATGAGGACCACCAAGCAGGCATGGCCAAGACCTGCGCGCGCAAGTTGGAGATCGCCACGCGGATCCATCGGCTCTTCACCACCAAGTGGGAGCTTCCCGAAGAGGACATTCTCTTTGATCCGTTGACCTTCACCATCGCCACCGGCAACGACGACGATCGACGCCTCGGCCTCGAGACTCTTGACGGTATTGCCGCGATTTCCCGCGCGTTTCCCCGCTGCGGCATCATCCTTGGGCTGTCGAACATCTCCTTCGGTCTGAAGCCTTCTGCCCGCGCGGTGCTGAACTCAGTCTTCTTGCAGCACGCGCGCGAACGCGGACTCACCGCCGCCATCGTGCATGCGTCGAAGATCATGCCGCGCCATCGCATCGCACCCGAACTTTGGGAAGCGGCGGAGTGGCTCATCTTTGATCTGCGTGGCGCGGAGCGTCCTGTTGGGAAACCTGAGAACTTCGATCCGCTGCTTCACTACATCGGGCTCTTCCCTGACGGTGAGGAACAAGCCACCGAGAAGAAGACGCTCGCGGATCTTCCGATTGAAGAGCGTCTGGCTCAGCACATCATCGACGGCGAGTTGCGCGACCTTGATCGCTCGATTGAAGAGGCGCTCACGATCTATGCGCCGCTGGCGATCATCAACGATCACTTGCTCGGCGGCATGAAGACTGTCGGCGAACTCTTCGGCTCGGGGCAGATGCAACTTCCCTTCGTGTTGCAGTCGGCCACGGTCATGAAGCGCGCAGTGACGATGCTCGAGCCGCATATGGAAAAGTCGGAAGCGGGCGCGTCGAGGAAGGCGAGCATCGTGCTGGCCACCGTCGCGGGCGATGTCCATGACATCGGCAAGAACCTCGTCGACATCATCCTCTCGAACAACGGCTTCTTGGTCCACAACATCGGCATCAAGCAGCCGCTGCAGACGATCCTCGATGCGTGGCGCAAGACGGGCGCCGACGCGATCGGTATGAGCGGACTCTTGGTGAAGTCGGTCGCGGTGATGGAGGAAAACCTGCACGAAATGAACCGTTTGGGTATCACCGTGCCTGTGATCCTCGGCGGTGCGGCACTCACGCGTCACTACGCCGAGAGCCATCTTCGCTCGATCTACAGGGGGCCGCTCTACTACGGCCGCGACGCGTTTGAAGGACTCTCGGTGTGCGATGCCTTGGCCACGAAATCGCTCGCGACCATCGACGCGGAGATCGACGCGCGACTGGCCAAGCGGGAAGTCGTTGATGCCAAGGTCGCGCGCGCACGCGCCAACGCGCCCATCGTGGAAGTCGCTGCGCGCTCGAGCGTGTCGACGACCGTGGAGATTCCTCGCGCGCCGTTCTTCGGCGATCGCCTCGTCGAAGACATTCCGCTCGGAGAGATCTACCCCTACATCAACCTCGTCGCGCTCTTCCGCGGCCAATGGGGATTGAAGAAGGGCGACATGAGTGACGCGGAGTACCAGCGCTTCGTCGACGAGAAGGCGCGTCCCGTGTTCGAGCGACTTTCGAAACAGTGCATCGAAGAGAAGATCCTTCGTCCGCAAGTGGTCTACGGCTACTACCCCGTGAACTCCGATGGCGATGACCTTGTGGTCTACGACCCCAAGCAACCCGATCGCGAGCTCGAGCGCTTTCACTTCCCGCGTCAGGGTGCGCGCGAGCGGCTCTGCATCAGCGACTTCTTCCGTCCGATTCAGAGTGGCGTCAAGGATGTGCTTGGCTTGCACTGCGTCACCGTGGGCACGGAAGCGAGTCACCGCGCCAAGCAACTCTTCGAGCGCAATGAATACACCGAGTACCTCTATCTCCACGGTTTCGGCGTCGAGTGTGCCGAAGCGCTTGCGGAACTCTGGCACAAGCGCATGCGTGCCGAACTTGGCATCGGCAACGACGACAGTCCCGAGATCCGCAAGCTCTTCACCCAGCAATACCGCGGTTCTCGCTACAGCTTCGGCTATCCAGCGTGTCCGGACATGAGCGACCAGGAGAAGCTCTTCCGCTTGGTTCGTCCTGAACGCATCGGTTGTGTGCTCACCGAAAACTGGCAGATCGTGCCCGAGCAATCGACGAGCGCCATCATTGTGCATCACCCCGAAGCGAAGTACTTCGCCGTCGAGAGCGCTGCACGCGTGCAGGGGTGATCAGAGTTTGAGAAGGCGGACGCCGAGTAGACTGAACCCACATGAATCACGCAGCTCGAACTCCAACGCGCGGAGCGATCATGCTCGCCTTTGCCGCGATCTACTTGATCTGGGGTTCGACCTACCTCGTCATCAAGTTGGTGTCGCAACACGGCGCCTTTGTCATGGCGGGGACGCGGTTCATTGCAGCGGGCGCGATTCTGCTGCTGTTGGCGCGCTGGCGCGGCTTCATTCGACCTGGTGATTTCTCGCGGCGAAGTTGGACCAACGCCGCGATCGTTGGCGCGTGTCTCATGTTGCTCGGGAACGGTGGTGTCGCCATCGCAACCAAGACCATCGACTCGGGCATCGTCGCGCTCATGACCGCGATGACGCCGCTCTGGCTCGTTGGGTTGGACAACATGATGCATCGCACTCACCGATCGTCGCGTGTGGTGTGGGTCGGCATCGTCATGGGAGTGGCGGGTGTTGCGGTGCTCAAGTGGGGCGACCTCGGCTCGACTACGGCGGTGTCGTCAATCGGTGTGGTGGTCATGGTGATCGCCACACTTGGCTGGGCACTCGGGAGCGTCTGGTCCAAGCGAGCGGGAGGCGCGCACTCACCCGTCGTCGCGACCGCGATGCAGATGCTCGCGGGTGGCGCAGTCCTCATGCTCGCGAGCGTTCCGAAAGAGCTCTTCTGGCAAGACGAGTGGACGCTCATCCAGAGCCATCCACCCACAGTGACCGTGTGGTTCGAGTGGCTGTATCTCGTGGTCTTTGGCTCGCTTTGCGGCTTTACCGCGTACATCTGGCTGCTGCGAAACCAGCCAGCGGCGCGCGTGGCAACCTACGCCTATGTGAATCCGCTGGTGGCGATCTTCCTCGGCTGGGTTCTTCTCAGCGAACCGATCGGACTGCGCACGCTCTACGCCGCGGCGCTCATGCTCGGAGGCGTTGGTGTGATCCAACTCGCGAAGGCTCAGAAGACACTCTTCATGAAGACGCCGCTCGCTGCGGAGTGACGCGCGCGCTGAAGTGTTAGCATGGATTCATGCTGACCCGACGCCAATTGATCCAGACCTCGGCCGCCACCGCTGGTGGAGTCGCCGCCGCCGCCTTGCTTGCTTCGCCCGCCTTTGCGTTGCCGTTGCCGCGCCCGCGTCGGCCATTCTCGGGAAAGCTCGGCAAACTCCAACTGCTGCAGGTCGGCGTTGGTGGAAGCATTGCGCCAGCGGATCGCAGTGAGTTGTCCCATCATGCGGATGTCGTCTTCGCGGGACTCTGCGATGTCGACAGCAACGCGCTCTCCTCCGTGGCCAAGGAACATCCGTCGGCGTTCACCTGCCGCGATTTCCGCGAAGCGTTTGACAAGCACGCGGACAAGTTTGACGCCGTGGTCGTCTGCACGCCTGACCACAACCACGCGCTCGTGGATCTCTGGGCGCTGCGCGCCAACAAGCATGTCTACGGACAGAAGCCACTGGTGCAGCAGCTCAGTGAAGTCGTCGCCATTCAGAACGCGATCGCGGCGCGGCCCAAGCTCATCACCCAGACGGGCAACCAGCGCATGGGACCCGAAGGTCGGCAGATCACCGTCGACATTCTTCGTCGCGGATTGCTCGGCAAGGCCATCGAAGCGCATGTGTGGATCGGCGGACCTGGCGAAGGCACCGATGGGTTCTTCTGGTACGGCGGACTCAAGGACCCCATTCAGCCGCCCGCGAACATCGATTGGCCGCTCTGGCTTGGCGCCGCGACCGACGCACCATGCAGGCCAGGACTCATCAGCATGCAGTGGCGCTCATCGTGGGACTACGGCACAGGCCAACTCGGCGATTGGTGCACGCACCTTCTCGATCTCCTCTACTTCTCCTACGACCTCCCGTCGCCCGTGTCGGTGATGGCGCACACGCTGAATCCCAGCGATTTCTACCACGCGCGCGGCGTGCTTTCGACGCTGACCTACGACGTCTCGAAGCAGAAGAACCGCGCGATGTTTGCCAAGGATCGCTTCGTCGTTCATTACGGCGATCAGAGCCAAGGTCCCTCGCGTGCGGAGCTCGGACTTCCAGAAGGAAAGTGGCCAGGCTCGGGAACGATGATCGTTTGCGAAGGCGGCGTCATCTTCAATCAGCCCGAAGGCGCGCCTGAGATCTGGATCGGTGGCAAGAAGGTTGAGTGGAAGGACCTCAAGGGTCGCGGCGAAGTGAAGGCGCGCAACCACTGGCACGCGTGGGTCGACAAGATCCTCGACAAGCCTGACGCGTTCGTGCAGACACCGTTCTCCTACGCAGCGGGCATCGCCGAAGCTGGTCTGCTCTGCTCCAAGGCTGCGCGCTATCCGCAGCAGGAATTGGTGTGGGACAAGAGCAAGCTTGCCTTCACCAACCACGAAGAGGCGACCAAGACTTGTGTGACGCGCGAGTACCGCAAGGGATTCGAGTTGCCCGTCGTTGGCGGCGCGACCTCCTGAGGAGCAACCTCTTGAAGATCGTGATCCCTGGTGGCAGCGGGCAGATCGGCGCGGTTCTCTCGCGTGGTTGGCGCGCGCAAGGACACGAAGTCGTGGTGCTTGCCCGTGGCGGCGCGTGTCTCGCGCGCGATGTGCGCGTGGTGCCTTGGGATGGTCACACGCTTGGTGCGTGGGCGCGAGAGATCGACGGCGCTGAGGTCGTGGTGAATCTCGCGGGACGCTCGGTGAACTGCCGCTACAACAAGAACAACCTGCGCGCCATGATGGACTCGCGCGTTGATTCGACGCGCGTGGTAGGCGAAGCGATCGCCGCGGCCGCGCGACCGCCACGCGTGTGGCTTCAGTCAAGTACCGCCACGATCTACGCGCATCGCTTCGATGCGGCCAACGACGAACAGACTGGCTTGATCGGCGGAGGCGAGCCAGGCGCGCCGCCGCTGTGGGACAAGAGCATCGAGATCGCCAAGGCTTGGGAACGCACGCTTTCTCAGGCGCCCACGCCGCACACGCGCAAAGTGGCGTTGCGTTCGGCGATGACAATGAGCCCTGACCAAGCGGGGATCTTCGACACACTGCTTGGGTTGGTGAAGAAGGGACTCGGCGGAACTTGCGGCAACGGTCGTCAGTTTGTCTCGTGGATCCATGAAGAGGACTTCGTGCGCGCGCTCGACTTCATCATTGCGCACGAGGATCTCGCTGGCGCGATCAACCTCTGCGCACCAAACCCGCTGCCCAACGCGGAGTTCATGCGAGCACTGCGCAAGGCGTGGAGCATGCCCATTGGTTTGCCCGCACCAGCGCCGCTGCTTGCCGTCGGGGCTGTGTTCCTGCGCACCGAGACCGAGCTCATTCTCAAGAGCCGACGCGTCGTGCCGACGCGGTTGTTGGACGCAGGATATTCGTTCGTGTATCCCGAATGGTCCTCGGCGGCGCGCGAGCTCTGCACCCGTTCTCGCGCCGCGCGCTAACCTGACGCCATGCTCGGTGAGCGTCTCGACAATCGCATGCGCCATCTCTCGAAATGGGCGCGCAAGCAGGGGGTTTCCTGCTTTCGCCTTTACGAGAAGGACATCCCTGAGTTCCCGCTCATCGTGGATTGGTACGAGGGCGACGCGGTTGCGTGGTTCTTCCATCGCACCAAGGACGACACGCTCGAGCGCGAGCGCGACTATCGCATCGACGCCGAAGCAGAGATCCTCGCGGGCCTGTGCATCACGCGCGAACACCTCTTCATCAAGTACCGCGGTCGCCAACGCGCCGACGAGGGTGGACGCGACCAGTACGAGCGCTTTGATTCGCGCGGCTGCGTGAAGGTCGTCGAGGAGCACGGCTCCAAGTTTGAAGTCAACCTCAGCGACTACCTCGATGTCGGTTTGTTTCTCGACCATCGTCCGACGCGACTCTCGGTACGGCAGCGCGCCCTTGGGAAGCGCGTGCTCAATCTCTTTGCCTACACAGGCGCGTTTTCCGTGCACGCGCGCGCAGGCGGCGCGGTGGCCACGACCACGGTCGACATGTCGAAGACCTATCTCGAGTGGGCAGAGCGCAACATGGCGCTCAACAACTTCGCGATGGACTCCAATCACCGATTGCTCCACGCCGACTGCCTGCAGTGGCTCGAAGCAGGACCAGCCGACAACGAGCGCTACGACATCGTGGTCTGTGATCCACCGACCTTCTCGAACTCCAAGAGAATGAAGGCCGACAGCTTCGCCATTGACCGCGACTATCCCGATCTCCTGCGGTGGATTGCGCAGTTCGTGGCGCCTGGCGGCGAGGTGTTCTTCTCGACGAACTCGCGCAGCTTCGAGTTGGACTTCACGCAAGTGCCGCCCAACTTCGGCGTGCACGAGATCAGCCATCGCTCGGTGCCAGAAGACTTTCGCAATCGAAAGATCCATCGCTGCTGGCGTCTGGCCGAAGGTTGGAAGCCCAAAGCAGGCAAGCCGCGCGACGGCGCCGCGGTCGACGCAGGCGATGCGGGCGGGAATGCCGACACCACGACTGTGTGACCAGTGCGTCGCTGAGGCCTTCGCGCGCGGATGAATTCAAGTAATCTGCCGCTGGAGGAATGCACATGAGACGATGGATGTTGATCTTTGGTCTCCTCGACTTCGGCATCGTGGCGACCTACGCGACGCGAGTCCCCGGCGAGATCCGCGGCTTGACCTCGCAGCCGATGCTCAACGCAGTAAGTCTGTTGATGATGGCGTCTCTGGTCGCCTCGGGCGTCGGATTGCTTCGTGGCCAACGCTTGGCGTTCTATCTCAACTATGCGCAGTTTCCAGTGAGAGTGCTGCTGGCATTTCTGTCGTTCGCGTGGTTGGCTTTGCTCATTCTGCCAGCCGATCCGTCGATTCGATTCAACGAAGTGGTTTGGGGAAGTGCGATTGCGTTGGAAGGCATTCGGCTGGGGATCACGATCATGTTCCACGCGAAGGGTTGCGGCCAGCCGCGCCAACCAGCGGGCGCGGGTGAACTCGAACGACTCGGCGCTCCTTCAGAGAGATCAAACTCATGGGCACAGTGATCGACGAAGAAACTGGCGAGGAGCCGGCTTGTCCACATTGCCGCTCCACCGACGACTGTCCACACCTCCTCGCAGTCATCGACAGGTCCTGTGCAGAGTGTTCTGGTGGCGCGCTGTTTGGTGCGCTCGACGATCTGAGAGAACTCCTTGCCGCCAAGATTGGAGCGGCGCTGCGCTCGGGTAAAGAATCCTGGTCGAGCGCGGGAGACGCTGAGATCGCAGCGATTGCCGAAGAAGCTCGAGAAAACTATGACCCGGAAAGTCCCGACGATGTCTACATCGATGAGGATATGTTTCTGGAGTGGATTGCTGAGGCCTTGCTTGCCGCTGGTGCTGAGGAGCTCCCAGGGTCATTCGTTGAGGAAGGTGGACCGGGTCAGAGCTCGGCATTGACATTGCTGTACGCGGCGAAGCCTGCGCGCGTTTTGAAAGCTGTTGAAAAGGTACTGCGTCGTGCGGTCGCAGAGTTGTAGTGACATGCGATGACGCCCCGCAGGTCGTTCGGGCAACATGGTCATCGCCAACACAGGGACGAGGTCGTTCCCGCAGTCAAGCAAGGGTCTGGGGCTGCGGATCGTGAGATCCGATCAACCGCCTCACTCACTCGCGCGTCGGGATGGGTTCGCCGAGCCGTTTGTCGCACACCACTTGCTTGCAGCCGCGCCATGTTCACTTCTGCGCAACGCGTGTGGACACTCGCCGGCGGATCACGCCACCGAAGTCTCGGGCGTGATGCGGTCGTTCGCGGGAAGCGGATCGATGGACACGACGGCGCCGCGCTCGCGATCGAGGAACGCGCGGTTCCCGTCGCGAACCTCCCGATCAAGAAGGCGCACAAGTCGTAGCGCTCCGTCGGATCCGCACAAGAGCCGCTCGGTCTTGCCTCGACTCCCTAGGGTGTCGGTGACGAGGCGAAGTTCGACGCGCGGTGAAGTCGGCGCGCTTCCTGGCGCCATCGCGAGAAATGCGTAGAGCGCGCGCTCATCGCGGCGTCCAACGATGCGGTCGAGCGCGGCCACGCGCGGTGTCGGCTCAATCACGCGCGCCTCGTGACACCAATCGCCTTGTCGTTCCAACATCGGACAGCGCTTCTGATGCAAGCAGGGCGCCACGACATGTGCAGTCGCGAACTCCAGCAACGAGTCGCGCAATTGCATCAACGCGCGCGTCGTGCTCTTCAACGCAGGCTCAATGAGCAGGAGCGGAGCAGCCTGCGCCCATAGCGCGACCATTTGCACAGTCGTCGCTTCGTGCGCGGGTCCATGCAGCAGCTCATTGAGTGCGGTCTGACAGAGAATCAGGTCGCAGGCGTTGGGCGTGAAGCGCCTGAAATCGCGCGCTTCGATCTGGAGCGCGAGATCAATTCCCGCTTCAGTCGCGGCGGTCTTGACGCTCGCTTCGTAGGCGCGGGCAGCGGGTTCTCCGTGTTCGAGAGCGTGAAACTTCACACACACGCGCGCCGTGCAGCCAGCGTCCGCACGCGCCGCCGCGAGCCATGCAAGAAACCCAACGCTCGTCGCACCAACACCCGCGCCGAGGTCAGTGACGCGCACGACATCAAGCGTGGCCAGTCGCGCGAACGCAGCGCTTCGTCGCGCGCACTCTTCGAGGGCGAGTGCGACTTTCGGAGCGTCGCTTCCAAGGAAATACTCGCGCTTGGCGGCAAGGTGCGCAGCGTCCGCTTGCTCACGCGTGAGCGCGGTGCGTTCGCTGGTGTAGAGGTTTGAGAGCTTCTCGATCGCAAGCGCCAAGGCGCGATCGGGCGTCGCTGCAGAAGCGGCTTCAACCGCAACGATGCACTGGCGGCTTCTCGGGTGCAGCAAACGCGCGCGAAGGGAATCGAACCCCCAACCGTCGGTTCCGAAGACCGATGCTCTATCCAATTGAGCTACGCGCGCGGGTGGCGAAGCGTACCGCGCCGCTTCCTGCTGGGAAAGGCCACCGTGATCCTCATTCGCGAGAAGTGCTACCTTTCCCGAGCTGTAAGGAGCGAAATCATGGGCATCATGGCTGGCAAGCGTGGACTGGTGACTGGAGTCCTTCACGAGACGAGCATCGCGACAGCGATCGCGCAGAGTCTCCTGCGCGAGGGCGCAGAGTGCCTGTTCACGCATCTTCCTGGCGACAAGATGGAGCGGCGGACTCGCAAGATCGCTGAGAGCCTTGGCGTGACGAGTCCGTGGTTGCAGCCGATGGATGTTGGAAACGACGCCGACATCACGGCGTGCTTTGATCGCATCGGGAGGGACTTTGAGACCATCGACTTCGTGGTGCACTGCATCGCCTACGCCGACAAGGAATGGCTCAAGCTCGGCAAGTTTGCGGCCACGCCGCGCGCGGTGTTCGCCAACGCGCTTGATATCTCTGCGTTCAGTTACATGGCGCTGGGCAATGCGGCAGTCCCTGTCCTCAAGGATGGCGGCTCGATCATCGGCCTGAGTTACTACGGCGCCGAGAAAGCCGTGCCTGGCTACAACGTGATGGGCGTGGCCAAGGCTGCGCTTGAGGCGTCGAATCGTTACCTCGCGATGGAGCTCGGTCGCGTCAAGAACATCCGATGCAATCTCGTCTCGGCTGGACCGATCAAGACGCTCTCGTCGTCGGCGGTTGGCGGCTTTGACGCGATTCTCGAGCGGATCCCGCAGGCGGCACCATTGCCGCGCAACATCGTCTCGGCCGAAGTGGGCGACGCGTCACTCTTCTTGTTGAGTGATCTCTCCCGCGGAACGACGGGCCAAGTGCTGTATGTCGACAGCGGCTACTCGATCATGGGACTTTGAGCGCGTCGAGGCGCGGATCGAAGATCCATCGGCGCGTGCAGGCGCGATCGGCAGCTGGAACGAGTTTCTCACGAATGAGTTCGCGCAGCGCCGCGAGGTTGCTGCCCGTGGTCGCACTCACGGCGAGGTCTGCTTGCGTGCGCGCTGCGTCGTTGGCTGCAGCAGGCTCATCGCTCTTGGCGTAGATGCGCAGGTCAGGCTTGCGCCCAAGGTCGATCCACGGCACATTTGGTGCAGCGAGTGAGATCAGGAAATCGGCGTCGCGCAACAGTCCTTGCGCGAGTGCGATCGCTTCGCGCTCGTTGCCGTCGTTGGTGGCGCGCACTCCTGGCAGATCAAACCACTCCACGACGAGGCCCGCGAGATCGATGCGTGCGCTCACGGCATCGCGCGTCGTTCCCGCTTCGGGTGAGACGATTGACGCTGTGCGACCAAGGAGTGCGTTGGAGAGCGTGCTCTTCCCCGCGTTTGGTGCGCCCGCAATCACGACGCGTGCTGGATCGACAAGGCGCATCAGTCGCGCGCTGCGCGCACGATCTTCGGCGGTGAAGAGCTCACCTTCCTGCGAGGTCCATCGCTCACCCTGCGCGAGCAAGAGTTGAACGGCCAGCGGACTCGCGGCGCGCGCGAGCGTGGCCAACGCAAGCGCTTCGGTCGGCGTATTCGCTTCAGGGAACAATTCAGTCGGATCAAGCTCCGCGCGCATCGCCAGCGGGTCTTCGATCCAGTTGGCGCCGTGGGCTGCGAGCCACTCAGCGATCCGTTCGACGATGCGCGTGCCGCCGTGCGGCATCAGTTGGGCGCGCTCGGGCGCAAGTCGCGCGACGAGGCCGTCGTCGATTCCGCCAAACGAACGCATGCGCAACGCACCGACTTCCACATCGCGGCCGCAGAGTGCCGTGAGCGCAGGAGTCACATCGCCCACGAGCTCCACGACGGCGACAGCGCCGATGCCGTGCGGCGTCGCGCGGTAGCAGGCGATTTCGAGCGGCGTGAAGTTCCCTGCGCTCATCGGTGTTTCGATCGGCGTTTTACGGGGTCTCGATCATCGAAACCCGCCTGTTCGTGCCGAGATTAGCCTCGTTCTCGGAGCGCTCAGTCCTGCCCGCAGCCGCAGTCGTCGCCATGTTCGTGGCCGTGCTCATGTCCATGATCATGGCCCTTCTCAGGCGCAGCGGCGTCAGCAAGTGAGCGCAGCGAGCGGCGCGCGGGTTTCGGTTCCACTTGGTCAGGCAGGAGCGAGAACGCGCTGGTCGCGGCGCGACTTGCGTGCGCTGCCTCACCACCCTCGGGATCGAGCGCCGACTTCGCCGAGAGTGCGATCCCGCGCAACACAAGATCAGGCACGATCTGGTTGATGAGTTCGTCTTCCGCAAAGAGCATCGCAGCGTCGCCTCCCGTGGCGATCACCACGGGGAAGCCTCCGTACTGCTCGGCGTACTTCTCGATCAACCGCCAGACGAGGCCGCGCGCGCCGTGGTAGACGCCGCGAATCATCGCGTCACGCGTGTTGGATCCCCACGCGCTTCCTTCGGGTGGCGCGAAGTCAATCGCAGGCAAGGCTGCGGTGTGTTCGTGAAGCGCCTTGAGCTGCATGCGCAGTCCTGGCGCGATCGCGCCACCGTGGAAGACGCCTTCGCCATCGACAAAGTCGACGGTGATGCAGGTCCCTGCGTCGACGACGATGCAGGCTTGTCGCAACTTCGCGTAGGCGGCAGCGGCGTTGAGCAGTCGATCGATGCCTGGGCGTGCGCCCGCGTCGAGACAGGTCCCGATCGGCGCGGGCATGTCCTCAGGAACCGAGAAGAGGTCGCAGGAAAGTTGATCGCGCAGTGCGCTGACCAAAGGATCAGAGATGGCGCGGTTCACACTCGCCACAACGATCGACGAGTCGGGCTCCGCTCCGATCGTCTCGTAGAGTCGCATCGCAGCCTCGATGGCTCCAGTGAGGTCTTCCTTGGCAACGAAGACGGTTTCGTCGGGATCCTCGCCGCGAAATGTCGCGAGCTTGATCCGGCTGTTGCCGACTTGAATGGCGAGGATGGACGATGTGGTCGAGTCTTGCATCGGTAGCTTCCGATCGATCAGTGATGCGCAACAGGCGCGACCGCTGAGGTCGTGCGCATCGATGGCTGCGCGGCTGGCGCATCTGCGTGAATTCCCCGCGCGATCTCGTCGCGCATGCCTTGGAAGAGTGCTGTGGTCACGGGCCCCGCGCGACCGTCGCCAACGGGCTGTCCGTCAAGTCGCGTCACCGCGCTGACGAGTCGGCGGCTCGAAGTGATCATGAGCTCGTCGGCGTGCGCGAGTTCTGCAAGCGCGACACGGCGAATCTCCGTGCCAATTCCCAGCCTGCGCGCGGCCGTCAGAAGATCGGCGCGCGCCGTCCCATGCAGAATCGGCGGCTCCTCCGCGATCGGAGGAGTCACCAGCACGCCGCGAACCACCAACGCCATGTTGGAATACGCGCCTTCACCGACGAAACCATCTCGATGAAGCAGCGCTTCACTGGCTCCGCGATCGTCCGCGGTGAGCAGATGGAGAAGGTTTCCCATGAGCGAGAGGGTCTTGATCTCGCAGAGTTGCCAGCGCTGGTCAGGCGCGGTGATCGCGGTGACTTCTTGCGGCGTGTCGAGCGATTCGATCGGTTCGGCGGCCGTGGCCATGGCGAAGACCGTCGGCACCAGCGGCTCGGTCGGAACATGCGCGCGAACGCGGCCTGCGCCTCGGGTCACCTGCAGATAGATCGTCGCGTTGGTGAGCCCATTGGCGCGCAAAAGCGCGGTGCAGAGATCGGCAAAGGTCGTCGTGTCAAACCCTCGAATGCGCGCGAGATCGAGGCTGCGCGCGAGTCGCCGCTGGTGCGCTTCGAGTCCAACTCCGTGGCCCTCGAAGAAGCGCACGAGTTCGTAGACGCCGTCGCCGAAGAGAAATCCTCGATCGAGCACGCTGATGTGTGCGTCGGCCTCGTCGACGATGACGCCGTTCAGATGGACCTTCACGACTTCTGCCGATCGCTGGCGACGGAGGCATGCATGGTTGGAGTCGAACTCCGCGCAGCGCGCACAAACGCATCAATGCGCACGCGATCAAGCGGATTCCACCAGACCCCATCGCGCTTCAAGTCGCTTCCGACGATGACGGCGTTGGCAACGGTGAGGAGTTCGTGCACCGACGCCGCGGTCGCGCCACTTCCTGCAAGCACAGGAAGTTTGCACGCCTTACGCGCTGCAGCGAGGTCGGCGATGGGTGTCGCAACTCCAGTCGCGCTTCCCGTCACGATCACGCCGTCTGCGCCGAAAAACTCGGCGCCTTGCGCGTGATCGGCCAACGAGGTGTCAGCAGAGATCGCGTTGGCGGTGTGCTTCTTCTTGATGTCGCAGAAGATCGCGATGCGTTCGGCAACGCTTCCGAGTGATCGACGGTGACGCAAGAGCGGACCCGCATCGGCTTCGTGCAGCAAGCCTTCGTCGGCAACGGCCGCGAAGACGAAGCCCTCGGCGCGAATGAACGAACATTCCGCAGCAAGTGCGACCGAGAGCGCAGCGCGGTTCGCGCCCGCGAGAATCTGAATGCCGAGTGGCAGTTCGACAGCGCTGCGCACTTCGCAGGCTGCGCGCGTGAATGCAGCGACCGTTTCAGTGCCAACCTCGCGCATGAGGTAGGGCGCGTCGTGCATGTTCTCGAGCAGAATTGCGTCGAATCCTGCCGCGGCAAGGATGCGCGCTTCTTCGACCGCGTGCTGTGCGATGGCGCGCGCCGAGAGTGCCGAACGCGGCGAACCTGGCAGCGCGGGAAGGTGCACCATCGCGATGATGGCTTGATCGCGGCCAAGAACGGTGGGGAGGGAACGGGGAGGAAACGGGTGGGCCATCGGAGTGGTCGTGGGGGTCGGCGGCCGAGAGTGTACCGACGGAGCGAAGCGCGCTCGGTCGGCTTGAACCATGCGCCTTCTGCTTCTATCCTCCGCGCCCCCCGACAGCGATCTCAAGGCGTCGCAGCCGCTCAGCATCGACTGTCCACAGGAGTTTGATATGTCCGTCCGCATTGCAATCAACGGCTACGGCCGCATCGGCCGTCTCGTCCACCGCATCGCTACGGCGCGTGGTGGGTTCGAAGTCGTCGGCGTGAACGACCTCGTTCCCGCTGACAACCTTGCCTATCTCTTGAAGTACGACTCGACGCACGGGCGCTTCGACGCGGAGGTCAAGGCGGATCTCACCGTTGGCTCCGAAGCGATCATCGTGAACGGTCGACGCACTGCCTGTAGCGCGGTGAAGGATCCAGCGCAACTTCCGTGGCGCACGCTCGGCGTGGACTATGTCCTCGAGGCGACGGGGCTCTTTACCGCCGCCGAAGACGCGCGCAAGCACCTCGATGCAGGTGCGAAGCGTGTCCTGCTCTCGGCGCCCACCAAGAGCGAGAAGGAAGTGCCGACCTTTGTGCACGGCGTGAATTGCGCGAAGTACGACCCCGCGCAACACACGATTCTGAGTAACGCCAGCTGCACGACGAATTGCCTTGCTCCGATGGTCAAGGTGCTTCTTGAGCACTGCGGCATCGAAGAAGGTCTCATGACGACGGTCCACGCGGTGACCGCGACGCAGCCCACGCAGGATGGTCCTTCCAAGAAGGACTGGCGCGGTGGCCGCAACGCCTACATGAACATCATTCCGAGTTCGACGGGCGCGGCGAAGGCGTGCGCGCTCGTGCTGCCCGAAACCAAGGGCAAACTCACGGGCATGAGTTTCCGCGTTCCTACCGCGAATGTTTCGTGCGTGGATCTCACGTTCCGTCCCACCAGAGCCACAAGTCTTGCCGCGATCTGCGCAGCGATGAAGTCCGCGAGCGAGGGATCACTCAAAGGTGTGCTCGGCTACACCGACGAGGAAGTCGTCTCGAGTGACTTCATCAGCGACCCACGCAGCTCGATCTTTGATGCGAAAGCAGGCATCGAGCTCTCCGATCGCTTCTTCAAGGTCATCAGTTGGTACGACAACGAGTTCGGCTACGCCTCACGCTGCGTGGACATGCTGGCACTGATGGCCAAGAAAGACGGAAAGTTTGCTTGAGCGAGTCTTCGCTTGCCGCACCGCGGATCCGTTGGAGCTTCCATGATCAACACCAAGAAAGCGCCCCGTCGCGAACTCTCCTTTCATTGCACGGGCTGCCTCCGCGAGGAGCTCGCGAGGATTGAAGAGGCGCATCGCGCAGGACGGCTCACGCAGACGGGTAACTGGACTCCTGGTGAAAACCTCGATCACACAGCCAAGGCGTGGGAGTACGCCCTCGATGGATTTCCAGCGGACATGAAGGTCTCTCTCTTGATGCGCCTTCTTGCGCGCACCATGAAGGGGCGGATGACCAGCGGAAAGACGCTGCCCGCTGGATTCAAGCTCGGCAAGGACGCTCACGCGTTCTTGCCGACGCCCAACGCGAGCACTGAAGCGGGCCTCAAGCGGCTGCGCACCGTGCTCGATCGCCTCGACGCAGGCCAGCGCTGCACGCATGCGAGTCCTGCGTTTGGCGCGATGACCCACGACCAATGGACGCGCCTGCATCTCGCGCATGCGCAGCTGCATCTTGGGTTCATCGCGTACTGAGCACTTTGCACGCAGAGTGCGAGACGCTCACTCGGGCAGATCCCACTCGACGAGCAACGCCGAAGGCACGGGCGGGAACGCCATCGCAACACGCGCGAGTCGATAGTCGGCAGGATTCGCCTTGAGCACTTCAAAGGCGCGAAGCACCATGGCTTCGTACTGCCCGAACTGTTCGAGTGGGAACCCGACGGAGAGGTCTTCCATGAGAAGCGGGGTGCAATCGATGGGCAATCGGCACGCGGCCTGCCGTGCGCGATCGGATGGCAGCGGAGTCGACAAGGTCGCGTGCATGCTTGCTCGAAGTGATTCGAGCACAGGAATCGACTTGTGTACAAAGAGGTCGGACACGAGCGATTCGCTCGGGATGCTCACCGCGGTACTGAATCCTGCGGTGGTATCCCCGGGTTCGGCGTGGAGGCTCAGCGCATCTGGAAGCAGTGTGCCGAAGATCATGTCGCTGTCGCCACTGCGGCCGATTGGACCTTCACCAAGCGCCACGGAGAGGCGCTCACCGCTCTCAAAGGTGTGGACCTTTGAATTCGGGATCGTCGAAAACTCGCGGGCGAGGTAATTCGTCGCGTCTTTCGCATCCCCACCAAACAGTGGCGCGCTGGTGAACCCAGGTTGGTCGCTGCTCGCACGAAAGATGGGAAGCGCGCCAATGGGACGCAGCCTCCGCAAGCCCGCAAGGCCGACGAGCATTGCGACATTGGCCCGGCGCGGATCGGAACTTTTGGGTTGCACAATCTGCGCGGTGAGACGCGCGCGCGCTTGGACGCCGAACACACCCGCCATTCCGCGGAAGGCCATGCGCCGAGCGTTCTCGAGGGTCCCGTCGGTGCGCAGTCCGTCGAGCACCAGTTCGAGCTCAGCTCGACTTCCAAAGTGGCGGTCCGCGAGTGCGTCGAATCGCTTCAGCGCGAAGCGCAGCTCGGCCGTGAACTGCTCAGGGGTCCCTCCCGCGGCGAAGGCGCGAAGGTAGATCTCCACTCCTTCAGGACCTGGCAGCATCGTGATCGCATCGAAGGCGTCGGTGGCGGAGAGCACCCGCGCGAACTTCCAGGTGAGATTCTTGTTGATGCCAAACCGCCGGGAAACTTCCTGCGGTCGTGTGGGGTCGCTTGATGCAGCGTTTCCCAAACCCTTGACGGCAGCGCGGATACTTTCGATGGCGACCTCACACTCCTGGCGGAAAGTCGCGAGCATCGCGTCGCTTCCAAAGACACCGCTCCGTTCCGATTTGGGAGCGACCTCGCGCGCCGACCTTGGGGTCGGGACAGATCGTGTGGTGGTTGATGGCTTCTCCGGCAGCATAAAACCCTCCGTCGGATACATTCTGACCTCTTTTACAAGACCGTGTGGTCGAATGCCTGTCGACTTCCATTCGCGAGACTAGGTCCCTGGGGAGGTTTCCTGTTCGTGGATCGACGGGCCAACCATATTCCCAAATTTTCCCTAGGGAAGGTTGCACTGCCGATTTTCTGCACTAAGTTTCCGTGCAACCCATTGACGGTGCCTCGTGCTGCGCCGTGGAGAGTGGTCGTGTTCAGACTGAAGAGTCGACGCGAACGCGCACCCTCCACCACCCAGGCGAGGGGCGATCCAAGGTTGTGGCCACGAGTGTGTCGGAGTTTCCCCCCTTATTTTCTTCCAAAGAGAGAGCGACCGCATGCGATTCACCACCAAACTCACCGTCGGTGCATTCCTGACAGCATCCCTTTCGTCCGCCGCACTCGCCGACGGTGCGTGGGAAATCGTCGCGCGCTGATGGCGTCGTCGCGGTTCCTGGCATCAAGGGCGCCGTGTGGGTGCCGAACCAATTCAACAATCCGATCATCGACGCCAACGGCAAGGTCACTTTCCGCTGCCAGATTGGTGGCACTGGCATCACCACCGCCAACAACGCGGTCGTGATGTCAGGTGATCCCACCACACTCAGCCTGATCGCCCGCAACGGATCGGCTGTGCCAGGTGGCATTCCAAAGGGCTATGTCATCAACACGACCGCTGGCATCAACGGCCTTGGCACCGCGAACAACGGAACCGCCGATGGCGGGTTCATCGTCGCTGGCAACATCAACGGTGCTGGCGTCGTCGCCACGACTGACAGCGCGATGTTCTTCGTGAACAGCGCTGGAACCGCGTCGCTCATGGTTCGCGAAAGCGATGTCTATCCAGGCGGCGGCGGGTCGGTGATCTCATCGGCGATGACCGGGAGCGCTGGTCAACAGACCAACACCGCAGGAAGTTCGATCTTCTCTGCCACGCTCCTTGGTGGCGATGTCTCAGGCACGACCAACAACACTGCAGTCGTTGTTCTCTCCTCCAGTGGCGCTACGAATGTCTTCCGCAAGGGCGCTGCTGCGCCTGGCTTCGCTGATGGCACGACCATGACCCCAGACGCATTTGGTCTGATGCTGGGCGGATCGGATGTTGAGTTCGGCGGGACGCTCGTCAACGCAGCGACCGTCACCACGGCCAACGACAAGGTTCGCGTGACCTCCGCGGGCGCTGCTGCTGGCCAGCTTCGCGTCTATTGCCGCGAGAACAGCCAAGTTCCTGGCATGGCCGAAGGCATCCTGTTCAAGTCGACGGGCTCGTTCGCCAATCCCGCGCGCGCCTTGACGGACTCGGGCGTCGTGCTCATGAACGCGCCGCTCGGTGGCGCAGTGACCGCGACCGTCGATGACAACATCATCTTCACCGACGACCACGGCGTGCTCACGGTGCTCATGCGCCGCGGTCAGACGATTCCAGGAATCGAGGGTGCAGTCTTCAACACCATGAACACTACTTCAGTGTTCATCAACAACAATGGCATGATGGCCTTCCAAGGCCTGCTGCAAAATGCAGACGGTACGGCCCTTGCCGCCAACAGCGCATTCATCGGCGCTCGCGCGGCGGATGGAACCGTGTCTGTGATCGCGCGCCAAGGCGATGCGGTTCCTGGACTCGCGGGCTTCACCTACGGCTCCATCAACGGCGCCACGAGTATTTGCGTGTCCGACTCGGGTGTCGTGGTGTTCTCCGCGACCTGCCTCCCCTCGCCGATGACTGCGATCATGGCGTGGGATGCAGCGAACGGCCTGCGCATTCTCGCGAAGACTGGCGACACCAACTTCACTGGAACCGCTGCCAATCAGCTCACCCTGATCGGTTCCACGGGCAGCAACGGTAACGGTGGCGGCACGGGCCTTGCGAGCAACGGTTGGTTGACCCTGCGCGCAGGCGACTCGGTTGGCTCGATCTACGCGGTTGCGCGCATCAAGCTTGACGCGACTGCGCCGTGCACCTCTGACCTCAGCGGCGACGGCAGCGTCGGCGCGGAAGACCTCGCGCTTCTCCTCAACGGTTGGGGCACGAACTCGCCCGACCTCACTGGCGACGGAGTCGTTGGCGCAGAAGATCTCTCGATCCTGCTCAATGCTTGGGGCGCCTGCCCGTGATGCATCGGAAATCGATGCTTTGACATTGATCTTTGCGGGCGCGTGAGGAAACTCACGCGCCCGTCTTCACCTTCCTCTTCCATCGGTTCTGAGAGTCCTACGACTCGGCTCAAATCCATGCGCACGAACACCACATTGCTCCGTGGCTCAATCTCGCTCGCCGTTCTGCTCGCTGGTGCTGTTCCTGCTGCAGCTGGAGAGCTGTTTCTCCTTGGTCTCGTTTCCCAGTCCTACGCGGACGATGTCAGCGACGATGGTCGTGTCGTCGTTGGCTATGACCCACAGTCCTACTGGTACTGGACGCGCGAAACGGGCGTCGTGCAGTTGATCGGTCAGACCGTTCCACCAGGCAACGGAGTCGGTGGACAGGCGTGCGTGACCGCGGATGGGCAGTACATGAGTTGCAGCACGATGCAGGGTGATCCCCTCAAGGCAGAGGGCACGATCTATGACATCGGGCTCACGCTCTACCAGCCCATCGGAAGCATGGGTTTCCAATGCGACGCGGAACGCCTCGGCATCTGGGGCATGACCCGCGACGGCCAGCAGGCGGTCGGGCTCGCGTGGGAAGGCCCCTGTGACGCGACGGCGTTCAGTTGGAACTCCTCGACGAACGCCCTGACGAATCTCGGCACGCTGTACTTCTTCAAGCCAACGCGCGCGAATGCCATCAGCGACAACGGCGGAACCATTGCAGGTTGGAACGACGACTACAACGGCTTCCGTCAAGGTGCCGCGTGGGTCAAGAACGCAGCAGGCGCGTATGTGCAAACCAACATCGTCGCGCCCGGCGGCATCAAGATGCGCGAAGCTGGCGAGACCAGTGGCAACGGCGAATGGGTCTACGGCATCGGCACCAGTTCCTACTCGGGTGGTGCTGCGTGGCGGTGGAGTGCCGCGACGGGCGTGCAGCCTGTCGGCACGAATCCCTCGGGCAGCGTTGGCTATGTGACGGGCGCCAACTTTGATGGCTCGAAGGTCCTCTCCTTCTACGGAGTCTTCGGAGGAGCCGGTTCCTTCATGTGGACGGCCAAGACGGGCTATGTCTCGCTCGCACAACTTGCCGCAGACGCTGGCGTCGTCATCCCCCAAGGTTGGACGCTGAGTTTGCCCCTCGGGATGTCGGAGGATGGCCTGACCATCGTCGGCACCGCGTTTGGTCCCAACGGCACTTCGCCGTTCGTGTTGGACCTCCGCGCGAGCAGCGCGCCTTGCCCAGCGGATCTCAACGGCGACGGCGCAGTCGCGGCGCAAGATCTCACGATTCTCTTGGACTCGTGGGGCGCGGCGGGCGGATCCACCGACCTCAACGGAGATGGTTTTGTCGGAGCACAAGACCTTGCGGTGTTGCTGAGTGCTTGGGGTGCCTGTCCCTGAGTTCTCGTTCGCACCGTGAGTACGACAAGTCTCCGAAACACACGGACCCGAGGCGCGCGCCTCGGGTCCGTGTGTTTTTATCTGTGAGTGCCGTGCTTACGGGCGCGGTCCCTTGAATCCAGTTCCGCCCTTGAATCCCGTGCCGCGGCCTGCTTTTTTGGCGCCGCCAAAGCCGCGGTTTCCGCTGAACGCTTGTCCGCCGTGCGGGACTGGTCCAGCATGTTTCGCGGGATTGGCCTTTGGCGCTGCGCTCTTCACAGCATGTGGCGTCGGCGCATGTGGCTTCGGTGCGTGCGGTTTGGGAGCGTGTGACTTCGTTGGATGGGCGCTCTGCGTGGAACCATGCGATGGCCGTGCGCCGTGTTGCGGTGTGGCTCCGTGAGCAGGTCGTCCGCCGTGCGAGGATGATGGCTTCTCATTTCGCGACTGGTGTGAAGCGGCAGGGCGCGCGGCTGGCTTGCCGTGCGAAGCGTGCGAGCGCACCTCAGGCGCGGGTTCGCGCGACGCGCCTTCATCCATGCGACGATCAATGCGCGGTCCACTCGAGCGCTGTGCGTGCGCGGGGCTCGCGCTGCGTCGCGGTGGCTGCATCCCGTGCGATGGAGGGGTTCGCGTTTCGATGCTCGGTTGTGGCGCTCGATGCGATCGCTCAGCCGCCATCGGCATGATTCCGCTCGCGCGTGCGGCTGCATCGTCCGTCTTTGGAACCGAATCGGGCACACGCTCACGCGGGATGTCAAACTTCGTCAGCTTCTCGATGTCGCGCAGCAGACCCTTCTCTTCGACATCACAGAACGAAATGGCGTCGCCCGACTTGCCCGCACGCGCGGTGCGGCCAATGCGGTGCACATACGCCTCAGGCTCCATGGGGAGGTCGTAGTTGAAGACATGGGTAATGTCATCGACATCAAGCCCGCGCGCCGCGACATCGGTGGCGACGAGCACAGGCGTGCGTCCTGAGCGGAAGGCTTCGAGTGCGCGAATGCGCTGGTTTTGCGCCTTGTCGCCGTGAATCGCGTCGGCGTGAATGCCTGCAGCTTTGAGTTTTCGCGTCAGTCGATCGGCGCCGTGCTTGGTCTTGGTGAAGACGAGTGTGCGATCGATCTCATGCTCATGAATCAGGTGGATGAGCAGCTGCGTCTTCTGCGCCTTGAGCACGAAGTACAGCTTCTGGGTGATTCGATCGACCGCGCTCGACACGGGCGTGACCGTGACCGTGACGGGGTCGTTCAGGAGCGTGTTGGCGAGGGCGCGGATCTCTTTGGGCATCGTTGCCGAGAAGAGCATGGTCTGTCGATCGCGCGGAAGGACCTTGGTGATTCGACGGATCGGCTCGATGAATCCCATGTCGAGCATGCGGTCGGCCTCGTCGAGGACGAGGAAGTCGATCTCGGTGAGACTCACCAATCGCTGATCGAGCAAGTCGATGAGACGACCTGGTGTCGCCACGAGCACATCGACGCCCTGTTGAATCGTGCGCACCTGTGGACCTTGACCAACTCCGCCGAAGATGACCGAGTGACGCAGCGGGGTATGACGCCCGTAACTGCTGAAGCTCTCACCGATCTGCGCGGCGAGTTCGCGCGTGGGCGCGAGGATGAGCGCCTTGGGGCGGCGGCCAGCCGGGAGCTTTCCTCCGCGGGGCACCGCCGCCAGCAAGTGGTTGATGATCGGCAGCGCGAACGCTGCGGTCTTTCCCGTGCCCGTTTGCGCGATGCCAAGGACATCGCGCTCTTCGAGTGCGGGCGGGATCGCCTGTGCTTGAATGGGAGTGGGGAACTCGTAGCCGTCTGCGACGAGTGCGTCGAGAATCGGCGGCGCGAGCTTCAGACTCGCGAAGGTGGTTCGAGGTGAGGAAGGGGAGAGAACGGCTTCTGACTTTGCGACTGGCGTCACGATGGACCTTTCGCCCGACAGCCTTCGCATGAAGCCATGCGGCTGCGGGTTCCGCCTACGCGGAAAATACGGCGGAATCGCGGTCCAAAGGCAAAGTGCTCTGCACAGCCGGTGGTTCGGGATCAAGCCTGTTGGCGCACGCAGAGCGAGTGGAACACAGTTCGACTCGATCGTTGATTGCGTGCTGCCGGCTGATTCCCAGATGAGCGTCAGACTTCCTGTCTGACCTGAGTACACCGGCGAGAGATCCAGAGAGTAACACAATCGGCGCTAGGACGCGAGTCGGTCTTGCGTCTGAGCGCGCGACGCAGCGGAGTAGCATCCTCGTATGGCGATTACCGGCATCACTCCCATTCTCAATGTCTCCGATGTTCCGGCGAGTCTGGCGTGGTTTGAGTCACTCGGTTGGAAGCGAGGATTCACCTACGGGGAGGCGGGTTTGTTCAAGGGCGCGGCCGATCGCAACGAGCACGGGCCCGCGACCTTTGGCAGCGTCTGCGTTTCACATGAGGGCCACGACGCGCAGATCTTCCTCTGTTGCGGCGGACAAGGTTCCCGCGGAACCATCATGCCTCGCTTTCCTGGCGACGACCTGACCGATGGAGTCTGGATGAGTTGGTGGCTCGACTCTGTCGCGGCGCTTGATGCGATGCACGCGCAGTGCGTGGCGCGCGGGCTTGTTGTCACCATGCCGCCAACGAATGAGCCCTGGGGTGTGCGTGAGTTTCATCTGCGCCATCCTGATGGCCACATGTTCCGCATCTCGACGGGCTGCGGCGAAGGAGTCGCGCCATGAAGCCTGCGTCGAAGTTCGCTCCGTACACGCGCAAGGGATTTCTCGCGACGGTGGCAGAGCCTGATCGCGCCTTGGCGACCAAACTCTGCGTTCTCCTCGAGGCGGCGTTTCCCGTCGCCGACATCTCGATCTATTCGGGGTTTCCCATCGTCGTGCGCGACATGGAGTGGATCGCAGGATTCGCGATGCGCTCGAAAGGACCGATCGCTTACTGCTGCTCACCCGCGACGATGACGGCCATGGGTCGCGAGCTCGCGCCGTACTTGTCGGGGAAGTCTTGCGTAGCGGTCAAGCCTCGCAAGGGTGAAACGATCGAAGTCGTTCTCGCGCTCGTTGCCCGCGCGTTTCAAGAGGCTTCGCGCCACGGCGGCATGATCTGCAAGGCCGATCTCAAGAAGCGCGAACGCCTGCGTGCGGCGGCAAAGAAATCAACGCGCGCGTGACTCTCACGCTCAGCGGCAGCAGGATCCAGTCGTGCACGCCTTGGTCTTGTTCCATGGCATCTTGCCCATGACAACGGCAAGGCCGCAGAAACCAGTGGCTCCAGCCACGGTGAGTCCCGCACCCATGATCGTGGGCAGGATGAGGAACCACGGATCCACGAGCGCGCCGAGCACGGTGCCCGAGAGCACGAAGAACCCGATGGTCAACTGCGTTTGCTGCATGACGCTCAGCCGTTGCCGCGTGGAGTCCACCACGGTCGCTAGGCCTGCGGCCTTCCATCCTTCGATGCCGCCGCGAACGCTTTGGACTTCGATCCCATGGTGTGCGAGTGTCGCACAGCGCGACTGCGCGTCGCCGGCGCGCACGCCGCCCTTGCAATACATGACAACATGTCGTGAGCGGAGCGCCTCGACCTTGGCCGGCGTGCAGGTCGACAGCGGCATGAGCGTTGCGCCAGGGATGCGCTCACGGGCAAACTCGTCGGGCTCGCGCACATCGACGATGACGCAGGATCCACTGGCTAAAAGGTCGCGCGCGTGGCGCGGATCGATCTCGGGCTGGGAAGTTGTTCCGCCTGCGGCGCTGGCAGAGGGCTGATGGAAGGTGGTGGATGTGGCTTGATTCATAGCGTTCTCTTTCACACAGTCGTGAGCGTGGTGTGCAACTTCGCGTACGCGCCGTAGCCGCCCGCGAGGTTTGTCGCGGTGTACCCATGACGCTCGAGGAGCGCACAGGCACGCGCGCTGCGGAAGCCCCCTTGGCAGTGCACGAGGACTTCGCGGGTCTTCGGGACCGAGGCGAGTTTTGAGAGCAACCGAGTGTGGGCAATGTTCGTCGCGCCCTCGATGTTGCCCGCGGCGTACTCGGTGGCACGACGCACATCAAGCACGAAGGGCTTGCGCGCCTCGATCTCTTGGTCGACCGATGCCGCGGTCACTTCGCGCGTCTGCGCAAGCGTCGCTCCAGCGAGCGCGAGTTCTTCAAACTTCGTGGCATCGAAGTAGCCCACGATGCGATCGAGTCCAACGCGCACGAGTTCGCGCACCGCTTCTTCGACGCGCGATGGTTCGATGAGGAGCACGATGTCTTCGTCCTCGGTCACGAACGATCCCGCGTCAGTCGGGAACGCCTTCTCCAACGGCACGAAGAGCGAGCCAGAAAGATGTGCATCGCGGAAGGCGGGCCACGAACGAGTATCGAGAATCGCGGTGCGGCGCGCGTCGTGCGCGAGGAGCTCCTTTGCGGTCAATGCGCGCGGAGTTGGGAGCGCTCCAAGCACGCGAGGCCCGCGTTTGTTGTCGCGTTTCATCCGCGCGAAGTACAACGCAGGCTCGGGCTGTCCACTCAGGATGAAGTCAACAAAGCCCTGCTCGGAGGTTGCAGCGCGGAGTGCTGGATTGGTCCGTTTCTCGTAGCCCGCAGTGGTTTGTGGGATCGCGCCAAGCGCCTTGCCGCACGCGCTCCCTGCGCCGTGGCCTGGCCAGAGTTGAAGGTGATCGCTCCACGCAGAGACTGTGTGCACGGTGTTGAAGAGGCGGCGCGCAGCGGGCTCTGCACTGCCGGTGAATCCCGCCGCGGTCTCCAAGAGATCAGGCCGACCAAGGTCGCCCACGAACACGAAGTCACCCGTGAAGATTCCGATGGGCTCGGTTGCTCCCGAGCCCGCGTCGGTGACCTCGTAGCAGAGGTGCTCGGGTGTGTGTCCAGGCGTGTGCAAGGCGCGGAACTGGATCGAGCCCACGCGGAATGTCGCGCCGTGCTTCAACAGCACAGCGTCGTAGTTTCCGCCAGTCGATCGTTGGTGTAGCCAGCCGTACTTCCAATCGGCGTCGCCTTCATCCGAGACATAGACACGCGCGCCGCGCTCAGCGAACTCGCGCAGGCCCGAAAGAAAGTCAGCGTGGATGTGCGTCTCGGCCGCTGCGACGATGCGCAGACCGTTGGCGGCAGCGAGGCGCTCATACCGATCGATGTCGCGCTGTGGATCGATCACGATGGCTTGGCCAACCTTCTGGCAGCCGATGAGGTAGGTGAAGGTGGCGAGTCGATCGTCAGAGAGTTGTCGTAGGAACATGGGAAAAACCTCGGTGGGAGAGATCTTGATTGTCGCGACTCGTGCTGCGCAGCGTGTCAGGAATGGTGCTCGATTCGAGCCGATCACAGGTCGCGCTTCATCGAAGGCGCGAGGGAGACTCATGCAATTCGGTCTGGAGCGCGAAGGTGAAGCCGCTCTGCACCGCGCAGGCTCCGTGCAGGCCGTGGTAGTCCAGCGCCAGCATGCCAACCTGGTAGTTCTCGGGATGGGGATTCTTGGCGATCACGCGATCGATGGCTTGCTCGCAGGCTTCTTGCGGCGTGGCGCCCGCGCGCATCGCTTCGACGGCGAGGTGTGCGCCAAGCGTGCGGAGCACCGTTTCGCCGAGCCCCGTGCAGATCGCGCCGCCAATTGGAGCGTCGACGAAGATCCCCGCGCCGAGGATGGGTGAATCACCCACGCGGCCGTGCATCTTGTAGGCGAGCCCGCTCGTGGTCGACCCCGCAGCCATGACGCCTTGGGCATCGAGCGCGAGCATCGAAATCGTGTCGTGGTTCTCGATGTTGATCTTCGGGGCGTACTTTTTCTCGGTAAGCCAGGCTCGCCACTGCGCCTCGGCTGCGGGCGTCAGCGTCGGAAGGGCGACCTCGACTCCGCACTCCCGCGCAAACTGCTCGGCTCCAGCGCCGACGAGGAGGACGTGCGGGGTGCGCTCCATCACGAGGCGCGCGAGCGAGATCGGATGCTTGACGCCTTGGACGAAGGCGACGCAGCCGCCGCGGCCGTCACCGACCATGACTGCGGCATCGAGGGTGACCCGTCCATCACGGTCGGGGCGCGAACCGAGGCCGACGGTCATGTCGGGGCATTCGAGCTCGACCACGCGACAGCCAGCTTCGACGGCGTCGAGCGCGGACTTGGTCACGCCCGGACCATGCAGGAGCTCGAGCGCCGCGAGGTTCGCGGGGAGACCGTGGTTCCAGGTCGACAGCACCATGGGAGCGCGAGGAAGTGGGGGAAGCGGCTTGGCTGCAGCCTCTCTCGCGTGCGAGCCCTCGCTTGCACACGCGCCAACAGTCGCGGCACTGAGGAGCGCGAGGCAGGCGTTTCGGCGGCTGGTTGCGTGCGGGTGCGCACCTTGGTGCGGCTCGGCTTGGCTCATCCGCGCACCCTAACGGCGCAGGATTTTTGCGTCGAGGCGGTTGCAGGCTCGGCGCGCGATTCATCGATCTCCAACATTCGAGGCGGCATACCCTGGCGCGGAGCCCTCAGACTGCTCGAAGCGGCGTAATTATCTGACCTGAATGAACATACGCCGATCAATTCCTCAGAGATTCCTGAGCGTTCTCTGCAAAGGCTTCTTGCTCGACTTCAAAGTCGTGGCACCGTTCCTGCGTTAGGGACTGGATCGAATCTCCTTACGAGCGCTCGTTTCGCTCGTTGGCTGCAAAGGGCAGCCTGAGTCCGATCGAGGGGTTTAGAACCAGTTTCGTATCACACGGAGAAGAGGGAATCATGCTGTCCATTCGACTTTCCAAGCACCTTGCTGTCGCTGCTGCTGCATCGATCGCTGCCGCGGGCGCCAACGCCGCCATCGTTCACTGGGATTGCAACATTGTTGTTCCAGCCAACATCGATGGCTCCTACATCAATGTCGAGACCCAGACCACCGGCGCGACCGGTGGCGTGACCGCAGGTTGGGACATCAATCCCTACGCTTCGACGGGTCTCTCTTGGTTCAACGCGACGGGCAGCGGCATGATGCGCCACCCCGGCCAGGTCACTGGCTCCGCTGGTAGCCTCGCGCAGGGCGTGGAAGTCGGCGCTGTTGGTTCGAACATGCTCGGCACGGGCGCAGTCGTCTTCGGCGCAGCCGCAGGCAACTGGTCGTTCAACGCCGCCAACTACTTCGGCTTCAAGTTCCTTGCGTCCGACGGCCTGACTCACTTCGGCTTCGGCCGTATGGATGTGGGCGCGACCGGCTCGACGCGCACCGTTGCGTTCATCGAGTGGGAGTCCGTTGCTGGCACCACCATCTCTGTCACCCCAGCTCCGGGCGCCATCGCGCTCCTCGGGCTCGCGGGCCTCGCTGGTCGTCGTCGTCGCTGATCGTTCAAGCAAAAAACAAGCGCGGACGCCCCCCTTGCGGGGCGTCCGTGTCATTTTGCGCGTCTCTCGAATCGGATGGAGTTACATGCAGGTGACGGAAGGATTGTCGCTGTAACTTGAGTTCAAGAAGGCACTTAGGTGCCATGCTCGCTGGTCGAATCACCATAAGTCGCGGGAGATCGGCGAGGTTGCATGGAGGATCGCGAAAGAAAGCGTTGAAACGGGCTCGTTCACATTTGCGTTCAGCGAAGTCGGGGGCAGTCTTCCATGTCCTGTTCCCTGTCTCTCTGGTCTCGGATTACTGTCACTCCGAGAGCCGACAGTCCATGTCGGTCGAAGAATCCAACTTCGCGGTGAGCCTTGGACCTTGTCTGAAAGGTTCAGAGATGCTTTCGAATCGTCTTGCCGCGCACTTCGCGACGGCAGCCAGCGCGGCGCTCGTCGCCGGTGCGGCCAACGCAGCCATCGTTCACTGGGATTGCAACATTGTTGTTCCAGCCAACATCGATGGTTCCTACATCAATGTCGAGACCCAGACCACCGGCGCCGCACCTCCCGCAGGTTGGGACATCAATCCCTACGCTGCGACGGGTCTCTCTTGGTTCAACGCGACGGGCAGCGGCATGATGCGCTTCCCAGGCGTCACCACGGGTTCGGCTGGTAGCCTTGGTCAGGGCACGGCAGTCGGCGCTGTTGGTTCGAACATGCTCGGCACGGGCGCAGTGGTCTTCGGCGCAGCCGCGGGCAACTGGTCGCTCAACGCCGCCAACTACTTCGGCTTCAAGTTCCTCGCAGCCGACGGCCTGACTCACTTCGGCTTCGGCCGTATGGATGTGGGCGCAACCGCCTCGACGCGCACCGTTGCGTTCATCGAGTGGGAGTCCGTTGCTGGCACCACCATCTCTGTCACCCCAGCTCCAGGCGCCATCGCGCTCCTCGGCCTCGCTGGTCTCGCTGGCCGTCGTCGTCGCTGATCCCGACACGACTGCAGTGCTCGGTTTGTTTGCGCGATTCAGCATCGCGGGATTCGAAATGCACGCCACGGGTGACCTCAAGTCACCCGTGGTGCTTTTTTGGCGGTTAGGATCGGAGGATGCCCGTGCGCCCCGCGAAGCGACTGCTGATCATCGGTTGGGACGCCGCGGACTGGGTGCTGATCAATCGGCTCTTCGCCGCGGGCAAGTTGCCGAACCTGCGACGGCTTGTCGATGCTGGGACGCGCGCAGGGCTTGGAACCCTTGAGCCGAAGCTCTCGCCACTGCTTTGGACATCGATTGCAACGGGCAAGATTCCCGACAAGCACGGGGTCCTGAACTTTGTCGAGCCGAAGCCTGATGGCAGCGGCTTGCAGGTTTCCTCAAGCACCACGCGCAAGACCAAGGCACTCTGGAACATCTTCTGCCAGCGCGGGCTCTCGACGACGGTGATCGGTTGGTATGCCTCGCATCCTGCCGAACCGATTCGTGGCGTCATCGTGAGCAATCTGCTGCAGGAAGGTGACCCTTCGACTGCGTCAGCTCCATGGTCGATCACGCCGCGCGTGGTCCACCCCGAGACGCTCGCGCCAGAAATCGCGCAAGCACGGCAGCGGTCTGCCTCATTTCCTCCGGAACTCCTTCGAGAACTCCTCCCCAAGGTTGATGAGATCGGATCCTCTGACGCACGCGTCAAGACGCTGGTCAAACTCATGTCGTCGGCGATGAGCATCGAGGGCGCCGCGCTGCGTGCTCTTCGCGAGCAACCGCGGTGCGACGCGACGATGGTGTTCTTCGATGCCATCGACACCGTCGGCCATCACTTCATGCAGTTCCTCGCGCCAAAGATGGCCCATGTCTCCGAGCGCGAGCAGCGACAGTTTGGCTCCGTGATGGACCGCGTGTACGAGTGGCACGATGCAGCGCTTGGCCGACTCCTTGCCGCGGCAGGGAGTGACACCACCGTGCTCTTACTCTCGGATCACGGCTTTCACTCGGATCACTTGCGTCCAAGTCTTGCGGGACTCCCGCCCGAGCGGCGCATGGAACTTGAGTCGAGTTGGCATCGACCTGAGGGCGTTCTGGTTCTTTCTGGTCCTGGCATCAAGCGCGGCGTGGAACTCGCTTCGCCGACGATTCTCGACTTGGCGCCAACCGCGCTCGCCCTGTTGGGCCTTCCCGCAGGAGAAGACTTCGATGGCCGCGTGCTTGCGGAGGCGCTCGAAGCGCCCGCGCCTGTGCGCATTCCGTCGTGGGATCTTGTAGAGGGCGATGCGGGATTGCATCCACCCGAAATGCGCCTCGATCCCTTCGAGGCCGCGGATGCCGTCGCGCAACTCGTCGACCTTGGCTACATGGCCGCGCTACCGAGCGATGTGCAGGGGCAAGTGGATCTCGTGCGTCGGGAGAGCCGCTTCAACCTCGCGGTGTCGCTCATGTCGCGGCGTCGGCCCGAAGATGCGATTCCGCACTTCCAATGGCTCGTGGAGCATCGCGCGGAGGAATCGAGATACTCGCTTTGCTTGGCGACCTGCCTCGTGACAGTCGGGCGATTTGCCGACGCAGCGGAGGTCACACGCAAGTACCTCGAGCTTGACAGCTCAAACATTGAGATGCAGATGTCGCGCGGCGCCGCACTGGCGTTGCTTGGCGAAGTGAGCGCAGCGCGCGAGCAGATCAGCGCCGTCGAGCGCATCGTGCGAAACCGCCCTGAGCTTGCGCTTCCCTTGGCGCAGTTGCTTGCTCTTGCTGGTCAGCATGCCGAGGCTCGCGGGCACTTCGAAAGTGCTCGCGCGCGCAATCCGCGCGATCCCGCAACCCATCTTGGACTTGCGCGCGCCCAACTCGCGCTTGGTGGATTTGAAGAAGCCGCAGGCCACGCGCTTGATGCCCTCGAGATCACGCAGTCGCTTCCTGACGCGCACACGGTGCTCGGTGCAGCGCTCGCGTGGTACGGCGATCTCGCCAACGCCGCAACCAGTTTGAACTTCGCGATCAAGCACGATGCGGGGCAACTCGACGCGCAGCGCTGGCTCGCGCTCGTTGCCGAGCGAAACGGCGATCGAGACGCAGCAGTGTCGGCGCGAGAAAGCGTGGCGCAGCTCGTGCGTGGCGTTGCTGTTCGACCGAAGGATGCGCCGTTTGGACCGAACGACTTCGCGAGGAAGCACCAACTCGAACAGATCTAGCGCGCCACGCGAGCGCTGAGGATCGCGTCAGGCGATTCGGTTGCGATGAAGCGTCGGATCCACGGCTGCGGCCATCGCTGCGAGATCGAGATCGTCACCAAGAAACGCAGCAATGCCGCGGGCCTCTGTGGAAGCGTCAGCGAGCAGCGCCGCGTGCTTCACGATTCGAACGCTGAAGTTTGGCCGCGCCGCGAGCCACGCATGGACCTGCCGGAGCTGCGCTTCATAGACCGCCATGAGTCGCTCGGGCGCGAGGGCGCCTCCTGCCTTGGCACTGCGCGCGAGCATCGCACTCTGGCTCTGCACGACCTCGCGCAGGTCGCGTTCGAGAAAGATCACGCGGTACGGTCGGTCGTCGGGCAGCTCAGGAACGAGCAGGTGAATGACTTTGACCACCTTGCCGCGCGCGCCGTCGAGCCAACTCTTGTCGGTGCGAAGACTCTTCACGCGATCGAGTTCGTAGTACCCGCGCGGATTGTCGGCGTCGGCGATGCGCAGCCCATCGACGAGCGGTTCGATTCCACCAGCAACAATCATCTGCATCGCCATGCTCGTGCCTGAGCGCGGAAGTCCTGAAACGATCGTGGTGAAGTCGCGCGGCATCAAGGACCACTCTACTTGGGCGCGGCAGACTTCGCGTCTTTCTCGCCTGGCCAAGGGACGCGCTCTGCGCGCACGACCCGCGAGTCCTCGACATCGACGATCCAGGGCGGCGTCATGACATACGCCTTCACCGTCGCAGGGAGTTCCACCCACAGCGCGTGCGTCGGAACCCGATCGACGAATAGTCGGCCCTTGTACGCGCTTGGCGTGGGCAACTGCACGAGGACATAGATTGGCGCGGTGTCGGGCGCGGACGCTTGCTCATGCGCGAGCGTCGTCAGGAGATCTGCGCAGTGGTTGCAGGAGCGATAGAAGAAGATGAGTCGCGCCTTGGGAGGGAAGGCGCGGGTGTCGACCCAAGTGCCGAGCGGCGTGTCAGCAATCGGCTTGCCGATCCATTGCAGCGGTCGCAAGATCACTTGCTCGGGAATGGAGGTCGGAGGGTGCCAGCCTTCCTTGGTCGTTTCGGTTGGCGGTTCAACGGTGGTTGGTTGAACTCCTACGAGCGCGTGTTCGACGCGCCTCTGCGTGAAGTACGCCACTGAGGTCGCGAGCACCACGGCGAGAGTCACGGTGAGCAACACTCGCAAGCGCGTCGCAGCGATCGGGGCCTGCCAGAATGTCCACACAACGAGCGCGAGCGCGACGAGGTCCGCGCCGAACATGACCGACGCAGGAACGCGTGCACCGCCAAAGCAACCGCAGGACTCACTCGTGCTTGCCATGTGGTCGGCGAGGATCGCAAGGAACAGCGTGAGCAGCGCAGCGAGCGGAACTCTGGCAAGGCGCGGCGCGCCAAGCGCGAGGATCGCCACGGCGCTCTCGACGAGGACCGCGCTCACGAGGACGGTGGTCGGGTCGAGATCAAGGCGCTCGATGATCGAGGGCAAATCTGATGGAAGCCCCGACGCGGCCTTGGTTGCAGCGCCTGCGAGCACCCAGAGTGCAGCTCCCCGCACCGCGTGGGGAGCGAACCGCTGCGCAGCCGTCGCTGGTGCGGCGGAGGACTGAGAGAGATGCTGGCCAGGTGTGCTGCGCTTCTTCACCATGGCTCTATCGGCGGGGGTGGCCTCGCGGGTGTAGGCTTCGCGGATGAACGGTGCACGAACGCTCGAAGTTCCGATTGACTCGATCGAAGGCGCCCGCCTCGCGGCGCCGATCGCGACGCGCTTAGAAGTCTGTCACGACCTCAGCAGCGAAGGATGGACTCCGAAAGTTGAGCTCGTTCAGCAATGCCGCGAGCTCGTCAACGGCATTTCGACCTGTACCGTTGTCGCGATGATTCGCCCTGCGCTTCGAGGTGGCTCGCGCGCACTGAATGTCGCCGCGTTTACGACGACACCGCGTCTCCTCACGGCGTGTCTTGATGAGATTGATGCATGCGCGAATGCAGGAGCGCATTCGGTTGCCGTCTCACTGCTTACGAGTGATGGCTTCGTCGACATGGATGGCAACGCACGGCTCATTGAGCACGCGCGCGATCGTGGATTGGTCGTCGCGTTTCTCCGAACCTTCGACTTACTCGTCGATCGCGAGCGGGGAATGCGCGATGTGGCGGCGCTCGGTTTCACGCGCTTCATCACGGCGGGTGTTCTTGGTTGGGACGCGTCGGTGGCGACGCTCGAGCAACGCATCGCCGTGATTCGCCGCGACATCGACAACGCCTCGCGCGAGGCGACGCGACTTGGTCGCGCTGCAGTGGAAGTGGTGCCCGCGGGCGGAGTCCGCGCCGCGAATGCCAAGGAGTGGCTCACCATCTCGCCGCATCTCCACGCGTCGTGTCGCGTCGATGGCGTCCTCAGTGCCGACGAAGTCCAGCGGCTTGGTTCGATCCTTGATCTCGGTGGCGTGCCGTGAAGCCCGTGATCGAAACCCAGCGCTTGAAGTTGCGCGCGTGCACGCTGGCCGATGTCGAACACATCTTCGTGCTCGACGCGGATCCTTTCGTGCGCCGCTATGTGCACCAGCCCGATCCACCCACCCGCGAGCAGTGTGAGGAGGTCATTGCGCGCTTTCGCACGCTTGACGCCGAAAATCCCAGCCTCGGCTTCTGGATCGCGGAGGAACGCGTGGGCGAGGGATTGCACTTTGTTGGCTGGCTGCACCTGAAGCCGCCGCGCGTTGGTGAACCACAAGAGATTGGTGACCTCGAACTCGGCTATCGCCTTATGCGCAGTGCATGGGGCAGAGGACTCGCCACCGAGGGATCTCACGCGCTGATCGATTACGCCTTTCGCGTGCTGCACGCGCCGCGGGTGACGGCGGTCGCTCTCGAAGAAAACATCGCTTCATTGCGGGTGATGGAGAAGTGCGGTCTTCGTCGCTGGAAGGCGTGGGAGTACCGCACACGAAGCAACGAACTTCATCCCGTCGTGACCTACGCGCGCGGCGTAGCGATGCCGTGATATTGATCCTGCGTCGCCGCGGTCTCTACTCGGGCACCTCGTGGGCGATGGCGGACTCCTCGGTTCCGCGCGTCACGAACCCGCTCACCATGGTGGCATGCGCTTGGATGAGGCGCACGATGCGCGGATCGTCGGACTGCTCGCGAACCTTCACGCCCTTTGCCGTCAACTCATACTCCATGCGGATCTTCGAGGCGTTGTCGAACACCGCGCGAAAGATCGGGTCCCACTGGCGAATGCGTCCGTCGTGCTCGAGTCGGACTTTCATCGCGATGACATGATCGCGGATGAGTGCGGCCAGTGCGGCGTCGTCCGACTCGGTGATGGTCTCGACACCATCGGGAAGCACGCGAACTGTGCGTCGAAGTTCGGAGTGGCCGCCGAGCAGTGTCTGGAAGACATCGCGGTCGTAGGCGACGCTGCCAGGCGCAGCGTCTGACACGGATGACGCAGAAGGTGTCGCAGCGCATGCGCTCAGCAGCAGCGTGAGAGCGAGCGTCGAGATGGTTGTGGAGTTCTTCATGAAGGTGATCCAACGGGTTGAAGTTGGGCGATGACGAGCGTGCACGCCGCGGCGATGAGTGTGACACCCTCTTGAGCGTGCAGCGTGCACCCTTGAGCGAGCTGTATTCGTTGCGCGCCGACCTTGCACTCGATCGGGGATTCAGCGCTCGCCGCGTGAATCAGGAGCAGTTGGCGCACGAGCGTCACGCTTCGGGCGTCGGTCGCGCGAACAATCGCCAGTTCGCCGCGCCAGCGCCGTCGGTCCAGCATGAGATTCGCATCGCGCACGCCAGAACCGATCGGCACTCCGACGATGGCTTCCTCACCCGCGAACAAAATCGCAGGTCCTTCACGCGGCACAGCGGTGCGCGCTTGGCCACGCTCGAGCGTCAGCCCTTCTCCTTCAAGCACCGCAAGGTGACGATCGATCCCAGAAAACTCAGAAAACCCAGCGCGCGTCGGCACATCGGCGAGTGAGAAGCGCCAACTCCACGCAACGCCATCGCTCGGCGCGTCGGTGGCGAGGTCGAGCGTCGTGCCAAGCCCGTTCTTCCAGGGAACGCGGCGGTAGTCGGTCGGCTGCAGCAGGCGCCAAGTGGGCATCGCGTTGTGTTATATCTCGGCCATGACCTCGCGGCGCGACGCACACCCGCTCTCTTCTCTAGCCAATGTCGGGAAGGCCACGCTTGGAGACTTCGAAGTGCTCGGTGTGCGGACGCGGGCGCAGCTGGCGCGGCGAAATCCGTATCGCCTCTACGAACGACTCTGTGCGATGACGCAGGAGCGCCACGATCCGTGTGTCATTGATGTCTTCCTTGCCACGATCGCTGAGTCGCGCGGCGAATCACCTCGGGATTGGTGGGATTTCACGGCGCAGCGCAAGGCCGCGCTTGCGGCCGACCCGTCCTTGGCACCGACCGCTACTCGAACCGCAGGTGCTTCACGCTCTCCCCAGAATCGCGGAGCTCACGCAGCGCATCGAGTCCGATCTCAAGGTGCTGGCTCACGAACTGCTCGGTGACTGTGCGATCACTCTCCGCGCTCTTGACACCCTCGGGTGTCATCGGATTGTCCGACACCAGAAGCAGTGCGCCCTTGGAGATGCCGTTGGCAAACCCGACGAGGAAGATGGTGGCGGTCTCCATATCGATCGCGATCGCACGGATGCGCAGGAGATACTCGCGCACGCTCTCATCGTGTTCCCACACGCGGCGATTCGTGGTGTAGACGGTGCCCGTGAAGTAGTCGCGTTCGTGTTTGATGATCGCTTCGCTCACCGCGCGCTGCAGGCGAAAGGAGGGGAGTGCGGGCACTTCAGGCGGCATGTACTCCGCGCTGGTTCCCTCGCCGCGGATGGCTGCAATGGGGAGAACAAAGTCGCCGATCTTGGTCTTCTTCAGACCTCCACATTTGCCGAGGAAGAGCACCGCCTTCGGCGCGACCGCGGACAGGAGGTCCATCGTCGTCGCCGCCATCGCGCTTCCCATGCCGAAGGAAAGAATCGTGATGTCTTCCGCAGTGGCGGACAGCATCGGCTTGTCGCGACCGACGACGGGGACACCGAAACGCGCCGCAAACATCTCGACATAGTTTGAGAAGTTCACGAGCAGGACATACTGGCCGAATTCGTCGAGCCTGCGCCCGGTGTAGCGCGGCAGCCAGTCGCGCACGATCTCGTCTTTGGTCCGCATCGTGGCAGCGTAACGCTGCCTGAACAGAACGACGCCGCGCGTTGGCGCGGCGTCGTGTGTTCGAGAGGTTCGACGGGAATCGTGGACGGTGGATTAGACCGCTGGTGGTGGCGGGGGTGGGGTGCCTGGGCCTGGGCCTGGACCCGGGCCTGGACCCGGGCCAGGTCCACCTGGGCGTGGACCGTTGGGACGACCAGCGCCGAACTCATCCTTGCTGATCTTTCCGTCGCCATCCTTATCGCGGTTCTTCAAACGCTTCCATTGCTCAGGAGTGACCTCGTCTTCAGTGATCGAGCCGTCCTTGTTCTTGTCGAGATCTTCGAACTTTGGACGCTTGCGCTCGCCGCCTGGGCCAGGTCCGCCGCCACCTGGAGCTGGTGGCTCTGGTGGAGCGATCATGGCGAGCGAGGCGCCCGTGATCGCGAGACTGAAGAGGGCCGAGACGATGGTGATGTTGCGATTCTTCTTCATCAGTGTGGTTTCCTCTGGCGTGGCCGTTGATGACGGGATTCGCGGGCGAATTCAGGAGTTTCGTTGCCACGCGGCCGCCGTGGCGCGGGTGCAACGGCCGCGGTCGCGCCGTATTGCCGAGTTTGCAACGAGAGGGCTCGCGGCTGTCTCCGCATCCACCACTACGCTGCGCGCCGATGGAGTTCAACCCCGCGCCGCGGCGCCTCGTCCTCGGCTTCCTCGCGGAGGCGTCTGCTCGGGTTTCCCCTGCGTCGACTTGCTTGACTCGCCGTCGCCTGTGAGCCGATATGGGGCATCGATGGATCCGAATCGCGCCCCTGCAGTCCAGCACATCGGCCGACGGCCCGTCGATGTTGCTGCATTGTCGCGTGCGATGTTCACGGAAGGGCCTTGGCTGTTCCGCTTGATGCAGCATCATCGGCATCGCATCGCACCGATCGCACGGTGCATCGAGCTCGTGCCGATGGGGGCGGATCTCTTGGATATTGGCTGTGGCGGCGGGCTCTTCATCGCCTGTCTCGTGGCGGAGCGAAGGGTCTGCTCGGCGCACGGGATCGACGCCTCGGCAGGCGCCATCGCGATTGCGCAGTCCGCGGCGCAGAGGCTCCGTCATCGCGTGCCTGAGATCGAGGTTTGCTTCGAACATCGCCGAGCGGAACAAGGGTTGCTCCCGCGCGAGTACGGTGCGGTCACGATGATTGATGTGATGCATCACATTCCTTCAGTTGACGCTCAGAAGCAGGCGTTCATGGACGCAGCGAGTCGCGTGCGGCAGGGCGGAGTCTTCTTGTACAAGGACATGTGCGACGCACCGGTCTGGCGCGCTGGCATGAATCGACTCCACGATCTCATCATGGCTCGGCAGTGGATCCGCTACTTGCCGATTGAAGTGGCGGATGGTTGGGCCGCTGAAGCGGGGCTTCACCGCGAAGTCGCGGAGGAACGATCCATGCTGTGGTACGGACACGAGATTCGTCTCTATCGCCGCCAAGTGGAGCCACGCGATGACCACGCGTGACCACGGTGCTCGCGCTTCACTGTCCGCTGGCGCTGTGGCGTCAATGCTGCTCTTCGTGCCCGCGATGGCGCTCATCGTTGCGGGGAACAACAACGGGCGCGCGGCGTCCGACTCGATCGCGTACCACGAGCGATTCATTCGCGCGCTCGCGGATTCGTTCCCGTGGTTTGATCTGAGCAACCCACTCACAGCGACGACCCCGGGCTACCACATCATTCTTGCGACGGTGGCGCAGTTCGTTGGCGACTCCAACACAGCGCTTCGCTTGGTCAGCATGCTGGTGGGATGCGCGTTCGTTGGACTCGTTGCGGCGTGGTTGGCGCGGCGCGTTGGTGTTGCGCGCGGTGTGTTGTTCACGCTGCCGCTCATAGCGTCGATCTATGTCGTGGGATCTGCAGCGTGGCTTCTTCCAGACAACCTCGCGTGGATGCTGGTCGCGGCGATTCTGTTTCTGACACTTCGTGAACCCAAGCGCGCTCAACATCTCATCGTTGCGTCGCTTCTGTTGGTGCTTCTGGTGTGCGTGCGACAAGTCCACATCTGGGCCGCCGCGATGGTGTGGGTTGGAGGCTGGGTTCTCGTTGGCAGCGGCGCGCGGCCCGCGCGTGGATTCGTCGATCGCGCCTTCCGGACACTTCCGTGGGTGCTCGCCACCGTCCCCGCCTTTGTCGTGCTCGCGCTGTTCGTGCGCCACTGGGGCGGCTTGACCCCGCCGCGCTTTCAGTCGGAGCTCCAAGGAGTCAATCTTGCGACACCAGCGTTCATCCTGCTTCAGGTCAGCGTGCTGGCAATTGGATTCGCGCCGTGGCTCTGGGGCACTCTGACGCGCGCGTGGCGCGATGAGCGCGGCGTGCTGGTACTTGCCTTGATTCTCGGCGTGCTGCTCGCGGCGGTTCCTGAAACGACGCTCGATCCTGCTGCAGGCCGCTTCTCAGGTTGGTGGGCGATCGTGGGCATGGCACCAACCATCGCGCGGCGCACCAGCGTGCTGATGTTGTTCGCCGCGCCACTTGGCGCCGTGGTGCTCGCGTCGGCGTTGCTCGGCGTGACCACGCGGCAGCGCGTGATTCTCACGGTTTCCATCGTCGCGTTCATCGCCGCGGTGAGTTCCAATTACTACAGCTGGCAGCGATACCACGAGCCGTTTCTTCTCGTCGTGCTCGCCACTCTCTGTGCGCTCGAGCGTGATCGCGGCGAATCTCGTTCCTCTTGGCGATGGTTGTTTCCGATCGGACTTGTGCTCCTCCACGCTGGAATCACCATGCAAGGACTGTCGGCAAATCCAGTCGCACTCGACACATTGCCTGCGCCAAACCATCGCATGCCTGGCGAGGTGTTTCCGTAGGCAGAGGGGCTCGTAAGAATTCTCGTGCGAGCGTGTATCTGGAGTCTGCAGCGTGACTCTGCTGCCGATGAATCGGCGGCTCGTTTGCGCGTCGATTCCTAGATCCGATTATGGGATGACACGACAGTCTGGCGCTTGCAGCGGAGAGAATTGCAGGCGCGCAGCGAAACCAAACTCTGTCGCAAGTCCCGATCTTTCTAGGTGAGTAGGTAATTCACTTGCCTGACATCAAGTTGATGGCATGGTCAAGATGAACCGTCGCGCTCCCCCGCGCTGCGGTTGCGTGATTGCGGCTTCCTTCTTCCTCCCCCAGGACCGGTTGCTCGCAAGTTGTTTCAGTCGTCCCCGTCGAGAACGAGTGTCGGTCGTCCCGCACCCTTTCTTCACACACCATTTTCGAGGTCATTATGCGCTTCTCCCATCTGCTCGCGGGCGCGGCATCGGCTTCCATTGCCGGCCTAGCGCTCGCGCAAAGTGCCGTTTTGCACAACGGCACCGTCGTCACACTCAAAGCTCCGCTTGAGACCTTCTCGATCGAGGGTCCGATGTGGAACATCGATGTCGCCAACCGTCAGCTCATCTCGACGGGCTACCGCATCACGATTCCATCGACGCTCAACGGCGTGGAGTTTGTGCTCGGCAACACGCAGATCGTCAACGGCGAAGAAGTGAGCCTCGGGCCGATCACCGCCGAGACCTTCTCCAACCTCACCGATGCCAACGCGGTCAACCGCGACGCGATTGTCGACACCGCTGGCGAAGCGGGCACGATTCGCTTCGGCCCTGCACGCTCGCTCTACAGCACCTCGGAGGCGCGTGGCGCGATCGCGACGGGTCTCGACCGCTCGCCGCAGATTGAGAAGGCGATTGAAGACACCTACTTCTTCCTCGTCCGCAATGCCTTTGCGATGTATCCCGCGGGCACGCTTCCCGTGGACTTCCTCGGGCGCATCGGTATCCGTACCGAGACGGGCGCGTTCGCGAATCCGAATGGCACGCCGCCAGCACGCCGTTTCTGGCGCTATCCGAGCTCGACGGGCGCGACGGTCCTTGGACAAGGATCGGTGTATGTCGATGCTGCGGGCAACGAGTACAACATTCCAGACTTCCCAATCAAGGGCTTCCTCGCGCATGTGCTCATCGCCGAGAATGTCTGCATCGGAAACCTCAAGGCCGCTGCCATCGGCAATCCCAACACGCCAGACTCCTTCGTGATCGGCACCACGCTGGTCCTGATGAATCAGGATCCGCGCATGCCGCTCGACATCATCGGTCTCGCAGGCTCGCCGGTAAGCAAGGAGTACTTCTCCCAAGCCGCGCTGCCAGGCAGTTTCATCGCGGTCGTCGGTCACATGATCGGCGAGCATGTGATGTTCGCCGAAGCAGTCGAGGCAGCGGATCTGTTCGATCCAGCGGTTGGCGGCTGGGTCACGGTCGTCGAGCGCACCTGGGGATTCAATCCAGGACGCGGTCTGAGCTTCCGCGGCGATGTTGTCCCGATTGCGGGTAACACCTTGACCTACCAGTACGGCCTGAACGATGTGTTCACGGGTCCCGTCATCAGCCTGAATCCGATTCTGATCGTTGATCCGCTTCTCAACACGGCGCGCTTCGATGTGCGGGATCAGCCGACGGCCGATCCAGTGCTTCGTCGCCAGATCAAGTTCACGCTGCGGGAGACGGGATCGGGAGTCATCATTCGCGAGACCGTGTTCAACTGGGCTGACATCCTCGGCCTCTAATTGCCGCGCACTCAGGGTCAACACTCCGTGCCATCGGGGGGTCTGACTTCTGAGATTCCACCGACGGGCCGCCATCGTGCGGCCCGTCGGTTTTTTTCGGCGCACGCACTCACGGAGTTGTTTTCCGTGATTTGCGAGTGAATTGCCTTGCAGCCAAGAGTTTGCGCGACAACCTCCATGGGCACTCGCATCATTTCGACACAGCCAATCGTCGGCAGGTGTCGGAGTTTGATCGGGGCTCGGTGCCTGCGGCGTCCCGCACGCATCAAAGTTCGCACACGCTGCCTTTCCGGTGAAGTCGTCCTCTATCGGTTTAGGCGGTATTTCTGGGGTCACCATGCGCCTTCCGGGTTACTTGGCAAGTCTTGCCACGCTCTCTGCAGCGACCGTTGCACTTTCGCAAACTGCTGTCCTGCACGACGGCACCGTCGTCACACTCAAGGCACCACTCGAGAGTTTCGTGATCGAAGGATCAATCTGGAACATCGATGCGCCGAATCGGCAAATCTTCGCTGGTGGCTCCCGCGTCACGATTCCTGCGACGCTCAACGGCGTGGAGTTTGTGCTCGGCAACACCCAGATCGTGAACCACGAAGAGGTCAGCTTCGGTGAGATCACCGCCGCGACCTTTGACCGACTCACTGACACCAATGCGGTGCTCCGAGATTATGTCCAAGACACCAATGGCGAAGCGGGAACGATTCGCTTCGGTCCTGCGCGTTCGATGTACAGCACCTCGGAAGCGCGTGGCGCCGTGGCCCCAGGTCTTGATCGCTCGCCGCAAACCGAGAAGAGCATCGAAGACGCCTACTTCTTCCTGGTGCGCAACGCCTATGCGATGTACCCAGCAGGAACGCTCCCAGAGAACTTCCTCGGGCAGATCGGCATTCGAACCGAAACTGGCGGGTACCCAGTACCGAACTCGCCGCCGCCACCTCGCCGCTTCTGGCGTTACCCCGCCTCAAACGGCGCCACGCTCCTCGCGGCAGGATCGGTGTATGTCGATGCCAAGGGCGTTGAGTACAAGATCCCAGACTTCCCCACCAAGGGCTACTTCGCGCACGTCATTATCGCTGAGACCGTGCTCATCGGAAACCTCGTCGCCTCGGCGGTCGGCAACCCGAATACACCAGACTCGTTTGTGATTGGCGAAACCCTGGTGCTCCTGAATCAAGATCCACGCATGCCAATGGACATCATCGGTATCGCTGGTGCACCTCTGAGTCGTGAGTGGGTGGCCGCCAATGCACCCGTCGGATCGTTCGTCGCGGTGGTTGGACACGGTATTGGTGAGCACGTGATGTTCGGTGAGGCCATCGAAGTCGACGGCGCCTTTGACCCTGCCGTTGGCGGTTGGGTCGGACTCATCGACGGCGCGACACGCTTCACGCCTGGTCGAGGACTTCAGTTCCGCGGAACGGTCGTTCCCGTTGCAGGTAACTCGCTGACCTACCAGTACGGATCGAATGATGTCTTCACTGGCCCAGTCCTCAGCCTCAACGCTGTGCTGGTCATTGATCCGCTTTCGGACAGCGCGACCTTCAATGTCCGGGACGACCTGCTGGCAGACCCAGTGCTGCGCCGGCAGATTAGGTTCGTGCTCAGGAATGCGACCACCAACGCGATCATCCGAGAGCACATCTACAACTGGGCTGACATCGCAGGACTCTGAACTCAGACCAAGTCTGCGAGCACGGCAAACCGCTGTGCCAATCCAAGAACACCAGATGGGCTGCCTTAGGGCGGCCCATCTGCTTTTTTGTGCTTCACCGCGTGCGCTCGGACGATGTCGTATATTCCTCCCCCTATGTCTACAGCCATCATCAAGACCGCCAAGGGCGACATGACCGTCGAGTTCTTCGACGCCGACGCGCCGAACACCGTCGCGAACTTCCGCAAGCTCGCCAAGGACGGGTTCTACAACGGACTGACCTTCCACCGCGTGATTCCCAACTTCGTGATTCAGGGCGGCTGCCCGAACGGCACGGGTTCGGGTGGTCCAGGATGGAAGATCAAGTGCGAACTCGAAGGCGGCAACCAACGCCACGACCGCGGTGTGCTCTCGATGGCCCACGCTGGTCGCGACACGGGTGGCTCGCAGTTCTTCGTCTGCCACAGCCGCGCCAACACCGCGCATCTTGACCGCAATCACACCTGCTTTGGCAAGGTCACGGCAGGCCTCGAAGTCATCGACGCGATTCGCGCGGGCGACGCCATCACCGAAGTCGTCCTTGGCGAGTGAGGTCAATCCATCGATGGCGCGACTCGGTCGCTTCAACACCCTTGTGGCAGTTCGTGAGACGCAGTCGGGCATGTACCTCGACGGCGGTGATCTCGGCGAGTTGCTGTTGCCTGGCCGCTACATCCCGCGCGATCTGCGCGTCGGTGACGAACTTGAAGTCTTCGTCTATCGCGACTCCGAGGATCGCTTGGTCGCGACCACCGAGCGGCCGCGCGCGTGCGTCGGTGAGTTTGCCTGCATGCATGTGAAGGACATCCACGAGCGCGCGGGTGCCTTTCTCGATTGGGGCTTGGGCAAGGACCTGTTGCTGCCGTATCGGGAACAGAAGCCGAAGGTGCAGATCGGCGACGATGTCGTCGTGGCAGTCGTGATTGATCCCGACACCGATCGCATCATCGCCAGCACGCTCTTGAAGAAGTACTTGAGCCGCGAAGAGCCGCGCTACCCAGAGGGGATGCCCGTCGACCTTCTCATCTTCGAAGAGACGGATCTTGGTTACAACGCCATCGTCCAAGGTCAGCATCGCGGGCTCTTGTACCGCGCCAACCTCTCGGGTCCACTCAAGATTGGCGCGCGACTCCGTGGGTTCGTTCGATCGATCCGCGAAGATGGCAAGATCGATCTGAGCCTCGATCAAGAGGGATACCAGCGCGTCGTGCCGCTCACGGCCACGCTGCTTGCCGAACTCGAGCGCGTTGGTGGGCGGTTGAACCTCGATGACTCGAGCGATCCTGAGGCGATTCGCGCACGCTTTGGCGTGAGCAAGAAAGCCTTCAAGCAAGCCATCGGCTCTCTCTACAAGGAGCGCAAGATCGAGCTGCTGCACCCAGGGATTCAACTCGTCGGGCGTGGTCAGAGCCACCGTGGCGGTCCAACCTCATGACACGGTTGGAGCGCGCGCAGGCCAATGTGGAGCACTGGCGTGAGCAAGCCGCGCAAGTCGAGCGCGAGCGACGCAACATGATCTGGGCGCTGCGCGTTGGCATTCCCGCGGGCATTGCGACCGCGATCTTCTACCACGGGTGGATTGGATTTGGCGTGTGTGCGCTCTCGCTCCTGACCTATGTCATGGGCGTGTACATGACATCGGTGCGCCGCATCGAGTTTGCGGAAGCTGTGCAACTTGCCGAAGCGGAGTTGGCGGCAGCGCGCAAGGTATCCTGAGCTCCGCCAATCTCGCGCTGCATGACTCTGCCGCGCCTCTGCAACAACAGTCCTGATCTCACGCAAGGCATCCCATGGTCGAAACCACCGTTCGTTACCTCGGCAATCTTCGTTGCGACGCAGTCCATGCTCCTTCGCGCAGCACGATTCAGACTGACGCGCCCGTCGACAATCACGGCAAGGGCGAGCGGTTCTCGCCGACGGATCTCGTTGGTGCGGCACTGGCGACCTGCATGGCGACGCTCATGGGGATTCACGCTGGAAAACTCGGCATCGATCTCACGGGCATGACGGTGCGCTGCGAGAAGGAAATGACCAAGTCGGCACCGCGCCGCATTGCGAGTCTGCGCACCGTCGTGACGGTTCCACTCGCGGCGGACCATCCGCAGCGCGCGGTGCTTGAGCGGGCCGCGGAAGATTGCCCAGTTCGAAAGAGCCTCGACGCAAGCGTCGAGACTCCGATCGAATGGGTCTACACCGGTTGACGGGCACGCGCAGTCCGCGTCAGTGCGACGCGGCCAGCGCGGCCTGTTGCGTCGCAGGCGGACACAGCGCGAGCATCGACTTGGTGACATCGATGCCAAGATGCATCGCCACGCGCTTGCCGTAGTCCTCGTCGGTGCGGAAGAAGTGGCCGAGCTGCCTGGTCTGCGTCTCAATGCGTGTCAGACCCAGACTGTCGGCGATGCGCACCGAGAGCCGCTCTCGTTGTCCAGGATCAAGGGAGAGGTACAACGCTCTCGCCTGGGTGTAGTCATCCTGGTCGCTGAGTGCTTGGAAGCGATCGACAATCGCAGTGGCGAGCTTCCACACCGCGTCGGGCTTGGCATCACATGGACTCTCCGCGTTGAAGCCTCCAGGCGACTTGGTGGGGGAGCAAGTGCTCTTGCTGGCGCTCTCACTCGAGGCGAAGCCCGAGAGCGGACAGCGCGATCGGTTCACAGGGATTTCACCAGCCTGCGCGCCGAGGCGGTGCATCTGCGCATCGGAGTAACTGGCGAACCTCGCCTGCAACATGCGATCGGGACTCGAGCCGATGCCTGGGATCAGCGCAGCAGGATTGAACGCAGCCTGCTCGACTTCGGCGAAGTAGTTGACTGGATTGCGGTTCAACTCAAGTTCACCGAGCTCGATGAGCGGGAACTCGGACTCGGGCCAAGTCTTGGTCACATCAAACGGGTTCGTGAGGCGACCGCGCGCCTCCTCGCTCGTCATGGTCTGCACACAGAGCCGCCACTTGGGGAACTCTCCACGCGCGATCGCATCAAAGAGATCACGCTGCGCGCTGTCGGGATCGCCGCCTCGCATGCGTGCGGCCTGCTCGTCACTAAGATTGCGCGCGCGCTGTTTCGACCTCAGGTGGAACTTGCACCAGACGCGGTGTCCCATGAGATCGGTCAGCGAGAAGGTGTTGCCTCCGTAGCCATCGAAACTCCTGTATCCGTCTGGACAGCCGCTATCACCGTACAGGAAGGTGATCTGGTGCGTGCTCTCGGGCGAGTGGCTGAGGAACTCCCACTGCATGTCGGGGTCGCGCAGATTGCTCTGCGGATGACGCTGCTGCGAGTGGATGAGCGCCGTGAAGTTGTTCGGATCGCGAATGAAGTAGACAGGCGTGTTGTTGCAGATGAGATCCCAGTTGCCATCTTCGGTATAGAAGCGCACCGCGAAACCGCGGATGTCGCGCTCGCTGTCAGCCGAGCCGTGCTCACCGTGGAACATCGAGAAGCGAACGAACGCGTCGGTCTTCTTGCCGACCTTCTCGAACAACTTCGCGCAACTGAGCTTGGTGCAATCGCGCGTGACGGTGAAACTGCCATAGGCGCCCGCGCCCTTGGCGTGCAGCATGCGCTCAGGGATGTGCTCGCGATTGAACCGCTGCATCCTTTCAAGCGGCGTCTTGGCAGGCGTGGCGTGCATGGCGTTGGAGCCGAGCGCGCTTGGCGTCACCAGCGGGGCGGGAGTCGCCGCGGCGCGTGTTCCCTTTCCAAGCGTCTCCTGTGGACTTCCGCTGGCGGACTTGGGTTCGATTGGATTGGTTTCCATCGGCTTAGGTTCGACATGTCGCGTGCGGTTCATCGGCAGAGTCCTTGGCGTGTGGTGGTGGAGATCAACGGCCCAAACCTAGCGGCGTGTTTCGATTGAGCAGTAGGGGCATCGTGCTCTATTGATGCTGCGCCGCGGAATCCGCCATACTGCGCGCATGATGGATCTTCGGAGTTTCTTGAGAGCTGTCCCTGCGGTGTTCGCGCTGCTCATTGCAGCGACGGCGCCGCGCGATGACGCCAGCGTCTTCTTCCGAACGGGCAAGATTCCCCGTATCGAGATCGAGCTCGCGCCTGAAGCTGTCGAGAAGCTCCGCGCTGATCCCCGCGTCTATGCGCCGTGCACTCTTCGCGACGGCAACCGAGAAGTCGCTACGAAAGCTGGAATCAAGCTCAAAGGTGCGGCGGGGAGTTACCAAGAGTTTGATCGTCGCCCCGCGCTCACGATCAACCTCGACAAGTTTGGACCAGCGGAGCCATGGAATGGACTCGCCAAGTTTCACCTGAACAACTCGGCGCAAGATGAATCGCTCTTGAGTGAGTGGCTCAGTTCGGAAATCCTCCGTGGTGCCAACCAACCCGCGACCCGCGTGCAGCACGCGCGCGTGATCGTGAACGGCAGGGATCTCGGGCTCTATGTTCTCAAGGAGGCGTTCGACAGCGAGTTCCTGGCCCGCAACTTCAAGAACCCGCGCGGCAACCTCTATGACGGTGGCTTCTGCCAGGATGTCGGAGGTGAACTCGAGCTCGATGAGCGCGCCAAGCCAAACGCTGCAACGCCGCCCAACGCGGTCACTCCAAGCGGCGCAACCGCTGAACCATCCGACCGCGCCGACTTGCATGCGCTCGCCGCGGCGTGCGCTGAAGTCGACATGAAGCAACGCTGGGCTCGTCTGGAAAAGCTCGTGGACATCGAGGATTTCGTGCGTTTTGTCGCGCTCGAGGCGATGCTCGGTCACTGGGATGGGTACGCGTTCAACGCCAACAACTATCGCCTCTACTTCGAGCCAGGGCGCAAGGCGCGGTTTCTCGCGCATGGCATGGACCAGTGCTTTCAAGATCCCAGCATGTCGGTGCTCGACGCGCCGCATGCGCTCGTTGCGCAGTCGGTCTTGCGCAACCCCGAGTGGCGCAAGCTCTATCGGCGACAACTCACCAAGCTCCTCGTCGAGTTTGATGCCACGCGCTTGTTCAAGCGGGCCGAGCCAGTCCAACGCCGCATCCAAGAGGCGCTGCGCGCGATAGGTGAAGAGCCTGCGCGACTGCAGTCGGAGCGCGCCAAGGAATTCATGCAACGAGTCGAACAGCGCGAGCGCAGCCTGCGCGAGCAAGCCACGGCGCCCGAGCCCAAGCCGCTGGTCTTCAAGAAGGGCGTGGCGGTGGCGCTCAAGGGATGGCACACGATGTCCGAGGTCGAGGACGCGCTGCTCGAGGAGCTCGACATCGGCGGAGTCCAGTGGTACCGCGTCGCCTGCGGCGAGGGCCGACGGTGCATCGCAGGTTGGCGGCGCACCGTCCTCTTGGCCAAGGGACGCTATCGGTTTGAGGCGGACCTTCGGCTTGAAGGCGTTGAGCGACTCGCACAAGAGGGGGAAGGCGCCGCGCTCGTTGGCGGAGGCATTCGCGTCGTCGGCGCTGCGCGTGCGGAGGACGGGCTCGGCAGCGGCGAGCGGAAGGTCGCGTTCTCCTTTGTCGTCAGCGAGGAGATCGCCGATGTCGAACTTCTGCTCGAGCTGCGTGCTTCCCGTGGATCTGCTGCGTTTCGCATGGACTCCCTGGTGCTCACCCGAGAGTGAAGCGAAGAGACTCAGAACGAAAGCCAGCGAGGCCAGGCATGTTGCCTGACCTCGCTGGAGAGAGTTTGCATGAGTGGCGCTGCGGACTTCACCGCGTTGGAGTCAGCGGAGGTGCATGCGAGGCGCCTGGCACATACCGCGCCATCCGCTTGAAGTGCTCGTCCTTCCAGCTCTCGGGATATTCGGGATCGTCGAGCTCGATCGCGGCCTTGGTCGGCAGCAGCGGTCGGAAAGTGTCGCACATCACTGCGAGTTCGTCGGTGTGCGTCTTGCCCAGCGACTGCTCGATGGTGCCTGGATGCGGTCCATGCGCGATCCCGAGCGGATGCAGCGAGATTGATCCGACACCGATGCCGCGACGCGCCTTGTACTCGCCCATGACGTAGTACATGACCTCGTCCGAATCGATGTTCGAGTGGTTGTAGGGAATCGGAATCGCGCGCGGATGGAAGTCCAATGGCCGCGGACAGAACGCGCAGATCACAAAGTTGTGCGCGTCAAACACCTGATGAATCGGCGGCGGCAAGTGCACCATGCCGACGATGGGCTGGAAGTCATCGGCGTTGAAGCAGTAGGGGTAGTAGCAACCATCCCACCCGACGACATCAAGCGGGTGGTAGCCAAAGTCGTAGCTGTGCATGCGGCCGAGCGCCTTGATGCGCACCTCGTGGCTTCCAAGAGCATCGACGGTGAGCGGCATCTGCGGCACACGAAGATCGCGCTCGCAGTAGGGCGCGTCTTCAAGGTACTGCGCTGACTTCTTGGCGACATAGCGTGGCGGCGGTTGGATGTGCGAACCGTTCACTGCCTCAAAGCAGACGAACTTGCCGTACGGCATGGCCTCGCGCGCGACACCGAGCGGACGGTCGTCGTCAGTCAGACGATCAAACTCCATCGCATAAATGGTGCCGCGCGGAATCACCACAAAGTCGCGGGCGCGGAACTTCAGCGTGCCGAACATGGTGTGGATGGCGCCAGAGCCGAAGTGGATAAACAGGCACTCGTCGCCTTGCGCGTTCTTGTAGTGGTAGTGCATCCGCTCGAGCGGCTGACACATCGACATCTCCACATCGGAGTTGCCGAGAAGCACGACGCGACCTGAAATCGGGTCGCCCTTCGCCTTGAACTTGTTGCCGATCATGTGGCGCATGCGGAGGATGTCGGTCTCGACATACTCAGGCGCCGTGGCATGCAGGGCCTTCCATCCGCTCACTTGGGTTGGTGGATGGATGTGGTAGAGCGTGCTCGTCGGTCCTGCGAACCCTTCGGTGCCGAAGACTTCTTCGCTGTAGAGCGCGCCGTCGGGGCGGAAGAACTGCACATGGCGCTTGTCGGGGATGTTGCCGCGTTGGAGGTAGTAGGGCATGTCGGTTGGTCTTTCTCGCGTGGCGGGTGTCTAGAGGTTGCCGCGGCGCGCCTGTTCGCGCTCGAGGCTTTCGAACAGCGCACGGAAATTCCCCTTGCCAAAACTCTGGGATCCGCGTCGGCAGATGATCTCGATGAACAGCGTGGGCCGATCCTGCAAAGGCATCGTGAAGAGCTGCAGGAGGTAACCCTCGTCGTCGGCGTCCACGAGGATGCCGAGCTCCTTGATGCGGTTGTGGTCTTCGCGCACTTCGGTGTGGAGTTCACCTTCGACGCGATCCCAAACCTTGTCGTAGTAGGTGTCGGGAAGTCGCAGGAAGTCCACGCCGCGCCGACGGAGCTCACTCACCGTCTCGAGCGCGTCGTTGCAGCGGAAAGCAAGATGCTGCACGCCAGGGACATTGTTCGTGAAGTCGAGGTACTCCTGAACCTGGCTCTTGGCGCGGCCTGCTGCGGGTTCATTGATAGGGATCTTGATGAGCCCCGATCCAGAGTCCATGACCTTGGACATCAGCGCGGAGTACTCGGTAGAGATGTCCTTGTCATCGAAGTGCTTGAACAGCTTGAAGCCGAGGACATCGCTGTACCACTGGACCCACTGGTTCATCGCACCGAGGCCGACATTGCCGACAAGGTGATCGACGCACTCAAGTCCGCACGGATAGGCAGCGTTGTAGGCGTTGAGCGGGAAGTCCTTCACGCGCGCATATCCTGGCATGAAGAGGCCACCCGACTTCAGTCGAGCGAGGCTGTAGTCGCCGCGGCGCGACACGAAGGTGTGCACGCATCGGCCAAAGGTGTGAATCGATGCGGTGGTCACGCTGCCGTGCGCGTCGCTGTGTTCGGTCGGTTCGCTGGCAGCGTGCGCGCCATGGCTGACCGCTTGCTCCCACGCTTTCGTCGCGTCCGCCACCGTGAAGGCAATGTCCTTCACGCCGTCGCCATACTTCGCGACCTCCTGGCAAGCGGGCTGATGCTCGTGCAGGCCCGTCGTGAGCAGGAGTCGAATGTTTCCCTGCCGCAACAGGTACGACGCCTCCGATCGCGAACCTGTGGTGAGATCGTGATGCTGTTCCACCTGGAAGCCGAACGCTTGCGCGTAGAAGAACGCCGCTTGGCGAGCGTTGCCGACATAGAGCCGCACATGGTCGATGTCCGAGAGAGCAAGCGGAGCAGTCGAGATCTTCGCGGGAGCGATAGGAAGCGCTGTCTTCATGACGGAGTCCCTTTCAAGGTGGTCGTACCGCACTGTGGTGCCGAGGTCTTGCGGACGCGCGCCGCGTAGGTGCGCATCGCATCTCGGAGTTGCTCAAAGGAGTCGAGGACAAACAGCGTGGGCTGGTAGTGGTTGATCTCGAAGGGCGTGGAGCACGCCAATTCAAGATCAAAAGGTTTGCGCTCGACTTCGCTGGAAATCAGGCAATGCCGCGATTCACCGGGCGAACTGATGAGCCCCGCACCGTAGACCGCGAGCTTTCCGCGCTCCTGCACCAGCCCGAACTCAACCGTGTACCAGAAGAGCCGCGCGAGACGCTCGGTGTGCTCCTCGTCAGCGATGAGTGCCGCAGCGCCGTACTCCTGCAGGAACTCTGCAAACGCAGCATTCGCATGCAAGGGAACATGACCAAAGACATCGTGGAAGATGTCGGGCTCGGGGAGGTAATCGATGCGCGCTCGCGGGCGGATCACGACCGTCGTGGGGAACTCGCGCCGCGCAAGACAGGCGAAGAAGGGGCGAGCTGAAACATACCCAGGCACCGCGCGCGATTGCCAGCCAGTGAGACGACGAAGATTCGCGTTGATGCTCGTCAGATTGGGAATCGCGTCACCCGTCAAGCCAATCGCTCGCGCGCCATCAAGCCAGACAGAGCTCGCGTGAGCATTGAGGTGCTCATGCTGGCGGTGGTAGAGCTCGCGCCACACCGATTGATCCTCTTCGGTGTAGCCCTCGTAGTGCTGGTCGATGTAGAGCTTCGAGACCTCGCACCAACCCGCTTCGCCGAAGTGCAGCGCGTACTCCGCAGCAGCTTTCGCTTGCGCGCCATCGATCATGGCGTGGTTCATGCTGTACTCAGCCGGCGCATCGGCGCGCGTCCAAGTGCCTCGTTCATCCTGATGAGGTTGCGTGTGATGGCTCATGGCGCGCTCCGTGGTTCCACCGTGGTTGCCACGACGGCACTGCCCGCATCGCGACACAGGTAGATATACACGGATGAACCTATCCGTATTTCTCGGATACGCAAAAACCCGCGGTAAGAGTAGGAAAATGCTGCAGCCGACCACATCCAACTTGGTGTTGGTGGTGATGCTCGTCAGCGCGCGCGCAGCGGGTCAGCTCGTGCGCGGCGTGGTGTTCGTCGCGATCTTCTCGAGCAGCTTCGCCAGGCGTTCGTCGGCGCCCGCTTCGCGCTGATCGCCACTCTGCATCGAAACCGTCGGCTGCACATGCGATTCGCCGCAGATCACCACGAGCAGATTCGAAACCAACCGCGCCTCTTCGGCCGGAAGAAGCGTGTGGCCATTCTGCCCGAGGAGCTCGATGGCGTGGTGCACGATCTGCACAGCGCCATCAACGATCACGCGCCGCGCATCGACGAGTGCTTGTGCCTGCTGACGCACCAGCATGGCGCGGGCAATCTCGGGTGCGTAGCTCAAGTCCGACAGTTCGAACGAGGCGATGGCCGCACCTGCGACGGAAACCTTGGATTGCAGCAACTCGCGCATCTCTCGCGCGATGCCTTCGGTCTCAGACTTGAGGCTCGTCGTGTGATTGGCTGATTCGTAGGGATACCGCGAGGCCACTTGCTTCAGCACCGCCATCGCCTGCGTGCGAACAAACGCAGCGGCGTCTTCCACATCCAGCGCTGCCTTCTGCGAATCGACGAAGCGGAAAGTCACCACCGCAGCGACCACGATGGGATTGCCGTTTCCGTCGGCGACGATGGTGCGATGGACCTCAATCGCCTGCTGCTTGGTCGAGATGCGAATGAGCTTGCGTCCCCACACATTGACCCAGAACAGCCCAGGCACTTTCTTGATTTGCGAGAGCTTTCCCCAACGCAGGGCCACGACTTCCTGCTGCGGCGGGACCACAACCCAGGAGGCGATGAGCGTGACGGGGAGGAGCACAACGCTCAGAACCAAGGTCAGAATGAAGCCCATCGTGTACTCCGGATCAGGTGCGTGCGGTGCTCGCCGAGGGCGGGCTAGGTGGCGCGAAGTATACTACGCGATGCTGTCGCGTCGTGTCGTGTCATGTGATGCGCCAGTGTCGACGAGCCACAACTCAAACTCCAGCTCATCGTGCACCTGAATCCCATCGAACCCGAGCAGGGGAAGATCGGGGACCAAGGCGCGCACGCGATCGACGATTCCCTGATGCAGCGCGGAGAATCGCCATTCGCGTCGTTGGTAGAAGCGAATGGCGTGGGTGTTGTCGTTGGTCGTCGTGAGGTAGATCCTTCGACAACCGTGCGTGCGCGCGAACCCCTCAGCTGCGCGCAGCAGTGCACTGCCGATGCCGGCGTGCGTCTGACGACTACTCAGGGTGACGACCTCACACTGCCACGCTCCTTCATCGAGGTGGAGCGTGACGAGACCCGCAAACACCCCATCGACTTCCGCCACGAATCCAGGCAAGCGATCGGCGCAGTGTCGATGGCCGAGCGACCAGATCTCCGTGGAGTGCCAGTGCCTGTGCAGTTCCTCACGAATCGCAGGAAGATCGCGGGGTTCGATGGCGCGAACGAGTGGTGGCATCGTCGCAGCCTAGCGCTCAGTTCGTCGCACGGGGAGTGCGCGTCGCACTGAGGTACGATCTCGCCCAATGAGCGCGAATCACCACATGCCGGTCCTAACGCCCGTTCACACTGCACTCCACGCCCTCGCGGGTGAGTGGCGCGGCCGCGAGATCATGCATCCATCGCCGTGGGATCCTGTCGGTGGTCCTGCGGACGCGCACATCGTGAATCGCGTTGTCGTCGGTGGTCTTGGAGTCGCGCAGGACTACACGCAAACGCGTAACGGCGTCGCGAGTTTTTTCGCGCACGGCCTCTTTCGTCATGACGACAGCAGTGGCAAGTACGAGTTGCACTGGGTCGACTCGATGGGCTGGCCGAGCAAGTTCACAGGCGCACTTGTCGATGGCGTGCTCACGCTGACCCTGCAGATGCCGCAAGGTCAGATGCGCGCGACTTGGGATACCCGCGTGCCCAACCAGCTCAGCTACCGCTCGGAAGTTTCGGGCGACGGCGCACACTGGACGCCGTTCATGGAAGGCCAGTACACGCGTTGCGCTTCCTGACCGCTCACGAGTTCGCGAAGGCAACGATGCTGTCAAAGGCGTTGCCAAAGTACGCCTCGTAGTTGTCCCTCTCGACGAAGCCGAGATGCGGCGTGCAGAGACAGTTCGGGAGTTGAAGCAGCGGATCAGTCGCGCCAAGAATCGGTTCGTGGTCATAGACATCGACCGCTGCGAATCCTGGGCGCCCCGCGCGCAGTGCCCGTTCGAGCGCGCCTCTTTCGATGACCGCAGCACGACTGGTGTTGATGAGAATCGCGTCCCGTTTCATGCACGCGAGGTCGTCTGCGCTCACGAGTGGTTCGGCGTTCACGCTCGCGCGCAAATGCAGCGTGATCAGATCGCACCGCGCGAAGAACTCCGCTTTCGTACGCGCGGCCTCGAATCCCACAAGCTGCGCCTTGGCGAGCGTCGTGTCGCGGCCCCACACAACGACCTTGGCTCCAAACGCGGCGCCGAGCTTCGCGACTTGCGCGCCGATGCGTCCGAATCCAAAGACTCCTAGCGTGCGCCCCGAGAGTTGCCGACCAAGTGACCCTTGCCACTGTCCGCTCTTGAGTCTGCTGCATTCGTCGGTGAGTCTGCGCAAACTCGCGAGGATGAGGAGCATCGTGAGCTCCGAAGTGGCGGAGCCAGTGCCACTGCATTCGCTGGTCCGAATCCCGTGTCGAGCGCACGCTGCGAGATCGACATGCGGACCCAGCGCGCCCGTCTGGGCGATGAAGCGCAATCGCGGCAGGCGCGCAAGCAGGGCGGCGTCGATGCGTGTGCGATCGCGAATGAGGACGATGGCCTCGGCGTTGCCAAAACGCTCCGCGAGCGCGTCGGTGCCCGTCACGGTGTCGCAGTGAATCGTGACATCGTGCCCGCGTAACTTCGCGAAACAGTCGAGTCTGCGCACGCAGTTCTGATAGTCGTCGGAGATGACGATGTGCATGGGAGCCCGAACGGTACCTCGCCATCGCGTCCTACGCCTTAGAACCGTGAGTCCGCATCGCGCTGATGGCAGAGCCTCGGCGCGGCGATGGGGATTCTTCGGTGTTCCCGCAGATTCAGGGTCTGCTCGCGGCGGTGCCTCGATTAGATTTCCTTCATGGACTTCTGGCCGTCGCGCGCGTGTTCTGCTGTATTGGTTGGCTCGCTGACTGTGTGCGTTGCCACGGTTGGTGCGGCGCCGGTGCCGCCGATTGTTCGGCCACCGCAGGACGAAGTGATCTACCAGATCATGCCGATCGCCTGGCGCGATTCGAACCTTGATACGACGGGCACCATCGCGTCGCGTTTCGGCGACTTTGGCGGACTCGCTGCGGTCGAAAGCCTCGACTACCTGAGTTACCTCGGCGTGACGATGCTCTACCTGCAGCCGATCTTTCCATCGGCCGCGTATCACGGCTATCAACACGGACCTCCCGACACGCTCAACACGCGCTTTGGAACCGAGGCGCAGTTTCTTGCGTTCGTTGATGCTGCGCACGCGCGCGGCATCAAGGTGATCCTCGACTTTGTTGCCTACGGGATCAGCCAGAACTCGCCGTACTTTTCTTCGGCCTTCCAAAACCCCGCGAGCAGCTACGACGCTTGGCTTGCATTCACCAACGCTGCCAACAGCAGCTATGTGGGTTCGGTCTACAACACTTGGAACGGCGCGCAGGTCGGGTTCATTCACTGGAACCTCGACAACGCCGCGGCCATCACCACCATCACGAACTGGGCCAAGAAATGGTTGGATCCCAACGGCGATGGCGATGTGAGCGACGGCGTCGACGGGTTCCGTCTCGACCATGCGTGGGCGAGCGGCGGCGAAGGGTGGGGCGCTGACATCGACTTCTGGGAGTCGTGGTGCAGCGCGCTGCGCGTCGTGCGCCCCGATGTCTTTCTCTTCTGCGAGCAGTCGGACTGGGGCAACTATGGATCCGATCTTCTCACACCCAACGCCTTTGGCGGCGTGATGACCAAGCCTTGGGAGTTTGCAGCGCGCGACGCTGTGAACAATCGTCTCGCTGCGGGGCTGTACTCGTCGATGGCCACGACGGTCGCGGCGGTGCCTGCTGGAAAAATTGCTGTGGCGCAGACGAGCGACCATGACTCCGATCGGCTCGCGTCGATCTTCACGAGCAGCAATGCGCGCCAGAAGGTTGCGGCGGCCGTGCTCATGACCCAACCATTTCCGCCGAATATCTACTACGGCGACGAGATCGCCATGAAGGGCATCAAGGCGAGTGTCGGCAGCGACGCCAATGACATCCCCATGCGCGAACCGTTCAAGTGGAAGGCGATCGCTGGCGCGCCGATGAGCAACTATCCAGCGGTGACTTCGGGCACGATGCCGCCGACCTACTCCGCCAACAACGACGGGCGCAGCGTGGAAGAGCAGAAAGGTGTCGCGGGCTCCGTGCTCGAGACTTACAAGTCGCTCATCGCCGTGCGCAAGAATTCGGTGGCGCTGCGGCGCGGCACCTACCTTCCCGTCACCTCGCCAAGCATGGGTGTCTACGCGTTTGTTCGTCACGACGCCGCGCAGACGGTGCTCGTCGCGATCAACCTCGATTCAAGCGCGGCCAACACGACGCTCAACCTTGGCGCCTTCACGGTGCCTGTTGCGGGAACCATACCGACGAGCCTTGAGAACGGCGCTGCGCTTGCTGCCATCACGACGGCGAACAAGGCTGCGTACCCGATCACGCTGAGCGCGCGTGGCTGGATGATCGTCTCGGCGGCACTGGCGCCGCCGCCTGACCTTTCGCACGCGGACATCGATGGACGAAACATTCCATCCGACGCAGGAGCCGCTGCGTTGCGCGCAACGCAAACATGCCTCTCCTCGTTTGGCGACAACGCGGGCGAGCTCAACCAGCTCTTCGCGCGAGCCGATGGTGACGCGTTGCGCGTCTCGGTGAGCGGCAATCTTCCGCAGGATGGGACAGCGCTCACTCTGTTCATCGACATGGATCCCGCGGGATCGACAGGCCAGAATCGCTTGGTGACCGCGCATCTTCCGTCGCCTCCTGGTGGGCCGCCACTTCTAGACGGAACCACCTTCGATGCGGGGTTTCGTCCTGATGCGATCTACTCCATCAACACGGTGAACTCACTGGTCTATGTCGATCGAGTGGCGCTGCCAACCGCACCCGCGCTGGCCACGAAGGAGTTTCGCGGCTCGGTTGGTCTGAACTCAGGGCGCGGAGTGTTGGCGGGCGGCGTGAATCCGAACAACCTCGAGGTCGCGCTCGACGACACGAATGCAGCAGGCATCACGGCGTCGTCCGTTGCCTCCGCTTCCACGGCAACCAAGGGCTTCGAGATCCGCATTCCCTTCGCCGATCTCGGCCTTGCGCCGACATTCAGCGGGACGATCGCGATGACAGCCTGCATCGAGCGCACCAGCGGAGCGCTCTCGAACCAGTGGCTTCCTGGACTCACGCCGCGCAGCGGTGATCTTGGACTCGCGCCGAATCTGAACGGCGTTGTTGGTTCGCAGTTCTTGACGATCACCCTTGGCCTGCGCGGCGACATTGATGGCAATGGTGCCGTAGGAGCGGCCGATCTCACGCTTCTACTTTCGAGTTGGGGCACCGTGACCACTGCGCCTGCCTCCATCGCGAGCGATCTCCTCGTGGATGGTGTGATCGACGCCGCCGATCTCGGCATCCTGCTCTCGCTGTGGAGCTGAAGCGATCGCGCTACATTTGGGTGATGCGCGACGCACTCTACCTCGACATGGTTCGCAGCCAGTTTGACGCAGCCCTCGACATGCTTGAAGAGTGCCTGCGCAAATGTCCGCCCGCGCAGTGGCACGCCAAGGTCGCCAAGTACGAGTTCTGGCTTGTCGCGTATCACACGCTCTACTGCACCGATCTCTACACCGCGAAAGACGAGGCAGCGTGGTGCACGCACCCGCGCTTTCACCCTGCGGGGAAGTCCGATGTCACGGATGAGTATCCGAGCCGCGAGTTTTCCAAGCGCGAGTTGCTTGCGTACTTGAAGCTCGTTCGCGAGCGGCTTCATGCTTCACTGCAGGCTGAGACCCCGCGCTCGCTCGCTGGGCCTTGCGGTTTTTCCTGGGTTCCTGTGACGCGCGCCGAACTTCCTCTGTACAGCATGCGCCATGTGCAGCATCACACTGGTCAACTCGGTGCGGTGTTGCGCCGCGCCAAGGTCAAGACGAAGTGGGCCAAGGCTGGTTGATCGCGTCGTTGCCGCGGGCGCGTGAAATCAGGGAGCAACGGGCGTCATCACGAAGTCGTAGTCCCTGATGTAGAGCCAAAGCGGACGGCGATGGAGTTGGAGATTCGGTTCTGCCTTCATGGCGTCGCGCATCTCAGGAAGCCACACTCGGATGGCCCAGTCGCGCGCGGCTTGCGGAGTCCACTCGGTCGCGTACTGGCTCCCTAGGTACCTTACTGAAATCGATCCTGCGATGACGACGGGAGTCGACTCGTAGCGCCGTCGCACCATGCTCCGCTGCGCTTGGCGGTCGACCTCATTCGAGAGCTCATGCAGTTGGGCGTCTGTGAGAATCCCCGCCTGATGCGCGCGCTCAAGGTCGTCGCGCTCACGCCGCACGGAGGCGTAGAGGCCCGGGGTCAGCGCGGGGTAATCCTCGATCACCGCTTTGCGATCGTCGTATCGGCAGAGATCAATCGCGGCGCTGAGATCGGGAGGCGTTGCGAGCACCTTCGCGCGGAGCGGGTCATCGACGGGCGATTGGTCCGAGCCTCGTGCCTGCTCGAGTGCCCAAAGTTTGTCGCCCGTCGTCAGTGATTGCTCCACGCGCGGCGTGGTGATCATGATGCACCCGAGACTCGAGCAAGTGCCGATGATCAACCACAGCACGCGCGTCGCGGTGTCGAGCGTTGTGGTGCGGCGGGTCATCGGTTCACCTTGATCGGTGTCTCGCCGATGTGCTTCCACGCCGCGATGGTCTGGTCGCGTCGCGTCGCGAACTCAGAATCGGTCAGCAATCCCGCTTTGCGCGCTTCATCGAGGGAGATCAGCTCCGATCCAAGAGTCGGAGGTCGCGTGACGATGGGGCGATAGGACACACACGCCAAGGAGAGCGCCCAAGGTGCGACAGCGATGGCGGTCAACGCCAGAACCAATCTGCGGCTTGGAAACGCGCGTGGTTTCATCACGGCAGAATCCCACTCGTTCAATCGAGGAATCGGACCACGCCCGTCTCGACGTCGTACATCGCGCCGACCACGCGCAGCTTCCCATCCTTGACCGCGGCGCTGAGGATCTCGCTGCGTTGAACGAGCTCCTTCGCTTGCCAACGGACATTGGCGATCTCGGCGTCGGTGGTGCTGATCTTGCCGTCGGCACCCTTTGGAGCAGAGGCGAGTGCGGGCTTGATTGCGTTGACGAAGGAATTCATCTTGCCGGGGAGCTCTTTCCCCGCGACCGTCGCTGTCACAGCGCCGCACTTGGTGTGTCCGAGCACGACGATGGTGTGGACGCTCAGCGCTGCCACGCCGTACTCAAAGGTCCCGATGCCGACATCGTTCTGGAAGTTGCCCGCGATACGGACTACGAACAGCGAGCCGATGCCTTGGTCAAAGATCAGCTCGGGCGGAGTGCGCGAATCAGCGCAGGTCAGGACTCCAACCGATGGGATTTGACCTTCCGTTCCCGTCGTGTGAATTCGCTCGTGCAGCCAGTCGTGGGTTTGCACATCGCCGCGCAGGTAGCGGGCGTTTCCATCCTTCAGCGCCTGCACCGCCGTCGCGGGATCGAGTGTTGTTGAAACGCTGCTCGTCGGACTCGAGCGATTTGTCGCGCACGCGCCGAGGGCGAGCATCAACACGACAGCGGAGGAGGCGAGTCTTGTGTTCATGAGGCGAAATCTAACCTCGCAGCTCACGCTTCTGCAGGCTTTCGCAGGATCTTCTCCATATCCTTCCCTTTGGCGAGCTCATCGACGAGCTTGTCGAGCAGGCGGATCTCTCGCATGAGCGGGTCTTCAACCTCTTCAACGCGGACTCCGCACACGACGCCTTTCACGAGAGCGCGCAGAGGGATTGGCTTAGGCGCCTTGGCAAAGAAAGTCTCGAAGTCCGCCTGCTTGGCGAGCTGCTTCTCGAATGCCAGTTGGGTGTAGCCCGTGAGCCAACGGATGATCTCGTCGACCTCTGCTTTAGTGCGGCCCTTGCGCTCCGCCTTTGCGATGTAGAGCGGATAGACGCTGGAAAACGGCGTGGTGAAGATGCGGTGCTTCGACAACGGGAGGCTCGTGTGTTGCGCGTCACTCTACACCGCGGTGCCGCACTCGGGACATTGCGGGAGTCCCGCCAGCAGATGACCGCAGGCGAGGCACTCGCCGCGTCGCGCCTTGGCACTCCTGCGCCACGCGATGATCCAGAGCACGGCAGCCACCGCGCTCGCTCCGACGACTCCGATGCCCGCCGACTGCGTTGCGAGGCTCCACCACAGCACGCGAAAGCCCGAGTCGGGCGTTTGGGGATTCGAGTACGCAGGGTCGCTCTTGTACGCGGGGTCCTCCCTCGGCCACCAGACTTGAACTCGCTCAAGGACGGGAGTGGGCCAGCCGAATCGCGCCACAGTCATCCGGTGGGTCATTTTCGACAGTCCGCTCTGCCAGTACGCCTGAAAGGAGAGGGATCCGAAACTCCGCGCCGACTGAACTTCGGTGGGAGCTGGCCATTGGACCGCGCCTGGAGTCTTCGCGGGCCACTCGAGGATCACCCCGGGCGCCGCGTAACTGTTGGCGACGGTGATGCCGCTCGCCGGAGGTCCTGTGGAGGAGATCGCAACGAGCAGACTTGCGGTGCTGCCGAGGGACATCGTCACGACGAACGCGATGATGCATGGGACGATGAACGAGTTACGGATTCGGCGGCGCATCAGCGTTGATCTCTTTCGCGGTGTATCTGGGCTGAACGCGGACTCGTCGGCGCACCGACTCGCCTCACGGCTCGATCACATTGGGCACGAATCGAAACGCTCGCGCGTCGAACAGACCGCGGTCGCTGAGCTTGAGTGCGGGGATGACCAAGAGCGCCATGAACGACAGCGTCATGAACGGCGCGCGCAGCGGGGAACCAAGTTGATGCGCGCGCGCTGTGAGTGTCTCGTAGGCCTCGGCGACTTCTTCGGCGGGACGGTCGCTCATCAAACCTGCGATGGGGAGCGGAAGCACTTCGACGCGATCGTCGCTTGGACTCGCACTGGATCGACCACTCACGATCGCCAATCCTCCGCGTGCGGCAAAGACGGCGTTCACAGCACGCGCGATCGCTTCTCGGCTGGCACCCACGGCGATCACTTGGTGCGAATCGTGCGCCACGCTCGTCGCCATCGCGCCCTCGCGAAGTCCAATGCCGCGAATGAACGCGAGGGCAGGGGCGGCCTTCACATACCTGTTGCAGACCGCCAGCAAGAGCGTGTCATTCTGCGGATTGGGTTCGAGAATCCCCGCTGTCGGCGTCATGTTGACAAGCACTTCGCCCGTGATGAGTTGGCCGTCGCGCGCCTCGATGGCGCGCACCGTGACCTGCCCACGCGCCATCGCTGCGGGAACCGCAAACTCCTCCGCTCGATGCTGGCCAGCGCGAAAGTGGTTCGGCGTCGGTGCCGCGACATGCGCTTCAAGTGACTCTCCATCGCGCGCGACGACCTTGCCCGCGATCCAAGTCTCGCGCACTCGAAACTCGGTGAGGTCGTTGACCACGATGAAATCGGCGCGATCGCCCGCACGAAGGAGACCAGTGGGCAGACGGTAGTGCTGAGCAGGATGGACACACGCCGCGCGCAGAACATCAAAGAGATCAAGTCCAAAGGCGACGCATCGCGCGACGATCCGATCAATGTGACCGCGCAACAGATCGTTGGGATGCGCGTCGTCGGTCGAGAACATCGCAAGTTGCGGATGGGACCGAAGCACTGGCCAGAGCGCTTCGAGATTGCGCGCGGCGCTTCCTTCGCGCAGCAGAATGCGCATGCCGAGCTTGGCCTTCTCGAGCGCTTCGTCGAGCGTGAAGCACTCGTGGTCGGTGGAGATTCCCGCGGCGATGTACGAGGCGGCTTCCTGCCCGCGCAGTCCTGGTGCGTGACCGTCAACGGGTTTTCCTGCGCGCTTCGCGGCGGCGATCTTGGCGAGAACCTCGCAGTCCTGCCCAAGCACTCCAGGCCAGTTCATCATCTCTGCGAGATATCCCAATCTTGGATCAGCGAGCAGGCGCGCGACCGTCGCTGCATCGAGTGCGCCACCCGCCGTCTCAAACGCGGTGGCGGGCACGCAACTCGGCACACCAAACGCGATCGGCATACAGGCGCGCGACGCTTCGTCGAGCATGTACTGAACTCCCACCTCGCCGAGCACATTGGCGATCTCATGCGGATCGCTCACGGTCGCGACTGTTCCATGGCGCACCGCGATGCGCGCAAACTCGCGCGGCGGCAACATGCTGCTCTCAACATGCACATGCGCGTCGATGAACCCGGGCATGAGGAAGCCCGCCGTCACGGGCGCGTCGGGCGCGAGTGGTTCGATCTGGAGAATGCGCTCGCCTTCAACGATCACTTGCGCGGGATAGATGCGCCGCGCGTGGAGATCGATGAGTTGAAAGCGCAGGGTCGTCACGAGTCAAGCGGCGCGGGGGACGAGGGCGTCGCGGCAGACGGTCGAAGGCCATGGTTGTCGGCGGAGTGTCGTTTCAATGTTCTCGCAGAAGGCGACCCGCATGCTGGGCGCGCGCTGTGATGCCGCTCTCACGAAGTGCATACCACAAGAGTGTCGCATTGATGCCCAGGATGGGAATGCCGATCTTCGGCTCCAAGGCTTCAGCCGTGGGGGTCATGCTCATATTGGTGCCGCACTGCACGATCGCATCGAGCTTGTTGCCCTTCGTGGCGAGGAGTTCAAGGATCGCTCGTTCCTTGGCGTCGTTTGGAATGTGCGCAATGTGCTGTGCATGGCCACAGGCAAAACTCACGCTCGCAACCACATCGAATCCGAGCTCGGTGAACATCTTCGTGGCGGAATCGATCCCACTGCGCACGAACGGAGCAAGAAGGCCAATCCGTTTGGCGCCGTAGCGATCGAGCGCCGCCTTGGCGGCGTCGTGCCAAGTTGCCCACGAAAGATCGCTCCCTTGCTCGATCGTCTTCGCGGTCGCGCGGATCGGTTCGATGCCCGAAATGATGTGCTCGAGGCTCATGCCCATGATGAGAAACTGCGGCTTGGCGAGCAGTGCGCTGTTCAAAGCGTTCGTGACCCCGCCGAGGAAATGCTGTCGGAACCGCTCGATGGCCTCGGGCGAACTCAGGTCGGGACTTGGTGTGAGCACAGGGCTCGTGTGCAGTCCAACACCGTCGAGCCCATTGCCCTCGTTCTTCACGAGGATGTTCCAGAGCTCGCTCTCCATCGCGGTGTTGGTTGCGGGAAGGAGCAGACTGAAACGCCGTCGGTGGCTGCACACATCGGGATGACCTGCCGAGAGTTTCGCCACATCGAAGATCGAAGTGGGCTCGCCGTTGTAGAGCGGCCCACTTGGCGCGAACGACGGCATCGGTGGCACATTCACATTGGGGATGAACACAGGACGGCCCGACAACGGGCCTGTGATCGTCTCGCCAGGTCGGGGAGTCAGAGGGTTTGCTGCGACTTGCCAGGATTCGCTCGCGGCCTGCGCGCGGGAAGCGACCGCAGCACCAAGTACCGCAGCTGCACCAGACGCGATGGCAGAGCGGCGGCTTACGAGTTCGCTTGCACGCGTGGAGGTGGCGACCGCTCCACTGTCGCGCCGATTCCGCGAAGAGTTTGCGGGCAGGTCTGCCTTGGTCGAACTTTCTGGATGAAGTTTCGCGCGCGGATTCGGCAAGTGTTCCATGTCGGCAATCCTAACCGCGCGATACAGGTTTGGTGCTCTGCGCCGCGCGCCGATGGCTTAGTTCACCTGCTTGCGCTCCTGACGAATCGCGATGGGAACATAGCCCGCCTCGAGTCCCTTTGGCGGCGTCACGAGGAGTGCCGAGTCAAGCGAGGCAAGCGTGCCCGTGGTCGGCGGCGAGAGGTACTCGCGGTCCTTGGCCCAAGCGCGGTGGATGAGTTCGACGCGCCGTTGTGCTTCTTCACGCTCAAGATCGGTGAGCCCAGCGTTCAACATCGCGGGTTGATCGGCGAAGCGGTACCACGCATAGGTCACCGTGCTGCCATCACCGAGCGTCGTCTGAAAGGGACCAGCAGCGGGTCCTGGTGTGCGAAACGCGCTGTCGGCGTCGTCGGGTGTGGTGTACGCGCCTTCGCCTCTTTCGCTTGGCGTCTTGAAGTGCAGCGTCGTGAGTCTGCTTTCAGCAGGCACCTCGCCCACATCAACGACCTGCCAAGTCGCGTCTTTCCCTTGGCGTGGCGTGAGGCGGAAGTACTCGGGAAGGCGCACGCGCCGAGGCGGGCCCTTCGCGCCGTCATGCACAGGCTTGACCAACGCGCTGTTCCACGAGTAACCGAAAGACATCTTGTCTTGGTCATGTGCCACCGAAGTTCCAAACGCGCGCCAGTCGATGTCGCGACGCTCGTCCTTCTTGGCACCATCCGCGATGATGCGCCAAGTCGAGCCGCCTCCATCGTGGAAGCGTTGCACATGAGAGGCTGACGGATCCAATGCGCCGCTCGGCGCACTTCCGCCAGCGAACCACGCGCGCACGGCGTCTTGCAGCGCAGCGCTCGTGTAACAGGTGAGTCGATGGAGCACGATGGTGCGTCCCAACGAGTCGACAGGAAACGAGGTCGGTGCCACGCGTGCGTAGGTCGCTCCGTCACTGCTCTTGGCTCCAATCGACGCAGGAACCCACTGCGTCTCCATCTGAAACGCCTTGTTCGGATCGCTTGCACGAGTGTCAAGGAGTTTGCCCGCGAGCTCGGGCCGTTGCACGGTGTTCTTGGCCCAGAAATGCGGCGTGAAGAAGGCGACGGGACCTTTGAAGTTCGTGGTGTTGAGGAAGAGCGTCCAGCATTGCCCGCCCGTTTCGATGCCATCGCCTTGCTTGGCGGGCTTCGCGTCGATGAGCGGGAGCGGGATGTATCCGTAGCCAAAGAGTTCGCCGCAAGTTCCCTGCGCGAGATTGAGTCCATCGGGCGGCCAGACGATCCACGGGCTCAACTGTGCGATGGCGTACTTTCCCATCGGCGCGTTCCAGTCGCGACCTTTGCCTGCGCCGGGGCCGTTGGCCCACTCCGCGAAGTCGGGCGCGACTCCTCCCATGATGAACTTCGGTGTCGTCGTTGCGAAGCGCGTGTCACGCCACCAACCGAGTCCGCCTTCGATGTCGGAGTACATGTTGCCTGGCTTGTCGCCCGGCCTGTCGCTTGAGTCGTGCTTTCCATCCGCGCCGCGCGCGTACTGCGCGAACATCCAAGTGCCGAAGAGTCCCGATTGGAAGTTCGATCCTGGATAGCGCTCGACGAGCGGCCACGCCGCGGCATAGAGCGAGAAGCCCGCGTTGAACTCCTCGGGAGCGCGCTCCACAGGCACGAGCATGTATCCCGACATCTCGCCCTTCTTTGGCGCTTCGCCTTCCTTCGGCGGAAGCGTTGGCACAAACGGAGCGGCGCCGTCAACAGCAAGCGCGCGCATCGCCTTGCCGAGTGCGTCGCCCACGAGGAAGTAAGTTTCGGCGTTGCCAAACTCATGATGGCCATGACCTGGATTGGGCGACATGTTTGGATCGCGCACGAACGCAGCGGTCGGCACAAAACTCACGCGGGAAGATCCGTCCTCCGCACGCAGTTCTTTGCGAACGGCCGCAGCAGCCTGTGCGCGGCGCAGAGTGTTCCACTCACCAGGCGCCTCGACCCACGGTCCCGTGAGTTCACCGATGACAACGGGAAGATCCGCCACGCCGAACTCGCGCCGCACATCCGTGATGAGATGGACGAGGTTGTCCTCGTACTCAGGCACCGCCGTCTGCGGCTCGCACCCATCGTTCCAACCGTGGTACCAGACGAATCCAGCAAGTTGTGGCGCACGACCCTTGAGTGCAGGGAACTCGTCGCTCGCGCGCGCAATCGCTGCGCGCACATCGGCGATCATGCGGCGGTAGTAGGGGCCGACTTCGCCACCTGACGACGGCGGACGAAAATCCTTGTAGAGACTCTTGCCGCCCCACGCGGTCTTCACAAGAAGGACGGGCTCATTGATCGCATCACCGATGATGTGACCGAATTGGAGCTCTGGTCCAAAGTGGTGCGCGTCGAGGTAGGGGGTGAATCCGAAAGTAAGCGGGCCACTCTTGGCAGGCTGACCCTCGGGCGTGTAGCGCACGAACACATCGTCACGCGTCTTCCATGATTTGTCGGAGTTTCGAAGGTGCGCCACGAGTGCCGCGGTGTCTGGATCGTTCGCGACCGCTTGAAGCGTGCCTTGGCCTTGGTTGTAATCAGCGCCATCGAGGTCGACGACCGCTTGTCCTTCCATGTTCGACTGCCCAGCGAGGATGAAGACCTTGAAGGTCGGCGCCGTCGTCGCGGGCGTCTTGGGTGGATCGAGTGGGATCCGTGCGGCAGAGATCAGTGGAAGCGCAAGGCACGCGGCCAAGAGTAGATTCAGCATGGATCGCGATGGTAAGGACTGTGGCCCAAGAGTGAGCGGAGCGTGCCGCCAACATCTCACTCGCAGTGGAGTCAGACCGCGCCCGCTGGCGCGATGAACCTCTCGCTGCGATCGGCTACCGTGTTTCGTGCTCGACCTCGATTCAGGTTTCGATCGCCCATGGAGTCAACACCGTGAACACGCAGCCATCATCCGCCACTCGTGAGACGAAGCAGGCTGGAATATCCGATCGCAGGCAGTTCCTCGCAGCGGGCGTCAGCATCATCGCGGCGCCACCGCTTCTTGCGAGTGTGCAGTCGGGCAACAACGCGACGCCGGCAACTCCCGCAGCGCAGCCGCGCGCAGCTCAGACGCCGCCTTCGACCATCACGCAGCCCAAAGCTGATGCGAGTGCGCAAACCGTCACCTTGAACAACGGCGTGAAGATGCCGATCCTCGGGCTTGGTGTCTACCAGTTGCACGGCGAGGAATGCGAGCGATGCGTGCTTGACGCGATCGACGCTGGCTATCGCCTGTTCGACACCGCGTCGGCGTATCGCAATGAAGAAGCTGTCGGCAAGGCGCTCAAGCGCAGCCCCGTGCCGCGCGAGCAACTCTTCGTGACGACAAAGCTCTGGGTCTCGGATACGACCTACGAGAAGGCCAAGCTTGCGTTTGAGCGATCCATGAAGTTGCTCGGCTTGGAGTATCTGGATCTGTATCTCATCCACCAACCCTTCAACGACATCTACGGCGCGTGGAGGGCGATGCAGGAACTGCACAAAGAAGGCCGCATCAAGGCCATTGGCGTGAGCAACTTTCACACCGACCGCGTGATGGACCTCATCGCCCACAACGAGGTGAAGCCCGCCGTCAATCAGATTGAGACGCATGTCTTCCTTCAGCAGACCGCCGCGCAGCGATTTCTCCAGGAGCAAGGAGTGCAGATGGAGAGTTGGGCGCCATTTGCGGAGGGCCGCAACAACATGTTCCAGAACGAAGTGCTGACAGCGATCGGTGCCAAGTACGGCAAGTCGGTCGCGCAAGTCGTCGTGCGCTGGCTCACGCAGCGCGGCGTGGTGGCTATTCCGAAGTCATCACGGAAGGAACGGATCATCGAGAACTTCAAGGTGTTCGACTTCGAGCTCAGCGCAGAGGACCTGACGGCGATCTCCGCGCTTGAATCAGGAAAGAGCGCGTTCTTCGATCACCGCGATCCGCAGTTCGTCAGGATGCTGACGCGATCACGAGCTTCGAGTCAGTGACGGAACCCGCTGAAGTCGGGCGCGGCGTTGGCGCGCATCAATGGCGCACGCCCTCATGACGGCGATGGCTGCGCGCTCGGCTTTGGCGGCGATTTCAGCGACCTGCCTAGCGCTCGCCTTCGACGCGTGAACGGCGGAATCGTCTGTATGCACAAGACCCGCGCAACTGGAAGGCACTCACATGGCCGCGAGTACGACTGCGATCCTGCACGCTCTCGAGAACAGCATGTTTGAGTTTGAGGCGATGCCTGGCCAGTGGGAGCTCCCGAACTTTCCTGGTGTTCGAGCGCACGCCACTCCACACATTTCCCATCCGTTCGGGAACATGGTCGGCGTCTCCACTCTCACGCAAGAGAACGCCGATGCCGTCATCGCGCAGGTGCAGGACTTTTTTGGCAAGCGCCGGCACGCGGTGGGCTGGTGGCTCAATCCCTCGTCGACACCGCTCGATCTGGTCAGCCGACTTGAAGTTGCGGGATTTCGCAGGGTCATCCAACAAGCGGGGCTCGTGCTCACCGACCTTCAGCGCGACATCAGGCGCAATCCGTCGGTGACCGTGCGACGGGCGACGAGCGCCGATCGATGTGATGTTCTTCGTCTGTACACAACGGCCTATCCGTTGCCCGAGCAGCTGTCGGCCGTCTTCTGCGACCTGTTCACGAAGCTCGATTGCGGAAGCCACTACCTCGCGTTTCTTGACGGTGTCGAGGGACCCGTGTCTGTCTCGAGCATGTTCTCGCCGCGCGGAAGCACCATCGCGGTCCTGCAAGGTGCAGCCACGCTCAGCGAGTACCGCGGCCACGGGATCTACACCTCGATGGTCGCGGCACGAGTGGCCGCTGCTCGTGCGATGGGTAAAGACTCCGCGGTGTTGCAGGGCGATCGGATGACATCCGCGCCGATCGCTGCGAAGCTTGGCTTCGAGGAAGTGTGCAGCATCGACTTCTACATCTGGGGCGACGCCTGAGGTGAGCAGTTGGGCAACAAGGTTCTACGCACGACGCACCGCATCCCCTTGAGAATGCGTGTGCTCGTGCAGCTTGAAGCTGGTCTGCAATCGGCCTCCACGAAGACGACCCGTCACGCAGGCCAGAGCCACGCGAAGACCGCGCCCGTGAGAAGCCCGCACACCACGCCGTCGATCAGTCCAGTCACGATCTCGCGAATCGAGCGCTGGAACCAGATGTCGTTCTGAAGTCCCGCAAAGCAATAGGCCAGGATTCCCGCGGTTCCAAGCACCTGCATCGACTTCGCGAACTCAGGCCGAGCCTCGCCGGCCGCCGTGCCATGCGGCAGCGCCTGCCAACCGAGGTAGCCGATGAGCAGACTCACGACGAGCGTCACCACGAGGGTCAACAGCATGTTCCGCCCCATGTGGATCGGTCCCCACACGCGGAGCAGCCCGATCGGGCTCTTCTGCATCTCGTCCCATTTCGCCTGCTTGCCAGCCTTCGACATTCCCGCAAGCCTGCGGAACTCGGGAAATCCATAGCTGCCCGGAGCGATGCCCATGCGCTTGACGACGGCGATGAACTCCTGCTCGTTGGGAATCTCCTTCCAGTCGCGCTTGTGGTGGCCGATGACCATCCAGGCGAGGGCGCTTGCGATCCAGGCGGCCGAGGCCGAGGCGACGATAGGGAGCCAGAGAGAGTTCAAGAAGTCCATGGGTCAGTCCTCCGAAGGCGGGTGAGAGTCTTGCCTTCACACGTTCCTACACACTTGCCGTTTCATCGGCGAATCGCCCCTCGCCCTCACACTCGGCGTGAGTCGTGTGAGTCCTTACTTGCTCTCGCGTTTGAACTCGAACCGACGGGGCGTTCCGCCGATCAGGAAGCCAGTCGTCGCGCTCAGGCCGCCATCGGCAGAGAGCTCGTAGACGATGCGTTTCGGGTAGTCGTGCCGCGGATTGTCGAAGACCGCGCGCGTTGGCGTGAGTTCGGTCAGAACGAACTCGGTCGCGGTCTTGCCTCCCGGCTGCGCGACATACACGAGTCCGCCGTCGCGCTCGACCACGCGCAGATATTCAAACGCAACCATCTTGCCGCTGGTGTTGACCGTGCGCGAGACGCTAAGCATCGCGCCACCGAGCGGTGGGCTCCAGCGCTCCTCGATCGAGGAGCCCGAACTTCGCGTACCGATCCACGCGCCGGCGAGCCACGAAAGATCGTTCGCCGTAGCCTTCGCGGGCGTCGGCATCGGGATGTCTTTGGCGTGACGGTAGAGCGCCGTCGAAACCGAATCGTCGGGCGGATTCACCGCAACACTGACGACGAGTCCTTCAGGTGTCGGACGGAAAGTCCGGCGAATCATGCGAATCCCCGAGCCCGTGTTGCCCGCGGGTCGCTCGAAGGCGACCTCGTATTCGAACGCGCCGCCGTGGCCGTCGACTACTTTCCAACCGCCGGTGTAGCGCGCGATGCGATCCTCGTCGGGGCGTTCGGTCACCGAGCCATCGAGCGCGACGCGCACATCTTTGTGCCCCGAGCCGTGGCCGTTCAGGATGACCGCGCCGTCCTCGACGCGCATCGAGAAGCTCGACGCCATCGGCGGACCAAGCTCTTCGAGCGCGCGGCCTTCGGTGCGGTCCTCGACATAGATCCAATCGCCATCGATCGCGCGGAGATCATCGGGCGGTGCTGAACTCCCTCCAAGCGCCATGGCCATCGAGAGCGCACAGACGGTTGCGAGTGCCATGGGCAGCCAAGTTCGAGCGAGCATCAGGAGTTCCTTCCACGCGGTCAACACCCGACACGCATCGCCAGGGTTGGCGGATCCGCGTGGATCGAGGCCGATGCATCGTAAAGGACGCCGATCGCCGCGCTGTTCCAGTGCTTCTGCGGGGCGGGCCGAGACGCCGGAACCGTGCCGATGTCCACGCACCGCGTCGCTGCGCCAAGCATCGGTCGAATTGCGGTAAGCGTGCGTCTCGTGCTCGCGCATCCGCCAATTGGAAGGGCGGCTCTTCGCCACGAGTCTGTTGTTCCATTTCCGCCTTCGGCGGAAAGCGAAGAACCCCGGCCAATGGCTAGGGTTCTTCGAATAGTCCTGAGCCGACGCTGTTCGCACCCCGGAAGGCCGCCCACCAGAGATCTTCCCGATCCTCTCGATGGAACTAACCCGACGACGGGCTCCCAAGCGTCTCTCCTGAAACAACTGAGGGTGCCGTCAGTGGGGGCTTCTGGAAAGTCTTCGGATCCCCGGTTACATCCGTCCGGCTCAATCGGCGAAGGTGATCGGAGCGGGACTGGTCGACCCGGCGGCACTAATCGCTCTTGCGACGGACCCCCGGAAGCCCTCGGCGTGAGCACTGCTCCGCCGGGGGTGTTTCCTTTCTACGACATGCCCGCCTTGGGTTGCGGCTGACTCTGACGCAGTCGATACGCTGCGACGATGACTACTCCCGGGCTTGGTCGACTTGAGCGCGTTGATGTGAGGACGATTTGGCGGCACGAAGCGCACGACTTTACGCCGTGGCTCGCCACACAGGAAAGCATCTCTCTTCTCGCCGACGCCCTTGAAATCGAGCTGGTGCCAACAAGCAGAGAGGTGCGAGTTGGAGACTATCGCGCTGATCTGATCTGCGAGGACGACCACGATCGTCTTGTCCTCATTGAGAACCAGTTTGGCTCGACGGATCACTCGCACCTTGGACAGATCATGACCTACGCGGCAGGGCTCGATGCGGGCACCGTGATCTGGATCGCGGAGTCGTTCCGCCCCGAGCACCGTGCTGCCATCGCATGGCTCAATAAGCACACCGATGACTCGTTGAACTTCTTTGGTATCAAGATCGAGGCATGGCGCATCGGAACATCGCCACCAGCGCCACGATTCAACATCATCGAGCAACCGAATTCCTACCTGAAGGCCACCGCAAGCGTCCGCGAGGGCGGCACGTCGGAGACCAAGCAGCGTCAGCATGAGTACTGGCAAGCGCTGGCGACAAAGCTCGATGCGGCAAGGAATGGGATACGGCCCACGAAGCCGCAGCCGCAGCACTGGATGTCGTTCTATCCGTTCAGCGACAGTCGGTTCACGATGTCATCGATCGTGAACTCGACGCGGAATGAACTGCGGATCGACGTGAACGTGCGTGGCGAGTTTGCCAAATCCAACTTCGCGGATCTCGCAGCCCAGCGAGACGCGATCGAGGCGGAACTCCAAGCAACGCTCTCCTGGGAAGAGAAGCCAGGGCAGAAGGAGTCGCGCATCAGTCTTTCCTTGCCCGACACCGACTGGACTGACAATGCTGACAGAGCGCGCCAACTTGAGTGGTTCGTCAAGATCCTCCCGCTACTCAAGAAGGTGCTCGCTCCGAGGGTTGCCAAGATTCGAGACCCGGAGGGGGACGAAACGCTCGCAGAAGACGAAGGGGGTTGATTCAGCGCTCCGGCGCGTCCGCGACCCAGCCAGTCGTGAAGTCGCACGGCTTCGGCCGCCCGTGGAAGTTCACGATGCACGCGCGCGGCGGGGGACCGTTCGCGCACCGGTCGCGCTTCTACGACACGATCGCGTCGTAGCCGAGTAGTTGCCGAATCGTCCGCGGCGCCCTGCCCTCGCCCACGAGGAGGTCGCTGATGAACGCCTGATCGCCGATGCGCGGATGACGGCGGAAGCGCTTCATGTAGCGAGCAGCGTCCGCACGGAACGCCTCGAACACCCAACCCATGTCTCCGCCCCATGCCATGGCCGACGAGTTGAAGTAGTCGCTCTCGCCGCGCTCGTGCACCATCGTGAACGAGGAGCACGCCGATAGGAGCGGCGCGACGTCACCGACGACCACGACATCGAGGTCGAGGTAGTGCGTCGGTCCGGTGAGCAGTCCCGGCAGAAAGAGCTCGATCTTCGACCACCAGCCTTGCCATCCCTCGCGCAGCGGGAGCACCTCAACGCCGCGCACCTCGATGTCGGACAGGCAGACAAAGCGGTGGTGCTCGCCCGCATGGCGCTCGAGGCCACGCTTGAGCTGGCGAACCCACTCGGCCGTGTAGCGACCGCTCCAGCGGGCCCGACCCAGTCTTAACCCGGCACCCTCCGGCGGAGAGACCTGGAGAGACTTTCTGCCCGTCCGGTCGGGCAGCGGGGGTGTTCGGGCGACCCGGCGGTGAAGACTGCGTGACACGCCGTAACCGCCCGCCCTGGCCCACCCCTCGAAATCCCTGCGTACAAATCGAAAGACGCGCCCTCGTGATTCTCATCATGAGGACGCGTCTCTCGTGCGTTTGGCGAGGGCTGCTGTTCGCAACCACTCTTGAAATAGCGGGGACAGGACTTGAACCTGCGACCTCCGGGTTATGAGCCCGACGAGCTGCCAACTGCTCTACCCCGCAGACCGCAGAGTAGCAGATGCGTCCTTCAATGGCAAGCATGAGAGTGTTTCGAGCGCCAACGCCTTGAAACAGAGGCGAAACGAACAGAAGTGCGCCGTGTCGTCCCCGCACTTCCGTAGGATTACGCCCCGCACATCTCGAGCGACGCGGAATCGATTCCAAGCGGGACTGTCGTCCCGCGCATCCACAGCACTTCGCGGCATCACGACTTCCCATGAGCAACTACCCCACCGAAACGCAGCGCGTCATCTACTCGATGCTCGGCGTCTCGAAGACGATCAACCAGAAGCAGATCCTCAAGGGGATCAACCTCTCGTACTACTACGGCGCCAAGATTGGTGTGCTTGGTCTGAACGGCTCGGGCAAGTCGACGCTGTTGAAGATCCTCGGCGGCGTCGACAAGGAGTTTGAAGGCAAAGTTGAGATGGCGCCTGGCTTTCGCGTGGGCTATCTCGAGCAGGAGCCGCTCAAGCACGAGAAGCGCTCGGTGGACGAGGTCGTCCGCGAAGGTGCTGCTGAAGTGACGAAGCTCATGGAGGAGTACGACCGCCTCAATGAGAAGCTCTGCGATGCTTCGCTTTCGCCTGACGAGATGGACCGCACGCTTGCTCGCGCTGGTGACTTGCAGGAGAAGCTCGATCTCATCGATGCGTGGACGCTCGACAGCCAACTTGAGATGGCGATGGATGCGCTGCGCTGTCCGCCCAAGGAAGCTTCGTGCGACACGCTCTCTGGTGGCGAGCGCCGTCGCGTGGCGCTCTGTCGTTTGCTGCTCTCCAAGCCCGATGTGCTGCTGCTCGACGAGCCCACCAACCACCTCGATCCTGAGAGCGTCTATTGGCTCGAGCAACATCTGATGCGCTATCCGGGCACGGTCATCGCGGTCACCCACGATCGTTACTTCCTTGACAATGTTGCCAACTGGATTCTCGAACTCGACCGCGGCGTCGGCATTCCGTACAAGGGGAACTACACGGGTTGGCTTGAGCAGCGGCACAAGCGCCTTGTCCTTGAAGAGAAGCAGGAGACTGTTCGCCAGAAGACGCTCGCTCGTGAGCTTGACTGGGTGCGGCAGAATCCCAAGGGACGGCAGGCGAAGTCCAAGGCCCGCGTTTCTTCCTACGAAAAGCTGCTTTCCGAAGACTCCGAGAAGCGCGCCAAGGAGATCGAGATCTACATCCCGCCAGGACCACGGCTGGGAAATCTCGTGATCGAAGCCAAGGATCTCTGCAAGGCCTTCGGCGACACACTGCTCTTGGAAGGCGTGGAGTTCTCGATTCCGCCTGGCGCGATCGTCGGGATCATCGGTCCCAACGGCGCCGGAAAGACCACGCTCTTCAAGATGATCGTTGGGTTGGAGAAGCCTGACTCGGGCAGCTTCAAGGTCGGCGACACCGTGCAACTCGCGTATGTCGAGCAGACGCGTGACTCGCTGCCTGTTGGAAAGAATGTGTGGGAAGTCATCTCTGACGGGAGCGAGGAGATTCGGCTTGGAAACGCGAAGGTCAACAGTCGCGGCTATGTCGCACGCTTTGGATTCTCGGGGTCCGACCAACAGAAGATGGTCGAGACGCTTTCAGGTGGCGAGCGCAATCGCGTGCACCTCGCGCGCCTCTTGAAGAGCCACGCGAATGTCATTCTGCTTGACGAGCCCACGAACGATCTCGATGTGAATGTCATGCGCGGCCTCGAGGAGGCGCTGGAAAACTTCGCAGGCACCGCGGTCATCATCAGCCACGATCGTTGGTTCCTTGATCGACTCGCGACGCACATCATCGCCTTCGAAGGCGATGCCAAGATCCACTTCCACAACGGCAACTGGTCGAGCTACGAAGAGGAACGGCGCAAGCGCTTTGGCGACGCGGCGGCACAGCCACATCGCATGAAGTACCGCAAGCTGACGCGAACCTGAGTGGAAACTCGGTCCGAGGCATGGCCCTCGCGTCGATCAGCAAGGTCAGCTCGCCAAGGCGGAGCACCGAGCCCGTGTGGGGATGATGCCGACCATCGATGCAGCGAGCGGCCTCTCGTCCGTCGATAGACTGCGCCGCATGTCGACCGTGCCAAACGCGCCCTGCGCGACCGTCATCGCGGGCATTCCTGCGACCAACCTCTCGCTCTTCCATGCGATTCGTTTCAAGGTCGGCGATCCGACCGCGCTGATCACCTTCGCGCAGGACGGCGGTCCTTCGGAGCGGTTGCTCATCATTCGCGACATCGAAATGGATCGCGCTCGCCGACACGCGCGCGCTGATTCGGTGCACTCTCCCGCGGACTTTGAGCCAGCGGGCGGACTGTCGGGAGATCGCGAAACGGCCACGGCGCAATCGGTCGCGCAGTGTCTGGTTTCAAGAAACGTCACCACGGTTCGCGCCGATCGCTCGCTGCCGTTGATCTACGCACACTTCATCGAGAAGGCGGGCATCCGCGTGCAGTGCGATACCGAGCTTGGTGTCGTTGAGCGGCGTGCCAAGGACTCCACCGAGCTCGCGGCGTTGCGCGAAGCACAGCACGCCACCGAGGTGGTGATGCAACTCGCCTGCTCAACCATCGCGCGCGCGAAAGCCAGCGCTGACGGAACACTGCTCCATGGTGGCGCACCGCTGACCTCGGAACGCCTGCGCGCGATCATCGATGTGCATCTTCTTGAGCACGGGTACGACAACCCCATGTCAATCGTCGCCTGCGGCCCGCAGGGCGCGGATTGCCACGATCATGGCCACGGTGTATTGCGCACCAGTGAGCCCGTCATCGTGGACATCTTTCCGCGCAACCGCACAACGCTCTACCACGGCGATATGACGCGCACGGTTGTGCACGGCAAGCCGAGTGCGGAACTTGTGCGCATGCACGCGGCCGTTGTTGACGCGAAGAAGTCCGCCATCGCAGCGGTGCGCGCTGGTGTGACTGGACAAGCGGTGCACGAGGCGACGCTCGCGGGTCTCGCGCGTCACGGTTACAGCGCAGGAACGCCGTCACAGCAGGGCGTCGCCGTCATGGCGCACGGGACAGGTCACGGCATCGGACTCGAGGTCCACGAGCCGCCGCTGTTGGCGATGAAGGCTCCGCCGTTAGTGGTTGGTGATGTCTTGACCGTCGAGCCAGGGCTCTATGCACTTGGTCTTGGCGGCGTGCGCGTGGAAGACATGGTTGCGGTGACCGCAACGGGCTGTGAGAACTTCAACAGCCTGCAAGAAGGGCTCGATTGGAGTTGAGATGCACGCGCGCGCGGCGGAGTGGACTCACTCGTCTTCTTCGATGTCCGCCGTCGAGGCCGCTTGCTCACCTGTGCGGATCTTGACGGTCGCGCGCTGGGGAGCCTGACCGTTGGTGTAGTGCCGCGCTGCGGCCTTGCAGGCGTCGGCGAGTGCTTGGTGCAACTTCTCGTGATCAGGCACGGTGTCGAGGCGCTCAAGCAGCGCATCAACTTGGCGCGCGGGCTCGGCAGTGCGATCGAGCGCTTCGATGGCGGCGTCGCCGAGCGTCTCGCACGCTTGCGCGTACCACGAGAAATCGGGCTTCTCCCACTTCTTTGGCGGATCGATGCGGGTGCGAACGGTGACCTGTCCAATTCCGACGATCGGGCAGAGTCCGAGCTGGGTTTTCGGTTCGCGACAGAGCACCATCACGGGAATCTCACGCTCAAGCGCGAGGAGACGCAAGCGACGCGCGTCGGCTCCGACGAGCGGGGACTGCACGAGATAGCACTTGGGTTCGAGTTGGCGCTCTTCGGTCGATGGCTCGTCGATGATGACGAGCTTCTTGGAATCGAGTGCCACCTGCATGCGCTGTCGTCGCGCCTCAAGCAGTGGGAGCACGATGCGGGCCATCAGATTGAAGTCGCATTCACCACGCGCCATGTCGAGCGCGCGCGCGCAGAGGCGTTCGGCTTCGAACCAATGGTTGCGCGAAAGCGACTGCTGCGCCTTCGTCATCAGGCTCTGAACGGATGTGCTCTTGACCGTGGCCATGTGGTTCCTGCGGAAAGTCGGGTTGCTGCTGGTCGTCGCTGAATGGAAAGGGATCACTTCGAACTGGCGGTTGCTTTCGCGGCGATGCCGCTCACGGCGAGCGCGAGAGCCGCGAGCGCCTCGGCGAAACGCCGAGCCGTCGCAGGGAATTCATACATCAAACAGTCGGACACTGCCGTGGTGTCTTTGCTCTGCATCGCGTCGCGCAAGCTGCGCAAGCGTGCATCGAGTTCACTCACGGCTCCGTCGAAGTCGATTCCAGCGGCGCGCGCTTCGTCGCGGGTCAGGACGCGCAGGTCGAAACCTTGCGAGACCGCCGATTGCACGGCGTTCCAAATCGAGAGGGCCTCAAGCAGCTGTTGCATGCCTTCGCTCTCTCGATTGGCTTGCAGGAGCTTGGCAGCGTCGCGCTGGATTTGTTCGGCGTTCAGCACGGCTTCGGTGGCGTGGGTGAGCGTGTCGCGCAGGAGCTCGGCGGGATGCGCCGAAGCGAGACGAATCTCGCTCGCCTGACGCTTGGCATGTTCGGGGCTCGCGAGGTCTTCCTCACACCACGCGATGCCGTCGACTTCGATCTCCACGATCATGCGGCCAGACTTCCCCGCGAGTGTGGCGGCTTCTTTGAGCGCCACACCGACGGTGTCTGCAAGGAGGGTGGTCTCACGATCGTCGAGAACAATGCGCATGGAAGCAACCTTTCGGCGGCAACAGAAGGGTGGGCCGCGCGGATGCTATCGGCCGCATCCACGAGGGCATTGAGTGAATCATCCGAATTGGAGGAGCGGTGCGGCCAGTGCCGAGAACCGCCGTTGAAGCTACCCAACGCGAGATTCAGGCCTTGTCGGCGGTCTGGGGCTGCCACATCGTGGGGACAGAGCGCTTGTCGTCGGTCCGCAGGCGCTCGAGCGCGCGGCCGTGGACACCTTCGGCGCTGGCGACGAGCGCCGCACAGAGTTCCTGCACTTGCAAGATCTCGGCGAACTCCGCGCGCAACTCCTCGATGCGGGTCGTCATCGTCGCGCCTGCCTCGCAGAAGAGGCGACGGTACGCCGTGCGCACCGCGTCGATCGCGGGCTGCTCCATGCCGCGACGGGACATCTGCACATGGTTGTGTCCGCGGATGCGCGCGGGCGAGCCCTCAACGATCATGTACGGCGGCACATCCTTGGCCACGCGTGCGAGTCCACCAACGAGAGCGCACGCGCCGACGCTGACGAAGTGGTGAAAGGCTGCGTTGCCACCAATCGTCGCGCCATCGGCGACATGCACATGCCCCGCAAAGAGCACGGCGTTGGCGACGGTGATGTCGTTGGTGAGTTGGCAATCGTGCGCGACATGCGCGCCGACCATGAGCAAGTTCCCGTGCCCGAGACGGGTGACGCCACCGCCTGTGCTCGTGCCGCGGTGCACCGTGACTTGCTCACGAATGTGGTTGCGGTCACCGATCTCACACCAGGTCTCTTCGCCGCGGTACTTTCGATCTTGCGGAGTCCCGCCGACCACAGAGAAGGGGTAGAGCACATTGTCCGCACCGAGTTTGGTGTGACTCTCAACCACCACATGACTGCGAAGGATGGTGCGCGCGCCGACGGACACCTTTGGTCCCACGACGCACCAGGGGCCAATCTCACAATCGTCCGCAAGAACTGCAGAAGGGTCGATGACGGCGGTGGGGTGAATCGAAGCCATGCGCGCAACTACTCAAGATCGGGATCAACCATCATGAAGCGGAGTTCCGCTTCGGCCGCAACTTTGTCACCAACCAACGCGCGGCAGCGAAGATGCCCAGTTCGAGCGGTGGCGCGAACATTTTCTGCCTCAAGCACCACTTGATCCCCAGGCACCACAGGGCGCCGCAGCTTCACGCGGTCAATCGAAAGCAGGATGGCGATCTTGCCAGTGTGCTCAAGCACATTGGAGAGGAGAAGCCCACCGAGTTGCGCCATCGCCTCGACGAGGAGCACGCCTGGCATGATCGGTGCGCCTGGGTAGTGGCCCTGAAAAAACGGCTCGTTGATGGTGACATTCTTGATGCCGACGGCGCGTTTCGCGCCATCCATCTCGACAACGCGATCGACGAGGAGCATCGGGTAGCGGTGGGGCATCAGTTTCTGGATCGCACGAATGTCCATCACCTTGCCGTCGACGACCGTCTTGCGAAGGTCCGCAGCGAGCATCTGCTCGCGAATGCGCAGCGCGAGCTTGCGGTTGAGTCCGTGACCTGAACGCACCGCGAGCACGCGGCCTTGGATGGGCGCACCGATCATCGAGAGATCGCCGATGACATCGAGCACCTTGTGGCGCACTGGCTCGTCATCAAAGCGATACGCGTTGTCGATGGGCGATCCGTCGTCACCGATCACGAGGATGTCGCGCGGCGTGAGGTGCTTGCAAAGTCCCGACGCTTGGAGCTGCTCGGCCTCTTCGCGCAGGCTGTAGGTGCGCGCAGGCGCGATGTCCTGCAGATAGTTGCCCTCGGCAACGTTGTACGAGAAGGTCTGATGGCGAATGCGATGTCCGCGCTGGCCGTAGTCGAGGTCGTAGACCACGCGCATGCCTTCGGCGTCGTAGGGCATCGCAGCAATCATGCCGTCAGGCTCTTCGATGATGATCGGCTCGCGGATCTTGAAGACCTTGCGCGGCGCGTCCAACTCGATGATTCCCGCTTCCATCATCGGCTCTGCGAAGAGCGCCGCGGAACCATCGCCGCAGGGAAGTTCAGGACCGTTGATCTCGATGGTCGCGTTGTCGATGCGCAGTCCAGCGATGGCTGAGAGGCAGTGCTCGACGGTGTCGATGGTCACATCACCACTCTTGAGGGTGGTTCGGCGCGGACGCGGTGCGACATGCTCAGCGGTCGCGGGGATGCGCACGGGTGGAGTGAGATCGGTCCGCACGAAGGCGATGCCACTGTGCGCTGGCGCTGGTTGGATGGTGATGACCGCATCGGCGCCAAGCATCAGTCCCTTGCCGCGGACCGTGACGGGGCGGGCGAGCGTGCGCTGGCGCGGCGCGGCAGCAAGCGCACCCGACTCACCAGCAGCGGTGCGTGCGGCAACGGGAGAGAGCGATCCGTCGGCGTTGCGCGCGCTCACGGAGCCTTCGGGGTTTCGAGGAGGTGCTTCAGTTGGCGATGCCACTCGGGGAGTTTACGGATGAGCGCGCTTTGTCGCAAAAAGGCCATGTTGTCCTGCGCGGGTGTGCCTGCCCAGGTCGCGCCGTCGGGGACGTCGCTCATGACTCCTGCACGCGCCGCCAACGAGACCCCGCGGCCGACCCGCAGGTGGTCGGCGATGCCGCACCCGCCGCCGATCCGAGATCCATCACCGACGGTCGTGCTGCCTGCGACCCCGCTGAGTCCGCTGATGACCACGCAGCGGCCGATTTCGGCGTTGTGGCCGATCTGGCAGAGGTTGTCGATCTTGGAGCCCGCCCCAATGCGGGTGGCGCCGAACTTGCCGCGATCGACACAGCTGTTGGCGCCGATTTCAACATCGTCCTCGATCAGGACCGTCCCAATGTGGGGGATCTTGGAGATCCCGCGCCCGTCGGGACTCGGGCGGTACCCGAAGCCATCAGTTCCGATAGCGACTCCCGAGGCGAGGATGACGCGGTTGCCAACCGTGCAGCGTTCGCGGATCACGACATTGGCATGGAGGACGCAATCGGTGCCGATCGTGGCGCCTTGATAGATCCGCACGCCGTCGAAGAGCGCGGTGCGCGCGCCGATGCGCGCGTCTTTGCCGACGGTGACACATGCGCCGATGCGCGCGTCGGATGCGACGGTGGCGGTCGGATGCACCCGCGCAGTCGGATCGATCCCAACATCGGGGAGGAGTTCAGGCGCCGCAAAGCGCTCGAGGATCGCGATCATCGCGAAGTCGGCGTTGCGCACGCGGAGGATGACGCGCTGGCGGGCTGCGGTGCTGAGCTCGATGCCTTCGCTCACGACTGCCACGAGCGCCGCGCTTGTCTCAAGAAGCCGCGCGTACTTGCCATTGCCTACGAAAGTCAGCGAGGTTGCGCTGGCGCGTTCGACCGACTCAAGCGAGTCGACGCGTTGCTGTGCCAATGCCGACTGGTCGAATCCATCGGGCAACTCCACGGTTGCGCCAATGAGATCCGCCAGTGCCGCGATGGAGCGGTCGTCGCGTCCGCCGTCAGCCACCAGTCTTCCCCTTCGTTTCGTCGTTCATCATGCCGATGAGTTGCGTCGTGACATCGCGCCGAGAGCTCGCGAAGAGAAAGCGGCGCGCCGAAATCTGCGCCATGGTCTTCTGCGAGTTGGCGGGGTCCATGTCGGTGATCGAATCATCGAGCAGGATGTAGTCGTAGCCATCGCGCTCGGCAAAGCGTCGGACCGCGTCCTTGATCGCGAAGTAGGTGTCGCGCAACGCGCGGGCGCGCGCAAGTTCGAGCTTTCCCGCGACGAACTGCTGCACGGCGCGGAGCTCACCAACCGACGATTGCAACTTGGCAATCGCCTCAGCTTGCTCCTTCGATCCATCCTTGAAACTCTCGAGTTCGCTCTGCTGCTCGCGCACGGTCGCTTCGGACCGCTTGATGAGGAGCTCGAGTTCTTCGCCGAGCGCCTTCACCTTGGCCTGCTCGGCGCTGTAGCGGTCAAGCGAGTTGAAGGTCTTTTCAAGATCAACGGTGCCAATGCGGGCAGGCTCTACGGGCGCCGCGGCAGGACGCAGCAGTGCGGCAGCGGCTACGGCTGCAAACACACCCATGAGGAGGAACTCAGGCCGAAGGAGTCGTTGCGCAAGCGATGGGCGCGGCTGCGACGGAGCGGTGGGTTGGGTGGATGTCATCGTGGATCCGATCTTGGTGGAGTACATCATGCTCGCGCGAGAACTCACGCCTTCGACCGCGTGTTGTTGATCTGCACGATGAGCTTCTCGGTGACATCAATGGACTTTCCTGCGTGGAGCACGCGCAGTTGCGTGATCTGCGCTTTCGCCTGCGTTTCGAGCGGCGGTGCATCTTTCGAGCGCTGCGTCTGAATCTCGATCTTGGAGTCGTCGACCACGATCATGTCGAGCTTCTCACTCTCGGCGAGTTTGCTCGATCCTTCGCGGACCGCGCGGTAGATCGCCTGCCACTTGAGGCTGCGCTCGCGGTCGAGTTCGAGTTGCTTCATGTCTCCCCAACTTTCGGCCTGCAGGCGGGTGAGCCGCAGGGTGTCGAGTTTGGTTTCCTTGGCGGCGCCCTCAGGCATCGCTTCGATTTCCTTGCCCATCGTTTCGATGGTGGTCCGCCGAGTTTGAAGCTCATCGCCAAACTTGGACTCGAGCGTCTTGATCTTGACATCCCACTCGGCAGCCTCATTGAGACGATCAAAGACTGTCGCCATGTTCACGACACCGATGGCTGTCGGCGCGGCGGCGAGGACGATGGGCCGTCGCGCATCCGCGTTTCCGGCAAGGAATCCGATGCTGGCGATGGAGGCGCCAAGCACGATGGCAAGAGTGGCGGCGTTGGGGCTGAAGCGGGTCATGGTCGGTTCCGACTGGGGTGCGTTGGCGCACAGGAGTGGTTGCGGTGGGGCGGATTGTACGGACGCGCCTTGTGCGCGTCAGCCGCGGCGCCGATGCAGTTCAGAAGGGGATTTCCGCCGAGAAACTGAAGGTCTGCGTTTCGTCGGTGTCTTCTTTGATGAGCGGCAGTGCAAAGTCGAAGGCCAGCGGCGCGGGGCCAAACTGCGGGATGTAGAGGCGCACGCCGAAACCAACCGAGGCGCGGTAGTGGTCAAGGCTGACTTCTTCGGTCACCGTTCCACTGTCGGCAAAGAGCACGATCGAGAACGCGTCCTTGACGAGTGGGTGCTCGTACTGCGTGCCAAGAAAGAAGAGCCAATTGCCGCCGATGGGATCGTTGGGCGGCGGCAGGGTCGGGTCGATCGCGCCGCGCGATTTCGGGCTGACGGTTCGATACTCAAAGCCGCGGAAGTTGCGGCCACCGAGGTAGAGCCGCTCGTAGGTCGGGACATCGTCACCAATGATGTACGCAGCGTCGGTGTTGATCTTGAGCGTCGATCGGTTCCCGAGCAGGTCTTCGTTCACCGTAAAGAACTGCGTGTAGCCGCCGCGCACGACGGTGAAGGGTTCGAGGTCATCGAGACTGGTGAATTGCGTCGCGCTGATCTCCGCATTGGATCCGCGTGATGGCCGCATCTGGCGGTCGACATCGGTGCGCTTGATGAAGAAGCCGGTGGAGAGCAGCGTGTTCGGACCGCGGTCTTCGTAAATCTCGATCGCGGTGTCAGGCTCGAAGTTGGTGAGCTCAACCCAGGTGTAGGCCGCGGTGAGGCCGACGGACCAGAAGTCGCCAAGCCTGCGCGAGAGCGTCAAGGGCAGCGTGACCCGCGACTCGTCGTAATCGGGATAGAGCCGCACGCGATACGACGGCGAGCCGCGCAGCGAGTAGTCGGTCTCGAAGAGGTGCGGTTCGAGCAGATCAAACGAGAGTGTGGACACCTCGTCGCCTGGAGCGATGGCCATGGAGAACTGCTGCCCTGCACCACGAAACGCCCGTCCGGCGATGAGCTCGTCGATCGTCTCGGGCGTGTCGGCGAGGTCGAAGTTGCGTTGGTTGACGCTGAATTCGCCGAAGATGCCGCTGTCGGTGCCGAGTCCGACGCCGAAGTTCACGCTGCCCGTGTTGCGCTCTTTGACCTCGATGAGGATGTCGCGCACTTCACTGCGCACGATGTCGACGCGCTTGGCAGCCGTCTGCTCCGCGCTCGTCGTGCCTGCGGCGCTGTCGGAGCCCGGAGGCGTGCTTGGCTTGGTGTCGAGCGCATCCTGCTCATCGGCGCGTGGACGCTGCACGGTCACGCGGACTTCGTTGAACAGTTGCGTCGCGTTCACGCGATCCTTCGAGCGATCGAGCTCGCGTCCATCGAGCACGCGGCCTGGCTGCATGCGCACGAGCCGACGAACGATCTTGTCCTTGGTGAGGAAGTTCCCTTGGATGTTCACGAGTCCAGCGATGGTGCGCGGTCCCTCGCGAATCGAAAGCACGAGATCGACTTCGGCCTGTTCGCCGATGCGCACCGTGTGTTCGTTCACATCGACATCAATGTGTCCGAGCAACAGGTAGCTGTCGCGCACGCTGGCGATGGACTTGTCGAGCTTGAGTCTCGAGTAGACATCGCCTGAGTGGATGTAGAGGAGGTCGTTGATCTGCGCTGGACTGAAGACGAGCAGCGGCCGCGGCCCCTCGGCGCCGACGCCCTCGACGACGACCGAGCGCAAGCGATAGCGCCGGCCCTCAGAGATGATGAAGACGACCTTTGCTTCCTTCGAGTCGGCGGAAATCTCCACGCGGCGATCGACGCGCACATCGACGAATCCGCGGTCCTTGCAGTACTTGTCGAGCGAGGCGACATCGTCGACGAGGACCTCTTCGTCGAGCTCTCCCTTGGCAAAGAGCGGCACCGACGCACGCGTGCGAATCTCACCGCCGAGTTCCTTGGTCGTGAGCTGCTCGTTGCCGATGAAGGCGATCTCCTTCACCTTCACGCGCGGGCCTTCGACGATGCGCAGAATCAAGATCCCTGTGTCCTTGAGGCGCGATTCATCGACGGTCACTTCGGCGAGGTAGTGGCCGCGCTTCTTATAGAGCTCCTTGATGCGAGCGACCGCTTGCTCAAGGAGGAAGTCATCGCGCGGGCCGCCCGCATAGAGCGGAATCGCTTTGCGGAGCTCCTGATCGGAGATGAGTTTGTTTCCGACGACCTGGAGGTCGAGCACGATGGGCTGTTCAAGAAAGGTGTAGGTGAGCTCGACCGAGCCGTCGTCGAGCACCTTGGTCGAGGCCTCGATGGTTCCAAACTGCCCAAGTCGGTAGAGCGTCGAAACATCGCTGCGCACCGCCTTTGGATCGAAGGGTTGACCAGCGGCCACGCGCATGTTGTTCAGGACCTCGCGCTCCTTCACTCGAGCGAGTCCCTTGAGCACGATGCGAGCAATGGGGCGATCGGCGAGTGTCTCATCGTCGATCGAACTCGACTGCCCGAGCGTGGGCACGCAGAGCGCGAGCGCGAGGATGGTCGGAGCGAGTCCGCGCCCAAAGGCAACGCAAAGGTTGTCGAGGGATCTCTTGGCGCGACGCGCGGATGGCATTGGGGCGCAGGATAGCGGTTGCCGCAGTGTTTCGCAGCCTCGGCTGAGGTGGCGGGGGCGATGGGTGCGCGCTACTCTGCGTTTTCCATGAGCACCGCAGCGCCAGCAATGAAACACACTCCTTTTCACGCACTTCATGTTGAGCACCGCGCTCGCATGGTCGAGTACGCGGGCTACGAAATGCCCATCGCGTATGGCTCGATCATCGAAGAGCACAAGTGGTGCCGCGCGTCGGCGGGGTTCTTCGATGTCTCCCACATGGGGCGGCTGCGTTTCAGTGGACGACACGCGCGCAAGTTCCTTGACCATGTCTGCACGCGGCAGATTTGCGGCATGCAGCCAGGCATGGTGCGCTACTCGCTCGTGTGCAATGAGCAAGGCGGATGCCGCGACGATGTGCTGGTCTACTGCGTCGATGAGGATGAGTACCTCATGGTCTGCAACGCCGCGAATCGCATGAAGCTGCTCGAGCACTTCGCGCAATGCAAGGGCGAGTTCTCCTTCAAGCTCGTCGACGAGACGGAGTCGACGGCGATGGTGGCCATCCAAGGCCCCAAGGCGATGGACCTCGTCTCGGCGCTCTCGAAGACCATTCCGACCATGAAGCGCTACCGCTTCATGGTGAAGAACCTCGTGGTCATCAAACTCATGGTTTCCCGCACGGGTTACACGGGTGAAGATGGAGTCGAGGTCATCCTTCCGTCGGCGATGGCCAAGCTCGCTCTCGGCATGGTGCTCAAGGACATGAGTGCGGCAGGGACCATCGTAAAGCCCGTGGGTCTTGGCGCACGCGACACGCTGCGTCTTGAGGCGGGCATGCCGCTGTATGGCCACGAAATCACCGAGGAACTCGATCCAGTTTCAGCGGGTCTTGAATTCGCAATCAAGTTCGACAAGGGCATGACGGGCACCGACGAGGATGCGCGGACCGGCACTTTCATTGGGCAAGACGCGCTTCGGGCGATTCGCGAGAAGGGACCAACGCGCAAGCTTGTCGGGCTCTTTGTCGAAGGTCGACGCTCACCACGACAGGGGATGGCGGTGCTTGCGGATGGAAAGGTCGTCGGCGAATTGACCAGCGGATGCTTGTCGCCGTCGCTCGATCGCGGCATCGCGATGGCCTATGTCCCTGCGGCGATGGTGGCCGAAGGAACAGCGTTTGAAATCGATCTCGCGGGCAAGGGCATGACGCCCGCGGTCGTGACCAAGTTGCCGTTCCTGAACAACACGCGCTCCTGAGCGAGCGCCTCCGATCGGAACCTCCGAAAAAGTGACGAAGCCCCGCGGGTGCGCGGGGCTTCGTTCATCTCTCTCCGCTTCCGGAGATGGTCAGAATGTGCTTTCGGAACTGTCAGCCGTTCATGCGCGTGGGTGATTCAGCCTGTTCGCGCGTCGCGGCGTTGAATGGGAATGTTTCGTGGTGGGGGACCCTGATCCGCCGAGCGACGCGGCTCAAGCGCGCGCGTTGGTGCCTCGGCGCGCTCTTGCATGAGCTGGCGCAGGAACCGCAGCGGGCGGTCGTCAGTGATCTTCTGTTGCAGGCGACGCAGCGCCTCGACTTCGATCTGGCGGACGCGCTCACGCGTGAGACCGACCTCGTGGCCGATCTCCTTGAGCGTGAGTGGTTCCTTGCCTTCGAGGCCGTAGCGGAGTCGGATGACGCGGGCGTCGCGCTCGTCGATCTCTTCGAGGAGTTGGATGACCAGGCGGAACTCTTCGCGCTTGGTGACGGACTCCTCAGGCTTGCCGTGGCGGTGGTCCTCAAAGAACTCGTGGAGTTCGATGCCGTCGCCCGACTCGCCCGAAGGCGACTGGCTCGGCGCGTTGTAGGCGCGGACGGCGCGGCGGACAACATTGAGCTTCCGCAGCGGGATCTTGAGGTCGTCGGCGAGCTCCTGCGGGGAGGCCTGCCTGCCCAAGGCCTCTTCGAGCCGCCGGGAAGCTTCCTTCCAGCGGGCAATCAGATCCACCATGTAGGCGGGGATGTGGATGGGCTGAACGGCGTTGATCAGCGTGCGCTTGATCGCCTGCTTGATCCACCAGGAGGCGTAGGTCGAGAAGCGGGCGCCTTGGGCGGGGTCGAAGCCTTCGACAGCGCGAATCAGGCCGATGTTGCCCTCTTCGATCAGGTCCGCGAGGGAAAGGCCGCGGTTCACGTAGTTCTTGGAGATCGAGATGACGAGGCGGAGATTGGCGCGGATCATTCGATCCTTGGCAGCGCAATCGTTGTCGTTGATGATGCGCCAACCAAGAACCTTCTCCTCTTCTGCGTTGAGAAGAGGGACCTCGTTGATCTGCTTGAGGTAGAGATGAAGGTCAGATTGGAGTGACGAACGACCCATGAAATCCTCGCGAACAGGTGCGCAAACTGGCGTTCCGCGGCTGCTGCAGGCTTCCGTCGAGAGCGATTGTCCTCGCCAACGGTTGGTTGGCGGAGCGAGCGAGCTTGGCGCATACGACACGGCGCCACAAAGTCCGACTGCGCGTCATGCGCCTCGTCCTTTCTTGCTCCCTCGAACGCCGCACTTCCTTGTGGGCGGGACTCTCACTCGCGACGCGTCCGTCACCTTGGTGTTGGACGACCTGCGAACTGACCTCGGATCACAACTTCCGCATGGCTGTCGGCACGGCCCTGCCAACGCTTGAAAGCATACACAGCCACCTGCGGGAGTTCGGGTTGGATCATGACAAGTGGGCCGAACTTTCGGTTTGGGAAGGCCGATGATTTGGTTGAGAAGCCATGAAGAGTCTTGACCTCACCAACTTCCTCAGTGCATTCCCGTTCGAGCCAGGGCGCGTCAATGCTCGGCTTGCGCGCGGCGACGACGGTCGTGAACTGCTGCAGGTGCGCGTGGAGCTCGGGATCTTGCAGATGGAGTGCCAAGGGAGGCCCGACGGCGCGCCGAGCGTGCTCGAGGCAGCCCTCGCACGCGTTCGTCTGTCGAGAGGGCGTTTCCTCGATCTGCAGGCCAGTGCCGCGATTCGGCTTGAATTGGGGCTGATGCAGCAGCGGTCGGTGGCGTTCTTGGCTGTGGGTGACCCGGTTCGAGCCCTGCGTGATGCCGAGTCGGTCCTGGTCGGGACAGAACTCGTCGGCGCGCGCGGGCCAGAGGCGGAACGCGAGTGGGCTGAAGGCGCGCTGTTCTCGGTCCTAGTGCTGAAGACCAGGTGCGCCGCAGCGGCGTCGATGACTGCTGGCCGCGCCCGCGAGGCAAGTCTCGCGATCGAGGCGGGGCTGCGCGCACTGCACGCAGTCGCTGAGCGGATCGGGATCTCGGAAAGCTTTGATGTCTTGGGTGATGTCACGGCGCTGCGTGCGTTGCGCGACACCCTCGTACCACAACTCCCGCCAGCGCAGCGGGCGGAACTCGAAGCGCGGTTGCGCGCCGCGGTCCTCGCGGAGAACTACGAGCTCGCTTCGATTCTTCGTGATGAGTTGCGACTGCTCTAGCCGTTGGCGTCACTGCGCTTCTTTGGCGCCTTGCAGCTCGACGGTCAGCGTGAGCTCCTTCCCATCGCGACGCACGACAGCTTGCACCTTGGCGCCAGGTTCCTTCGAACGCAGGTCGTCGACGAACGCTTCGCGCGTCGTGAGCTCGATGTCGTTCCACTTCAGAAGCAGATCACCCTTGCGGATGCCCGCCTTCTCGGCGCTGCCATCCTTAGTGACATCGATGATCTCAAGACCAGTGCCACTCTCAGCGGTCTTGGTGCGAAGCCCAGCGCGCACCTTCATCGCTGCAGGGCGCATGGGACCGTTGTTGGTTTCGACTTCGAATCGCTTTTCTTGCGCGGCCATGCTGAGCGCAAGGTCATGCCAGAGATGCACCGCTGCGACGGAGGTTTCGCGGTCAATGAGATCAAACGTGTCACGAGACGTGTGGTAGTCGGCGTGGAAGTCCGCGCAGATCGCAAAGAGAATCGGCACACCAACAGCCTGGAAACTCGCGTGATCGCTGCCGCCACCGCCGCCGCCTTCGGACTTCACGATGGTGAGTGGACTCTTGTCGTAGATCGGCTGCGCCCACTCCATGAACCCCTTGACGCCGCGGGTGTTGGTCACGGCGAGGCGACCGTCCTTCACGCGGCCGATCATGTCGAAGTTCATCATCAAGACCGTGTCCTTGATGGGGTAGATCGGATGGTCGACATAGTGACGGCTGCCGATGAGGCCGCTCTCTTCGGCGCTGAATCCGATGAAGACCACGCTGCGCAGCGCTTGCTCTGCGGGCAAGGCGGCGTACGCGGCCTTGAGACTTTCTCCGAGCAGGATGATGCCCGCCGCGCCCGAGGCGTTGTCGTCCGCACCAGGATGCAACTTGCCTGGACCTTCGCGCGAACCGAAATCGCCCATGCCGAGGTGATCGAGGTGACCGCCGATCACGATGTACTCCTGCGCGAGCGCGCCGCGTCCAGGAAGCGTGGCCACGATGTTTTCCGCCTTCACGGGCCGCTCTTCCGTGCGGCCAGCAACGGCGATCGTGGCCGCAGCGCCGCCCTTGCTGAGATCGAAGCTGTGCGGCGCATCGGCCTTTGGTTCGTCGGCGAGCTTTCGCAAATCCATGAGCGTGCGCGCGCCTTCGCAACTCGCGACCAAGCGCTCCGCCGCAGCGGTGGAAACCATGAACACGGGAACATCAGCCATCGCGCGACCGCCGCCAGCGGTGAGGCTGTCGATGCGCGGATCGTTGGCGCCAGGAGTGTTCACCACAAGAATCGCGGCAGGCTTGCGCTTGGCAACCGCAGCGATCTTGGTTTGAAACCCGGCTTGTCCTGACCAACCCTCACCCGTGGTCCAACGGCTCGTGCCGTCTTCCTTCATGGGTTCGAAGCGGAGGACGAGCGCGATCTTGCCTTCGAGTGAATGACCTTCGGTGAAACTCGTGTAACCATCGGGGCCGCTCTCGACGCCGTATCCGACGAACGCCACGGTGCCTTCGGCGCTTCCGTTCTTTCCCAGCGAAGTCAACTTGAAATCGGTTCCTGCAACGAGCGTGCTCTCGACGCCGCCGCACTTGAGCGTGATGGTTTCTTCGACCGTCTCGCGCTTGCCACCAAGAGAGAACGGTTGCCGATAGGTTCGCGCAGAGCCATCCGACGGTTGGAACGATGGCTCGAGTCCCGCCTTGATGAACTGCGCCTCCATGTAGTCCATCGCGCGCTCCATGCCCTTGGTGCCGGGCAGGCGGCCGTCCATCCACGGACTCGCGAGGATGATGAGGTGCTCGTTGAACGCTTGCACATCGGCGGCCGATGCGGCGATCACTTCGTGGATCTGCGGCTTGGCGGCGGGTGCGGAATCTTGTGGAGCCGCAACAGCGGCGGGTGCATCCTGTGCAGAGGCTTGCGAAGTCGCGACAATGAACGGCGATGCGAGCGACCCCAACACCAAGGCAGCCACAACACTCCAGCCAGGAGCGGAGCGCGGCGCGGGGGTGTTCATCGTGTTGGCGGCGAGGGAGCAAGTGGGCATGGTTCGTTCCTCTGTGCGCAGCCGCTGTTGGAGCGGCGGGTGAAGCGTGCATCATTACCACGACACCCAGAGTGTGCTCCCCGATGATGGTTGAAAACGCCGCGAATCACGCGGATTCCTCGCGCCACCCACAGGATGGTCCGCACTGCGATCTGAAGTTCAAGGTCGACGAGACCGCGTTCGTTGCAGAGATCTCGATGAACCTCGTGTTCCTCGATTGGCTGCTCGAGTTCAAGCGCGAAGACAGTGAGCGGATCGATCCGAGTGAACTGCCTGCGCTCAAGCCGACGCTCCTGGCCTACTTCGCGGCGCAAATGCCCGTGTCGATCGATGCGGTGCGCGTCGAACCTTCGCTCCGGGCACTGTCGGTCAATGATCCCGACGAAGTGCTGCTGCCGCTTTTTCCGACCAGTGGCTGGCGTGGACTTCGCAAAGTCTCCTTTGAACTGGCGTATCCGCTCAAGACGCCGCCGAACGAGATTGCGCTGGTGTGGCCCGCGTATCCGCCTGACCTCTTGAGTGTGCTTCCATCGAAGCCGCCTTTGGAGATTGCAGCTGAGTGGACCGCCGATGGACTGCGCTCGCAATTGCTCTTCACGCGCACGGAGCCAGGCTTCACCTGGCATCGTCCGAGCGGCGGCATCGACGCGCGCCTCGAGTCGGTGCCGACGCCGCCTCCTCCGCAACCGCTGGTTCCTGCGTGGGCGTCAATGGCGATCGGACTCTTCATCGTTTCGTTTGCGGCCGCGGCGCTCTCGCGCAAGAGTCCGCGCGTGGCACTCGGTGCGGGCTTACTCGCGGCGAGTGTCGTGTTGGTGGTGCGTCCGACGGGTCCTGCGATGTTGTCGTTTGGAACACGCGCGCCGAGGACGCTGCCAGAAGCAGACGCGCGCGAAGTGTTTGAATCGCTGCATGCCAACATCTATCGCGCCTTTGACTACGACCTCGAGCGCACCATCTACGACGCGCTTGAGCGCAGCGTGTCGGGCGCGCTGCTCGAGGAGACCTATCTCTCGGTGCGGCGAACACTCGTCATGGAAGAAGAAGGCGGCGCGGTGAGCCGCGTGCAAGCGGTTCGCCCCGTGTGGACGCGTCTTGAGAGCGAAGGGGAGATCGAGTTCGGTGGCGTGCGCGTTCCTGCATTCACCGTCGACGCGCGTTGGCAGGTGGATGGTCGCGTGATTCACTGGGGTCACGCCCACACGCGAACCAACGAGTACGACGGTCGCTTCGTGGTCGTCGCGTTGGGCTCAGGCTGGCGTATTCACGACGCGGAGATCACGCGACAGGAACGCATCGACGCAGACGCGATCACGCCCACGCAGCCGAGTGAAGACGAAGAACTTTGATCGCAGCCGCAGCGCTTAGGAAACGCGCGAGCCAGCTTTGACTGCGCGCTGCACGCCAAGCACCACGACATCGCGCTCATCGGCGCCGGGCTTGCCCTCGGTGGTTGAGGCGGCGCCCTCAGGCAGCGGCTTGAGATCGCTGGCCGCGAGAATCATGCCTTGGCTGACTTCGCCGCGAAGTTGTCGCGGCTCGAGATTCGCCACGATGATCACTTGCTTGCCGACGAGGGACGATGGCTCGTACCACGCGCGGATTCCCGCACACACTTGGCGACCTTCGGGCGTGCCGTCGTCGAGGCGGATCTTCAGCAACTTGTCGGCGTTGGGATGCGGCTCCGCGCTGAGCACGGTGGCGACGCGAAGATCAAGCTTCGCGAAATCCTCGAACTTGATCGGGGGCAGTGGCTCGGTACTCATGGCAGAACTCGTGGCGGAACTCGTGGCGATCAAAGCGGAGGAACTGGAGCGCCTGGTGACGGGATCGAGTCGCGATCGCGCGAGGGCTTGAACTCGTAGCGCTTGGCCATCGCGTCATATCCGAAGAGCGACTTCGGATCGATTGCCAGCGTCGGATCACTCGTGACATTCACGAGTCGCTCACCGTTGGCGGTCATCATGGCGCCCGCGAGCTCGGCGAACTTCTCTTCGGTCACGGGAGTCATCGAGGTCACTTGCAGCAGCACGAGCGAGAGCTTCTCGGGAACCGCCACGGCGATCGTGCGATCGGCGAGCGGAATCGAGGACAGGTCGGCGGCGTAGGGGATCTTCGATGCTTTCTCGATGATCGCAGCGATCGCCTTGGGATCGTTGCCCATCGAAGGCAGGCCCGATCCCATGCGAATGCCAAAGCGAATGAACTGGGTGTTGGCCTCAGCGATGTCCTTGGCGAACTCGACTTGCGCGGTGTACTTGGTCGCGAGCGCACGAATGCCATCGGTGGCCGCTTGCGCCGCGAGCGCGTCCTTGTTGGCTTCGAGCCAGTTGAAGCGATCGATCGAGAGAAGATCCTTCTCGACATCGGCGCGAATCGACGCGAGGTCTGCAGCGGCCTTCGATGGCTCGGCAGCGATCACGCGGAAGAAGTGCACATCGCCGCCATCGCCGACCATCGCGGGACTCGCGATGTTGACTTGGAATGGCGTTGCGATGTTCGGTGTGGAGAGTTCCTTCGCTGCAGCGACGAGGTCGCCCGCGGTCTTGGGCGTGCCAAACTTCGAGGTGCGCGCGGTGCCGAGACCTGCGATGGCCGAGAGTTCAGCAGCCCGCATCCACGCCTCGCCGCTTGACTGATAGACCGGTGCGGGAATGTGGAACTCGCCAGCAATGGTCTGCGCGAGCGTTTGCAGTGATGGCATTGTGGTCTGCCACTCAGCGGGCAGAACAAAGTGTGCGCCATCACGCTTGAGTGAGCGCTGCGCGAGGGCGAGTTGATCGCCTGCGAACTTGGAGACTTCGTCCATGCGAGCGCGCGCCAACTCATCGGTGACGGCTGCGCGGATGGTGCCTTCGAGTGCGGTGAAACTCGCCGCGTCGCCCGTGGCGCCGCCCCCGTATTTGGCTGGATTCTGCGCGAAACGCTTCTTCAGGGCGAGCGTCGTGAGCTCGGTCGAATCAGCGATGCTCTGGGTGATCGCGCTCTTAGGAATCGAGATCCACTCGATCTTGAAGCGATCAGGCACGCGATAGCCGAACTTGTCCTTGCCGATGAGCGCGTCGACGGGGCGCGCAGTGTCAGCGAACTTCTTCATCTGCTCAAGGAGCCGATCATCCGTCGCCGCAGCGACTTCGATCGCGGCGTTGGAGCGGGCGTCGAGAATCACGAGGTCGCCACTCACTGAGAGGAGCGAGCGCGCCACCGAATTCTTGAGGCGACGATCGCTCACGCGATCGATGTTCAGTGAGAGCTGCACCAGGCGAGTCACGCCTTGCGCCTTGGCAAGCGCCGAGAGCACGACATCGCGGTTGGTGCCGCTCTGTCGTGCGAGATTGAACAGGACGGATTCAGGCGCAACATTGCCCGAGGCAGCGATTTGCCCGAGAGCAGCTTCGCCCTCACCCGCGCCGCCGACGAGTCCAGCTTCGGTGGCTTCATGCACCAACAACCACCAGTGCGCAGGGTCCTTGTCGGCGCCGAGGAAGCCAAGAATCTGGTTGGGCATCAGCTCGAGAACGCGCAACTCTTGTTGCGCTTCATCGAGGTCGGCACCAGTGACTTTGCCACCGTTGTAGGTCGCCCAAAGTGCGCCTGAGACGGCGCTCTGTTGCGCGAGCCCTTGGATTGCGGACGGCATGAGGAACGCGATGAGCAGAAGGGTTCCGCCTACCACGAGGATCCACTGGTTGTACTGTCGAAGCAGCTTGAGCATGGTCGTGCGGAAAGGTATCGGAAAGCCGCGCGCCTCGGGACGCGAAGTCGCGGAGTGATCGAAGGGAAAGCGTCGGAAAGTGCGCGCGCGCGACGCGGGCTTGCGGTGTTGGATGCGATCGAAAAAAGACACGAGGCCCGATTGCTCGGGCCTCGTGGGTGTTGATCGTTGTTCGTCGAACCCCGTGAAGGGGGGGACGCCGTCGATTATCGATAGAACTCGACGATGAGGTTCGTGTTCACATCGAAGGGGATCTGATCCGAGGTTGGCATCGAGACGCACTTGGCTGAGAGTTCCGCGGGATTCACGGCAATCCAACCAGGAACCTGATGGCCTGGGATCGACTCCATCTGCTCGCGGGCGAGCTTCTGGATTCCTTCGCGGAGGGTGACGATGTCACCGATCTCAAGCGAGTAGGAGGGTCGGTCGACCTTCTTGCCATTGACGAGCACATGTCCGTGCGCGCAGAGTTGGCGGGCGCCCCAGATCGTGCGGGAAAATCCCGCGCGACGCAGCACATTGTCGAGACGGAGCTCGAGAAGCTGCAGGAGCACTTCGCCGGTGTTGCCGGCACGACGGCCTGCTTCACGCATGTAGCGGCGGAACTGACGCTCAAGAACGTTGTAGTGGAAGCGAACCTTCTGCTTCTCATCCTTGCGGATGCCGTAGTCCTTCTGGCGACGACCACGGAAACCGTGCATGCCCGGGGTCGTGAGCTGGCGCTTGGAGGTGTGCTTTGGGATGTCCGCGACCGGGACACCGACCTTGCGCGAGAGCTTCACCTTCGGACCGAGATAGCGCGACATGGTTCTTCCAATTTCCTGCGGATTGGGCGGGCCGTGCTGCAGTCGTGCAGCGCGTCACGCCGTGGGGATCGATGGGCGACGTCAACTCTTCCAAGACTCTTCCGCACCACCGTGTGCAACACGGCGAGGACGGAAGAACCCTCCGTCGAGCGCTTTTGGGCGACCGATGGGGGAAGGGAGAGTAGAACGGAAAAGCCGCAAACCGTCAAGAGATGGGCTGCTCGGGTGCGCGCAAGCGAATGCGGGGGCTCGTCGGAGTCGGAGCGAATTGACAGGAGCCGCGCTCGACATCGCCAATCGCCTCGTCGCCGAGCCGTGTTTAGTAGGCGCGCTTGCCGTCGATCCCGCGCCGCCAGTTGAGATACGCCGTGTTCAGCACCCGATAACCGCCAGGAGTTGGATACTCACCCGTGAAGTACCAGTCGCCCGTTGAGTCGGGCATCGCGCTTCGCAGTCCCTCAATCGACTGGTAGACAAGCTTGAGCTCACCCGTCCACGCAAGCGCCTTGGAACGGATGAGCTGCGCGACCTTCTTCTCGAGTTGCTCAAGGGTGAAGAGGTCATAGAGCAAGCGCACCTGGTTCTTCATGCGGTTGGTGGGGAGCGTCGCCTGTTCCGTGCACTTGGCTTCGATCTCATCAAGGACAGCAGACTGTCCGTGGTCCCGCGCGAGCGACACGGCGGCCTCAAAGGCGATGAAGCGCCCGAGCTGCGACATGTCGATGCCGTAACAGTCGGGATACATGATGGGCGGACTCGCGCTTGCCACAACGATCGACTTGGGTGCAAGGCGCGCAAGCATGGTGATGATCGATTCGCGCAACGTGGTGCCGCGCACGATCGAGTCGTCGATCACGACGAGCGTGTCGTCGGGGAAGACGGTGCCGCGCGTGATGTCGTAGATGTGATTCACCAAGTCGCGGCGCGCTGCATCGTGGGTGATGAAGGTGCGCAGGCGCTGGTCCTTGTGCGCGACCTTCTCGGCGCGCACCCGACTGGCGAGCGCGGCTTCAATCGAAGCGCGTGTGGCCTTGCCGCTCTGGACTTGCGACCAAATCGCGTCGGCGGCCAGTCGCTGTCGCTCTTCATCAAGTGCTTCAATCAGGCCGTAATACGAGGTTTCGCTGGTGTTAGGGATGAAGCCGAAGACGGCGTGATCGAGTCCGCCGTCGAGCATGGACATCACGCGGGGAGCGAGATTGCGCCCGAGCTGCTTGCGCTCGCGGTAGATCGACGGATCGTTGCCGCGCGAAAAGTACACGCGCTCAAAGCAGCACTGTCGGACGGGCAGTGGCTCTGCAAAACGCTCGATGGAGTACTGCCCAGACTTCTTGATGATGACTGCGTGCCCGGGCGGGATCGGCTCGATGTCGCGCGGATCGAGGTTGAACACCGTCGAGATCGCGGCACGCTCGCTCGCAACGGCGATGCACTCATCGGTCACCACATAGAAGCCAGGTCGGATGCCCGCGGGGTCACGGCAGACAAAGCTGTCGCCGTTGCCGAGCATGCCAGCGAACACATAGCCGCCATCGAAGTGCTCCGTCGCGCGGCGCAGGACGCGGGCGAGATCAAGCTGCCGTGAGATCTCGCTCATCAGGGCGTTGCCCGCGAGATTCAGGAACGAGCCTTCGCCCATCGTCGCTTCAAGATGCGCGTGTTCTCGATCGACGAAGTAGCCGATTTTCTCGAGCACCACGCCGGTATCGCTGTCGCCGACGGGATGGAGCCCGTACTCAACGAGCTTCTCGAAGAGCTCTGCCGAGTTGGTCAGGTTGAAGTTGCCCGCCATCGCCAACGAACGCGACTCACTGTTGGAGCGACGCAAGTAGGGGTGGCACATCGAACTCGAATTGCCGCTGTGGGTGCCGTAGCGGAGGTGGCCGAGGAGCAGTTCACCGAGCAACGGGAACGCCCGCTTGAGTGCCAACTCGTCGAGCGAGTTCATCTTGGCTTCACCGAGCCGCGCTTCTGGACTGAGTGCCTGGTCGAAGAGCCGTTCAATCGGATTGCGCTTGGCGGTCCGCTCGCGCTCGAGGAACGCGTCACCAGCAGGCATGTCGAACTTCACGCACGCGATGCCCGCGCCATCCTGGCCGCGGTTGTGCTGCTTCTCCATGAGCAGATAGAGCTTGCGCAACCCCCACAGCGCATCGCCGCGCTCCTTCTGAAACCAGGAGATCGGCTTGCGCAGTCGGACGAAGGCAAGGCCGCATTCGTGAGTGAGGACATCGGACATCGAGGCACGAAGGGTAACGCAGGAGCGACAGGCGCGTGGCGTGGATTTCTTCGCTCTTTAGCGCTCGACGGTGAGCGCGGAGCGTCCTTGCATCGCGTCGTGTTGCATGGCGCTCCACTCGGAGCGCGCGTGCAAAAACACGCCGATGCGCGCGCCATTGAGGAGAAGCGGCGTGAGCATCGGCAGGGCATCGATTGGGAGGGGCTCCGCGAGCGCGTCGAGCGCGATGACACGGTCCGCCACGAAGCGGCTTGAGGCGTCGACGAAGCGAAGCACTTGCGTCGGGCCGCCCGCGGCGCGTCGTGTGAGGCGCGGGCTGGTGAACGACGGCGCGTTGCGCTCGCACCACCACGCGATCGGCTCGCCAGGAAACGCCAGTGAGCCAGGCGCCATCGCTGCAAGCGTTCCATGATGGCTTGCGGCAAGGTCTTCCTGAAACCCGAGCAACAGATCAGGGACCTCGAATGCTCCTTCGCCAGTCACGACGAGTTCTTCGAGTTCGCAGTAGAGCGCACGCCACAGCGCGCGATGGGCCGCCTCGAGCGCATCGTCGATTTCCTGCGGAAACGCCTGATCGCCCCACAGCGCGTCGAGGGTGTTCGTCGCATCATCGATGGTGAATTCGGCCATGTCACGCGCCTGCGCGCGCTGCGCACTTGGCACGCGAGCGAGTTCGCCAAGCGCGGCCGTCGTCGCTTCGATGGCGATGAGTGGCGCCACGGAATCACGCAAGGGCGCAGTGGCAAGTTGGTCGTCGCCAAGGCGACCTCGTGTGACGCTGGCCAGCTGAGTCCATCGCGCGACGAGGGCAATCCACGCAATCGGTCCGAGCGGCGCGGATGGATCTGGCTCGCTCATGCGCAGGGAACTCGCAGCGCCGAAGTCCGCGACAGGCGCAGCGGACCAATCGGCTCAAACGGCGGCGCGATGGTGAGGCGTGGTTCGAGGTGCGGCACGCTGTCGCGCCACAGAGCGCGCACGAGGTTAGGGCAGTTGCACTCCCGCGAAAGATGGAGCAGCACGATTGCGGCTGGCTCACGAGGTTGGGTGATCGCGCGCACAGCGTGCAGGCACTCATCGTTGGAGAGATGCCCCTTGCCGCCCATGATGCGCTCCTTGAGAAACGCAGGGCGCGGCGATGTGAGCTGCATGGCGCGGTCGTAGTTCGACTCGATCGCCAAGAGGTCAACTCCGCGCAACGACTCGATCAACGCGTCGGAGGCTCGACCGAGATCGGTCGCGAGTCCAACACTGCCCGCGGGAGTTTCGAATCGAAAGGAAAGCGTGCCGCCGTCGTCGTGGGGGTTTTCGCAGGGAATCACGCGCACGGCGCCGAGATCGAAACCCTCGCCGCCGCCATCGAAAGTCTCGAGACACACCGACGGATAGCCGCGCTCGAGGGCAGCGCGCTCATGACGCTGCGCGCAACGAAGTCGAATGCCGTCACGCATCGCGGCGCGGCCCCAACCAGCCTTGGCGTGGTCGTGATCAAAGTGCGTGAAGAGAATCTCGCTCGTTTCTTCGTACTCGAACCCCAACGCGCGCAACGAACCGCGAGTCGCGCGCGGAGAGAGTCCGCCATCGATGAGGATCTGCCGCGTCACTCCATGAGCGCACACGCGCAGCACCGACGAGTTTCCCGCAGAACAGGAGCCGAGCACCGCGAATTCCAACGACGCGCTGGAACCTGACGCGGATTCATCGTTCGATGCGAAGAGGTGGTCCGTCGTCGTCATCGTGTGCATTGTCTGCTTCACGGGTCGATTGTACGGAGTCGTGTGCGGCGCGGTGTCGAAGCATGCGCGGGGTGAGTACTGTGCGCCGCGTGCGAACGCTTGCGTCACACGATCAACTGCAGGTGGTCGACCTCGGCCGCATCTCCTACGCCGACGCGCTGGCGTTACAGCGCGCGACGCATGAGCGGCTGGTCACGGCCTCTGCCGCCGCCGCCGCACCGATGACCGTCTTTCTGCTCGAACACAATCCTCCAGTGATCACCGTGACCAAGCGCGTGGGTGCCGCCGAGCATGTGCGTGTCTCCGAGGAAGTGCTCAAGCAGCACGGAATTGAACGCGTCGAGACCGACCGCGGTGGCGATGTGACCTACCACGGTCCTGGGCAACTCGTGGTGTATCCGATCATGGACCTCACGAAGCTGGGACTCAAAGTCCATCCGTATGTGCGCTGGCTTGAGCAGTGCATCATCGACACGCTCGCCGAGGACGGGATCGTCGGCGCGCGGGATCCAGGAGCGACAGGCGTTTGGGTTGGCGAGGGCGCCGCGCGAAAGATCGCGGCCATCGGCGTTCGCATCTCGCGCTCGGCGACGCTCCATGGGTTTGCCTTGAATGTAGCGCCTGACCTTCGCCACTTCGAACTCATCGTTCCCTGCGGCTTGCAGCGACCTGTGACGAGTTTGGAGACAGAACTCGGCGAGCGCGCGCCTTCGATGGACCTCGTGAAGCGCCGCGTCTCCGATTGGTTTGTCCGCGAATGCGCACGGCTGATTGGTGCTTGAGTACACTGACGGGATGCAACGCTCTGACCGTTTCATCGTCGCTGGCTCACTCGCACTCTCCGTTCTGGCGCTCGGTGTGGCGCTGTCGAACCAAGTTGGTGGACCTGCCCTCAACACCGCCGTCGCGGGCGCGCCGCTGGGCAACGACCTCGGCCCCACCGATGGTCTTCTCCTTGCCACCGAAGCAGGCAAGGACGCGTTGCGCATTGCTGCGAAGGACGGCCGATTGTCGTGGGGCGACCGCGTGACCAACCGTGCGTGGAGCATCGCGGCCGTCGACATCGACAAGGTCATGAAGAAGTTGCTCGAAGGCACGAGCTACACCGACAAGCGCAACGAAATCAAGGACAAACTCGAGAAGGGGCAGGCCGAATTCCAGAAGCGCGCCGAGGAGATCCAGGCCAAGTTCCCCATGGCTCCTGGCAGCCCGCCACCACCAGAAGGTCAGCAAGCGATGCAGGTCCTGCAGCAGGAATACCGCATGTTCAGCGAAGCGATCAGCACCGAAGGCGAGAAGCTCGCGTCGGAGCAGTTCGAGGCCGCGTATCGCGAACTCATCGCCGCCGTCGAGTCGATCTCGGAGAAGGAGTCGATTGACCTCGTCTTCCGTTTCCAACCGACCGCTGATCCGTTTGATTCGAAGGGCTCGGGCGATGCGCTCGATCGAATCCGCGCGCGCTTGCTCTTGAAGTACCCAGCGCAGATCGACATCACGCCCGAGGTCCTCAAGGTTCTCAATCTGACGGCGTGATGAGCGGACGACCTGCGATCAGTCGCCTTGGTCGAGAATGGCCATGAACGCTTCTTGCGGGATCGACACTGCGCCGATCTGCTTCATGCGCTTCTTGCCTTCCTTCTGCTTCTCAAGGAGCTTGCGCTTACGAGAGATGTCGCCGCCGTAACACTTGGCGAGCACATTCTTGCGCATGGCCTTGATCGACTCGCGCGCGATGATCTTGCCGCCGATGGCCGCCTGCAGCGGAATCTCAAACTGGTGGCGATCAATCTGCTCCTTGAGCTTGCTCAGGATGACCCGCGAGCGCTGTTCCGCGCTGTCGCGGTGACAGATCAAGGAGAGGGCTTCCACGGGTTCACCATTGACGAGAATGAGCACCTTGACCAGGCGATCCTCGCGGTAGTGAGTGATGTGGTAGTCCATCGTGCCGTAGCCGCGCGTGAGCGACTTCAGCTTGTCGTAGAAGTCGTAGATGATCTCTGCGAGCGGGAGCTCGTACTTGAGGATCTGCCGCGTCTCGCTGATCATTTCCTGCGCGGAAAAGGTGCCGCGGCGCGACTCGGCGAGCTTCATGAGATCGCCAATGTTCTGGTTGGGGCAGATGATCTCGATCTTGACGATCGGCTCGCGAATCGCCTTGATCCTCGAGGGATCAGGCAGGTCGGCAGGATTGTGGATCTCAAGTTCGGTGCCGTCGTTCAGGTCGATCATGTACGAGACGGTGGGCGCCGTCTGCACGATCGAGACGCCGCCTTCGCGCTCGAGGCGTTCCTGCACAATGTCCATGTGGAGCAAGCCGAGGAACCCGCAACGGAAACCAAAGCCGAGCGCTTCCGAGTGCTGCGGCTCAAAGGTGAAGCTCGCATCGTTGAGGTGCAACTTCTCAATCGCCTCGCGAAGTTGCTCGAAGTCGGACTTCTTGCCTTCTTCGTCGGCGCTCGAGGGGTAGAAGTCGCAGAAGACCATCTGCTTGGGCTCTTCGTATCCCTCAAGAGCATGCTCGGCGGGATCGAGGTCGAGCGTGATCGTGTCGCCGACGCGCACATCGCCAAGCGTCTTCATGCCTGCCGACACTGAGCCGACCTCAGCAAAGTTCAGCGTCTTGACCTTCTGCGGGAAGGGGGTGTAGCGCAGCAACTCGTTGACCGAGAAGGTTCGCCCCGTTCCCATCATGCGGATCTTGTCACCGTGCTTGAGGTGACCGTCAAAGACGCGGACATACATCACGACGCCGCGGTACTCGTCGTACTTGGCGTCAAACACCAGGCCGCGCAACTTGGTCGTCGTCGGCGGCTTGGGTGGCGGCAGCTTCTCGCAGATGGTGTCGAGCAGCGCGTGAATGCCTTGCCCCGTCTTGGCCGAGACATAAATGCACTCTTCCGCGGGAAAGCCGAAGACTTGTTCGATCTCCATCGCGACTGCATCGGCGTCGGCGGCAGGAAGATCGATCTTGTTCACCACGGGGATGATCGTGAGATCGCCCGCCACCGCGAGGTACGCGTTGGCGACGGTCTGCGCCTGCACGCCTTGGGTCGAGTCGACGACGAGCACAGCGCCTTCGCACGCCTTGAGCGCGCGCGAAACCTCGTAGGTGAAGTCGACATGCCCAGGCGTGTCGATGAAGTTGAGCTGGTACTCCTCGCCCTTGTAGGTGTGCTTCACCGTGACGGCGGAGGCCTTGATGGTGATGCCGCGCTCGCGCTCGAGGTCCATCGAATCGAGGAACTGTGCGCGCGCCTCACGCGCCGAGACTGCTTTGGTCTCCTGGAGGAGTCGGTCGGCCAGCGTGCTCTTGCCGTGGTCGATGTGGGCGATGATGGAGAAGTTGCGGATCTTCACTGGAATCGCGCAGTGTAGCCGAGCCGCGCGCAGGCATGGGCGCGGCGGTTTCATTGTGGGGCAGACGAAGGTCGCCGACAGTTTGCCAGCAGAAATGCCGAGGTTTGCGGGCTTGGCCGCGCGTTCCTACACCGCGCGAGCGTGGAGTCGCGCCAATCGTTCGAGGCGGGTTCGTGCTTCACGCACCCGACCCTCGCTGATGGTGTGATCCATGACTGCCGCCGCGAGCGCCTCGATGACTTCGTGCTGGGCGTCAACGGTGTGTGAGACCAGCAGCGCGTCGACACCCGCTGCGATGGCGCGCACCGCCGCGTTGCCGCAACCGAAGTGTTCGGAGATCGCCTTCATCTCAAGGCAGTCACTCACGCAGACGCCACCGAAACCAAGTTCGCGGCGGAGGAGGTTGATGGCGGGCGCGCTCATCGTGGCGGGGGTGCCGCGGTCAAGCGCCTCGAAGACGACATGGGTCGTCATCACGCAACTGACCCGCGCGGCGATGGCGGCGCGAAACGGCTTGAGTTCGCAGGCGTGGAGCCGTTCCAGTCCATGGGAGAGTCGAGGAAGGTCGTAGTGCGAATCCTTGTCGGTGTCGCCGTGGCCAGGAAAGTGCTTGGCGCACGCGGCGACTTCGCGCTCGAGTCCTTCGATCATCGCCGCGCCGAGCGTTGCCACCACTTCGGGGTCGCGCGAGAAGGAGCGCTCGCCAATGACGGGATTGTCGGGATTCGAATCGACATCGACGACGGGCGCGAGGTCGATGTCGAATCCCGCGCCGCGTACTTGCGCTCCGAGTCGCGTGCCGATGGCGCGAACCTCTGGTGCGCTCAGCGTGCTGAGTTCGCGCAACGAGGGAAACCGCTCGAATCCCTCGGTCAAACGCGCGACGCGGCCACCTTCCTGATCGACGCTCAGCAGCAGCGGGCCTGGTGCGATGGCCTTGAGCTCACGGTTGAGCGCGCGGGTCTCGTCAGGCGTCCCGACATTGCGCGCAAAGAGAATGACGCCAGACACGCCTTGGTGCACGAGGCGCGCCGCTTCGGGCGGCGGGATCTTTCCATCGAAGCCGATCCAGAGCAGTGGACGAACAAGTGCTTCAGCGTCGCGTGCGTGCATGGCGTGTGGCCAACTAGTGGCGGTGCATGATGGGAAGCGAGACGCGCTTCTCGAGTTCGTCGGTCGGCACCGCGACGAGGTCGTAGCCGTTGGCATCGACGACGGTGCAGCGGACCAGTTCGCCGGGCGAGCGCTTCTCCGTCGACTGCACATAGGTCAGCGAGTCGATCGACGGCGCTTGAAAGTACGCGCGACCCGTGTAGAGCGCGCCGCCCTTGGTGACGCCTGTGGTCGCGCGCGACTTCGACTTGCCCGCGGCAACGCCCTCGATCAGCACATCGAACTGCGCCTTGGACTGCGACTGCAGTTGCGCGTTTTCGAAGGCGATTTCCTGCTGCAGGAGCATGATGCGCTCTTCACGCTCGCGCTTCACCGCATCGGGCACTGCCAGCGCAGGGTCCTGTTCCATCGTGCCTGCGGGCGTTCCTGCCTCGGCGGAGTAACGGAAGACGCCGAGCATGTCGAACTGTTGCTCGCTGATGAACTCGCAGAGTTCTTCGAAGTCTTCCTCGGTCTCGCCAGGGAAGCCCACGATGAAGGTGGTTCGGATGGCGATGCCCGGAACGCGGTCGCGCAGCTTCTCGAGCAAGAGCTCGGTGTCGGCGCGCGTCGTGTGTCGGCGCATCGCCTTGAGCATGCTGTTACTCGCATGCTGCAGTGGCATGTCGATGTACTTCAGGATGTTGTCGAGCGAGGCGATGGCGTCGATCGAGGCGTCGTCGAACTTCGATGGATACGCGTACATCAGCCGCACCCAACCGCCGTTGAACTCGCGAGCGACACCGTTCACCGTCTTGAGCAGTCCAGGGAGTCCGCCGTCGTAGCCGACATCAAGGCCGTAGCTCGTGGTGTCCTGACCGATGAGGTTCAATTCGAACGCGCCCGAGGCCATGAGGCTGCGGGCTTCGCTCTCGATGGCTGCCAGCGGCTTCGAGCGCATCTTGCCGCGAATCGAAGGAATGGTGCAGAACGCGCAGCGTTGATTGCAGCCTTCGCTGATGCGCAGATACGCCCAGTGCCGCGGAGTGAGGCGAATGCGGTTCTCATCGCCTTCGAAGTAGCCGATGCCTTTGCCGTCGGCGCCATTGACGGTGAGTCCAACAGTCTTCACACCGCGTTCGTTGGCGGCTTGCAGTGCGTTACTGGCGATCCAGTACTTCGGCGCTTTTTCCGCGAGGTCGCTGGCCTTCTCACCTGCAACCGCGTCGACGATGTGGTCGCGGTCGAACACGCCGACCATCGCGTCGATGCCAGGCGCCCACTCGAGGAGCTTGGCGCGGTGACGCTGCACGAGACATCCCGCGACCACCACGCGCTTGATCTCGCCCTTCTCTTTGCGGCGGATCGCGTCGCGGATGACTTCGAGTGATTCGTCCTTCGAGGCCTCGAGGAAGCCGCAGGTGTTCACGACGATCGCGTCGGGCCGCTGGTCTTCATTGACGAGTTCGAATCCCGACTGCGCGAGGACACCAAGCATCTTCTCGCTGTCGACGAGGTTCTTCGGGCAGCCGAGGCTGACGAAGCTGACGCGCGCGACGGATGTTCCTGCGGGACGAGAAGTCATAGATCGGACAGTGTAGAGCCATCAGCGTTGGTCGCCGAAGCCGTAGAGCCGTCGCGCTGTGATTTCATCGAACACTGCGTCCGCGAGCCCATCCGGTCGCGCGCCCTGTGCAAGATCCGACCGTGCCGTCGTCGAGGCGCACGCGATGGAATCGATGGGGAGGACCCAGTTCGGCGCGTCCAAGAACCCGCTGCGCTGCGCGAATTCGGCGAGAAACGCCCGTGTTGCGGCCAGGGTGTCGGGTGGGCGCACCACGATGGCGGGTGTTGCGAGAGTGAGAAGTTCTTCCCATCGTCGCCAGCGTTCGATATCGCGCACCGCGTCGCTTCCGATGAGCACGCGGATCGCGCCGCGCAGGTGTGGATGCGCTCGGATGAGGTCGATCACGGTGTCCACCGTGTAACTCGCGCCCGCGCGGTTCAGCTCGAGTGTCGAGAGTCGGACCTCCGCGCCAGTGTCCCGCGCAGCGTTGCCGAAGTTGGCGCGGCAGAGTGCCAGTCGCGCGTCAGGTGTGGCAGGGGGCGCGTCGCGTTTCAAGGGATTCTTCGCCGCGGGCATCACGATCGCACAGGGCGCGCGGAGTATGCGAACGCTCTCGCGCAGGATGACCGCGTGCTGCATGTGTGGCGGATCAAACGAACCACCGTACAGAACGAGCGGCCGCGACGGCGAGCAGAGATCGATGCCCCCAAGACAACCAAGTGCGTCGGCGGCAAACGCTGCGTTGCGCAAGGCACTGCCTGCGATGCGTCCAAGTGCGAGCAAATCCAAAGCGAGTTTCGGACGACGCGCCACAGCCGCCAGTACGCGCAGGTATCGCGTGCGTCCTTGCGCATCGATGAACTCCGCGACCTCACGAGGAAGGTCGTGCGTCAAGTCATCGCTCACGCCGCGGACGATCGCCCACGGAATGCCCGCGGCTTCTGCACACGAGGCGAAGGTGTAGGACTCGCTGTCCACGAGATCAGCGTGCGAACTGGCATGGAGGCGCAACTTGTCGGCGCGCGCGAACGCGATCGTGGGCGACTCCACGATGCTCCCATGCGCTTGACGATCTGCCGAAGTGAGCGCAGGCGCGCCGGCAGTCAGGCTCAGCGCGGTGCGAATGGAGCGCGCGTCCCCACGCGCACCGTCCGAGTGCAGCGCACCTGCGAGTCCACAGAGGACGATCAGGCGCGGCTGCGGCACAGGCCAGCGTGCGCGGTTTGCGAAAGCGGCGCGCATCGCCTCGGCGCCAGGCCCGATGGTCAGAACGGGAAGCTTTCCAAACTTGGCCAATGCCCTGCTTTCGCAGTGAAGTGGGCACAACACCAAGCTCGGCGGCGCGTGTTGGAGGAGTTCGTCCTTCGCGGGAGCGATTCCTTGCATGCCAAAGGGTACCGAGCGCCAACCAAGGCAACTCGACAGATGCAGCGCAGCCGCTATCATCCGCGCCCCCTAGGCCGTCCGTTTGTTTGCGTGCTCAAGATCACAGGCTCTTGAGTCCCACCTTCTTCGAGGTGGCTTCCGTTGGTCCTTCACTGGCCCATCGCTTCATTGGCCCCATCGTCTAGCCTGGTCTAGGACACCTCCCTTTCACGGAGGTAACGAGGGTTCGAATCCCTCTGGGGTCACTCACTCAAGCAGCCTCGACTTCGGTCGGGGCTGCTGTGTTTTTCGGCGTGGTGCATGAGTCACGCGTGCCGAGCCCGCCGATGATCGACGGCCTTGGAAGCGCGGTGCGTTCTGCTATAGTCCCCGCCTCAGCGTTCGGACTGGTGTGAGAGCCACCGAGCAACAAAGCTGAATTGGCCCCATCGTCTAGCCCGGTTTAGGACATATCCCTCTCACGGATAGAACAGGGGTTCGAATCCCCTTGGGGTCACTCATACAGCACAGCCTCGGTTCTGCCGAGGCTGTGTTGTTTTTGGGGTTTCCCCCGATCGAACGAGCCGCCAACGCGCCAACCCTCGTCCGTGCATACTGCGCAGCCTTTCACTCGGAACAACCTTGAGCCACTCCACCACCATTCCTATCGATATCGCGGGGCGTCCGACCAGTCTTGTTGTGGAGCGCGGTGCTGCGACGCGACTTGCGACGCTGTTCGCGCAGTCGGGCGTTGAGGTCAACGATCGGCGGATTCTCCTAGTCATCGATCGACATGTCTCGGCCGTTGCCGCCCGCGTGGCGACTTCGCTCGCTGCGGCGCACGCGCATGTTTCGGTCATCCATGTCGACGCGACCGAGGCGAAGAAGTCGATGGAGGCCGTCGACGCCATTTGGCATGCTGCCTTGGCGGCGCGCGTGGATCGCAGTGGGCTCTTCATCGCCATTGGTGGCGGTCTCGTGGGTGACCTCGCGGGGTTTGCCGCTGCGACCTACCTTCGCGGCGTCGATCTCGTGCAACTGCCCACGACGCTCCTGGCGATGGTCGACTCGTCTATCGGTGGCAAGACGGGCATCAACCTTGCGCTTCCTGGGGGTGGCCTCGGGAAGAACCTCGCGGGTGCCTTCTGGCAACCGCGCCTGACTGTCGCGGATGCCGATCTCCTCTCGACGCTTCCTGCTCGTGAACTGCGGGCGGGCTTTGCTGAGTGCGTCAAACACGCCGTCATCGCGGGTGAACAGTGCTTTGCTGACCTCGAGAAGGACGCCGCGCTCCTCTGTGCAGGGGACGCCGCGGCGTTTGATCGACTGATTCCCTCGTCGGCGGCGGTCAAGGCCGCGATCGTCTCCCGCGATCCGCACGAGCGTGGCGAGCGAGCCAAACTCAACCTCGGCCACACCTTCGGTCACGCGATCGAGACGATGCGGGGGCTCGACCTCCTTCATGGTGAGGCAGTCGCGATCGGTCTGCATGCGGCCGTTCGATGCGCCGAGGCACGGGGACTGCTCAGCCCGCAAGTGGGCGAGCGGATCGTGGCGCTCGTGGAGCGCGTGGGCTTGCCGATCCGGCTTCCGATGCGGGTTTCGGCCGCAGACATCGAGCATCGCATGGGTTTTGACAAGAAGAACCAAGGCGGCGCGCTCCGTTTGGTGCTGCCGCGGGCCATCGGTGAGGTGTCGGTCGAGCAGGGCGCGGACCAGTCGAGCGTGCACGCTGCGCTGGCGGCCATCGGCGCGTCGATCTAGGTCGAGCTCCGCTCAAAGGCGAGCAGCGCGGCGGCCGAGAAATATCGTTTCGGACGCTCTGCCAAACCGATAACCCGACGATGCGCGTTGTAGCGATCGTCAACCAAAAGGGCGGCTGTGGCAAGACCACGACCGCGATCAATCTCGCCGCGGTGATGGCGCGCGATGGCGTGCGCTCGCTGCTCGTGGACCTCGATCCGCAGTCGCATTGCGCTGCTGGTCTTGGCGTCCCCGATCAACGCATCGAGAAGACCATCGGTGACGCGATGCTTGCGGAACATCCCGCAGCACTCGTGCCCGATGAGTACCTCTGGGAAGTTGGTCGCAACCTCCACCTCGCGCCGTCGAGTGTGCAGCTCGCGCTCTTCGAGGCGCCGAACGGTCCGCTCGCATCGCGCTTTGATCGTGATCGTCGTCTCGCGCGTGTCCTCAGCGCGTGGAAAGACCGCTTCGATTGGTGCATCATCGACTGCCCGCCAACGATCGGCATGCTGACCTTCAACGCCTTGCGCGCGGCAGACCTCGTCATCATTCCCGTCGAAACAGGGTTCTTCAGCCTCAAGGGTGCGGAGAAGCAGATCCAGACCATCGAGGCGGTCGTCAACCGATTCGGTCGCAGCATCCCCTTCAAGTTGCTGCCGACGCTGGTGAACGACCGTCGCGCGCTCTCGCGCGATGTCGTGGATGCGCTGGCGCGTCGCTGCCCTGAGGCGTTGCTGCCGCTGACGATTCGTGAGCACGAAGAGCTGCGCGACGCAGCGAGCTACGGGCAGTCGATCATCGAGTTTGCGCCGAAGTCGGCTGCGGCAGATGATTTTTCTGCACTCGCACTCTGGCTGCGCGGTCATGCGCCAGTGACGCGCGTGCTCGAAGAGTTCATCGTCGACGCTCCGCCGTCGATCGAGACCTTCGCCTGTGGTGAGACAGCAGAGACTGCGCCACGCGGCTTTGAGTGTGCGAACGGGTTCGACGCCCTTCACACCGAAGGAGTGCGCGCGCCTGCCATGCTCGGTGCACCGATCACCATCGCCAAGCAGCATGCTCCTCGGGCAACGCTCTCGCACCCGCTCGTGCAGGACGCACCCGTGCGCGAACACGACAGCGCTACGGGTGGTGGCGGTCGCGCTGCCGATGTCGCTTCCCGACTTCGCGCGCTGAATGAGCGCACGCGGCAGGCAAATCTCGTGGGTGGCGGATTTGGTCCGCGCGCGCAAGCGGGTGGTGTCGTCGTCTTCACCATGCCCTATTCGCGCCGCGTCACCACGCTTGTTGGCGAGTTCAACGGCTGGGACCCCGTGGCGACGCCGTTCACCGAGAGCCACGATCGAAGGCGACTCGAGGCAACGCTCTTGTTGCCACCAGGAACGCATTCGTATCGCATCGTTGTCGATGGCATCGAAGGACTCGACGAGTTCAACAATCTTCGAGACGAGAGTCTGGGTGCGAACATCGTCGTGGTTCCTGGTGCCCGCGAGTCGGTCACCGATCGCCCGACTGTGAAGGACCAATTCCGATGACCGCTGCTTCGACCTTTGGTGGATTGCCAGGTGGTTGGCTTTCTCCGCGCAAGACGCTGCTTCTTGTCGGAAATCTCCCTGTCATGAGTGCGCTGTGGACGACGCAGTACGCCGATCGTGCCGCGTGCGACCACGGTCCCGTCTGCCTTGTGCGCGAGGCTCCTGACGCGTTGCATCTCGAACTCTTTCGCGGCGGTTCGCGCCTTCCGGCGATTCGTGCACAGGCAAGTTGCAGCGAAGTGCTGCGCGCCATCGCGCCCATCGTGGCGCAATGGCTCATCGTGCCAAATCAGAGTGATCCCGTGCAGATTCCTCACGGCACCGACGACATCGTCATCCTGACGGGAGCAGACCAAGCGGCCATCGTCGCGGCATACCGACTCGTCAAAGGAGCGCACGAGGACAGCGCGCGCTTGACGGGCACGCGCCCGCAGATTTCCGTGGCTGTGCTTGGCGCAGACGCTGCGGGAACAGCTCATGTTGCCAAAGCCATCGGCGATGCCGCACGCGAAGCACTCGGGATCACCGTTCCAGTGCGCGGCGGATTGCAGCGCGTGGCGCCGGCGCAGAGTTCCTTCCTTGGCACCTTTCATGAAACAGCGCCGAGCCTCGCGCGCATCGATGCGTTGCTGACCGAAGCGACCAACGGCGGCACCCGCGCGGCGACTCCCGCGATTGTGGAGAGCTTGCCATTCGAACCATCGGGCCGATTCGCACCGCGCGCGGAGCGGCGCGCTCCTGCGGCAGCAGCGTCGATGGCTCCGCTGAGTTCGGCCGACGCGATTCCGTTCCGCGCCGATCTTCCTCCGCGTGGCGGACGCGGCATGGAGCCTGTTCGAACTCCACCGTCCGCTGCACCCGCGCGCGCCGATTCGTCGATGCCTCCGCTTGATGACGCTGGACGCGAGGCGTTGCATCGTGAAGTTCTCTCGCAAGCGTCGAAGACCATTCGTGAGGCCGCGGTGGAAGTCCAGCGTGCCGTGGCACCAAACTTTGTGGCCTCGGCGGTCAACGGACCATCGGTTGCTCCCGCCGTAGCACGACTCGTTGAGGGCGCGCTGCCGGAGTCACTCGTCTCGTTTGTCGATGGCATCGGTCGCATCGATCATGTGGCCCCACGCTGCGAGCGGATCGAGTTTGCGATCGACGCGAACGGTTCGCTGCAACTGGTCTGTCGTATCGACGACCTGCGCATGCTTGAGCGCGCGCAGACTTGGCTGCGCGAGAACGCGGCGCTCTTCCGCAAGGCCTACCCCGAGATCACCCGTGTCGACGGACCAGCAGTCCATATCTTTGTGCAGGAGCAACGAGACTTCGCGCCCATCACTGGAGCGACAGTGCGCTTGCTTCGGCATCTTGAGTTCGCGGGCCGACGGTGCTACGACGCGCAAACGCTCGTCGATTGAGCGCGCTGGCCGCTAAGGCAACCACATTCGCGAAGCACTCGCACGATGTTTCCATGCGCGAAACCTTGGTGCGTTCCGCCGAGTCGCGCGAATCCCGCGGCATCCAATCCAGCAAGAAGCTGTCGGTAGTCGCGCGGTGCTTGGATCTCTCTTGGAAGATCAGCGCGGCTAAATCCGCCGTCGAGATCACTGCCGAGGCCGACACGATCTGCACCAACGAGCCTTGCCACATGCAAGGTGTGATGGATGCAATCCGCGAGGGTGGCTCGTCGATCGTGCGCGAGAAACTTCCCGTAGAGATTGAGACCGATCCAGCCCGCGCGATCGCGAATCGCCGTGATCTGCGCGTCGGTGAGGTGACGCTCGGACGGTTGCAGCAGAGCCTGCGCGTTGGAGTGCGACGCGATGATCGTGCGCGGCGTGAGCGTCAGCAGGTCGTCAAAGGCCGCACGAGAGAGATGCGAGGCATCATGGAGAATCCCGCAAGCATCGAGCGCCTCGACGAAGCGCCGTCCAAGAGGAGTGATTCCGCCCGCGCGCGCATTGCCGCCTGCGTAACGGCTGCCATGTCCCCACGACATGCCCACAACGCGCAGTCCCCTCGCGTGCCACCAGGCAACTTCGTCGGGTGAGCGAATCGGATCGGCGCACTCCATCAAGAGGATGATGCCGATGCGAGCGTCCTCACCGCGCAGTGATGAGTCGAGGTCGCGCTCACTGCGAATGATCTTCACTTCGCCGCAACGCTCCATCTCCTCGTACCACTCGAGCTGTGCGACTCCAGCACGATGTGCGCCCGTGAGGTCGTCGGAGTCGCGATAGCCCGCCTTCTCTTTCGCAGGATCAGCGCCGAGCTCGGTGAAGATCGTTCCAAAGGCGACGCGCACGCCGCCCTCGCGCAACGCAGGAAGCGTCAGCGCGTGCGGCGAATCGTCCGAGACCGCTTCGCGAAGGTCGCGGCCGTTCACGGCCAAGTAGGCCAAGTCGAGGTGTGCATCGACCCAGAACGGGTCCGAGTTGTCGCATTGCGTCATGGTGGAACGGTACGGCGCGCGGGCCTTGAAAGGGGGTTGCGGCTACGCTGCGCGCCCGTGTCTGAGCCGAATCACCACCCGACGCCGTCCTGTGCGATGCACGCAAGTGGAGCGCCCGCAGGCAGCGCGCCACCAGCGCCCATGGGTGGAGCGCTGGCACAATCTTTCGCGGTCGACGAGGTCCGTCGTCGGCGCATCGCGGCCGGATTGGTCTTCACGGCGACAGCTGGCGTGCTTCTGGTGGCGTGGATGCTTGAACCCGCGCAGCGCGGTTTCGGGACGCACCAAGCACTCGGACTCCCCGCGTGCTCGTGGCCCGCGCGCTTCGGAGTACCATGCCCCTCTTGCGGAATGACGACGGCTTTCTCCCTCGCCGCCAAGGGGAGATTGATCGACGGATTTGTGGCGCAGCCGATGGGATTGCTGCTCGCCGTGGCGGCGGGCATGGCTATGGTGGGCGCCGCGCTCACGCTCGTCACTGGTCGCACTGTGTGGCCTGTGTATGAGCGCCTCTGGACCGCGCGCGGAGCATGGTTCCTCGGTCTGGCCGTCGTGCTGGCGTGGGGCTACAAGGCCGCCTCGATGCGCGGATGGATTGATTGAGCATGATGAACGACTGTCAAACACGAGCCCTTGGACCTACGCGCGCCGTCGCGCGTCACACGCTTTGTCTGGCCTTGGCTGGCGCAGCGTGTGTCGCAGCTGGCCTCATGCAAGGCTGCATCGCAGGTGCGGTGGGCGCGATCGGTCAGCAGATTGAGCGCGGCAAGAAACTCGATGTTCCAGCGGCCTACGACGGACTCGAAGGCAAGACCTGCGCTGTGATCGTCAACGCCGATTACGCGACGCTTGTGGAGCATCCCGCGGTCGTGAGCAACATCACCGCGAATGTCGCAGTGCGCATCCGACAGTATGTGAAGGACGCCACGGTTCTCACGCCTGCCACGATCCTCAACTGGCAATACCGCACTCCGCAGTGGCGCGCACTTCCCTATGGCGAAGTCGCCAAGGAACTCGGAGTCGAGCGCCTCGTGTACATCGATCTCTACGAATACCGCCTGAATCCAACGGGAAACAGCTACCTCTGGGATGGCGTCTCGGGCGGAAACATCGGCGTGATTGAGGCCGACGGGCTCGCGCCCGACGAGTTCGTCTACACCACGAGCATCGTCTCGAAGTTTCCCGACAAGGAAGGCGTCGGGAAAGAATCAGCGCGGCGCGAGGACATCGAGCGCGGCCTGCTGACGCTCTTCATCCAACGCACCTCGTGGCTGTTCTACCGACACATCGAAGATAAGTACCCGCAGGGCTGAGGCCCGCGACTCTTGCGAAAGACCATGGAGCACACCATGAACCGCGAACGACCTGAACTTTCCACTCGACTGCGCGCCGCGTGTCTTGCTTGCACGGCACTCGCGTTGGCGGCGAGCCCATTCGTCCTTGGCGGCTGCAACATTCTCACGCCCGTTGCCTACGCCATCGATGGCCCAGGCCAGATCGAGGCGGAGTACACGCTCACCAACAAGAAGACTGTGGTCTTCGTCGATGATCCGCGCAACATTCTCTCGCGCACTGCACTGCGTGTCACCATCGGCGACGCGGTCTCGTTTGATCTGATGGGTCGCGAGATCCTGACCTCGACCGTTGCGTCGCGCGATGCGATCGCCATTTCGCGTGGCGGCAAGGGCGGCGATGCGGACAAGCTCATGTCGATCGAGGCTGTGGCGCGCGCGCTCGACGCGAGCCAAGTGCTCTACATCCAACCGACGATCTTTGACCTCGCTGGACGAAGCGATACGCAAGGCCTGCGCCCGACGGCCAGCGTGCGCGTCAAGGTGATCGACATCGACACGAAATCGCGGGTCTTCCCCGCGTCAGCGATTCTGCCTGAGGGTCGTGAGGTCACGGCCACACTGCGTGAAAGCGATCCTTCGATCCTGCGCAGCCGCGCTGGTCGGGCGCAAGTCGAAGACGAGCTTGCCAAGAAGTTGGCGGTGCAAATCTGCCGACTCTTCTACAAGCACGATCGCATCGATCTCGGCGAAAACCTGGGCACGCGCAAGCAGTGACCGACTCTGACGCCGCTCGACTTCACATCGTCTGCTTCGAGGAAGCGGGGGATTGCACACTTGAACGCGTGGCCCGTGAGTCGCGCGACGGTGACGCGGTGCTCGTGCTCGGTCCTGAGGCGTGGCGCGAGCGGCTTCATTCCTTCGGGTTGAGCAGGCAAGTCCCTGTCACCGCGCTTGGCCGCGTCGGTGGCGCATGGTTGCCGCCACGAGTCGCCGCAGCGCTTGCCACGATTGATGGAGATGGCGCGCGACGGACGCGGCTTGTCTACGGCCCAATCACCTGGCGCTGGATGTCCGCCTGCGCAACGGTGGGTGCCGCGAGTGCAGTCCCATCCTGCGTTCTCGCGTCCACACCGACTGAACTTCCGCCGCGACCTCTCTGGCATGAAGGTCGTCGTGCGCGCGTGCGCCGCGAACTCGGCCTGACGCGCGATGGCATCGTCGCGCTGCTGGCGGGAGATCCATCGGAGTGGGTTGATCTTTCGTACACCGCGCGTGCTCTAGCGATGATCCGAGTCGGTGGGGCGCACCTTCGGTTTGTCGTCTCGCCGCGCGCCGCGCACATCGACAAGGCGCGAGCGTTCTTAGCCCGCGCCGTTCACGATGAATCGATCATCGTTGATGCGCGCGCCGACACGCCGTGGGAGTTGTTGCCCGCGCTCGACGCTGTGATCGTCGACCGCGACGGCGCGATCCGCGCACCCTTGGACTGTCGCGGTTGGCGCGGAGCCGATGAGTTTGCTCCAACAACCGCAGAGGCGGGCCGCGTTTCGCCGCTTCCTGCCTTGTGGGGTCTTGCCTGTGGTCTCCCGGTGCTCGCGCACGACTCGGTGGATCTTGGTGTGCACGCAGCGCATCCTCTACTCGCGCGTTACGACGACGATGTGGCACGCTTGGCGCGCGGACTCGACGCGCTGGCGCGGGGCACCTTGGCCAAGAGCGTCGTGGCCGCGTCGCAGTAAAGCGTGCGCAGCAGCGGCGCTGGAAGCGCGAGTCCTCGCAAGAGCGGCGCATCAAGAGGCGTGTGCCGCACCGGATCAATCATCGCGAGATCGGGATCGGAAATCGGCGAGGTCACCTCGCCCGTTCCCTCCCACAGCATGCGCAGCGCCCAGTAGCGGCTCGCATAGAGATCATGCGCACTCTCGCTGCTTGCGGCCTTTTTGCCCATCTCGGAGAGCTTGTCACCCGCGCGCAGATGTTCGTCGGTGGTGACGGTGTCCGAGCCAAAGAGCACACGGCCCGACCACTTGCTGAGAAACGAGATGATCTCATCACGAGAGTGACGACCGAGTTCGCGCACGATCCACTTGGTCGCACTGGTGTCGAGGTGCAGATTGGGATGGGACTCGAGAAGACGATCAAGAAAGGCAAGGTCTTCAGGAAAGCCGCCCATGTGCGCAGCGATCCACGGCATCGCAAAGCGGTCAAGCGCACGACGCAGCGGTGTGTAGTGATCGAGCTTGCGGCCATAGCGCGCCGTATCGGTGTACTTGGCTGCAAACCAAGTATCGGGATCGGCGACATGCGTCATGCAGATCATGCCAAGTTGTTCCGCGCGCTTCATCTGTTCGACGCGCATCGGTCCATCGAGAGCCAGCAAGTCTTTGTCGCCCGACTCCAATCCGAAGTCGATGAAGCGTGGCGCGTTCCAGAACTTCACGATGCGCGAGCCATGCGCGTGAAACTGCTCGATGCGCGCGAGGAAGTCGCTGCCGTGGCCGACGCGCTTGTCTTTCGCGTACCAATCAGGGACGGCGATGAACTCGAGCGCCTCACCGAAACGCTCTTGCAGCGTCGGGACATCCTCGAGCCGCGACATCGAAAAAGTCTTGGAAATCCCGTATCCGCGCGCGATCGGCTCCCAGATCGCACTGGCTTCGAGGCCGTTGATGTGCGTGTGGATGTCCACGATTCCGTAGCCAAGCGTGGGAAATCGCAACGCCTCGGCGCTGTAGTCGAGTCCGAGGCGATTCGAAGGATCGTCGCGCAGCGGCGTGGGTGCGTTGGGCAGTCGGAGCATCGCCGTTAGCCTAGGGCTTCGACGCAAACTCGGAGTGCGCTACCCGACGCGCGTGCCGTTACGAATCGGCAGACTCGAACGGGGGCGATCGGCTGGTGCTTCCACGATCGGCGTGCGATCAGCGGTGGGGCGAAGACGAACCGCGCGCGGTTCGGTCGGACGCACGGCGCGCAACGCGGCGCCGAGACGATGCGGGGGGGCGTTGCCGATACCCGCAGCGCGGACCACGCCGATGTAGAGCTCGAAGTTCGTCTCCATGTCGAGGTGGCGGACGACTTCACAGTCGAACCACGCCGTCGCACGGGTGACGATCGGTGCGCCCATCACGCCCGAGCGGTGGGGGTAGGTGAGGAACGGATCTTCGCCGATACGACGATCGGGACCAAAGACGCGTTGCAGCAGCGTCTCGTGCGGATCAAGCAGCGAGAGCGCAAAAGTGCGGCTGTCGCGAATCATCGGAGAGAGCGTGTGGCCCTTCTCCATCGCCACGAGCAGCATGGGGGGTTGAGTACCGCACTGCTGCACGCGGTCGATGATGCGACCGTCGCGAGCTTCGCCGAGAGCGGTGGTGAGGAGGAACTGCGGGTTCGGCAGCGACGCCAGCGCCTGCAACATCTCAGGGGTGGGAGCTTGGTGCATCAACAGACTGCTATCGCGTGCGATCACGCGGGCCGACGGGCCAGGGCCAAACACCGTGCGCTGATTCGTACTCGTCGGAACCCTCGAAATATGGGCTGCTTGCGAGACCGCGCCACTCCGCCCCCTGCGATTGCCAAAAATTTTCTCAAGGAAAAAGGGGGACATGTGGGTGGAGGTGTTGAAAGGTGGGGCAAGGTGTGGTATTGTCCCAATTACCTGCAGCCGCCCAACGGATGCGGGACTCGGAGCGTCAGACATGTTTCTCGGCGAGTACGACCATTCTCTCGACGCGAAGCAGCGACTGGCGATCCCGTCAGAGATTCGCGACGCCTGGAAGAAGGACCGACACGGCGAGGCATTCATCGCCGCCCCTGGACAGAACGGTGCGCTTTGGCTCTGGCCAGAGAAGAAGTTTGAAGAGCAAGCTGATCGGATCGAGAGCGGTCTGGTCACCCAAGAAGAAGTCGTGCGATTCAACAGGGACTTGTTTCCCCGATCCGCACGAATCCCCTTTGACAGTGCAGGTCGGGTGCGCATCCCTGATCGGCTCTTGAGTGACTTTGGGTTGAGTGGCCAAGTGGTGATCCTTGGAGTGCGCGACCATCTCGAGCTCGCGTCGACCTCGGAGCGTGAAGTGGAGCGCCAGAAGACGCTCGCGAACAAACGAACAGCATGAAGCGCGATGGATCCCGAAAGGGAGTCGTTGCGATTGGAACGAACACCTAGACGCGAGACACGGATCGTCACGCCCTAGGAGCGAGGGAGTCGGGAAACCGCTGCGGGATCACTGAGGCGCAAGGATGCGCCGAGGCACGATTCCAAGGCACGATCGTTGAGGCAACGGTCGGATTCCTGCAGAAATCCTGCACTCACGGGTGCGTGCAGGACCCTCGCATCGCTCCGCTTGGCCAAGGACGGCCAGGCAGTCACTGGGGACCGCACGGAACGCGGTCCATCAGGATTCGCGGCTCCGACCCGAAAGGGCCGGAGCCGCTTTCAACATCGCTCCGCGCAGTGGTGGGACACACGCGGAAACTCAACAGCGCGCGCCGCAGACAGGTCTGCGGCGCGCGCTGTTGTTCATTCGGTTGTTCGATCTTGGGCTGCGAACCTCGATCGAGGCTCAGCCGCCTTCGGTCGCAGGTCGAATCTGCCCGATGACGGGGCGCTCTTCGGGGCTGGCGTTGGCGAGGATCTCATCGGCGACTTCGCGACGATGGACTTCGACAGAGCGTGGGAACTCGAAAGCGATCCGCACTCGGTCGCCCTTGATGGCGACGATGCGAACGACTCCGATCGGAGACGCAGGGTTTCCGATGACAACTTCTTCAGCTTCGCGTCGAGTGATCACCAGCATCTGAGGACCTCCTGTCCAGGTCGTTGGACCTGTCTGCCACATGGCTGACAGGATCAGACTACCCGACGAACCGTTGGCGCGGAAGGAAACCTCAGGGAGATTCGCACTTGCTTGTGCGCGCGGATCTTGCCGAACCGTCTCGCCGACGCCACCGATCGCGGGTTACGGCGCGGCTTCCACGCGAATGTGCGCGCCCAATTGGCCTCGCAGGGAGCGCTCGATCCCGTGATGGAGCGTTACTCCAGAGGAAGGGCAGCCGATGCAGGCGCCCAGGAAGCGGATTCGGACCAAGCCCGCATCGTCGACTGACACCAGTTCGATGTCCCCGCCGTCCTCTTGAACCGATGGCCGAATCAGTGCCAGCACGCGCAAGACCTCAGTCCGCAACTGTTCGCCACGGGTTTCGGCCGCGGGCAGGCTCGGCTCGCTCGGGTTGGGGTTGCTCGTGCGCGGATCAGGCATGGGTCGTGGATGATACGGTTTCGCGCTCTTGGAGCGTTGCGCCTTGAAGCCGCAGCCACTCCGACCGCTGATGCCGCTGGCGCCGCCCTCCGCAGCGCGCGCTTCATCACGAGTTTCTACCTCAAGAGTCTGTGCATGCCCATCAAGCGACACGCCGTTCACGTCCGAAATCTCCACACGCGGTGCATCGTCGCAGCGCTCCTCGCCTCGGCGCTCTTCAGCTGCCAGAGCGGACCTGACAGCGTGAAGAACCCAGGGGAAGTGATGTCGCGCTCAGGTCTCGGCCGCGAGCAGTACTTCGACGCGATCGCTGCGGCGCGTCAGCGCGGAGTCGATGCTGCCTCCGAGACGGCCTTGCGTCGGATGATCTCCGCTGACGGCTACGCGATCGATGCGCGCGTTCAGGCGTTTGATCTTCTGCAAGAAACCCACCCGAAGTCCGTCGTCGAAGCGCTTGAAAACAGCCTGCCGCGCATGGGTGATGTGGCGTGGCGCGAGCGCGTCTGCGCGATGATCGGTGAGGCCAAGATCGAGGCGTTGGTTCCAACGCTGATTCGCGCGTGGGCCAATCCCGCCACGGGCTTTGTGATGAAAGACGAGCGTCCCGAACGCGCTGCGATCGCCAAGATCGTCGGTGAAGACCAGGTGAGCGCGACGCTCTTGCGCACCATGAGAGAGGCAAGCCCAATCACAGCGGCCAATCTGCGCGCGCGCTGCTGGGAGCTTCTGATGAAGTCGGGCGATTCGGCGCGATTGCGCGCGTTGCTTGCCGACGCAGACTCCGTGCGTGGCGACTTGATGCTCACCGACCTCGCCCGGTGCGCCGTGGAACTCGGTGTGTTGCCCACCACGCGTGAGGAAGTGCTCTGGGCGCGCGAACTCTGCAAGCCGCAGCACGCAGCGTTTTTTGCAGCGGCGCGCGAAGCGCTCGCGGTCATGCCGCAGGAGCGACGCGAGTCGATCGAGATTCGTTCGCTGCCGATCGCGGTGGCGGCCAAAGAGCGTCGACCAAACTTGCTCATCGAACCCGAGCAGGTCCTCTACGACGAGATCGCTGCTCGCATCGCCGATCGCCGCAAATCATCCCCTGACTTCACTGGCTTTGGCGCAGGCTTCACCGAGAATCTCTACGAGCAGCGTCACCGCGCGCACTGGTCGGACCTCGCGGCGATGGTCATGGCGCTCGATGTCCTGAGCGAGGAAGCACTGCTCCGCCACCTGTTTGAGCAGGCGGACCGCGACCTCGAAGATCGCACGACCGAGCTTGGTGGAGTCGTCGCGGTTGACGAGTCGGGGCATGGCGAGTTGCTGGAGTTCGCGCCTCGTACCAAGTCGGGCGATCTGCGCTACGAAAGCCCGCAAGCGCTCTTCAATGCGCTCTACACCGGGCTGTTCCACTACCACAACCACACGCAGAAGTACGAGAACAGCGCCTACGCGGGGCCGCACACCGGTGACTTCGCGTTTGCCGACAGCACGCGATGCAACGGGCTCGTCTTCACCTTCCTCTCGACGGATCTCATTGGTGTCGACTTCTATCGCTACGACCGCTTCGTGGTCGATCTCGGCGCTGTGGCCAGACCTGAGAACTGATCGCCGCACTGTCCGCAGACTCGTAGTCATCACTCGCGCAGCCCATCATGCAGTTGATCTTGATCGTGCAAGTTTCGATCGCGCTCCTTGCGGGCGAGCTGGGCGGTCTCTTGCCACTTGGATGGTTCGCTGGATTGCTGGTGTTGCTCGCGGCACCCATCGGCGCGCTGACCGCGGGTGCGTTGCTGGCGCGCAACGCGCATAGAGGAATGGATCGTGCGCAACGCAGAGGTGTCGAGTTGTTCTTCGCCTCGAACAGCGTGATCGGTTGGGCGGTCGCGCTCCTCTTGATCACGGCTGCCTCGAGTGAGCTGCCGCTTGTCTGGGAGCCTGCGCTGAGCGCGATCGGTGTGTCCGCGGTGTTGATGCTCAGCGCGATCGCGTCGTCCTTGCTCTGGGCAGTGACAGCGTGGAGCGTTGAGAAACGGTTGCGCGAGAGCTCGATGCTGCGCGCGCTCGATCAACTGGCTCCGCTGCAGGCGATGCCGTCACGCGGTGCGTTCGTGCTCGCTCAGGCGCGCGCTGGACTCGTGCCGCTCCTCGCGCCACTCTTAGTTCCTCTGCTTTCGAGTGAAGGCGCGCGCGCGCTGGCGATGCAATGGGATCCTGAACTCGTGCAGGAAGCGCGATTGGCGGGCGGAGTCTTCGGCGCGCTTCTGCTCTTTGCGTTGGTTCCGCTGATTGTGCCGCCGCTCCTTGGACTCACCAGACTCGCGGCTGGTCCCACGCGCGATGATCTGGAAGCACTCGCGCACGAGGCAGGCGTCGGCGTGCGTGAAATCTGGGTCTGGCCCACGCAAGGGCTGATCGCCAACGCGGCGGTGATGGGTGCATTTCCTGGACTTCGCTGCGTCATGCTTTCGGATGGACTCTTGGAGTGCATGCCGCGAGAGCAGGTGCGCGCCGTCATGGCCCACGAACTAGGGCATGTGGTGCGACGGCACCTCGCGTGGATGCTCGCGGTGATTCTCGCCTGCTGGACCATCGCAGGCGTGGCGGTGACGCCCGTGGCCGAGATGCTCTATCAAGAACTCGCAGCAACAGCAGCGCCGAGCGCGCAGGAGTCGATCGCGCAGGCCGCGAGTCTTGGACGAGAGGCCTGTGTGATGGTGCTCGGACTGCTGCTCTTCGGCTTTGCGAGCCGGCGCTTTGAGCGACAAGCCGACACCTTTGCGGTGCAGTTACTCAGTGTTCGCGAGCTTGAGGCGAGCGCGCCAACGCAGCGCGACGGATCGATCAAGTCGACCAATGGCGCGATCGAAGCGATGGTCGGTGCGCTCGGAACGGTTGCGCTTCTGAACCATGTGCCTGCCGAACGATCGAGCTGGCGACACGGTTCGATCGCGTGGAGGCAGGCGTATCTGCGCACGCTCGTCGGTTGCGAGACAGGTGCCATGACGATCGACACCTTCGTGGCTGTCCTTCGTTGGAGCGCGTTGGTGATCGTCCTCGCGGGGCTCGTCGTCGGCTTCTTCCCGTTCTGAACCGATACACTCAGCCCATGCGCTTCACGAAGATGCACGGCATCGGCAACGACTATGTCTACATCGACGCCACGCAGCAGGCGATGGCCGATCACGCGCACGATTTCGCAAGCGCTGCGCGGTTGGTCAGTGATCGTCACTTTGCCATCGGTAGCGACGGATTGATCGCCGTCTGCGCGCCGACGCGTGCCGACGCTGACTTGCGGATGCGCATGTTCAACGCCGACGGCAGCGAAGGTGAGATGTGCGGCAACGGCATTCGTTGTGTCGCGAAGTTTGCCGTCGATCGCGGGCTCTCCACCATGAATCCGCTGCGTATCGAGACGCTTCGTGGCGTGCTGGAAGTTTCCTGGGAGCGCGGCAGCGATGGACGCGTGGCGCGCGCGAGTGTGGCGATGGGTGCGCCGATTCTGGCGCACGCGCGGATTCCCGCACGGATCGACGGCGTCGCGGCCGACGCGACAGTCGTCGCCCACCCGATCGATCTCGCGCGCTGGGGCCCGACGCAATGGTGGAAGGACGCTGCGGTCGAGCCGCATCTCACCTTAGTTTCGATGGGGAATCCCCACGCGATCTTCGCGTGTGAGGATCCGTCGAAGGTGCCACTCGAACTCGTTGGTCCGCGCATCGAGCAGGACCCGTGGTTTCCCGCGCGCATCAACGCGCACTTTGTTCAGTTCGGTCCGACCGCAGGTGAGGCGACGATGCGAACTTGGGAGCGCGGCTCAGGCATCACGCTCGCATGTGGCACTGGTGCGAGTGCCGTGTGTGTTGCGGGTGTGTTGCTGCGCGCATGTCCGCGCACGCTGCGCGCGCAACTTCCTGGAGGTCCGCTTCGGCTCGAGTGGCCACACGATGGCGCGAGCGTGCGCATGACGGGGCCAGCGACCGAAGTGTTTGAGGGCGAGGTCGATCTTTCGGCGCTCTCAGGCGCGCTGCGTGAGCATGGAGTTGTGGTTGATGGAGCGGCGCATGTCTGAGCAGTTGTCCGAACTCGAACAACGCATCGCAGCGAAACTCATCGAGCGCCGCGCGAGCATGGAGTCGGATCTCGCGCGCTATGTGGCGATCCCCACGGGCACGGGTCACGAGGTTGGACTCGCGCAACTTCGCGCGCTGCTCGCTGCGCGTCTGCAGGCGTTGGGTGCTGAAATGAGCGAGATTCCAGGCGATCCCAAGCCTGCGTGGATCGTGCAGCCTGGCCAAGCAGTCGACGCGAAACCGCCTGTCGCCTTGCGCGCAGCACGCCGCGACGGAGTCGGCACGCGCGTCCTCATCACAGGACATCTTGACACCGTGCACGATCCGCATGGCGACTTTCAGACGCTGGTGCGGAGCAGTTCCACGCGCGCGGTCGGTCCCGGCGCGATCGACATGAAGGGCGGTTTGGTCTGTCTGATGCATGCGCTTGAAGTGCTTGCCGAAGTCGGCGTGCAGTCGGCATGGACGGTGCTGCTGAACTCCGATGAAGAGACGGGAAGTCTGCAAAGTCAGCGCGCCGTGCGCAGTGAAGCATGCGCGCACGCCAAGGTTGGCGGCATCGGACTTGCGATGGAGCCGTCACTTCCTGATGGCTCACTGGTGCTCGAGCGCTTGGGAAGCGCGACATTCCGCATCGAGTGTGAAGGGCGCGCCGCGCACGCTGGACGCGACTTTGCGCAAGGAGTCAGCGCCGTCAACGCGCTTGCTGGCAAGATTCTCGACGCTGCGAAACTCGTGGACCTCGACGCGGGGACGGTTGTGAACATCGGTCCACTTGAGGGTGCCAAGGCCACGAACATCGTTGCCGACTGCGCCCGCGGATGGGGCAACGCACGCTTCAAGGACAGCGCGAGGGAGGAGGCGCTCAAGCGTGGCTTGCTCGCCCTCACGACTTCTGTCGACGCACCACTTCCACGCACGCGCCTTGAGTACGAGTCGAACCGCCCCGCGAAACCCGAGACTCCTGCGGTGCGCGAACTCGCCCAACAGGCGCGCGCCATCGGCGAACTGCTCGGTGAGAAGATCGGCTTTGGCAAGTCGGGCGGCGTGTCCGACGGCAATCTCATGCAGGCGGAGGGGCTGGCCACGATCGACACGATGGGCCCGCGCGGCGGCAATCTGCACCGCACCGACGAGTACATCGAGCTCGATTCGATGGCTCCGCGGGCCGCCATGCTCGCGATCCTGCTCGCGCGGCAGGCACGCGTCCTGTAACGCGCCCGAATCCCTCGGCATACGCTGCAGGCCACCCCGTGCAACGGACGACAACAGGACTCCGCATTTCGCGCAGCGAGAGCCGAATTCCATGATGACGCAACCAACAGCCCCTCGGACCGTCGCCTCTGAACTCGAGTCGAACCCCGCGATCGAAGAGGCGATTCGAACGATTCGCGCAGAGCTCGCCGCCAAGCAGCGCACCTTGACGGGCGCGCGTGCTCCTCGCGCCGAACTCAAAGTCACGCTCGACGCGTGGCTCAAGCGCGCGACCGAGGTGCGCGGACGCGCGCCGCTCTATCCCTACCTCGGCTCAGGCCTCGGCCACGGCGCGCTCGTCGAACTCATCGATGGAAGCGTGAAGTGGGATCTCATCAACGGCATCGGCGTGCACATGTTTGGGCACGGCGACCTCGACCTCGTGGAAGCGTCGATGCGCGGCTCGATGAGCGATCTCATCATGCAAGGCAACTTGCAGTTCAACACCGATGCGATTGCCTTCGGCGAAATCCTCGCCAAAGAAGCCGCCAAGAGCTCGCGCCTTCGTCACTGCTTCGTGACCAACTCAGGATGCATGGCCAACGAAGCTGCGCTGAAACTTTGTCAGCAGAAGACGGGCGCCGCGCCGCGCATCATCGCGTTCGCCGATTGCTTCATGGGTCGGTCGACCACGATGTCACAGATCGGTGACACCTCGGCGTATCGGCAAGGGATCGCGCTCAATGTGCTCGTCGACTATCTCCCGTTCTACGACGCGGACCTCGGGCTCGAGCGCTCGCTGGCTGCGACCCTCGGGCAGTTGGAGCAGTACATCCATCGCTACCCAGGCCAACACGGCTGTTTGATCGCGGAGCTCGTGCAAGGTGAAGGCGGTTTCAACGCTGCGCCGCGCGAGTTCTTCGTGGCGCTCTTTGAGGCGGCACGCAAGGCGGGCATCCCCGTGTGGGATGACGAAGTGCAGACTTTCGGGCGCACCGAGAGCATGTTTGCCTTTGAAGCGCTCGAGTTGGGCTCCTACATCGATGTGGTGACTGTGGGCAAGATCACCCAAGCCTGCGCCTGCTTGTACACCGCCGAGTTCAATCCGAAGGCGGGATTGCTCTCGGGCACCTTCGCAGCCTCGACGAGCGCGCTGCGCACGGGCATCACCATTCTTGAGCGGCTCCAATCGGGTGGTTTCTATGGGAAGAACGGACGCATTGCAGCGCTCTTCGCCGCGTACCGCCAGCACGCCGAGGCCTTCGTCAGCAAGCATCCCTCGTGGTTCCCTCCAGTGACCAACGCGCAAGGTCGAACCACGAAGTCGGTTGTTGGCGGAGTCGGTGGCATGATGCGACTCACGCCCTACGGTGGCAATCGCGAGATGATTGGGCGACTGCTCAACAACCTCTTTGAGGATGGCGTCATCGCGTTCAGCTGCGGGCACGGGCCGTATCACCTGCGCTTCCTTCCGCCGTTTGCAGTGATGAAGCCTGAGCAGTTCGGTCCCGTGTTCGAGATCATGGAGAAGTCCTTCGCGCGGACCATTTGAAGCGCCCACCCTGAAGGCCATCGCACCGTGTTCGTGATTCGACCAGCCATCCTCGACGATCTCTCGACGCTCTTGAAGCTCGCGAAGATGGTCCACTTCATCAATCTTCCTGCGGACAAGGATCTCCTTGCTGCAAAGATTGGCCGCAGTCGCAACAGCTTCAGCGGTGATGTCGAGGACATCCGCCAGCGCGAGTTCATGTTTGTGCTCGAAGACCGCGAGGCGGGCGAGGTCATCGGCACCTGCTCGGTGCTCTGCTGCGTCTCGTGGGATGGGCATCCGCACATCTACCTCAAGACGGGAAAACGCGAGTTTTACAGCGAAGATCTGCGAGGCGGACAGGTGCACACCACGCTCGAGATCGGCACCGACACCAGCGGGCCAAGCGAAGTCGGCGGCCTCATCCTCGCTCCTGGTTTCCGCGGACATCCTGAGCGCCTCGGCTCCTTGCTCTCACTCATTCGCTTTCACTTCATCGCGCTTCATCGGGAGATGTTCGCCGAGCGCATCCTTGCCGAGATGATGGGTCCGCTCACGCCTGACTCGGGCACGCTCTTGTGGGAGTATCTCGGGCGGCGCTTCATCAACCTCTCCTACAAAGAAGCCGATCTCTTCAGCTCACGCTCGAAGGAGTTCCTGCTCTCGCTTTGGCCCAAGGAACAGATCTTCGTGTCGTTGCTTCCACCAGAAGCGCGCGCCCTCATCGGTCGCGTCGGTGATGAAACCGAACCCGCCAAACGCATGCTTGAGAAGCAGGGGTTCAAGTACCACGGCCATGTCGATCCCTTTGACGGAGGCCCGTATCTCGATGCGCGGGTCGACGATGTGCCTCTCGTGAAGAGCACGATTTCAACCCGCGCCGAAGTTGGAACGGTCGAACAGGGCGAGGAGTGCCTCGTCTCGCACAAGGGTCGCGGTGGATTCCGCGCCACGCGAAGCGTCTATGCGATGACCCCGAGTGGCCTCGTGCTTCCCGAGGCGACGCTTGAGGCGATCGGCGCGGGCGCGGTTTCCAAGGGTGGAGTGTCCGTTGGTTTCACGCCGCTCCCTGAGTCCAAGCGCAAGCATCGCCGCGTGAAGAAGCCGTGATGTCGTTTGGGTGGCTGCAGGCTCGAAAGGCCAGGATTGAACTCGATGCTCGCGTCTGGCGCGTTTCTCTCACACCAACCATGCGACTACTTCGACGGCGCGTTTCATCCGCTTCAGGGTGACGAGATCGTCACGCGCGATCCTGCCCAACCGACGCGCGTCGTGTGGACGGGCACGCCCAACTTCGACCACGCCCAACGCGCGGTCGACGCAGCACGCCGAGCGTTTCCCGCGTGGAGCGCCCGCACCGTTGAGGAGCGTCGCATCTTCCTCGAGCGTTGGCGGGAAGTGTGCGTGCGGCACGCTGCGCGACTTGCCGCAGCGATCTCGCGTGAGGTCGGCAAGGTGAAATGGGAAGCGGAGCTCGAAGCCAAGATCGTCGCCGAGAAGGTCACGATCACACTCGAGGATCGCGTGCTCGCGCGCGTCACGGGATTCAGCGTCGAAGCAGGTGCAGGTAAGACAGGCATCTGCAGTTTCCGTCCGCACGGCGTGATGGCGGTGCTTGGTCCGTTCAACTTTCCTGCGCATCTCCCCAACGGTCACATCGTTCCAGCACTCCTGCTTGGAAACACCATCGTCTTCAAGCCCAGCGAGAAAGCGGCAGCAGTCGGGCAGTTGATGGCGGAGCTCGCACACGAAGCGGGCTTCCCGCCTGGTGTCTTCAATGTTGTGCAGGGGACCGCGGCGATCGCTGCGCGACTCTCGACGCATCGCAATGTTGATGGCGTGCTCTTCACGGGTTCGTTCCCTGTTGGTCGTCGCATCCTTGAAGCGAACCTCGACACGCCAGGACGCTTGATCGCCTTAGAAATGGGCGGATCGAATCCTGCGGTGGTGTTGCAGAGTGCGGACCTGCGCCGCGCCGCGATCGAGTGCGTTCGCGCTGCGTTTGCGACAACGGGACAGCGCTGCACCTGCACGCGGCGGCTCATCGTGGAGGATTCGATCGCGGATCACTTCATCCCAACCATCCTGAAACTTGCTTCCAATCTCGTGATTGCAGCCGCCGACGATGGCGTTCCTGCCTTCATGGGGCCACTGGTGACCAGCGGGGCGCGCGAGGCGGTCTTGACGGCGCAGCAGACGCTTGCGAGCCAAGGTCGGTTGCTCCTCGAAGCCACGCCGCTCACGCGCGAGGGACACTTTCTCTCGCCTGGCGTTGTGGAGGTCGATCGGTTTACTCGCAGCAGCGACGAATCCGAGGTCTTCGGCCCATTCCTGCAAATCTCTCGCGCGCGGGATCTCGATGACGCGATCGAACAATCCAACGCTACGAACTTCGGACTCGCAGCAAGTCTGTTCAGCAGCAACGAGTCGCAGTGGGAGCAGTTTCGCGCGGAGTGTCGCGCGGGCTGCGTGAATTGGAACACGGGCACGGCAGGTGCTAGCAGCAAGTTGCCGTTCGGCGGACTCGGTCGCAGCGGAAACCATCGACCTGCGGGCGCGTTTGCCGTTGACGCTGTGGTCTATCCCGTCGCCACGATGATCGATCGCGCCGACCCGATCATCCCGCAGGGGATGTGCGTCGACGCGCGCTTCTTCGCGTGATTCTGCTCTCGTCGCCGATCATCTGCCGAGCAGTCGTGCTCGATGACCCGCGGGTTTAGGGAGTTCACCTAGTGGAGAAGGGATGCCCAAAGGCGGATACTTCTGTTGACGGATGTCCGCTGTCCGCTCGCTCGCGCGGTGCCTACCCGGGTTGCCCTGCGATGCGCGAGTACCGCGGGTATCCATGGGAGCTGTGACCCGACGACTCCTCACGACGGGTCCCCCGAAAGGGCATGCTCCCTGTTAGGGACGAGTCCCATGCCGCCGCAAGGCGGCATGGGGCTTTTTAGACAGGACTTTCAGATCCCTGCCTGCGTTCTTAGGTGCCAATTCAGAGAACTTCAGATTTGGCTCGACCTCCATCGCGGATTGCGACGAAGACATGAGGCCTTCTCCTGCCTGCCTCTAGAGCACGCAAGAGGGCGACAACATTGGCCAGACGGCGTGGTGTCGTGCGTTGCGGAAAGACGCACGGCGCCGCGCCTTTTTTTGCGCCATCAACTGAGTGAAGGACGCCCGATTAGTTGCCGACACGCGCCGCGATGAACGCGGGGATCTGCTCGAGCGCCACGCGCTCTTGTGCCTGGGTGTCGCGATGGCGAATGGTCGCCGTGCTCGATGATGCACCGTCGTGATCGACAGTGATGCAGAAGGGCGTTCCCGCCTCATCCATGCGCGCGTAGCGTTTGCCGATCGATTGCTTCTCGTCAAACTCCACGCTGTGCGACTTGCGGAGGTCGCGGAAGAGTCGCTCAGCGATCTCAGGTAAACCGTCCTTGTTCACCAGTGGAAAGACTCCAGCCTTCACGGGCGCCATGCGCGGATTGAACTTCATATAGACGCCTGAGGCGCGTGATGGATCGGGCGTGTAGGCCTCGCACAAGAGCGCCAGCGTGCCGCGATCGGCTCCTGCCGACGGCTCGATGACATGCGGGAAGTACCGCTCGTTCTTCTCCTGATCGAAGTAGCGCATCTTCTCGCCCTTGCCGCAATGCGTCGCGTGCGCCTTGAGGTCGAAGTCCGCGCGGTGCGCGATTCCTTCGAGTTCGCCAAATCCAGGCGCGGTGAAGGGGAAGCGGTATTCGATGTCGCTGGTGCCCGCGCCTTCTTTGGCGTAGTGGGCGAGCTCGTCGCGATCGTGTTCGCGCAAGATCAGATTCTCACCAGCAAGTCCGATCTCTTTCCACCAGGAGAAGCGCCAGTCGCGCCACCAGCGGTACCAGTCGTTGGCGGTCTCGGGCCGAATGAAGAACTCAATCTCCATCTGCTCGAATTCGCGGCTGCGGAAGGTGAAGTTGCGCGGCGTGACCTCGTTGCGAAACGCCTTGCCGATCTGGGCGATGCCAAACGGCACCTTCACGCGCGTGGAGTCGCAGACATTCCAGAAGTTGGTGAAGATGCCTTGCGCCGTTTCAGGTCGGAGATACGCCAGCGAATTCTCGTCCTTCACCGCGCCGCAGTTGGTCTCGAACATGAGATTGAACTGGCGCGGCTCGGTGAGTTCACCACCGCAATGCGGACAGGGAGTCTGCAGTCCATCACGGGACAACTGCTCGGTGGCCAGATGGCGGACGAACTCCTTGAGCGGCATCGCGGTCATGCCTTGCTCGAGCAGTTGCACAACTGCGCTGAGCGTCCCTTGCGGGTTGCGCACGAGCGCGAGTCCTGGCGCAAGTTTCTTACCCTTGGTCTGCGCCCACTTCAACAGCGACTCGCTGGTGACCGACTCGCCGGTTCCGTAGAGCTCTCCGACCGACTTCAGCCAGTCGCTTTCGGAGGTCATGTCCCAGACATGGTCCCAGCGCATGAGCTTCTTGCATTGACGGCAGGTACTCATGAGGTCGGCAAATCCGCCGACATGGCCTGAGGCAACCCAGGTCTTTGGATTCATGATGATCGTGCAGTCGACGCCCACGATGTCGACGGCGTTGCCATCGGGACCGAGGAGTTCGCGTTCCACCACATCGTTCCACCAGGCGTTTTTCAGGTTCCGCTTGAGGCTAGCGCCGAGCGGGCCGTAATCCCAGAAGCCATTGATGCCGCCATAGATTTCCGAGGATTGGAAGATGAAACCGCGGCGTCGGCACAAGGCGACGATGTCGTCCATCTTCTTTGGGGCGGCAGGGGAGTTCGACGGAGCAGTGACTTCGGACATGGCGATCAGTCTGGTTTCAGGCTCAGGAGCGTGAAGAGCTCCATGCGTGCGGCGGGGTTCGAGAGGAACGAACCGTGGAGTTTCGAGGTCGTGGTGACGGCGCCGGGCTGGCGGACACCGCGGTAGCACATGCAGAAGTGTCGCGCCTGAATCACCACCGCCACGCCGTGCGGTCGAAGCGTGGTGTTGATGGCGTTGGCGATCTGTGCGGTCAACTTCTCTTGCACCTGCAGGCGCTTGGAGTAGACCTCGACGACGCGGGCAAGTTTGGAGAGCCCGACGACACGCCCATTGGGGATGTAGGCGACATGAGCCTTGCCCACGAAGGGAACCATGTGGTGTTCACAGTGGCTGTGGATCTCGATGTCCTGCAAGAGCACGAGTTCGTCGTAGCCCTCGACCTCACTGAAGGTCCGTTGCAGCGGCTCGTAGGGATCGGCGGCGTAACCCCAGAAGTGTTCGTGCATCGCCTTGACCACACGCGCGGGTGTGTCGACGAGCCCCTCGCGATCAGGGTCTTCTCCGATGTAACTAAGGAGCGAGCGCACATGAGACATCGCCGTGATGGCCTCGGGCGATTGCATGTCGGGTTCCTGCATGGGGCGACGATGATAATGGCAGAGCGTGGTGGGTGTCGCGCGCCCGCAATGCCGCGCAAACGCCGTATTCTGTCCGCCATGTCTCAGCCAGCAGCTCGTCCTCTCAGGAAGTTCCGCAGGATCGTGATCGCGGTGCTCCTCGTGGGCGTGCTTCTCGCCGTCGGCGCGCTGCTCTTCATTGACTCGATCGCCAAGCAGGGCATCTCTCTTGCTGGGACCCATGTTCTCGGCGTGCCGACAAGCGTGCGCGAGGTCTCCATCGGTGTGCTCTCGAGCAAGTCCACGATCGAAGGACTCGAAGTGGACAACCCTGCGGGCTTCGCGCCCGTCAAGTTCTTGAGCGTGGGATCCATCGAGGTCGATGCGCCCTTTCAAGGACTCATCGGTTCAGTGATCGTCATCGATCGCTTGGCGATCCGCGACCTCACGCTTGAGATTGAGAAGGCGTCCGATGGCACACTCAATGTCGAGCGCATTGTGGAGAACCTCAAGAAGTCGATGCCCGCACAAGAGACTGCGCCGCCACCATCCACCGAATCTCCGCCGCCTACCGCGGACTCGCGCGAAGCGATCATCCGCGAGTTGCGCATCGAGCGCATCGAGGTGCGACTCCGCAACATTGCAGGCGGCAAGGATGGCGTGGTGCCCGTGAAGTTGCCCGATCTGGTCTTGCGCGATCTCAGCTCCAAGGGTGGAGTCGATGTCCTAGCGAGCGAAGTTTCAGGCGTCGTCATCGGCGCGGTGATGAAGTCGGTGATCGCCGCGAACATCGAAGGCCTTGGTTCGGAAGTCGTCGGTGCCATGCAGGGCGCGGTTGAGGGGATCGGCGGTTTCATCGGCGGCCCGTTGCGTGACGCGGTCGATGTGGGAATTCGCGGTGCCTCGGACGCGCTCAAGGGCGTCGGCAAGGGACTCGGCGACATCGGCAAGGGACTCGGCAAGGGCATCGAAGAGGGCGCGGGCAAGGTGCTCGACGGCGTCGGCGATGCGCTCGACGGTTTGTTTGGCGGAAAGAAGAAGTGAGCACCTCATGACCGCATCGCTCGCCCACTATCGCCCCGCAGACGCCACGATTCGCGCCCTTTGGAAAGGACGCGTCGACGGTGAGACGCCTGACCTGCAGCGCTGGCATCAAGTGGTGCAGTGCCTTGATCTCACGCAACCACTCGAGCATTACTTCGACCCGACGATCTGCTTCATCGGGTACGCGAGTGACCTCGGTGTGCGCGCCAACCAAGGACGCGCGGGTGCCGCCGAAGGTCCCGCGCGATTGCGCGCGCGCATGGCGTCGTTTCCTGTCGTTGAAGGCGTCACGCTCATCGACTTTGGTGACATCGTCGCGGGAAGTTCGGTCCATGCCACGCAGCAGGCACTTGCCGATGCCGTGGAGCGCATCGTGCGCGCTGGCGCGTTGCCTGTCGTTCTTGGCGGTGGACATGATCTTGCCTTCGGACATTTTCTCGGGATCGCACAAGCACTAGGGACGCCGCCATCGTGCATCAACTTTGATGCGCACCTCGACCTTCGCCCCATTCCTGCAGACGGACCCAACTCGGGCACTCCATTCACGCAGGCTTGGGAGTGGTGCAAGGCACGCAGCGCGCCGTTTCGCTATCTCGCGCTGGGAGTTCAGCGGCTTGGAAACTCAGCGTCGTTGTTTGCGCGGGCCGAACTTGCGGGCGCGACGCTGGTCGATGCTGACGGCTTTGCGCTCGACACCATCGATGTCGTGATGGACGCGATCAACGATGGCGTTGACGAGGGTGAGATCTGTTTGTCGGTTGATCTCGATGTGTTTGCGACAGCCTTCGCTCCTGGAGTGTCTGCGCCGACGGCGATGGGCATCGCGCCCGACACTGCGTTTCGCCGCGTCTTACGCGGAATTCTCGCTTCAGGCTTGGTGCGAGGCGTGGAGATCGCGGAGCTCTGTCCGCCGCATGATCTCGATGACGCGACGGCCCGACTCGGCGCCGCCATCGCGTTTGAAGTCGCACTCGGACTCCTCGAGGCGCAGCGCGCGCAGCAAGAGTCGGATGAGGACGGGGACGGAGACGAGAGTGAAGCCGAGGGTGAGGAAGGCCGAGATCGTGGCAGTGATGACGCTTCCTCAGGAAGCAGTGAGGACGAGTCGTGATTGCGAATCGCATTGGTGTGGATCTCGGTGGAACCAAGATTGAGGCCGCCGTGGTGCACGGCGAATCGGAAGTGCTCTGGCGCGAGCGCGTGGCGACTCCGCATGGCGACTACGACGCAACGGTGCGCGCGGTGGTGTACCTCGTCGATCGGCTTGCCGTCGATTGCGGTTTGTCGGCAGGCACGCCTGTGGGAATCGGGGCGCCTGGTTCGAGATCGCCCGTCACTGGACTCCAGCGCAATTCGAACTCAACATGCTTGAACGGTCGGCCGTTTTCGGAAGACCTGGCTCGGGCGCTGCGGCGGAAGGTGCGTCTCGCCAACGACGCGAACTGCTTTGCTCTGGCTGAATCGATCGCAGGCGCCGCGCGCGACGCGGAAGTCGTCTTCGGTGTCATCCTCGGCACGGGTGTCGGTGGCGGCGTCGTCATTCATCGTGCTGCTCGTGAGGGACGCAACGGGGTCGGCGGGGAGTTCGGCCACGGTCAACAACAAGGACTCGCGGGCGAAGCGCTCGCTGAAGGCCGCCCTCATGCACCGCGCGCGTGTTACTGCGGCCAGGTCGATTGCCGCGAGCAGTACATCGCAGGTTCTGCCGTTGAGCGCGAGTTTCTCCAACGCACTGGCCGCGCGCTGTTGCTGCCGCAGATCGAGGCGGCTGCGCTGGCAGGGGACGAAGAGGCGCGTGCAACGATTGCGCGTTGGGCGAATCGCGTGGCGATCAGTCTTGGCGATGTGGTGAACACGCTTGACCCCGACTGCATCGTCCTCGGCGGAGGTGCGAGCAATCTCCGCGCAGCAACGGAACTCGTTCCTGCGCAAGTCGCGCACTACACCTTTGGCGATTCTTGCACGACTCCGATTGTGCGCGCGAGTCTCGGCGACAGCGCGGGCGTCATCGGTGCGGCGTGGCTCTGGTGAGTCCTGCTACTCGAAGCGCTCAGGATCGAGCATCGAGAGATCGAAGCATGGTCGTTGACCAACGATGAGTTGCGCGAGCGCCTTGCCTGTCACAGGGCCGAGCGTCATGCCCATCATGGCGTGACCTGTGGCGACGAAGAGTCCAGGCTTCCTTCGCACTGCACCCACAGCGGGCAGTCCATCAGAGGTACACGGTCGATAGCCCGCCCACTCGCTGGTGCGCACGAGGCGGTCGATTCCGTGCAGATACGCGGCACTTCCCTTGAAGAGCATGGACAGGCGCTCGCGCATCCACGGTTGATCGAGTGGACCGATCTCCAAGGTTCCCGCGAGTCGCAGCTGCTTCTTGCCGCCGCGCTCCATCGGAGTCACCGCGACAAAGGTCTCGTGCAGCACGAGTCCCGTCGAAGGCAACGCGGGGCGATCCGCATCAGGCAAGTCAAGTTGGGCGTGGTAGCCGCGCGCGCCTTGCAGTGGGATCTTCACACCCGCGAGTCGACCAAGGGCATCGCTCCAGACTCCCGCAGCCAGGACCACCGCATCGGCGTGGAGCGTTTCACCGTTGGCGAGTTCGACCGCCGAGATGGTGCCTGACCGTGACTGGCGAAAGTTTCTCGCGGCGCAGCCGTAGCGCATGGTCACGCCGTGTCGCGGGAGAGCAGCGACAAGTCCAGCGATGAGATCGTTCGGTGCGCAATGAGCGCTGTCTTTCATGTGGATCGCGCCGGCAACCTCGGCGCGGAAGCAGGGATCGCGCTTTCGAAGCGCGTCGCCGTCGAGCCGTTCCCACGCGTAGCCGTAGCGTTCTAACGCGCGCGCTTCTGCCTCGGCAGCGGCCATGTTCTCCTTCTTGAGGACGACATCAAGCCAACCGTCGCGCGCGTAATCGCAGGCGATTTGTTCGGTGCTCAGCATCTCTTCAAGGACGGTCAGTGTTTGCCAACCCATTTCGGCCAGCAGACTCATCGAGCGATCAAGCGAGCGTTGGTTGCAATGGAGATGGAAGTTCCACAGCCAGGAAATCAGTTCGCGATCCAGTCGCGGCTTGATGTAGAGCGGTGCGGTGCGCGAGAGCATCCAGCGCATGCCGCGCCACGAGGCGCCAGGACGCGTGAGTGGATAGTGGCCGATCGAGAGTAAGCCCGCGTTGCCGCCGCTGGCACTCTCAGGAATCGCCGACTGTTCGTCGCGCTCAACCACGGTGACTTCGCAACCGCGACGCGCGAGATGCCACGCCGTTGAGGCACCGACGATGCCAGCACCGATGACGACCACGCGCTTCTTGATGCCCTCGCTAAGCGAGCCTCCAAACTGATTTGTCCGCGACATGCCTTACGAGAATACAGCCGCCAACGAAAGAGGGGCGAGCGCGTGATGCGCTCGCCCCTTTGATTTCTTCGTGGTGGTCCTTGAGAACCCTGAAGCTGAAGTTGGCTCACGCCTTCTTCAACGCGCCTTCGTACTCAGCAAGCGTGGTCTTCATTTCGTCCTTCATCGGACCATCGGCTGCCTTCTCGATCGCCTTCTTCTGCGTCTCGATGGCGCGCGCGACTTCACCCTTGAGGAACAGGACGCGCGCGAAAGTGTCGAGCAAAGCGCCGTTTTCGCCCTTGCCCGCCTTCATGCCAGCTTCGGCAGCCTTGCGGGCGAGCTCGAGGTTTGGCTTCTCGACGCCGCCCTCAGGATCGACGATCGTCCACGCGAGCTGGTTCATCATCATTTCGTTGTTCTTGCCGCTCTCGAGGAGCTCCTCGCCGTACTTCCACGCCTCGTTGGGCTTGCCCGCAGGACCCGCGAGAATGCGCATGAGTTCCATCTTGAGCGCGTCGTTGGGAACCTTTGCGAGGCTCGCCTTCATCGCGTCAATCGCGGGACCGTAGTCGCCCGACTTCATCGCGTCGCGCATCGTGGTGCGGAGCTTGTTCTGCTCCTCTTCGGCGGCGCGCTCTTCCTCGAAGAGCTTCTTGGCTGCAGCGGCGTCCCAGGTACCCGCGAGGACTTGCGCCAATGGCGCGTCCATCGTGGCGGGGTGGCCGATCCAAGCGATGTTGGAATCCTTGTCGACGATGAACGAGCAGGGGATGCCGTTCTGGCCAGCGGCCTGCATCCAAGGCTTGGACATCTTCTCGCGATCACTCGCAAAGACGATGCGGTAGCCCATCGTGTCACCCTTGCCTTCGACGAAGGTCTTGACCTTCTCGAGCATGGACGACTCGTCCTTGCCGCGCTCGCTTGCTGCAACGCTCACGACGATGACCGAGGGGTTCTTCTTCTGAATCTCGGACAAGTGCGGCATGACGGCGATGCATGGGCCGCACCAAGTTGCCCAGAACTCGATGACATGGACCTTGCCCTTCTCGATGCCTGTGACCTTGTCGCCCTTGACCCACGCGTCGTACTGAAGCGCGGGAGCTGGGTCGCCGACGCCGAGCTTCTTGATGGGAGCCTGCGGAGCAGCGGGTGCTGCAACGGTGGCGGGCTTGATGGGAGTGGCGGGGACGGTCTTCCCTTGATCTTGGGGAAGTCCGAGGAGTGCTGCAGACACGAGCGAGGCAAGTACGAGCATGGTGTTCCTTTCGTGGCGAGCCCGTGAGTCGGGATCGCGGCGAGGAATCATGCTACCACCCGACCCTCTCAGCGCAGCGCTGCGTCGACGGTGTTTCGCAAAAGCATGGCGACGGTCATGGGGCCGACACCGCCTGGCACGGGAGACAAAAACCCAGCGATTTCGCGTACTTCCTCGTGTGCAACATCTCCAACGGTCATGGACTTGCCGTCGGGGCCGACCACACGGTTGATGCCAACATCAATCACCACGGCGCCTGGCTTGACCATGGAGCGGGTGATCAAGCCTGCAACGCCCGCGGCCGCCACCACGACATCGGCCGAGCGCGTGAGCGAGGGAAGATCGACGGTGAACTTATTCGTCGAGATGACCGTTGCTTCAGCGCGCATGAGCAGGACCGCGATCGGTTTTCCGACGATGTTCGACGCGCCCACGATCACGCAGCGCGCGCCGCGGAGCGTGACGCCCGTCGACTCGATCATCTCGACCGCAGCGAGTGCCGTGCAGGGAACGAGGCTTCGTCGTCCATAGACAACATTGCCGATGTTCGCGGGATTGACGCCTTCAACATCCTTCTCAGGAGCGATGAGCGATTGCACGCGCTCGACATCGATCCCCGCAGGAAGCGGCAGATGCATCATGATGGCGCGGACATCTTCATCGGTGTTGAGCAAGAGCACGCGACCCGCGATGTCGTCGTAGCCCGCTCCATCGGCGAGTCGATGCAATCGATAGTCGATGCCGATGGCGGCGCAGGTCTTGGCCTGATTCTCTGCGTAGATGCCCGCGGCGCGATCGTTTCCAGTGAGGACCGCGTCAAGTCGCACGGGTCGATTGGCCTGCTTGATCCGCGCCACAAGACGCTCCCGCACGGCCGCGCTCAGTGCCTTGCCATCGATCACCACCGCGCTCATCGGCTCTCTCCGCAGGGCACCGCGTTGAAGGCGGGGAGCGCGAGTTTCGCGAGCGCCTCTTCGTAACGGAGCAGCGTCGCGGCCACGACTTCTTCAGGAAGTGGCGGGCCAGGCGGCTCCTTGTTCCATCGTCCGTCGGCGACGAGTTGCAGGAGATGGTTTCGGACAAACTGCTTGTCATAGCTCGCTTGATCGCGGCCTGGCGCGTACTCCGATGCTGGCCAATACCGCGACGAATCAGGCGTCAGCACTTCATCGACGAGGATGAGCTCGTCGGTTGGCTTTCCGTCGGCGCCCAGCGCAAAACCGAACTCGAACTTCGTGTCGGCGAGAATGACTCCGCGTTCCAACGCGTACTGCGCTGCGGCGCTGTAGATCGCCAAGGTGAGGTCACGCAAACGCGACATCAGGCCCGCGCCGACCTGCTTCGCAGCCTGTTCAAACGAGACATTCTCATCGTGACCCTCGGCGGCCTTGGTCGCGGGGGTAAAGATCGGTTGTGGCAGTCGGCTGCATTGCTCAAGGCCGCTCGGAAGAGGAATTCCGCAGACGGTTCCGCTTTGGCGGTACTCGCTCCAGCCGCTTCCCGCGAGGTAGCCGCGCGCCACGCACTCAATGGGAACGACCCGCGCAGCACGGCAGAGCATGGAGCGCCCCGCGAGCATCCTCAGTTCGGCATCCCCAAGCCCCTCGACTTCGCTGAGATCGGTGCTGAGGACATGGTCGCCGATGATCCCGCGTGTGCGCAGAAAACCAAACCAACCAAGGCTCATCGCGGTGAGGAGACGACCCTTGCCCGGGATGGCGGTGGGCATCACCACATCGAAGGCGCTGAGGCGATCGGTGGCCACGATGAGGAGCGGCGCGCTGGGCGAATCGCTGGTGCGGTAGACATCGCGCACCTTGCCTTCGCGTCGATCGGGAAGGCTCAGGGTGGTGCGCAACACACTCGGCGCGGAAAGGGAGTGGAGCGAGGAAACCATCGTGCGACAGAGTACACTCCGCCACCCCAATTGGCGCTCCGCGCGGAATCGCAGCTTGGCGCAGCACTCCGCAACAGTCTTGCAAGAACTCCGCATGCACTCTGACGAGTCCTGCATGGATGCAGTGAGGAACATTGCTTCGATTCCGCGTACATGACCCCAAAGGACCTGACGGAACGGGATCCAACGGATCGTGGGCGCTGCGCAGCGCGTACCTCGTTGGTCCGGATGGTCGACCCACGCTCGGCACCGTGGTGCACGATGGAGGACTCATCGTCTGCCGCAGCGATCGCGAGCATCCTGTTGGTCTCGCGTTGCTTGTCGACGCAGGCAGCGCGGGTCGGATCGTGCTGCAAACCTGCTTCCTCCCATCTCAAGAGGAACCGTTTGACCTCTTTATCGAGATCGCGCGCTGGCTGATCAAGCAGTTTATTTTGCAGTCGGAATCCTGGCAGATGTGGAACCCCGCGCTGAGTGGCGAAGCGCTCAACCAATGGGACGGAGCGCGCGAAGCGTTTCGTGTGGCGCTCCGCTGCATGGATGGTCCCGAGGCCGAACGGCTCGCACGCAAGGCCATCGCGTTGGGTGTCGCTGCCGCCGAGCGGCTTGCCGAACGGCACTCGCACTTCTTGCTCGTGCGTCGCATGGCGCGCAAAGGGATCAACGGCGATGCCTTTGGTTTGTGCGTCGATCCTGCGATTGCGCCCACAGGCGCCGCCGCAGACGCCGCCAAGTGTTTCGGTGTCATCGCGCTGCGCACGCCGTGGCGTCGCATCGAGAAACGCGCAGGCAAACTGGATTTCTCAGAGATTGACGCGTGGGTGCAGTGGGCGCACTCTGAGAAGAAGCGGGTGATCTTCGGTCCGCTCATCGACTTCGGTCCCTCCGATCACGGCGGCAAGTGCGCCATTCCTGATCATGTCTTGGCCACGCACATCGACGCCAAGCGGTTTCGCGAACTGATCTGGAATCAGGCGCGCGCCGTGGCCGATCGATACAAGGCGATCTCGCCGTTCTTCATCACAGCCAGTGGCGCGAATCTTCCGACTTGGCGCGGCGACGGCATTGAGCGCATGATCGAACTCGTGCGCACCGCGACTGCGGCGGTGCGTGACGCGCGACGCGATGCCAAAGCGATTCTTGAGATCCAGTCTCCAGGCGCGGAGCATTGGTGCGGCGCGCATGGTGCGGCGTGGCCCACTTCGTTCTTGCAACGAATCGTCGGTGAGAACTTGGGGTTCTTCGCGGTCGGAGTCCGCGTCGTCGAAGCGCTCGGCCAAGATCCTGCGCGCGAGTTTCTCACGATCACCGATTTGCTCGATGGATACCTCGGTTGCGAGCTTCCCGTGTTTGTCTCAGGCTTTGGAGTGCCCAGTTCGGGTGACGGCGGCGATGGCGGTTGTTGGCATGGCGCGTGGACCCCTGAGTCGCAGGCGCGGTGGGGCGGCGAAATGCTCAAGAGCTCGATGGCGCGCAAGTGGATCGAAGGAGCGTGGTGGTCGCGCCTTCAGGACACTGCTACCGCGAGCGATGGTTTGCTCGATCGGCGGGCGCACGCCAAGCCTGTTCTCAAAGAACTGCTCATGTTGCGTTCGCGCATGACGCACGGCGACGCGCACGGCACCGATCCCGATGACGATGTGCATGGTGATGGAGCAGCTTCATGACGCCTGAGCGTGGTGCCCACGCTGTGCGGATTGCGCACGGCGCCCTCGTGCTTGGCGCCGTGTCGTTGGTTGTCGCGTTCACTGCGGGAGTGTTGCTTCCGACGGGCGAGCGAGCGCGCATCGCTGCGCCGCGGCATCGCATCGATCTTGCGACTGCCTCGGCAGCGGAACTCGCGCTGCTTCAAGAAGTCGGACCAGCGCTCGCGGCGCGCGTCATCGCCGATCGCGCGCTGCATGGTCGTCCGGGTTCACTCGATGAACTCACGCGAGTCGACGGCATGGGCGAGCGGACACTGCAGGCGTTGCGCGCGAGTGATGAGGTGTGGAAGCAGCCGCTGACGGAAGCGACTCGACACGGGACCGCGCCATGACCGCGGCGCCAAGGGGCGTCGATCAAACTCCATTGCGCGCTGCGGTCCAACCCTTCTTCACGCGCACGCTACTTCCACTCGTCGACTACGCGCTCGAGCATCGTGGGACCACCGTCGTCGACGGATCCGCGGGCAGCATGCCCTCGTTGTTGGCTGGCGCCGCCGCAGAGCGTCTTGACGCGAAATCCTGCGTGCTCCTCGTCGTGGCGCATCTCGACGAAGCAGACGATGCCGTCGAAGAGTTGCGCAGCCTCGGTGTCGACGCTGTCCCGTTTCCTGCGATCGAAGTATTGCCTGGTGAGACGAGTCCAAGCGCGGATCTCACCGTCGCACGACTCGCGGTGGTGCGTCGGCTTGCCGACGGAACACCACCACGAGTGATCGTCGCGCCGATTGCTGCGCTCATGCAGTCGGTGCCAGAACCCAAGCGCATGGCTTCCCTCGTGCGCGATCTTGCACCTGGTTCTCGTGTGGCGCCGACGGAACTTGTCGCATGGTTGGTCGAAGGCGGCTACCGACGCGTTGAATCGGTGGAATCACCTGGAGAAGTCGCGGTGCGGGGCGGCATCATCGATGTCTGCCCACCAGGCGGCGGTGCGCCGATTCGGCTCGACTTCTTCGGCAACGAGATCGAGCGCATGTTTGAGATCGACATCGCCACGCAGGCGTCTGATCGAAAGGTCGAGAAGGTCGAACTCGTGGCTGTCGCGCTCGACGCAGTCCTCGGTGACGCCAAATCAGGCGCGGGCGCGCAGCCGTTTGCGCATTGCCTGCCGACGACGACAGTGACGGTGCTCGCGGAGATGTCCGAAATCATCGAGCAAGCAAGGGCGTATTGGGATCGCGTCCGCGATGGACGCGGCGTGTTCGGTCCGCCCGCGACGCTCACAGCCATCGCGCAGCGCTCGGTCGCCATCATCGAACTCCACGCGTTTGGCCCTGCGCCGACGAAAAATCAGCCGCGCGCTGCGGCGCCGAGCGCGCTTCCACCCGCGACGGGCGCAGCGCTCGGTGCCACGCGCACGCTCGCAGCGCGCGTGGTTCCGAGCTTCGATGAAGACGCCGCGAAAGCCGCGGGCGAAGTCGCAGCCTTGGCACAGGGGCGCAGCGCGGTGATCGTCTGTGAGAGTGATGGCGAACGCGCGCGCATGACTGAGTTGTTGGCGATGCACGCGCACGCGCCTTCGTTCACGCTTGCTGTCGGACACTTCGCTCGCGGATTTCTGATCGACGCTCCTGGCCAAGAAGGAATCGTCGTCTCGGCGAGTGAAGTGCTGCATCGGCCGCCGGTGCGTCGTCGCGGTCGCACGCTTGCTGGCGCGCGCGCGAAAGACGCGTTCCTTGGATTTGAGCCAGGCGACTATGTGGTCCATCGCGATCACGGCATCGCGCTCTTCGTCGGCTTGCAGCTGATTCGTCCTGAAGGCACGCTGCTCGCGCCCGACGAACCCGCGCAGGAGTTTCTCACGCTGGAGTTTGACGGTGGCGCGAAGATCCATGTGCCCGCGACCCGAATCGAGCTGGTTCAGCGTTATGTTGGCGCGGGGAGTGTGCGGCCGAAGCTCTCGACGATCGGTGGCAAGCGATGGAAGCGCGCCAAGGAAGAGGCCGAAGAGTCGGCGCGCGACTTCGCGAGCGAATTGCTGCGCGTCCAAGCGGCGCGCGCGGCCACCAAGGGTCTGGCCTTTCCCGCGGATACCGACTGGCAGCGCGAGTTTGAGTCGCAGTTCCCCTACGAGGAAACCGAGGATCAGCTTTCCGCCATCGCTGCCACGAAACGCGACATGGAACGCCCGCGTCCCATGGATCGACTCGTCTGCGGCGATGTCGGTTTCGGAAAGACCGAGATCGCCATTCGCGCGGCGTTCAAGGCCGTTGATGCGGGATCGCAGGTCGCCGTGCTTGTGCCAACAACCGTGCTCTGCGAGCAGCATGAGCGAAGTTTCCGCGATCGCTTTCGCGGCTATCCGTTTCGTGTGGAGAGCGTGAGTCGCTTCAAGAGTGACGCCGAGCAACGCAAGACGCTCGACGCGCTCGCCGAGGGCCGCGTCGATGTCATCATCGGCACCCACCGTGTCTTGTCGAAGGATGTCGCGTTCAAAAACCTCGGGCTGGTCATCGTCGACGAAGAGCAGCGCTTCGGCGTCGAACATAAGACGCGACTGCTGGAGTTTCGTGTCACCGCCGATGTGCTGACGCTTTCGGCGACTCCGATTCCGCGCACGCTGCACATGTCGATGCTTGGCTTGCGCGACATCAGCTCGCTTACCACGGCGCCCGCCGATCGCCGCGCCATCGTGACCGAGGTCATCCCCTACAACGAGCGGCGCATCCAACAGGCGATTCTCCGAGAACTCGCGCGCGAAGGACAAGTGTTCTTCGTGCACAATCGAATCACTGATTTGCGGAGTGTTGCGGATGATCTGCAGCGCCTCGCGCCTGATGCGCGCATCGCCGTTGGTCACGGTCAGATGGCTCCGAAAGAACTCGAAGACGCGATGCTTCGCTTCATGCGCGGTGACGCAGACATCTTCGTGTCCACCACGATCATCGAGAGCGGCATCGACATCCCGACCGCGAACACCATGATCATCAACAACGCGCACATGTTCGGCCTGGCCGAACTCCACCAGTTGCGCGGCCGCGTCGGACGGTGGAAGCACCGAGCGTATTGCTATCTCGTGCTGCCGAAAGACCGACCCGTGCGCGCCGAGGCCCTGAAGCGCCTGCACGCCGTCGAGGAATTCTCCATGCTTGGCGCGGGTTTTCGCATCGCCATGCGTGATCTTGAGCTTCGTGGCGCGGGCAATCTGCTTGGTGCCGAGCAGAGCGGCCACATCTGCGCCGTTGGCTACGAGATGTACTGCCAGTTGCTCGAGCAATCAGTGGCGGGGCTGCGCAACGAGGTGAAGGTCTCGCCGCTCGACACCATCGTCGACATTGGTCTTGCAGGCATCGTGCCCAAGAGTTGGATTCCCAGTGACGCGCGACGCATGGAGGCGTATCGCCGCATCGGGCAAGCTGACACACTTGTTGCACTCGACGGAGTGGTGCGCGATCTTGAGAGCGCCTACGGCAGCGCGCCCGTGGCGACGAAGACACTCTTTGAGCTCGCTGACCTTCGTCTGCGCGCCGCGACACTTGGCGTGCGGTCGATCACGCGGGCCGATCCTGATGTCATCCTTCGCACCTCTCGACCGCGCGAACTCGAGCGGTTGCTGCACGGCGTGCAGGGAGTGGTGCGCCTCGTCGGGAGTCCCGACTCATCGGGCCTCACCGATGTCTACCTTCGTCCGCCCAAGGCATTCCTTGAGCCGAAGTCCCTCGCAGCGGTCCTCCGCAAGCGGCTGCAGGTCTGACGCGCGCCGCGAGGTACGACGAGTGAAATCAACGCGTCTTTCGAGCGGACACAGGGGGATTGGTTCTCGTTACGATCGGTGATCTGCCTAGCGGCAGATCGACGAGGCGCGCAGCACGATGGAGTGCGGTGCCTCGCTCGGAGGAGAGGTGTGCGTGTGTGCCAACCGCGTGCTGGGTTGGTCGAGTTTGACCGCCGATTGTGCCGACAAAGAGAACAGATCCAAGGATGGAACCGATGCCCGCCCTGACCTCACTTCACCGAGAAGTTCTGCCGCAAACGCGGCGTTCCTTGACCCACAAGTTCGCGATCAACGGACACGAGGGGTATCTGACAATCGGGTTGTTTGAGGACGGGCGCCCAGGCGAGATCTTCATCAAGATGTCCAAAGAGGGATCGACGCTTTCAGGCCTGATCCAAGGCTTTTGCCGCGCTTTCAGCCTCTGCCTGCAGCACGGACTTTCGCTTCCCGATGCCTGCGATCGATTCAAAGGCATGCGCTTCGAACCCATGGGCGGAACCTCCAACGCGGAGATCCCTGAGTGCTCGAGCATCCTTGACTATGTCGCGCGCTACCTCGATCGTGAGTTCGGTCGCGGCGCCTGAGCGTGCCTGAAGCAAGTCCCACACGAAGATGAAAAACAACAACGCCCTGCGAACAGGGCGTTGTCGTTTTTCAACTGTTGTTCAACTCACGCCTTGGACTTCGGGCGGCGTGGCTTCGAGGCCATTTCCTCACGGTCCTCGGCTTCCGACGCGGAGATCGCGGCTTCGGCGACGAGGTCAGCTTGACGCTGCGCCTCGATGAGCTCGAGCGCGCGATCGGCTGCGACATCGATGGAGATGTCCGCGCGCAGATCGCGCTCGAACTGGATCGTGCAGGTGTAGGAACCAATGCGACGGAACGGCGCCGCGAGACGGACAGCGCGCATGTCCACGGCGTAGCCAGCAGCCACGAGCGCATCGGCGATATCGCGCTGGGTGATCGAGCCGTAGAGCACGCCCTGATCGTTGCAGCTGCGGGTGAGCTTGATAGTGACGCCCGTGAGCTTGGCGATCGTCTCCGAGCGCTGCGCACGCTGCGAGGCGAGCGTTGCGAGCGCCTTGGCGCGGATTTCCTTGAGGGCTTCGATCTTGGCTTCGGTGGGATGCTCCGCCAAGGCGTGCGGGAGCAGGTAGTTGCGCGCGAAACCCGCGCGGACCTTCACGATGTCACCGACGATGCCGAGGTTTTCGACATTCTGAAGCAAAAGCAATTCAACTGGGCGGGCCATGAGTCGCTGTCCTGGGGCAAGGCCCCGTGAGTTAGGACGCCAGAGACCAACGCGGTCGAGGCGCCCAACGAGTGGCGAGCCGCGCAGTATGGGAGAAACCCGCTCAAAAGGGAAGGGGCGGATCGGTGGCGGTCGGAGCCCTGGGACTTTTTCGGGGAAGTCGGGGGTGGAAGACCTGTCGGTTCGATACCCTGATAGAATCCGAACATCGCATTCAAGGTACGGTGGAAAAGTCAGGTGAACCGTTCGTAAGAGCGGCCCGGTAGCAAAGGGAGCCCCTTCTATCGGGATCTCTCACGCGCGTCGGATTCAGCCGCGGGTCAGAGAAGTGGGTCAGAGAGATGGGTCAGAGAAGCTCGCGCTGCGTGGGAGGTCCAACGCAGCGCACACGCCCTCCCTAAAGGCGGGCAACAACCGGCGCAAGCCAAAGGAACAAACACATGGCCAGCTACAACAAAGTCATCCTCATGGGCAACCTCACGCGCGATGTCCAGCTCAAGCACACGGCGGGCAACCAGCCTGTCGCGGACATCTCGATTGCGATCAACCGCAAGTTCAAGACCAAGGACGGACAGGACCGTGAGGAAGTGACCTATGTGGACTGCGAGTGCTGGGGACCTCGGGCTGAGGTCATCTCCAAGTACTTCACCAAGGGTAAGCCCATCTTCATCGAGGGACGCCTCAAGCTCGACTCGTGGGAAGACAAAGACGGCCAGAAGCGCTCCAAGATGCGCGTCGTCATCGATGACTTCCAGTTTGTAGAGGGTCGTGGTGGCGCGGGCGGCGGTGGTGGTGGCGCCGAAGAGGCGAACTACGCGCCATCGCGCTCGAGCGGCGGAAACCGCGGCGGCGCGCCGCACAGCGGGATCCAAGAGGACGAGATTCCGTTTTGAGCGGTCGCCGCGTATCTAAGCGGTCGCCGCGTATCTAAGCGGTCGCCGCGTATCTAAGCGGTCGCCGCTGCGGCGGCTCCCTTTGGTGCTTGGGCGGTGGTTTTCCTTTGGTGCTTGGGCGGTGACTGCCTCTGGTGCTTGAGCGGCGGCTGTCTCTGGTGCTCGGGCGGTGACTCCCTCTGGTGCTTGGGCGTGGAGGGCGCTTGGTGCTCGGGCGACGGTGTCCTTTGGCGCCGCTGCGGCGGCTCCCTCTGGTGCTTGGGCGGTGCGTTCAACCGTCGGCGTAGTCGCCGCTTGCGGTCGGTGGTGCTGCCAAGAGTTGTCTCACGCTGAGGCTGCTGCGTCGCGGCGCAGGCGGGCGCGGTGGTGTCGCGTCGCGCGGAGCGAGGGCGCGCGCGCCTGACTATTTTTGGAAATCCGTTGGAGGCGGGGATCCGAAGCGGTCGATTCGGTGTACTACTGTACTAGTACACCATGCCGCTTCCGTTCCTTGTCCACTCCAGCGCCGCGCAGCCGATCTTCCGACAGATCGCCGATGGACTCCGCGCCTCGATCGCCCGCGGCACTTATGCCGCGGGCGACTTGTTGCCGAGCGTCCGCTCGATCGCCGAGGAGCTCGGCGTGAATCCCAACACGGTTCACAAGGCGATCGCCGAGCTCGAGCGGGAAAAACTGGTTGAGCCAGAGCGGGGGCGGGGCATGGTTGTGCGTGGCGGTACGCGTGCGATGGCGCGGGCCAGCGGCGACGAGGCCGTGCTCGCACACCTCATCGAGGCCGCGCGACTCGCGAGTGCGGCGGGCATGAGCGCCGACAAGTTTGATCAACTCGTGCGCCGCGCCCAGCGCGCGTCTGCAACGACCCAGCCAGGAGGTGCACCGTGAGTCATGCCCCGAAGGAAACCGAAACTCGCCTCGAGCCAACCCCTGCGTTCTTTGCGGGAGGACTTGCGGGAGGACTTGCGGGAGGACTTGCGCTGACCTGCAAAGCGCTCGCGCTGCGCTTTGGCCGTGTGCATGCGTTGGCAGGGTTTGATCTCAATCTCGCAGAGGGAGAGTCGGTCGGGTTGGTCGGTCGCAACGGCGCGGGCAAGAGCACGCTCTTTCGCTGCATCGTTGGGACCGAGGTGCTCGATGCGGGCGCGATTGAACTTCCTGCGGGCCTCTCCCGCGTGGAGTTTCTCTCTCGCGTTGGATTCGTTCCTGACACGCTGAGCGCCTATGACTGGATGTCGGCGGGCGACGCGATCGCCTATGTCGCTGCGCTCCAACCGCGCTTTGATTCCGCTTGGTGCGCGCAGCTGCAGCGGCTCCTAGGGATTGATCGGTCCGCCAAGGTGCGGGATCTCTCGCGTGGCATGCAGGCCCGACTCGCGTTTGTGCTTGGACTCTCCCATCGGCCTTCGCTCGTGTTGCTCGACGAGCCGCTGCTTGGCGTGGACGCGGTCACCCACGATGTCGTTCTCGAAACGCTCGCGCGCATGCGCTGCGAGATCGGTGCCACGATGCTGATCGCCTCCCATCAACTCGGCGACCTCGCGCGGTTGACCGATCGCGTCGTCTTTGTCGATCGCGGCAAGGTGATCGAGTCGGTTCCGACTGATGAGCTCGTCACTAAGACGACTCGCCTTCATGTTCACGGCGTGCCCCGCGGCTGGGTCCCACCTCCGAATCTCGTGCATACGCGATGGCTTGACGACGCGGCGGTGCTCACGATCCAAGGTGATGTTGCGGTGGTCGAGCAACGAATTCTTTCGTCGCATCCCAACGCTCGCATCGAGCGCGTGCCCCTTTCGATTCACGAAGCCTGCGCCGATCGCTTGCGCGGGATGGAGGTGCTGCCATGAACGCGCGCGCTCTTGAACAAGGCGCTTCCTTCAAGCGCTCCATCACGCAGACGCTGCTCATCAAGGACCTTCGTCTCGCGCGGGTTGTCGTCGGACCCGCACTTGGGGTGCTTTCGTCCATCGCGCTGCTCGTCTGCGGTCTGCCTCTCGTGGCCCCGTCGTTGGCGCGTCTGATGGGGCTACCCACTGGGCGCGATGGCTCCTGGTTCTTGGTGCCGCTCAATGTGTTCGCGTTTTGCCTCGTTCCAGCATGGACTGCCGTGGCCCTGAGCTTTGGCGAGCTCTCACGGAAAGGTGAGGTCCTCACGGCGACGCTTCCACTTGAAGGCGCAACCAAGTGGAGATCAAAGTTCTTGGTAGCGCTCTTGGTGTACGCGGTCTTCGCGCTGATCGCGTTCGCCACTCTGGAAATGGTTGGTGCGGCGATGCCGTTGGTGGCAGGAGCGGAGCGAGGGTGGGTCGTCGCGGTCGCGCTCATTGGCCTGTGCTGGGGCTTTGGCGCTGCAGGCTTCACCCGCGGTATTGCCAGCGGGTTTGGACTTGCGACCGCACTGCCATTCCTTGCCTTCCTTTGCCTCCTTGTTGTTGCGAATGTGGTCACTCCGATCTTCCGCGATCTCATCTGGGCTTCCATCGGATTCGACGCGAGGTTCTTCCCATCGGACACCCGCTTCGATATCGACGAGGTCTCGAACAAGGCGAACTTCTGGCGGCATGTCGAGTCTCCTCTGCTCCTGTCGATCTTGAGCTCGCTCTTTCTGTGCGGCGTCTGGAGCGCGTGGCATGCGCGAGGTTGGATTGCAGGCCAACACGCCGCCGCGAGGACTCCTGCGCGCGGGCTCCTGAAACTCGCAGTACTGGTTGTGCTGTTGGGAGTGTTCAGTTCTGCGATCGCAGCGGTCACTGCGCAGACTCGACTCGGCTGGAACCAATCAGCCAATCAGGCGATCATGCGCGGCTTCGAGTCGGTGATGGCCATGGACCCCGACAAACTCGCGGACGAAAGCACTAAGGAAGTGGGCTTGAGCGGATGGTCATGCAACCAGATCTTGGTCGCGCAGCGCTTCGCGTGGAGTCATCTCTACGTGGCGCCCGGTGGGATTGCCGACGAGGTGATTGATCTGCCGACCTCACGATTTAGGGGACCGCATTGGGATGAGCAGCAGGGTAAGGCTGTGGCGCTCCGCGTTCGCATGGCCGATCCAAACGAGCGCGCCGCGCTGTTGGCTGCCTTCGAACGCATCGCCGCCGATTCGACGGGACATGAGTTGGGGCAACGGTTGGCTGCCGCGTTCAAGGTCGAGTCGAGGGGTGTCGAGGTCTCGCTGGTTTCCTTGGCAGCGCACGCCATTGCTGACCACCACGATGCGTGCGATGTGCTGTTCTCGATGGAGGTCCTCGCGATTCGCCACGGCACGATGCAGGGATTCCCTCACGGAGCGTGCGAGTGTCGCGTGCGTGCGGTCAATCGTCTGCGCGGGGTGCGAGCGATGCTGGCCAGCGGCGCGCCTGACGCCGCCGCGTGGGAGGGTCGGCTCGATGTGCTCACCGTCGATCGCGCTCTTGCTGTTCTGTCGGCGCCGATGACCTTTGTGCGCGACGCCGAGAGCGCCGCGCTGGCAGCCATCCCGCTGTCGCCGAGCGATCCTGCGCATCGGGCGCAATTGGAGCGGCGTCATGCAGAACTCTTCGCCTGTCTTGAGTGCGACATCACCACGCTCATCGACGAGTCGGGAATGCGCCTCGAGCCTCCGACTCTCGCTGAGTAACTCGCTCGTCGTCCGAAAAAAGAAAACCGCCCGAGCGAACTTGTCGCGCGGGCGGTTGATTGTTGCTGGTTGATCGCCTGAGAGGCGCGACGGCTTACTCAGCAGAGGTCACGGCAGCAGTCACGGCAGCAGTCACGGCAGCAGTCACGGTCGCTGTCTCGGCGGCGGGCGCGGCAGCCGGCTGCGTCTTACGGAGCGCGATCTCGTCGGCGAGTTGCTGACGGCCATCCATCGCAGTGATCTGCTCAGGGGTGACATGATCAGCGCGCGTGATCATCGAACGCAGGAGTCGCTCGCTGAGTCGGCAGTCACGCTCGATGGCGGTGAGGCGCTGCGCATCGCACTTGAAGTACGCGAGGAAGTAGACGCCGCGCTTGTTGCCCTTGATGTCGTAGGCGAGGCGACGCTCATCCCACTTGCAGAGGCTGATGAGTTGTGCGCCGCCCTTGGAGAGCGTCTCGAGGATGTGGTCGGCTGCGCCTTGCAGGTCGGCGGCGACCGTCTGCGGGAAGAGGAACATGCCTTCGTAGGTGTTGTTGCGGATCTCAGACATTGTGCTTTCCATTCTGTGCTGCGCGAGCAGCGGGTGATGCGTGTCGTTAGTTGTTGAGTCCAGGCGGAAGTCCCGCAGGACCATTGGAATCCGCGGGTTTCGCGGGGGTATTCGTCGGGCGGTCGTCGACCGCGCGGCGGTTGAATCGATTCATGGCCTCGGTGATGCCGCGGGTGATCCAACATTCCGCCGCGTCGGTGGCGAGGCTGAGCGCCTCCTCGACGAGCGGTTGTTGGTCCTCGCGAAATCGACCGAGCACATACTCCTTCTGACCGAGGCGCCCTGGCGCGTCGATGCCGATACGGCAACGCGCGTAGAGATGCGTCGAGAGCTTGGTTTCAATATCTGAGAGCCCGTTGTGGCCGCCGGCGCTGCCCTCGCTGCGAAGCCGAATGGCTCCGCAGGGGAGGGCGATGTCGTCGACGATCACCAGGAGGTCGTTGGTCGCATCGAGCTTGTAAAAGCGCAACGCTTCCGCGACCGACGAGCCTGAGAGATTCATGTAGGTCATCGGCTTGAGAAGGAGAACCTTCTCTCCCGACTTCTCGCCTTCGACGGCGAGCGCTTGGAAGCGCGCGCGCGGCGTTTGCGAAGCGTCGCAGACTCTGCGCGCAAGACGATCGATGCAGTCGAAGCCCACATTGTGGCGCGTTCGCTGGTATTCGAGTCCTGGGTTGCCGAGTCCGACGACGATCTTCATGGTGCTTTCGAGGTGCTCTCGTTCCTGTTGCTGGGTTCTCTGATGTCTTGCCGTGCTCCACGGCCAGTTGGTTTCGAACTCGTTCCTTACTTCTTGTCGTCCTTCTTGTCGGCGCCGGCTGCTGGCGCTGCTGCTGCAGGAGCGGCTGCGGCGGCTGGAGCAGCGGCCTCGGCGGTCGCCTCTTCCTTGACGATCTGGACGCGGACGATCACAGCGTGCGAATCGCCAGCGATGGCGACGCCAGCGGGGAGCTTGAGCATGCCCGCGGTGAAGGTGTCCTCGTGCATCGTGGTGAGGTCGATGCGGATGTGCTCGGGGATGTCGCGCACCTTGCACACGACATGGATGTCGCTGAGCTCGTTGACGATGACGACGCCCGAGCGCTTGGCCGCGTCTGGCGCGCCGTAGAACTCGAAGGAGACGACGACATTCACGACTTCGTCGAGGTTCACGCGCGCAAGATCCATGTGGATCACGTTGTCGCCGAGGAATCCGAACTGCAGGTCGCGCACAAGGCAGGTCTCTGCGGCCTTACCCTCGATCTCGAGGTTGAGCACATGGAGGCCCTTCTTGAGCGCACCGACGGTGATCTTCTCGTCGACATGGACCGAGAGCGGCTCGCTGCCGTGACCGTAGATGACTGCGGGAAGGCGTCCCGCTGCGCGAAGACGCTTCGAATAGCGGCTGCCGAGGCGGTCGCGCGTGGACGCCTGGATGGTTGGAACTTCCTTGGCCATTGCATGTACTCCGATTCTGAAAGGGTGTGAATGAACGAGGGAAAGAGGCGCTCTCGCGAGCATCCGACGCGGTCGGCGTCGGACGCGCGCTTAGCGCTTGGCTCCGCCGGCATGCCGGAAGAGCGCGGAAATGGATTGGTCGTGGTGAATGCGATGAATCGCCTCGCCGATGAGCGGCGCGACGGTGAGCACTTCGATCTTGGAGTCGAGCGGCTTGGTGCGTGCGCCGCAAGGAATCGTGTCGGCGACGATGACCTTTGAAATCGGACTGTCGAGCAATCGCTGCATGGCAAGCCCGACAAGGACTGGGTGCGTGCACGCCGCAATGACATCGGTGGCGCCGCGCTCCATGACGAGGCGCGCCGCCTCGCACACGGTGCCTGCGGTCGAGATCATGTCGTCGAACATCACGACGGTGCGACCCTCGACATCGCCGATGAGATTCTTCACGACGACCTTCGAGCCCGAGAGTCGACGCTTGTCGATGATCGCGAGATCGCAGGAGAGGACATTGGCAAACATGTTCGCGACTTTGACATTGCCAACATCAGGTGAGACCACCACGATGTCGCCGAGCGATTCGCGAATCTTGAGGAAGTGATCCGCGAACACGGGCGTGGCGCTGATGTGGTCCACGGGAATGTCGAAGAAACCCTGGATCTGCGCGGCGTGGAGATCCATGCACAGGACGCGCTCAGCGCCTGCGGCGACGATGAGATTGGCCACGAGCTTCGCGGTGATCGGCACGCGACCTTCGTCTTTGCGGTCTTGGCGGGCGTACCCGTAGTAAGGGATCACGGCGGTGATTCGCTTGGCGCTGGCGCGGCGAAGGCAGTCGATGAAGACGAGGAGCTCCATCAAGTTGTCGTTGACGGGTTCGCAGGTCGAGAGCACGACATAGACATCGCGTCCGCGCACATCCTCGTCGACCTTCACCATCGTCTCGCCGTCAGGAAAGCGCGTGACGGTCCCGAGACCGACGGGCAGATCGAGATGCGCGCAGATCCCCTGCGTGAGTTCGCGCGCGCTGCTTCCCGCGAAGACCTTCAGGTGATTTCGATCGTTGGCGCTCATCGCTGCGCTCCGTTCTGGAGATCACGCTGAACGCCGCGTGTTGTGGCGTGACGCGCGCGGAGGATTCCATCAACCTCTGCGAGCTGCGTGGGGTCGTTGATCGAGAGGACATCTTCGCTCGGAACCGCGTCGACGGCCGCAACGATGCGCCCGTCCTTGCGGAGGATCTCAAAGACATCCGTGATGTAGTACTCGCTGCTGGCGTTGGTGTTTCCCACGCGATCGAGCGCACCAAAGAGCGCGTCGGCGCGGAAGCAGTAGTAGCTCGGGTTCACTTCGTTGATCTGCCGCTCGGCTTCGCTGGCGTCTTTCTGCTCAACGATGCGCGCGAGTGCGCCATTGGCATCGCGCACGATGCGACCGTAGCCCTTGGGGTCAGCGATCACACTCGTGGCGAGCGTCGCGGCCGCGCCAGCCGTGCGATGCACCGAAAGCAGCGTCGAAAGCGTCTCGGCGCGAATGAGTGGTCCATCGCCGCACAGGACAAATGCGTCGCTGTTCGAAGCCACGCTCGTGAGGTTCGCCTTGGCCATCATGACCGCGTGGCCAGTCCCGAGTTGCCGCTCTTGCAGCGCGAATTCGACATCATTGGCCTCGGCAAACTCGGCACGCAGCAACTCCGCGCCGTGACCGATGACGAGCACGATCTTCGTCGCGCCTGCCGCTCGCGCGGCGTCAACGACCCAGTGCACCATCGCGCGTCCCATCACTCGATGCATGACCTTTGGGAGGTCGGACTGCATGCGCGTGCCTTTGCCTGCGGCAAGGATGACGGCGACGAGCCCGCGATTGGGTGAGGGTGTGTTGCTCATCTCGGCGCTCGAGCGCCGCGACGACTAGCGGAATGTCGCGATCCTGAACTGGCCCGCCTGGATTCGAACCAAGACTAAATGGACCAAAACCACTTGTGCTACCTTTACACCACGGGCCATCGGGATGGCCAAAGCGCAGCTCGGATCGTGCTGACCACTGAGTTCGTTGCGGACGGTTCCTGATACGGCGACTTCGAAATCGGTCGCGGGACTCTCGACGATGTGCGAGCCACCGTGGCACGCACCCGCGGGAGGTCCCAGCGCGCACGACGAGTTCGTCGGCGGCAAGGAATCCTGTCCGCGGCCAATTCTCCAAGGCTGGGGCACCGGCAAAGGCCGCGTTGGTGCTCCATGCGAGGCCTGCGTGGTGCGCAGTCCTCGACGGCCCATCTGGGGAGGGTCGCGCAATGTAGCGAACTCTGGCAGCGGCGGCAATCACTCGATCAGCGAGTTGAGGGGAGGTTCGTGCTTACTCAATATCGGCCGTCACCCGTGCTAGTCTTGGCGCATGACCTCGACGCAGACCGCCCTCCCCGAACTCGTCTCCATCGATCCAGCGCATGGAACCGTCGTGGGGAGTGTGGCGCTCACACCCATCGAGGGAATCGCGGCAATGGTCGAGGCCGCGCGGATTGCGCAGCAAAGTTGGGGGGCGCTCACACACGCGCAACGCGCGGAAATCCTGCGCCCTGCCGCGGCGCGGCTCAAGTCGGAGGCCACACGACTTGGAGCGCTTGCCTCTCGTGAAATGGGTAAACCCATCCAAGAGGCGATCGGCGAGGCGAACTACTGCGCCGAGGGACTCGGCGGCGAACTCGATGAAATCGTGACGGCGCTCGCGGACACGCCGCGTGAAGACACGCGCGTTTCGAGCATCTTGCGCTACGCGCCATTGGGGGTCTGCGCGGCCATCACCCCGTGGAATTTCCCGCTGCTCATGCCGCACCAGTCGGTCATTCCCGCGCTGGTGGCGGGCAACACCGTGCTGCTCAAGCCCAGTGAAGAGACCACGCTCGTGGCCTGCGAATACGCCAAGATCCTCAACGAATTCCTGCCCGATGGCGTCCTCTCGGTGGTGATTGGAGACGGGAAGCAGGGGCGGGCGTTGGTGCTGGCGGATGTGAACCTCATCGTCTTTACGGGTAGTCGTGAGACCGGCAAGCGCATCCTCGGGGACGCTGGTCCAGGCCTGAAACGCGTCATTCTGGAGCTCGGCGGCAAGGATCCGCTCGTGGTCCTTGACGACGCCGACCTCGAACTTGCGTCGGCATTTGCCGTGCGAAACAGCTTTCGAAACGCAGGTCAAGTCTGCGTAAGTACCGAGCGGATCTATGTCGATGCGCGGATCCACCGCGCGTTTGTGGAGTCCATGCTGAGCAAGACCCGCGCGCTTGTGCAGGGCGATCCGGCCGTCGAAGGCGTGCAGGTCGGCCCAATGGTTTCCGCGCGACAGAAGGCCAAGGTCGTGGCGCAGATTGACGCTGCGATCGCCTCAGGCGCGACGGCGCTCCACGGTGGCGGCAGCGACGAACCGAACAGTCGCGGCAACTTCGTGGCGCCGACGATTCTCACGGGCGTGAACCACACCATGGACATCATGCGCGATGAGACCTTTGGCCCCGTCGCGTGCGTGCAGTCGTTCACCACCATTGATGAGGCGGTTGATCTGGCCAACGACTCGCCTTTTGGCCTGGGCGCAGCGGTTTTTGGGCGGGATACCACTCGCGCCTCCGCGGTTGCCGCGCGCATCGACGCGGGCATGGTTGGAGTCAATCAAGGATGCGGTGGCGCCGACGGCTGCCCGTGGGTCGGGTGCAAGGAGTCGGGATACGGCTTCCATTCGGGACCCGAAGGACATCGCCAGTTTGCCCAAGTCCGCGTGCTCTCGCGCCTGAAGTAATCCTCCGTGTACTACCACGCTGGCATCGCCCATCGATTCGACGCTGAGTCGGTCCTCACTGCGTACCTCAACGGGTTCTTCCCGATGGGTGACGAAGACGATGTCATTCACTGGATCGTCAGCGAGCCGCGGTTCGTCCTGCCCATCGGCGCGATCCATGTGCCGCGCTCGCTCGAACGGCTTGCCCGCAAGCAGCCCTTCGAGTTTCGGGTCGACACGGAGTTCCGCCGCGTGATGGAACTTTGCGCCGAGGCGCGGGCGGAGGAAAACCCCTCGTGGGTCCTGCCGCGGATGATCGATGTCTACACCGAACTCCATCATGAGGGGTTTGCCCACTCTGTCGAGGCGTGGCGTGGCGGCGTCCTCGTCGGGGGGCTCTACGGCGTCGCCATCGGTGGCGCGTTCTTCGGCGAGAGCATGTTCACGCGTCGCGAACTCGGGGGAAGCAACGCATCAAAGCTCTGCCTCCTTGAGCTCGAAAGGCGTTTGGCGGCAGGCGGTTACATCTTGCTCGACAGCCAAGAGTCCAACGAGCACATGGCGCAGTTTGGGGGCTGCTGCATCGAGTTCGAGGAGTATCGGGAGCGACTCGCTGCGGCGGTTCGAGTCGACGCGCGTTGGCGGTAGGCGACCGTTCATGCAGGACGAAGTTGTGTAGAGACATCAATTCGGGAATTCTGTTTCGGACCATTTGCTTCGGCGGCATCCTGGTCCATCTTGTGGTCGGAGAGCAGGGTTTGGGCAGCGCGGAGCATCCGTGCTGAACGACCCTGCTTGTGTTTTTTGGCTCATCCCAGCCAAGACACCAAACACGGTCACCGAACGGAAAACGACGAAGGTGTATGGCACGCGAGTGGCAGCACCTTCACGCGAAGTGAAGTAGTCCCGACTTGTAGTCCTGTCCTGTCCCCTCATCAAAGTCCTCTGTTTGTGTGCACCGTCCGCCCCTCATTCCGGGGTGGGCCCTTCAGGAGCTGTTTATGAAACGCAACGCGAACCTTGTCCTTCTTCCATGCCTGGCCGCCGCAGTCGTCGCGACGACTTCGTCGGCAGCGATCATTGTCTTCACGAATGAGTTCGTGTGGGACAACTACGCCACCGCGAGCGACGCGGCGATGTACACCGAGACCTTCGAGAGCTACAACGGCTTCTACGGAAGCCCGCTCGCTGGTTCCATCGGTGGCGTCAACTGGTCTGCCGCCGCTCCTGGTGGCATCTTCGTCGGCGCGGTTGGCTCGAGCCAAGCGCTTTCGACCAACGCTCCCGAGCCGATGACCATCTCCTTCACGGGCCTTGCCGTGCAGGGTGTGGCGGGCAACATCTACGGAACCGACATCAACTTCAATGTCGTTCCAAGCATCGTTCAGCTCTCGATGCAGGATGGCACCTCCTACATCGGCTTCGTGGATTCCGCGACCGCGTTCGTCGGGTTCTACTCGACGACCTCCGCGATCACCGCGATCACCATCAGCGCGCAGCCTCTTCCAGGCGGCACCAACGATGTGTTCGCGACCTTTGACAACATGACCTTCGCGGTTGTGCCAGCTCCAAGCGCCATCGCGCTGCTCGGACTCGCAGGACTCGCTGGTCGCCGTCGCCGCTGAATTCCAGCGAACGCGGACTTTGATGATTGAAGGGTCTGGCCCTGCCTCTGGCGGGGTCTTGCCCTTTTTGCCGAGCGTGAAACGGGCGTCGAAGACAGCTCCCTGTGGAGTCTTCAAGTTCCGACGGCGCGCTGGTTGAGGTCGTTAGACGTTGAACAAGAAGTGCGTGATGTCACCATCGTGCATCACATAGTTCTTGCCTTCAGAACGCAGCTTGCCTGCTTCGCGGATCGCCTTCTCGCTGTGGAACTGCTCGAGGTCCGCGAGGGTGTAGATCTCGGCGCGAATGAATCCACGCTCGAAGTCAGTGTGGATGACGCCCGCAGCCTGAGGCGCCGTAAAGCCCTTGTGGATCGTCCAGGCGCGCACTTCCTTCTCGCCTGCTGTGAAGTAGCTCTGCAGCCCAAGGAGCGTGTAGGTGCCGCGGACGACTGTCGCCAGCGCAGGCTCCTTCATCCCCATGCTTTCGAGCATTTCAGTGCGATCGGACGCAGAGAGCTCAGCGAGCTCGCTCTCGATCTTGGCGCAAACAACGACGACCTCGCCACCAGTGGTCTTGGCGTGAGCTCGCACGCGGGCGACGAGTTCACTTTCGTTCGTGCCATCGCCACCAACTTGCGACTCGTCGACATTGGCAACATAGAGCGTGGGCTTGCCTGTGATCATCCCGAGCGCGGCGACCGCTTTGACCTCGTCACCTTCGAAGCGCACCGAGCGCACGGGTTCGCCAGCGTTGAGCGCGGCGTAACACTTCTCGAGCACAGCGACGCGGAGGATCGCTTCCTTGTCGCCGCCCTTGGCGGTGCGCCGCGTCTTGTCGAGCGAGCCTTCGACGACCTGAAGGTCGGCGAGCAGGAGCTCAGTCTCAATCGTGCCGATGTCGCGCAGCGGATCCACGGTGCCTTCAACATGGGTGACATCGGGATCGATGAAGCAGCGAACGACATGCAGGACCGCGTCCACTTCGCGGATGTGCGAGAGGAACTTGTTTCCGAGTCCCTCGCCTGTGGAGGCACCTTTGACGATGCCCGCGATGTCCACGAGTCGCACCGCAGCAGGAATGACTTTCTGCGTCTTGACGAACTTCTGGATGCGCTCGAGGCGATCGTCGGGAACGCTCACGACGCCGACATTGGGCTCGATGGTGCAGAATGGGTAATTCGCAGCTTCGATGCCCGCAGCAGTGAGGGCGTTGAAGAGCGTGCTCTTACCGACATTGGGGAGACCGACGATTCCTGCTTCCATAGTGTTTCTCTCGACTCGTTGAGGGGCGGGGATGGTAGCGAACGAGGGTCGGCCATGTCTGCCATCGCTACCATGCGCGCCCTATGTCTCAAGACTTGCGTCGTGTCGTCGGAGTGATCGCTGCGTCCTTGGTGTGCCTGTTTCCCACGGCGTGGGCGCAGGACGGCGCGTCCACGGCACCAAGTGAAGGTCCGCCGCCGACTCCCGTGCGTGTGGCCGAGGCTCGCTCCGCGATGCTTGCACCACGCAAGAAGGTCTTTGGGGAGTTGCGTGCTGCACGGCGCTCCACGATCGCCGCGCAAGATGGCGGAATCGTGCGCGAAGTTGCGGTCCGCGAAGGCGAGTTTGCTGCAGAGGGCACGGTCCTCGTGCGGCTTGATGACACGCGCGCCAAACTCGAACTCGCAGCCAACGACGCCAGCCTCGCCCTTGCGCGTGTGGCGGTCGCCGAGCGCGAGGCGATGCACGGCCGCACCGCGCGTGCGCTCGAACTCGTGCGTCGTGCTGCGGCACAGGGTGGAACCAATCCTCGCGAAATCGCCGACGCTGAGAGCGGGCTTTCGATCGCTGTCGCCCAAGTCGCGCAAGCTCGCGCTGCGGTGACGGTGACAGAGCAGCAGGGTTTGCTGCTGGCCAAGAAGGTAGAAGATCACGCGGTTCGCGCGCCCTTTGCAGGAGTTGTGACCCAGCGACACGCCGAAGTGGGCGCGTGGATTGCCGAGGGTGGCGCCATCGTCGACCTGCTCGGCACCGATCGCCTTGAAGCGTGGTTTGAGATCCCACAGGAGTTTCTCGCAGCGGCCGACGCCTTGGTCGCAGACGCAGCGAAGAAGGAAACCCGCGCCATTCCTATCGACATTGAGTCCGCGACAGGCGCGTCGTTGGTTGCGGTCGGCATTCGCGTCATTCCAGAGATCGATCCGCGCGCGCGCACGTTCCGTGCTGTGCTCGCGATCATGAAGGACAAGAGTCCTCTTGCCGCGGGTCTCGCACTGACCGCCTATGTCCCGTCCGGCGAGCGCGCGCCGCGCATCGTTGTTCCCAAGGATGCGATCATTCGCGGTGACGCAGGGCCCTATCTCTACGCCGTGCGCGCGGGAATCGCCACGCAAGTGCAGGTGCGCATCGCCTTCCCCGTGGGAGATGGCGTTGCGATCGAAGCGGGCGCTGTCGAGGCGGGCGAACAGGTGATCATCGAAGGAAACGAACGCTTGGCACCGATGACGCGCGTCGCGCCGATTGCTTCGGTTGTGGCCGAAACAGACGCAGCACAGAAGGGCACGAAGTGAAGATTGTCGAGGGGTCGATTCGCCAGCCCGTCACCGTGCTGGTGGCTGTGGTTCTTGTCGTGCTTGGCGCGTTGATTGCGCTGCGCCAAGTTCCCGTGCAACTCACGCCCGATGTCGACGACACCATCGTGAGCATCTCAACGGTCTGGCCAGGCGCTTCGCCCGAAGAGGTCGAGCAGTCCATCGTTGAGAAGCAGGAAGAGAAGCTGCAGGGTGTCGCGGGTGTGCGCGCGATGACCAGCAGCGCCTCGCAAGGCTCTGCGCGTGTCCGCATGGAGTTTGCGCCAGGAACCGATCCTGATGTGGCGATTCGCGAAGTGAGCGATCGACTGCGTCAGGTGTCGGACTACCCGTTCGGCGTCGATCAGCCAGTGGTCGAAGCGAGTGATCCTGAGAACAAGGATTACATCGCGTGGATTGTGCTCTCGGCTTCCGATGCGACCACCAAGAGCGGTGCACCGTTTGATGTGCGAACCCTGCAGGACTTCACCATCGATCGCGTGAAGCCGCAGATCGAACGGGTGAAGGGTGTCGCCGAAGTCAATGTGCTCGGCGGCCGCGAGCGAGTCTTGCAAGTACGCATCGACGCCGCAGCGCTCGCGTCACGCGGCGTCACCATGTCGCAACTCTCGAATGCCTTGCGTGCGGCCAATCAGAACGCGCCGGCGGGAGCGCTCTCCGAAAGTAAGCGCGAGATCGTGTTGCGCAGCGTCGGGCAGTTTGAATCTCCCGAGGATGTCGCGGCTGTCGCCATCGCGCAGGGTCAGAGCGGTCCAATTCTCGTCGGCGATGTCGCTGAGGTCGTCCTGACTTGGGAAGAGCCGCAGAGTTTCGTGCGCTCGCAGGGCATTCCTGTTCTGGCGATCAATGTGCAGAAGGAAGTCGGCACCAATGTGATCGAGGTCATGGAGGGAGTCAAAGAGGCGATCGCGGAGCTCGGCGTCGCGGGCGGGGTCTTGGACAGCACTTCCCATGCGCTGGAGCTCTCGAAGCCTCTCACCGCCAAGTTGGTGTACGACCAGACCGTCTACATCGACGACGCGCTCAACCTCGTGTTGAACAACATCTGGCAGGGCGGATTGCTGGCCGTGCTCACGCTCGTGGTCTTTCTTCGCTCTTGGCGCAACATCGTCATCGTCGCGACCAGTGTTCCCTTGGCCGTCGTCGCCACCGTGATTGTGATGTTGGCGATGGGGCGGACCATCAATGTCGTGAGCCTCGCGGGACTCGCGTTTGCCATCGGCACGCTCATCGACAACTCCATCGTCGTGTTGGAAAATGTTGTGCGTCACATGGAGATGGGCAAAGACGCGCGCAAGGCTGCGCTCGTGGGAACGCAGGAAGTCGCGGGCGCGATCCTCGGTTCCACGCTGGCGACCTGCGTGGTCTTCCTGCCGATCTTCCTCATCGGCGACGAAGTGGGACAGCTCTTCCGCGACATCTCTTTGGCGATCCTGATTTCGAATCTGCTTTCGATGGTGGTTTCGATCACGGTCACGCCGTGTGCGTGTGCGTTCTTACTCAAGGCACCAGCATCGAAGCCCAGTTCGGTTGGCGCAACCGTTCGCGAGTCGACCCTTGGTGATCGGTTTGCCACAGGCATGGCGCGCTGGGTCTTCAAGATGTCCGGACGCAAACTCGCGAGCATTGCCTTCGTGCTGGCGATGATGGCGGTCTCGCTCGTCGGCAGCCTCTATCTCATGCCGCCCTCGGACTACTTGCCGCACGGGAATCGCAATCTCGTGTTCGGATTGATCATCCCTCCGCCAGGGACCTCGAACGCCATGCAAGAAGAACTTGCGGTGCGCGTCGAGAAGAGCGTGGAGCCGTATTGGGAGCGCAAGCTTCCCCCGCGGGGGACCGCAGAGCGCGCTGCGGCCGAGGCGGCATTGCCGCGCGTTCCCGTCTCGCCGTGGATGGCGTTCAAGTTCGGCGCAGATGTCCTTCCTGCGCCCTTGGAAAATTACTTCGTCGTCGGCTTCAGCGGGATGATGTTCCACGGCGGCATTGCCGTCGACGCCGCGCGCGCGAGTTACAACGAGCACTTGCTCGGATACGCCACGCGCAGCGAGGTCTTGCCAGGCACGATGGCGTTTGCCTTCCAAGTGCCGCTCTTTCGCACCAGCGGATCTTCAGGAAGCGCGGTCGCGGTCGATCTGCGCGGCGACAATCTTGAAGAGGTCAAGGCTGCGGCGGGCGCGATGATGGGGCGCTTCAGCAGCGAGTTTGGCCCAAGGAGCGTGCAGCCCGATCCATCGAACTTCCTCACGCCAGGTGTTGAGGTTCGCGTGAAGCCCGACCAACGCAGACTCTCTGACGCTGGGATTTCTTCTGCGGATCTCACCATGTCGGTGGCCGCGGCGGGCGATGGCGCACTCATCGACGAGTACAAGGCCGGCGGCGATGCCATTGACTTGATCGTGATCGACCGCGCCAGCGCGGCGGCAGCGGACGAGCTGCGTTCGATGAGTGCCGACGCGGTGGCCGATGTTCCCGTCGTCCTTCCAAGCGGGCGGCTCGCGACGGTCGGCCAATTGGCGACGATCGAGCGCGGCTCTGCGCCGACGCAGATCAATCACGCGGATCGGCAGCGCTCAGTGCGATTGCAAGTCACGCCACCTCCGACGATGTCGCTTGAGACCGCGGTCGAGGCGATTCGCGCTGACCTCGCGACGGCGCGCAAAGACGGCGCGATTCCTGCGGGCGTCATGAGCGATGTGGCGGGCACTGCCAGCGCGTTGGCCGCAGTTCGGGCGGAACTCATTGGTGATGGCACCGTGACGGGGTTCCTGACGAGCACGGTGTTTGTCGCGCTCTTGGCTTGCTACCTCGTGATGGCAGTGCTCTTCCAGAGTTTCCTCTTGCCGTTCGTGATCATGTTCAGTGTGCCGCTGGCGGCTGTCGGCGGATTTGCGGCGCTCTTTATCGTGTTCATCGTGAGCTTGACCAGCCCGACGCTTCCGATGCAGTCGCTGGATGTGCTCACGATGCTTGGCTTCGTGATCCTCATCGGCATCGTGGTGAACAACGCGATCTTGCTCGTGCATCAGACGCTGAACTTCCAGCGAGGAACCGCGGACGAGACTCCATCGGACGCGTCGTTTCGCGGACTTCCTGGCGCACCCGAGGTGACCGAAGGCGGCAAGTTGCCGCTGCGCGCCGCAATCGCCGAGAGCGTGCGCACGCGCGTGCGGCCGATCTTGATGAGCGCGTTCACCAGCGTTGCGGGGCTGCTTCCACTGGTGTTCGCGCCTGGCGCGGGGAGCGAGCTCTACCGCGGACTTGGTGCAGTGCTTGGTGGCGGACTGCTGGTCTCGACGGTGTTCACCATCGCAGTCGTTCCGTTGGTGATGGCGGTGCTCGTGCGCGATCGTCGCGTTGCCTGACCACCGCAGGTCACGGCTTCGTGTGCGCAACGAAGAGTGAGTAGGGCGGCAACACGGTGGTGTCGCGCGCCACTCGGATGGTTGCGGTTCCCGCACTGTGCTCGTCGACCACGACTTCCCATCCCCCAGGCGGCAGCGTGATCGATGTCGGCTCTGGCTCATCGTTGTAGGCCACGAGAATCTGTGGCCACGGATCGTTGGCCACCGAACCATCGAGCGTGAACACGACCGTGCGTCCTTGCGTGAGGAACTTCAGCGCGCGACGCACCTCCACACCGCGCTGCAACCGAAACGATGAATGCGCGCGGCGCAGTGCGATGAGCCCCGCGGTGTACTGCGTGATCTCGCGATACTCCTTGGCGCGCGACCAGTCCAACGCGTTGATCGCGTCGCCCGCGTTGTAGCTGTTGTGGTTGCCTTGCTTGGTCCGCGCGAACTCACTTCCGCCGTGGAGAAAAGGCACACCTTGACTCGTCAGGACGATGCCTAGGGCGAGTCGTTGCATCGAGCGCTTGATCGAATCCGACACCGACGGTTGGGTGCGCTCGATCTTGTCCCACAGGCAGAGGTTGTCGTGCGCGTCGGCGTAGTTGATCGTCTCGCTTGGTTCTTCTGTGAAATCATCGATCGAACCCGCAATGCCTCTGCGGATCGCTGCATCGTCGCCACCAACACCTGTTGCGAATCCAACGGCGGTGCCATCAAGGTCGCCACGAATCGCGTTTCGAAGGTGATCGTTGAACACCGCGATGGGAAGCCCGCGTTGTGCGCCTTTGCCAAAGCGAATCGCGCCGCCGCCCGTCCATGGCTCGCCGTAGAGCGTGGCGTCTGGACGAATGGCCTTCACGCGCGCGCAGATGGCGCGCACGGTTGCGGGATTGTGGGTGCCAAGCAGATCAAAGCGAAAGCCGTCAACGCGGTAGGCGCGCAACCAATGCTCGAGGCTGTCGAGGATGAACTTCCGCGCCATCGGTCGCTCGTCGGCGATGCTGTTGCCCGTGCCTGCATCGTTGGTGAGCCTGCCATCGGGCGTGGTGCGGAAGAAGTAGTACGGCACGGGCGCGCCCAACGGCGAGTGTGCGCTTGCGTCCGAAGTGTGGTTGTAGACCACATCAAGAATCACCCGCAGATGGTCGTGGTGGAGCGCGGTGATCGCCGTGCGCAGTTCGGTGACCGCGCGGGTCGGATCAGCGGGGTCCGTCGCGTAGTTGGACTCAGGCACATTGAAGAGCGTGGTCCAGTAGCCCCAGTTGTACTCGCTGGTCTTGGCAGAGAAATCGTGGATCGGAAGGAGATGCACCGCCGTCACGCCGAGTTCTTTCAGGTGCGTCGTGTCGGTGAGCCCGAGGTAGGTGCCGCGCTGCGCAGGCAACACTTCGGGCTTGTGGATCGAGAAGTCGCGCACATGCAGTTCGTAGAGGATCTCGTCGGTCTGGTGCGCCACCACAGGAGCGGGCGTCAATGTGAAGTTCGGCGGCTCGAGACGCGCGAGGTCGACGACGATGGTGCGCGTGCTGTCACTGTTGGCGGCGAACGCCCACATGTCGGGTGCTTCGTGGGTCTGGCCATAGTTCGTGAAGCGATAGCGATACGCGACTTGGTGGAGGTCGCCCGGCACGGTGCTCTCCCACGCGCCCTTGGCGCCGCGTGTCAGAGTGATCGTGCGCGTGGGGCTCGTGGCGTCGAAGGGTTCATAGAGCAGCAGCTCCACAGCGTCCGAGACCGGCGACCAAGTGGCGAAGCGCGTGGACGCGCTGGTGCAGAAGGCGCCAAAGCGCGTCGCTTCACTGGGCGTCCACGCGTCAAGCTCGAGCACGCCGCGTGCATAGACCGTCACGGGTGGAATCTCGCCAAACAGCGCAGGCTTGAAGCAGACTTCCAGTTGTGCGAGCTCGTCGGCAGCGACTTCACGCGCGAGCGTGAGTCGCACCAGCGCGTCACCCGCGATCGATTGAACGCGCAGCGCTCGACGGGCGTCGCGGCGATCGACGACGGTGAGGCCATCCGTCATCTCGCGAGGATCGAGCGGGTGAGAGAGCGCGAGGGTGATCGTCTTAGCATCGTCGAGGAACGCGCCGTGAACCTTGATGCGGCGATCAATCTTCGTTGGTGCCAGCCCGACCGTCGCGTCGCCTGAGATCACCCAGATGTCGGTCACAGCGCCCACCGTGAGGTCGACGAATCGATCTTGGTCAAAGTCCTTCGCTTCCCACTCGCCCTTGCGAATCAGGAACCCAACGCGCATCGGACTCTCCGGCAACTCCATGGTCGCGCACGCGCCAAAGGCATCGCGCTGGTCCAACGCAAACGCCTGGCCTTGTCCCGCTTCGGGCCAACACCAGACATTCCACGCCGTGTAGTCACCATCAGGTCGGTGGTAGTGCAGGCGCAGAACTGTGTCAGAATCAGCGCTGAAGGCTGGAGTCGACGCCGAGGCCAGCGCGACAGGGATCAAGGCCAAGAACGCGACGAGGACCCAGGCCTGCAGTTCTGCGATGGCTCTGCGAATTCGACGCATCGTTCGAGTGTACTGGTTGGCACTACGGCAGCGAACGGTACTCTTCGTGCATGACTGAGGTGAACTCACGGTTTGGAACGCGTCCCGCGCCGCTCGCGCCATCGCTTCTTGCGGAGATCGTTTCGCACGCGAGCCTCGTGCAATCAGCTGGCGCGGCCGAAGCAGGGCCGCGCTGGGGCGCGATGCACAAGGTGTTGCTCAAGGCCAAGGTCCAACCAGCCGTGATCATGCGACTCGTCGCCAACCGCGATGTTGCGGGACTCGCCGATCTGGTCCGTTGGCTTTCAGGCGAGGTGATCGAAGAGGTCGTCGCGGCCCCCGTACCAGTGGTGGCTGCGATTGACCCCGAGATCCTGCGCGCAGCGATGAAAACGTTTCGGAAGCGGCTCCGTTACGCAAGGCTCGATGCGGAGTCACGGCTTGGCGTTGGACCGATGACAAGCGGCAAGAAGAGCGACATCGATGCGCTTGAAGCGCCGCGCGACTATCCGACCTCGGTGTGGCACGCGCTCGTGGCGGCGGGACGATTGAAGAACACAGGCGGCGGGTTCTACGCGCTGGTCGATGACGACGAGGGCGAGTGACGCGTGCGGTCGTGCACTCAGAGTCCCGCAGCGTTGAGGTCGATCGTGGCGCCTGGCGCGCGAACTTCGATCGTTGCGTTGGCGCTTTGCGTCGTCTCGCGCAGCAGCGTGATGGCCCGTCGAATATCCGCAGCGATGGGCGCCGTGAAGTGCATCGGGATCTCGGTCATCGGATGCTTGAATCCCAGCGTTGTGGCGTGGAGTGCTTGCCGAGTCAACAGCATCGTGTCGGACGATCCACCGAACATTCGCTCGGACGAATGGCGGCCGCCGTACATGTCATCGCCCACGATGGGCATGCCGAGATACGAGAGATGCACGCGAATCTGATGGGTCCGCCCCGTCTTGAGTTCGAGTTCGACGAGGCTGTAGCGTTCGCCATCAGTGCCGACATAGCGCTCACGGACGCGGGCGATGGTGAGCGATTGCTTGCCTGTCTCATCAAAGCGCACCGCGTACTTCTCTTTGATCGCGGGATGTTTGCCCAGCGGAAGATCGATGGTTTCGACATCCTTTTCAGGACTGCCGTGCACCAACGCGAGGTAGCGCTTGTCGGTGCGGCGCATCTCAAATTGCTTGCCGAGTCTCCAGTGCGCGGTGTCGTTCTTGGCGCTCACGATCGCGCCGGAGGTGTGCTTGTCAAGACGATGCACCACGCCAGGCCGCGCGTATTCCTCACCGAGCTTCGAGAGTTCGCCGCCTGAGATGTACTTGAATCGCCACGCCAACGCGTTGACCAGCGTGCCCGACTTGTGACTGCGCGCCGGATGCACGATGAGGCCAGCGGGCTTGTTCACCACGATGATCGCGTCGTCTTCGAACAGCACATCAAGCGGAATATCTTCGGGCTGAATCGTGCCCGATGGCGGCGGCGGCAGCGCCGCGACGATGCGATCGCCCTTGCGCAACTTGGTTGAGGACTTCGGCACGCGGCCGTTGACGGTGATCGCCTCTTCGTCGATGAGTCGCTGGATCTGCGTCCGCGAGAGAAAGGGCACGCGATCGACGAGGTAACGGTCGAGTCGCTTCTCGAGATCCTTCAGCAACTCAAACTCGACGGTGACGGGCGACTCGTCGTCTTTGCCCGCGTTCTCTTCGTAGAGCGCGAAGAGCGCGTCGCGATCGATCGCTCCGCCAGCGCCAAGCAACGCCGCGGTGCGGTCGGAGCGCTCGTCGGGTGCGTCGTTCATGCGGATCTTTCGCGCCCGAAAGCTTTACTTCGGTGCGGGTGCGGGTGCGGGCGCGGGTGCAGGAGCGGGGGCAGCGTTCTGCTTCTGCTGCTCGTTGATGATGTTCTGGAAGAGATCATCAGCGATGCCCTGCGCTGCACCAGGAGAGGAGCCTGGGACGGAAGATCCTGGCGCAGTCGCACCAGGAATCGGCGCTGGGGCAGGAAGATCAGCGTTCTTGGGAAGGGTGGTTGCGACCGCGAGCGTGGTCAGCCCTTCGATGCGCGCCTTGGCGAGCTTGGCAATGGGCGCCCAGTCTTCACCAGCGACCGTCTCTGCTTCGGCGAGCAATTTCGCGCTTGCGTCAAGGTCGCCGCGGCTCTCAGCGACGGCCGCTCGACCAAAGAGCGACTGAAGCACGACGAGCGCAGCTTGATCGCGCTTTCCGCCAGCGAGTTGGACGGCGATCTCTGACGCGCGCGAGTAATCCTCGTCGGCTGCGTCTTGCGCAATCTTGCGGCCAGCCTCGTCGAGAACGACAGCGGGCGTAGTTCCTTCGGCGGCGCTCAACACACCACTCTGCAGGCGAAGAAGACGCAGGTCGGCTGCGCGCAGGAGCGCCATCATGGCGGCTTGCGGCACATCGGCGTGATCCTTGGCGACCTGCTCAAAGGCCTCGGGCAGAGTGGCGCTCATCAGGTCCGACCACGCCTGCGAAGTCTTGTCGACATTCTTGCGCTGCCAGTAGTTGAAGCCGAGCATCGCGCAGGCGGCCATGAGCACCACCAGCAGCGTGTTCATGCCGTGCTTCTTCAGCCAGTACACGAAGTCGTCGTTGAGACGGCTCTCGGTGAGGTCCTGGGTCTGGACTTGGTTCAGGCGCTTCTTGTCAGAGTTGAGCGAGGACATAGAGGAGGGAATCTATCGGTTCCTCGCGCGGCGCGTCGGAGGCAATTCGTCGCGTTCCGAGAGAGCCCCGCGCGCGTTTCGGCAGGTTCGACGGAGTTAGGTGGGATCGGACTCTGGCTTGGGCGCGGCGCGCTTCCGAGAATCCGCGGGCGGCGTGCCGCTCGATGCGGCACGGCTTCCCTTCAGCGGCCCGATCTCGCGCAGATTGCGCTCAAGCTGACCGATGCAGGCCGCGAGGAAACTCGGGCTTCCTTCGCTTCGAAGAAAGGCGGGAGCGGTCGCCGCGAGCAGGATGCGGCGGGCGCGGGCCAGTCGGTCCCAGTCAGGCCCAAGCGAAAGGCCCACGGCGCGGCGCGCCTCCGCGATCACCCGAAGTGGACGGCCGCTCTTGAGCAGGTCCGCGCGCGTCCAGAGAAGTCGCTCGAGGTAGATCGCATCCTCGAGCCAATGACCAGCGCGCACATTGGCGAGGTCGATGAGGATGATCGGTGCGTTTGGCTCGGCGCTTCGCAAGAGTCCGTTGCCAGGATGGAGATCACCGTGGATCCACTCGATCGGTTCACGGTGGTCCCACAGTGTCGCGAGAGGTTCGACATCACGCACGACTTGCTTGAGCAATTGGTTCCACACTTGTCGATGGTCGAGGCGGCGATCGCGCACGGCGTCAATCGCGGTATGGAGCAGTGCGTTCCAGTCCTCGATGGTTGGATCGCGGTCGACCTCGAAGGCCGCGGCCGCGAGTGAGAATCGCGCCGAGGCTTCTGCGAGTCGTTGGATGCCGCTGCCGTTCAGGTCGCGGAGGACCGGACCGCGCGGAAGTCGTTCGAGGGCGATCCAGGCGAGGTCGAATCCGCCGAGGTGTTCGCCACTGGCGATCAGTCGTGCGACGGGCTGACGCTCATCGGGATCTTCGGCGCCGAGCCTGCGAAACCAGCGGAGTTCCGCATCATTCACGGGCAACTTCACCACGAGGTCGTGACGCGCCGTGCGCGCGCGGCCCGTTGCGGCGCCGCCGCGCTGCCACTCGGTGCGGAAGAAGACGAGTTCGTCGACACGCTCGCCTGTGGCGCGTTCGAGTTCGGCTTCGAGCATCGGGCGAAGCATGGTCGCGAGTGAACTCGAATCGATCGACGCGATGCCGTTTCCGCTGCTGTTGCCAAGCGAGTCTCGCTGCGGCGACGGCGAGAGAAGACCAGAACTGAGAATTGGAATTGGAGTTGGCGAAACGGGAGCAGGAGCTCCAACACGGTTCGCGATCGCGTGCCCACTCGGTGCTTCGTGCATGAAGGCTCCGTAGTAACGGCAGAGGTTTGGCAGGGGTTCCAGAAGGGTCCAGAACGGATCAAGTGCGGTCTGACCTCATGCCTCGCAGCACGCGGTCACTGATCTCGAAAGCCTAAAGCGCGCCTGAAGCGATGCAAGTCCGAATTCAGCGATTGAGCTGAAGTAGGAGTTCAGCCGCCTGCGCAAAGCCATCGCGGTCGTGGTGACCACCTTGCGCCTTGGACACGGCGGTGATCCGCGGGTCGGCGTTCTCCATGGCAATCCCGAGGCCAGCCTCCCTGATCATTTCGAGATCATTGAGCCCGTCGCCGATCGCAGCCGTCTGGGCGGGGTCAATGCCGTATTGGGCGCACAGGGCCTCGATCGCGGTCCATTTGTTTACCTTCCGACTGAAGGTCTCGAGGAGGTGGGTTTCGCTCCCGATGGCCTGCTCGGCGGTCAGGGCAGACCAGTGTTGCACCGCCACAAACTCGCCAAACGCGCGTTCCACGGCCGCCACAACGGGTCCGAGGGTGTTGCCGAGCGCAATGGTCCCGACTCGCACGGTGTGCTCGGCGGCGCCATGCTCTTGAAGGGACGCGAGGCGGCGGTACTGCACGGGAAGATGGTCAAACCACCACTGGGTAGCGGGGTCGAAGGGCTGGTCGCCGATCATGAGGTAGTCGATGCCCGCCGCGGTGTGATCTTGCAGGAGGTGAGCAAGGTGTCCGTGCTTGGCGAGGATCTCGGTGACTCCGTGTACGAGCTCTGACGCAAGCGCACGGCGCAGGACGACCGACCCATCGCGCGCGTCGTGGACGAGCGATCCACCCGCGGTGATGGCGTGTCCAGTGTGGTTGATGTGGTCGAGGATGTGATCGCACTCGCGCAGCGATCGGCCCGTCGCGGGGATGACCTCGATACCCGCGTCTTGCAGCCGTCGAATCGCTTCGAGATTGCGTGCGCTCACGGCGCCTTGGCGATTGAGCAGTGTTCCGTCAAGGTCGGTGACGAGGAGCTTGTAGCGCACCATTGGAGGATACACGCACACACTGTGCGCGGCGCCCTCGCGCGCGACGCGGCGCGGTGCTGCACGGCGTGGCGCGGTGCGAAGGAGTGCCTCACGCCGTATCGTGTCCTCGTGCTTCCTTCGACTGTTTCTTCTGCGCCCGCGACGCCGCTCCATGCGGCGGATGGGCCAGTGCTCGTGGATGCGTGCGAGGCGATCCTGAAGGGCGCCTTGGAGTCGCTGGTGCCGGTTGGAGTCGTGGCGGCGCCGCAGACTTCCGCGCGCTTTGCGGGTTTTGCACGGGTGATGCACGGAGAGGCGATGGCAAAGCTCCTCGCGCGCCATCAGACGGAAGTGCTCCTCGGCGGCGACGGTGCGCGCGCGGTCTCTTTAGCGTTAGGCGCAGTTCGCGCTGGTCGCAGCGGTGTGGCGGTGGTGCCCGCGACTGATCTCGTTTACGCCGTGGAGGCATTGCGTGCGGCGGCGTCGGCGTGGCGTGATCCAGAACAGGGCCTCGCGATCATCCTTGAAGATGATCCGATCTTGGAGCCGATGCTCTGCCCGCGTCGCCTCGCGATTGATGCCGGTTTGCCGGTGCTTGAGCCCGCCGATCTCTCAAGCCTCCGCGATGCGATCGAGCAGGCGTTGCGGCTCAGTCGCGCGGGCTCTGCTCCGGTGGCGATCATCGCGCATGCGTCGTTGCTCAATTCGAGTGACACGATTCTCGCGCGGCCCAATCGTGTGGTGAGCAATGTCGACGAGTTGATCTTGCAGCGGCGACTGCGCGCGGGCGCGCGTGCGGCGGACACGGGAGACCTCTTGCGGGTGGCCCGTCGATTGGAACTCAATCCAATCACGAGCCTGCCGAGTCCTGGTGAGCGCGAAGTCGTGGGCTTTATCGCTGTCGGCGTCTGCGAGCGCGCACTCGCGCATGTGCTTGAAGAGCTTGCTCTGGACGGTCGCGTTCCGGTGCTCCGCCTCGGATTGGTCTCGCCCGTCGACGAGGCACCACTGCAGCGCCTTCTTGATCGAGTGCAGCAAGCCGTGGTGTTGGAGGCGCGGCCAGGAGCCGCTGCACCAGGGATCTTGGCGGCGATTGAATCGATGCGCCGTCGTGCCGCGCGACTTCCTGAACTCCACTTCCACGAGCTCCCCGCCGCGCGCGATGGAACAACGCCCGCGCAGAAGTTGTTGCGCAACGACGCGTGCAATCCGTCGATCCTCGTGCGCAAGATCATCCATCTTTTGCACGCGGTGCGGCCATCACTCGCCGTCGCGACACGGTTGGAAGAGCCCGACGCCACACTGGAGTCCCTTGCGATCCCATCGCGCGATGCGCAGTTGGGCGTGGGAAGCGCGATGCGATCGATGCAGCAGATGCTCGTCGAGATTGACCAAGAGTTGCGCGCGCGTCCTGATCTTGTTGAAGGCGATCCGCGGGTGCGACGGCTGGCCATCGACGCGCTTCCACCGCGCAGCGATGGTGCGGGCGTCGTCGCCGTGGAGCTCTTCTCGCAGCAGCGATTCACGCGCGAAGGCCGAGAGGCCGTTGCGCAAGCAGCGCGCGATCCATCACGGCGGGTTCTCCTTGCACTCGATGTCGGCGGCGGCGAGGCGGACCTCCTTCGGCTCGCGGACGCCGCCATTCCCATAGGTGCGAGTGGGCGTGTGCGAGTGCGGAAGGTCGATGTGAACGATCGCGCCGCGGTGCGTGAGCAGATCCTCGAGGCCGTCGCGTTGGAGTCCGCGCCCGTCACCGTGCTCGTGCTCGCCGATGGACCGCCCGCGCGTCTCGATGCCGAGGGCATCGAGCGCAGCTTTGTCGAACGCGATCGGCTCGGCTACCAACCGCAGCAACGGTTGGTGTGGAACGCCGACATCGCCTGCGAGATTCGTCCACCGTCACTCGCGGGATTGCTCGACGAAGCCGAAGAAGAGGGCGCGACGCCGATTCAAGGGAACTTCACGCGGGAAGATCTCGGCACGCGGATCGAGGGATTTCAGTTCTGCGCGCGGGCGATCTTCGAACAGGTGGAAGTGGTGCGACTCAAGCCGCCGATCACGGCGTACTCTCGCGCGCCGATGGGGCTCGCGCCACCAAGGCCTCTGCATGGCGAGCAAGGCGTTTACCGCGTCCATCTGGCGGGTTTCCGCACAGCAGCGCCTGGAGTCGTCGCGCGCATTCTCGCGGACGCTGGTCGGGCGATGGGCTATCGCGTTGAGAGTCGTACGAGTGATGAACCCTGTGGACGCGGCCGACGCGCGTGGTCGCAATTGCTCTTCGTGCGTTTGCGCGGTGCCGAACCGCGCGCGCCGCGCACGGGCGCGATTCCCTATGGCGAGGCGGATCTCGTGATCGGCGTGGATGCGGTTGAGACGCTGCGCGCCCTTGGTCCAGATCCAGCGTTGCGCGTGGCTTCCCGCGGACGCACGGCGATTGTGGCGAACACAGGTCCGCTTGAAGACCAGTTCAATGACGCCGATCTCGCTGCGTGCGCGCTCTTGCAGAGTGCCATCGATCGCGCGGCGCAGACGACGCACTCGGTGACCGATGACTTTGCTGCGCTGTGCCGAACGAATCTGCTTTCGGAGCGACTCGTCGATGTGGCCTTGCTCGGGCTGGCCTTTCAGCGGGGGCTCATCCCAGTCTCGCTCGACGCCATCGAGGGTGCGGTGCGTCGTGCCGAGTCGCTCGGTACTGGACGCACGGTCGAGGCGTTTCATTTTGGGCGTCGCTTGGCCAGTGGAGGCGTGACGCGGCGCATGGTGGAAGAAGGTGAATCGCACGAGCGATTGGTGCGTCGACTCGCCCTCGAACTCGTGCGCGAGCGCTTTGGTGGTCGGCGTCGCGCGCAACGCTTCGCGCTGAGCGCGTCAGGAATGATCGCGGCGTTTGCGCGGCATGGTGAGAGTGAGACCAACGACCGCGCCACCCGTGCGGTCGTCACGGCACTGCATCGCGCGATTGTGTGGGGCGGAACCCGCATGATGCGTGTGTATGAGCGGCAAGTGGCGGCACTGTTGCGCGCCGATCCGAGCGGAAGTCTCGCCCTGTGCGCCAGCGAGCCGCTCGCCGATGCGCTGTTGGTGCGCGACATTCTCTATGTGCTCTCGATGTCGACGAGCTTGGAGCAGCGCCGTCGCGTGCGGGAACGCCTCGGCGTTCGAAGTTCGCACGGCGACACGCTCAAGCGACGGTTTCTGAGTCGGTTCGAGTTTCTCGCGGGAGCCACGCGATTCCGCTTCGACTTCCGTTCCAGCGATTGGCCCGCGGAAGTCGTGCGCCTTGTCCGTCCGTTGGTGCCGTGGTCGCTGCGCGGAGAGGTTCGCGCGCAAGAAATCCGCGCCTACGCCAGCTCTCTCGTTGAACGCGCGTCGCAAGGATTCGAGAGTGATCCCGCGCACTGGGCGATGTGCATGCGTCGCTTTGCGATGCTTGCGGGTGACGGCGGGCTGCGGTCGCTCACGGCTGCCGAACTACGCGCGGGAGTCGAGGGACTCTGAGCGCGCGGGCGCGCTGCCTTGCTGCGTCTCATGCTGCGCTTCATGACGAAGTTGCCCGCAGGCCGCAGCAATGTCGCGCCCACGACTGGCGCGGATATGGCTGTTTGCGCCGCGCTCGCGCAGCGTCTCCTGAAAGAGCCGCACATCTTCGTTGGTCGGGCGCAGGAAGGGCAAGCCCTTGACCTCGTTGTAGCGAATGAGGTTCACATTGGCGCGCATGCTTCGCGCAAGTCGGGCGAGCTCTTCCGCGTGTTCGAAGCGATCGTTCACGCCGCCAAGCAAGATGTACTCGAGGGTGATCTCGCGGCCGGTCTTGACGAACCACTCCTGACAGGCATCGAGCAACTCTTCGATGGTGGAGTATTCCGCCCACGGAATGATGCTGCGTCGCAACTCATCAAAGGGAGCGTGCAACGAAAGCGCGAGCGTCACGGGAATCTCAAGCGTGCAGAGCTTGCGGATCGCCGCGGGAAGTCCCACGGTTGACACGGTGATCTTGCGCGCACCGATCCCGAGTCCCCATGGCGCGTTGATGGTGCGAATCGCCTGCGTGACCTGTTCGAAGTTCGCCAGCGGTTCGCCCATGCCCATGAACACGACATTGGAGACGCGACCAACTCCAGGCAGTTGACCTAAGCGCCAGACTTGTTCGACGATTCGTCCTGCGGACAGATTGCCGTCGAGTCCGCCGATTCCTGACGCGCAGAACTTGCAACCGACGGGGCAACCGATCTGGCTTGAGACGCAGGCGGTTTGCCGATCGTCGGTGGGGATGAGCACGGTTTCGGTTTGCTTATCACTGTGCGTCTCGGTGAGTCGCAACGCGCTGTCGGCGGGCTTCGCCGCGGGCTCTCCCCATTCGATCAGGAGTTTCTGCGTCGCATCGCTGGCGACTTGATGTCGAATCACCGTGCCTTGCAGCGTGGAGAAGCGTTCCTGCAGTCGTGTGCGCGGTTCCTTTCCAAGATCCGACATCAACGCGAAGTCGACGACACCCTTCTCGTACACCCACTTCATGATCTGCCCACCCGTGCGGCGGGGGAGGCCGATCGCTTCACAGGCGACGGTCAACGAGGCGAGGTCGTGCTCGAAGAGCGACTCGCGGGCGGGAGCTGCATCGGTCATGGAGAAGTTCTTCCGTCGGTCGCACGGCCTGTGCCGTGACCTGTCATGCGCACCGTCACTTGCACCGTGCGATTGGGGATGTGTTTGCGCGCGAGCCACGCGGTGGTGTCGGCCTCACGGTCAATGCGGATGCGGCGCGTGTCGGGGTCGAGTCCGCGTGCGCGCATGAGTTCGCGCAGCGTTCCAGGGAGTCCAAACTCCACGCGCTCGTCAAAGACATCGCGTTGCTCGACCTCACCGCCGTAGCGATCGATCAGCGCAGCGATGACCGCGTGCACTAGATCTTCGGGCACGCTCGCGCCCGAAGTCACCAGCACGCTGTTCACGCCTTCAAACCACGCGTCTTGGAGTTCATCGGCGTCGTCGATCAGGCGCGACGGTGTGCCGTCGTTCGTGGCGATCTCGGTGAGTCGCACCGAGTTTGAGCTGTTCACGCTGCCCACGACGAGCACGAAGTCCGCTTCGGGTGCGATGGCACGCACCGCGGTCTGCCGATTGGTGGTCGCGTAGCAGATGTCACTTGTCGGTGGCTCGTGAATCGCTGGAAAGGCCTGCTTGAGCGCGCCAATCACCACCGCCGCATCGTCGAGCGAGAGCGTGGTCTGCGTGAGATAGACGAGTTTGTTGGGATCGACAATCGTGAGGCCCGCGATATCTTGAGGCCGTTCCACGATCTGAATGGCGTCAGGCGCTTCACCCTGTGTGCCGACCACCTCTTGGTGATTGCGGTGACCGACGAGGAGAATCTGCCAACCTCGTTGCGCGTAACGCCGCGCTTCGGTGTGGACCTTGGTCACCAGTGGGCAAGTTGCGTCGATCGCCACCAGTCGCTTGGCGCGCGCGGCTTCTCGCACAGCGGGGCTAATGCCATGCGCGGAGAAGACGAGGATCGCGCCGTCAGGGACATCCTCCACGCGCTCGACAAACTGCACGCCGCGATCGCGAAAGCGCTGCACGACATGACGATTGTGCACGATCTCGTGGAACACGAAGATGGGCTCGCTCCCGCAGATATCCAGCAGCTGATCGACGACATCGATCGCCATATAGACGCCTGCGCAGAAGCCGCGGGGATTGGCCAGAAGGATCTTCACGAGTCGGCGATGATACGGCCACGCATCCCCCTTCGCGCGAAGGTCGCGGTACCTTTCCGCAACCCATGTCTGCGCCCAGCATCATCTCGAAGGATCTCGCGCGATACGGACCAACGCAGTCGGTGGTGGTGAGTGCGGACGAGGCGCGGGAGTACTGCTTCCTTCTCGCCAAAGCGCATCGCGAAAACTTCGCGGTCCTCAGCCCGTTGGTCCCCGAGCGCTGTCGCGCCGATTTCGCAGCGATCTATGGATTCTGTCGTTGGGCCGATGATCTCGCGGACGAGATGCAGCGCACGCCCAACCTAACGAGCGGAGAACTCACGCCGAGCCGCAATGGCAGCGATCTCTTGGCGTGGTGGCGCGGCGAACTTGAAGCGATGATCGCTGGTGAAGCGCGGCATCCTGTGTTTATCGCGCTGCGTGAGTCGTTCACGCGCTGCGCGCTCACGCCTGAGCCATTTCGCGATCTCCTGCGAGCCTTTGAGCTCGATCAAGTAAAGCGACGCTATGCGACCTGGGATGAACTCCTCGGTTACTGCGCGCTCAGCGCCAATCCAGTTGGGCGCATGGTGTTGGCTGTGCTCGGTGAGAAGGGTGGAGCCGCGCAAGCGGCCGCGAGCGATGCGCTCTGTACGGCGTTGCAACTCACGAACCACTGGCAGGACATCCGCCGCGATTGGGAGTTGCGCGAACGCATCTATGTGCCTTCGGACATGCACGCGATCGACGCGTTTGAGTCGCGGCTTGCTGAGACGATCGCGCGCGGATACTCCGCCGACCGAACTTTCTTCACCGACTCGCGCCGCCTGGTGCGACGACTGGTGGCGCGAACTTGGGATCTCTACGAGCAAGCCGAGCCGTTGGTCGCGAGTGCTTCCATCGAGGCGCGTCCACTCTTGTGGCTCTTTGCCGCGGGCGGTCGCGGCACCTTGCGCACCATCGAGCGTTGGAACTGCGAAAGCATCCTCGAGCGTCCCGTGCTCAGTCCGCCACGGAAAGCAGCGATGGTGTTGCGCGCGATGTCGATGCGGTGGTTGGGGATCTCCGCGCCGACGCTGCCACTACCAAGCGCTTGGATCGTTGATCCCGAGCCCGATCCAGAAGCGCAGTCGTTTCCACGCGTGAGTGCCATGCGCGTTGCATCGGAAGAGTCCGTCGCATGACCGCGCGCGGCGCGCTCGTGGCGTGCGCCGAGATCACCCGCGTCGAGGCGCGGAACTTCCATTACGGCCTACGACTTCTGCCTGAGCCCAAGCGCAGCGCGCTGTACGCGATCTATGCGTGGATGCGCGTTGCCGATGATGTCGCGGACGCTGCGGACCTGCCTTGCGCCCTGCGCGCTGCACGGCTTGACGCGTTGGAAGCACGCACGCGTGCTGCGCTCAATGGCGTGTGGGTGCCAACGGGCGACGCGCGTGAGGATGCGGTGATGGAAGCGCTCGTGGACACGAGCCATCGCTATCCGCTGCAGGCGACCGACTTTTTTGCCGCGCTCGAGGGGCAACGCATGGACCTCGCGCAGGTTCAGATGGAGTCCTTCGCGCAGACCGAGCACTACTGCGAGTGCGTCGCGTCGTCGGTGGGGCGGCTCTGTCTTGATGTCTGGGGCCTGCGCGAGGGCGCGGACGGCGTGTTGGCACGGGAGGCCTCGTCGGTGCGCGGTGTTGCCTTTCAACTCACCAACATCCTGCGGGATCTGCGCGAGGACTTCGCGCGCGGTCGTGTCTATCTGCCGAAGCAGGAGTTCGCATCGCATGGACTGACCATCGAGGAGTTGCTCGCGTGGAAGGACGACGCGCTCTGCGCGCGTTTCATGCATTTGCAGTGCTCGCGCGCCGAACGGCTGTTTGCCCAGAGCGCTGTGCTTGACGCGATGGTCTCTTCCGATGCGGTCCCGACGATCCGCGCGTTGACGGCGATCTACCGTGGCATCCTGCGCGCAATTGCCCGTGATCCCCGCGCTGCAATGGTGCGGCGCGCGCGTCTCACTCCGATGCAGAAGTCGTGGATCGCGTTGCGCGCGCGATTCGGTTTGCTTGGAGTCTCTTCATGAGCAGCGGCGCCGCGAGCGATCGGGTGGTGCGCACCGTGGCGGTCATTGGCGGTGGGGTTGCAGGGATCGCCGCGGCTGTGCGTGCTGCGGAAAGCGGCTGGCGCGTGATCCTTCTTGAGTCGAGCGGACGACTCGGCGGACGCGCTGGCAGTTTCGACGATGTGCGCAGCGGCCTCGAGTTGGATGTTGGACAACATGTGGTGCTTGGTTGCTGCACCAACATCCTTGAGCTCTACGACCGACTCGGAGTGCTTGACCAATTGGACTGGCAGAACACGCTCTGGTTTGCGCGCGGCGCGGGCGCGTTTGACGCACTCTCGATCACTCCATGGATTCCTGCCCCTCTGCACGCGCTCCCGAGCTTCGCGCGGATGCGATTGCTCCGCCTTGGTGAGAAGTGGTCGATTTCTCGCGCGTTGCTGGCGATCTTGCGGCTCGGACCCAAGGGCCGCGTTGCCTGGCAGGGGCGTCCATTTGGCGAGTTCCTTTCGCAGCATCGGCAATCCGCGCGGGCTGTCGAGTGCTTCTGGGATCCGATCGTCCTCTCGGCGTGCAATCTTTCGTGTGCGCGTTGCGAGGCAACGCACGCATTGAAGGTGGTCGATGAAGGTCTGCTCGCGCATCCGTTTGCGGGAGCATTGGGAGTGTCGCGCGTGCCGCTCTCGCAGTTGTATGGCGCCACCGAGTCGATCATCACGCAGGCGGGTGGCGAGGTTCGCTTTGGCACGACTGCGAAAGCGCTGGCGTTTGATGGCGCGCGCATCACAGGAGTTGTGTGCGATGACGGCGTGATTCCCGTCCAGGCGGTCATCACCGCGTTGCCGCCCGATCGTCTGGCGCGGCTGTGTTCGGACACGCTGCGTGCGAAGGACAAGCGACTTGCCAACCTCGAGCGCTTCTTGTTCTCCCCGATCCTTGGAGTGCACCTCGCGTTTCGGCGCAGAGTGATGACCACGCCCAACCTCGCGCTTCCCACGCGGTTGACGCATTGGCTCTTCTCCCACGATGCGCCGACCAATGATGGATGCGTGCAACGCGTGAGTGCGGTGGTGTCGAGTGCGGAGGCGTGGATCGGCTTGAGCGAGTCTGCGATCACCGAGCGCGTGCTTGCCGATCTTCGATGGGCGATTCCCGAGTGTCGCAACGAGGACTTGCTGTGGTCGCGTCCGATCCTTGAACGACACGCCACCTTCGCAGGCGTTCCTGGCATCGAATCGATCCGACCTCGGGCGCGAACGGAGGCGGGGGATCTTCGCGGTGGTGTCGAGAACCTCTTCCTCGGCGGTGAGTGGACCGACACGGGGTGGCCATCGACGATGGAGGGGGCGGCGCGGTCGGGGTTTGCCGCGGCGACCGCGTGTACCAACTCCACGAGCGGAGTCGCAGCAGACCTGCCCCCCGCGACTTTGGTTCGATGGGCTCGGCTTCTCTCAAACTAGGTGGAGGGTCCAGCGGGGATTCCGATACCCCGCTTCGAGAGGTTCCGATTATCGAACTCGCCCGCAAGAGTCGCAGAATCCACAAGGTCAGACTTGCGTAACCACATTCATGATAGAGAGTTAGCGCGGTGAACCTCGCTGGCATGCCAGCAGGGAATCTGTCGGCTGTTGCAGCCACGCACGATTGAAGCGACTGAGTCCTCGACCCCTTTGGACTCCGCCGCGGATTCGCGCGTGACCGCACGATCGACCTCGCGCTCGTGTGTTCGCTCGGATGAGCGCACGGGAGCACGGCATCGGATGGCGGCCGCAGGAGAAGTCAACGCACGCCGCAAGCGTGCGTGGCGGTTGGTCATTCGTCTCGCATCGTGCCCGAGGTCAGTCCCGCCAAAGGTCGTTCAGCGCGTCGCCCGCACCGTCACTCTGTCTCTTCGCAGAGCCAACGGCGCGAGCCCAGAGGAACCCGTTATGTCCGATTGCACACCACAACATCGCGCCCGCAACACGATCCGTGCGATCGTTCTCGCTGCAGGTCTCGCCGCCGCGTCCTCCGCGTCCTTCGCCCAATCGGGCGGAGACTGCAACGGCAACGGAGTGCCCGACGCGTCCGAGCTTGCGGCTGCTCAGAAGTTCGCGCTGTGTATGGATCCGCGTGTGGTCGATTCCTGTGCCAAGGCGATGTGTGGATGCGAGCCCGGCAACATCCGCGCGCTCCTCGACAGTCTTGGTGGCGCTGGTGCGGTGACCGAGCTCTCTTCACTCGACGCTGCGTCGATCGTCGCGCTGCTTGGTTCGGGCTCCACGCTGGTCATCCCTGAACAAGAAATCGGTGCGGTTGTCGATCATCTCGGCGCTGATCTCCTGTTGGTGCGTCAGGCGATTCAGGCGGGTGGACGCGTTCTCGTCTTTGGCGATGGTGGCGACAGTGACGCGCGACTTCTCAACGCACTCATCTCAGGAAGCGAGTCTTTGCCGCTGGTTGGTTCGAGTGGATCGTCGTTTGCCCGCGCCATCTCGGTGGCGCCTGAGTTTGCTGCGACGGCACCGACCCTCTCCGTTGTCGACGGGACCTTTCCTCTCGGCGGTTGGGCTGCTGGCGAAGTCATCTACGGAAGTTCATTCGCCGCCGCGGCCGCTGTGCGAGCAGTTGGCGCTGGCGCGGTGGGCTTCATCGCCCACGACTTCAGCTGTCCTGATGAGTCTGCAGAATTTCTCGCTTGGTCGGGAGTCGCCAAGGCTGTAGCGCAGTCGCTGCGCGCGCCATCGGAGCGCGACTGCGACAGCAACGGCACGCTCGACTCCTGTGAAATCGCGCTTGGAGCGGCAGATTGCGACGGCAACGGTCGGCTCGATTCCTGCGAACTCATCGTCGGCGCTGGCGCTGATCTTGACAACGACGGCACGCTTGATGCGTGCGAGGACGACGATGGCGACGGCGTGTCCAACGCGCTTGATCGCTGCCCGAGCCTCGCGGGCAGCGCGGGTTGCTCAGGCTGTCCAACCGAAGTGTGCGACGCGCAGGAGCGCGACATCTGGACGCCGCGCGGCGACCTCGCCTGCTACGGCGCGACGGTCGCAGGTGCGGTCTCGACGCTGCAGCTGCCCTCGGCGCAAGGTTCGGTGCGCATCACCGCGCACGCCGACGCCAATGTTGGTGACGCAGACACGGAGTTCGTGCGTGTTGAAGTGGAAGGGTATGTGTTGCCCGACATCCACGATCCTGGTTCGGTGCTCTGTGGTTGGCGCTCGAGCGCTGATCTGGTGCTGACGGCCAGTGAGTTCAACGCGATCCTCGCCGACGGCGTGGTGAACTTCTCTGCGCAAACTGGTTCACAGACCGACTGCTACTGCAGCAATCTCTACTCCGTTGAGTTCCGCTACCTCAGCGTCGGTCAGCCCAGCCAAGGCAGCGATGCCGACGGCGACGGCGTGGCGATCGAAGCCGATCTCTGCCCAACGGTCGCTGGCGTTGATTGCGCCGACGGTTGCCCGCGCAACATCTGTGGCGGTTGCGCCAACACAGGCGTCTTCGACAACGACCAGGACGGCATCACCGATTGCGTCGACAACTGTGCACTCGTTGCCAACGCCGATCAGGCCAACTGCGACACGGACTCGCTAGGAAATGCCTGCGATCTCGACGATGACGACGATGCGCGCCTTGACCTGAATGACGCGTATCCCTGCACCGCGGGCAAGGTCGACATCGATCGTCTGCTCAGCGCGGACGCGATCAACGCCTTCCTCGCGACCTCGACCGATGCCACGATCGACGGCACGCTGATGTCGCAGCAGCAACTGTGCACCATTGGAGATCATCCCACGGGCATCGCTCCGAACGGCATTGGTGGTGCGTTCACCATCACGCGGCTCGTCGAAGTGCACCAGATCCACACCATCCTCGTGAAGGCGCAGATTGGTAGCGGCTTCATCGGTGGTGCGATCATCGCGATTGACGCGGACAACATGTCGTCGGCGCAATTGGCGGAAGTTGCCGCGAGCATCGCGTGCGTCTCCTCGGTGCAGAACCTCACGGTTGATGCGGGCTTCACTGCTGCGCAGATCGCGGCGTTGGTGTCAAAGTCCGACGAGAGCATCGCCACGATCATCGCCACAGGCATGGACAGCGCGAAGTTGTCCGCGGGCCTTTCAGGTTCAGGCACAGTCGTCGTGCGCGGAGTCGTCCGTGTCGATGCTCAACTGAGCGCGGCAGAGATCACCGAACTTGCTTCGGCACTCGCTTCCACGGGTGTCGAGTTGCAGTTCAACACTTCGGGAATGAACGCGGGACAGATCGCAGCGGTCTACGCCGCGCTCGAAGCGATCGCGCAGGCCAATGGCGGATCGAATCCCTACTGCGATCTCGTGGATGGCGACGAAGACGGCTTCTTCGCGGATGCTTGCGTTGAAAGCGCTGTCGACTGCGACGACGCAGCGCGGCTCTACGCGGATGTCGATGCCGACGGGTTTGGTGGCGGCGCCGCGCTCGCGTGCGGCGTCGCGCAAACGGGCGACATCTGCCCCAACGATCCGCTCAAGCTCACCCCTGGCTATTGCGGTTGCGGCTCGCCCGAAACCGACCTTGATGGCGACGGCACTCCCGATTGCGCCGAAGGCCTCGTCGCGGTCACGCTTGCACCAGTTGCTCCGCTGACGGTTGGTGAGGAATATGTCGTTCGCGTGCGCAGCTCTTCGGCGGTTGCGCCTGGCCAAGCGTTCGTCGGCATTCAGCTGGCGATGTACTTCGATACTGACTGGCTGCACTTTGTTCGCGTTGAGCAGTTGCGCCCTGGCTTCCTACCGATCGCAGAGCAGTGCGACAACGCTGCAGGCACGCTTCGGTACGCCGCAGGACTTGCTGGTGAAGGCGGCGCTGCGTTCAGCGACGACACCGAAATCCTTGACCTTGTCTTCCTTGTGAAGCAGCCGCTGGCCTGTGGTCGTGCGTCGTTGATCGGCTTCAAGCCGCTCGGCAACTTCCGCACGGCGCTCGCGACTTCCAACGGTTCGGGCCTCATGCCCGTTGCCGTCGACCTCGACAATCTCGACCTTGACACCATCGCGCCCGTCATCACAGGCATCCCTGGGCAAGGCTCTGAGATGCCCGTCGACATCGGCGTTGGTGACGGCGCACTCATGGCCGCGCCGGCGATCGTGACCGCCGAAGATCTTTGCACGGGAACCGTGGATGTTGTGCTCGATGTCTTCTATCCAGGTCAGCAGACCGCGCAACACGCGTGGCCGAGCGACTCGATCTTCCCGATTGGCGTGACGAACCTCCAGTGGACCGCGACCGACGCCAGCGGCAATGTCACGACGATCGCGCGCCAGGTTCTCGTGGGCGATTACCAACTCGTCGACATCACCGCGACGCTTGGTGGCTCGATCCTTTCGAACACGAGGCGCCAGTTGCGGCTCAGCGGCACAGGAGAAGGATCACCGTGGGAACAGCTCGTCGAAGCGACTTTCCCACCTTCGGTCGGCACCTCGCCGTCGCGTGCGGTCCTCGAAGGCGTGCGCATCCCGCCGCGCGTTGCGCAGGATTGCATCTCGGCCAAGGGCATTCTGCACACGCTGTCCGACTACGAAACTCCGCTTCCCGTTGGGCGCGGTCGATACTCGGTCTCGTACGCGCTGATCCAAGGCGACTCCGACGACAACAACGCGATCGATGTCTTTGATTTCAGCATCTATGTCGGCGATGTGAGCACGTTTGATTCGCCCGATCGCTCACCTGATGGTCGCTCGAACTTCAACGGCGACATTCGCGTCAACAGCGGTGACTGCAGCTTCATCTGCCTCGGATTCTTCCGTGAGGGTGAGTCCTGCGTCGTGGGCGCCGATGGTGGCGCCGTCTGCACCCGTGTGAGCCTCAAAGAACTGCGTCGACGCGGCCTTGGTCACCTTGCTGGTGCCGACCTCAATGGCGACGGCTGGATCGATGTGCGCGATGTGCAGGCCTACTTGCAGTCGGGCGGCAACGCGGTATCCGCAGAAGCTGCTCAGTCGATCGCAGAGCAGCCTCGCAACTGACACGCCGCATCGCGAACCATGGGATCTTCCTGTTCGTCGCGTTCGATCTCGGCCGCGCGCGCGAGCACGCTTGGTGCAAGAGCGGGGTCGTGACGCACCATCGAGGCCAGCGCGAGAAGCGCGTTGCGTTTCATCATCGGTAAGGTCGCGCGCTTGAGCGCGCTTGAGACCACGAGTCGCGCGCGGTCGGCCTCGCTCCAACCGAGCACTTCGAGGAGATCGATCGAGTCAAGTCGCGGTGCGAGTTGCTCGTTGGTTCCTGCGCGACGCGACGCGCGTGTTGCTTGCGTGTGCGGGCAGACTTCCTGGCAGATGTCGCAGCCAAACCACCAATCGCCTGTGGAGCCGAAGAACTCGGGCGCGATGGCGCTTCGATGTTCAATCGTGAGATACGCCGTGCAGCGCGTGGCGTCGACCGACCATGGCGTGATGGCTTTGGTGGGACAGGCGTCGAGGCAGCGGGTGCATTGCCCGCAGGGATCCGTGGAGTCTGCGTGCGTGGCGTCGGATGGCGGCGCTTCATCACTCGCGGCGATGTCGGCGTCGGTGATGATCTCGCCGAGCAAGAAGTAGCTGCCAAGGCCAGGGCGAATCAGAAGCGTGTGTTTGCCGATGGCGCCCAAGAGCGCGCGCGCAGCTTGTTCGCGTTCGAGAATCGGATGGATGTCGCCCGTCAAGCGCGTCTCTGATGAAGGCGCGTGCTCGCGGACAAACCGCCCGAGCCTGCGCAGTCGATCGCGAATGATGTCGTGGTAATCCTTGGTCCGCGCGTAGCGAGCGATCCGCCCGCGCCCAACTTCGACGCGATCGGCAGCGCCGGTGTGGTAGCGGTCCGCGACACAGATCACGCTGCGCGCACCACGAAGAAGCGTGCGCACATCGGCCGCCTCGGTAACGCGATCAGCGATCCACTGCATCTCGCCATGCTTGCCGTCGTGAATCCACTGCTCGAGTTCGGCGCGCCGCGCACTCGCCTCTGCGCGCGCCACTCCGACAAGCGCAAATCCAAGTCGCTGTGCCTCACGCTGCACCGCGTCCCGAAGTGCAACCCGGTCGAGTGCCGCGCTCATAGATCCGTCGCGGAGTACATCGGACTGACGACGGCATAGAACGCAGCGAACAGAAACCCAACGGGCAACAACGCGAGCAGCGTGGCGACCGTCGTCCAGAGCAGCGCTTGCTTGGTGCCGCGAACCAAGGGAACACACGCCGCGAGGGCGGGGATCCCCAAGAGGATGCCGACCCACGGGTACGCGAAGTAGAACTGCGCAAAGCCTTCAAGCTTCTGATCGAAGTTACTCGCGATGGTCGCAAAGACAGGCTTCAGCAGGAGCGGCGCGAACATCGCTAAGAGGCAGGAGAACGCGAGCATGACCGCTCTCATCCTTCCCACGATGAGCCAAGCTTTCATGGTTCCATTCTCCGCAATCACTCCACGCGGCGCCTTTGGGTGAAGCGGCTTCGCGTCAGGAGGGAGCGGGGGAAGCGTCATGGCGCAAGCGTATCGGCTTGCGCCACGCGATGAGTGCCGCAGGGATCAGGCCGTGAGGCGGGGCTTAGCCGCCGCCGAAGCCGCCACCACCGAGCGACTTCATGAGTTCTTGCTGCATGGCGGCTTGAACCTCTTCAGCCGACGCGTACTCGCCCGCGCGAATCTTGGCAGCGATCGTTTCCGCCATCTTCTTCATCGGGGCGATGATCATGCCCATCATCGGGGCCATCTGCGCGATTTGGTCGGCCTGGGCGTCGTCCATCCCCGCGAGCATGTCGAGCTTCCAGCCCTTCGGCGTCTTGACGAAGGTCAGGTCGTTGCCGCCTTGGACGGAGAAGATCGCGGTGCTGCCGTCGTTGGACTTTTCGGTGATCGTGGCCAGCGAACCGAGGCCGCCCAGTCCTCCACCGCCGCCGCCACCATCACCCGCGAGTTTCGCCGCTGCTTCGGCGCCGAACTTCTCCGTCATCGCCGTAAAGAGTGGCTTCATCGCATCGAGCATGCTCGACGCCATCGACTGCATCGCCTTACCCGTGGGGGTGGAGTCGTCCATCGCTGTGATGACGAGCTTCGAACTTTCGCTGGGATCCTTGGCGCTGCGAAGTTGCGCAATGAAGGCGTTGAGATCGGTGATGCCGTCCGCAGCAGCGCCCGCGCCACTACCGCCGCCACCGCCGCTTCCGCTGCGGCCTGAGTTGGCCGCGGCCTTGACTTCGACGAACGCCGGCGGTGCAAGCAACTTGTCCGCGGTGAGGTTGTCGGCCATCTTCTTCACGCCGTCGGCGTAGCTCTTGAGTCCCGCCGTCGCAGGATCCTCACCAGCGTTGGCGTACTGCTCGGCTGCTGCGTTGGCCTTCTCTTTGAGTGTGGCGATCGCTGCGTCGGCGGTGGTGCGAACCTCTGCGAGTCCAGCAGCGGATGGTCCACCAGCGCTGAGGAGCATGCGGCCCTGTGAACCGATGCCCGTGAGCTGGGTCACGCGCAGGCGAAGGTCTTCGCACACGAGCGTGTTGCGCAGCGCGTCGCTTGAGGCGTCGGCGCTGGCAGACTCGAGATCGGTTGCTGCTGCGTCGTAGGCTGCCTTGAGGGCGCCCGCGCGCTCGTCGGCGACCGACTTCATGAGGTTCTCTGAGGCGCGGCGCAAGCCAGCGGCCATCTCGCGGCTCTTGGCGGCTTGTCCGTCGATGTCGGCTTCGAAACCGTTGAGGAGTTCGAGGGCTTCGCCTGCAGAGGACTGCAGACCCTGCGCGGCGCGCAACGCTGCGTTGACGAGGCGGGACTCCGCCATCATCATTTCGCCGGCGGTCGAACCTTCGGCAACTTTGCGGGTGAGCGTGCGTGCTTCGGCCTTGATTGCCGCGGCTTCTTCCACGAGCGCGAGGCCTGCCGCAGGGCTCGATTCACGCGCCTTGCGGAGAAGCACAGCGACTTCTTGTCCGAGGTTGGAGAGTCGCGCGGTGCCCTTGGACACATCGTCGGCGAGCTTGTTGGCGGGGCCCTCGAGCTGACGCACGGCCTCTTGGAGCGCGCGCATCGCCTTGTCGCCATCACTCTTCTGGCCATCAATCTTGCTGCGCGAGTCCGAGAGATCAAGCGCTTCCGCAGCGGACGCGACGGACTCGAGGTCGGCGGCGAGACCTGACGCGCTCATCGCGAGGTCGCGGACGATTTCCTGGCCCGACTCAATCCACGCAGCACGGGCGAGTTCGATGGAGGCACTGGTGCGATAGACGCTCGCCGCGAGCGTGCGCGCTGCGGCTTGCTGTCCAGCGGAGCCGCCGCTCAGACCCTTGGCGCGGTCAGCGACGGCGCGCAGGGCAGCGATCGACTCGTCGGTGGGGTTCGCGGAAAGAAGGTCGGGACGGTCGCCGAGCGTCTTGGCGTAGTCGGCCGCGACGGCGTTGAACTGCCGTTCGAAGGCTGCCTGCTTCTCCAACTCAGGATCGTTGCAGCCGCTGCCGAGTGCCGTGGCGAGACACAGCGCCACGAGAGAGGCGCGACGAGCGGCGTGGCGCGAGGCGGTGCGAGTTGCGGCCGAGCAGGAGGGGACGAAAGAAATGCGTGACGCCATGGAAGCGATCCTGAGTTTGACGAGCGGAAAAACCAGTCCTTCGCGCGGGTGCTGCGAAGGCCAAGCAGTGTAACGAACCCGTTCCCAATTGGGGAGATCTCGCGTCCCCCGAGTCAGCGGTCTTCGCCGCTTGCATCGGGCCGATCAGGCGACTTCAAAGCCGGTGGCGTGTAGTCGATTGGGTACTCGCCACGGGGGAGGCGCATCGAGCGAACCCAGTCGACAAAGTCCTCTTGCAGGCCGCGACGACCTGTGGTGAGCACGGGGGACCAACCGCGCACATCGGGGTGCGGCCGTCGCGCTTCGGTCTTGGGAAGCGCGTATTGGAAGATCAGACTGTCGGTGGGCTTCTCGGAATCGACGAGCGGCAGTGTGTCGATGCGTGAGCGCAGCAGGATCAGCATGTTGGTCGCGCGAACCGCATCGCTCTTCCAATCACGATTGTGGAGGAAGAACCGTCCCGCATCGGCGCCGCCGTGGCACTTACTCGTGGCGCAGTTGCCGATGAGCCACGCGTTGTGCACGCGCAGCCGAAAGAGATTGAGCGACTCAGGTTCGCCGAGCACCTTGATCTCGCTATAGAGCTCGCGGGCCTTCAACGCGAAGAGCGTCTTGACGATCTCGATGGGCTCTTTGCTGAAGTACGCGTCTTTCTCTGCGCTCTTGGCAGGAAGGAGCTCACTGTCGGAATACTTCTCAAACATCGAAGCGATCAGACTGCGGGGAATCTGCAGGCGCGGAGGATTCGCGGTGTCGATCTCGTAGACGCGGATGAGATTGACTTCGGCCTCGGTAAGCAGCGGGCTCGCGAGCACACCGCTGGTTCCTGGCTGAGTCGTGCGCGCGGTGTTGCCGCCGCCACCGACCAGTGGACGCGCGACACCGTCAGGCGTTCCGCCCTCCATCAAGGCGATTTGCGCTGTCACTTCGGCGAGGAGTCGCTTGGCGTCGTAGTGGTTCGTCGCGTCAAGAAGGCTCTCGAGTTCGGTCTTGGACTCGACATACATCTTCTTGTTGTAGAGCCAGAGCGCGAGGGTGTAGCGCTTCTGATACTGGTCGGGCTCGAGCGTGGTACGGAACCGTTCGTAGAGCTCGCGGTCGGTCGGATAGGGCTTGACCCCAGCGACGGCTTCGCGCGGGTACTTGATCTTGATCCCAGCGATCTCAACTTCGACATGCTCATAGCCATCGTCGATGAGCGCGCCGATGAGGACGCGTCCGTCGTTGAAGATGACGCGCACGCGCCGTCCAGACGGACCTTCGAGCAGATAGGTAATGCTCAGCACGCGGTTCTTGGCAAAGCTCTTGACGCGGCTCTTGTCGTCGCGAAGGACGATGATGGCGTCGTCGTCGCTCTCCACCATGCCCGCTGCCACCGAAACGCGATCGATCACGATGTAGGCACGGCGAGGGATCTCGCGTGGGAGCGTTTGCTCGTTGGGAATCCCCTCGGGGTCGATGGGCAGAGAGGTGGGGGGCTCAGCTTGAGGCACCACAGCTGGTGTCGCGGGCGCCGGCGCGACAGGCTCAGCCTGCGGCGCGACAGGCTCAGCCTGCGGCGCGACCGGGGCGCCCGCGGGTGCAGCAGCAGGCGCAGCAACGGGCGGCTCTCTAGAGAGCAGGATCAATGCGAGCGTGACGAGGATCATCGCCCTCATCGTACGATCGCGCGCGCTTCCTGAACGCGCGTCGGTTCGAACTTCGGAAAGGAAACCCACGCGCACCGTGGCGTTCGGTGGTAGTTTTCGGCCCTCTGCACACCACCAACGAAACGAGGGTCTCATGAAGCTTGGCGTGATGTCTGCACTCTTTGCTGGCCGCAAACTCGAGGATGTCGCCGCGTACTGCTCGGAGATCCGCCTCGACGCGATCGAGCTCCCCGTCGGTGGTTACCCAGGCAAGCCGTTTTTCGATCCAGCCAAGATCTTGGCCTCGAAGAAGGAGCAGGACCGCATCAAGGGGATCCTCAAGGAGCACGATCTCGCGCTCTCGGGTCTCGCGGTCCACGGCAACCCCGTCACCCCGGACAAGAAGCAGGCCACCGCGGATCACCGCGACTTCGTGAACGCCGTCAAGCTCGCGCCGCTCCTCGGCACCGACATTGTCATCACCTTCTCAGGTTGCCCGGGCGGTTCGAAGGCCGACAAGATGCCCAACTGGGTCACCTGCGCCTGGCCGCCTGAGTATGGCGCGATCCTCGAGTACCAGTGGAAGAATGTGCTCATTCCCTACTGGTCGACGCAAGCCCGCTTGTGCGCGCAGCACGGCGTGAAAGTCGCGTGGGAAGCGCATCCTGGCTTCTGTGTCTACAACCCCGACACGCTCATCCGCCTGAGCGAAAGCTCCATGAAGGCCTCTGGACTCAAGGGAAAGCCGCTGCTCGGCGCCAACCTTGATCCCTCGCACTTCTTCTGGCAGGGGATTGACCCAATCGAGAGCGCGCGCGTGCTCGGCGAAGCTGGCCTGCTCTTCTATTGCCACGCCAAGGACACCGAGCTTCATCTCCATCAAGGGCGCATCAACGGCTACAACGATGCGCGGCCGTACAGCGATCTCAATCGTCGGTCGTGGAACTTCCGCACCTGCGGCTACGGTCACGGCCACGAATTCTGGAAGCCGTTCATCTCGATGTTGCGCCGTCAAGGCTACGACCATGTGCTCTCGATCGAGCATGAAGATGCGCTCATGAGTATCGAAGAAGGACTCGAGCGCGCCGCAGCGTTCTTGTCCGAAGCGATCATCGTGGAGAGCGCGGGCAAGCCCTGGTGGTGCTGAGCCGTTCAGAGCGAGCAGCACAGAAAGCTGAGAACGATGAGTATTGAGGAACGCCGCGCATTGCTCGGTGAGGTCGAACTTCCACCTTCGACGCGGACGCCGCATTCGATGGTTGCGATCGCATTCGCGATGGTGGCCGCTGGTGGAGTGGCGGCGAGTGCGTGGCTGTGGACGCAACTTGAAGGCGAACGCGATGCCCTGCGCACGACGCAGGCCACGCTTGCTGCGGAATCCTCAGCGCGCACGAGTGACGCGGCCACCGCCGCGCGCAAGCTCAGCGCCGTGGAGTCCGATCTCGCGCGCTCGGTGACCGCAGCGAAAGAGGCGGACGAAGCGCGCGTCCGACAGGAGAAGGCGGCCGACGCTCTCATCTCCAGCTTTTTGCGCAGTTCCGAGGCCGAACTCGGCGGTTCAGCCACGACGCTCGCTCGTGAAGTGTTGCGCGGCAACGCGCTCGAGGAACTCAACGCGTCGTTGCCTGAGGCGAAGTACCTCGCCGTCGCACTGGCGGTGGCCGAGGCGTTGGCGCGCGAACCGTCGGCGGTCAATCCTGCTGAGCTCTATCGCGATCTGACCTTCGCGGCGGATCTCGCGCTGCGCGCGCGCGCGGGACTCGAACCGACGAGCGCAACGCTTGGTGATGCGCTCCATGCTGTGGCGCAACTCATGTGGTCGGCGAGGAAGCTGCCGTTTGTCGAACCCAAGGTTGCCGACGCGTTGCTCGCTGACGCAGCCAAGTTTGCCGCACAGGCGCGAGAGGCGCGCGCATTGGCAGGCGGACGACGGCTTGCCCTCACGCTGCTCCTCCTCGCGGAAATCGACCGTCGTGCGGGGCGGCTCACCGAAGCTTCCGCGCTCCTAGCCACCGCGGATCTTGAGGTGCTCAAAGATGGCACACCGATGGAGGTCGCGGCGGTGGAGTTGGTCTTGGCCGAGGTCCTCTTTGAACTCGCGCGAAACCAGCAGGCGGTCGACCTTCTTGAGGCGCGCGCCTCCAACCTTGAGCGTCTCAGCGAACGCGAGTGGCCACAGGCGATCGTCGTGGCGTTGCGCCTGCGCGAAACAAGGCTGACCATGCTTCGCGTCATGGGTCTCGACAAGAGCAACGCCACCGAATGGTTGCTTGAGCAAGTTCGATTGGCTCGCACACAGCTGCGCGCCAAGCGCTACCTCGCGGTGTACGAGACGCTTCCTGCAGTCCTCAAGGCCTTCGAGCGCGACCAGTCCCGTTTCCGCGAGCGACTCGAATGCGCCACGATGCTCGCTCGAGCGATGGACGCGCTTGGTTCCACCAAGTCAGCATCCGATCTTCTTGAGCAGAAGCAACTCATCGACGACGCGCGAATCCTCGGAGTCGAGAGTCCACTCGCGAGAGAGTTTGCGGCCTTGCGAGAAGCACTGCAGGAGAGCCTGCGGGCAAAGTCAGGACGCTGACTCAAAGCGGAAAGGACCATGAATCATGGCGACAAAGAAACCAAGCGCCGCCGCGCGCGCACGAAACAAGCCCGTCGCGAAACCTGCCAAGAAGGCCGCCAAGAAACCCGCGTCGCCGCGCAAGCCCGTGCTGCTCACCGGCGGGAATCCGCAGATCGCCAAGGCTGAGGGGGACGAACCCGTGCGGGCCTACATCGCGGCGATGCCTGGATGGAAGAGCGCTGCAGGAAAGCGACTCGACGCGATCATCGAGCGCGCCGTTCCTGATGTGCGCAAGGCCGTCAAGTGGAACTCGCCGTTCTATGGCCGCGAAGGACGCGGTTGGTTTCTCGGCGTGCACTGCTTCACCAAGTACATCAAGATCGCGTTCTTCCAAGGAGCATCGCTGCAGCCCGCTCCGCCTGGAATGTCGAAGGACGCCAACACGCGCTACCTCGATCTTTACGAGGACGACACACTCGACGAGAAGCAGCTTGCAGCATGGTGCAAGCAAGCGATCCGACTGCCAGGCTGGGGCAAGGTGTAGAGAACCGCGTGCTTCGCGCGCAAAATCTATTGCTCTTGCTCAGATCCCTGCGCGCGCTCCGCCACGCTCGTGTTTCCCGGCGTGCTTCGCGCGAGTGCGACGGTCGTCTCCACTCAGATCCCTGCGCGCGCTCCGCCACGCTCGAGTAACGCTGCGATGTGTCCCTTGTCCGCGAGGCTCGAGGCGCGGACCTTGGCCACGATCTCGCGGTTGGCGAGGTCGCTCTTCATGTAGCGGCGCGCGAGATCGGCGACCTCCGCAGGGGCGATGCCCTCGAAGAAGTCCATCCCTTCGCGATACGCGATCGAACTTGCGAGTCGGTTGGCGATGATCCAAGTCTGGTAGGAAGCGGGAAGGCTCGTCCACACGCGATCGCCTGCAAACTCGAAGAGCACGCGGGGAAGGTGATCGCGAATCATCTGCTTGGCGAGTTCGCGATCTTCAGCGGGCCATGAAGGAACACCTGCAGCAATCGCTGCGGCAGTGGTGTTGATGACCTTGGACAACTCAACGGAGATCTTGGGCAGCGAGAGGGTCGGCGTCGACTTCGCGGCGCGCATGAGGAACTCCGCCTCGACGCGGGCGAGTTCGCGCAAGCGCTCGACGACCTGCGTGACATAGGTGTCCTTGATCGAGAGGAACTCATCGTCGCTGAGCACCATGCAGGCGCTGATCTCATAGCTCGAGCAGATGACGCCGCACTTGTTGGCCGACGAGTCCTTGATGATCGTCACGCCCTTCTTGCAAAGTTCTTCGCGCGCACCAGGAGTCAGGAAGAGGTTGGCGCCCTCGGAAATCACCTTCGTGCTCGGCGTGCCGTCCGCTTGCAGGAACTCCTGCCAGTTGCCCTCATGAATCGTGGCAGGGCGGCCACCACCAGGGATGAACGCATCGGTCACCAATCGGTTGTGCAGTGAATTGCGCAGCTGCGCGCCATCGGGCGCATCGACGGGCGTGATCCGCCCCTTGGCCGAAAGCTTGCTCGGATCGAACTGCGCGATCGGCAGACCTTCCTTGAAGAGGCGCAGCAACTCCGCGTGGTCGAGACCGTTGGGATCCTCACCAGAGCCTGAGCCATCGCCGACACCGACGATGACCGCGTTGGCGCCGTAGTCGCGCTCAAGGATGTGCATCATGTTGCCTGCGACATCGCCGTCGGGTCCGCCGGTGATCTTCACCGTGAAGCGTTGCTTGCGCGGATCAATACCGCGCGCCTTGAGCGCGATCTCAAGGAAGACATTGACGCCCTCGCTCGTGACGCCGTAAACCTTGTGGTTGATGCCTGCGCCTGGCTTGGAACTCATGAACGCCGTCGGCATCGAGTAGCCGCGCCGACGCGCGCGTTCGACGATCCACTCGATGTGCGCGGGCGTGATGTTCTCATCGGGCCCGAGATAGATGAGCTCGTCCTTGCCGAAGCGATCGACGACGAGCTTGCGCACTTCAGGCACCTGCACGATGAGATCGAGGATCGAGTTCACGAACGCCTTCACGCAACGATCGACTGTCGCGCCTGGCTCGAGAAGGATCGCCGCTTTGGCGCCGCCCTCGGGAATGTCCTTGTTCTTCAGCTGCTGCGCCCACGAGAGGCCATAGACCTCGTCAAAGAGTCGCTCGCTCTCGCGGGTGTGCTGTGCGGGATTCTGCGTGCGAATGACGCGGAGGCCACCGCGCGCGATGTCTTGGAAGCGGTTGTGGAATCCATCGAAACCGCGGCCGTGCACGAAGAAGGTCGCGTAGGGGCGCTCGGGGCGATCGATGTTCGCGAGGTAGGCGGGATCGATGCGCAGGCAGAGCGCAAAACGATCAGGCAAGAAGTAGTTGGTGCGCAGTGTGGCGGCGACGCCTTCGAGGAGCTTGCTCAACACCGTGCGGTTCATCTCGCCAGGTTGACGAGCGATGTCGCCTTCGAGCTTGGCGCGCGCAGCAGCGAACTCAGCGTCCGACATCGGCTTCGCGGGATTGAATCGGGCCACCAAGAGCTGCATGATCGCTGTGGACACCGCAATCGACTCTTCCGCGAAGCCGTGAATGCGCTCGCGCGTCCAGAGAAAACGATTTTGCGGCGAAAGCACTTGGTGCGCCATGTTGCAGAGCGCGAGGATCGCTTCGGCTTCATCGATGGTCAGCGAGGGATGGCGACCCGAGATTTCCAGCGCCTTGTCGTCGACCCACTTGATGCGGCGCAAATCGCGCACGACGCTCGTCCAACTCGCGCTCGAGCCTTGCAGCGCCTTGCCGTCCTTGCCCTGCACGACGAAGCCGACGAAGGTGACCGAGCCGCCCTTGCCGTCCTTCACCACATCGAGGTAGGCGCGGTAGATCGAGATCGAGTGGCGCGCGAGAATCTTCGCAGTGCGCTCGAGCATCGTGCGCGTGCGCGCATTCTCGACGACGACCACGATGCGACTCATGGTTTGGTGGCTCTCGGGCTCGAGCTCCACGATGGTGCCGTCGCCGCCGCTCACTCGGCTGTAGAACTTCCAGTGCGCGGCCACGCGCAGCGGCGTGCAGGTGAGCACATATTCTGCGCTGCAACCCGCGAAATACGAAGAGATCTGATCGGGCGTCCAGTCGAGCTTCTGCTCTTTGGCATAGCGAATCGTGTCGGTGAGCTTCGCAGCTTGCCGTGGATCGCGGCTGTTGAACGGCTCGGGTTCGCCAAAGACGAAGGTGTCGAGCACCAGCTTGCCGTCGAAGCTCGAATGAATCTTGGCCGCGCGCAGTGAACGGTCCATGGGAAGTTGCGCCACGAGTTCCGCGAGCACTCCTGGGTAGTTCGCGCTCTTGATCAGCGTGAGATGGCGGCCATCCTCACTCTTGAGCATGAGATCGATCGGTCGGTCGGATGCCTTGGCAGCGATGATCGCGCGCAGGTGCGCGAGTTGACTCGCGCGGTCCGTGTCTTGGAAGTACATCGGCGGCATCTGCGAGGCGAACCACGGCACCACGCTCTCGGCGGTCGCGCGAAAGCTGTTGGCCAACTCGTCCACGATGCTGGCGGTGGCGGTTGAGGCAGAGGCTGGAGTCGAAGAGGGAGCTGTGGTCATTTCGTGTATCTTCCGAAGGCGGGAGGGGGAGGATACATCCCCTGACGGACCTACCGCGCGGCGCGGAGAGCCAAGTTCCAGCCGTCAGCAGTGGGGTTCGAAGGCATGGAGAGGCTCTCGGCGTGAAGGTCGCGGTGATAGGCAATTTCGACGGTGTCCACCTCGGACACCAGCACCTCTTCCGCCTCGCGCGGGCGTTGTCGCAGCGGGGGAGGGTCGTCGCGGTCACCTTTGAACCGCTTCCCGCGGCGGTACTTCGACCCGAACGCGTCATGGGGCGCCTGACGCCGAGCCCTGAACGCAGCCAATTGCTCCGTGAACTCTGTGGCATCGATGAGCTCATCGAGCTCGAGCCAACGGCGGGGCTTCTCGGACGGAGCCCGCAGGAGTTCATGGCGGGATTGCATGGGCAGTTGCAGATGGACGCGATCGTCGAGGGAAGCGATTTCCGATTTGGCGCAGCGCGGGCGGGCTCCATGGCGACGCTTCGGGAACTTGGGCTCGTGCATGGATTCGTCGTGCAGGAGGCTGAGGAACTGACGGTCGAGATCACCGATGGCACGCGGGTCGAGGCGCGGAGTTCCGTCGCGCGCGGTTTCCTTGAGCAAGGCCGTGTCGCCGATGCCGCGCGGGTTTTTGGGCGCGCCTATGAACTGCGCTGCCCGACCGTGCGCGGCGACCAACGCGGCCGCACCATCGGTTGGCCCACCATGAACCTCAACGCCGCGGGGCGCATTCTTCCTGCCGATGGCGTGTATGCGGGAAGTGCGACGCTCCCCAACGGCACGACGGCGGTGGCGGCGATCTCGGTCGGCACCAAGCCAACCTTTGGCCAGAACGCGCGAACCTGCGAGGCGACTTTGCTTCGGAGCGACGGTCGGCCGCTGACGCTGCCGTTGGACTGGTACGGCTTTGAGCTCTGGCTGCGCTTTCACCAATGGATTCGAGCGCAGGAGCGGTTTGCGTCGGTCGATGAACTCTTAGCACGGATGGAGCGCGACCGCGCGATGGTCCTTGAGGCAGACGCGGTATAACACGCGAGTTCCGCACACTGCGCGCGTCCCGCGCTCACGATGACTACTCCCAGCACCAGCTTCGCCACGAGCCCTATCGCCGCCTACGAAACCAACACCTCGATCGCTGAGATCGCCGAGGAACTGCGCCTCGCACGGCGAGTGCTCGTGACCACGCACCAAAAGCCCGACGGTGACGCGCTTGGCTCGGTGCTCGCGGTGGTTCGCGCGTGCGCAGCCATCGGCGTCGATGCGCGCGGTTGGGTGGTCGATCCTTGCGAGGGCAATCTGCGTTCGTTCGAAGGCACCACGCTGGTGCGCCATGTCGATCCACGCGCGGTGACGCTGCCTGAAGGCGAATTCGACCTCGTCGTCGTCGTCGACACGGGCGCGTGGCCGCAACTTGAGGCGCTCGCGCCGTGGCTGCGCGCGCGCACCGAGCGCGTCATCGGACTCGATCATCACGCTCGCGGCGATGCGGTCGCCGCGCGGCGCGTGGTCGATGTGGGTTGTGGAAGTTGCACCGCGCTTCTCATCCGTCTGATCGATGCCATGGGTGTCGATGTGCGCTCGGGTGCCGACGAGCGAGGACGCTGCTCCATCGCCGAAGCGCTCTACATGGGGCTCGCGACCGACACGGGTTGGTTTCGTTTCCCCAACGCCCGTGCCGAGGAGTTTGCGCTCGCGGCGCGACTGCTTGAGGCGGGCGTGGACAAGGACGCGATGTACCAGCAGATCGAGCAATCGAGCCGCGCGGCGCGCGTGGAACTGCAGGCTTGCGCACTTTCGAGTCTTGAGATGTTGGACTCAGGACGCGTCGCGCTGATGCAGTTGCGCGCGAGCGACTTCGGTGAAACGGGCGCCATGCCCGAAGAAACCGCAGGCATCGTGAACATCCCCATGGAGATCGCGGCGGTGCGAGCGTCGGTGCTTATCGTTGAGGACGCGCAGGCAGGTGTGGTGAAGTTGAGTTTCCGCTCGAAGCCTGCGGACGACTCGGGTACCTACATCGATGTGAACGAGGTCGCAGCGCGACTCGGTGGTGGCGGACACATCCACGCGGCGGGCGCCAAGCAGAAGGCGTCCCTGAGCGAAGTGGTCGCGCGCGTTCGCGCCATGAAGTTCTGACACGAACTTCTGACACGAACTTCTGACACGAGCTTTTCAGCTGACGCCTTTGCGGCACTATTCGAGCTTGTAGCCAAGCTTCTTGATCGCAGCGGCGATCGCGTCTTTCTGCTCGATCGGCGCGATGACCTCGACGACCTCGGCGGTGTGGCTTGCCTTGCACGCCTTCACTCCGGCGATCTTGCCAACCTTCTCGCAGATCGTGGTTTCACAGCCGTCGCAGTGCATGCCCTTGACGGGAAGCGTGTAGGAAACGGGTTCGGTGAAGTTGGCGCTGTCGGATGAGCCGCCGCAGGTCTGCAGTGCGTGCACCGATGCCACCGCGAGTGCCACGATGATCGCAAACCGAGCGGCTCGGAGCACTCGGGGTGTGTTGAGTCTGGACAGCATCGTGTTGGCGGGAGCAGAACGCATGGATGGATCCTATCGCTTCAGGCCTTCGTCACAAACAGGTGGGGATTCTCGAAGTTCCCTCGGAGAATCTTCGACGAGGGCGTCTGCAACCAATCCTCCAAGACCGAGGCATAGACGCTGCGGAAGTCGATGGTGTGCTTGAGGTCGCCTTGGTCAAGATCGACAAGCGACGGATGTCGTCCAAACACCCCAGGCTTCACACTGTTGCCGATGAGGAACATCGGCGCGGCCGTGCCGTGGTCGGTGCCACCCGAGGCGTTCTGCTTCACGCGCCGACCAAACTCGCTGAAGACCATCGAGGCAACGCGTCCGTCGTTGCGTTGTTCTTTCAGGTCGCGCTGGAACGCGAGAAGCGCTTCACTGAATTGGCGCATCAGGTTGTTGTGCGTCCCCGTTTGACCGCCGTGGGTGTCGAAGCCGCCCATCGACGCGTAGTAGACGCGCGTAGGCATGCCATCGCGGATCATCGCGGCGATGATCTTGAGTTGCTGCGCAAGCGCGTTGCCGGGATAGGTCACCAAGGTTGGCTTGGCGACGGCCGCACGAATGCGATCGCTCGACACTTGCGCATCGAGTGCGGTGCGCATGAGGAACTGCGTCTGCGTTTCGTCTTGATTGGGCGTGGTTGCAGCGCGCGTCGGATCGGTGAGAGCGCCCGCGCGATTCAAGCGGTCGTAGGGCTCCTTGAGCGATGCATGGAGATCCTGCCCGTTCCAGCGGAAGAGCGACGCGCTCTCGAAGGCGATCGGCTTCTGAATGTCACCTTCAAGAGCAAGCGGTGCGTTGCGTCCGATGGCGACGGCGGCTTCAGGCTTCGGCGTGCCATTGCATTGGTTGTCGAAGTAGCGACCGATCCAACCTGAGCCTTTCGCATCAAGGCGGCCCGTCTGCCAGATGTCCATCGAAGTGAAGTGCGAGCGATTGGGATTGGGATAGCCCACGCCTTGCACGACGGACACGATGCCCTCGTCGTAGAGCTCCTTGAGTGGAGCGAGCGCGGGATGCAGTCCAACGCCGCGCACGCCATCGAGCGCGAGCGCCGCGGGAAGCGCATCTTTCGCTGCGGCGCCAGGCGCGCGGATTCCAATCGTTGGTCGCGCGCGGTAGTACTCGTCGTCACCAAACGGCACGACGGTATTGAGTCCGTCGTTGCCGCCGCCGAGTTGAATCACCACCAGGATGCGATCGTCCGCCACGCCTGGTTGTGACGAGAGCGCGGGGTCGCCGAGCATCCCGAGTGCACTCTTCTCGATGAACCACGGCACCGTCGCCGTGAGTGACGCGAGTGTGCAGCCGCGTTGGAGAAGGACTCGTCTGGTGAAGGCGCTGTTCTGCATGGTTCGTCCTACTCGTGCGTCCTAACAGAGTTGATACTCGGGCATCGCCGTGATGAGGCAGAGCAAGGCCTGCACGCGTTCGTTGTTGATGGTGCCGCCGACCGAGGCAAGATAGTCCTCGAGTTCCCGCAGGCGTTCGTGTCCTGGATCACCGCCGAGCGCCACCACCGCGAGGCTGCGCACACACTCGCGCGAATCGAGCGCGCCCGAAGCGTCTCGCAGATGTTCGACAAGATGCATGGCGTCGTAGGGTTCGGCGGTCCCTGACGCGGGACCTCGGTTGGTCCGACCCGTGAGCAGGAAGATCGCCACATTCTGTCGCGTGAACATGGTCGCGGTGTTGATCCACGAGCGGCCGCCTGGCCAGCCTTTCACACTTGGCGGTTGGAAGAGTTCCTGACCCATGAGGTCGCCTGCCTCGACAAGCCGATCGACGCTTCGTGCTGGCGTGCCGAGTCCGCGCACCGTCTGCACCATGAGTTGGGTAGGGCTCTTGACGATCGAAAGGCGATTCTCTCTTGCGTAAAAACCCTGCGAACGAAAGAGCGCGCGCAACGCAGGTCGCAGTTCATACCGCGCATCGCGAAGCGCTTTGGCGAGTCGCTCGATCATGTCGGCGCCATCGCGGGTGAGTCCAGGCGCGTCGTTCACAAAGAAGCGGTAGAGCTTCAGGGCGATGAAGCGCGAGCAGGCGGGCTGCTCGAGGATGATCGAGATGAAGTCGTCTCCCGTGAGATTGCCGCTGCGCCGTAGGATTTGCTTGCCACCGCCGTCGTGCTGATTCTTGTCAAAGAAGTACTCGTTGCCCCGGAAGGTGCGTCCCGTCAGAGCGCGGGCGCCTTCTTTGATGTCGCGCTCGCTGTAGCCGTTGCCTTCACCAAGCGTGAAGAGCTCGAGCAACTCGCGGGAGAGATTCTCGTTGGGGCTCGCCTTGCGGTTCTCGTCGTTGTCGAGGTACTTGAGCATCGCGGGATCACTCACGATCCCGCGCGCGAGTTCGGCAAAGTTGCCCGCGCAGCGCGAGCGCAGCATGCCGTTCTGCATCAGCATGTGCCAACTGTTCTCGATGGTGCGGTAGCCGGTAGCAAAGTGCCCGTGCCAGAAGAGTGTGAGCTTCTCCTGCAGCGGACGGCCCGATTCGATCATCCGCGCGAGCCACCAGCGCTTCATCGCGGCGATTTGCGCGCGATCTTCGTTCTGTCGTTGCTGTCGCTCGCGCTCAAGGCGGGCAATGGTCTCGGTGTCCTTGGCAATGCGGGCGCGTCGGAGCGTCTCTTGCTCTTCAGGAGTCTGCGCGCGCAGGATGTCGCTCTTGAACTCGACGCCTTCGTTGGAGACCCGTTCACCTTCGAAGTTCACGAGGTAATCGACCGCGGCGTCGAGGCCGAGTTCGACCAAGGCGCGGACCTGAGAAGGAGTGCCACCAAACCCCGCGCGATTCAGCAGGTGCTGCGCAGCGGCGTAGTCGAAGTCTTTCGAGGGAAGCGGTTGGAAGACATTGCCCATCGCAGAAACCCGAAAGGGCAGCGTAGGGCCGCGTGCGCTTGCCCGATGCGGCGTGCTGAGAAAGTTGCGAATTCAGCGGCCGCGACGCGTGAACAACACGATGGCCACAAGCGGGAACACGACCGCGAGCGGCGCGAGCATCGTGGGTCGATCGAGAAACGCGTGATCCAAGATTGGCGTCACCGCAATCACCGCGACGCCAACCGCCAACGCCGCTCGAACCGTCGGCCGACCTTTGGCGCGCAACGCCAGCGCTGCGTAGGCGGGGAACAACAGTCCATACAGACCGAGGAATCGCAGGTAGGAATCGCGTCCTGGTTCAACGAGCGCCACGATGAGGCCGAGGATTCCCGCTCCGACGCCGAGCAGCATCCTTGGCGCGACAGGAAGGCGGAGGAAGCGCAACTCCGAGAGATGGAGCGCGCAGGTCATCACCAATTGGATGGCCATGTGCGCACGCACCGCGGGGTTGTTGAGTCCACCAGGACTTGCTGCGAGGTAACAAGTCGTCAGCAGCAGCATCGCCGCAAACGCGACTCCGAAGACTGCGAAGTTGCGCGGCCGTTCTCCCGCGTGACACTCCTGTCGCGCGCGATGGAAGGTCAGGTCGAGGTTGGGCGAGAGCAAGAAACCGAAGACGATCGTTGGCGCAACCAACGCGAGATCGCCCATCGTCCACGCGCCGCGCGCGCTGATGGCGTGCATCGAGCCCCACGGAAGAAACGCGAAGGTCAGCAGACTCAGTGGAAACGCCAACGCGGCCAAGGGCCAGAGCAGATGTCGCGGTAACGCCGCAAGAAGAACACTTGCAGTGAAGAGCGCTCCTGTGACCAATGCGGTCCCTTGATTTGACGACGCCTCGAATTGCTCGGCGACAATCGGTCCCCATTGCCAACCCGCGAAGAACACTTGGTAGGCGACGGTGGCGGCGGAGAAGACGCCCATCACCCACGCGTGATCGCGCGTCTCTTGCCGCGATCGCTCGGCCGTGCGGAGATACCCAAAGCACGCGCATCCGATGATGTTGGGCAGCGCAAAGACCAGGATCCCCGGCCAACCGAAGAGTTGGCCCATGAGGATTGGTGCGAACATTCCGATGCACCAAGTCCAACTCGTGGCGAGCGCGAATCCAGAGAAGATGGTGCGACTGGACAGAGCCATCAACGCGACGGTGGTTCGGTGCGCGAGGAGTCGTTGAGCGCCGCGTTCTTCTCATGACGGGCGCGACGACGATCGGCGCGTTGACGCACCATCGTCTTGGGCGTGCAGTGGAAAGTGATCTGGCAGCGACCCACGAGAAGTTCCTCGCGCTTGTGCACCAGCGCCTGCTGGTAGATCTCCATGTCGAGCTCAACATTGAACTCGCCACCTTTGGCCAGCCGCTCTTCGACATCTTCGCTCTTCACGACGCGATAGACCGCGGGACCAAGGCAAGGACGGAGAAAGCGGTAACGCATCTCCTTGCAGACGACCATGTAGTCACCGCCGCACAGTGAGAAGAGGAACATCCCCGCGGCGACTTCGGAATTTCCCAAGAGCGCAGCGCCCGCCATCGCGTCGTAGAAGTTGCGATTGAAGCGACGAAAGGGCAGGATCGCCGTGAAGCGCTCGGTCGAGAGCTTGCGCAACCCGCTCATGCGAATCCCCGAGCGGAAGGCGTAGGGGAGCCAGACGAGAGAGAAGATGCTGTGCCAGAAGTTGTTCTTGATCGAGAGCCGACTCAGCCACGCTTCGAGGCGTTCAAAGCGCGTCGGCGGCCTCGCGCTGGCGCGCGGCGTGGACGCTGGTGGTTCGATCCGCGCTTCAACACGGGGCGCCGTGCCGCGCGAGGCGTCGGATGCGGAGTTGAGGTCGGTGGTGTCCACGATGGAACGCGAGGAACAACAGGGCGCGGGGGGGCGCGCATGGTAATCGCCGCCACGCCCGCGTTGGCCCGTTGAATTGAGCGATTCAGCGGGAGTGGCGCGTGAAGTCGCCTGCGCGCAGCGTCGGTAGAGTGCAGCGATGCCGATCTCTGCTGCGCCAAGCGCCGTCTGTTCGTGGAGCCTTCAAGCGTCCGATCCCGCAGAGCTCGTAACGCGGGTGAAGGCCACGGGAGCCAATGCGGTGCAATTGGCACTGACTCCAATCGTCGAGTCCCCGCAGCGATGGTCTGGTGTGTTTGACGCGCTCGGGCAGGCGGGGATCGAAGTGGCCAGTGGCATGCTGGAAACCGTCGGTGAGGACTACAGCACACTCGAGACGATTCGCGCCACAGGTGGTGTGGTGCCTGATGCGTCGTGGAGCGCGACCCGCGCGCGCGCAGCGGAGGTCGCACGAATCGCGGGAAGTCATCGCATCGGGCTCGTGACCTTTCACGCGGGGTTTATTCCTCACGAAGCGTCCGCCACGAGGGCAAAGCTCTTCGATCGACTTCGGGAAGTTGGTGATCTCTTCGCCAACGAAGGCGCGCGCATCGCGTTGGAAACTGGTCAGGAATCAGCCGATACGCTCGCTCAGGCGCTCGACGCGCTTGGTGAAGATTCCATCGGAGTGAACTTCGATCCCGCGAACATGATTCTCTACGGCATGGGTGATCCAGTGCGCGCGGTGGCAAGCCTCGCGCCGCGCATCCTGCAGGTGCACATCAAGGACGCGCTTCCGACCGTCACAGCAGGAACATGGGGCAGCGAAGTCTGCGTTGGAACTGGTGCGGTCGATTGGAGCGCGTTCTTTGCGGCGCTCGCAGCGGTTCCTGCGTCGTTGCGTCTTGCGGTCGAGCGTGAAGCGGGGGATCAACGCGTGCCGGACATTCGCGCGGCGCTTGCGCTCGTCGAGCGCTGCCGCTCCAGCTAGTCGCGGTTGATGATCTTCGGCCCCTCGCCCGCGGTCTTCTCGTACTTACCGTCGCCGACCTTCTGGTACTTGGTGAAGCCCATGCGATCGAGGTTCTCGTTGGAGAGCTTGCGCTTTTCCGAACCCTCGGAGTACTGCCCGCCGACCATCGGCGCTTGCGGAACGCGTCGCACAGGCGCTCCTGTTTCAGGATGTTGCGTGAGTGGCGGATCGCTCATCTTCTGGACGACTTCGAAGTAGTCGCTCAGGCGACCATCAGCGGTTCCATCGGGCGTCACGACGGCGTACACATAGGTGGGCATGTCGCCATCGTACGGCCAAAAGAGACGGAGTTTGGCCTGCGTGCATGGCGATCGGCCAAGGGAATTTGACGGTGTCGCGGGCAGAGGGTCCGTGGGTCACGATTCGCAGGCCGCTTCTGACTCGAGTTCTGACTCGAGTCGTGCGCGCGTGGTAGAACGCCCTTTGGCCATGGCCACGCGCACGACGACATCGTCCAACGACGGCCCACGCATCGCGCACTTGCGCGAGTTGCTCACCCGTGCCAATCACGCGTACTACGCCGACGCCGCGCCCTTCATGACCGACGCGGAGTTTGACGCGCACCTCGAGGAGCTTGTCCAACTCGAAGCCGCGCACCCTGAGCTTGCCGACCCCAACTCGCCAACGCAGCGGGTCGGTGGAAGCGCTCTCGAGGGCGAGTTTGAGACGCGCGCGCACCGCGTGGCGATGAAGTCGATCGACAACACCTATGCGCTGGCGGACTTCCGCGCCTGGTACGCGCGCTGTGCTGGACAACTTGGCAACGACGACGCACTCTTTGCTGAACCTCCCGCGTTGTGGGCCGATCCAAAGGTCGATGGCCTGGCGATTTCGCTGCGCTATGAACAGGGAGAACTCGTCGAGGCGCTCACCCGCGGTGATGGCGAACGCGGCGATCTCGTCACCGCCAATGTGCGGGCGATCCGCGCCGTGCCACTGAAGTTGCGCGCGATCAAAGGCGCAACGCTGCCCGCCGTGCTTGAGGTGCGCGGAGAGATCTTCATGCCGATCAAGGAGTTCGAGCGGCTCAACGCCGAGCGCGAACTCCACGGCGAAGAGCTCTTCGCCAACGCGCGGAATTCCTGCGTCGGCACGCTGAAAAACAAAGATCCACAGATCGTCGCCTCGCGGCGGCTCTCGTTTGTCGCGCATGGTCGTGGTGAGGGTGAGGGACTTCCGCGGCTCTCCGCGCACTCAGAGTTTGTGGCGTACCTGAAGGAGCTCGGCATTCCTGTCTCGCCACTCGGCGCGCGCCACGCCTTGGTCGATGGTGCCGTCGCTGCGATCGAGTCGTTCGAGAGCTCGCGCAACACTCTTGGCTGCGCGGTCGATGGCATGGTGGTGCGCATCGATCGATTCGACTTGCAAGATCGGCTTGGCATGACGGCGAAGAGCCCGCGCTGGGCGATCGCCTACAAGTATCCCGCCGAGCAAGGCGAAACCACGCTGCTTGAAGTGGAGTGGCAAGTCGGTAAGGGCGGGACGATCACGCCGCGCGCAAAGATGGAGCCCTTGAAACTCGCTGGCTCTGTGGTGCAGCACGCGACGCTGCACAACATCGAAGAGATCTTGCGTCGCGACCTGCGTGTCGGTGATCGCGTCGTTGTCGAGAAGGCTGGCGAGATCATTCCGCAAGTCGTGCGCGCGGTCCTCGAGAAGCGCACCGGTGGCGAGACTCCCATCGAACCGCCAACTGTTTGCCCCAAGTGCGCCAGTGCCGTTGAGCGCGAAGGTCCCAAGCTCTACTGCGGCAATCCCACTTGCCCTGCGCGGTTTCGCGAGCGGCTGAAGTGGTTTGTCGGACGCGACCAGATGAACATCGACGGTCTCGGCGACGACCTCGTCGATGCGCTCGTCGACGCGGGCTTGGTCGGAGGGTTCGCCGACCTCTTTCGTCTTGACGCAGAGGCTGTGGCGCGGGCGTTGGCCAAGGGCGAGAGTGGGCTCGCGACCGTCGCCAAGAAAGGCCCTGGCAAGCGCGCGACCTCGATCGTCGAGGGTGCCGCCATCGCTGCGAAAGAGCGCGGACTTGCGCGTGTCCTTGCGGGCTTGGGCATCAAGCATGTCGGGACCAGCGCAGCCAAGACGCTGGCGCGTCGCTATCGCACGGCCGATGAACTGCTCGCCGCCACCGAGCTCGACCTCGCAGAGCTCGCAGATTTTGGCGAGATCACCGCGCGCAGCGTCGCGGCGTGGTTGGCGAGTCCGCAAGCGCGCGAACTCTTCAGTGCCTTGGCGTTGGTGGGAGTTGACCTCGTGAGCCGCGAGCCGAAAGCAGTCGAGGCAGGTTCGAATGTCTTCGCGGGACGGACCTTCGTGCTCACGGGAACACTCGCGGAACTCGGACGGCCCGAGGCCACCGCGATGCTCGAGCGTCTTGGCGCCAAAGTGGCCGGAAGTGTCTCCAAGAAGACCTCCGTCGTCGTCGCTGGGTCTGACGCTGGAAGCAAACTCACCAAGGCGCAGGAACTCGGCGTTGAGATCTGGGATGAAAGCAGGTTGCAGGCGGAACTCGCGGCAGCCCAGCCTTTGTAAACTCTTCGACCCGTGTCCCAGGTCCTCCTCGGCTTTCGCAATCTCTCCTATCGCCTTGCCGCGTTTCTCGCGCTCGCTGCGCTCTTGGTGTGGTTCCTTGGTGGCAACCTTCTCGCCCGCCCTGGGGTGATTGACATTGCGGTGGCGAAGGCGGGAAGTCCTGAAACGAAGCAGATCGAGGTCACGCTGCGACAGATCGTGCAATCGCGCTCGAAGTCAGCTTCCGATCCCTCGCACTTTCAAGTTGAAGTGCGGGTCGCAGGTGGAGCCGCGCAGCCTTGCCCAACCCAAGATTTGCTGCGCGAGGCGATCGGGCTCGTCACCGTTCAGGGTGCCGCGACAGGTGCTGAGGTTTGGCTCGCGGGTCGGCCTGATGGCGGCGGGACCTCGTGGCGCATCTATCGGATCGACACCGACTCACTTTGCCCAACCATGATGCTTGAAGTCGCTGATCGGTTGGAGGCCGAGCGTCAACTGGCACGGCTAGCGGGTGGTCTCACCTTGCAGACTGCACAGCAGTCCGCTGCTTCACGCGATGCGGTGTTGCGCGCAGGCGACGGCTCGTGAAAAACATCGAGTTCAAAGCGGAGCTGCGCAACCTTGAACTCGCCAAAGCGATCTGTCATGCGGTGTGCGCCAAGCGCATCGCGGCCCTGCTGCAAACCGATGAGTATGTCGCAGTGCCCGAAGGCCGATTGAAGCGCCGCGTCGAGCGCAACGAAGAGTCGGGTGCCGTGCGGGACGAATGGCTCTGGTACGACCGACCTGATCGCACCAACGCGCGCGCGTCACGGTGGACTCGTCTCGACGACGCACAGGTCGAGGTGCGCTTTCCTGGTCTTGATCGCAAGAGCACCCGCGTCATCGTGAAGCGCCGCGAGCTGTGGCGCGCCGAAAATGTGCGCATTCACCTCGATGCCGTCGCGGGACTTGGGAACTACTTCGAGCTCGAAGGCATCGTGGGGATCAGTGATGATCCAGCCGAAACGCGCCTCAAGGTTCAGACGCTCATCGATCAGTTTCGTCCCGCGCTTGGTGAGCCCGTGAGCGGTTCGTACGCCGACCTCTGATCAGAGCGTGAGGCGCCCGCTGAGAATCGCAGTGCCCATCGCCAAGGCGATCACGACGCGCCACCAACCAAACACCGCGACACCGCCGCGACTGAGGTAGCGCACCAACCACTTCACGCTGATGGCGGCCGCGATCGTCGCCACAAGAAGTCCCACCAGAAGTGGCGTGATTCCACCGAGCGCATCGATGAACGCGTTCGGATCGTGGCGCGCTGCCTTGAACAACTTGTAGACGCAGGCACCGCCGAGTGTGGGAAGACCGAGTAAGAAGCTGAACTCCGCCGCGCGCCGTGGCGAGAGTCCAAACAGCATGCCGCCCACGATGGTGACCATCGAGCGACTCGTGCCTGGCCACATCGCGAGCACCTGCATGCAGCCGATGGCCAGCGCGTGACTGAACGAGAGCATGGAGAAGTCGTCTCTCTCCGTCTTCTCACGCACCACGAGCGTGCGAATCCACGGAGCGAGGATGAGAATGAGAACGCCGCCGCCGCCGAGTGCCACAAGGACGGGAATCGGGCGAAAGAGCCGCTCTTCAATCCAGTCATCAAGTAAGACACCGAGCACGGCCGCGGGCAGAAAGGCCACGATGAGCTTGAGGAACAGCGTGCGTCCTGCGCGATCGCGGCCAAAGACGCCAGCGATCATCGCCATCACGCGGGTGCGATAGAGGCCAACGACCGCGAGGATCGCGCCGCCTTGGATGATGATGTTGAAGGAGTCGACCGCGCTCTTCTGGAGCGGATCCTCCGAGAGTCCCAGCAGCCACGCCGTCAGGATGAGGTGTCCCGTCGAACTGACGGGGAGGTACTCGGTGATGCCCTCAACGAGTCCGAGGATGATGGCCTGCAGAATGGTCACGCGGCTCTATCGGCGCGCGTTGGTTGGCGCCATCATCGGTTTGCGTCCGACCGCTTCTGCGATGCGCGTTTGGAGTTCGATGGGATCGCCAGGCTTGGAGAGGTGAAAGGCGAATCCAACAACGGCGCTGCGCGCACGCGTCGCCTCATCGGAAATGGCCGAGAGCGCGATCATCGGCGCGGTGCAGCCGGTCTTGCGCAGCGCGACGGCCGTCTCGTGCCCCGTCATGCCGGGCATCTGGAGGTCGAGGAGCACGCAGTCGGTCTCCAGGCCGCACTGAATCGCTTGGAGAAGATCGGCGCCCGACGCGAAGACGCTCACCGTCGCGCCCGCGCTGCGCAGAAGGCGCCCCGTAATCGCGCGGGCATCTTCGTAATCGTCGGCGAAGGCGATGTTGAGACCTTCGAGCAGATGCGAGGGCGCGGCATCGGCGAGCTCGCCGGCCACCTTGAGTGCCCGCAGTGGCGCCGAGGCATCGGGTCGTATCCAGCGCTTGGCAGGCAGGCGCAAGGTGAAGCATGAGCCTTGTCCCTGCACGCTGCTGACGGCGATGGTTCCACCAAGTGCATCGACGATGGTCTTGACCACCGCAAGCCCCAGCCCCTTGCCCGCGCGTTCCTCGCCTTGCTCAGCCTGCACGCGAAAGAACGGCAGAAAGATGTTGTCGAGTGCGCGCTGCGGGATGCCGATGCCCGTGTCGGTGACGGTGATCTCGAGAAGATCGGGAGCCGCCGCGGGAATCGACAGCGACACGACGACTGCGCCGCGATCGGTGTAGCGCACCGCATTGCCCACGAGGTTCTGCACGATTTGCCGAAGGCGCGTTGGATCGCTGAGGATCTCCAGCTGCGCGATGTCGGTATGGACGAACGCGATAGCGAAGCCTTTGTCCGCAGCTTCGAGCTGGTAGGTCGCCACACACTCGCGGCAGATCGCCAGCACATCGGTCATGCGCGACTCCACCGTGAGCTTGCCCATCGCCGCGCTGCGCAGATCAAGCAGGTGATCGGTGAGTCGCACGATGAACGCGCAGCTTCGGGTGATCGCGTCAAACGCCTGCTGACGCAGCGTTTCATCGGAGCGGTAGTGCGCGTCGCTGCGGAGGAGTTCGGTGTATCCAACGATCGCTCCCAACGGACCGCGGATGTCGTGACTGACACCAGAGATCAGGCGATGACGCTCGAGATTCGATTCTTCGACGGCTGCGCGGGCTGCGAGGGCAGTTTCTTTGAGCGATCGCCGCGCGAGGATCCAGACTCCGATTCCCACTGTCGCAGAGAGCACGACCATCAACGCGATGACGCCGCTCGAGAGAGGTCCGCCACTCGTGGAGGCCACGCCGCGCAAGCGCAGCACCGTGGGGTCGGCGCAAAGTAGGAGTGCGGGTTGCTCACCAATCGGTACGCGCAGCTCAGGCAGCGGAAGCACCAACGCTTCGAGATCGCCATTGGCAAAGTAGAGACCTTCGCTCGCGTGGTAGGCGGCCGCGGCGAGTGCTTCGGTGGTTCCGACGGTTGGGCGCAACCAACTTGGCGCGGCGGTCGAACGGTATTCGTCACTCGCATCGTCGACGATGGTGCCATCCGCGAGTAAGAGCGAAAGGTGATAGCCCACGGCGATCTGCGGATGCGCCGCGGCGAGTGTCGCTTGCACAGGTGCGAGGCCCGTCACGACGGCGACAAACCCAAGCAGGCCGCCGTTTGGCTTCGACATCGGCGCGAAGCCAACCAAGACATGCGTGTGGGCAAACTCGGTGCGCTCCTCATCGCAAGCTTTGAACACGGTGAGTGCGGGCTTTCCTTCGCGGCCGAGGATTCCCGCGATCGGAGCACCGCGGCACTCTTCCAATCCTCGCGCCGTGCGGTCGAGCGGTTCAGGATGGGTTTGCCCATTTCGATCGATTCGCACGAGTGAAAGCGGAGCTCCCACTGCATCGAACACCAGGATGTTTGCATCCAGGGCCGCGATGGAATGGAGCCGCACCGCATCGGTGATGTCCGCCCGATTGCCACTGGCCATGCTCAGGTGTAGTGCTGGATCGTTGGCAATGGCATCACGCAGCGCAAGGATGGGTGCGAGCGATTCATGGAGATGTTCGCGCCAATGTGCGGCGACTTCCCGCATGTAGGGATGCGCTTCGGCGAGACCAATGTGCCGCGGAGTGTCGGAGCTCGTTGCGTCCACCTCATCGGCACGGGCGCTCTGCATCCGCGGCCACGCCGCTGCGACGAGGACCGCCAATAGCACGAGCAGAAGCGCCTTCGAGCTGCCGCTTCCCTGCGCCGTCGGCGTTGCTGTGGTGGACGGCGCGATCATGTGTGGAGTCCCCGCGCTCCGTGTGCAGCGTCCTCAACAAACGCGAGAATGCGAAGATCAAACTCTCCGGCCACCGCTGCAGCCAACGAGTGCCGAACGTGCACGCGCAGCGGCAGTCCACTGCCTGTGACACACTCGACGAGGGCGTGAAAACCAGGATCGTGCGCGTGCGAAGCGACCGCCTGTTGAAGACTCATGGTGGTCGCGGAGGTCTTCGCGGGCGCGTCGGTGGGAGCGTCGCGCTTGGTCAGGATGTCGAGCGTTTGCCCGAGGAGCTGATCGAGTCGCTGGCCAAAGAGTTTCGTGGCCTCGGGATTCGCGAGGACGATTTTTCCCGTTGGACCAAGAGCCAGGAGAGCAACGGGCGCGGCGTCGACGAGTCGGCGCAGTCGGTCGGCTTGCGCACGCAATGCCTCATTTTCGCTGCGCACGAGGAGTCCGACCCGCTGCGCGTTTCCAGAACTGAAGAGGTGAATCGTGGCGATGAGCACGATGAGCGCGAGCGGTGCGGACGCGCTGGCGATCGCGGTCCAGGATTGATGCATCGAGGAGTGTGCCAACGTTGGTCTCGCGTCGAGTCGCCACTGTCTTCCTGCGAATTCAAATTCGGCCTCGGCATGCAGCCGGGCGCTCGCGCCTGAGAGTATTGGGGCCCCACCACGCGTCGCGAGCAGGAGTGATTGCGCATCAGGCGTCGTGGTATCGCTGAGCGTGAGGTGGATGCCTGAGCGCGCACACTCATCCTCGACACTCGCAAAGATCCGATTGGCGTTGATCACGATCGAGGCGCAGCCGATGTGCTCCTGCGTCTGCGTCGAGTGCAGCGGCACAATCAGAAGTAGACCGAGGCTGTCCTGATCTTGGACGAGTCGAATGGGCGAGGTGCAAACGGTCTTGCCAGTACTGCGCGCCTGTTCGATCGCTGCGCGGCGCGTCGGCTCGCTCCCGAGATCAAAGCCGATGGCTGCCTGATTTCCTTCGAGCGGATGCATGAAGGTGATCGGGTAGTAGTCCTCGCGTTCCGTCACTGGAATCGGCTTGCCGAGATTGGTTCGCTGGTAAATCTGGAACGCGCTGCCACCAGGTTGTGCGCGCGCTGCGGTCTCGAAGGCGCTACGCTGCGCCGCCATTACGCGAGGTTCCCACGAAGCACCTTGCAGTTCAGGCGACTGCAGAAGCAGGGCGCCGACGAAGCTCGCGAACTCGTCGCGTTCGACTTCGATGCTCGCCGCATACAAGCCCGAGATGGCGGTCGCAAAGCCAATGCGTTGCGCGAGACGACCCTCCATCTCGGTTCGAAGTGCTGCGAACTGCGATTGAAACTCCAGGCGGCTTTGGGTTCGGTGGCTTCGCGCGATCGCGGTCGATGCCCACGAGATAAAGAGGTACACCACAGCGAGGACCACGGCCGTGGCCTGACTCCGCGCCCAGAGTTCGCGTGGACGGCCGACCAAGACCAGCAACAAAGGGGCGAAGGCGATGCACCCAGTCAGTGATCCGATGAATGCTGCGCCAAGGCGAACAGTCAATTCGCGTCCGAGTTCGTCGGGCATCCAAGAGAAGAACGGCCAGAGCACGCCAACTCCAACCAACGCGGCCAAGGGAAAGACGACGCCGAGCAGCAGTCCGATTTCGCGCAACTTGAGCAGTGCGTTGGGCCACCGAATCAACCGTTGCGCCGTCCAGTGCGCGGTGAGCGCGGTCGCGAGTGCGGCACATCCGACCGCGACGCCGTGCACGAGCACATCCGCCCAATCACCGGTGGTGGCGATGGAAGGACCGTCGAGGAACCGCGACGAACTTCCAGCAATCACCGCGCCAACCAACACGCCTCGCCACGCGCGCACGCCGCGCGCAAGCACCCAGCCGACGGCGACACCCACGACGGGGTCGACGGCGATCAACGCTGGATCGGTTGCACCAAAAACTCGACCGACCCAAGGGATCACGGCGAGAACGAGCGCAAGCGTGGCGCATTCCGCCAAGCGCGGCTGCGGCAAGGGTGGTGATGGGTGAATCTCCACGCCAATCAATCTACTTGAATCGTTGGACTTCGGTGCTAGGCATCGCGTAGCCAAGGCATCATGGCGCGAACGCGCGCGCTGGCCGCCTCAATCGGATGCGCGCTGGCTTCGCGCCGCCAACGGCTGAACTGCTCGTGCCCCGCGTCGTGGTCTTGCATGAAGCGCTTTGCGAACGCTCCGCTGCGCACATCGCTCAGCAGCGCGCGGAGTTTGGCGCGCAGATGCTCATCCATAAGCGCTTCGCCCGCTACAAACGCGCCGAATTCGGCGGTATCGGAGATGGCGCGCCGCATGCCGTCGGGGCCTCGTGCGTAGAGAAGATCGGCCACTTGCTTGACCTCATGGCAGCATTCGATGTAGGCGACCTCGGCGGGATAGCCCGCTTCGACAAGGAGGTCGAAGCTCTCCTGCACCAACGCGAGTAACCCGCCGCAGAGGACCGCCTGCTCACCAAAGAGGTCGCTCTCGGCCTCACCCGCAAAGGTCGTCTCGATGAGTCCGCTTCGGGCGCAACCGATGCCAGCACCCCAAGCCAGCGCCGTGGAGCGTGCGGTCTGTGCCTCATTCTCGCGGTGAACCGCCACCAACGCGGGGATGCCGAGCCCCTCTTCGTATCGCCCGCGCACCGTCGCGCCAGGACCCTTGGGAGCGACGAGAACCACGCCGAGATCCGCGCGCGGCTCGATGAATCCAAAGCGGATCGCAAAGCCGTGCACGAAGCCAACGACGGCGCCGTGAGGCAGCGCAGACTCGATCCACCGCCCCCACGCCGCAGGCTGACTTTGGTCGGGGAGCGCGACGATGGCGAGGTCGGCCTTGGCTGCAGCGCAGGAGAGCTCCATCGCCTCAAACCCCTCGTCCGTCGCGGCTTCAAGGCGTTTCGAGCCTGCGCGTCCGCCGACGATCACCCGCAATCCAGAGTCGCGCAGGTTCAGTGCCTGCGCACGGCCTTGGTTGCCGTAGCCGAGCACCGCGATGGTCTTCCCGAGCAGAGGTTCGATGGAGCCGCCGAGCGGGGCGCTGGGGATCGGCACCGCGGCGAACGCGGAAGACTTCGCCGCGTTTGGGGTGTTTGTCGAGTGCTCGCGCGGGTTGGAGTGCTCCGACATATCGCGAAGATAGCAAGCGCGGGGTTTGCTGCCTTCGCGCCCGTCGACGCGAGCGAAACGGACCTCACAGGAATTCTCCGTCAACGAATCTTGCCTCCTCAAGCCGATGATGCCTACCGCCATGCAGCAGCAACAGGACCGACGCGAATACGACCGCTTCACCGTGGACCCGATGTACTCGGCCGTGGCGGTCACTCCCGTGGCTTCGACCCGAACTCGTCGCAAGGGTGCCAGCGCCTCAGCGTCGCCGAGCGCTCCAGCAGCGACGCCCGCCGAGGGTCATGTCTACGAGGTTTCGCTCGGAGGCATGCGCTTCGAACTCGACGAGCCGTTCGAGAACGGATCTCGGGTTTCGGTCGAAGTCTCGTTGCCTGGTTGCCTCACGCCGATTCGTGCAGAAGGCCCCATCGTGCGCGTCTTTGACGCAGAGGACGATCCAGGCCCTCGTCGCATGGTGGTTGAGTTTGAAACCTTCGCCATCGGCGCGCGCGAAACGCTCGAGCGTTACCTCGGACAGAAGTGGTTGCGTCGTGCGCCAGCACCGCGAGTGCTCGAAACCGAGCAGTCGACGAGCCTGAGCAACGCTCAAGGTGCCAACGCGTCGGGGCCGGCTCCAGCGGAATCCGCGTCCGAGCCGACCTGCGAAGTGATGATCGAAACCAACGCTTCGGTGGGCAAGGGCTCCAAGAAGCGCAAGTCCGCCAGCGCCGCGTAAAGCGGACGGCGCGTTCGCGCGACCTCTTCAATCTCAGCCACGACGCCAGCCCCAGTCAGGCTCGGGCGGTCTCCTGCGTCGAGCCCTAAACGATCCGCGAGAACCGAGAGCGGTGGATCGAGAAACACCAGAAACGCGCGGCCGTCGCTTTGCGCCTGACGAAGCGATGCGGCAGCACCAGGCGCGGTCGGCGTTCCACCGCCGAGGGCGATGACCTGCGGTGGCTCATCGAGGGCGCGAAGGAGTTCCGCCGCCTCAGCAGCGCGAAATGCGGGTTCACCCGCGCTCACGAATGCCTCTTTGACCGTCGCGCCATGGAGTCGCGCAGCCGTGCGGACATCAAGGTCGACGAACGGGACCCCGAGGCGGGCTGCCACCTGCGCACCGATCGTGGACTTGCCCGAGGCGCGCAGCCCAAGAAGCACGAGATGTTGTCGGCCGAGCGTCGGCGATGGCATAGGGAGAGCCTATCGACCGCTCCGTGAAGGGGCGGCCAGTGCTTGGTTCAGGTCGATCGGCGGTGCGTCGCGGACGCCAACAAACACGCGCCGCACAAGGGCGGCGCGTGGGTTCATGTGGATTGAAGTCGCTGATCGGGGCTTCGCGCAGACCTCTCAAGATTGCTGAGGGTCGCCACAGCCGTCAGACGCGGGATGAACCGCGGCCTGAGCGTGGTTGGCTCAGCGAAGCTTGAGCGTTCGTCCGAGACGACGCTTTGAGTTGATGATCTTGCGACCCGCGCGCGACGACATGCGCTTGCGGAAGCCAGATTTGCGGATTTTCTTGATGCGGCTGAGCTTGTGCGGGTAATGCATGATGACCTCGAGAGCGAGTCGCGAAGCCTACCAAGCATGCGGGCGGTCCGCAAGGCGACCGAACTCATCGAATTCAGGGGAATCGCGCAGGGCGGCCGTCCGCGCGTCGATAGCAAGGTAGATTTCGTCCATCGACGCTCGTCCTCCAGCCTCCGCGGCGTTCGCGGCGCCTGGAGCACCCGCTTCGATGCCAGGGGATTGCCGAAAGGCGATCTTGTTGCATGAGCGAAGCGGTCGCACTCCACATCATTGAAGACCGAATCGGTTATCGGTTCGTCGACTCCAGCCTGCTCGCCCAGGCGCTCATCCATGCCTCCATCGCGACGACTCGCGTCGCGAGTAACGAGCGATTGGAGTTCCTCGGCGACGCCATCCTCGGCACAATCGTCTGCGAGCACCTCTATCGCCGCTTCCCAACCGAACTCGAGGGCGAGCTCACCAAGATCAAGTCCAACGCCGTGAGTCGTCGCATCTGCGCCGAGATCGCGCTCGAGCTCGGTCTCGCTGACGCTGTCCAACTCGGCAAAGGCATGGGTGAGCGCGAGGGATTGCCGCAGTCGCTTCTTGCTGCGCTTCTTGAAGCCGTGGTGGGAGCCATCTACCTCGACGGCGGCATCGAACCCGCGCGCGTCTTCATCCTTCGCTGTCTCAATGAGCGGATCGAGGAGTCGACCCGTCTCGGTCACCAGCAGAACTTCAAGAGCGTGCTGCAACAGTCGCTGCAGCGCAAGGATCTCGGCACGCCGAGTTACCTCGTGCTCAATGAGCGCGGCCCCGATCATGCGAAGGCCTTTGAGGTCTGCGTCGAGGTCGGCGAGCGTCGCTTCAAGGCGTCGTGGGGTCTGAGTAAAAAGATCGCCGAACAGGAAGCGGCACTCGAAGCGCTCGTCGAACTTGGATTCGCGGAGCGCGGCGAGGGCGGCGAGGTTCGGCTGGTTCTTGCGGCGTAACTGGTTTCACGACCGAGTGGCGCGCGCTCAGCCGAAGATGATCCACGCGATGAGCACACCATCCGCCACCATCGCGACGGTGATTCCAGTGACCCAGATCCAAGTGTGATTCGCGGGTGACGAGTGAGCGGGCGATGGAATGATCGCCAGCGTGGGCGCCGCAGATTCCAGCGTTTCGCCGCGCCGCGCGCGATCTTGCACGATGGCGAGAATCAGATTGGCATCGAACGGGCGGATACCGATTCGTGTTGCCAAGTCGAGCAGTCTGCGTCGCTCGTCGTAGGCCAGGACAGCGCCCTCTAAGGCGCGCTGCGCTGCGATGGCGAGTTTCCAGCGCGCATCAGTGGGATCGAACGCAGGTTCGCGCGCACTCTCACGCGCGAGGAGCATCTCGTGGGCGACGGCCGAACGAAACAGACGCTCGGCGCGAGCATCGATGGGTCGAGGCGCGGAGCGTTCAATTCTGAGGCGAGTGGTCGCACGCGGCTGCATGGAGCGTCGCTGCGAGTTTACGCGCTGTTTGGGTCGGTTCCAGAAATGACGAGCGGATTCACGACGCCACGGCCTGCGCAGATCCACCAAAGCGAAGAGGCGCGCGGCGGGCCAAAGCTCCCGCGTTCACTCCAGTCCGTGGCGGACCAGACGGCCTTCGACCAAGAACACGGTGTCTTCGGCAATGGCGGTCACGATGTCGGCCAGACGCTCCACGCGCTGGGCAACGGCGAGGAGTTCGATCGCGGCACCTGACTTCTCGACATCTTCCTCGATCCAGGCCCGCGCCCAGGCGACGATTTCGCGGTTGAGCGCGTCGACATAGGCGTCGGCTCGGCGGATCTCGAGGCAGAGCCGAATGTCCTCGTTGCTAAAGGCCACGAGCGCGTCGCGCAGCATCGTGAGCGCTGCCTCGGCCATTTGCACAAGCGCGGGCGGATAGCGGTAGTGGCCAGCTTCGACGAGCCGAATCACGCGCTTGGAGATGCCCTTGGCCATGTCGGCAATGCGTTCGAGTTCGTTGCTCACGCGCATTGCGGTCAGGACGAGGCGCAGGTCGCCCGCCACGGGATTTCCAAGGGCGAGCAGGCGCATGCACTCGTTCTCAATGTCGAGTTGCATCTGATCGATCTCAGCATCGCCTGCGCGGACCTTGCGGGCGAGTTCGACATCGCCGTCGCGGATGATTTCGATGACCGAGAGCACCCGCTGCTCGACCACCGCGCCCAACGCGAGAAGGTTGCGGCGAAGATCGATGACGCGGGACTGGAGATTGACAGGCATGTGGTTCCCACTCGATCGGCACGGAGCCGAAGCGACCGCTCGGCGTTTAGCCGAAACGGCCAGTGACATAGTCTTCGGTCTGCTTGTTCTTCGGCGTGGTAAAGATCGTCTCTGTACTTCCTGCTTCGATGAGTCGTCCCTCAAAGAAGAACGCGGTCTGGTCGCTCACGCGTGCGCCCTGCTGCATGTTGTGGGTGACGATCACAATGGTGTAGCGGTCGGCAAGCTTCTCGATGAGCTCTTCGATGGCGAGCGAGGACTTTGGATCGAGCGCCGAGCAAGGCTCATCCATCAAGAGCACTTCGGGACCAACGGCAATGGCGCGCGCGATGCAGAGTCGCTGCTGTTGGCCACCCGAGAGGCTCAATGCCGACGCGTGAAGGCGATCCTTGACCTCGTTCCAAATCGACGCCGAGCGGAGGCTCTGCTCGACGAGCTCGTCGAGTTCTCCGCGGGTGTACACGCGGTGGAGGCGCGGGCCGAACGCCACATTGTCGTAGATCGACTTGGGAAACGGATTGGGCTTCTGAAAGACCATGCCCACGCGACGGCGCAGATCGACGACATCGACCGACTTCGCGAGCAAGTCCTGCCCATGAAGCTCCAGCGTTCCTTCCGCACGCGCTGAAGGAATCGTGTCATTCATGCGATTGATCCAGCGCAGGAAGGTGCTCTTCCCGCAACCCGATGGACCGATGAACGCCGTCACTTGCTGCGCGGGGATGGTGAGGTCGAGGCTCTTGAGTGCCTGAAACGAGCCATACCAACTGGAGAACTCGCGGACCGTGATCGCACGCCCTGTGGGTTCACTGGTCGGGGCGGATGCTGGTTGGGCCAGTGGAATCACGACATGGTGTCCGTGCTGTGCCGTCGACGCGGCGGTTGCGCTGGAATTCTCTGGTGTAGTCGACTCGGTCGGCATGGAAAGGCTCGCGTCGCGAAGATTACTGCAGAGGCTTCTGCAGTCGTTGCCGAATCAGAACGGCAAGACCATTGAAGAGGAGAAGGACTACCAACTGCACGATGATCGCACTCGCGGCCAGTGCATGGAAGGCTTCTTGCGGTCGACCTGCCCAGTTATAGATTTGGAGCGGCAGAATCGCGAAGTCGCTCATGAGGTTCTTCGGCGTGTTGAACACGAGAAGCAGCCCGCCGAGCACGAGAATCGGTGCGCTCTCGCCGATAGCGCGGCTCATCGAGAGAATCGCGCCCGTCATGATTCCAGGAATGGCAGCGGGAAGCGTGATGCCCCACACCGTCTGCCATCGCGTGGCGCCAAGCGCGAACGCACCAGCGCGCAGCGAGCTCGGCACCGCACGAAGCGCTTCCTGCGTCGAGATGATGACGACGGGAAGGATCACCAGCATGAGGGTGAGTCCACCTGCAAGCACACTCGAACCAAACGGAAGGCGGAAGAACAGGAGGCTCTCCTCGTCGCCGAACACGAGGGCGTCCTCGGTGTTGTTTCCAAACGCGCCGAACAATCGCGCGAACGCGGTGAGGCCAAGGATGCCGTAGACGATCGACGGCACGCCCGCGAGATTCATGATGTTCGTCTGCACGATGCGCGTGAAGCGACTGCGCTTGGCAAACTCCTCGAGAAAGATCGCGGTGCCGACTCCAAGCGGCAACGCCACGAGTCCGCAGATCGCGCAGACCCACACCGAGCCAAGAAGCGGAGCGAGGATTCCCGCTTCCGCAGGCTTGCGCGACGCGAAGTTGGTGATGAACTTCCAGCTCAGCGTGCCGAAGCCTTGCCAGAAGATCGAGATGAGCAGGCCCGCGAGCACCAGCATGGCGAGGCTCGTGGTGAAGAGGCAGACCGTGAGAAACGCACGGTTGGTCAGCAGTCGTGAGGCGGTCGAGCGGTCCGTGGCCATCAGTCGTACTCCTCGCGGAAGCGACGGAGGACAAACTGCCCGAGCATCGTGAGCGCGAAGGTCATGACAAAGAGCATGGCGGCGACGGCGTAACTTGACTTGTACTCCACGCCATCGGCAGGAGCGTCGCCGAGGAAGATCTGCACCATGTAGGCGGTCATGGTTTGCACTTCGGCGCGTGGATCGGCAGTGATCTGCGCGATGCCGCCTGCGGCGAGCGCGACGATCATGGTCTCACCGATGGCGCGGGTGATCGCGAGTAAGAACGCCGCGACGATGCCCGAAAGTGCCGCAGGAACCACGACCTTCACCGACACATCGAACTTGGTCCCGCCCAGCGCCAGCGCGCCATCCCGCAGACTGCGCGGGACCGCGCGCAGCGAATCTTCTGAGAGCGAGCAGACGATGGGCAAGATCATGATGCCCGTCGCGATGCCCGCGCTCATGGCGTTGTAGTTGCCAAAGCCGTCGTTGGTCTTCTGCAGCAACGGCGTGATGATGGTGAGTGCGAAAAACCCGTAGACGACCGTCGGCACGCCCGCGAGCACTTCGAGCGCAGGCTTGAGTGTTGCGCGCACGCGCGGCGAGGCGTACTCACTCAGGTAAACCGCGGTCACCACGCCAATGGGCAGCGCAAAGGACGCGGCGATGGCGGTGATGAGCAGCGTGCCCCCGACCAGTGGCCAGATCCCGAAGTGCTTCTCCGCACCGAGGAGCGGATTCCACTCGGTGCCGCCGAAAAACTCGCCCAAGGAGACATCAGGAAACTGGAAGAAGCCCCAGGTCTCCCGCGCGAGGACCACGATGATCGTCCCTGTGACGAGGATCGAGAAGCACGCCGCGATGGCGAGGCTTCCCACGATGACGCGTTCGCGCAGGACACGCACAGCCGTCGACTTTGCGCGGCCGAGGCTCGCGGGATCGCGCGGAGTGTGGAGCGTGGAAGGCAGAGTGGTCACGAATCGCTCTTCAATACTCTGCTGCAGGAAGATCGGGGTTGAGACGAGAACAGGGTGAGGTCGGGCACGGACGAAGGGAGCTCGCCCTCGAGCCTGCGCAATCTACCCGCCCGCACCACACGATGGCTTGGAGCGTGTGGGCTTCGTGCAAAGGCCTCGCGAGGGACGAGAGGCAGCCCCTCAAAAAAACACCGCGGCGGTGGTGGCCGCCGCGGTGCGTGTTTCAATGATGCACGATGCAGGACTCGCGGCGAAGGCTTACTCGTAGACCTTGGCCAACGGTCCAGCCACGGTCTCGCCGGTGGGCTTGGTGAATTGCGTGCCGACGCGGCGGGCTTCCCAGTTCTTGGAGACCTTCGCGTAGATCGCGTCAGGGAGCTTCACATACCCGACCTCACCAACGAGATCGGCTGCCTCGGCGAGATAGAACTTGATGAACGCCTGGATCTCCGCGCGCTCAGCGCTCTTCTTGTTCACATAGATGAAGAGCGGGCGGCTGAACGGCGCATAGGTGCCGTTCTCAATCGACTCGACGCTCACGGTGATCGGCCCCTGGCCACCATCGATGGCGAGAGCCTTCACCTTGTCCTTGTTCTCGAAGTAGTAGGCGCAGCCGAAGAAACCAATCGCAGCCTCATCACCAGCGACGCCGCGCACGAGAACATTGTCGTCCTCGGATACGCTCATATCGCTGCGAATCGCGCCATCCTTCCCGACGGTGGTTTCCTTGAAGTAGTCAAAGGTGCCCGAGTCGGTGCCTGGCGAGTAGACCTTGATCGCCTTGGCTGGCCACGCGGGATTGAGATCGCTCCAGTTCTTCACACCTCCTGATGCCGAGTAGATCTTCTTGACTTGCTCGACGGTGAGCGCGCTGCACCAGGTGTTCGTCGGGTTCACGACGAGGGTGAGTCCGTCATAGGCGACGGGCAGTTCGATGTACTCGACGCTCGCCTTGACGGCGGCATCATGCTCGGACTTCTTGATGGGTCGTGAGGCATCGCAGAGGTCGATCTCGCCCGCGCAGAATCGCTTGAATCCGCCGCCCGTTCCCGAGATACCCACGGTCACGCGGACCTTGCTCGCCACCTTGTTGAACTCTTCCGCGATCGCTTCGGTGATGGGGTAGACCGTCGATGATCCGTCGACTTTGATCGCGCCTTTGATCGCCGCTGGCGGCGTGCTCTTCTCTGACTGCTCGTCATTCGTGCGCGCGCACGCAGGAGTCGTCGTGCTTAGAAAGACCGACGCGGTGGTGAGGAGGGCAATCGACGCGAGTTTGAGCGTGGCGGTGGTCATGGTGGTCATCGTGAATCTCAGGCGAGGCGCAGTGGAGTGAAGCGGAGCCTCGGGCTTGCGCGAGGTGTGGCTGGCGATGTCTCGTGAACGCTGCTGACTGTGAGGCCGGGATTGTCGGCGCGGTGTGTCAAGATTGGGTTCAGAACGCGTTTCGACGGGAAATTCAGCCGAGCCGTTCGTTGGCGGCAGGGGCTCGATGGCCCGCCGTCACACTCAAAGGAGCACGCGCTGCCGGGAGAAGCAGACTGAATCGGCTTCCCTCGGAGATCTGGCTCGTCACTTCGACTTGCCCGCCGTGGATTGCGGCGATGTGCTTCACGATGGCGAGTCCGAGGCCGGTTCCGCCGTGCGTTCGTGCGCGCGCCTTATCAACGCGATAGAAGCGCTCGAAGATCCGCGGCAGGTGTTTGGCGGCGATGCCAGGCCCGTGATCCTGCACCGCGATGCGGATGAACTCGCCTTCGCGAACGATCTCGATGGCGACTTCGGAAGCTTCTGCCGAATAGCGAATCGCGTTGGAAACGAGGTTCGCCAAAGCCTGCTCAGCGAGTGCGCGATTGGCCAAGACGATCGCGCCGTCGCCGTCTGTGCGGACGACCTTGATCTCCTTCGCGGCCGCGGCGGAATCGAGATCTTCGATGACCTGCTGCACGATTTCGGCTGCAGGAATCGGACTTCGCGCGAGGGACTGACGAGCTTCAGGCTCTTCGAGGAACGCAAGCGTGAGGATGTCTTCGACGATGCCTGAGAGTCGCACCGCGTTGCGATGGACGATTTCCAGAAACTTGCGCCTCCGCTCGGGATCGTCCACGCCCACTTGCAGGAGTGTCTCGGCGTATCCCTTGATGTTCGTGATCGGTGTGCGCAGCTCATGGGAGACATTGGCTGCAAACTCGCTGCGCATCGACTCGAGTCGACGCATGCGCGTGACATCGACGAGGCTCACGACAATGCCAGGAAGCTCCGCGCGCGTGTGGAGTGGCTCGCAGCGGACTTGCACCTCGATCGGAGTTTCGAGGTCGAGATGGAGCTCGCCATCGAAGCGACCTTGGTTAGCGAGCGCTCTGCCAATCGCGCGGTTCAGTTCAGGTTCACGAACGAGTTCCTGCAGAAGGCGACCACGGGAGGTGGACTCCGAGAGACGAAGCAGCTGTTCCGCCGCTGGATTGGCGGTCAGGACGCGTTGCAGGTGGTCGAGCGCGAAGACGGCAATGGGCGTGGCGCGCAGGATGCGCTCAATCTCGGCGAGGCGCTCCTGCACCCGCGCTTTGTCCTGCTGCTCGGAGCGGATTCGAGTCAGACTCGCGCGGGCCAGCGTGTGCAGCAGCGGGAACTCTTCGCTGTCCTGCAGGGGCGAGGCGCTGTCAGAGAGCAGTCGCTCAAGTCGTTGACGGCTGCGTCGGCGAATCACCGCGGTGACGATCCATGCCGCTGCCAGCAGTGCTGCGACGATCCATCCCGCGGCCGAAGTCGCGTCGGTCGATTCCAAGAGTGTCTGTGGGAGTTCGGTCATGCTCATTCGCCGCCGCGCGCGTGGCTCAGTCGCTCACTCAATCTTCTTCGATCGCGCCCTCAGAGAAGCGGTAGCCCACGCCGCGCACCGTTTCAACACACTCGGAAAGCGCGCCGAGTTTACGGCGAAGCGCCGTGACATGGACATCAACGGTTCGGCTCGACAACACCGTGTTCTTGCCGTGTACGGAGCCGATGATCTGGTCGCGGGTGCGGACAAATCCTGGTCGCGCGGCGAGGACATGGAGGATGCCAAACTCGGTGAGCGTGAGATCGATCTTCACCTTGTCGCAGAGCACTTCGTGACGATCGAGGTCGATGATGAGCTTGCCATCAAGGAGGACGAGTCGATCGGCGTTGGCTGCGGGTTCCTCGACCACTGAGCCGCGGCGAAGCACATTGCGCAATCGCGCCATGAGCACACGCGGACTGAACGGTTTCGTGACATAGTCATCGGCACCAAGCTCGATGCCCGCCACGATGTCCGCCTCTTCGCCCTTGGCTGTGACCATGACAATCGGAATGTTGCGGGTCTCTTCAGACTGCTTGAGCCGTCGACAGACTTCGAGCCCGTCGAGGTCAGGCAACATCAGATCGAGCACGATGAGATCGGGCTTCTCGCGCTTGATGACCTCAAGGGCGATCCGTCCGCTGTGAACTTTTCGGGCGCGCAATCCCGCGCGTTCGGCGTGAAACTCGATGAGCTCCGCGATCTCTGGCTCGTCCTCAACGATGAGCACTTGGGCTTTCGCAATCGACATGTGCACAGGCTAACGCGTGCCCGCGTCCGCCTGTCAAGGAACGATGAAGAGTCGGTTCAGACCTGCGCAGTTCGTGGATGCCGCGGGGCTTCGATCACTGCCGAATCTGGAACCAAGGAGGCGCACCCCGTCACCGCTTCAAGGCAATAGGACACGCCATCGTCCGCGAGAGCGCCGAGAATCGCCATCTCCACTGCCTCCCGCATGCCCACAGCGATGCCCGCCGCGTCAAGACTGGTCTGAACAACGCGCCCAGAACGCGCAGCGAGCGCCACGAGCAACGCTTGATTTCTCGCAGAACCGCCCGCGATGATGATCGGACCAGAAGGCTCATCGCGCAGCGCAGCGGCGATCGCCAGCGCGATCCCTTCGACGATCGTGCGGCAAGCGTCCGACTCGGAGAGGTTCAGCGTCCACGCCACGAGTCGCGCAGCTTCGTCACCCGTTCCCAGCGAACGGCGGGTTGAACCCATCTCGACGCGCGGCGCGATGGCCATCGCCAATCGCTGCGCCAGCGCCTCGTCGCACACACCGCGTGCAGCAGCAGCACCATCCATATCGAAGGGTCTTCCAAGCCGCGCGCGCGCGACGGTGTCGAGCAAATGATTGCACGCGCAGAGATCGAATCCGCGGATCGCACTCGTTCCAGCCGCGCGCCGTGGAAGCAGCGTGGCGTTCACGAACCCGCCGAGATTCACCACGATGGTCGGTTGATCATCGCGCGCAAAGAGCAGGAAATCCGCCAAGGGAGTGATCGGCGCACCCTGTCCGCCGCTGGCGACATTGGCACTGCGCAGGTCGTAGCGCACGCGACAAGAAAGTCGAACCGCGACAGGCCAAGGATCCAGCAGTTGCCAGGTGAGCGGGGGCGCATGAAACACCGTTTGGCCGTGCAGCACCGCGAGGTCGGGTTGCACGCCCGCATCGGAACAGAGCTCATCGATCGCCAACGCGTGCAGCTCGCCAAACGCGCGACTGATCCGCGCGAATTCCTGCGCAGGAAGTGGAGTTTGCGCAGCGATGGCGCGAAGATCATTCGCGATCGCGCCAAGCGGCAACGAGTGTGTCGCGACGACCGTCACACGCATCCGCAGTCCAGTCCCCTCGATCTTGACCAGCGCAGCATCGAGCTCACCATCGATGCTCGTGCCCGTCATCGTTCCGACCACGAAGCGCGGCGTCTCGCTGCGAGCTCGGATGTCGGGATGGTCGGAGGACTCCATCGCTTCATCGTCGCTCTCCCGTGGCGACTCCGCAACCGCGGTTTCCCGTACCATCAGCCGCAATGGTGAAGCGCATCCTCGTCACCGGCGGCGCCGGTTTCCTCGGTTCTCAACTCTGCGATCGACTCGTTGCTTCGGGCCACGATGTCATCTGTCTCGACAACCTCTTCACGAGCCAGAAGTCGAACATCGCGCACCTCCTCGATTGCAAGAACTTCGAGTTCATCCGCCACGATGTGACCGAGCCGATCATGCTCGAGGTCGACGAGATCTACAACCTCGCTTGCCCCGCAGCGCCTGGCCATTACCAGTTCAATCCGATTAAGACGATGAAGACGAGCGTGCTCGGCGCGATGAACATGCTTGGCTTAGCCAAGCGCGTCCGCGCCAAGATTTTTCACGCCTCGACGAGTGAGGTCTACGGCGATCCCGATGTGCATCCGCAACCCGAGAGCTATCGCGGCAGCGTAAATCCCATCGGTCCGCGCGCCTGTTATGACGAAGGCAAACGCGCCGCGGAAACGCTGTTCTTCGATTACCACCGACAGAACAAGGTCAACATTCGCGTGGTGCGCATCTTCAACACCTACGGTCCGCGCATGCATCCTTATGACGGGCGCGTGGTGAGCAACTTCATCCGCCAGGCGCTCGCTGGTGAGCCGATCACGATCTACGGAGAGGGAACGCAGACGCGCTCCTTCTGTTATGTCGACGATTTGCTCGACGGCTTCCTCGCCCTGATGAACGCGCCCGACGATTTGCCTGGTCCTGTGAACATCGGAAACCCCACCGAGTTCACCATCCGCGAGCTCGCGGAACTCACCGTGAAGTTGTCGGGTAGTTCGTCGCGCATCATTCTGGCCAAACCGCTGCCCGCGGACGATCCGCTGCAACGCAAGCCCGACATCACCCTTGCGCGCGCGCGTCTCGGTTGGGAGCCGAAGATCCAACTCCGCGAAGGCCTCGAGCGCACGATCGCCTACTTCAAGTCGATTGACATGCGCCAGTTCCGCGCGCCGACACCGAACTACTGAGTGGCCTGACGACGAGTGGTTCGCTTCTTCCACGGTGGTGAGATTTCGTGGTCGCCAAAAAATGTTCGGGAAAAAGTAGGGTCGCCCCCCACGGTCGAACCGATGTGGTAGTGTCCGAACATCTACCGAACAAGAAGACGGCTTCTGTTCGGGACGCGAAAAGAGAAAACGGGCTTCAAACAGCCAGAACCCGCACAAAAAAGCAGGTTCGACCCACGCTCCACAGCAAGGAAAAGAGATGATCGCAAGCACCACCCCGACTCAAAGCCAGACTCCCACCAGCTCGGACCGCACGACCTCGGCATCGCAACCCCTGCAGCCGACCGCACGCCCAAGCACTCCGACTCCAACAGGAACTTCCGCGATGGCCACCTCGACTAGCAACTCGACCAGCAACTCGACCCCCACCCGTCCTTCTGCTTCCGCCGCTGGTCCTGGAGCGGCGTCCATCGCACCGACGATGCGACAGGCTCCAACCGCGGCCGCTGCAACGATCGAAGAGAAGCCGCGCGTCGCGCCGTTGACTGGCCAAGCAAAGGTCGATGCCGCGAAGGCCGTCGAGGAGCGCAAGGGCAAACTCGCCGCCATCGAACGCGCCATGGGCGCGATTGAGAAGGCCTACGGCAAGGGTTCGATCATGAGGCTCGATGGCGAGTCGCTCACGCCGATTCCCGCCATCCCAACCGGCGCGCTGAGTCTCGATCTCGCCCTCGGTGGACGCGGACTCCCGCGCGGCCGCGTCATCGAAATCTTCGGACCAGAGTCTTCAGGTAAGACAACGCTGGCCTTGACCGTGGTCGCCAACGCGCAGAAGACTGGAGGCGTCGCTGCCTTCATCGACGCCGAGCACGCGTTGGATCCCTCGTGGGCCAAGCGCATCGGCGTCAACCTCGACGAGATGTTGGTTTCGCAGCCCGACACAGGCGAACAGGCACTGGAGATCTGCGAGATGCTCGTGCGTTCCAACGCCGTTGACATCATCGTGATCGACTCTGTGGCCGCGCTCATCCCCAAGGCCGAAATCGAAGGCGAAATGGGCGAGTCGCAGATGGGTCTGCAGGCTCGCCTCATGTCCCAAGCGCTGCGGAAGCTGACGGGTGCCATCGCCAAGAGCGAGTGCATCGTGATCTTCATCAACCAGCTCCGTGAGAAGATCGGTGTGATGTTCGGCTCGCCCGAAACGACCACCGGCGGCAAGGCGCTGAAGTTCTACTCCTCGGTGCGCATCGACATCCGCCGCATTGGTGCGATCAAGGATGGCGATCGCAACATCGGCAACCGCGTCCGCGCCAAGGTCGTGAAGAACAAGATCGCGCCACCGTTCCGCGAGGCAGAGTTCGACATCATGTTCAACGAAGGCATCTCGACGACGGGTGACCTCGTCGACCTCGCCGTCGAGGACAACATCATCGAGAAGTCGGGCTCGTGGTTCAACTACAAGACCACGCGCATCGGTCAGGGCCGCGAGAACGCCAAGGGTTTCCTTCGAGAGAACCCCGCGATGTTCGCTGAGATTCGCCAGCGGGTCCTCGACAAGCGTGCTGCCGCCAACGAAGCAGCAAATCGCGGCAAGGGCAGCGCGCCGAAGGGTGCCGAGGCTGGTGCGGGTGCCGACGATGATGATGAGTGAGTCGACGCAGAATTTCTGGCGCGGCCTACTCGACCGAACACAGCGCCGTTGATGAGCTGAATCGATCGCACCAATGTTGCGTCGCGCCGTGTCGGAGCGGAGCGATGCAACAGCGGCGGTCTGACGGGCTCATCGCGGTGCCAAGGCGAAGTCGCAACCAGTTGGAACTGATCCCTGGGTCTCCAGCCCAGCGTGGTCAGGGTCCAAGCGACAAGATCCATTCGCGTAGCGCAGACAGGGCGACGAGGCTCCTCGCGCCCTGGCTGCGTTTTTCGTGGCTGCGGCGTGGTCGAGGTATTCGTTGCCACGGTCCGCGCGACAAAAACGCGACAGAATCGCGGCAGAACCGCTGTGGAGTTAGGGATGTGCAGCACAGTCGCGGAGTCGCGCGATCGAGTTGCTGCGCAGTCAGGATGGGCCGATCGCACGTCTGAACGCGCGCTGAGAGCACACCTTGAAGCAAGCCCCGCGCGGTCGTACACTCCGCGTCCCACGCGGTCGTGGCGGAATCGGCAGACGCGCTAGTTTCAGGTACTAGTGGGGTTAAACCCGTGGAGGTTCAAGTCCTCTCGACCGCATTCGCGGGCTCGGCGCTGGCCGGGCCCGCGTCGTTTTTGGCGCGTGGAGCTTGGGTGCTCTTCTTCCCGCTACCCATTCATGACGCGCGGTCGCACCGTGAGAGATCTACCGAACCGCTGCAGCGGTCGAGGCGCGAAGCCGCGTGATCGTGTCGACCACGATCGCAGCGGCGCGTTGTCCCTCGGCGTCCGTCGTCTCACGATCAAGACTGAATCGGATCGATCCGTGTGCGACTTCGGGCGCAACACCCATGGCAAGAAGGACGGGTGAAGGATCGAGCGATCCCGAGGAGCACGCCGCGCCCGCTGAGGCGAACACACCGCGCTCGGAGAGTTGCAGAAGGATCGCCTCGGCCTCGAGCCGTTGAAATCCGATGTTGGTGGTGTTCCACAAGCGGTGCGACTCTGTTCCCGCGCTCGCGTCTGCACTACTCGCAGAGTTCGTCTGGATTCCGTTCACCACGCCACCCGTGCCGCGCACGACAGCGTGCTCAAACGCATCGCGTACACCCTGAGAGCGCCCGCGCCCGTCTGTCGCGAGCCACGCCTTGGCAAGCCGCGCCGCCACGCCAAACCCTGCGATGGCTGGGACATTCTCGGTTCCACCGCGGCGCTCGTTCTCCTGTGGACCACCGATTTGCTGCGGCGCGAGATGCACGGTCCTCCGCACATAGAGCGCCCCGACACCTTTGGGCCCGTGCAGTTTGTGCGCGGAACAACTCGCGAGGTCAACTTGCATCGCTGCGAAGTCGGTGGGCAGCTTGCCAACAAACTGGGTGGCGTCCGAGTGAAAGCGCACGCCATGCTCACGACAGAGCGCTCCAGCGCGACGGATGTCGGTGAGGACGCCCGTCTCGTTGTTCGCCCACATCAGGCTCACCAAGGCGATCTCGTCGCCGCGCGCGGCCAGCAGCGTGGCAAGGGCATCGAGGTCGGGTGAGCCAGGAAGATCGGCGTGGCTCGGGAGCCACACCACTTCGGTTCCGTGCTTTGCCAGACGCTGCGCGAGCTCACGAACCGCGGCGTGTTCAAAGCGCGTCGTCACAAGAACGCGGCGCGTTGCCTCCGTCGCTGCGAAGAACTCGAGCGTGCCTCTGATGGCGAGATTCGTGCTCTCGGTCCCACCCGAAGTCCAGACCAATTCGCGTTCCTGGCAGCCCATCAGTTGGGCGACGCTCTCCCGCGCGAGTTCGATCTGGCGTTTGGCTTCGCCCCCAGCGCGATGCACGCTCGAAGGGTTCCCCCACGACTCTCGCAGCGCGCGTACGACCGCTTCGGCAACCTCAGGCGCAGGTCGCGTGGTGGCATTGGCATCAAGATGAATGCGTTCGATCACGAAGCTGCGATCTTACCGTCCACGCAAACCGCGGTACCGCGCGATGAGACTCTCGGTCGATCCATCGTGCTTCGCGGCCGACTTTCCGCGAGGGCCAGTGAGCTCGGGAATGATGCGCTTGGCGAGCACCTTGCCGAGTTCGACTCCCCACTGGTCAAAGCTGTTCACACGCCAAATCGAGCCTTGCACGAAGACCTTGTGCTCGTAGAGCGCGATGATGCGGCCAAGCATGCGCGGCGAGAGCTTCTCGCACAGCAGTGTGTTCGTGGGACGGTTCCCCGGGAAGGTTCGATGCGGGACCAGCCACGCTGCAGTCCCTTCGGCGCGCACTTCGGCAGCGGTCTTTCCAAACGCAAGCGCTTCGCCTTGCGCCAACATGTTGGCGATGAGAATGTCGTGGTGCTCACCCGTTGACTTCGAACCAACGCCATGCAGCGGCTGCGCGAACGCGATGAAGTCGCAGGGGACAGGCGAGGTCCCTTGGTGGATCATCTGATAGAAGGCATGCTGACCGTTGGTGCCTGGCTCACCCCAGATCACGGGGCTCGTCTGCCAACGGCACGGCGTGCCGTCGAGTTGGACGCGCTTGCCGTTGGACTCCATGTCGAGTTGCTGCAAGTACGCGCTGAGCCGATGGAGATACTGGCAGTAGGGGAGCACGGCGACCGTCTCACAGCCGAGGAAGTCGCGGTTCCACACGCCGATCAACGCCAGCAAGTAGGGGAGGTTCTTGCGTGGCGGCGCGGTGCGGAAGTGCTCATCCATGTCGTGGAATCCGCCGAGGAGTTCAGCGAAGCCCTCGGAGCCGATGGCCAGCATGGTTGAGAGCCCGATCGCGGAATCCATCGAGTAGCGACCGCCAACCCAATCCCAGAAACCAAACATGTTCGCGGTGTCGATTCCAAACTTGGCGACCTCGGTCGCGTTGGTCGAGACAGCCACAAAGTGCTTCGCGACCGCCGACTCATCCTTCAGCCGAGCCAGACTCCACGCTCGCGCGGTCTGCGCGTTGGTCATGGTCTCCATCGTGGTGAAAGTCTTCGAGCTCACGATGAACAGCGTTTCCTCGGGATTCGCGTCGCGTGTCTTCTCGTAGAAATCTTCGCCGTCGATGTTCGAGACATAGCGGCACTCGATCGAGCGTTCACTGAAGTCCTTCAACGCTTCGTAGGCCATGACGGGACCGAGGTCGGAGCCGCCGATACCGATGTTGATGATGGTCTTGATGCGTTTGCCGGTGTGTCCACGCCACGCGCCGCTGCGCACGGCGTCGGTGAAACGCGCCATGCGCGTGAGCACCTCGTGCACACCAGGTACGACATTCGCGCCGTCGACTTTGATCGAGCTTCCCTTGGGCGCACGCAACGCGATGTGCAGCACCGCGCGGTTCTCGGTGAGATTGATCGCCTCACCAGCGAACATCGCTTTGGTGTGTTTGCGCACGCCGCACTCCTCGGCGAGTGCCAGGAGCGCATCAAGCGTGCTGCGATCGATCAAGTTCTTCGAGTAGTCGAGGTGGATCCCCAAGGCGTCGGCCGAGAGCGCCTTGGCGCGTCCGCGATCGCCCGCGAATGCCTTGCGCAGGTCCATCGAACGCTGCGTTTTGGCGAGGGTCATCAAACGCTTCCACGCCTTGGTCGTGTCAGGAGCTGCGTGCCAGGCAGGAATCGTCGGCTGCGCGGGGGTAGCTGTTGGTGCCACCGTGCGGGTGGATTTCGACGTTGGGAGCGGTTTGCGCTGGGGCTTGGTAGCGGGCATAGTCGGTTCTCAGGGAAGTCGGTGCCGCTACATCGGCAGGTTTGCGCGGTGCGCGAGATGGGAACATGCCTGAGTTGGGCCGCCTTGGCTCGAAGCGCTGTGCTAGTGTGCCGATGCATGCTCTGCGTGGCTTCGGGGCGTCAATGGACGACGCCCGCGGCGCGCTTCAGTGCACCCTTTCGAGGAATCCCGTGTCCACTTCCGCGATCGATCCCGCGCGTCCCACTGCCCGCCTCGCCGCTCTTGGCCAGTCGTTGTGGCTCGACAACATCACCCGCACGCTGCTCGACTCGGGCACGCTGTTGCGATACATCCGTGAGCTGTCGGTGACGGGACTGACCTCAAATCCCACGATCTTTGAGAAGGCGATCGGCTCAGGCACGACCTACGACGCGCAGATTGCGGCACTCGCTCCAAAGTTTGCCGACAAGCCCAACGCCATCGAAGAGATTTTTTTCGCGTGTGCCATCACCGACCTGCAGCGCGCGGCGGACCTCTTTATCGAGATCCACGCACGCACCAAGAAGATCGACGGTTGGGTCTCGCTTGAGGTCTCGCCGTTGCTCGCCAACGACACAGCGGGCACTGTCGCGCAGGCGGTCGAGCTTCATCGCCGCGCTGGACGAACGAATCTCTACATCAAAGTCCCTGGTACGCCCGAGGGTTGCCCCGCGATCGAAGAGCTGATCTTCCGCGGCATTCCCATCAACATCACGCTGCTCTTCTCGCGCGAGCACTACCTCGCCGCGGCTGAGGCCTACACGCGCGGAGTCGAGCGACGCGCCGCCGCGGGCAAGGACCCGTTCGTGAGCTCGGTCGCAAGCGTCTTCCTCTCGCGGTGGGATCGCGCAACCGCCAAGGCGTTGCCGTCCGAACTGCAAAACACCGTCGGCATCGCGATGGCTGGTCGCATTCTCAAGGCTGCGATCGACTTCAACTCGTCGCCGCGTTGGACTGCGCTCATCGCCCGCGGAGCCAAGCACCAGCGTGTGCTCTGGGCATCGACGGGCACGAAAGACCCTGCGCTCTCGCCGTGCTTGTATGTCGATGTGCTTGGCGCGCCCAACACCGTCGACACCATTCCAGAAGAGACGCTTCTCGCCCTCTTTGACAAGGGCAATCCGCAACGCCCGATGCCGACCGACGGGGTCGCTGCTGAAGCGGTGCTTGCAGCGGTCACCAAGTCGGGCGTCGACCTTGCGGCCATCGCAGCGACGCTGCAACTTGAGGGTCGCGACTCCTTCAACAAGAGTTGGATGGATCTGTTGGCCAAGATCGGTTCCAAGCGCGATGCGCTGGCCGCAGCGCGCTGAGTGACTACCGATCATGAGCACACCGTTGAACAGCATGGCACCTCACTTGGCGCATGGCACGGCGACCACCGCGTTGTTGGACGAACTCTCCTGGCGCGGGATGTTGCACCAAACCACTTCGCCCGACCTCGCTGCGCATCTCGCGTCGGGTGTGCGAGTGGGATACGCAGGCTTCGATCCAACCTCCGACAGTCTGACCATCGGCAACTTCATGGGTATCAAGTTGCTCGCGCATCTCCAGCGCGCTGGTCACAAGCCCATCGTGGTTTCGGGCGGAGGCACAGGCCTCATCGGCGATCCGAGCGGCAAGAGCGCGGAACGCCAACTCCTCACGCGGGAACTCGCGGAGCACAACGCGCGCAGCCAGCAGCGGATCTTCGATCGCTTCCTCGACTTCAGCGGTCCACGCGCCGCGGTCATCCGCAACAACATCGACTGGCTTGAGTCGATGTCGTATCTCGACATGCTCCGCGACATCGGCAAGCACTTCTCAGTGAACCAGATGATCGCCCGCGACTCAGTGGCCTCGCGGCTTGAGGGTCGCGAGCAGGGGATCAGCTACACCGAGTTCAGCTACATGATTCTGCAGGCGTATGACTTCCTGCATCTCCACCGCGCCGACGGTTGCACCATTCAACTCGGCGGAAGCGACCAGTTCGGAAACATCGTCTCGGGTATTGATCTCATTCGCCGCCTCGAGCAACATGAGAGTTTCGGCGCGACCTGCCCGCTGGTGACCACGAGCGATGGTCAGAAGATCGGCAAGACCGAGAAGGGCGCGATTTGGCTGACGGCCGATCGCACCAGTCCGTATCGCTTCTTGCAGTACTGGCTCAACACCTCGGATGCCGACGCGGTGAAGTTCCTGCGCTGGTTCACCTTCCTTGAATCGGACGCGATTGAGGCGCTTGCGCACGCGCTCGCGACCGAGCCAGGGAAGCGCGAGGCGCAGAAGACCCTCGCCGCGGAGATGACCCGCATGACCCACGGCGCGACCGAACTCGCGCGCGCACAGGCGACGAGCGAAGCGTTGTTCTCTGGCTTGGTGAAGAGCCTCGACGCCGCGCAGATCGCTGAGATCGCCGCGGATCTTCCCTCAAGCAGCGTCGCGACCACGGCGCTGTCGCAAGGAATCTCCATTGTCGACTTCATCACTGGGACGTCGTGTGCTGCGAGTAAGCGCGAGGCGCGCGAGTTCGTGCAGAACGGCGCGGTGAGCATCAACGGTGAGAAGGTCACGCTTGAGTGCACGGTGCGTGCTGAACACGCGCTCCCTGGCGGCGTGATTCTCATTCGTCGCGGCAAGAAGGCCTACCACGCGGTGCGGCTGCAATCGAGCTAAGCCGAACACTCGGCCCGTGACACACTCAGTTGTTGGAAATGGACACGCCGACCGACGGCGCTGTGTCCGAAGCGCCATGGACGCTCACGACTCGCACGCCTGGTGGCAGCATCCACAGAGTGATTTCTTTGCGATCGGCGCGTCGCGCGAAGTCTTCGCGCGCGAGGTGCACGATGGCCAGCACCTTGGCTTCTCCGCGCTCAATGGCGCGCAGCGAATCTTCGGGACCCGCGAGGACGACATCGCGCAGGAACTCATCGTCGCGCGCCAGGGTCACCGTCCGTCCCGACAACTCGCCCGTGGCAGCTGCGATCTGCACCGCGACTTGTTTGAGATGGAGGGTCCGTTCGCGGCTTTCGAGGGTGAACACCACGCGCGCTCGCGCTGGCTCGATTCGAGCACGGCCGATGGTTGCAGCGAGCTCGGCTGGCAGTGCCAGCGGCGCGTCGAGTTGGTGACGGCGCCCTGGCTCGAGCCGCGCGAGAACTTCGGCGGTCAAGGTTGCTTCCACCACGAGTGCGCTCGGGAGTTTTTCTGCCAGCGCAGCGGGGATGGAGACCTCAACCGACTTTGGGTCGATCACCGTTTCACCCGCTGTGCGAGCGTTGCCAAAGTGCGCAGTGACAGCGGCCTCACGACGCACGGCGGCTTCGATAGCGATGGCTGCCGAAGCAGGCTGCACGGTGCGCACCGACGCGCCTGTTTCCGAAATCAGCGGAAGGCGCGCGATGACATCCCGCAGTACCACATCGTGACCGCCGCTCTCGTTCGGAACTCCGCAAGTTCCCACGGGGATGTCGATGGTGCGTCCGTTCAACGCGTCCACCGCGCGATCGACCGCGGACTTCGATCCACTGAATTCGACCCGCACTTCGAGGGGCTGGTCGGGACCGACGAACTGGTTCGCGCTCGACCCTGGGACGAAGTGCACCGCGAAACTCACATCGATGGACTGTCGGGTCTGTCCCGAGGCCCAGACCCAGATCAACGCTGCGGTCGCGGTGACGGTTGCGTACCCGAGGAGCCTCTCGCGCCACGACTCCTGCCGATGATGCGCACCATGCGTCTTGTGTTGGTGGCGATGGTGATGCCGCGGATGGTGTTCCGCAGGCGACCCGCGCTCAGTGTGGTCGTGCGTGCTCATGCGGGAGTCCCTTCGCCGCGACGATCAAAGACGAAGCCAGGCTGCTGCGCCGAGAGTCGCCGCAGCAACTCTTCTCGCAGTGACTTGCTTGGGATGGGCTCCGAAAGCTTGCCCGACTCGGCGATGCGAATGCCGCCGTTCTCTTCACTCACGACGACGGCAAGACAGTCGTTGTCCAGAGTGACTCCGACGGCGGCGCGATGGCGAGAGCCAAGCGAGCTCGGAATCGAGCCTTCTTCGGCGAGCGGCAATTGCACGCCCGCACCAAGCACGCGTCCGTGGCGGATCACCACGGCAAGATCGTGCAGCGGTGAATTCGGCCAAAACACGCTCTCAAGAAGCGTGGCTGAGACTTTCGCATCGAGCTCGGTGCCGCCACCGAGATCACCGATTCCGATTTGTCGCTCGATGACGATGAGGGCGCCGAAACGATTGCGCGAGAGAAAGTCCGCTGCATCGGCGATCTCTTCCGCGAGGCCCGACACCTTCGCGCGCCGCGCTGCGAAGAACTGCGCGCGCCCAAGCCGACCCATGGCCGCACGCAGCTCAGGTTGGAAGACAACCACGAGCAAGATCGCCATCAGGTTGAAGGCGCGATCAAAGAGAAAGCGCAGCCGTCCAAATCCGTCCGTCGCGTCGCCGAAGATTCGAATGACCAACGCCAAGGCGACGGCCACGAGGAAAAACCCTTTCACAACTCCCGCGCCGCGCGTGCCGCGCAGGAAGCGGAACATCCCGTAGACGCCCAGCCAAATCACGCCGAACTCGAGCAAGATCTCGAGCGGACCATCCACCTTGAAGACGTCGGAAATGGATCCCATCAGCGGGCGCGATGATACGCATCTGGCCGTATCATCGCCTCTCCATGAGCAGGATCTCGACCACTTGGGACATCGGCCGACAGACGGGACTGTGCGCCTCGACGGGCAAGCCACTTGCGCCAGGTGCGGTGTGCATCGTCGCGCTTGTTGAGCGCAACGATGACCCATCGGCACCACTCGGCCGCCTCGATTTCTCGCAGGAGGGTTGGGACGCACAAGCTTCCGCCGCGAGTCACGGACCAATCGCCACCGCACAAGGGCCATGCTCGATCGTCGCCTACTGGCGCACGCAGGTCGCAGCTCCCGATGAGAAGCGCCGCGGCTTTGCCGATGAGCAGACGCTCCTCGACCTCTTCGAACGGCTTGGCTCTGACGAGCGTCCGCACCGCGTCCGCTTCCGCTTTGTGCTCATGCTTCTGCTTGTCCGCAAGCGATTTCTGCGCGTGGTCGGCACGGAGAACGCGAGCGGCGTCGAGACATGGTTCGTGCTTCCCCGCGGCGCCGTTGAAGGCGAGTTGCCCACTTCGGTGGTCAATCCACGGCTTGATGATGCTGCCACGCGTGAAGTCACCGAGCAACTGGGTGAGGTGCTTGATGGTGCGTGGTAGTGCCGCGCGCACTTCGTTCATGGCTGCTGGAGTGAGTGCGCGCGCCGCGGCCTTGATGACCTTGGCCACATCGGCGCTGTGGATCACAGCGTGCGCGCCGAAGTCGGAACAGACCCCATCGATCACAGGCGCGCAGCAGACCCCCGAGCAACTTGAAGAGGAGTCCGAGGCTGCCGCGAAGCTCTTTGGCGAGTTGATCACTCGTCAGAACGAGCGGGTGTCGCGACTGGGCACCTTTGAGTCGCGTGCGTCGCTTGAGCTTCGCTATAGCGATCGCGATGGCGCGCACTTCGACCAATGCGAAGCCGACATCTTTCTGACCCACGGCGCTCGCGGAGCGTTGCGCGCGACGAAGGTGGGCAGCAACCTCCTGTGGGTCGGCAGCGACGGGACGCGCGGTTGGGTCTTTCGACTCGATAAGGACCCGACGAGCCTGACGATCTTTGACTCGGTCGAGACGCGCGTCCTCGGACAGGCACTCGAAGGCGATGGCGCGCTGATCTTCACCATGCTCGCGCCCTCGAGCGTTCGTGCGCTTTCGGGGATGCAAGCACTTCCCGAAGGCGCGTCGTTGCTGCGCGTGGCTGAGGTCCCCGAGACCGCGCCGCTCGTCGAGCGATTTGAACTGGAATACCAGCCTTTCAAGGGCCTCACCGCGCGCATGCGCTTTGGCACCGATGGACTGCCAAGCTCGATTCGAGTCCTCGACCGCAAGGGCGGGTTGCTCCTGCACGCGAAGCTCAGTGAGTACGAGCGCGCCCGCGCAGAGAACATCGCGCAAGGTGCCTGGCCGCAAGTCGCGCGCCGCATCGAGGTGGACTTCGAGGTTGAGAAGTTCAACGCGCGCATCTTCCTTGATGCGCCTGTGGCGATGGGCAAGCGCATGAAGCCGCGCTTTTTCGTGCTCGAAGAACTCATTGCGCAACTCCACCCCGATTCGATCGCGCATGTGCTCAGGCCTACCGCCACCTCCGACGCGGATCCCGGAAGTTCCACAGGCACGAACCCGTGAGGTCTGCCTGCACACGCCTTCGCGCCTCTCGCCGCGCGAGGTTCTCGGTGTGCGGCCTCGCGTTGCTGACTCTCTTCCTCACTCTCTTCCTCACTCTCTTCCTCACACACCGCGCGCGCGCGGACCTTCCTGGAACGATCCCACTTTCCGCGGCGGGTGACGGACATCTCTGGTGGGTTGTGCAAGTTGATCCGCAGTCGCTTCAGGCGAGTGCGGCTGCGAGCAGTGGGGAGAGTGCGGCCGTCGTTCCGAGCTACGCGCTGATGCATCACACGATCAAGGACGCGGAGCCGTCGGAGCGGTTGGCGATGCGATTCGCGTCGGAACCAGTGGCGATCGCCGCGCATGGCGCGCGCGTCGTCATCGTCACGCGCGATGAACGCGGCGGTCGGCTTTACCTCTTCAGTCTCTTTGCGGTCAAGAACGAAGTCACGGCGAGCTGGATGATCTTTCCGCGCGGTGGTCCGCTGCCTCTTGCCGCTCCGCCCGTCGATGGTGAGGTGCGGGCAACCGCGCTGGTCAACGATCAATTGGTGCTCCTGCTTCGACCCAAGCGTGCCGATGCTCGCGCGCCAGAACTCCACTGGCTCGGAGTGATCCCTTGTGAGTCGGGAGCAGGCTCCGTGTGGAACGAACTCCCGCTCCCGCCGCTCGAGCTCTCGGAATCAGTGGGGCTCTTCGCCCGCGAAAATGTATTGGCGGCCGTCGGAAGCAAGGACGGTCGGGCGACTCTCGCGTGGCGCAACAAGAACGAGATGTGGGAGAGCACTCCGCTGACCCGCGCTGAGGCCGCCGTGGCGCCGCGCGCGGTCGTCGGTGCCTTTGAAGTCGCGCAGCGCACCGTGCTCGTGGAGCGCGTGCTCACACCCGACCGCAACGCAGCGTCGCTCCGCCTTGGGATTCTCCGTGAGAATGCCGTGCAGCCTTGGGCTGAGTTTCCTGAGCCGCGTGCGCCGTGGTCGATCGCGCCCCTCGGCGCTCGGGCAAGACTTCTCGAACTCCGAGCTCGCGGCGGCGCTTCGCTGCGGGCGTTGTCTTTCTCTGCCGAACTTCCCGAGGCGGCCGTCGAGTTCCTTCCTCCAGGGTTCAGCTCAGCCACTTGGATGCACCTTCCGATCATCGGTGTGCTCTCGGTGGCGTTGCTGCTGTCCGCGGTCATCTTTGGGTCAGACGCCTACCTCGAGGGACGCGTCCTCGTTCCCTCAGCGGTTCCCTTGCACGCGCGCACGATTCGAGGGGCGAGTCTCTTCCGCCGCGCGTCAGCCATGCTCATTGACATGCTTCCTGGCATGGTGGTCGTCTGGTTCTTTGTCCGCGGCACACCGATGGATCTGCTGCAAATCCCAGCGTTTTCGCCCAATCTCGAGACGACCATCCCAGCGGTGATTGTCTTCAGCGTCGGGTGGTTTGTCGCTTCGGTGGGCGATGTCCTCTTTGGGAGGTCGATGGGGAAGAGGCTGGTCGGACTGCGGATCATCGCGGCGCGCGGCGGACCAGCGCCCGTCTCGCGGCGGCTGCTCCGTGCGCTGCTCAGCGCAATCACCGTGACCAGTCCCGCCGTCATGCTGCTCGCGCTCCTCCATCCTCGTGGTGACGGACCCGCAGAAATGATCACGGGAACCGCAGTCGTCGACGCCGAGGAGGCAGACGCTGCGGGAGCCGCCCGCGACGAAGCGGACGGCGGCGGCGAGAACCGCCCGGGCTGAGCACTTTTTGCCTTTTGAGGATTCTCCCCGCGCCTGCCGATGATCCGAACGGGACTCTTGCCGTTGCGGATTCTGTTCACGCTGGCAGCTTGTGTCCCCCCGCGCCAAGGAATGGCACGGGATGTGCGAAAGCACGCTCGGAAGGATTCTGAGATTCGCGATGCCTGAGAAAGCCGCATCCAACTCTGGCGCACCCGCTGCGAACGCGGCACCGCCTGCTGCCGCGCCTCGCGCGGCTTCGCTCACACCCGCAGGGTTGTCCGCGCTCTTGCGCGAAGCGTGGCAGTTGCCACTCCTCGTCGTCGGTCTCCTTGGGGTTGCAGGAGCCTTCTGGTATTCGAAGGCACACAAGGCGCCGAACCAGTGGGACGAAGCGCTCGGGCAGGCGGTGGAACAACTCGAGAAACATGAGCTCTCGATCACCCATCAGATTCTCGAGGATGTCATCGCGCCGCATCTCTCTCAGGCGCCAGAGGAGTTTTTGGGGCGATTCGCGCTCGCCCGCGCCGATCTCGCGGCCGCACAACTTCAAACGGTGAGCTCGCCCACCCAAGCTGAGTTTGAAGCCGTGGCAGCGCGTTACGACGAAGCGATGAAACTCGGCGCGACGCTGAACTTCGCGCAAGATGAGCGGCATCGCACGGCGCTTGTTGGAAGTCATCGTGATGCGGAAGCGATCGCCGCAGCAGAACGCGCGGGTGATCGTGAGCAAGCGCGTCGCTTGGCCACGCGATTGGCGCGGAGTCAACTGCAGGATGCCTACGACGCGCTGCGCGCTGGCGCCGATGCGCGCAAGGTTGAAGACTTCTTCCATGCCTACGAAGCATTCCGCGCCGAACCGCGCATCGTCGCGGAGGACCGCGCGTGGGCAACGGCGCTCGCCGCGCGCACCAGTCTCGGGGGCGGACATCCGGAAGCCAGCAGCACGCGCTTGCAGCGGGAACTTCGCCTTGCCGAGTTGGCCACGGGTAGCGGCGACCTCGTCAGCGCGCAGCAACTCGCTGAGCTGACCTATCTGCTGGGTGAGGGCATGCGGCAGCAGCGTGAGTTCGAGGACGCCGAACGCGAACTCGAGCACGCCCGCGCGTCCGCCAAGCACTCGTCGGTCCTTGCTGGTGAGATTGATCTCGCGCTCGGTCGCACCAAGATCGAGTTGGGTCGTCTCGATGATGCGCATGCAATACTCGATCGCGCAGTCCTTGACGAGCATCCTGGCGATCTCAAACTCGGACTTCTCCTTGCGCGCGCGCATGTGCGCACGCTGTTGGGCATGGACGAAGACTCTCGTCGAGACTTCACAACACTGTTGGATCTGCACGACGATGGCGCGCTTCCGCCGCAGCTCGCGACCGAGATGCTCGCACTGCTCAACGATCTGGCTTTTGCAGCGCTTGGTGAACCAGCCTATGAGGACGCCATTGCGCTCGCGCAGTTGGCCAAGCGCGTGGACGATCGAGGGTCTTTGGGTGCGAGGGCGCTCATTACGCTGGCCGAAAGTGCCGCGCACCAGGCGCGCGCGATGCGTGACGCTGAGGTCGAGCGTGTCGGAAGCCCCGATGAGATGGAGCGCGGAGTCCGCGCCGACATCAACATTGCCTTCAAGCTCGCGGGCGAGAGCTACCGCGCCTACATGCTGACCGACGACGCGAAGTCGCTCTCGGCGGAAGAGCGATCCGAATTGCACTTCAGCGCTGCGGACAGTTTCGACTGCGCAAGCGAGAAGGGGCTCGCGCTCGAGCACTTCGAGTCATCGATCGATGAACTTCCCCAACGCCATGGCAAGCGCGCCGAGCGCATGATTCGCATCGGCGACATTCTCTTTGGCGAAGGCCATGTTGCCGAGGCGCTCTTGGCCTACGAGCGCGCCGCTGCTTCGTCGCCGAGTGATCCGCGGGTGGCTATGCCTCGATGCCGCGCCTTGGCCGAACTTGGGCGCAACGATCTCGCCCAGCGTGCGCGCGCGCAGGCGGAACTCGAGCGCATTCTCGGTGGCGAGGCGGGACACAGCGCCGACAGCGCGCAGTATCGCGAGGCGCTTGATCTCTCGGCACGACTCTCGTTTGAGAACGGCGACTTCGTGCGCAGCGCCATGCGGCTGTCTGAGTTGCTCGAGCGCGATCCAGAGAGTCCTGAGGCGGGCGGGCGCCAATTCCGCTTGGGTGAAAGTCTGCAGGCGATGGCACGCGCGGCGATGGAGGAATCCAAGCAAGAGGATCTCACCGCCTCGCGGCGCACCGAAGTCTCTCGACTTGGAAGCGATCGAGCCCACGATGCGCAGCGAGCCTTCCAGCGCGCCATCGAAGGATTGGAAGCGCGGAAGATCGTGCTCGAGGGCAGCGGTCGTGCCTTCAAGGATGTCGACAAGCTCCGCAACGCCTACCTGCAGCGCGGGCAGTGTGCGTTTGATCGCGGCGAGTACCAAGAAGCGATCGATCTCCTCGAATCGGTGGATCGAAAGTTCCCCGAGCACGCGGCGAGCCTTCTTGCCTTGGTGCAGATCGTCAATGCCGCTGATCTCCTCGGCGAAACCAAGCGCGCCCAGACCGCGCATCTTCGCGCCCTGCGTCGCATCGAGAGCCTTCCCGAAGAGGATCTTGCCATGGGCAGTGTCTTCTCGCGTGAGGAATGGAAGACCTGGCTGCGCAACCATCCGCCGATTCGATCTGTCTCAGCGAGCGGTGCAACGACACACTCACCAAACGACGCGCCCGAGGAGCATCAACCATGAGCAGCAAGCGTCTGCTGGAAATCGCCGCCACTCGCCTCGCCAGCGCCCAGGCCATGCGCGCGCTTTCGCATCGACAAACCGAAGTTTTGTTCGCCATCGACGCGGCAGCGCGTGGAGAGATGGGTCAAGGCGAGGCCGAAGAAGTGTTGCATGCGCATCTCGCGGCTCGTGAGTCCTGCCTCACCTCGATGCGTTCCTTCGACCAGGAGTGGCGCATCCTCACCGACCTCGCTTCCGCGACGCGCGGAGACGAGTCGGAGGAGTTCAAGACCGCCGCCAAGAGATTTGTAGAGCTGCTCGCCGAAATCGAGGCTGCGGACGCAGCATTTGTCGGCGAACTCTCGTCTCGACGCCGCACCGCCCGCACGGAGATCGCTCGAGCCGACAGTGGTCGCGCGGCCCATCGCGCCTACGCCCCAAGCCGCGCGGAGAATCCGCGCTTTACTGATCGGAGGGGCTGATGGGCACCCGGCGCGACACGCCACAAGACCCAGCGTCTGTGCTTCAAATCGAGGCTCCAGCGACAGGCGACGCCTCGACCGCGCAACGCGCGCCTGTCCAAGAGACCACGGACTTCGCGGAGTTCGTTCGCTCGTTTGGTGAGGCGACGGCGCGACTGCAAGAGACACATGTCGCCCTCCAGTCGCAAGTCGAACGGTTGCAGGGTGAACTCGCGGAAGCCAACGAGCGACTCCGTCGCTCACGCTCACTTGCGGCACTCGGAGAAATGGCCGCAGGCATCGCGCATGAGATCCGCAATCCGCTCGGCGCGATCGCGCTCCATGCGGAGATGTTGCAGGAGGATGTCGCGGACCGTCCTGGGAGTGTGGCGAGCGTGGAGAAGATCCGCCGTGCCGCGCATCGACTCGATCGCATCGTCCGCGATGTGCTGAGCTTCGCGCGCGACACGCGGGTACAGGCGACTCCGACGAGTGCGCGAGAGATCTTCGATCTCAGCATCGGGGACTGCGAAGCGCTGCTGGCCAAGGAGCGCGTGACGATTCGCTGCGAGGTCGTCGGCGACTGCGCGTTTGCTGGTGACGGCGCGTTGGTGGCTCAAGCGGTGTCCAACCTCGTTCGCAACAGCGTCGAAGCGATGCGCGATGCACGGGTGCGCGAGATCACTCTTTCGGCGAGCTCGCAGCAACTGCGGGTGGCGGACGGCTCGCGCCGCGCCTTCGTGGTGTTGGCCGTCGAGGACTCTGGCGCGGGTATTCCTGAAGCAGCGCGCACCCGCATCTTCAATCCCTTCTTCACGACGCGCGAAGAGGGGACTGGTCTTGGCCTCGCAATCGTGCATCGCATCGTCGACGCGCACGGAGGAATGACTGAATGCCGCGAGGCGCGGCGTGAAGTCGATGGTCGTCGTGGCGCGCGACTCGAACTCTCATTTCCGCTGGCGCACGCTCGACTCGATGCAGCCGATGGAGTGTCGCTTGGTGACGCAGTGCGTCGCCGAATCAACGGCGGTGGGGTGGATGCAGGTTCGTTGCACGGTTCAGGCAAGAGCACAGTTCAGAAGTCTGTCGCGCCGATGCGCGCAACAACAGACAACGGTTCAAGCATCCACGCCAACGCTGGATGAAGGAGTTTTTCGCTATGGGCAGAATTCTCGTCGTCGATGACAAGGAACTGATGCGCGACAGCGTCGCGGCAATCCTGAGTCGCAAAGGGCATCTGGTGGTCACCGCCTCCGATGGGGCGTCCGCGCTCACACGGATCCTCGATAAGCGACCCGAATGCGTCGTCACGGATCTGCAGATGCCAGGGATGAACGGCCTTGAGCTGCTCGCGGAGATCCGCAAGATCGACGCTGAGTTGCCCGTCGTCTTCATGACGGCGTTCGGATCGGTCGAGACCGCCGTCGAAGCGATGAAGCTTGGCGCGTTTGACTATGTGACCAAGCCGTTTTCGGGAGACGAGCTCTCGATCAGCACCGAACGCGCCCTCGAACATGCCCGCCTCTTGCGCGAGAACCAGGTCCTTCGCGCCAACGCCGCGCCGCAGACGCGTCGCGCCCAAAGTCACCGCATGATCGGTTCGGGCCCAGTCATGGAAGCGCTGAAAGCCAATCTCGCACCCATTGCTGCGAGCCATGGAACCGCGCTGATTACGGGTGAATCTGGAACAGGCAAGGAAGTCGCCGCCCGCGCGATTCATGAGAGCAGTCCCCGCGCCTCGGGACCCTTTCTCGCGATCAACTGTGCGGCGCTGTCGACCTCTCTTCTTGAGAGCGAACTCTTCGGACACGAAAAGGGCGCCTTCACAGGTGCCGATCGGCTCCGCAAGGGACGCTTCGAACTTGCCGACGGGGGCACGCTGCTGCTTGATGAGATCAGCGAGATTCCGCCCGAACTGCAGGCCAAGTTGTTGCGCGTCTTGCAGGAGAAGAGCTTTGAACGCGTTGGCTCGAGCGTTCCACAACGAGCCGATGTTCGCATCGTGGCCACGACCAACCGTGACCTCGTGCGTGAGGTCGATGCTGGGAGTTTCCGCAGCGACCTCTACTTCCGTCTCAACGTCCTGCCCATCCGCATGCCAGCGCTGCGCGATCGCGTCTGCGACATTGCCGAGCTCTCGGAGCATTTCCTCGGCCTTGTCGCAGATCGCGAGGGAGGCAAGCGCAAGAAGCTGTCCAAGGATGCGCTTGCCCTGTTTGAGCAATACACCTGGCCAGGCAATGTGCGTGAGTTGCAGAATCTTTGCGAGCGCGCCGCGGTCCTCGCAGGCAGCGAGATCATCTCGGCCGAACTCGTCGCGCCGTGGCTCACCGCCAATGATGTGCCCGCGCCCGCGGGATTCATCGCCGCGTCACTAGGCGGTATGGCCCAGAGCGCGCAGGCTCGCTTGAATGGTTCGGTGACGGGTTCGCACACCAACGGCGCGCTCTCGCGATTGCCGCGCGTCGGTATTCAGATCGCCGAGAGTCCGATCGTGGAGACCTACGCTGCGGCTGCCCTGCACGGCGCGACTGGCGCGAGCGCGCCCGTCGGTGATGGAACGGGCATGGCCAGCCTCGTCTGCGATGGCGCGATGAAGCTCGATGAGATTGAGCGTCGCTCGATCGTCGCCACGCTCGAGCGCAATCGCGGACATCGCCAGAAGAGCGCCAAGGCACTCGGCATTGGCGTGCGCACGCTCGGCCTCAAACTCAAGAAGTGGAAGGAAGAGTCCCTCGTTCCGCAGGAACTCTGAACGACGCAGGATCACGCCATGATCGACGGTTTCCTCGGCAACAGTTCACTGCCTGCACTCGAGCGCTCGATGCAGTTCATGGCCGCACGCCAGCGGCTTCTTGTGGCCAACCTCGCGAATGCGGAGACGCCTGGCTACCGACCGACTGATGTCGATCCGCGCGCCTTTCAGGGTGCGTTGAAGGAGGCGCTCGACGAGGGCCGCGTTGACGCGCAGGGCGGACTGGCGTTTGAGGACTCGGCTCCCGTGGCGTTCTCCGACTCGGGCGTGGAGCTCAAGCCTGAAGTCTTAGCCGACAACATCCTCTTCCACGATGGGAACGACCGCAGTCTTGAGCGCGCGATGCAGCACCTCACTGAGAATGTGAACGCGTTTCGTGCTGCGTCGCAGCTTCTTCGTCACCAGTTTGAACTGATCAATGTTGCGATCCGAGAGCGACCGTGATCGCAGTGAGTGCCATCTCAAGGACCTGACCCATGTTTGGACTTCTCGACATCTCCACTTCCGCCCTCGTCGCGCAGCGCACTCGGTTGGATGCCATCGCGGCCAACCTCGCCAACGCGGAGGTGCGCGTCGACCCGAAGTCGCCGACAGCCTTCTCGGAGCGCGTGGTGGAGTTTGCCACGGGCGATCCTGAGAGTGGCGAGGAATTTGGGGTGCATGTCGCAGCGATCACGCCGCGCCGCGCCTTTCGGGCGGTCTACGCGCCCAACGACCCCAACAGCGATAAGGGCGGCAACATCTGGTACCCCGATATTGAGCCTGTGAGTCAGCAGGCCAATGCCATGCTCGCCAGCCGCGCCTACGACGCCAACCTCGCGGCCATCGGCGCGAGCAAGGCGATGTTCGACGCCGCGCTGCGGATCATTGCCTAAGGCGAATTGGCTCCGCGTCGCCTCCGCGCCGTCGCGTGGCACGGCGTATGCTGAGAGCCCATCGAGAAATCACCGCGCGGCCGTTGCTCCGCGCGAAGAAACGAGGCTGCCATGATCGATCCACTTGGATTCGTCTCCCGCGTGAACCCCCAACTGCCTGCCCAGGCGCGTCCAGCGGTTTCGGGCGGTGCGGACTTCAAGCAGGAGCTGCGGGACGAGCTGCGGAAAGTCAACGAAATGCAGCAGGATGCGTCGCAAGCGACCAACGATCTGCTCACTGGTCAGCGGGACGACATCGAAGGCGTCATGATCGCCACCCAGAAGGCGGACTCCGCCTTCCGCATGCTCGTCGCCTTGCAGAACAAGGTGGTCGGAGCGTACGACGAGGTCAAGAACATCCGCGTCTGACGCGAATGGACGCGGCCGCAGCTCCTCTTGAGGGAGGGGCGGAAACTGCGCACTCTTGACGCGCACACCCGCAGCTTTTGCTGCCTGAAACACATCCTTGCCGATGAGGCTTCTCTGACAGCGTGACGCCAGGACGGCGTTTCTACGCAACGGCATGGAGGCCACCGCGTGCAGGCACTCAGCTCAATCCTTGAATTGGCCAGGACTCGTCTTGCGGGTCTTCCTCCCTCTGCCAAGTTGCTCGCGGGAAGCCTCACGGTCATCGTGGCGCTGGCGCTGTTTCTTGTGGCGCAGTGGAGCGCGCGGACCGACACCATCCCTTTTGCGGTGATGCCCACGGCCTACGACGAGGCGCGGCAGTTCCTCGCCACGCGCGGTGTCGAGTACGAAGAGAAGAACGGCAAGCTCATGGTGCCCGTGAACGCGCATGCGGATCTCGTGGCGGGGTTCATGCAGCAGGGCGGTGGCGGAGAGATCGACTGGGACAAGTTGGTTCCGTCGGATCCCTTCGCGCCCGAGTCGGAGCGTCGCCAGCGTTACATGTTGGCGGTGCAGACCGTGCTCTCGAAGGCGATCGCCAGCTTCGCCAATGTGAAGAGCGCCACGGTCATCATCGCGCCACGCTCGACGACGCCGTTGGGAAACGCGCGCAGCACTCGGAATGCGAGCGTCACAGTCTCGATGCGCACGGGCGCGCTCACGCAGGATCAAGTGGACTCGATCGCGTCGATGGTTGCGGGCACGCAAGAGGGCATGAAGCCTGAGTTCGTGGCGGTGACCGATGGCGCGCAGGCCTATCGCACCAGTTTCGGCAGGGGCGTGTCGAGCGGCGAGAATCTTGAACAGTCGCAGAAGCACGCGGAAAAAGTGCGCTCGGACATCGCCACGGTGCTGGCGTCGATTCCTGGAGTGCGCATCGCGGTGAACGCGCAGGTCGTCACCACTGATCGCACCAAGCAGACCATCGACTACAAGGAGCCCGTGTCGGCCCCGTTGAGTGAGACGAGTTCTTCGAGCGAATCCAAGGGCGCGTCGGCGCAGCGCGAGCCTGGTGTGGTTCCCAACACGGGACTCGCGATTGGCCCGCCAGCTTCGTCGGGTTCGCAGAGCACGATCGAGCGCAGCGACAACAAGTACCAGCCGCAATGGCCGGGCACGCAGATCACTGAGAAGGACAAGACGGGCTACGCGGTGAAGATCGACGCGAGCATTGCCGTTCCGCTGCGCCACTTTGAGCAGATCTGGCTGCGCAGCAATCCGCCCGCCGCGGGCGCCGAGGCGAAACTGCCTGACGAGGCCGCGATTTCGCCGATTCGCGACGCCGAGATCGCGCGCATCAAGAAACTCATTGAGCCACTCATTGCCACCGATGTGGCCGAGGGCGCCAAGAAGGGCTCTGTCGAGGTGACTTGGGATTACGACTTTGCCGAGCAACCCGTGGAGCGACCGTTCAGTGATGAACTGGTGCGCTACGCCTCGACCGATGGCAACGGTCTCATCAAGCCCATCGGCCTCGGCATCCTCGCGATCGTGAGTCTCTTCTTCATGTTCAACATCGCCAAGAAGGCCTCGGCGCGTGAAGACCTTCCGACCGCCGAAGAGCTCGCGGGTGTGCCGCCGAAGCTCGAAAGCGACGATGCCGAGATCGTCGGCGAGGCCGATGAAGCGTCGCCTGCGCTCGAGGGCATGGAGCTCGACGACGAAAGTCTTCGTCGCGCCCAGATGCTCAAGCAACTCAATGGGCTTGCCGACCGTGATCCTGCGGAGATTGCAGGAATTCTTCGGCGCTGGATGCGCACACCAGCCTGACCTCTCACGACGCTTGATTCCGAGGACTACCCGATGGCATATCGCCCAGGCACCAAACTCCCTAGGTCGATCGACGAAGTCGACGGCACGCTCAAGAGCGCGATTCTGTTGTTGCTGCTCGATGCCGACAGTGCGGGCAAGTTGCTCAAGGAGATGCCCACCGATATCGTCGAAGAAGTCACGCGCGCGCTGGCGTCACTGGGCGATGTTCCCAAGGAACTTGGGCAGCAGGTCATCAGTGAGTTCTATTCGCTGGCCATGGCACAGGGCTATGTGCGTGAAGGCGGACTTGAGTACGCCCGCACTCTCCTGAAGAACTCGCTCGATCCCAAGACCGCGGAGAAGGTGATTCAGCAGATTCAGACGCAGGTGCAGCGCACGCCGTTCTCGTTCTTGCAAAAGGCCGAGAGCGAGAACTTGCTCACCTTCATTCAGGAAGAGCACCCACAGACCATCGCGCTGATCGTCAGTCATCTTCCACATCACAAGGCCAGCGAGATCCTGATTGGACTGCCGCCAGCCAAGCAGATCGAAGTGGTGCGGCGCGTCGCCAACATGGAGCAGACCAATCCCGAGGTCATCCGTGAAGTCGAAACCGCGCTCGAAAGCAGGCTTTCCAACATGATCGGCACCTCGAGCGAGAAGGTCGGCGGTGTGGAAACCGTCGCCGAGATTCTCAACCTCGTCGACCGCTCGACGGAGCGTTCGATCATGCAGGGCGTTGAGAGCGAAGATCCTGAACTCGTCGAAGAGATTCGCCGCCGCATGTTCGTGTTCGAAGACATCAACCATGTCAACGACAAGGGCATCCAGTCCGTGCTCAAGGAAGTCGAGAACGACGAACTCTGCCTCGCGCTCAAGACCGCGTCGGAAACGCTCAAGACCAAGATTCTCGCCAACATGTCGTCGCGTGCCGCCGAGTCGATTCGCGAAGACATGGAGTTCATGGGCCCTGTGCGCATCAGCGATGTCGAAGCGGCGCAACAGCGCATTGTCGACATCGTGCGCAGGCTCGAGGAGTCGGGCGACATCATCATTTCGGGTCGCGGTGGCGCGCAGGATGTGGTGGTCTAACGCGAGTCCCGCAACATGGCTGTGCTCAAGCAATCATCTTCACGCGTGGGCGCCGTCACCGGCGGCGTGCTCAACCTTGGCGATCTTCGCGCCAACGCCGAGCGCGCGTTGGCCGATGCGCGCGCCGAAGCTGCGCGCCTCGTGGCGGAGGCGCAGCGCGAGTCGGAACGCCTGCGCGCCGACGCGCGGCGTGAAGGCTTGGCCAAGGGTGAAGTTGAAGGACTCGCCAAAGGTGTTCAAGAGGGGCGATCCAAGGGCGCGCAGGAAGGTCATGCCGCAGCGCGCGCCGAACACGCGGCTGCGCTCACGGCGATCGAACAGGCGTTTAGCAGCGAGTTCACCCGCTGGATGAGCGTCCGTGAGGAGGCGATGCGTGGCGCCGAGCGCGAGCTTGCGGGAATCGCCATCGCCATTGCGCAGAGCATCGTGCGCGAGCATGTCGAGGCGGATCCCACTGTGGTCGCGCGCTCGGTGCAGTCCGCGGTGGAGCTGTTCAGTCGTGCGACGCGCGTGGCCATCGAGGTCGCGCCCGACGATCGCGCGATCGTGGAAGAGGCCATGCCGTCGCTGCGCGCAGCGCTTCCCGAGGGCGCGGCGGTGTCACTCACAACACGCGATGGAATAGCGCGCGGCGGTTGCGTGATTCGCTCGAGTGAAGGCAGCGTCGATGCGCGCATTGAAACGCAGTTCCGTCGGATGCGCGAAGGACTTCTTGGAAGCAGTCAAGATCCAGATCCGCGCGGCGGCGCCGAGGGATCTCCTGACGCGGGAGCGAGCGCATGAAACTCGCTGCTATCGCGCCTGCGATTCGCGCCATCGAGCCGCGTGAGATTGCTGGAACTGTGCGCAGCGTGCGTGGCCTCGTGCTCACGGTCGATCAACTTCCGCTTCCTGTTGGCAGCTTGGTCCGCGTGCTGGTACCGCATCGTGCCGAAGCGCCGCGCGGCGAAGTCGTCGGTTTCGATGGCACGCGAAGTCTCGTCATGTTGCTGACAGAAGCCGACGGTGTTTCGAGCGGTGTCCGCGTGGTGGCGGAGCAACCGTTTCCGACGGTTGGGGTCAGCGAAGCGTGGCTTGGACGCGTCGTGGATGCGCTGGGACATCCGCTCGACGACAAGGGGCCGATTCATGCTGGATCTGCCCAACCGCTCTGGCCAGCGCGGACCAGTCCGTTGGCGCGCGGAGTCGTGCGCGAAGTTCTGCCGACAGGTGTGCGCGCGATCGACGCGGCGCTCACCATCGGCAAGGGACAGCGCATGGGGATCTTCGCGGGTCCTGGTGTCGGCAAGAGCACGCTGCTTGGTTCGATCGCGCGCGGAACCAGCGCGCAGGTCAATGTGATTGGATTGATCGGCGAGCGCGGCCGCGAAGTGCCCGAGTTCATCGAGCATGTGCTTGGTCCTGAGGGACTGCGCCGTTCGGTGGTGGTCGTCGCCACAGGTGATGAGAGTCCGCTCATGCGCGTGCGCGCGGCCAGCGTCGCGTGCAGCGTTGCCGAGTTCTTTCGTGATCAGGGCCTCGATGTGTTGCTCATGCTCGACTCGATCACGCGGTTTGCCCAGGCGCAGCGGCAGATCGGCTTGTCCGCAGGTGAAGCACCCGCCACCAAGGGATTCACGCCAAGCGTCTTCTCGATGTTGCCGCGACTTCTTGAGCGTGCGGGAGCCATTCAAGGCGGCGGTTCGATCACGGGGTTCTACACGGTGCTTGTCGAAGGTGACGACATGACCGAACCCATTGCCGACGCAGCCAAGGGCATTCTCGACGGCCACATCGTGTTGTCGCGTCGGCTCGCCGAGCGTGTGCACTATCCCGCGATCGATGTACTCTCATCGATCTCGCGTGTCGCGGATCAAGTGTCCGACCAAAATCATCTTGCCGCGCGCCGTCATGTCATGCGCCTGCTCGGTGCGTATCGCGAGGCTGAGGAGCTCATTCAAATCGGCGCCTACGCCAAAGGGTCGAACCCCGATGTCGACGCGGCGATTGCCATGAAGCCTGCGATCGACGCGTTTCTACGCCAAGGTGCGACCGAGCGCGCTGAGTTTCCTCGTTCGTTGCGCTCGCTTGTTGAACTGTCGATCGCCGCCGAAACCGCGGGCCGCCGTGCACCACAAGCGGGGAGGGCGTAATCGATGGCGCGCTTTCGCTTCGCACTCCAACGCGTGCTCGAGCATCGACAAGACGAAGAGGCGGCCAAGCGTCGCGCCCTGGCCGCTATCGAGCGCAAGCGTCGCGAACTCGAAGAGTCGTTGCGGGTTCGCCAATCGGAAATCGCTGCAGGCCGTGAGGCGTGGCGCGCGCAACTCGTCGGTGCGATCGACCCAGCAAGCCTGCGGCATCACGCGTCGGCAGGAGTCGGCCTCTTTCGCAAGGCGCAGCGCACCGTGTTGGAAATCGCCGGAATGGAGAAGGGCATCGCCAAGGCGCGACTCGAGGCGGTGGAGGCCGCGCGCGCGCGACGCACCATCGAGCTGCTTCGTGAGCGACGAGAAGCTGCCTTCAACCTCACGCAACAGCGCAGCGAACAGGGCGCACTCGACGAGATCGCGGCCAATCGCGCGCCTCATCGCGGCCCCCTCGACACAGGATTGCAGCAGGAACACTTGCCATGAACGCCTTCTTCAAACTTCTGCTCGTGCTCGCCATCGCGCATCTTCTCGCGGTGCTCGGGTTCCTTGGCTGGCTTGTCGGGACTGGGCGGATCGACAGCGATCGTCTGAGCCGTCTGCGCGCCATGTTCCTGCAGCCCATCGCGCAGGAAGTCGCCGCGCGTGGGCAAGCGCAGGCCGACGAGGACGCGCGGAAGGAGGGCCTCGATCGCGAATTCCAACTCGGGCAGATTCCACTGACCAGTGAGGAACGCTCGGGCAGTTCAGCGCGCAACGAAGAGCGCCTGCAGATTCTGATGCGCGAGAAGATGGAGCAATTGCGCGTGCGCAAACTCGCCGTGGATTCCGAGATCACCAAACTCGCGCAGGAGATCACCGCGTTTGAGAATCGCAAGAGTGGCTGGGAAGAGTCGATTGCTGCTGAAAAACAGCGGGAAACCGACGAGCAGTTCCGCAAGGCGGTGCGCTTGATCGAGTCGATGCCGCCCAAGCAAGCGCGACTCTGGATCCTTGAACTGGTGAAGACTGGCAAGACCGAGACGGCGGTCGCCTACCTCGACGCGATGTCGGCGGGCAAGTCAGCCAACCTCCTGAAGAGCTTCAAGGGGGACGACGAAACCAAGGTGGCAACGGAATTGCTTGAACGGCTCCGCATGCTGGGTCTCGAGAGCGAGGCCCGCGCGGAGCGCCCCAATGCCGTCGATCCTGCCCAACCTCGTGCCGAAACTGCCCGCCCCGCGGCCTCTCCAACTGGAAACAGCCCAGCCACGGGAGCACGGGCCGCGCAGGCGAACCGAGGACTCGACCTTCCGTGATCTCCTGAGCGGCCACGCTCGAGAGCAAGAGCCAGCGCGCTCTAGTGAGTCGCGGCCGAGTGAGGCTCGTCAGCAGAGTCGCAACGAAGCCAACGCCGACCAAGCGCAGCGCGAAGAGCAGCGCGCGGAAGAGCGCGCGGACTCACACGAGGATGCTCGTGACGACGCGGTCGCGCAGACCTCGGCCGATCGACGCGAAGAGCGCGCACTTTCGGACGCTGCCGGCGAAGAATCGTCCGGCCAAACAACCGATCAAGTGGCGGACGAATCCAATCCTGAGGTCACAGACGCAAAGGCGGAGACGGCTCCATCCACCGAGCGGGCGCGTGCATCTGCCGTGGCATCACCGCAGGGAACCGCTTCGATCGCCTCAACGATTCTTGGCGCGGGATCGAGCGCAGCGTCAGGAGCGCTTGGTGCGGCTGCGTCCCCTGACGGCAGTGGTCCAGGCGCGCGCGTCGACGCTCGGGTCACCGCGAACTCCGCTGCGGCAGCGGCCAACAACGGCACAGCCGCGCAGAACACCGCGAATGCCGCAGAGTCGGCTGGAACGAACATTGACGCCGCAAACTCGCGCCTGACACGCGAGTCTGCTCTGGCGTCCTCTTCCGCGACGCCGACAGCATCAACATCAGTGCCGACCAATGCAGGATCGTCGGACACCGACGGATCAGGTCGGCTTGAAGGCGTGACCTTCGCACAGCAGTCCGTGGGCTCAAGTGGGGCCGATCCTGTTGCGGCGCGCCTAGCGGAAGTCGAAGGAACTATCGCGCGCGATCGCGTCTCGAAGCAGCTCAAAGACGGAACACTCGAATTGCACGGAGGCGGTTCCGCTGCCGCGGATCAAGCGCGTCCCGCAGCGACGGGGAGCGTGTCGAACCAAGCCGTCATGCCTGTCGCCTCGCGTGACGGCGCCAATGGGGGATCATTTGGCGCGTTTGACGCAGGAACTGCGGGTGGAAACTCGGACGCAGCGCGCTCGGCGCTCCTCGACAATCAACCGCATCCCGCGACCCAACTCGCGGCCAAAGGCATCGGACTTCTCGCCAACCAGCGCGGTGGCGCGATCACGATGCGCCTCGAGCCTCCAGCGCTTGGCCAGCTGCGCATCGAACTGCAGATCAATCAAGGGGCGGTTGTTGCCGACTTCACAGCCGCCAGCCCCGAGGCACGGGTCTTGCTTGAAGCGAACCTCGGCATGCTGCGTGAACGACTCGAATCCCAAGGTCTCTCCGTCGAGCGCATCTCGGTGCACGGTGGTCGCGGAACGGAATCCGCGACCCTGAACACAGCGCAAGGCGGAAGCGACGCGCGCCAGGAAGGCGCCGATGCGAGGAGCGACGGGCGGGATGGTCGTGAGCGCAGCTCTACGCGGCAGGACGCCGCGGGTGGTGAGAGTCGTGGACGCCGTGATGGCGAGCCACGCACAGGCCGCGATCGCACGGATGCGGTCGGGCGGAACACAACGCGCGGATTCGCGGGTGTTCTTGACGGTGTGACGGCGCGGAGGACGGACCCGATGCGCCGTGTGGGTTGATGAGTTTGCGGCAACGCAAGGAGTGATGCCATGAGTGCGATCAATGCTTTGTCTGGTTCAGGTTCAAGCGGAGCGACCTCAGGTACGGCGAGTCGCTTCAACGATCTCTCGAGCGAAGAGTTCATCAAGATCATCTTCACCGAGCTCTCCAATCAAGATCCCTTCAAGCCCAACGACTCGGGCGCGCTCCTCGACCAACTCAACTCGATTCGTTCGATCGAGAGCGACATTGAGCTCTCCAATCGCCTGCAGAGCATCGTCTCGCAGAATCAACTTTCGACTGCAGGTGGTCTGATCGGCAAGCGCGTTGCTGGATTGACCGCAGACGCCGAGCGCGTTGGTGGCACAGTGCGCAGCGTTGCTCGCACGGGTGATGAAGTCGCCCTCCTCCTCGACAACGGTTGGATCATCCCGATGGACAATGTGGAGTTCATCGATCAGCAGCCGGTCACGCCGCCTGTCACTCCTCCAGTGACTCCGCCAGTGACTCCGCCCACGACACCCTGAGTTTCGCCGAGCGATCTGCTGAGCCGTTCCGATGTCCATTGATCCGCGCCAACTCCTCCGCCGCCTTGAGCCTGCCGTGCGCCCCACGGCAGCTTCGAATGCTGAGCGCGTTGCGTCGGGACGCGTTTCGGTGGCCGATGGCGAGTTCACAGAGCTCTTTGAACTTGCCCGCGAGGGTGGAGTCGAGAGCGCGCGTGAACCTGTGCTTGCCGACGGCGCCAGTCTGGAGTCCGCGACCCTTGCCCACATCGCCCGCGCGCTCGACCTCGCGCAGGCCCGCGGCGCTCGCCGCGCCGTCGTCGTTGCCGAAGGTCGCACCTTCATCGCCGATGTTGAGGCGCGCCGACTCGAGCGCCTTGAGACGCGCGACGACTTCGTGCTTGAAGAGGTGGAAGCTGCCATCGCCGTGCGCGGTGAGAGCGCCACCTTCGCCCTTCGTCCCGTCGGCCCACGCGCGCTTCCGCCGCGTGAGATTGCCGAGCAGTTTGAATCCATGCATCTCGACGCCTCGCGCGCTCATCGCGCCAGCGCGTGAACCACTCTGAGGACTTTCGTCATGGCAAGTACCACCGCACTCTTCACTGGCCTCTCGGGTTTGATTTCCAACTCGCGGCGTCTTGATGTCATCGGTAACAACATCTCGAATGTGAACACGACGGCGTTCAAGAGCAACCGCATGCAGTTCACGCCGACCTTCAGTCGCAACTTCACGCTGGGTACAGCGCCTGGTGCCAACTCAGGCGGCACGAATCCTGGGCAAATCGGCCTCGGCGTGACGGTCGCGGGAACGCAACGCAACTTCAACAACGGCGCCATCGGCGCGACCGGTGTCGCCACCGATGTCGCCATCGAAGGCGACGGCTTCTTCATCGTCGATGTTGCGGGCACGCGACACTTCACCCGTGCGGGCAACTTCGTGCGCAATCCGCAGAACGAACTGGTCACCCAGTCGGGTGCGCGCGTGCTTGGGTTTGGCGTCGATGACCAGTTCAATGTGATCGAAGGCGATCTGGTTTCCCTCACGGTTCCCGTGGGCACACTCACGCTCGCCGAGGCGAGCCGCAATGTCATCTTCAACGGCAACCTCAACGCCTCGGGCAACATCGGAACCACGGGTTCCGTGCATGCGGGACGCGCCTGGTACACCGACGCGGGGATGACGACGCCCATCGATGCGACCACGGACATCACCACGACTGACATCTACATGTCCGATGGTGCGGGTGGTGCGGTGCTCGCCTTTGACTCAAGCGTGAATCCCAAGATCCTCACGCTCTCAGGTATCGAGAAGGGCGGCAAGGATCTCGGTACCAAGGTCTTCGCGTTCAGTGCGACGGCCGTTGCTGGTGCTGACGCCAACGGCGTCACCATGGGTGACCTCACCGACTTCCTCGAAGAAGTGCTGGGTCTCGACAACTCCGCGGTCGGCGCGGCCTCCAATCTCGGCGGCAACGCGACGATCAACGCGCTTGGACAACTCGTCATCACAGGCAACGAAGGAACCGTGCAGGATCTCGCGCTCGAGACCGCCGACTTCGTGGTGAGCACGCCAGGATCTGGAAGCGGTCAGCCGCTGGTGCTGCAAAAGTCCAACGCAGCCAATGGCGAAAGCGTGCGCACCAGCTTCGTTGTGTACGACTCGCTCGGCACGCCGCTCACGATTGACTTGAGCTTCTCGCTGCAGCAGACCAGTGCCTCAGGCGGAACCACTTGGCAGTTTGTCGCGGAGTCCAACGACAACGATGCGCTCCAGCGGCTCATCGGTCTTGGCGAAGTGACCTTCGACGCGACGGGTCGTTTCACCAACGCGACAAACCAGGCGTTCTCACTCACGCGCGCCAACGGCGCCGTCAGTCCGCTCACCGTGAACATGGACTTCAACTCGGGCACCGATTCGGTGTCGAGCTTGACCGACAGCGCGTCGAATCTCGCGGCCGTCTTCCAGGATGGAAGTTCGATCGGCACGCTCTCCAACTTCTCGATCGGTGAGGACGGCCGTATCTCGGGTTCGTTCACCAACGGCCTCACCCGCACCATCGGGCAGATCTCCTTGGCGAAGTTTTCGAATCCAGAGGGTCTCGTCGATGCGGGTGACAACCTCTTCCGCACTGGACCCAACTCGGGAACGCCGCTGATCGCCAAGCCGCGCGACTTCGGTACAGGTCGACTCGTGGGAGGCGCGCTCGAACTCTCGAATGTCGATCTCTCGCAGGAGTTCATCAACATGATTCTGGCGAGCACGGGCTACTCGGCAGCGAGTCGCGTCATCACGACGACCGACGAACTCATCAACCAGTTGCTCGTGCTCGGTCGCTGATCAGCGCTTCTAACTGCGTCGCGGATTGCGCGCGCTTGCGCGGGGCTCATCGCCATCGCGTGGCGGTGCGCCTTCACGATGCTTCGGCTGCGCCATGGCGCGTGAGGCCATGCTCGCTGCCGACCCTGCCTCCGCGGGTGTCTCATCGAGCCGCGCAAACAGCATGCGTCCTGCGCCCGTGGTGAGCGCGTTGGTCACCACGATTACGGCGGTCGTCCCGACCTTGGCAGCAGCACCTTCGACGACCACCATCGTGCCATCGGGAAGATGACCAACGCCCTGCGTTGGATTCTCTCCCACACGAGTCAGTTCGAGTTCGAGCCGATCACCCGTGAGTGCATGGGCGCGCATGGCGCCCGCGATGCGGTTGATGTTCACCGTCACCACGCCCGCAATCTCGCCGACCTTGGTCAGTCCTGTATCGGTGGTGACCACGCGATAGCCGTGCACGCTGGCGTATTCGACAAGTCCGCGATCGACCGACGCTGCGTCGAGTGGCACATCCTCAATCGAGAGATCGATGCGGTTACTCGCCTGCATGCGCGCGATGATGTCGAGCCCGCGTCGACCACGAGCGCGTTTGCCTTTGTCGGCGCTGTCAGAAAGCGTTTGCAACTCGTCGATCACTGGCTGCACGATGATGAAGGTCGCGTCGAGCGCGCCCGACTCCGAGAGCTCGACAATGCGGCCGTCGATCAACGCGCTGGTGTCGAGCACCATGGGCGCGACGCCGCGATTCTGCTTGCGAAACTCGACATAGGGGATGATGAGTCGGAAGTCGTCCTTCGTGGTCATCACCACCGACACGGCGAGGTAGCAAAGGATCAGACCGACCGAAACTTTGGCAAGGTCGAAGTAGTTCGCGACCGCGGTGCCCTTCAAGTCCCACTCTTGCACGATCGAGTTGAGCAGCGTGCCGAACGCGAACGCGCCAACAAGACCAAGGCAGAGACCGATGTAGACGCCGAAGATCGAGGCGAGGCGCTTGTTGGGCGTCATCGCATCGACGACGACCACGATCAATCCGAGCGCGCCTGTTGCAAGCGTGAGCCCAAGGACCGTGGAGAATCGAAACGGATCCGCTGCGCCCGTGCGGCTCGCCACCACGAGCGCTGGCGTTGCCAAGACCAGCGCGATGAAGAGAAGTCGAGCGACCAGAAGGATGAGTCGCGTACTCTCGCTCGCGCCGCTTCGCGCTTGGGTCCGCGTGCCGAGACCAGAAGTCACTTCGCGCTCGGTGCCGTCGTCAGTCATGGCCGCGATTCTACGGTTCGCGCGCATCGTCCGAATCGCTACCATCTCGCCCTCTGGAGCCGCAGAAGACGGCCGGGCCCGGCGGGCGGGTCGGCCGTGAATCTGGTCAGGGCTTGACCGCAGCAGCCATAAGCGTTTCGGTCCGAGCCGACGGTCGCCTGGCCGTCTTCCGCGGCTCCAGAAGTCTGCCACCACGATCGCAAGAGTGACGGAGCCGCCGAGTATCGATGGCGAAGGAACGCGCAAAAACTCCAGCTCCCGCGCACAGCGAGTCTCTGCTCGTCGGTGAAGCAGCGGGCGAAATGTTCGGTGGAAGCGGCCGCGCCGATGCAAAGGCTACCGCGACGGCCACCACCGCGGCGGTCGCGCCTGGCAAGGCCTACACCGTGCTCGCGCGGCGGTATCGATCGCGCGACTTTGGTGAAGTCGTTGGTCAGGAGCCGATCGCGCGGACGCTCCAGAACGCGATCGAGAAGGGGCGAACTGCCCACGCCTACCTCTTCTGCGGTACGCGCGGCGTTGGCAAGACCTCGATGGCGCGCATCTTTGCGCGCGCGTTGAACCGCGACAGCACGCTGTCGCAGGCGGACGCCATCGGCGATGCGATTCTGCGCGGCGAGGATCTGGATGTCATCGAGATTGACGGCGCGTCCAACCGCGGCATCGACGATGCGCGCGATCTGATTGCAGGCGCCAGCCTCGCGCCGACGCGTGGACGCTACCGCATCTACATCATCGACGAAGTCCACATGCTCACGACGCCAGCGTTCAACGCGCTGCTCAAGACCATGGAGGAGCCGGCGTCGCATGTGAAGTTCATCCTCTGCACCACCGAACCGCACAAGGTTCCGCAGACGATTCAGTCGCGCTGCCAGCGCTTTGATTTCCGCAACATCCCCACCAAGCAGATCGCCGCGCACCTTGGCGCCGTCGCCTCAGGTGAAGGGATCGAGGTCACGGAAGAAGTCCTGCTCGCCGTGGCGCGATTGGCCAACGGCTCGATGCGCGATGGCCTCTCGCTTCTTGATCGTCTGCTCGCTTCGGCGTCGGGTCGCATTGATGGCGCCGTGCTTGAGCAGGTCTTTGGTTTGCCCGACGACGAGATCCTGCTTGACATCGTGGACGCGTGTGTGAGCGAGCGCATCGCTGACGCGCTGACTCATGGCGCACGGTTGCTCGAGCGCGGCAGTGGTGTGGAACAAGCGTTGGAATTGCTCGCCGAACGACTGCGCTGGGTGTTGGTCGCCTCGGCCGTCGGCAGCGAGAGTGAGTTGCTCGAAGTTGCCGCGAGTATGCGCGCGCGCGTTTCTGGGCTCGCGGCGCAGACCGACGCTGCCTTCTGCGCGCACGCGATTGCCCTCTGCGATGCGACGGCGCGCAATGCGCGTGGTTCGAGTGCGCCGCGCGCGCTCTACGACGCGTGCCTCGCGCGATTGGCCCTGTCGACGAGATTTAGCAGCGGGGCGAGTTTGCTCGCGGGTGGTGGCGGGGCCGACTCAAAAAAAGCAGGTAACCCCGCCGCGCGCGTCGCGACGGGGCCCCAGCGGGAGGCCAACGGTGGCGGGGCTCCGGCCGTCCAGACAACCGTCTCAGCTGTGCATGCGACGCTCGAACCGAAGGTGAGTGTCCCCGTTGCCGTCGCGTCACCCCCACGCGTCGTGACGCTCGAAGAACTTCGCGCGCGACTCGAAGAAGTCGCAGAGCGCAGTCCGCGTGATCGCGCCATGACGGACCTCTTTGAGGTCACTGCGTGGGCGGACGGAAGCGCCACCGTCGCGCTGCTCGATCCGCACTCAGGAAGTTTCCTTGCCTCGAACTCTGAGCCGATCGCCGCGCTGCTCTCTCGCGTCGCGGGAAGGCCCGTCCGCATCAAGCTTGACCTCTCGGCCTTGGAGAAGGCGGTCGAGGCTCCGCGCGCCATGGCCGTCGACGATCCGAGCGTTCGACAGGATCCATTGGTCCGACGCGCTGCGGAACTGCTTGACGCGACCGTGGTGTCGGTGACTCCGCGTTTCAGTCAAGAGCTCAAGCCCAGCAACGCGCCGAGTGCGCCCGAAGCAGCCGAGGGCGATACGGTTGGTCGCGACGAACGAAGCAGCGTCGATACGATGGAGTTTGATCAGCCCGAGTGAGCAATCCACGCGAGGAGGTTCAGGTGTTTGACAAGCTCAAGGCAGCAACACAGATGGCGGGGATGCTCAAGGATTTGCCGCGTTTGCAGGCAAAACTCGCGGAAGTGCGTGAGCGTTTAGCCAGCACGAAAGTGCACGGCGCTGCGGGCGGCGGCGCGGTGCGCGTGATCGCGACCTGTGACCTGCGCATCGAATCGGTCACGCTCGATCCTTCGGTGTTGCGCGGTATCGCGACGGGTTCAGCCGCGGATGCGGCGTACGCCAATCGCATGGTGGCGGACGCGACGAACGATGCGCTGAGCAGCGCGCGCGCGCGCATCGCGGAGGAACTTGGACGCGCCGCCAAGGAGGCGGGTGTTGATCTTCCAACGCAACTTCTCGAGCAACTCGGCTGAATGAACCAGACTGTTGGCCACTGAGCGTTGCGTGCCACCCGCCGACGCACCACTTTGAACTCTGCCATGTCCAACGCCGCCTATCCAGAATCCGTCCGTCGTCTGATTGATGCGTTTGCTGCGATGCCAGGCATCGGTCGTCGCAGCGCCGAGCGTCTGGCGTTTCATGTGCTGCGGCAATCTCCCGCCGAAGCGATGGAACTTGCGCAGGCTGTTGAGGATGTCAAGCGAAAGGTCAAGCACTGCGGCGTCTGCTGGAGTCTTGCGGACAGCGATCCCTGCCCGATCTGCGCGGATCCGCGTCGTGATGCTTCGACGGTGCTCGTGGTCGAGCAACCCAAGGATCTGTTGGTGATGGAAAACACGGGGCTCTACCGCGGGGTCTACCACGTGCTTCTTGGACGACTTGATCCTCTTGCTGGGGTGGGACCAGAGGGAATCACCCTTGATGCGCTGCTCGGACGGTTGGATCACCCCGAGAAAAACGCGCGCGCCGCTGCGGTCAGTGAGATCATCCTTGGTCTGAATCCCGACATCGAAGGGGATACCACGGCGCTCTGGATCGCCCGCGAGGCTGGTGAGCGGGGCATTCGCTCAACGCGCTTGGCGCGTGGACTTCCCAGCGGATCTCAGCTCGAATATGCGAATCCCGCTGTGATTGGCGATGCGCTCATGGGGCGGACGCGGTTGTAGTCGCGGTGTCGCGCGAGCGCACCATCTCCTGCGACTCCACCGAAAAACGCCTCGAAACTCGAAATCGAGCTTCGTCCCTTGGCTTCTCCAAAGCGAGGTGGCGATAGCATTCAAACAACCACCCACGATCGTGTGGGCCGTTCGAGAGGAAGTTCCATGGCAGGGATGCGCTTCGAAACATCGCAAGGAATGAAGCTCGGTCAGACCATGGGTCTGTCGCCGAAGCTCATTCAATCGGCAGAAATCCTGCAGCTGAACGCGATGGAACTTCAGGAGCGGCTTGAGCTAGAGGTCGAGAAGAACATCGCACTCGAACTGGTCCTGCCTGGCTCTTCCGAGGACACCGAGCGCAGGCGCGAGACGGGTCGCGAGGATTCGCCGCAGGGTGGTGGATCCGATGAGTTCGAGCGGCTCCGTCGGATGGAGCGTCAGTACGGCGACCAATGGAATTCGGATGGCGACTCACGCCGCGCCGTGCGCAACACTGGTGAGCGCGACGCCAAGATGGACGCGATGGCCAACGCGCCCTCTCGTGGAGCGAGCTTGGTCGATCAACTGCTGGAACAGTGGAGTTTTGCCGAAGTGCACGACCCTGGTGTGCGCGCCGCGGGTGCTCGCATCATCGAATACATCGACGATGACGGGCTCATGCAGACGCCGCTTGAGACGATTCGCGAGCAGAGTGCGCACCTGCAAGGTTGCGATTGGGCGCTCGCTACTTTGCAATCCGCGTTGACGCGTCTGCAAGCGGAACTTGAGCCGCGTGGCATCGGCGCGACGAGTGTGCGCGAGGCTCTCTTGATTGAGGCGCGCCTCTACCTCGACGCAGAGACCGATCTCGACCGTGCCGAAGCGTGGGGCGATGCGATCGAGTTGCTCGGCACCTACTACGACGACATCCTGCAAAATCGCATCCCCAAGATTCGCGACAAGACTGGGTGGAGCGCCGAGCGGCTTGATGCAGCACGCGCGTTCCTCAGGCGTCTCGACCCGAGCCCAGGGCGCGAACTGGTGCCGCCCGAGTCGACGCTCATCATTCCTGATGTCGTCGTGGAGTATGACCCCGAGTCCGCCGACTACACCGCGCGACTGGCCGATGAACTCCTGCCGCGCGTCCGCGTCTCGCCCGACTACGAGGCGATGATGAAGGAGATCGAACTCGACGCGAAGGCGCGCAGTTTTGTGGCCGAAAGCGTGCGCGCCGCGCGATCGATCATCGAGGCCGTCGAGCAGCGCAACACCACGCTCATGCGTGTGGTTCGCGTGGTGCTCGCGCGTCAACGCGAGTGGTTTGAACAAGGGCCGCAACACCTCAAGCCGCTTCCCATGGTTGAGGTCGCTGAGATGCTCGGCATCCATGTGGCGACCGTCTCACGCGCCGTGAGTGAGAAGTGGATGCAAACGCCGCGCGGGTTGGTTCCCATGCGCCCGTTCTTCTCGCTCGGCACGGAGAACGCCGACGGCGAGGAGATGTCGTGGAATGCGGTGAAGGCCGTCGTCAAGGAAGTCGTTGACGGCGAAGACAAGGCGAAGCCGCTCTCCGATCGCGAGATTGCTGAGGCGCTTGAGAAGCGCGGGATCACCATCGCGCGCCGCACCGTGGTCAAGTACCGCGATCAACTCGGCATTCTCTCGGGTCCGCTGCGCAAGCGACACTGAAGAGCCGTTCGTGCAGGAGTTCGCGCGGCCCCGCCTTCGAAGCCACGGTGCGTCTGCAGGCCGACACGCCATCGTTACACTGCGCGCCCCTTTGGAGACGCGCATGAAAGTTTGGCTTGATGGTCATTTGGTGGACAAGCAGCACGCAGTGGTTCCGGTCTATGACCACGGGCTCCTCTATGGCGATGGCGTCTTTGAGGGGATCCGCGTCTACAACGGGCGCATCTTCAAACTTGCGAGTCACCTTGAGCGCCTCGAGCTCAGCGCCAAGTCGATTCATCTCACCATGCACTACACGCGGCGAGAGATTGAACGCGCTGTGCGCGAGACCGTCGCCGCCAATGGTCTGAAGGATGCGTACATCCGACTGGTGGTGACTCGTGGTGCAGGTCCATTGGGTTTGAGTCCGTTCACCTGCCCCAAGCCCTGCACGATCGTCATCGTCGATCGCATCCAGCTCTATCCCGCTGAGATGTATGAGACGGGCATGCCCGTGATCGTTGCCAAGCGGCCACGCATTCCAATCGAGTGCCTCGATCCTTCGATCAAGAGCCTGAACTACCTGAACAACATCCTGGCCAAGGTCGAGGCGATTGAAGCAGGGGTGCACGAAGCGATCATGCTCAACCTCGAGGGTCAGGTCGCTGAATGCACGGGCGACAACATCTTCTTCATTCGCGGCGCGCGCATCGTGACGCCGCCCGTGAGTGCGGGCATTCTGAACGGCGTGACGCGGCTCTTCGTGATGAACGAGATTGCGCCCGCCTGCGGGATTGCTGTCGAAGAGCGGATGATTCGACTCGAAGATCTCTTTACCGCCGACGAGGTCTTCCTCACAGGTACGGCCGCTGAGATCATCGGCGTGAGCTCGATTGACGGTGAGACGATTGGCGAAGGCAAGGTGGGTTCAGTCACCCGTCGACTCATCGCCGAGTTCCGCAACCGCGTTGCTTCGGAAGCACCCGAAGACTGAATCGTTTGCTGACGCTGAAGGTGGAATGATCGGTCGCGAACTGCGAAGCACTCCTCATGCGATGCCGACAATGCGATCATGTCCTCTGGAACCAGCCCGCGCCTGCTGAGCCGAGCGCGCGTGTGTGCAGCGAGTGCGGCGCGCCCTACCAACCCAGCGATTTTTCTTTCGAGCGCGGCAAGGTTCGCTTCTGCTGCCCAGGATGCGACACGGCCTACTACGGCACGAGTCGGGAAGGGCATCTTGAGCCAGCCATCTTCAGCTGTGTCCAGTGTGCGCGGACGATCACGATGAACGAGTGTGTCGTGCGTCCCCACGACGAGCGCGCGGAAGCGTTCGCCATGCAACGGGTCGATGTGCCGTGGATCTCCAGTGGCACCGACGGAATCGTGAAGCGCTGGTGGTTGACGGCGAAGCTCGGTTTCACCGACTCCAAGCGTCTCGTGCCACTCCTGGTTCGTCCTCCAGAACCGCGACGAGCCGCTGGATTTCTGCTGATCAATCTGGCGATCTGCGGGGTGGTTGGGTTTGCGTTTCCCGCGATCGTCGCGCTGGCCTTCGGTGGCTTTGGTGGCGCGCCCCGTTTCAGTGGCTTTGGGGCGGGCAGCGCGTGGGGCGCGGTGAGTGGCGTGGCGATGATGGCGGGCATCGCATTGGCTACGGTGCTGCTCACCGGGCTTCCTGCGTTGTTCGTCTCGTTTCTCAAACGAAAGGGGCAGCCCCTTGGTTTCGGGCGCGCCTACGAACTGGTGGCCTATTCCTCAGGAGCATTAGCGGTGGTCGGATTGGTTCCGTGCTGCGGACCCACGCTTGGCCTGCTCTGGTGGGGCTTGCAGTCCATTCAGGTCATGGGACGGACCTTCGAGAGTGAGAGCATCAAAGTGCAGATCATTGCCATCAGCCTCACCATCGCTGGCTACTTCGTCGCGACGGTGGCGGTGGCGACCGCGCTCCGACTGACCTGAGCGCTGCAGCAGGCTCACACTTTCAAACGGTCACACCTTCAAGCGGTCCCATGGGCCAAACCAGAAGCGCGCGAGGAACATCGAGCCGCGAATGGCCAGTTCCACCATGAGAGCCCACCAGATTCCCACGAGCCCGAGTCCAAGGTGAATGCCGAGGTACCACGCCAAGGGAAGTCGAATCGCGTAACAGCCGAACACGGTGATGCCGAGGATCCAAGTGGTGTCGCCGACGCCACGCAGTCCGTTGCGCACCACCATCGCTAGAGCAAAGAAGAGTTGAAAGCTTCCTGCCGCCAAGAGCAACTTGGGAACGATCGCGATATGCACGGGATCGGAAGAGATGATCCGCGTGAGCCCTTCACCAAAGAGCATGAACACGCCACCCATCGTTCCCATGATCACCATGCCGATGAGGGTGCAACGCCAGATTGCCTCACGGGCTTTGCGCGCGCTGCCCGCGCCGAGGTATTGCCCAGCGAGCGCGCCTGCGGCGGTCCCCATGGCAAATCCAGGAAGAAACGAGAACGCTTCCCACTGCACGGTGATGATGTGGGCGCCGACGAGACCTTCTTTGGTTGTGGTTCCGAGGCCCATTTCTGCGGCTTTTCCGATGAATCCCAGGACGAGGAGATTCACCGTCCACATCGCGAGGCCTTCGAAGAAATTCGGCACACCGACGCGCACGATGCGACGCGTCATGTCGCGTTCGGGTTTGAGCGTTGCCGTCTCAAGGCGCAGGTCCTTCACGCCTTGTTGCAGGACGCGCCAAGTGAGACCAGCGCCGACGACATAGGCCAAGGCGCTTCCTGCTGCGATGCCTGCGACGCCCCATTCGTGCGGATCGAGTGGCGATGGATTGGGGATGACCGTGCCAAACGCCTGGATCTCGACGCCCGAAATGAGCCACGAGGCGACGCAGTTGACGATGTTGACCCATACCGCGATCTGAAAGGGCTTGTGCGCTTCGCCTGCTCCGTGCAGGCACATGCCACCGACCATCATGACGCCGCAGAAGGGAATGCCAAGGGACAGAGTCTGCACGAAGGTCACGCAATCGCGCGTTGCTTCGGGCGAGAGGTTGGAGAAGCGCGCCAGCGGTTCCGCGAGCAACCACATCACCACCGCGACAAGTACGCCCCACACCAGTGAGAGCAGCATCGACTGTCCCAGTGCGCGACTGCCCTCACGGAGATCACCTGACCCCATCGACCGTGCGATGATCGCCTGACCGCCGACACCGAGTCCTGTCATGGCGATGCCGATGAACCAACCCACGAAGCTGCCGATGCCGACACCATCCATCGCAGCGCGCGCGATGTCGGTGGGAAGATTTCCAGCGAGGAGCTTGTCGACGAACCCGACGCACGCAGCAAGAGTCTGCTGCAGCAGCACGGGAATCGCCAGGATCCAGATCGCTTGCGTCATGCTCTTGCCGGCAAGGCGACCAGCACGGATGACTCCTTCGTCGTCAGGAATCGCTTCCTGTTCGATGGTCGCACTCGCGAGCGACATCGGGTCTTCGGGTGACGCAGCGCTGCGCACCCAGCTCGGCTCGGCGGGTGGTTTGTCGGAGCGATCGTCATTCTCGCGCGGCAGTTCGCTCATCGCGTGACCTGCACCAACACCGAGAAGACGCTTGGCTCGGCAAGCATCGCCACGCCCTTGGCGGTGTCGGCGAGAGCGATGCGCCGCGACAGCAATGGGGATGGATCAATGGTCCGACGCGTGAGTCGCTCGAGCGCGCCAGAAAGCGGACCGAAGCCAGAACCATGAATCTCGATTTCGTCGAGCGCGATCTGTGAGAGATCAACGGCAATGGCGGAGCGCGCATAGATCCCCGCGACCACGACATGGCCGCGCGGCCGAACCATCCGCGACGCGGCGGCAATCGTTTCTGCGGATCCCGTCGTGTCGATCACCAGTTCCTGATCGCCGCGCCGTCCAGTGTCGGCCAGCGCGCGATGGCGGATGCGCAGCTGTTCGCCCACGCGCAGGGTGGATTCGTGAGTTGCCACCAGGCGCGCGAGTTGGTTCTCTTCGAGTGCCACGAGTGTGGTGAGCACCGCGAGGATGTCGTCGCCAAGCACGCTGGCGTAGGTCTCTTTGTTGACGCCGCCGCGTCGGACCGCTTCGAGTGCGCGCGAGAGCATGCTGGCAAAGACAGCGCGCTCGTCGTCGAGTTCCTTTCCGATCGGTGTGCATGCTGCGGCGGGCACCGCGATGAGTTCCGACAACGCGCCCGTTGCATCATCGAAGCCGAGAATCGTGCGTTTCGCGCAGTGCATGGCCAACCCGCCACGGCAGTGCGAGCACTGTCCGCAGGAGAAGACGGGTTGGATCGCCACGCGTGATCCTTTGGTGCATGCGCCCGAGGTCGCTGCGGACTCCTCAATCACTCCGACGCAGGAAGTACCAAGAATGCGCACGCCAGCAACGGGTGATCCAACTCCGCGCGCGACTTCACGCTCGAGTGGCGTGAGCAGTGCGAGTGTGGGACGGACGAGCACCATCGCGTCGTCGCTGCCACGACTTGGCCGCGGACGCGACGCGATCTCGACTCGACTGTCCGCCGCGACTGCGCAGCGAATCATGCTGTGAGCGGGAGCGCTCACCTCTTCGTGTCCACGGGAGATTCCGCGGGCGCTGTCGCGGATGCTGGCACGGAAGCGTCAGAGGCGAGATCACTCGTGCGGCGCACGCCGAGGACTTTCATGCCGATGGGAACATCAGGAGTCTCGAGGACGACGGGATCCCAGAAGACCAGCGTGTCCCAGATGTCGAGTTCGCGGATGAAGGTCGGATAGAGGTAGTTCGGCGCGGTGAGCAGCGGCTCGGGTGCGGAAGCCAGATAGGTCAGCCACGCATCTTCATCGATGCCGAAGCCTTGGCCCGTCAGCATGCGCAGCGAATCGACGGCGGCGATGTTCACCGCGAGATCGCGCTGAGACAACGACGCCACGAGTGCGTTGAAGACCGCGGGTGTTGGATACTGCCCGAGCGCGATGGCGATTTCAATGCGCACATCAGCGTCTTCGTCGGGATCGATCAGTCGCGGCCAGAGCGTGTCGGCCACCGCAGGATCGTGCAGTCGCTGAAGCGACCGTGCGGCAGCGAGTCGCACTTGTCGAAAGGGACTCGTGAGACTCTTGGCCACGAGCACCGCATCACTGGCATCGCCGTGACGACCGAGCGCTTGCAACGCTGCGGCGCGCACCAACGGATCGAGCGCATCAGCGGCATAGAGGCGATACATCTTGAGGTAGACCTCGGTCCCACCCCATGGCGCGTTGGCCAAGAGGATGGTTCCTCGACGCGCGTTCTCGCGGTCGTTGGGATCGGCAGCCCAACGCGCGGCTTGCGCGGGGCTTGGCGGCACGAAAGTCTGGGAGAACTGCGAGAGATCCGAAGACATCGTGTCACAGCCCGTCCCCACGAGCGCACTCGTCAAGAGCGCAGCGAAGGCCGCGCGCGTGCTGTGAAGTTCCGCGAGCAATCGCATGGCGGGAGCGTAGCGAATCTCCGCGACCGCGCGTTTGGTTTCGATGGGTACGCTGTTCCGATGGCTCTCGCGATGGACCGCTTTGTGCTCGGTGACTTTCAGACCAATTGCTATGTCGTCCGCGACGATGCGGACAGCAGCAAGAGCTGTTGGATCATCGACTGTTCCTACCAACCACAGTCCATGCTCGACTTCATCGAGAAGCGGGGGCTCAAGCCGTCACTCTGCATTTTGACGCACTGCCACTGCGATCATGTCGCAGGGCTCGCCGCGATGCGCTTGCGGCTTGGACCCGTGAACACGCTCTGCCATCGCGCCGAGAAGGAGTTCAACGAGGATCCCAACCTCAATCTCAGTGCCTTCATTCCTCCAGGAGTCAGCGCGCCGCCGCCCGATGCCTGCCTTGATGGCGGCGAGATGCTCGAACTCGGCCAGTTCTACTTTCGCGTCCTCCACACTCCAGGGCACTCGCCTGGTGGCATCACGCTCTGGTGCCCCGAGGCGAAGGTCGCCATCGTTGGGGACACGCTGTTCGAAGGCTCCATGGGGCGGATCGACTTTCCAACGAGCGATCGCGACGCGATGCACCACAGTCTCCATGAAGTGCTCCTGCACTTGCCTGACGACACCGCCATCCATCCAGGGCACGGCGAGTCGACCACGATTGCCCACGAGCGCACGACGAATCCGTACCTGCGACCTGGTGCGTTCTAGCGAGCAGAAAGCCTCGCGAACTCTGCGCTGGCCAAGCCTCCCCGCGCTGCGTCCCTCACTTATACTCCGCCCCCTATGCCGTACACCCTGACTCCTGGCGAGGGCTTTGGCCTCGACGTCGAGGACACCGATTACCTCAAGGATCACATCCAGGCGCCCGACCGTTGGGTGCTGAACTTCGGTCCGCAGCACCCTGCGACGCACACGACGCTGCGTCTGGTGCTCGAGCTCGATGGTGAGCGCATTGCCCGCTGCACGCCGCACATCGGCTACCTGCACTCAGGGTTCGAGAAGCTTGGCGAGCACCACGACTACAACCAGTATGTCTGCACGGTCAGTCGGATGGACTATGTCTCGCCGATCGTGAATGACATCGCGTGGCACCACGCCGTCGAGAAGCTGTTCGGCATCGAACTGACTCCGCGTGCCAAGGTGTTGCGCACCATCATGTGCGAACTCGGTCGCATCCAGAACCACTTGCTCTGTGTCGGCGCCGCGGCGCTCGACCTTGGCGCGTTCACGGGCTTCCTCTATGGCTTCAATGAGCGCGAGTTCATCTACGACATCATTGAGTATGTGTCGGGACAGCGCTTCCATCCCGACTGGACGCGCGTCGGCGGCGCGTGGCGTGATCTTGCCGACGACGAAGTCTTCAAGCGGATGATTCGCAGCTTCATCGATGTGCGTCTGCCCAAGGCGATCACCGATCTTGAGACGCTCTGCAACCGCAACCGCATCTTTGTCGACCGTCTTGATGGCGTCGGCGCGATTACGCGTGACGATGCGATTCAATGGAGCATCACGGGTCCCAATGCGCGCGCTGCTGGTGTGCGTCGCGATCTGCGCAAGGACGATCCATACCTCTGCTACGCCGACAACTGGGATGGCGAGGGCGCCGAGCGCGTGAAGTTCTCGATCGCCGTGGCCAGCGCAGGGTGCAGCCTCTCGCGCTACCTCGTGCGTCTCGAAGAGATTCGGCAGTCGGTGAAGATCATCGACCAGCTCATCGACAATCTTCCTGGCGGTTCGATCAACGCCGTGGCCGATGGCAAGCTTCGCGTACCTGAGAAGTCCGAGGTTTACGGCACCATCGAAGGCGTCATCCAGCTCTTCGAGCTCTACATGCACAACCGCGGCTTCGACACGCCGATCGGTGAGACCTATGGCGCCATCGAGAGTCCCAACGGTGAACTCGGCTATTACCTCGTTGCCGACGGCACCAAGTACCCGTTCCGCGCGCGAACGCGGCCGCCGTGCTTCATCAACTACCAGATCTTCCCCAAGATGATCGAAGGGCACCAACTCGCCGACATGGTGGCGGTGCTCGGAAGTCTCAACATCATCGCCGCGGAGTTGGACCGCTGATCGCAAAGCAAAGTGGAAACGGTGTTGAGAGTGCGCCACGAGGCGAAACACGAGCGCGAGCAATCAGGAGACCTGCATGAGTTGGACGACGAAGCCTTCCGCCACGACCAAGATTCCTACGCGCGCCACGCCGTATTGCACCAGTGCGATGCTGGAGCGCTGGACCAGCGTGATGCTGCCGCGCTACGCCACCAAGCAGGGCGCGCTGCTGCCGATCCTTCACGATCTTCAGCACGAGTACCGCCACATTCCCTACCAGGCGATGGTGGAGGTCAGCTCGTTCCTCGGGATCTCGCCCGCGGAAGTCCTGGACACCGTGACCTTCTACGAAGAGTTTCACACCGAGCCCGTCGGCAAGTGCGTCATTGGCATCTGCCAGTCGATCGCCTGCGAAGTCTGCGGTCATCAGAAGCTCCTTGATCATGTCCGCACGCGCCTTGGGATCGAACCGCACCAGACGACCGCCGACGGCAAGTTCACGCTGCTCGCGCTTGAGTGCCTCGGTTCTTGCGACACCGCACCGGTGGCGCTCTTGAACGAGAAACTCCACGAAAATCTGACCATCGCCAAGATCGACACCCTCATTGATGAGGCGTGCAGCGCCGGGATTGACGAGGCGCGCAGCGGCGGGGGTCACTGATGTCCGACCCGCGCGACGGAGATCGCGGCGGACAGCGTCGCAAGGAGCCGCCTTCGCTCCTGCGCAACATGGAGGGGTTCTTTCGGAACCTCGCCAATGAGCTTGAGGAGGAGAAGGGGCCGGTCGTGCCGGCAGAAGAACCTACCGACGCGCAGTCACGCGAAGTCGGACGGAAAGTGCAGGAAGTGCGGCGCGGTGAGTACCTCTACCGTCGCACCATCATCGACGAGGTGATCTTCGATCCCTCGCAGCCAAGCCAAGACCAGCGATCCCAGTGAACTCACCATGCCGATGACTGAACCCATCCTGACCAAGCGGATCCCGACCTTCCCCTACGGAGAGGCGAAGGCGCGCAAGACCGTCGGCATCGACGAGTTCATCGCGACAGGTGGCTACTCCGCACTCGAGAAGGCGCTCGATATGCCGAGCGCCGAGATCGTGAATCTCATCAAGGACGCGAATCTGCGCGGCCGCGGCGGCGCGGGCTTCTCCTGCGGTCTGAAGTGGACCTTCCTTCCGCCACCCGATGGTGGTCGTCGCTACCTCTGCATCAACTGCGACGAGGCCGAGCCAGGCACTTTCAAAGATCGACTGCTCTGCGACTACGACCCGCACATCATCCTTGAAGGCATCGCCATCGCGTGCCACGCCTGCCAGCTCGACACCGCGTACTTCTTTATTCGCGGCGAGTATCACCATCAAGCCAAGGTCATGGAGAAGGCGATCCAAGAGGCGTACGCCAAGGGCATCTTCGGCAAGCAGGGCTTACTGCGAGGCAAATCGAAGTTCGCTGTCGAGTGCTTCGTGCATCGCGGCGCGGGCGCGTACATCTGCGGCGAAGAGACGGGTCTTCTTGAAGCGATCGAAGGTCGCCGCGGTTGGCCACGACTGAAGCCGCCATTTCCTGCGGTGAAAGGCCTGTTTGGCCGTCCGACCATTGTGAACAATGTTGAAACACTCGCCGCCGTGAGTCCCATCGTCGAGCGCGGACTCGCGTGGTGGAAGGGCCTCGGCTGCGAGAGCAACATCGGCGGGGCGCCCAGCTACGGCCCAAAGCTCATGGGTGTCTCGGGTCATGTCACGCGCCCCGGGACCTACGAGTGCGATCTGGGCATTCCGCTTCGCCAGCTCGTTGAGAAGTTCTGCCTCGGCATGCGCGGCGGCAAGAAGTTCAAGGGCGCGATTGCTGGCGGAGTGTCGATGGGCATCCTTGGCACCGACCAGTACGACGCGCCGATGGACTTCGACATCGGTCGACGCTGCGATGTCATGGGTCTCGGCACCGCGTGTCCGACGATCTTTGATGAAGACACCGACATGGTCGCGGTCGCGCGCAACATCGCGCGCTTCTTCAAGAACGAATCGTGCGGGCAGTGCACGCCTTGTCGTGAGGGTGCGGGCTGGATCTACAAGCTCATCACGCGAATCGAGCTTGGTGGTGGCACGACCAAGGACCTCGATCTCCTCTTGGAAATCGCCGGCTCGATGGGTCTCAGCCCTGGCACCACGATCTGTGGACTCGCGGATGGAAACAACTGGGCGATCCGCACGATCGTCAACAAGTTCCGCGGTGAGTTCGAGTCGCGCGTGAAGCCGTACTCGGTCGCCGTGGCGGTTGGCGGGATTCCTCTGACGGTCGTTCGATGACCCAAGGCGACGCCGCAGCACCGAGTGCGGAGCCAAGCGTCGAGTTTCACGCAGGTGAAGGTTGTCTTGCTGCGGTCGATCGTCAGGCGCTGTCGACTTTGATGCGCGCGCTCTTGCCGCACTTTCCACAGAAGGTCCTGCGCGTCGATGCGCTCTTGGTTGGTGACGCCGCGATGTCCGCTCTGCACCAGCGCTACTCGGGTGTCCAAGGCACTACCGATGTGTTGAGCTTCCCTGGACACGATGGAGCAGCAGTCGATGGACGCATCGAAGTCGATCTCATCATCAGTGTCGAAGTAGCGATGCGAGAGGCGACCCTTCGGGGTCACGCCATCGAGCAGGAGATCTTGCTCTATGCCGTGCACGGGACCTTGCACGCCTGTGGTTTGACCGACGACACCGAGGCCTCTGCGCTGGTGATCCACGCCCATGAGGATCGGATCCTCTGCGCGGGTGGTTTCGGTTCGGTGTACGCTGCCAAGGTTCGGCAACCGCCGCTGGGACCAATGCACTGATCTTGCCGTGACTCCGTACCTGCTTCTTGCCATCACTCTGACCGTTGCTGCCACGAGTTTCTTCTCGGCGCTCAACCTCGCCATGGTGCAGGCGAGTCACTCGGGTTTGGAGAGCGAACTCGAATCCCGAGGCATTCTCGATCGCGGCCGCTGGTTGCTCGAGCGCCTGCTCGAAGCGTCGCACGCGGTCGCGTTCTTTCGCACGGTTGGGCGCGTCACCATCTTCGCGTTTGTGCTGGTCTCGATCGAGGGGTTTGGCGACTCCGCGCGCATCACGCTGCGGGGACTCAGCGCCACCGCAGTCATTTCGGTGGCGCTGGTCTGGTTCTTCACCAGCGTTCTGTCGAGTGCCATCGCGCGGCACGCGACCTATCCGATCATCGCGTCGAGTCTGGGCTTCATTCGACTGAGTCTCATCGTCGTCGGCCCATTGCTCGCGGCCGTTGGCTTTGTGGATGAAGTAGTGCGCCGCCTCACGGGAGCGAATCTTCGTGAAGATGAGCATGAGGAAGAGCTGCTGAACTCCATCGAGGATCGCAAGCGCGAAGGCGAAATCGATCCCGTCGCGGCCACGCTCCTGCAACGCGCCGTGGTCTTTGGGCAGACGACGGTGGCGAGCGTCATGACGCCGCGCACCGACATCGAGGCGATCGAGCTCTCCGATGATCTCGCGGCGGTGCGCTCCAAGATCGGCGCGAACAGTCACTCACGAATCCCTGTTTACTCGGAGAGCGTGGATGAGATCGTGGGGATCTTGTATGTCCGCGATCTCGTGCGCTACTTCGGCGCCGCAGCGGCCGACTTCAACTTGCGCACGCTGCTGCGCGAGCCGTTACGGGTTCCTGAGACGAAGCCAATCGGCGAACTGCTCCGCGATTTCCAGCGCAGCGAAGTGCACATGGCCGTGGTCGTCGATGAGTACGGCGGAACCAGCGGGCTCTGCACCATCGAGGATGTGATCGAAGAAATCGTGGGCGAGATCCACGATGAGCATGAGGCGCAGCATGAGCTGCCGCCCGTGCTCGAACGCCTCGGGACCACGCGCTACGAAGCCGACGGTCGGGTGCCCATCTCAGAGATCAACGATCGGCTGGGGATTTCGCTTCCCGAAGAGGGCGACTTTGACACGATCGCTGGATTCCTGCTCGATCGGTTTGGACGGGTTCCAACCAAGGGTGAGCAGGACCACACGCCCGAAGCGACCTTCGAGATCCTCGCCGCGACGCCGACCAAGATTGATCGGATTGCCATTCTGCTTCGAGAAGAAGTGCTCAATGATCGTCCGCGCCCTGGCACTGAAGCCGCGGATGTCTGATTGGTTCGCGCGCACGGAAAGTACGGGTATGGGTTTCCGAACCGTCGCCGCGTCTGTCCTTGCCGACGCGATCTGACGATCGACTCTTGAGTCTTGCGCCCGATGAGTTCCACGATGCCTCACTCTGGCCCAACCACCACCGCAGCTGCCCGAAGCGCCCTGGGCGCGCTCGAGCGTTGGCGGCTCGATCCCAATGGTCGCGTCCGCGATCTGCGGGCGACCGACGCCGATCGGGTCATCGTCGTGGCGATGCATCTCTGGCCGCTGGCCATTGTGCTGGTGGGTCCGTTCGCGCCCTTCGCACCGTTGGTGTTGTGGCTCGCGACGCGTGCGCGCAGCCCCTTCGTCGACGATCACGGGCGCGAAGTCCTCAATGCGCAGATCACCATGCTCGTGTTGCTGTTGGTTCCGTGCATCGGCTGGCTCGCGTTCGTCCCTTGGTTTCCGATCTGGCTCGTCGCGGTGGTGCGCGGCGCCGTGGCTGCTGCGGGATGCGAGATCTTCCGCTACCCCATGTTGCTGCGCGTGCTCGGCTGATCGAGCGCAGTTACACTGCGACCGTGGCGCTCCTCGAAGCTCAGCATCTCGTCAAGGCCTATGCAGGGCGACGCGTCGTCAATGGCGTTTCGTTTGAGGTCAATGCGGGCGAGGTCGTCGGACTCCTTGGACGCAACGGTGCTGGCAAGACCACAAGTTTCCGCATGGCCATCGGCATGATCACGCCCGAGGGCGGCAGCGTGCACTTTGACGGCAAGGATGTCACCGATGAGCCGATGTATCGCCACGCGCTCCTCGGCATGGGCTATCTCTCGCAGGAGCCGAGTGTGTTCCAGCGCTTGACCTGCGAAGAAAACTTGCTCGCCGTGCTCGAAACGCAAGCGCTCAGTCGTGAGCAGCGTCGAGTGCGCGCGCGTGAACTGCTCGAGCAGTTTGGTCTGGTCGGCAAGGCCAAAGATGAGGCTCGCACGTGCTCGGGCGGCGAGCGTCGGCGCTTGGAAATCGCGCGCGCTCTCGTCACGCGTCCCAAGCTCATGCTGCTCGATGAGCCGTTCGCGGCGGTCGATCCGCACACCGTCGAAGAACTTCAAGTGGAAGTGCGCCGCCTTGCCGACGACGGCATCGCCATGCTGGTGACCGATCACAATGTGCAGCAGACCTTGCGGATCTGCGATCGCGCCTACATCGTCCACGAAGGCCAGAATCTTCGCGAAGGCACGCCGCGACAGATCATCAACGATCCAACGGTGCGCGAGGCGTACCTTGCTTCCACCTTCCGCGGCGACGAGTTCGACTGACCATGCGCGAGTTCAAAGCGCACATCTGCTGCTCTGTTGCCGTGCTCGGTACTTTCACCTTGGGCGGTTGCGTCGAGCGGCGCATCTGGATCGACACTGAGCCAGCGGGCGCATTGGTCTGGCTCAACGACGCGCAGCTTGGACGCACGCCGCTCGACCTCTCGATCACGCACGATGGTGTCTATGACCTTCGCATCGAGAAGGAGGGCTACGAGCCGATCGTGACTTCCGCGACGGTCGACGGCCCGCTGTGGGACCAGCCTCCGCTGGATCTGTTTGCAGAGGTGTTGCCTGTCCATGCAAGCAGCACGACGCGCTGGCGGTTTACGCTGCGCCTCCGCAACGACTCTCTGCCTGCGCTTGCCGACCGTGCTGAGCGCATGCGTGAGCAGCTGCTCAGTGAGCGCCCGTTGAGTGCTGAGGCGGGCGTCCCTGCACCCCAGCCCTCCGAATCGACAACGCCGTGAGGCCGTGCGTGTGCACACTCCAAAAACACACCGTCCGGCGCGCTCCGACTCGCTCCGGACGGTGGATCGCGACTCACGAGGAGTCACAAGTCCTGAATTCGATGATGTGGCGTGTGCTCGCGCGGGAAGCTCTCTTGCGAAAGCACTCCTCTGCGTGCGCGATGCACGGTACCGAGTTGAGTCCGCCGCGGCGAACGACATCTTGTCGGATTGTCTGGCAGTGGATGAAGCAGGCTAAGCCCATGGTTTGGAGTGGTTTATGAGTGCAGACGCGGGCGTCGTGACCAGTAACGGCGGTGGGTCTCGGACGCTGCCTTGCCTCGAGGTCTCGCTCGCGGCGCTCTACCGAAAAGTGGATGGCCGCACCGAGCTCCTCGTTGCCCGTCGGCACGCCTCGGCAGTCCTCGGAGGGCTCTGGGAGTTCCCTGGCGGGAAGATCGAACTCGGCGAGCAACCCGAGGCCGCGGCTCGTCGGGAGGTCGAGGAGGAGGTCGGACTCACCGCCGATGCCTTCCTCAGCGCGCCGTGCCTCCTCGCGGTCGTGGAACCCGCGGCAGAGGAGCCTGAGGGAGCGCCCTCGGTGCGTTTGCACGCCTACATCGCAGAGGTGAAGCCGAACGCCATGCCGCAAGCATTGGGAGCGAGCGAGGTCCGGTGGATCGGCGTCGACGAGCTCGCGCACTTCCCATGGCCAAAGGCCAATGCTGCGATCAATCGCGCGTTGGCAGAGCGACTCGGCTAGCGCTGCGGCGGCGCGCCGCCCATTGATCCGCGATCGGGAGTGCGCGTCATCATCCGCGGGATTCGTTCGGCTTGCGAATCCCGTGCCAGCGACGATCATGCGCCCATGCCTCGCCCTTTGCCTCTTGCGTTGATGCTCACAACTCTGCTGCTCACCGTCGCGGAAAGGGCGCGGGGTGATGCCTTCCGCTTCGATCCAACAGGGGAGGAGCCGACGCTCTTTTCTTTGGATCTTCAGGCCGAGTCCTCGAGCGCCGCGCCAACTGCTGACGCAGGCAACGCCGACGAGACGCCGCTTGAACCGTACATCACCTACGCTCGTGACTTCAACGGGACCGCGATCGGTGCCATCGGCGTCTGCATGAATTGGTTCGTAGCCGACGACCTTTCCGTCGGCGTGTTCATCGAAGCGATGGCCGTCAACCAGACCAACGACAACGCGCTCGGTGGAGGAGGCGGCGTCTTGATGCGTTGGCATTTCCATCGCACCGAGAGGCACAGTCTTTTTGCGGAACTCGGTGTGGGTTTCGCGGGGTTCTCTGCACCCGTTCCCAGTGAAGCGACCACGACGAGCTTCACGCCGCGCGCTGCAGTCGGCATGAGTTTTCCTATCGATGCCGACAGCGAGTTCTCCGCGCGCATCGGTTGGCTGCATCTCTCGAACGCCCAAACCGGTGAGCAGAATCCTGGCATCGACGCGCTCTCGGTGTCGCTCGCGCTCTCGATCGAATTCTGAGTGCGCGACGCTCGGTGATTACGCGTAGCCGCGCGGATGAGCGCGCATCCATTTCCACGCGCTCGACACAATGCGATCCAAGTCGGTCCACTGCGCGCGCCAATGCATATCGCGCATGATCGCCGTGGGATCGGCGTAGAGCGCCGCAGGATCACCTGCACGACGCGGGCCATCGATCGCAGGAATCGCGTGTCCCGTCACGCGGCGGCAACTCTCAAGGACTGCGCGCACGGAGTAGCCGCGTCCGATGCCGACATTCCAACAGCGGAACTGCGCAGGAGTCAGCGCCGTGAGCGCAGCCAGATGCGCATCGACAAGATCCTCGACATGCACATAGTCGCGCACGCAAGTGCCATCAGGCGTCTCGTAGTCGTTGCCGTAGATCGTGAGGTGCGGCCGCGCGCCGAGCGCCACTTGCAGACAGATCGGAATGAGATGTGTCTCGGGTCGATGGTCTTCGCCAACGCGCTCTTTCGCATCCGCACCAGCCACATTGAAGTAGCGCAGCGCGATCGCGGCCAGCGGGCTCGACTCCTTGAGCGCAGCGCATTCGCCGCGCAGCACTTCTTCAAACTGGAGCTTCGACCGTCCGTAGGGATTGATCGGGCATTGCGGCGTTGACTCGGTGAGCGGCATCGCACTCTGTGGCGGCTCGCCGTAGGTCGCGGCCGTCGACGAGAAGATGATCCGCCGCACCCCAGTCGTCTTCATCGCCTGCAGGAGGGAGATTCCCCCAGCGCAGTTGGTGCGGTGATACTCGAGCGGCTGCTCCATGCTCTCGCCGACATTGGTCAAGCCAGCAAAGTGAAGCACGGTGTCGATGCGGTCGTCGCGAAGCGCGCGTTCCAGCGTCGCGGTGTCAGCAAGATCGGCCTCGAGGAAGGCCAGCCGTGCGCCTCCAGCGGCGCGGAGGGCGTCGACGGCCCCACGGTGTCCGCGCACGAGGTTGTCCACCACGGTCACGACATGCCCGTCGTCGAGGAGACGAAGGCAGGCGTGGGATCCGATGTAGCCGGCACCGCCGGTGACGAGGAAGCGCATGGTGAGCACGATCTATCGGAGAATCGATTCGGAGGGTCTGAGGCTTTTCCTCCGATCCTCGCACGGGAAGCGGGGAAGCGCGAATTGGCTGCAAGTGGGGCACCGAACAGGCCGATAGCCCTCCTGCGGGTTCCCAACCCGCACAGACCGTACAGACCGAACTCCAACCGAAGTCGTTCCTCATGTCGTCGACCACTGCGATCCTCATCGGCCCCGCCCCGACTTGTGAGCTGCTCGAGCGTCAACTCGCGCTGCTCCCTGACGCGCCTGTGGTGCTTGGACAAGTCCATGTCGGTGCACCGTGCGCGGCGGGCGCGGGCTCGCCGATCCTTGGCTCGCTCGAAGAGCTCGAGTCGATTTGTGCGACGCGGCAGCCTGCGCTCGCGCTCATCACGCTGCCCGCATCGATGGCGGATTTGCTCGTAACGATTCGTACGCGGTTGCGACGACTCGGTGTGGCAGATCGATTCATGCCCGCGCTGTCCGACCAACTCGCTGGTGTGGGTCCGCGCACCGAGGTCGATGTCGACTTGCAGCGTCTCCTTGGACGCGCGCCACGCCCCGTCGATGAAGCGTCGATTCGCGCGGTGGTTGGTGGACGCACCGTGCTCGTGACGGGCGCGGGAGGATCCATCGGCAGTGAACTCTGTCGCATCATCGCGCGCTTTGGTCCCGCCAAGCTCGTGTTCGTAGAGCGCAGCGAGAACGCACTCTTTGAAATCGACCGTCAGATCGCCCGACGCTTTCCAACTCTCGCGCGTCGTGCGGCGCTCCACGATGTCGTGGACGCGCAGCGCACCCTCGAACTCTTCCGCGAGGAAGAACCCGACATCGTCTTTCACGCCGCAGCGCACAAGCATGTGCCGATGATGGAAGACCATCCGCGGCTCGCCATCGAGAACAATGTCTTTGGCACCAAGAGCGCTGTGGACGCTGCGATTGCCGTGGGATGCGAGCGTTTTGTGATGGTCTCGACCGACAAAGCCGTGAACCCAACTTCGATCATGGGTTCGACGAAGCGTCTTGCAGAGCTCTACATCCAACATGTGAATCGCACCTCGAGTACCGCGTGCTCACTCGTGCGCTTTGGCAATGTGCTCGGGAGCTCGGGCTCGGCACTCGAGACTTGGAAGAAGCAGATCGCCGACGGCGGGCCTGTGACCGTGACCGATCCGCGCATGACGCGCTACTTCATGTCGATCCCTGAAGCCGCGAGTCTGGTGATCCAGGCAGCGGCGCTGACCGATCGTTCGGCGATGAGTGGCGAAGTCTTCGTGCTCGACATGGGCGCGCCGCTGCGCATCGTCGACATCGTGGAGCGCTTCATTGCCATGCATGGATTGAACGCGGTCTTCCCCGATCGCAGTGAAGGGCTACGCCCTCGTATCGCGCAGCATGGCGACATCGCCGTGACCTTCACAGGGGCGCGTCCTGGTGAGAAGCTCTTTGAGGAACTCGCGCTTGACGCGGAAACGATCCGCGAGTCGCGTCATCCCGACATTCGCATCTGGGGGCTTCCGACTCCAGACGCTGTGTGGGTGACGCGGATGATCGAGTCGCTTGCTTCAGGGCGGCTCAGCCGTGATGGCGAGAAGGTCGCCGCCTTGATTCGTGGGTTGGTTCCAGAGGGGCCCGTCGGTCTGGCAACGGCCAGCGCGGCGATCACCGCCGCCTAAGAGCCTCAGACGCGCTCGGCATCTTCCGCAAGCGCCGAGGTCGTCTCAAGGAGACGGATCAGGCTGCGCGTCGACTCAATCGCAGCATCTAGGCTGCTCGCCCCGGTGACCTGTCGAATCGGGTCTTGCCGGCGGTCTTCCGCGAGCTTGTGCTCGACGATCGACTTGCTGAGCTCGAGTTCCACCAAGACTGCCCGCGCTTCGCCAAGCGCTGCAAGGGTGGTTTCGGTGGTCACGGACGACGATCCAAGGTTGGCCATGAGAACTGCTGTTGAGGTGATCGGCACGGGATCGTGCACGAAAGCGATTCCAGAAGGGGGATCATGCCAATGAACGGGGGGTTGGGCAAGCCGAAGCGGCCGCAACGGCGGCGGCCGAGAACCTGACGCACCATGAGGCGGTTGGAGCGCCCCCGATACAGGACGGGCCCCCCGAGTTTTTCGCGATTGGACACGGCCTCAGGCGAGCCCAGAAGGGGCGTCGAGCGGCTCCGACTCGATGTTGGCACTCTCGTTGGCCGCGCGTTTGGCGGCGGAGCGCTTGAGCCAACTCTCCCAACTGCGGCCGCTCGCGGTGTCCCGACCTGTGCACGCAATGTTGGAAACCTCCGCCAACGGAAGGGCAATGCGCGGCGACCCATCGCTCGGGAGGAGGCGCAGTGTCGCGCGGTCGGCGGGCTCGAGCGATGCATCGAAGAGGTAGCCGACGATCACTCGACCGTCCCGCGTCTCAATCGTGACATCGCCTCGATAGTCGAGTGCACGGAGGACAGCGTCGCACAAGGATTGCGCCGTCGTCGCACACTCGGCTTGGAATGGAAGGTTCATGCGGCGCTCACGCTTGCGGCCAAGGAACTCGACGCGCGCTCAGTCGTCGTCGTCGTCGTCGTCATCGTCGCCGTAGGCGCTGCGGCTCAGCGGGCTCCCCGCAGGACTGTCGTCCTCATCGCCATCATGAAATGGCGGGACATACTCCGAACGCACAGGATCGAAGAACCTCCAACCCTTGGCCAGGGTGGCTCGTAGCAGTCTTCCGCGCGGCTCGTTGGCGGTGCCAAAGAAGAGGATGTGAAAGAGCTCGTCTTCGGTCACCGTGATGGTGAGCTGCATCACCGGATCCTGCATGGGCGGAAGCTCCACGCGGATGCCAGGGCCATAGAGGATGTCGGTGCCATCGCGTTCGACCGCGGTGTTCATGGTGCGAAAAAACGCGACGACCTCTGTGCGCGATCCAAGCGGGACGAGCCCGCCTCCTTCGGTGCGCGCTCGCGGTTGTTGGAGGATGTAGAGGTCAGCCAGCATGGCAGCGGTTGCAGAGTGGGGCGCGATGATAGCGCGTCAGGCACTTGAAATCGGAGGGATCAGTGCGACGGCGGTCTCGAGCAAGCGTCCGAGCGAGACGGGTTTGGTCAAATAGGCACGAGCACCAAGACCAAGGGCAAACTCACGATGCCGCTTCCCTTGATTGGCGGTGAGCATGATGATGGCGATCTCGCACTTCTCTTCGTGGAGCTTCTCAAGCACGAGCAATCCCGAACTGCGCGGCAGCATCATGTCGAGGATGACGAGATCAGGCCGCGCCTCGCGTACGAGATGCAGCGCACCGAGTCCGTCACTGGCCGTCACCGTGCGCGCGCCCTCGTGGCGGAACGCGAGCTCAATCGACTGCAAGATGTCGGGATCGTCGTCGACGATGGCGATGCAGCGGTTGGTAAAGCGATTGGCCAATGGGGAAGTTCCGCACACCGACGGCAGGACACCGTTCGAGAAGCCCTAGAAAGGTGCCCGATTCGGACGATAGCGGGTGTCGAGCGCTTGCGGAACTCCAGGCAGATCGAGGGCGCCAGGCTCAACGGGCGCGTCGATCGGCTTCTGGAGTTCATTGAGAAGCGCAGGAGTCATCCAAGGGAGTGATGCCAACTTGGCTTCCATCCGTGCGGGCATCGGTTTCCCCTCGCGCTCATGCTTGGGACGCGAGTTCCAGCGCCGATGGATCCACAGGTACTGCTCAGGACTCTGCCGAACCATGAACTCCAGTGCGCGATTGAACCGTGCCCCAATGTAGAGCATCGGGTCTTCGAGGTCAGCCCAATCACTGGGCTCGATCACATCGTCGACGCGCACTTCATAACGGAACGAACCATCGATCCGTCGCGCGTAACCGCAGACAATCGGGAGTTGGTAGCGCATCGCCAAGAGCGGGATCGATTTGTAGGTCGAGGCCAAGCGCGAGAAGAACGGCACGAACAGTCCGTCGCCACCTGCATTCTGATCGGCGATGAATCCGATCTTGCCGCCTGCGTCGATGACGCGCTCAAGTTCCTCAACCGCTCCCCACTTGGTGATGACCTTGAGTCCAGTCTTCTGCCGCACGCCAAGCAGCCAATCGTTGAGAAACCGATTATCCAGCGGCCGCGCGAGCGCCGTCATGTTGAAGCCCATGAGCGCCAAGGCGTACCCGAGCAGCTCCCAGTTTCCGATGTGGCCCGTGAGGAAGATGCAGGGCTTGTCGTCGATGAGATGCTTGATCGACTTGCGCGCGTGCTCGAAGTCGATGCGATCTTGCCAGTTCTCATGGCCGATGGTCCGCGGCATCGCGAACGCGTCCACCATGAAGAGTCCGAACATGTGACCGATCGAACTGTCGACGATGGCGCGCTGCGTCTCGAGGTCCAGCGTAGGAAACGCGCGCGCCACTCCAGCGCGCGCGCGTTCGCGGCGTTTGCCTGCGCAGCGCGAATAGAGGCGCCCGACCAGGCGCGCGGTTTCAAGGTTTTGATCGGGATCGAACGGTGAAAGCAGCGCGGCGACCGTTCGGGCCGCCGCGTACTGGGTGAGTTCGATGGCGAGCGTCACGCGCCGTTGACCGCTTAGCGGTTGACCGTTCCAGTCAGCGTTTCGAAGCGCGTCCAGTTGAGGACGGGGATCTCGGCGTCGGCGGAGGTGCGGAAGAGGCTGTCGTAGAGTTCGCGCGCGTTGCGCTGCTCGGTGTAGGCGAGCGTTTGCGCCTCAGTCGCGTCGCTTGGGAGCGGCGAAGGAAGCGGTGGCTGCACGCCAAGCACAACAAAGTCGAGGTCGCCCGAAAGCGCGTCGCTCTCGGTCACATCGCCGCCCCATTCCTTGATGCGGCTCTTGATGTAGTCGGCTTCGCCCGTGGTGGCTTTGCCGTCGTTGTTGGTGTCGAACTTGCCGTGCACGAGGAACTTGAAGCGGTAGTCAGGATTGAAGACCGCGTTGGCGGCGACATCGTCCTTCACGATTGGGCGGCTGCCCGATCCACGGAGGATGCGGCAGGTCGAAGTGGTGTCACCGACCTTGACCACCTGGATGCTCGCCTTGCCGCGATTGCCCGACTGTGCGGAAGCAGTGATGCCTGCGGCGTCATCAAAGACTTCGAAGGTCATGCCCGCAGCAACGCGACGGTTGGTGCCGATGTCGATGAAGACGGTGCCCGTCTTAGCCTCGTAGCCAACCACATGGGCATCGACGAGCGCGGCTGGATTCGCAGCCTTCGCCGAGGAGCTCTCGACCTTGCGCTGCAGCGCGGCGATACGGGAGTCGAGGATGGAACGCTCGGAACGGAGCGTGTCGATCTCGCCTTGGAGCGCACCGGTTTCGCTGTCGAAGCGGGTGGCCATGTCGGCGCGCGCTTGATCGAGCGCGGCCTTGGCGGTGTCAAACTCGCTGCGGTAACCGTTGGCGGCATCGCTGAACGAGGAGATCGACTTGGAGATTGCGTTCACGGCCTCGGTGCGCGTCTTCTCGGAGGTTGCGAGTTGCTCCTTGAGCGTGTCGATTTCTTTGGTGAGCTCGTTGGCGCGGCTCTTGAGTGCGCCAGCTTCCTGGGTGCGCGCGTCGCGCTCTTGCTGGAGCTTGCGCATCGCGTCCTTCACCGTGTCCTTCTCACCGAGTGAGAGTGCCGAGCGCATGTCGGCGAGATTAGCGCCGCGGTTGCTCATCACGAAGTCGCCAGTCTGCGCAGTCTGCTCCGCAAGGTAGGAGAAGAGGCTGTTGCCGCCAGCGTTGTTCTTGAGAGCTTGGGTCTCGGAGCGGCCGCGCTCCTCGGCTGAGATGAAGCTGTTGAGCTCGGCGCGAGCCTGGCTCTCCTTGGTCTCTGCATCGGACTTGCCGGCGTACAGGACGATGGAGGTTGTGAGGAGTCCCACAGAGAGGACCACAAACACAACGAGAGCAACCAACACACCTGTAGAACCGCCAGATCGAGACGACATCTTCATATCTCCATGAGCCCTAGGCCCGAAGGGGGGAAGTATGGGAACTTTCCTTCCGCGCGTCAATCGACCTTGGTTGCAGGTTCGGTTGCAAGTTCGGTTGCACGATGCCGTGCAAGCGAGGCGGCAACGACCAAGCCGACGCCGCGCGCGGGGCCTTCGCCCGCACCATGCGCGGCTTGCGCGTCACGCCGTCTTCACAGCCGCGAGCGCTTCGGAGGCTGTCGTGACGCGCCGTGCCACCAGTTCTGCCGCAGATTCCCGCAGCGCCGTGAGGTTTTGACCCTTGCGTGCGGCGATCTCGACGGCGCTCGAACTGGCCCGTTTCATGATCTCGGCACGGGAAAGCTCATCGACGGTGAGCAATTCGTAGCAGCCGATTCGACCGCGGAAACCCGATCCGCGGCACTCGCGGCAGCCGACCGATTCCGCCACCAGCCCATCTGAAGTGAGCAGGGGGCCGACAAGGAAATCGCGCGGAAGCTCGCCGTCGCGTGGAGGCCGCGTCACGGCGCACGATCGGCAGACGCGTCGGAGTAGTCGTTGCGCAAGGACGCCTTCGACGGTGCTCGCCACAAGAAACGGTTCGACGCCCATGTCGAGCAATCGTGTCGCGGCGCCACAGGAGTCATTGGTGTGCATCGTCGAAAGCACGAGGTGCCCTGTGAGCGAGGCCTGCACCGCTGCGTTGGCCGTCTCGGCGTCGCGGATTTCGCCGATCATGATGATGTCGGGATCGTGACGCAGGATCGCGCGCAAGCCCGCCGCGAAGTCGAGTCCAACCTGGTGGTTCACCTGAATCTGGTTCACGCCCGTCACGTGGTATTCGACGGGGTCTTCGACGGTGATCGCCTTCACTTCGCCCGTGACGATCTGCTTGAGCGACGCGTAGAGCGTCGTCGACTTTCCGCTGCCCGTTGGTCCCGTCACCAACACGATGCCGTGTGGACGCGTGACGAGGTCGAGCCAGCGCGTGCGAATTCCCTCGGGCATGCCGAGTTCATCAAGGCCGACCAGCACTGCGCTTTTGGAGAGGATGCGCAGCACCACGCCTTCGCCGTAGAGCATGGGAATCACCGAGAGACGCAAGTCGTATTCCTGCATCTTTTGCCCAGGAATTCGTTGCTTGAGCGTGATGCGTCCATCTTGCGGACGACGCTTCTCGGCGATGTTGAGACTCGCCATGATCTTGAGGCGACTCACGATCGCGTTTCGAAAACGATGAATCGTTGGGGGCACGCCCGCATCGCTCATGATGCCGTCGATGCGATAGCGCACATGAAGCTCGGTCTCGTAGGGCTCGATGTGGATGTCGGTAGCGCGCTCACGAATCGCTTCGAAGAGCAGGTCATTCACCAGTCGCACGACGCTTGCTTGGCTGGCGGTGTCGGTTTCGGAAGACTCGGCCTTGCCTTCGAGTGTCGGTGCGTCACCAGCGCCAAGAGCTTCGAGCACATCACCCGCCACGCCAAAGCGGCTGCGGATTTGGATGCCGATGTCCTCATCGTCGGCAACAACCAGCGTCACGGGCATGCCTGCGGCCATGCGCAGTTGATCAAAGGCGTCGAGCCGCAGCGGGTCGCTCGTGGCGACGACAAGCCGACCGCTGTCGAAACGCACGGGAATCGCACGGAGTTTGAAGACCAGTCGCGGCGGTACGGCGCGCACGGCTTCTTCGTCGATTTCGGTTTCATCGAGGCGAAGAAAGGGCATCGCCAACTCGTCGGCGAGCGCGCGCATGACCTGTTCGGTTCTGGCAAAGCCAAGTCGCGCGAGCGTCTGCTCGAGCCGTTCTCCTGCAGCGGCCTGTTCGCGCAGCGCTTGCTCGAGCTGCTCGTCGGTCACGAGCCCTTGGGAGAGGAGGATTGCACCGAGTGCCATCGAGGCAGGGTAGCGAGTCGCTTCACGCAACCAAAGGCCGCGCGGCGTGGCTCACGCTCCCGCACCCGTCGAGTGCGGTTCGCGCAGGAGTGTCGCTGAGGCCGAGTAGCACCGCACCGTCGCACTGCCCTGGGTGCCTCCGATGACGCCAGCACACTGGCAACCGAGGAGAGGGGCGCTGTTCAACGCCTTGGAGACAATCCGCGCGTCGCGATTCGGCTCGTCGAAGAACTGCGGGCCTCGCTTGTGGCAGGCGAACAGCAGCGCGCCTGCAGGGTTCGTGCACTCCGCGTGGTCCTGAAGGACTTCATCGAGATTCTCGGCGGCGGTCACGGGGTCGCGGATGTAGAACTGGACATCGCTCCCAACGGGAACGATTTCGTCGACCGTGAAGGTGTCGGCCTCGTGGTCGACCGCCGTGACGGTCCGAAGCGCGCAGTCGCGAAGCTCAAATCGTTCGTCGGACTCGCCCGATGCCACACCAAGTATGAGCCCGTGCTTGAGGAGCTCGCGCGCGCGCGGAGCCAATCGGTCGCCGAGATTGTGCGGCGGCGGCGAGCGCGGGGATTCCGCTGAGTTCGACGATCTCCTTGCCCTTGATCGCAGTCACCACCATGGGCGCACCAATCGGAGCGCACCCTTCGGCGAGCCGATGGTCGAGCTCCACGCCGCCAAAGATGGAGAGTCCAACGATGCCGCTGTGGACGATGGAACGGTCCGCCGCAAGCACATCGAGACCAACGGCGGAGGCGCCGCTGGTGACTCCTCCCGTGATGCGCATTCCCGTGCGACCCGCTGCGCGCTGGATCGCCGCGCACGCCTGCGCGGCGTTGATCGAAAACGGATCGGCGAACATCAAGATCCCGCGGTGCGGCAGGGCGCCGTGGTCAGGCGGAAGCGCCACGCGCTCGCGGATGAACCCATCGCTCCACACTGATGGCGGACCGTCGGAGAGTCCAAAGGTGAACGGCTTCATGACCACGCCAGGGAGATTCAGCGCCATGGCTGCCAAGGCGGGACCTTGATCAATCTCACGATCGTTCACGATCACGCTCTCAGTCGTGCAGGCCAAAAGATGAACGGGATGAATCGCAGCGCGCAGCATGCGCAACGCGTCCGAGAACAGCGCGCGATGATGGGTGCTTCCGAGGACCACGAGGAGGTCGGGGCGGATGCGCGAGCCCGCTTCGAGTTCGCTGCGGAGTGCATGCGCAGCCTTCCAAGTATCGGGGAGTTCCGAAAGGACGGTTCGGGTGGCGAGGTGCGGTGCGGCAGGCACAAACATAAACGTATGCGGAGAAGGCGAACCACCACAGAGGTTCTCAGGAATTCATCAGGAATTCGAGAGTGCGCGCCGTTGGGGCAAACGGTGGTGGAGTGGCGAACGATGGCGTCGCGCAATCTCCCGCGCAGCGCGGGTTTCCCTCCCCATCGTGTGGTCCGCCCAATCGACGGGTGGCGACTTGCAAACCGCAAGCAAAGTCGGCATGATCCCCGATCCGACCGACCGAAGCGGCCTGGAGTCCGAGCACCGACTGCGACAGGAACGACCGTGCCAAATACCGAATCAGCCAAGAAGCGTGTCCGCCAGACCTCCAAGCTCCAGTCGCGCAACGCGTGGCGCAAGCGTCGCGTCAAGGACGCTGCAGGCGAGTTCCTCAAGGCGCTCACCGCAGGTGACGCAGTCGCGGCCGAAAAGGCCATGCGCATTGCCGTGCGCACCATCGACAAGGTCGCCGCCACGGGAACGATCCACAAGAACACCGCGTCGCGCCGCAAGAGCCGCATGGCTGCCAAGCTCGCAGCGCTCACCAAGAAGTAGGCCTTGCCCACGAGCTGCGTGTGGCGGTCCTCGCCGTTCGATCCGAACGCTTGAAAGACCACTGAACCCGCCGCAACGACGCATGGCCAAGCCAACCCGAAAGAAGATCAAACCCGCCCGCGCGACTTCCGCGAAGGGCGGGACTTCTTTTTTGGGCTCGTATCTTGAGGCCTCGCGCGCACCCTTGGCGGTCTTGCTGTTTCTCATCCCGCTCTTAGTGGGCTACGAACTGCTCCTCGCCATCGCGCTGCGCGGCGCCGACGGCGCGGTCATCACCAACGAGGCGCACCGATGGATCCTCAGTCTCTTTGGTGCGTTCGAGCTCGGCACCGTCGGGCTCTGGCTTCCTGGTGTGCTCGTGGTCGCGATCCTCTTGATCTGGCACACGATTGAACGCAGGCCATGGAAAGTCGATTCGGCCGTGGTCGGGCTGATGTGGAGCGAGAGCATCATTTTGGCCCTTCCACTTCTCGTCTTTTCGCAGGCGGCGCTGCGGATTCCCGCTGCGGCTGCAAGCGGCGTGGACTTCGAGTCGCTCTCGTTTGGCGCCAAGGTTGCCGTCTCGATCGGCGCGGGGATCTACGAAGAGCTGCTCTTTCGCATGGGACTGATTGGGATCATCCTTGTGCTGCTCGAGGATCTCCTCAAGACCACGCGGACATCTGCGACGGTGGCCGCCGTCGGTTTGGCGGCGTTGGCGTTCGTGGCCTACCACCCGTTGCGCGATGCTTCGGGCGCGCTGGTTCCTTCGCGCGTGGTCTTCTTCCTTGCGGCGGGGGTGTACTTCGGCGTGCTTTATGTCGTGCGTGGATTTGGCATCGTCGTCGGAGCGCATGCCTTCTATGACATTGGCTCCGCGGTCTTCGCGGCGGCGGCGGGTCCGTCCGCCTCCGTCGACTCCTGAGTACGCTGCCGCGATGCTTTCGAGGTCGTCGCGCTCAAGTTCGAACTCCAGACTTGCGGTACCCGTGTTGCATGGCATTCGCTCGGTGCAAACCGCGGTCAATGTCAACCAGACCATCGGCGAAGCGCTCGAGGAACTTCGACGGCGCGCCATCGATCATCCTGTGGTCTATGTCTATGCGCTTGACGACGACGACCGCCTTGTCGGTCAAGTCCCTACGCGGGCGCTGCTCTTCTCGAATCCCAGCGAGCGCATCGGCGATGTGATGCGCGGCGAGCTCACCACGATTCCGATTGACATGTCGCTCGACGACGCGCTCGAAGTCTTCCGCAAGCGCCGTCTGTTGGCGCTTCCCGTGGTCGATCGCGAGGGGCGACTCGTGGGTGCGATCGATGTGGAGCAGTACGCGCGCGAGCAACTCGAGCGCGCCGAGCGAGATCGCGTTCGCCAGGTCTTTCAGACGCTCGGACTCGACCTCGGGCATGTCGACTCGATGACGGCGTTCGAGAGCTTCCGCATGCGCATGCCGTGGCTCTTGTGCAATGTTGGCGGCGGAATCCTCTGCGCGATCATTGCCTGGCGCTTCGAAGACTTGCTCAAAGAGGTCGTGCTGCTGGCGTTCTTCCTCCCGTTGGTGCTCACGCTTGGTGAGAGCATCGCCATGCAAGCGGTCACGCTGACGGTGGGTGGCGATCAGGAAAAACACGGCCTCGGTCACGCGCTGCGCCTCTTGCGCACCGAGGCCTTGGCAGCACTCATGCTCGGTGTCAGTTGTGGTGCGATCGTCGCGGGCGTCACACTGTTTTGGACAAGTAACGGCGGTGATCCAGCGTTGAGCGCGTTCACGATGTTCGCCGCGGTCGCAACAAGCATGGTGTTCGCGTCGATCGCGGGCGGAGGAGTCCCCATCGTGCTCCATGCGCTGCGACTTGATCCAAGCGTCGCAGCGGGTCCTGTCACACTCGTCGTCGCCGACACGGCAACGACCGCGCTCTACTTCTCCTTGGGCCTGGCCATCCTCGCGTCGTAAACCGCAGGTGCGGGTACACTCGCCGCGTGTCGCTTTCACGCATCAAATTGCTCTGTCTCGATGTCGATGGTGTCCTCACCGACGGCGGCATCTCCATCGATGACGCGGGGCACGAGCAGAAGCGTTTCTATGTCCGCGACGGCGCCGCCTTGCGTATGTGGTCGAAGTTGGGGCTTGAGCTCGCGGTGATCACCGGACGCGACGGCATGGCGCTGCGGCATCGACTGCGCGAGCTTGGCGTGCGTCATGTGATCAGCGGGTCGAAGGAGAAGGGCCGCGCGTTTACGACGCTCTTGCAGGAGACGGGGATCGCCGCGTGCGAGGCCGCGATGATCGGCGATGACCTTCCCGATCTCCCCATCTTGCGCGCCTGTGGATTTCCCATCGCGGTCCGTGATGCGTCGCCTGAAGTGCTCGAAGTCGCGGCCTTCGTCACCGAGCGTCCTGGTGGCGCTGGCGCCGTGCGTGATGCCGTCGAACACATCTTGAAGGGTCAAGGACGCTGGCTTGAAGCGGTGCGCCACTTCGATCCTGATCATCCCGCACCCAAGGTCGGAGTGTCGCGGTGATGCGTCCGCGCGAAGTTCAGGCGCCACCGCGCCCGCTGCGCAACGGTGAACGCCTCCGACTCTTTCTTCGCCACCGCCGCGGGCTGGTCTTCGCCGTTCCTGCGGGAGCGCTTGCGATTCTCCTGATCGTGGCGGCGATGAACCTCGACCAAGGCACGACGCCACGCAAGCAGTCGAGTCGATTGAGTGACGCGCCGTCGTTGCTCGCTCCGCAGTTTGCCAGTGCCGAAGAGTTGCGCAACGCAGGCGGCTCGCTCTCCGACCAGACCGCGATCAAACTCGCGGACGGCGCGTGGGTGCAGGTCGCCGATGAAACCGGCCGTCTTGCGCAGCAATACAGCGCAGGAAGATTGGAGCCGCTCGGCGGGCAGAAGCTCCAGATGAGTGAGCCACGCGCGCGCTTCTACCTGCGCGATGGTCGTGTCCTCACGCTCGTTGCCCGTGACGGCGTGGTGAGCGTGCCGCATCGCGCGCTTGAATCGGGCGTGCTCGAAGGTGATGTCGAGATCCGGCTGTTCAAGCCGAGCGAGAATCGTCAAGTCGATGTGCTTCTCGACAGGCCCTCGATGACCATCAATGCCGACACCGCGCAGTTTGATGGCATCGCTGGTGAGGTTCGATGCGATCGCGCCGTCCGCATTGAGACCGACGCTGGAAGCTTTGCGGGTGAAGGACTCACGCTGGTCTTGGACTCGGATGGCGCGGGTGTCGAACGATTGCTCGTCGATCGCGCGCTCGAGCCGATTCGCATCGATCGCAGCGCGCGGGCCTTGGCCGCCAAGCGTCGAGCTGCAGCGAGCAACGCGGCGGCAACGCCTGATGATCTCCTGATCAATCCTGTGCAGCCGTTGGTGCCTGATTCGACGGCGACCGATGGCGGAGCTTCGGCGAATCACGAGTTGCAGACCACGCCGCAAACGACGGCCGACGAACCCGACCTCTCGCCTTCCAACATCGCGCCTTCCGCCGCACCACCCGTCATCGTCACACCGAAACCCGCGGCCGCCGAACCAACGCGTTTCTACAGACTCGTCCTGACTGGCGGCGTCCTGGTGGTGCGCACTCGTGGCGGCGTGGTGAGCACGATTCGTGGCGACGAACTCATCGCGATCTTTAGCCTCGAATCGCAGGGGCTCGACGCGCTCGCGTTCACGCCAGTCGGCGTGGGCGCACCGTCATCGTCGTGGCTCAGCACTTTGGCGCCCACTCCCGCTTCCGTGGTCAGCGCGTTGGCTTTCGCGCTTCCGCAGGATGCGCCGACTTCCAATCCAAACACCGACGACAGCGTGACGGTGTCGTTTGGCGGCCGACTCGAAATGGTTCCTGTTGTAGACGCTGCCGACGCGCTCAAGACGCGTGACGACATTCGTTTTGATGTGCTTGGTTCGCGCGTCGAACTCCATGACGGCAAGAGTCACACCCAAGTCACCTGTTCGCGCCTCCGTTACAGCGTGCTCGATGAACGCGTTGACGCGGAGGGCTCTGAGCACGGACCACTCGTGGTCGCCAACGCGCGCCTTCGCATGGAGGCTTCACGCTTCTGGGCGAGTTTCAGCACTGGTGTCGGACGACTCGACGGTCCTGGTCGCATGGCCCTTGCACGAGGTGCAGCAGGAGATGTCGCGTGGTTGCAGATTGCTCCATCGATCACGCCTGACGCAGCGCGGCTTCTGGTCTCGTCCGATCCCGCTGCGGTCGCACTTGTCTTGGATCCACCTCAACCTGCCCCGACGACTCCGCGCTTTGATGCGACTCATCAGGAGATTGAGATCACTTGGAAGGGCGGCGTGGATCTTCAGTTCACTGGTGGCGCGGATGACTCCCGCATCTCGCACGCGCGCTTTGAAGGTGGCGTGGATGTGTTTGGCAAGCAATTTGAACTTGCTTCGCAGACGCTTGAAGTTGGATTCAACGCCGTGGAGCGCGAACGCGTCGATTCGATCATCGCCGATGGTGGGACCACGGTGCGGCAACTCGGTGCTGCGGGCTCGATGCAGGCGCAGCGCCTGGAATTGGCCCTGGGCGTGACAGAGAAGGGCGATGCGATTCCGCGCAAACTCGTCGCGCGCGGTGCCGTCGAAGCGAAAGACGCGCGGCAAACCATCTGGACCGAAGACCTTCTCGTGACCTTTGCGGAGAAGCGCGAGGCCGCGGCCCCCACGACGGATCCCGCGATCGATGTCGCCGCCGTCGAGGCGACGGGCGGCGTGCAAGTTCTTCTTGGTGAGGGAGCGCGAGTCTTCGCCGATTCCTTGACTGGCAACGCTCTCGAGCGGAAGTTGCGATTGATCGGCGAGAAGGACAGCGTCGCGATCGTGCGATCGAACATCATCGCTGACAACCTGCGTGACCTTCGCTTTGATGACGCGACGCACGCCGCGCGCAGTGAAGGCCCTGGCCGATTCCGCGCGTATCGCGAACCGATCACGGTGGGAAGCGGCCGCATCGATCGTCCCGATCCAACCGTGGCGACCTCACTCGACGCGTCGTGGACCGAAGGACTCGAGTACCAGGAGGCCTCTGCCGACGATGGCACCATCGACATTCGTGGCGATGTGCAACTGCGCAGTCGTCCCAGTGCGCTCGCGACGGACGCCGTCGACGCGAAGTCGGTGATCCTCGGCCATGGGCCCGATCCCTCCGCGGGAAAGGCTGCTGCGAAGGCGTCGGACGGATCGACGAAGGCCAACGCTGACACGCCGCGCGCGCTGAAGCACTTCCTTGCTCGCGGCGATGCTCGCATCGAGAGTCGACTCTGGCCAGACGCTGCGCACACGGGCGAGCCGCGGGTGTTTCGCGTGACGGGCGAGCACATTGAATACGACATGATCTCTCGTGAAGGGCTCGTCGTCGGAGTTGGTGCGCTCTTGGTGAACATCCCGCTCTTGAGCGATGAAGCGAAGCGTCCTGTGCGCAGCGACACAGCGATCGCACTCGGCGCCGAAGGAACGACGCGATTCAACTGGACGCAACGGATGGCGCTCGAGCACATCGTCGACGACCGCTTCCTTGTCCGCATGCACGATGGCGTTGAGTTGTTGCATGCAGGAGTACGCGACGCCGATCGCTTCTCGATGCGCTGTGATGCGCTCGAAGCCACGGTGCGTCGAAGCGATGAGACGAAGTCGCGAACCAAGGATGGCCCTGGAGTGGGAACGGCAGCGACGGCTGGTGTCGATCTTGGTGGTCCTGCCGACCTTCTCGGCGTCAAGGGAGTTGGTCGGGTCTTCATTCGCACGCCCGCGCAGGATGTGGAGTGCGAAGAGTTCGAGTACTCGGTTCGCACAGGCATCGCCACGCTGAAGGCCGCGCCTGGTCGCGCGGTCACTGTGGTCTTTGCCAACACGCCAACACCGCTCTCTGCGCAGGAAATCGAGTGGGACCTCCATGAGGGTCGGCTCGAGATCCGCAAGCCCTTGGTCGTTGGCGGACGCTGAAACAGCGCACTTCGCTACGCTGCGCGGATGCAGACCACTTACGGAAGCTATCTCAAAGTCCCCGAGCTGCTCACGCTGCAGGCGCCTGCTTCGGTCGACCCTTCAGGCAAGGGTCCCGAGCACGATGAGATGCTCTTCATCATCATCCACCAGGTCTATGAGTTGTGGTTCAAGCAGCAGCTCCATGAGGGCGATCATTTCGCGCGGTTGTTGGTTGCGGGTGATTCCGTGCAGGCTGGTGCGACCCTCAAGCGGATGCTCACCATCCTCAAGACGATGGTGCAGCAGATCGATGTGCTGGAGACGATGACTCCCGTCTCGTTCTTGAGCTTTCGCAGTTTTCTTTCGAGCTCGAGCGGCTTCCAGAGTTGGCAGTTCCGCGAGTTTGAGTTTCTGCTGGGCAACAAGAATCCGCGCGTGCTTGCGCACAACCCTGAAGGCTCACATGAGCGCAAGATGATCGAAGCGCGGTGGCCCAAGCCGACACTGTGGGATGCCTTCGCGCGCTTCCTCGCCGATCGCGGTCACGCCATTCCCAATGAGGTGTTGCAACGCGATGTCACGACGCCGATCGCCGAGAGTCCCGCGTTTCAGGCGACGCTCCTAGCGATCTATCGCGGGCATCCGACCGAGCGATCGATTTGCGAGCTGCTTGTCGATCTCGACGAAGGCGTGCAAGAATGGCGCTATCGCCATGTGAAGATGGTCGAGCGCACCATCGGATTCAAGCAGGGGACGGGCGGCAGTCCTGGCGCCGCATACTTGCGAACGACCCTGTTTACGCCGCTCTTTCCTGATCTTTGGGCGATTCGTACGAGCCTGTAGGTCGGAGTCTTGGAACTGAGCGGCTTGCGTCGCGATCGGCATCGCGTCATGCTGCCCCCATGGCAGACGAGGGATCTCCCGCCGCCGACAGCGACCGCGTGCAGGACTTGGCGCGTGAGAACGCGTTGTTGCGTGCGGAAGTCAGCGCACTCTCAGCAAGACTCGCAGCCTACGAGCCGCCGCGATCAGCGCCTCCGACGACCGCGCCCACTCCACCACCACCGCCTTCGCCATCACCCTCGGCTCTGCCTCCACCGCCGTGGGCTGGCAAACCGCCGACCGCGACCACAGAGCAACCGAGCCAGTCCATCGAGCAGTTCATCGGTCGACGGGTGGTGCCGATCATTGGTGCGATCGTCGTGCTGGTGGCCATCGGTTACCTCGTGCACTACGCCATCGAGATCGGGCTGATCGGACGGATCGGACCGCTCGCGCGCTTCATGCTTGGCGTTGGTCTGGGCCTCTTGCTGTTGGCAGCGGGAGAGTTCGTCCGTCGTCGCGGCGTTCCTGGAACCGCCATCGGGCTCGATGGCGCAGGCATTGGCGCGATCATGGTGAGCACGGCGCTCGGTGTATTTACGCTGCAGATCTTTGGTCCCGCCACGGGCGCGCTCATCGCAGGTGGTGCAGGCGTCTTTGGCGCGTGGTGGAGCGTGCGCAGCGGATCTGCGGCTGTGGGCATCGTGGCGTTGCTTGGTTTCTTTGGGATCCCGCCCGCTGTCGGCCTCTACCGCGATGAGCCACGACTGGCGGTGCTCTTACTCACGCTCGCCTTAGCGACGGGTCTGGCGATGCACATCTTGGGCAGCCGCAAGTTTGCACCTGTGCGCATCTTTGCGCTGGTCGCCACGATCTTGCTCGGCATCGTGGCTCTTGCAGCCACGCGGAATCCCATCGAAGCCTGCGGATACGCCCTGGTCTGGTGGGCGATCATCGCGGGCGATGCGACCCTGTGCGCGCTTCGCGGCATCGCGCGGCGATCGAACATCTTCGTGCTCTGTGTGGCGTCTTCTCTGATGGCGCTGGTTGAAGTTGGATCGTGGACGACGGCCGCTGGATCGATCTCTGTGATCGAGTTTCTACCGAGCGTCGTCGGCGCGCTCCTCTTCGCGCAGTCGATGTTCCTGCGTGGGTTCGTCATGCCCGTCGACGATCCGCATGACGCAGCCGAACTGGACCAATCAACGCGGGCGAGTTCCGAAGCGTGCTCGGATCTCTCACGCACTGCCGCAGCACTGGCACTGGCACTCGGCGTCGGCGGACTGGCGTTTCTCGTCACCGACGCTCTGAAGGGCGCGCTCGTTCTGGCCACGGCCATCGCAGCGATCGTGCTCTCACGCAGAGTGAAGAGTCGCGCGTTGGATGCTGTAGGCGCCGTGATGGGTTGGATTGGTGCGATCACAGCCTTGGCGGTTGTCGCGCAGCGTCGCGTGGCAACTGTGGATGTTTCGTTCTCATTGCCGTTTTCAAGCGCCGACGCCATCGAGATCCATTGGAGTGCCTCGTACCTTGGTTTGATCGCGGCTTCGTGTCTGCTCTTTGTCGGTGTGTCGATGGCGCGCACGCGGGTCGCTGCTGCGGCCTTGATGATCCCCTGCACGGGATTGTGGGTCGCCGTGAGCGCCGTGCTCTTTCAGAGTCGTTTCGCCTGTCTCGCGTTGATCCTGCCTGCTGCAGTGGTCGCGTGGATTCCTCGGGCGCGGCTTCTGACCGTGCTGATCTCCATGCTTCTGTGGTGTTTCGGCGCGGCGTTGTGGCTCACGCTGTCCGAGCGTGTGCCGCGCGCAGCAGGACTTGGTAGGACTGAGTGCGATGTGCCTGCTTTGGTCTTTGTGTTTGCCATCGGTCTGCCGATTGTGTGTCATATCGCGATGCATGCTGCTCTTGGCTCGGTGCGCACCATGCTCGTCTTGCCGTTGATGTGCATCGCCGCTGGTGGGCTGGCAGTGATCGCCTGCACGGAGAGTCTGGGCCGAGGGACGAGCGGGCTTCAGGCTTCCATCGCCGTCGCGACCACGCTCGCCGCGGCGGGTTTGGTGGCGATCCTCGTTGGTTCACTGTGGCGTCGGCCGCGCGTGGTCGACGGAGGCATGATCGTCTCGCTGGTCGCTGTCCTTGTCGGAGTGCTCTTCGGATACTTGCGGTTTTTCCAGCAGGCACCAAGCACTTCCCTCGAGCTCGACGGTCTGTTGGTGGCGGTATTGGTCATGGGTGCTTCTCTGCTGACGGCCGTTGGAGCGACGCGTCGCCTCGGTGAAGCAGGCGCGTGGCGACACCAAGCCGCCGTCGTCGTCGCGTCTTGCTCGATCGCACCGCTTGGCACGATCATTCTGGCGGAACTCTTCGGAACACCAATGGGTTCAGCGGTCGCAGTTTCGTGGATGGGCGGGTTCGGCGTGGGAGCGCTTCTGGTTGGCTTTCGACAAGCCGTTCCACCGTTGCGTTGGGCAGGACTCGCAGCGCTGCTCTTCCTCGTGGTGCGGCTCTACTTCATTGAGCTCGCGGAAACCACGCTCCTTGTGCGCATTGCTCTTCTCCTCGTGACAGGACTGGTGCTCGTGGGAACGGGATACATTTACGCCAAGAGCTCTCGTCGAAGCGCGGGAGCTGCCTGAGTCACACCGTCCAAGCATGGCCGGGCGATGCTCGCGGCCAAGGAGCGCACGCGCGGCAACGGTACTATCTCCGCGTGCCGCAGACCGTCCAACATCCGCCCGCTCTTGAGTTGCGATTCGTGGAGATGCCGGATCGTCCTCCGGTTCAGCTCAGTCGCGGAGATGTGCTGCGCATCGGTCGCGCGCACGAGTGTGAGATCTCGGTGGCGGATCCGTCGCTGTCGCGCATTCACGCGGTCGTGCGCTTTGATGAGTCGGGCGCCACCATCGAGGATCACGACAGCCGGCACGGCACGCGCGTCAATGGCCAGCGCTGCGCGCCACGACTTCCTGTGCGCATCGACGATGGATTTCACATCACCTGTGGCCCCATTCAGATTCGCGTGGAGCGCGCCTACGCCCGTCTCGCGACGGAGCTCGGTCATGAAGTCTCGGAGCGCGTGCGCACTGTCGAACTCGGTGAGGAAGGCGTTGCCGAGCAGATGCTCCGCGTCCTCTTTGATGTCGTGCGCAGCATCAGTTCGGAGATGACCGAAGAAGCCGCGGGCGTACTTCTGCTCACGCGACTCATCGGAGTGCTCGGACTTGATCGCGGCCTGATCGTGCGTCGTCTTGGTACCGCCGCCGAAGTGCAGGTCATCGCGCGTGTCGGAAGCGAAGCGGGCGCGCTGAGTCGCAATCTCCTCGCTGCGGCCGAGCAGCCCAATCGCGTCGCGCAGCTTTCGCAGACCGAAGATTTGCGCTACGCCGAGAGTGTCATCGGCTCAGGAACCCGCGAGGTCCTCTGCGCGCGCCTGCAGGTTCGCGGCGATGAGAACCTCTACATCTACCTCGACTCCCGTCAGCCAGCGAGCGCCGTGGGCGCGAACATGGCGGAGTTTGTCGGCGTGGCGGCGCGTGTCTGCAGTCTTGTGTTTGACGGGATCGCGCGACGGCGCCTTGAGGAAGTGCGACTCGATTACGCGCGCGCTGCGGCGGTGCAGCAACGGCTGTTGCCTGCACGCCAAGGTGAAGCGGGCTCGGTTGCGTGGGCATTGGAGTCGCTGCCCGCGGCCCCGCCTGATGAAGCGGACATCGGTTCGAATGTCTCAGGCGACATCGTGGGAATCGCTGCGCGTCCCGATGGTTCGGTGCTCGCGTGGGTGGGTGATGTTTCAGGCCATGGTCCTGGTGCAGCGCTGTTGATGTCGGCCGCGCAGGCGTGGCTGCACGCCGCAGCGGGGCGCGTGGAAGAGCCCGCCATCACCGTGGCGGCGCTCAACGGGTTTCTCTATCAACACACCGAAGCGCACGACTTCGCCTCGCTCCTCGTCGTGGCGTTTGAACGAGACGGCACCGTGGTGTTGTGTGACGCAGGCCACGGCCAAGCGTTTCGCGTGCACGAGTCGGGTGTCGAGATGATCAAGTTCCACGCCCATGAAGGCGGTGCCGTCGTCGGTGCGTTTCCCGATGGTCTTTACGCCTCGAAGTCGATTCCAATGCGCGTGGGTGATCGACTGGTCATCACCACCGACGGTGTTCACGAGAGTCGCTCGCTCGAGGGCGAAGAGTTTGGCGTGGATCGAATCGCCGCAGCGCTGGCCGATTCAACCGGCGCGCAGAGTGATGTGCGCACGCTGCTTGAAGTGCTGCGTGGATTCAACGGCGGTGTCTTGCGCGACGACCTCACCATTCTCTCCATCGCCTGCACCGACGCCCCTCCTGAGACGCGTGGATGAGCCGCACCATGTCGAGCGTGGCGATCAATCTCGATGGAACCGAGGCGTTGCTTCTGCCCGAGCGCGCCGTTTTTCTGGGCAGCGCGCGGGCACTCGTTGTGGCCGATGTCCATGAGCGACGCAGCGAAAGCTCGCGTCCTGATGAGGAAGCCCTTGATCGCCTCGGTCGCGCAGCGATGCGGGCGGGCGCGCGCGTCATCGTTGTGCTCGGCGACCTCACACGCGAACTCGACGAACTCGACGAAGCGGAGCTCGAGCGCGTCGAGCGCTTTCGCGAGCGCATCGCCCTTCCGATTCGCCTTGTCGCGCGACACGCGCAGTCGATGGTTGGCCGCACGCTGCCACCCGAGTGGCGAGTCGACGCTGTCGGCGCGCGCTTCGCACTTGGTGGCGTGCGATTCGCCTATGAGCCGCCCGTCGTTGAGCAAGCTCCAGCTGCGCACTGGACGCTCGCGGTTTCGCCTGAGTCCTTTCGCTCGGTTCCTCACGAGCGGAGTGACACGCCTGCGTTTGTGGTTGATCGTGCGCGTCGAATCCTCGTGCTGCCCGCGTTCTCGCGCTTTGCGCCTGGCGTCCGCTTCGCATCACGCGCTGGCGTTGAGGTGTTCACCGTGGAGGACTCCACCGTGATCGACCCGCAGGGCCAAGGTGTCGCATGATTCTCTCGCGCTGGTCACGATGGAAGGCACTTGTCGCCGTGTTCTTCGCGCATGTGGCCTTTGCAATCGTGATTGGGCCTGCGTTTTTCGCGCCCATCCTCATCGAGGAACCCAGTGTTGGCGAGATTCCCGAGATCTTCGCGGAGTACTACCGCGACCTCGTCGCGCTTGAGTGGACGCGCGATCTGGAGTTCGGTCTGGTCTGCATGGGAGCGATCGGAGCGTGGGCTGGCCTTGCCGTCGCCTTCATCGCGCCCGTTGTTGGTCGGCCGAAGGCGAGCGGCGAAGGTCGTTCGTTGCGGTCGAGCGTGGTGGCGATCTCTGTGCTCGGTGCGTTCAGTTGTGCGCTGCTGTTTGCGACACTCGTTGAAGGGGTCATCGCGCTTCTGGTGCAGGACCTGAGCGGGTTCATGGACATCTACGACCCTGCACAAGCCAAGATTTGGACTGGCGCGCTGGCGGTCTGGATTGTGAGCGGCGCAGTGTGGATGTACCTCCTGCGCCACGCAGGTCGCTCGCGCAGCCCAGTCGGGCTCGATCGCCTCTTGCGCATCTCTCTCGCGGGTACGACCGTGGAATTGGCGCTCGGACTCCCGCTCTACTTCATGGCGCGCAAGAAACTTGATTGCGTCTGCTCGACGGCGACCTTCCTGAATCTCGTCATGGGTACCACAGGACTGCTCTGGCTCTGCGGTCCGTGGTCGCTCTTGCTCTTGACACGCAGCGCGCGTCGCAGCTGGCGAAACGCGGCCTGTCCGCACTGCGGCTATCCGCGCGGCACTGACGGCGTCGTCTGCAGCGAGTGCGGAGCAACGCTTCCCGCGGCGTGAGCACGCCGCGTTTCGGTTTGCAACACCACCATCGTTGCGTAGCGGCCGCTTGAGTGCATGAGCTCCGTGTGCGTGCCGCGCTCCACGATGCGTCCGTCTTCCATCACGAGAATGAGGTCGGCCTCTTGGATGGTGGAGAGACGGTGAGCGATCACGAAACTGGTGCGGCCGTGGAGAATCTCGCCGAGCGCCGCCTGAATGTGCCGCTCGCTCTCGGTGTCGAGGTTACTCGTCGCTTCGTCAAGAATGAGGATGCGGGGATCCGCGAGCACCGCGCGGGCGAGTGCCAGTCGCTGCCGCTCGCCACCCGAGAGTTTCACGCCGCGCTCACCGATGCGGGTCTCGTACTTCCCATCGAGCTTCTCGATGAAGACATCGGCGCGCGCGACTTTCGCAGCGCGCAAGATTTCAGCTTCGCTTGCTTCGGGCCGCGCGTAGGCGATGTTGTCGCGGATCGAACCATCAAAGAGAAAGACATCCTGCTCGACGATGCCGAGAAGGCGGCGGTAGGAGGCCAGTTTGAGATCGCGCAGGTCCGTGCCATCGAGAGTCACGCGACCTTCGCTTGGATCGTGAAAGCGCGCCACGAGATTGGAGAGCGTGGTCTTTCCTGCGCCTGAATGTCCGACGAGCGCGATCATGGTTCCTGCGGGCGCTGTGAAGTTGATGCCTTCAAGCACCGAGCGATTCGAGACGGGATAGCGAAACGAAACGCCTTCAAACGCAAGATCGCCGCGCACGCGCGCAGGATCGGCCACGACGCTGGCGCGCGCGGCGGTCTCGGCGAACTCGTCGGGTTCTTCAAGCAAGTCAAGGGTGCGGTCAAAGCTCGCAAGACTGGTCTGCAGATTCGTCGCGGTGTTGGCGAGCACTTCCAACGGCCCAAGCAACAGCGTGAGGTAGGTGAGGAACATCACCAGATCACCCGCGGTGAGTCGACCCTCGACCACTTGCGTTCCGCCGTACCAGAGCAAGGCCGCCGTTGCCGCAGGAATGAAGAGCTCCCACGAAATCTCCACGCCGCGTGACCACCACCAGACGAAGACTTCGGTGCGCGCTTGCATGGAGGTGCCACGAGCGAAACGCAGCGCCTCGGCGCGTTCCCGCGCAAAGCCGCGCACGACGCGAATGCCGCTGAATGCCTCAGCGGCGTGGCCGTCGACCTCATCGCGCAGAGTCTTGAGGTCGCGATAGATCGGTCGGATGCGGCCGATCCAGGTGCGATGACTGAACCACACCATCGGAAGCAGCACGATCGCGCCTAAGAGCAGCCGCCAATCGGTGATCGCGAGAATGATGAGACTGCCGAGCAGTTGGATGATCGCGCGAAACGGGTTGTAGAGCAGGCCAAAGAGCAGCTCGCCCGCAGCGCCCGCGTCTTCGCGGATCAAACTCGCGACGCCGCCAGCTTTGAGTTCGTGCACGCGCGCAAGCGGAAGATGGATCGCCTTGGTGAAGGCACGGCGGCGCAAGGCAACTTGCAGACGCTTGGCCACAATCGTCGCTCGACTGCGTCCCACCACGCCAATCGAAACCTTGATGGTGATCGTGGTCAGCGTGAGTCCAGCGATCAATGCCAGGATCGTGCCGCGGTCGGTGAGATCAAGCGTTGCGGGCGCGAGTCGCTCCAGGAACGCAGGAATCGGCTGGTTTCCGAACACGCTGTCGATGGCGATCTTGATGCCTGCAGGTGGGATCAAGGCGAGGCAGGTCGCGATGGCCAGCGCTGTAAATGCGACGATCAACGGCCTTCGGTGGGGACCAAGCAACGAAAGATACGCGCGGAAGAGCGTGCCAAACGAGCGCTGCATCGCGCCCTTGGGTTTGCCACGCGCGTCTTCTTTCTTCTCGCGGGTGCGGCGAGCGAGTTCTTCGCGATAGCGATCGAAGCGTTGGCGGCTCGAACCCGAGCGCGGCGCGGTGTCGTGGGAAATCTTTCGGGAGTCCTGACTCATGTCTGTTCCTCGCGCGTCGCCTCGCGCGTGCTGATGCGCAACTTGATCGGCTGCGACGATCCGTCGTCGTGCACCAGCTTGCGCTGCCGAATCTTCTCGTTGCCAAGTTGTCCGCAGGCAGCCATCACATCGCGTCCCTTGGTGCCGCGTCGTTTGGTGAATTGCCCGTTGGTCAAGGCGCGTGCAACGAATCGCTCGACCGACGCTTCCGCGGGCGCAGGCCAGGGAGAATTGCGCCGCGGGTTGTAGGGGATCACATTGAGCGAACAGCGGATGTCGCGCAAGAACGCGCAGACCTCGTCGCAGTGTTCGTCGCGGTCATTCACGCCAGGGATGAGCACATACTCCACGCAGAACGCAGCCTGCGAGAAGCGCGGGAAGGACACGAGCGCCTCTTTGAGTCGCGCCATCGGCCACGCGCGATTGACGGGCATGATCTGGGTGCGGATCTCATCGTTGGGTGCGTTGAGCGAGAGCGCAAGGTTGAGTCGGTGAAAGCCGCGCTCGCGGACGAGTTCGCCGATCTTGACGATGCCATCAGGGTTGCCCACCGTCGAGATGGAGATGTTCGACGCAGGCACCGACGCACCATCGTGATCAGTGAGCACGCGGACGGATTGGATCACCTCATCGATGTTGTCGGTTGGCTCACCCATGCCCATGAAGACGATGTTCTTCACCGCGCGTGAAGCGCTGTGTTGCACACGATGCGTCGCAGAGAACCACTGGTGCACGATTTGGTCGGCGCGCAGATTCTTCAGGAGTCCCATCTGCGCGGTCTCACAGAAGTGGCATCCCATCGCGCAGCCCACTTGGCTCGAAACGCACAGCGTCGTCGTGGTGCCTGTTGAGCGCGGCATGGGAATGAGCACGCTCTCGGTTTCGAGTCCGTCTTCGTGGCGGAGCACAAACTTCGAGGTCTCGCCATCGACGAGGGTCGCCGAGACGGGATAGTCGGGCAGTTCGACGCCGGGTTCGGCAAACCACGCAGCGGGCTTTCCCTCGCGGAAGAGTGCCTTGTACTCGTCGCGGGCCTTGCTCGGCGATCGGCCGCGTTCACTCGCCGCCGCAACAAACTGCACTCGGGTGAGCCCGAGCGGTCGAAGAGTTGGGTGGCTGGCCGCGCCGGGCATTTCGCGAGCCTAGCAGAGAACGCGATGAGGCTCAGTCAGCGCCTCAGTCAGCGGGAACGCAGCGGCCGCGCGACCAGGCGCGCAACTCGGTCATGCGATCGGCCATGATCACCGAGATGGGCGGACTGGCCTCGTAGGCGGCCACGAGATCCTCGGTCGTGAGATCGCGTCGCCCATCCGCGAACGCGACACGCAGCGCGCTTTCGATACCCGCTTCAATCTCAGCACCGCTGAAGCCGTTGGTCGCGGTGATCAACGAGTCCATGTCGAAGGCCGTCGTCACGCGTTTGCGTTGGGTCAGGTGGATGCCGAAGATCATGCGCCGCACGGGGGCATCGGGCAGATCGACGAAGAAGATCTCGTCGAAGCGTCCCTTGCGAAGGAGTTCGGGCGGTAGTGCGGAGATGTCGTTGGCGGTGGCGACGAGGAAAGTTCCCGCGGTGCGCTCTTGCATCCAAGTCAAGAGCGTGCCGAACATGCGGCGCGAGAGTCCGCCGTCGGACGAGACCGAACTCGCGCTCGCGAAGCCTTTCTCAATCTCGTCGATCCACAGGACTGCGGGGGCCATGCGATCCGCTTGCGCGAGAGAGTCGCGGAGTTTGCGCTCGCTCTCACCAACAAACTTGTCAAACAGCGCGCCCGCGTCGAGACGCAGAAGCGGAACCCGCCACGCCGTCGCAACGGCCTTGGCGGCAAGACTCTTGCCCGCGCCTTGCACGCCGAGCAGGAGTACACCGCGCGGAAGCGACAACCCGAATTGCTCCGCTTCGACTGCGCTCGAGAGTTCGCGTGCTGCAAGCCAGGACTTGAGTCGCTGCAATCCGCCGACTCGATCCATCGACACGGGCGCCTGCACGAACTCCAGTACGCCATCAAGATCAGCGCACGCGTTGCGCTTGTGGAGCATCACTTGCTCAAGATCTTTGTCGTTGAAGGCGTTGTCCTCCACGATCGAGGCCGTGATGACCGAACGCGCCTGTCGACGCGTGAGTCCACGCATGGAGCGCGCGATGGCGGAGAGCGTGGTGCGACGAATCGACGCTTCGATCGTTCGTGCCTTGGAAACATTGCGCACGGTTTCGCGCACCACTGCTTCGAGCTCTTCGTCGTTTGGAAGTTGTTGCTTGGAATGGTGCGCCTCGGCCTGAATCGCATCGGGAAGGTTGGCGCTTCGCTCGACAAGCACCAGCACGCTGCCTCGCAGCCGCGCCCAGGCGATCGCTTCTTTGAGTGCGCGCAGGGTGCGCGGATCGGTGAGATGGGCACCGAGGTCAAAGAACACCGTCACCGATGGATCGCTGCCGCCGTGCAGTGTGAGCCAGACCAAGGCCGCAACGGCTTGCTCGGTGTCGGCGATGGGCTCGTTTTCGGCCAGGCGTGCAGGGACCACGCCATGCACGGCGCTCCATCGGCGGTAGGCGAAGGAGGAATCGATGGCTGCGAAGAGTGCTTCGCGAAGCTCCGTTTCGTCATCGGTCTCGATGACCACCAAGGGGTGCGTGCCGTCGAGGTCACGACTAAGCGTGGGCACCATCGGATCTCCGTTGCCAGTATTGAAGTGCTCGGGCTCGTGTGCGGGGACTCTCGCACGCGACCCTTCCTCGGCCGCAGGATAGCAATTCGCCTCCCGCGGCCTCTCGGTACCATCACGCTTCGAGTTCTCCTATGCACCTCAAGCGCGACGACGATCATCAACACGGGCCGCCCGTCATCCCAATCACCTTCCTCCTCGAAGACCCCGAGGGGCTGACCGCGACGCCACAGAAAGAGTGGCATGTGCTCGGTGGCGAGCATGAGTCGCTCTTGGAAGTCGCGCTCGACAACGGCATCAACATTGAGCACGCTTGCGGCGGAGTCTGCGCCTGTTCGACTTGCCACATCTACCTCGAGCAAGGCTCGGAGCAGGTCAACGAGGCCAAGGAAGACGAAGAAGACCGCGTTGAAGAGGCGCCAGGTCTTCGTCGAGTTTCTCGGCTGGCTTGTCAGTGCGAACTCAAGGACATCGGCGAAGGGCGTCGGACACCGATTGTGATCCGTGTGCCCTCGTGGAACCGCAACGCCGTGAAGGAGATTCCGCACTGAGTGCGGAGCCATGCATTGGCTTGATGTCCAGCAGATCGCCGAGGCGCTCGTCGATGCGCACCCGACGCTTGAGCCGAGTACGATCTCGTTTCCCGCGCTGAAGTCGCTCGTGCTCGGTCTCGATGGATTCCACGAGGAAGCAGGGCATCCCTGCAACGAGCGCATTCTCGAGGCGATTCAGCAGGCGTGGATTGATGAACGAGAGTGAACGCGACTGATCGCGAGTGATCGCCAACGGAGTTCGAGTTGCCCATGACGGAGCCTGATCCATCCAACGCCTCACGACGCGAGTTCCTTGGTTCGGTGGCGGTGGGAGCTGCGGCACTCGCGGTCCCCTCGGAGAGGATTGAGGCGCAATCGGACGCAACGCCGCGCCCGACGCGCGCTGCGCCGCGCTACCACGCTGCTGCGATCCAAACCGCATTCGCAAATCCGAAGACCCGCGCGGAAATCCCCGAGCGCGTCAGTCGCATGATCGCCATGGCCGAGCAGACCGTGGCGGGCTACGCGCCGTTCTTTGATGTGCGATTGATCGCGTTCCCCGAGTTTGCCCACGCTGCGCCAGTGTATTTCACCGTTGCAGAGTTGCTCGAGCACCTCGCCGTCGAGATCCCCAACGATCACACCGACGCCTACACGCGCTTTGCCAAGAAGACTGGTTGCTTCGTGCAAACGGGTACCTTCATCGAGCGCGACGCGCGGTTTCCTGGTGCGGTGTTCAACACGACTTGCCTCATCGGGCCCGATGGCATCGCGGCCAAGTACCGCAAAGTGAATCCGTGGATCCCGTGGGAGGTCCACGCGAGTCCCCATGATTTTGCGGACTACAGCGAGAATCCCTTTCCCGTCGCCGACACCGAGATTGGGCGCATCGGTTGCGCGATCTGTTACGACTGGCTCTTTCCTGAAGCGATTCGACAACTGGCCTTCAATGGCGCGGAGGTCTTGGTGCGCGTGAGTGCGTACATGGATCCGTGGGGAGCGACGGCTCCGATGGATTGGTGGACGACGATCAACCGCGCGCGCGCGATTGAGAACACCGCGTTTGTGCTCGCCTGCAATCAAGGCGCGACCTTCGAGGGCTATCCGCCGTTCTCGTGGCCAGGCGGATCGATGGCGGTTGACTTCGATGGCCGCATCCTTGCGCAAGCTGATCCAGGTGCGGGTGAGAAGGTTGTGGTGGCTCCGATTGATCTCGGCGCGCTGCGTGAAGCGCGCGAGCGACGCCGCGGGCATGACATGCGCGCCCATCTTCGCTCGGAGGTCTATCCCTACGCCGCGATTCCGCGATTTGCGCGCGCGGGCAGCGCGAGTATCACCATCGAACAGAACGACGCGCGCATCGCTGCGGCCAAACGCACGCTTGAGTGAAAGGCGTATCCTGCCCGCATGCGTCGAGTCGTCCGTCGGTTTCCTCCTAGTTTCGTCCTCGCGACCTGCAGCGCCGTGACGCGGTGCGGGAACGCTGCGTGTCTTGTGGGAGTTGTCGCGTCGTTGGGCTTACTCGGGTCATGCGGTGGTGATTCCGCAGGACCTTCAGTTGTGGCGCGCACGACGGATGCTCCAACGCAGGCCGCGATGAACAGCGCCGTGGGATTGATGGGGCAATTTGATTTTGAGGGCGCCGCCGCTGCGTTTGCCAAGATTGCTCGGCAAGAAGACGCACCACCCGAAGCGCTGCTCAATCAGGCGCTCGCGATCATGAACCAGTCGCGTGAGGGCGCGCAAGATGAAGCGATGGCGTTGTTGCGTGCGTTTCAGGCGACCGAGCCTTCAAAGGCGCTCGCTGAACGCGCTCGCTACGCCGAGGCGTTGTGCGCGCTCTACATGGGGCGTGCGAGTGAGGCCGCGCCATTGCTTGAGGCGATCGCGCGCAATCGCAGCAGCGACGGATACGCGCAGTACTTTGCCGCGCAGGCGCTCGAACAATCCGACCAGACTGCTGCGGCGCTCGAGGCGTTTGTGCGGGCCGCTGCTGCGGACTCCAATCTGAAGAGCGCTCCTTTGGGGATTCAGCGGTGCGCGCGCAAACTCGGTGACGAGGCGCGCGCCGAGCGTGCGCTGGCCGCGTTTGAGATTCTTGCCGCCAATCCGCGCGCGCACGCAGCGGAGTTCAAGTACACCCGCACGGGCGCGCTTGCCTTGGCGGTGCTTCCAGAAACGGCTGTGCCAACGGTCAAACCCGCGGCGACGCCTGGAGCTCCGGCTTCGATCTTCCTCGAGCCACGAGAGATTCGCCTCGACACACCTGTCGCCATCACCTGGTCGACGGATGTCGCGCAACACGCAGTGAGCGTGGATCTCGATGGAGATGCGCGGCTTGATCTCATCCTCGTGCGCGGGCAGTTTGTCGCCGACGCCAAGGGCGATCCCGAAGCGCGCACGCTCGTGCTCTTTGGTCGTGAGGGAGGCCTCTTCCACGCTGCGCCGACGCATCCATTGACCGCCCTCATCGGTCCGCGCGCCAACTCGGTCTTGTTCGGCGACATCGATGGCAATGGGCGCGTTGATGTCTATGTCTGCCGAAGTGGCGGCAACGCACTGCTCCTGCAGAACGAACTCGGCGCGTTTCACGATGCGACCGCCGAGTGGAAAGCCCAAGGTCCTGGCGGTAGCTGCAACGACGGCGCGCTGGCGGATCTCGATCACGATGGCGATCTCGATCTTCTCTTGCTCTATCGAGACTCTCCCAACGAACTGCTAGCCAACACGGGGGCCGAGGGATTCAAGGCGATCGGTGAGAGTGCGGGAATCGCCGTCGAGTCGCGTCTTCCCATCTCCGTGATCGTGGGCGATTTTGATTACGACCGCGACGCCGACATCTTCATCCTCAACGAAGTTCTTCCGCACCAGTTGCTCCTCAATGAGCGACTGTGGAAGTGGACCGCGGGCACAGCGCCAGGCATCTCCGAAAGTCAGTTGAACGATGCAACGAGCAGTGCGGCCATCATTGAGATCGCTGATCTGCCGCTGCGACGCGCGGTCGTGGCGTCGCAGGGTCATCTTCGACTCGCCACGCGCTACGAGCCGATTCCTGCCACGCGCGGTATCGAGCTTGGCGTGGGGGATGTCACGGGTGACGGGCACTCCGAACTGATGGTCCTCGGAAGTGATCGCATCGCCATGCACTCGGAATCGCTGCGCCTCCTGCAGGAATTCGCCGTTCCGCCGCTGGCTGTGCGCACACAACTCATGGTCCTCGAGCCGACCTTCGGTGCGCATCTCATCACGCTGCGCGCGGGCGCTGCGCCACTCTTGTGGGAGCCCGGCAGCGATCGCGGTGCGTTTGCGGCTGTTGGTTTTTCGGGGCGCGCCGATGAGAGCCAATCGATGCGCTCGAACGCGAGTGGCATCGGCACTTCGTTTGCGGCGCGCACGGGCGGCGTCTGGTCGGGCGGCGAGTCGTTTCGCGCGCAGACTGGCCGCAGTCAATCGCTCGCGCCGATTCCTGTGGGTGTTGGTACGGCCAATGGCATCGAGCTCCTCGAAGTCGAGTGGTCCGATGGTGTCCTGCAAAGCGAGATCAATCTCGCTGCAGGCAAAGTGCACGCGATCACCGAGACGCAGCGGCAGCTCTCGTCGTGCCCTGTGCTCTTTGCGTTTGATGGAACCTCGCAACGCTTCGTGACCGACCTCTTGGGCGTTGGCGGCGTTGGATTCTTGCTTGAGCCAGGGGTCTACGCCGAGCCGCGTCCGCACGAAATGCTGGTCCTTCCGTTGCAGGCGCTCGTTCCAAAGTCTGACGGATCACTTGCCCTTTCCCTTGGAGAGCCGATGGAGGAATCCTGCATGCTTGACCGCGCGCGGCTCTTTGCGCTGGATCTTCCTGCGGGATGGGACATCGCGCCCGATGAGCGGCTTGGTCTCGGTGGCGCTCCACCAACGAGTGCCGCGGTGGCGTGGACGAGTGAGTGGCTCCCGCGCGGAAACGCCACGCTTGCGTCGGCCGATCTTCTGGCGGTAGATCCAGGAGTGCTCGATGCGCGCTTCATCGGAAGACTCAAGAACGAGCAGGTCATCGAGCTCTCGTTTGACACGACGATTGAAAGCATCAACGATCCGTGGCTCGTCATCGATGGTTGGATTGAGTATCCCTACTGCCAGACCATGTTCGCTGCGTGGCAAGCAGGCGCGACCTATCGCGCCGTGACGCTCGAAGCACGCGGCGTCGATGGATCGTGGGTCGAGCTTGTGCCTGAGTGGGGCTATCCCGCGGGGATGCCGCGCCGTTTGGCGTTACCGATTCCGCACGAGAAACTTCCAGTGGGCACGACAACGCTCCGCCTGCGCACCAACATGGAGATCTACTTCGACAGCGTGCGGCTTGTCGCGCGCGAGCCGTTGCCGCGGCAACCGATGGAGTGTCCGCTGTTGCGCGCGACGCTTACCGCACCAGGATTTGCCTTGCGGACCACGGGTCCACAGCGTCAGCCTTTCTACGATCGCAACCGCACGCTGCCGTTGTGGGATTGCCGCCACCAACGCGGGCTCTACACCGACTTCGGTGACGCGACGGAATTGGTGGCCTCCGCCGATGGCGCGCCTGTGATCTTTGGTCCTGGTGAGGAAGTGAGCTTGGAGTTCGCTTCGCCCACGGAAGCCCGCGCTCTGGGAACCACGCGTCGCTATCTCTTGGAAGTCGATGGCTGGTGTAAGGACATGGACCTCTTCACGCGTGATGGGGAGACCATCGACCCGCTGCCATGTTCGCCGCAGGATGCAACCGCGGAAACGCTCCTGCGAAAGTCGCGCACTCGTGCTGCGGGTGGCCGCTGATTGGCCGTTAGACTCAGCGCGTGAAAGTCACTCGACCAGCTGTCGGTCCGCGCTTGCGCGTCGTGCTCACGACGCTGCTTGGATTGTTCGCGCTCTTGGTGGTGAACAGCGTCTATCTCAGTTCGGTGACGCTCCTCGAGTGGTCGTCGGGACGAACGCTGCAGAACCAGTTCTATCTGTGGAACTTTCTCGCGCATCTCGCGCTCGGCTTTGCGATCGTGCTGCCGACAATCGCCTTTGGCGTGTTTCACTGGCGCAATGTGCGGTCACGCCCCAATCCGCGCGCGATTGCTGCGGGGATCGCCACCTTCATCAGTGCCATCGTGCTGCTGACGACGGGCATGCTGCTCACGCGCGTCGAACTTGCGGGCACCACCATCGGCGTGCGCGAACCAGCGTGGCGTGATCTCATCTACTGGCTGCATGTGGTGGCGCCCGTGGCTGCGGTGTGGATGTTTGTGGTGCATCGACTCTCGGGCCGAACGATTCGGTGGAAGATCGGCGTGCGCTGGGCGATCGCTGCGGCATTGGTCGTGGCGGGAGCGGTCTCGTTTCACTTCGCGGCATCAGGCGACACAGCGGCGCGGCCCAAGGATGGCCAGCAATACTTTGAGCCCTCACTGGCAAAGACCGCAACGGGCGCGTTCATTCCTGCGTCAAGCATGATGACCAACGAGTACTGCATCGAGTGCCACGCCGATGTCACGCGCAGTTGGGCGCACTCGGCGCACGCGGTGAGTTCGTTCAACAATCCGTTCTACACCGCCAGTGTGCGAGAGACTCGTCAGCGCGCCCACGCCAACGAAGGAAGCGTCCGCGACGCGCGCTTCTGCGCAGGCTGTCATGATCCCGTGCCATTCTTCTCTGGTGCGTTTGAGGATCCCAAGTGGGACGACCCCAACTACGCCGTGGCGAGCGATCCCTTAGGACGCGCGAGCATCACCTGCACGGTCTGCCATGGCATCGTGTCGATTGACAGTCCGCGTGGCAACGCCGACTACACCATCGAAGCCAGTGCGCACTATCCGTTGGCTTTCAGCGACTCGCCGCTCTTGCAGTGGGCGTCGAACCAGCTCATCAAGGCCAAGCCTGCGTTTCACAAGCGCACCTTTCTAAAGGACTCCGTTCATCGGTCGAGCCAGTTCTGCGCGTCGTGCCACAAGGTTTCGTTGCCGAAAGAACTCAACGACTACAAATGGCTCCGCGGGCAGGATCACTACGGGTCCTTCCTCGCCTCGGGGCGCAGCGGGCATGGGGTGCTGGGTTGGTACTACCCCGAAACGGCGGCGCAGAACTGCAGCAGTTGTCACATGAAGGAACAACCGAGCAACGACTTCGCGGCGCGCGATCGCGACGGCTCGGGAGTTCGCAGCGTGCTTTCTCATGCGTTTCCCAGCGCCAATACCGCGCTTTCGACGCTTGTCGACCAATCGACGGGTGCGATGGTGCCAGACGCTGGCGAGGAGTATTCCAACGAGTCGGCCGACGCCGCGCGTCAATCGATCCAAGCGGGGCACGCGCTCTTCAATCGCACGACCTTGCGCGTCGATCTCTTTGCGGTGCGCGAGGGTGGCACCATCGACGGCGCGTTGTCGATCATCGGTGGAGAGTTTCCAGTGCTTGAGGCGGGAAAGAAGTACCTCCTCGAAGTCGTCGTGCGCACACTCGACATTGGCCATGAGTTCACGCAGGGAACGGCCGACTCCAACGAGGCGTGGCTCTACGCGCGCGCGCGTTGCGGCGAAGCGGATCTCGGCACGACAGGCGGGATGAACGCGCGCGGCGCACTCGATCCTTGGTCGCGGATGTTCAACGCGTTCGTCATTGACCGCTCGGGGCATCGCATCGATCGCCGCAATCCGCAGGACATCTTCCTGAGCCTCTACAACAACCAGATTCCTCCGGGCGCGGGCGATGTGACGCATCTGCAAGTCGATGTCCCGCTGACGGCGGCGGCTCCCATTGAGATCGTGACCGAAGTTCGCTACCGCAAGTTTGATGCTGCGTATGTGCAGTACTCGCTCGGTGAAGAGCGAGTCAATGATCTGCCGGTTCTGGTCCTCGCGCGCGATCGCGTCACGCTTCCGTTGCGCGCTCAAGACGGCACGATTTACGGGGCGCGGCGGGGCGCGGACGATGCGATCGTCGCGTGGCAGCGCTGGTACGACTACGGCATCGGACTTCTGCGCGAAGGCGATCGCGGCGCAGGCCGTGGCGCGCTCGTGCAAGCGCAGGAGGCATTTCAGATGGTGGAGTCGCTCGCGCCCTCCGTGGGTGCGCTGGCCTCGGCGCGTCTGGCGATTCGTGAAGGTCGGCTCGAAGAGGCCGCCGCCGCGTTGACGCGCGCGACCAAGGCTGCAGCCGATGGTGCGAAGCCTTCGTTTCCATGGACGATCGCGTACTTCACGGCACTCGTGGATAAGCAGAACGGAAACTTCACCGCTGCGCTCGAGGGCTTCCGTCGTGTTCTTGCGACCGATTTCGCAACGGCGCGTGAGCGCGGCTTCGACTTCTCTCTCGACACCCGCGTTCTTCATGAGCTTGCCGAGACTGCTCTCGAAGAGCTGGCGTTAGGGCGCGGTGATCTCGCGGATGAAGCGGAGCTTGCCTACGAAGCCTTGCGCGCGGTCGATGCGTCGCTGGCGATTGACCCTGAGCAAGCGCCAACTTGGTGGCTGCGCGTGCGTGCCTGCACGGCGCTCAATGACCAAGGAGGCGCGGAGGCCGCACGCAAGCAGCACGCGCTCTACAAGCCCGACGAGAACGCCCGCGACACCGCGGTGCGTCTCGCGCGAGAGCGCTATCCATGGGCGAATCACGCAGCAGAAGCCACGGTGATCTACCCGCTCATGCGCGAAGGTCGCTTGGAAGGCGATCTCTTGCCGAACAGCGCACTCGTCGTTCCGTGATTTGATTGCTGGTCTAGTGCGCCTGTTTAGCGGCGCCCGCCGCGTCCACCGCCACCGCCCCGCGATCCACCGCTGCTTCCGGATCGTGACCCGCTTGATCCGCTGGACTGGTTGGTTTGGTTGTAACCACCAGAATCGCGGAAGCGCTGGGACTCGTTCGCCTCGGCATTGCCGCGCGCGCGCGCGCCTTCTTCGCTGTTCAAGTTGGCGTCGCGTTGTGCTGCAGCATCGTTGCGCGTCGTCGAAGTGCTGCGATTACCGCCGACCTGCTGCCAACCATCGTCACTGCGCTGGTAGACCTCGCCGTTGTGTCCCGCGTAGACCTCGCCCGTTCCCGTGCGCGCCACCGTGGTGCTGTTGCCCGAACGCGTGTCCACATGCGCAGCGCCTGCGCCTTCAGATCCATGCACGGCCGCCGCATCGCCGCGACGGGTGTCCACGGTGCCGCCTTCGACCCATCGATCTCCGTTGGTCGCCACACCGTGCGTCCACGATCCGTAGGGGGTGACGCCCGCCGTGCGCGCGCCGCCGACACCCGTCGACGGGTTGTAGGCAGCGCGGTAGGCCGTGGCGCCACCTGGTCCGTAGGCGTAGCCGCCGCGCGAGTAGAAGCCCGTTGAAGGGTTGTACGCCGCCCACGATCCACACCCGCCGTAGGGCCCGTAGTGCGCGCCGCCGCAGACATAGCCGCCGCAGCCGCCATACCAGTAGGCGCCGCAACCGTAGGAGTAGTAGCAGGAGGGATACGCGTAGTTCCAGCAGCAGTCGTCGTCTGCGATCACAGCGCCGACGGCGAGTCCGAGTCCGAACATCACCACGCCTGTCGCCGCAACCGTCGCACCGCTGTAGCCGCTGGTGTAGCCGTAGACGACGACATCAGGCGTCGAGTCATAGACGCGCACAGTTGTGACGGAGTACATCGAACTTGTCGGTGGAATGGTGTAGATCGCAGCGGGGATCACATCGGCAACGACCCACGCGCCCTTCGGAGTCAGCGCGGTAAACCAGACTGCGTTCGAGCAGCAGTAGTATCGACCGCCCACCAGCAACACGGCTGATGGAGTGTTGCGCGCGTAGCTCACCGTGGTGCCGTCGATGGGCACGAACATTGGTTCGCCGTTGTAGGCGACGGTCAACGACATCGCGCTGCGCGTGACCGTCGCCTTCTGAGGAATCGAGGCCAAGATCGCAGCGTGCGTTGCTGCGGGCGTTCCTGGAATCGACGCGAGCAAATGTCCTGCGCTTGAGTCCGCACCGATGCGCGCAAAATCAGCGGGCAGTGAGGAACTCGCGCTCTCCCACGGACCGTTGAGCGTGGCGGCGCGGAACCAGCGTCCTGCAGCGAGCAGGTAGTAGGCGTGCGAGACGCTGTCGTAGACGAGGTCGTTGTCGGCGTTCACAACAAGCATGAGCGAAGTGCCGTCGATGGGCTCGAGCTGCGCTTCACCGTCAAGGACGATGAGCTCACTCGGTTCATGGGCCACGAAGACCTTGGGAACCACCGCGCCAGCCTTCGGCGGCATCGCCGCGAGCACATCCTGCCAGTTGGCATCACTGGGCAGCGTGCTGAAAGCGGCAGGGAGGCTGCTCGCTGCGGTCCAGGTTCCCTTCTCAAGGTCATTCGTCGTGAGCCACGACGAATCGTTGCGCAGGAAGTAACGCTTCGAAGCGGGTTCGAGGAAGAGATCCCAGTTCGTGTTCAGCGCATAAAGCAGCGCACCGTTACTTCCTGGCGCTGCCTGAAAGCGCGGCTTTCCGATCAGGACCATGAGGACCGCGGGTGTCGTGCTGGTGTAGATCGGTGGCGGAGCCAACGAGACATCGACGCGCGGCACATTGAGTTTCGAGAGGTCCATGCCCGCGATGAGCCGATCGAGCGAGACCGAGAGCGGCTTGGTTCCTGAGAACGAGGCGCGGATCGTCTTCTCGAGTCGCGCTGCAACATCGGCAGGTTGGTCGCTGAATTGCACCGCACGGATCTTCCGATCGGTCAGCACGACGAGGCGATTGCCGTACGACACCTCGGTGGCGGCGTCGACTTCAATCGTGCCGTAGATCCAGTCCGAGGGCGCTGAGACGGGCGCAATCGACACGGCTGCAAGAAAGTTGATGCGGTCGAGGTTGGGCCAACTCGTCACCTGAGGCTGAAAGACGCGCACCTTGTTGCTGTCGAGAACGAAGTCGCGCGGCCAACCCGCGTCGACGGACGGCGCGAGCACAGGTGGCGTGCTGTTCGTCGGAGTCGATTGTCCAATCGTCGGCACTGTGAGCACCGCGGCCAACGCAAACATGGGGGCGAGGAAAAGAGCACGAACCAAAGCAAAGATCGAGGACATGGGGACTCCTAGGTGTGTCGGTCGGACACAGAAGCGCAGCCTAATCGACCGCGGCTCAAACGGAAGTGCGCACGGTCGTCGCTACACTCGGAACTGTGACTGAAGAACCGCACGATCTTTCTGAAACTCCTGGCGACGATCGCCTCGTTGGCCGCGGGTTTTGGCGCTCCTTCACGGTCATGGCCATCGTCGCCGCGATCGCTCTGGGCGTCGCCCTGCTGCGCCCAACACCTCGTCAAACGCCAGGATCGGCGGATCCCGTTACGGCGCCGCTCCCGAGTCCCGCTGCAGGATTTCAGGCTCCAGAGCCGGTGCGCTTGGTGGATGTCGCGGCGAGTTCGGGAGTCGACTTCGTGCACGAGTCGGGCGCGCGCGGCGGGAAGCTCCTTCCTGAGTGCCTCAGCGGCGGCGTCGGGATCGCCGACCTCGATGGTGACGCGCTTCCCGATCTCATCTTCACGCAAGGGCAACCCCTCGAAGCCGATGCTTCAAACGATCCCGCCGCAGCGCAGGGCGGCGTGCGGGTCTACCTGAATCGGACGACACCCGGTGGCGCCCTCGCGTTCATGCCGCTCGATCGCGCGGCGATTCCGACACTCAACAGTTTCGCCAACGGCCTGGCCATCGGTGATGTCGATGGCGATGAACGCAGTGATCTCTATCTCGCGTGCGTGGGACAGGATCGGTTGCTGCTCAATCGCGTTGGCGCGTCGGGCGCCTTGGAATTCGTGGAGGCCGCTCTCCCACAAGATTCCGCGTGGGGTTCGAGCGCTGGAATGTTTGATGCTGACCTCGACGGCGACCTTGATGTTGTCGTGGCGAACTATGTGCAGTGGTCGCCCGCGATTGATCGTGCTGTGAACTACACGCTCGATGGCATTGGTCGCGCGTACGGCGCGCCGACAGGGTTCGCTGGCGCAGCGCTGGCTCTTCTGGTGAACAACGCGGGTGTGCTGACGGACGCAAGCGAGTCGTCCGGTGTCGTGCTGCGCAATCCTGTGAGCAACGCATTGGCCGCCAAAGCGCTCGGGCTCGCCTTCGTGGATGCGGACCGCGACGGACGCGTCGACATCCTCGTGGCCAACGACAAGACTCCCAAGTTTCTCTTGCGCAATCTCGGAGCTTCACCCGACGGCGCGCCACGATTTGCAGACATCGCGGTGGAAACGGGATTCGCCTTTGATCGTGATGGCAGCGCGACAGGCGCGATGGGCATCGATGTGGCGTGGCCGCGCAACAACGAGGAGCTTGCGATTGCCATCGGGAACTTCGCCAACGAACCAAGCGCGCTCTACATCCGCGATCGCGCGCGCCCCGTCTTTTCCGACGAAGCGCTGGGTCAGGGTTTCGGCGCACCGACGCGGCGTTTCCTCACTTTCGGCACGCTCTTTCTTGACGCGGACCTTGATGGTGATGAGGACATCGTGCAGCTCAACGGTCATCTCGAACCCGAGATCGCTCGCCTGCAACCCTCGCAGACTTACGCGCAGCGCGGTCAGCTCTTTCTGAATCGCGGTGGCGCGAGCGTGCCGCTGTTTGTGGAAGCACCCGCCGACGCCATCGGCGCATTGGGCGAGCCGATGGTGGGACGAGGACTCGCCTCGGGCGATCTCGATGGCGATGGCGATCTCGATCTCGTGGCGGTCGACCTTGGCGGAAGGGCTCGCGTGTTGCGCAACGAGTGTGCGACCAATCACCATTGGCTTGCTGTGTCGATCGCGGGGCGCGTGGCGGTCGGTGCAGAGGTTTCGGTCACGACTGTCCAAGCCGGCGTCAGCACCATGCAACGCCGCGTGCTTTCACCCACGCGCAGCTACCAATCGCAGTGCGAGCCGATCGCGCACTTTGGATTGGGCCACGCGACCACGATCGCGAACCTCACGGTGCGATTACCCAGCGGCGAGTTGTTGGAGTACAGCGACCTTCCAGTCGATCGCGTGATGCGCATCGCGCTGCCGAGGTAGCAGCGCGGCAACTCAGAGCTTGCGCGTCTTCTCGAACTTGGCCTTGTCCTTGAGGAGTTGTTCTTCCTCAGTCAAAGGAGCCTTGCTCGAGGCTGAGCGCTTGCGCGGGGTTGGCGCGTCGTCGGACTTCCCAGCGCCAGACTTGCTGCGCTCGGGCTTGGCCTTCTCGCCGCCGCGGTTCGCTTCGGCGAGAAAGAGAATGCGCGCGCACGCCTTGCACTGCACGACCGACTCCGAGTTCGAACTCAGTCGCGCGAAGGTCTCAAAGGGGACTTCAATGTTGCACTCGCCGCAGGCAAACTCGCGGTGGCGCAGATCGACAATCGTCACCTCGGCCATGGTCTGACCTTCGGTGAGGTCGGCCACCTTGTCGAAGAGCTTGCGGTCACGCTCGGGGATCAGATCGGCGGCGCGGGTGCGCTCAGCTTCGAGCTCAGACAAGCGCTCGCCGACCTCGGCCAAGCACTCGGCGAGCTTGCCCTTGGCGACTTCGCGGATCTTCTGGCGCTCGACGATCGTGGAGGCGTGGGTTTCGCCGCGCTTGGTGGATTCTTCGACGCGCTGCATCTCCTCGACAGCGCGACGGACGATGTCGTCCTTCTGCCCCTCGAGGACCTTCATCTCGTTGAGGATCGCCTTGTACTGCTTGTCGTTGGTGGCAAGGTTGAGCTCGCTGCGCAGCTTGGTCACGCGGTCCGTTGCCGTGGTCTGGTCGAGCTCAAGCGCATGCACCGACGCCTTGAGCTGGCGCAATTGGGTGGCGAGCTCGTCCCGCTGCTTCTCGAGAAGCCCCAACTGTCGCTCCTGCGCCGCGAAGTAAGTCTTCGCGCTGTCGACTCTGCTACTCAGGGCTCGGACTTGGCTGTCGACTCGGTGAAGCGTCAGGAGATTGTCTAGAAGCGCCATAGGAGGGTCGGATGGTAACAACAATTCGCGCGCGGTCGGCGGCGTTTTCGTCGCATTCCGTGCGCGGTGTGGCACCACGCGCCCTCGCGTTCAACTCAATGGCGCGAGGCGCAGCAGCCAGTAGACGACGGGGCCTGCAAACAGCGGGCTATCGAGCACATCAAGCACTCCGCCCATTCCTGGCAGGAGATTTCCTGAATCCTTCAGTCCGCTGTCGCGCTTGAAGGAACTCTCCGCGAGATCGCCCGCCTGTCCAATCACCGCAACCAAGGCACCACCAAGCGCGCCGATCCACCAAGGGATGCGATCACCTTCTGTGCCGTGTGTCATGGTGAGATGCGCGAGCGCAGCGCCGACACTCGTCGCGACGATGACGCCGCCGACAAGTCCTTCCCAGGTCTTCTTGGGCGAGAGCCACGGAATGAGTTTGTGGCGACCAATCGCTCGGCCTGTGAAGTACGCGCCGATGTCGCAACTCTTGGTGGTCAGAATCGCGCCGACGACGATCCATGGCGAGTGTTCCTCGCGCACGAGGATCCAGAATCCCAGCAGCACGCCGCCGTAAACGCCAGCAAGGAGAGTTCCTCCCGCGAGCATGAGTGAGCCCTTGGGATCGCGCCCGCGCGCCATGACGACCAGCGCGACCAGCAACATGAGCGTGAATCCCGTGGCCGCGATGCCTGCGCTGTCGGCGCGTACAGCACCAAGCTGCGGGCTGGCCGCGGTTGCAAGAAGTCCTAGGAGAGCGGCGCAAGAAGTCGCTGCGAGCGATGTCCTCATCCCCGCGGCGCGCAAGAACGCCGTGAGTTCCCGCGCGATCAAAAGGGACAGCACGAGGGCGAAGAGCAGGAGAAGCAGACCATGGGGCAGTCCACGCTCCTGTGCGAAGTCGTCCAACGATCCATCGAACCACACCACGCCAAGAATCAGCGCGATGAGCAGCGGGCCGGTGATGAGTCGTTGCCAGAGCATGCTTGAAGTGTCTTGCCCGATGCCGCACTGGGTGTCCGCGCCTGCGCGGCGTTGTTTAGTAGGTGGCCATCGTCCGATCGATGTCCTGCGCCCAAAGACTGATTCCGCCTGCGAGGCTCGTCACATTGGTGAATCCAGCCGCACGCAAGACATGCGTCGCGGTGAGACTTCGCCGACCGTGATGGCAGTGCACGACAACGCGCGTGCTGAGATTGTCCTCGAGATCAGCCTTGAGATCATCGATCCGTCGATCGAGCTCTTGCAAGGGCAGGAGCCGCGCGCCTGCGATCTTGCAGATCTCCCACTCGGGCCCCGTGCGCACATCGAGGATGACCACCGACGCTTTGCCGCTCAACAACGCAGCGAGTTCGCGCGGCGTCGTCTCATCTTCCGCGCGATAGGGGTAGCCCGTTGGAAGGCCTGCACCATCGAGCGCGCTCATTGAGGAGTCCGCATCAGGCGATCCAGCCGTTGCGCACGAGGGTCGCGACCGTGGCCGTTGCGTTGGCGTCGCCGCCGAGCTTCTTCACCATCACGCTCTTGGAAGTCTTGCCGTTCTTGGCAAGCTCGCCCATGGCCTTGGTCAGAAGCGCTTGGCTCTGCGTCGCAGCGGCCACCTTGGCCTCCGCCTTCGCGTTCCACGCACCGCCGACGCGAATCTCCGCGCTCTGTGCTGCTGCAGAAGGCACCTGCACCTTGGCGCCGCCTTGGAGTGCAAGCGTCCACACCGCGCTGTCCTTCGACGGGGTGATGGCATCGATGCGGCCTGCTGCGGCCGCTGTCTTGACGGCTGGCTTCGCAACTTTCTTGGTGACCTTCTTGACAGGCATCACTGCGTTCTTGACGGTTTTCTTGATGGCCTTCTTGACGGCCTTCTTGATGGCCTTCTTTGCGGGAGCCTTCTTCGATGTCGTCTTCTTGCTTACCGATTTCTTCTTGCTTGCCATGGTGTGTCGTGCCTTTCGATGCGTGGTGTGAAGCGTGGTTGCCGATCAGTCGTTTCTGGAAATCTGCAGAGGGTGATACTCGAAGCGCCTGCAGGTTGGAGAGTCGTCGTGTGCTTTCTCGAAGTCACTCAAGATCATCGAGGAACCCCTCGATCTCACTGCTGGCCTTGTGATCGCCGACGGTGCGTGCCCGCGCGAGTCCCGTGCGAAGCGACGCCGCCGCGTCGGCGCGTCGGCCGGCTTGTTCGAGTGCTTTGGCCTTGTGAAAGAACGCGTAGCACTCCTTGGCATCGACGGCGATCGCGCGGTCGTAGAACTCGCAGGCTTCGAGGAATCGCCCGAGTTTCTGCAGCTCCTGTGCGACACCGTACAGCAAGAATCCATCGTCGGGTTCCGCGGCGAGCAGCGTGCGGAGTTTCTGAAGGCGGTCGGATTCAGCATGCATGGAAGGCGGACGACTGAAGAGAGTGGCGCGGACGGATACTCTACCGACCATGGCTTCTTTCGGAAGGCGCACCGTTCATCTGCTCGCCGCTTCGTGCGTTGGCTTGTCCGCGACATTGGGTTCCGCGGTCGCGCTCGCGCTCTTTCACGGTTGCTCGTCGGCGCCGCAAGGCACTCCTGTCTACGACGAGGAAGATCCCGCGCTCCCAGCAGTCCCCAAGGGCATGCGCGTCGTGAGCTCGTTCGGAGGCGCCCATCGAACCCTCGAGGTCTCGGGCACGGTCTGGTACCAGTCGTTCGTGAACCGCGTGCTTCTGCTCGATGCGCAAACGGGGACGCTGGTGAGCGACATCGAAGTCGCCCCGCGCGGAACCACAGGACCGGTCGTGGATCTCTTGTTGCGCGGCACGAGACTGTTTGTGGTTCTTGAAGATGATGCGGTCGTCGAGCTTGATGTCACAGCGCCGCGACTTCCGACTTTTGTAGCGCGCTGGAGCCGCCCCGCGCTCGGTCTCGCGCCTCGAACGCTTTCGTTGGTCGACGAGCGCATCCTCGTCTCGGGCGCAGGTGGAGTCGTGCACCTGGCCGAAGTTCCTTCAGATGCAGCGCTGGCTGTGCGGATCACCGAACCAACCACCGCAGGCGAGCCGAATGCCACACTCCCCGATCCGCCCGCGCGTCAACTCGAGGGCATGGAAGTCGGCTCCGTCGTCGCTGCGGCTGACGGCGCGGTTGCCTGCGTTGGTCGACGCATTCTTCGCGTCGCGGATGGAACCTATCTTGGCGCGGCCAGTGTGCTCCTTCCACTTCCGCAAGAGTCTGGTGGCGGCTACGGCTTTGCCCTGCAGGCCAGTGAGGGCGCGGAAGTCGGCCTCATGGGACTGGACTTTCGCAAGCGTTCCTCGAGTGGCGTGCGCGGCAAGGTGCATTCGATTCGCTTCTACGAGGGCAGACTCTTTGCCGTGACCGAATCGGAAATCGCTTCATGGCGACTCGACGCCACAGCGGGAAGCGCGACCACCGTGCAAGGCGAAGGCACGCAACTTGGTGCGCTGGCTGCGATTCCTGTGAAAGGCGCGATGGATGTGGCGTGGGTCAAGCGCAATCGATTCGCGGTCTCGGGAACTTTCGGCCGCGCGCTCTATCGCTATCTCCCCGAAGGTGAGCATCCTGGTGACGACTTCTACTGGACGCAGCGCATGCCAGGACGACTCGATGTTTCGGTGACCGATCGACGGCGCATTCTGGCCGTCGGCGCAGAAGGCGCGTGGATGTACCTGATCGGCGAGAATGCAGAACTCACTGATCGTCCCATCGCTTCACCCGATCTTCAGAGTGCCACCGCGGAGACGGCCTGGGGTTCAGCGTCCTGCGATGATGAGCGTCTCGAAGTGGTCTTTCGAGTTGGTGATCGCGCAGTCAGCTACTTCCCGTCGCGTGACGGCAAGGTGTCGACACTCGCAGCGGCCGATGGCAAGATTTGGATCGGTCATGACCATGGCATTGATGTCGTGGGCTATGACCCGCTCACGGGTGAAATCGTCGCCGAAGATCGCATCGTGCTCGCGGGACCGATCATCGCGATCTACCCCGCGCGCGTCGGGGGCGGCGTGAACTACGTGGCGCGCTTCGATGGATTCGGTGTCATTCGGCCGATCGCCATCACGGCACCACCAGTGCAATCTCCAGGCAGCTTGCGGGGCTACCTTGACCCGAGCACGCCAACCATGCAGGTCACGCAGGACCCAACGAGAAGGCCATGACACGAAGCGCAGACCAACTTGGGACGAAATCGATGGGCGACGGACATGTTCGCGCGCAGGTCTTAATCGTCGACGATGAACGCGATCACGCCGAGGTCATGGCTGACGCGCTGCGCAAGCCTGGCCATGTCTGCACCATCGTGCATTCGCAGGCCGCGGCGCGGGAGGAACTGCTCCACGGTCACTTCGATGTGATCGTGACCGACCTCGTGATGGAGACGGAAACTTCGGGACTTGAGGTGCTGGCCTCCGCCCGCGTCGAGCAGCCGCACGCCGAGACCATCATGGTCACGGCGCACGGCGACATTCCCACGGCCAAGCGCGCCCTGCAAGGCGGTGCCTACGACTTCATTGAGAAGCCCGTGGATCTCGTGGTGCTGCGCAACATCGTGCATCGTGCGGCCGAGACCGTGCTCTTGCGCAGTCAGAACGAATCGCTCAAGGGACAGGTCGACGCAGCGTTCGGGTTCGAAGGAATCATCGGCGAGAGCCCGGCAATGCGCGCCGTCGTGCAGATGGTGCGACAACTTGCCCCGAGCACGCTTCCAGTCCTGATCACGGGCGAGTCGGGAACGGGCAAGGAGCTCGTCGCCAGCGCGCTGCACAAACTCTCCAAGCGCGCGCCGCGTCGCTACCTGACCTTCAATGCAGCAGGGCAGGCAGAGAGCCTCCTTGAAGACCAACTCTTTGGCCATGTGCGCGGCGCCTTCACTGGAGCCGACAAAGACCGCGAAGGCGTGTTTGAGTACGCCGACCGCGGCACGGTCTTTCTTGACGAGATCGGCGACATGCCGCTTTCGATGCAGCCGAAGTTGCTCCGTGTCCTTGAGACGGGCGACATCGTGCGACTTGGTGCTAACGAATCACGCAAGGTCGATGTGCGCATCGTGAGCGCCACCAACCGCGACCTTCGCAAGCTCTCCACCGAGGGTCGATTCCGCGAAGACCTCTACTTCCGACTCAAAGGCGCAGAGATCACCATCCCACCGTTGCGTGATCGACGCGAGGACATCCCGCTTCTCGTGCATCACGCCATCGGAAAATACTCCGCAGAACTTGGTCGTCTGCGTCCAACCATCACCCAACCTGCGTTGATGCGCCTCGTGGCCTACGACTGGCCGGGCAATGTGCGCGAGGTCTTCCAGCTGCTGCATCGCATGGTGGTGATGGCCACGGGAGAGGTCATCGATCTGCGCGACATCCCCGATGAGATCCGCTCGAGTGATGATTCGGGTGAGAATCACACCCAGACCCGCGCAGGGCTCGCTGGCGTTGGACTCGACAAACTCGAGAAGGAAGCGATTCGTCAGACTCTTGCGATGACCGCGGGCAACCGCGAGCAAGCCGCGCAACTGCTCGGTATCGGTGAGCGCACGCTCTACCGCAAGCTCAAGGAGTACGGGTTGCGCTGAGCCGCGGGCTTAGCGCGCGAGTCGCGTGCGGCCAGCGGGAAGCGTCCAGTTGGCCAGTGACGCGCCTGTCGCATCGTGCAGAGTGAACGCTGGCGTTGACTCGTCGCGACTTCCAAGCGCATCAAAGGATGCGAAGACGACGCATCCGTTGATTTCCGCTGCCTCTTCAGCAGCGTCGTCGTTGGTGATGGTGAGCGTGGCGCCCTTCATCGGCGCGAGCCCGCTGCGTCCAAACTGTCGCTCCGTTCCATCGATCGGAGTCGCGGGAGTCTTCGCGCCTGCGAGCCACCACGCATGACCATCCGCCGCGGCAACAGCCACGATCGGTCCACCGCGCGCCAACGCTTCGGTGCGCGCGCGGCGCAAGTCTGCTTCGAGAATCTCCGCCACGCGCGCGGCGATCGGTCGAGCTCCATCACCCATGCGTGGAATGACGACACCCGCAAAGACGCCGATCACGCCAACGACAATCATGAGCTCCACGAGGGTGAAGGCGCGGCGGCGCATCAGTCGTCGCCCTCCCGTGACCACTCAAATCCCTGCGACGTCAAGCCAGCGCCTGAGCCTTCGATCGGCGTCAGCACCGCTTGCTCGTGGAAACGCTTGAGCGCCTCCACGCGCTGCATCAGGCGCGACTTCAGAAGCTTGCGCTGGGCGCGGACGCGATCACTGGCTCGATCGTCGGCGCGCTCGTCGAAGTCTTGTGCCGTGAACGACTCGTTCACGAGCACGACCGCAGCCTCCGCGATGCTTGGTGGATCGGGCTCGACTCCCGACTTGACCGCAAAGTCCAACAGCGCGGCGTCGTCGAGCGTGGTGATGGCGCGCACAGCTTCCTGCACCACGCCCGTCTCGGTCCAGATGCCGCTTGCGCGGTTCGACCATCCGCGGCGCGCGTCAAGCGTCGGGTCGTAGAAGAGACCCACGCCCTCATGGAGAACCACTTGTTTGCCGAGGATTCGCCCGTAAATCGCGCTGCGGCTTTCGACATCAATGCGCGCGTCGGGCGCGTAGATCTGTCCCTTGATGACCGTGCCATCGGCCACGAGGACGCGCGACTCGGCGCCCGCGTAGATCATCACGCGCGCCGCGCCGCCGTCGTAGCTTGCAGCACCCGTCGCGTCGCGCACTTCGCTCGGATTGGTGCGCGCACCGCCGACAAACGAAGTACCCAGCGTGAGATCTCCCTGCGCCACGATCGTCAAAGACCCAAGCGGCGCGACTTCCACCGTGCCCGCATCGACCACGGCGTTGCCGCGTACGACGAGGACGGCGGCGCCTTCAACAAACATCCGCGCGCCGCGCTCCACAAAGAAGTTGCCGCCGACATCGAGCGTGACGGTGCCGCGCAGCGTGAGCGAACCGCGCGCAGGAACGCGGGCGTCGCCGCTGCTTGAGGCGTTGTGCGAGACGAGTCCATCGAGCATGAGTGAGGGCTGCGCGACCGTGGTCTCGCTCGTCAACGGAATCGGCGCGCCTGGCACATGAATCGGTGCTGGGATCGGGCAGAGTTTGTCCGCGAGAGACTGTTCGAACTCTTCGCTGCCCTGCGTAAACGCTCCCTGGCGCACCGCGACACATCCGTGCACGCTGGCGTTGTGGCCGACGGTGAGGCCGCTCGATGAGCCACTGGCGAGTCCGTAGCGCACGGGTTCGCCCAGAACCGCGAGCGGCGAAGCGCTCCACACGCCGACATGCGCGTCATCGAGGACCGAGATCGATCCCGTGCCGAGCAATGCAAACTCCGAGCAGTCAAGATCGGCGCGCAACGGCGCATCGGTCGCAGGCATGCGTCCGACCGCCCGGGCAACCTGCGCGACGCCGTCGGCGTCGGCGTAGACGATGACTTCAATGGCCGCGCTCTCGACGGTGGCGGGGCGATTGGTCTCGAGATCGCGCACTTCAGCGCGGACGCTGGCGCCGTTGATGAGCACCTTGGTGAACAGCTCAGCGCCGTCGAGCGCAGCGAGTGCGTCTTCCTTGGCCAGAATCGAATTGGCGAGGTCAAGTCCACTCGCGGCTGCAGCGCGCACGGTCGCGACCTTCGACAGGTTGGAGCTGGTGGCAACCGACGCGTCGCGGCTTGAGGCCAGGGACAAACCCAAGAGTGTGGCAACCGAGACGGCCACCAGTGCAAGGAGCACGGCGACACCGCGGCGCTTCGCGCGGGCTCGATGAATCGCGGGGACGATGGGAATCATCGCAGTGGCTCCTCTGGCTTTGCGGGTGAGAGGACGACGCCCGATGTGGCGCCCGCCGCGCCAACTTCAAGAACCACGGCGCTGCGCGTGGCAGCGGCCGAGAAACGCATCGACTCCAGACCTTCGGCCAGTACGCGAGTGCGGAGGACTCCCGCAGTGCGCGCCGATTCCATCGCCGCGAGAAAGTCGTCGCCCGCCTCGAACTCGGTCTCGAGCGAGCGATCCGACGCGAGCGCGGACTCATCGATCGTTTCGAGCACGAGTTCGCCGCGCTCGAGATCGACGCGAAGGCAACCGAGTTCACTGAGATGCACCGTGCGACTGGGCACACGGTCGTTCAGCCAGAGCACCGCCGAAGTCTTGTCCGCTGCGAGCACGGTGCGCAGGTCAGGCGCGATGGCATCAAGCCGTCGCAGCGCGAGGGTCGCTTCGAGTGCGGGATCGGAGACACGCGTTCGCGCGCTGGCTCCCGTGGCAAATGCACCGAGAAAGGTCACGATTCCTGCGCCGACAACGCCAAGAAGCGCCGTGGCAAGGGTGACCTCAATGAGCGTGAAGCCGCGCGTGCGCGGTGCGATGAGCGCTGTGGAGCGGCGCAGGCGTGCGGCGCACTTCATCGCGCATCCTCCGCGCTGCCAACGGGCACGATGCGCTCAATGGTGACCAGCGCGTCGCCGCTCGGATCGCGAATTTCGGCGGTGAGTCGCACGACCGCGACGCGCACCGAGGCCGCGCCTGCGTTGGCGATTGAGAGCATCTCACGCGTCTCGTGCACTGCGACCGAACAGCCACCGAGCGCCTCGGCTGAGCTCCCCGCATCGAGTTCACCCTGGCGCGCCGCCGACTTGTTGGCCTTCACGAGGACCGCTGCGTCACTGAGCATGCGCTCCGCCTCGACCGACGCAAGCGCCTGTCGGCGCGCGAACAGACTTGCGGAGTCACTGCGCGAGAGGAGTTCGAGTGAGGCGGCGCCCGCCACCGAGAGGATGACCGACGCGACGAGCACCTCAATGAGCGTGAGGCCACGCGCGCGGTGAAGCGCGTGCATGGTTCTGCTGCTGTTGTTGTGGCCGAAGGCAGACATCACGCCGTATCACGGGTCGAGACCCGAGCTCCTACTGCGGGGAGTTGTTCTTGCGCGGGCGACGCGCCAACGGCACCACCGACACGACGATGCCGGTGATTTCGAACTCTTCCCCAAGAGCAGCCTCGAAAGCAGATGGCCACAATGGAAACGCTGCACGCGCATGCGGCGAAAAGGGGTTCTTCCCGTATCCGTCTGTAGGAGCTGTGCGGGATGTCGCAAAAACTCGAACGGGCGGCACGGTTGCATCGCCGCGAGGTTCTCGGGACGATGCTCGCCTCGGCATGCCGCGCATCCTCTTTCGGAACATCTTGGCGGACCTCATCCGCATCCATCTGCTCACCGCGAGCGTGCTCGTTTCGGTGATCGCCTTCGGTGCGGCGATCCGCCCGATCATGCAAAACCTGATTGGTGTGGAAGACTTGCTTGCGTTTATCGCGCTGGCGTCGATCCCCATGCTGCAGTTCGCGCTCCCCTTTGCGGGAGCGTTCGCGGGCACGCTGGTCTACGCACGCCTTGCCGCGGACAACGAGGTGTTGGCGATGTCCGCCGCGGGGCTTTCCTATCGGCGCATCCTCATGCCCGCCGCTGGACTTGGGCTCATCTTCTTCATCGTGATGGTGGTGCTGCTCGACGCAGCGGTGCCGCGTTCCTGGACCTCGGTGCAGCGACTCATCACCCGCGATGTGACGAGGCTCTTTGTGGGTGCTGTCGAACGACGCGAAGCCCTGGTGATTGATCGCACCCAGCTCTACGCCGATGAGGTGGCGGTCTTTGAGGGTGTGACGGATGGGACTGGACCCGCCACGCGACTTTCACTCGCGGGTGTTGCTGCGATCGAGCTTGGCCTTGATGGTCGCCCTGTGAGCGAGTTCACCGCGGAGTTTGCCACAGTCGATGTCTATCGCGAAAACGACAGCGCGTACCTCAAGCTCCTCTTCAAGAACGCGACGGCCTACAACAGCGATGAGGGCGCGTTGGTCAGTGTGCCGCAGGCCGAACCTGAGGCGATTGACCTTGGGAAAGGATTGCGGCTGAAGCCCAAGGACCTTGATCTGCGCGGGCTCCTTGGTGTTTGGAACGACATCGAGCGCTACCACGCCGTGGCCGAGCCGCGGGAGCGCGCAGTCGCCGCGCTGGCTGGGGTGGACTACTGGACCTGTGTGCTGGAGCGGCTGGAATCCGATGGCGCAGTGCGGCTCGTCGATCGCGATGGGCGGCGCGCGTTTGAAGTGCGAAACGCGCGTCTGGTGGGGGAGCGCCTCTTGCCGCGCACGGGTGACGCCCTGGAATTGGTGGAGCTCGAGCGTGGATCTGCTGGGCGCCGTGCGTCGGTGCGTGAGGCGACGCTGCGCACGGATAGTCGACGGCGTGCGGGTGAACTTGCCTTTGAACTCGCCGCCAGTCCTGATCATGCTTCCGACACGGTGACGGACAATCGCGGGAGCACCAACGGACGATGGCCGCCACGATTGACGGGACTCCTTCCAAGTGCATGCGCCATCACCGATCGCAGTGCCTTCTCCGTCGCGGAATTGATCGAAGGCTCGAGGTTGCCCGCGGAACTGGACCCGAACAACGAAGCGGTGCGCGACAATCCCGCGCTGGCCGCACGGCTCGATGCGTACTCCGCCGCATCTGAGATGAGTGAGGCAGTGCGCAAGGTTCGGGCGGACATCGTGGCGCGCATCGTGCAGCGCGCGAACCAGTCGCTGTGCGCGCCCTTGATGCTCATCCTTGGGGCGGTGCTGGCAATGCGGCTGCGCGGCTCGAACCCGCTGCGCGTCTACATGCTGGCGTTTATCCCGTCGATTGCGGCGATTCTGCTGATTTCGGGTGGTGAGCAGATGCTGCGCGACTCGACGAGCGTGCTCGGACTCACGGTGGCCTGCAGCGGAAACCTCGGACTGACCTGCATGATCTTCATCGCCTATCGGCAGTTGGCGAGGAACTGATGCAGCTGTTCGACCGTTGGATCGCTCTCCGATTCTTTGGCAACTTCGCGCTGATCTTCAGCGTGATGTTCCTCTTCGCGGTGTCGATCGACACGATTCTGCAGTTGGACGCCTACATCGAAGCCGCGCGCGGCGCGGTCGCCTCGGGTCGATTTCCTGGCGTGTGGGCAGCGTTGCCCATCGCAATCATCGACTACCACGCGCCACGCGTGTTTCAGTTGTTCGCGTACATGGTCGGTCTCTGCTCGGTTGGCGCGGCGGGCTTCACGCTCACGCAGATGGTGCGGACGCGCGAAGTTGTCGCCATGCTCGCGGCGGGAATCAGTCTGTGGCGCATCGGTCTGGCGATTCTTGCTGTCGCAGTCGTGCTCAACCTCGTGCAACTCTTCAACGGCGAAGTGCTCCTGCCGCGCCTGGCTCCGCTTCTCGTGCGTGAGCACTCTTCGATCCTCGGCCAAACCGTGCGGAGTTTCCCCGTGAAGCTCATCGAGGATCGCGATCGACGCTTGCTGCTCGCCTCCTCATTTGATCCCGCGGACGAGCGCCTGAGCAACCTCATTGTTCTTGAGCGCAACGAGCGCGGCGAGGCGACGCGTCGCATCGAAGCTGCGTTTGCCACTTGGAACCCACAGCGGGGCGGATGGGATCTCGAGGATGGTTTCTCCACGCGCCGCACCTCACGCGAGGCTGGCGAAGGTGCGCGCGAGGTCTCGTTTCAGCCGCCAGAGCCGCTGGCATTTCTGGAGAGCATTGTGGCGCCGCGTGCGATCCTGGCGCGGCGATTCCGCGGCTTCGCGCAGTTGCTCAGCTCGCCACAGATTGCCGAGCTGGCCAGTGAAGGAAGCATCGATGCTCCCACGGCAACGCGCTTGGTCGGTCAGCGGTTTGCTGGCGCCTGCGTCAATCTGCTCATGCTGGTGATCTGCGTGCCGTTCTTCCTCGTGCGCGAGCCCAAGAAGATGATGCGGCCAAGCGTGCTCTGCGCTGCGGTCGCTGTGCCCGGGCTTCTTGGAAGTCTCTTCACCATGACGCTTGATCTCCCCGGTCTCGCGGCGTCCGTCGGTGTGTTTCTTCCTGTCGCGCTGCTGTTGCCCATCGCGGCGTGGCGTGTCGGCGCGTTGCGAAGTTAGCGTTGCGCGCGATCAAACGCTCGATCAAAGATCGTCACACCACTCTCCTGCGCGAGTTCGCGCGCGAGTGCATCCATGAGGAGGCGCTCGCGAGAACGGCGCAGGAGTTCCTCGCAGCGCGCGCGTGAAGCCTCACGCGTCACGCCATCGGCGGGCGTCTCACTGAGGACTTGCAGCACGACGAACTTGGAGCCGTCGAGCGTTGGCGTCGAGATCGATCCTACGGGGGTGATGAACAACGCAGCACGCACTCCCTGTGGGACGCTCGGATCGCGGCGTGCCACAGGAAGCAGGAGACCGCCGCGGTGTGCGCTCTCGTCGAGGCTTCGTGTTGAGGCGAGTTCAGCAAAGTTACTCTGCGTCGCGTCGCTACAGAATCGCTCGGCATCAGCCAGTGACGCTAGGACGGCTAGGCGCGCGACGCGCTTGGCTCCATGCAGCATGTCAAAGGCGTTTTCAATTCCCTCGTCATCCATGGTGACCGACGACGCGACCAGCGCGCGCAACCCCGCATTGCGCCGTAAGAGTGCAGCGAAGCGAATCTCACCAAGGCCTTGGCGCGTGCGAATCTCACCGAGCAACTCCATCGCGCGTTCGCGGTCGGCGTGCAGTGCATCGAGGAGTAGTGCACGCTCGCGCTCGATCGCCTGCGCATCGAGGTGCTGACCTCGGGCCGCCAACCGCGCAGCAAGCCGCTGGTCGACGATCGCATCGCGCAGCGCGGTCGAGCCTGCCAATTCGATGAGCGCTGGTCGGAGCGCGTCAAACTCGATCGACTGACCATCCACGACCGCGACGAGCGTTCCCGTGGATGGTCTTGCGGAGACTTTGGTCGCGCCAACCTCCGTCGGCGTGGCGGTGTGCGTCGGTGTCGCAGCCACGCACGCGGTCAAGCTGCAGGAAACGAGGGCGAGCAGGTGGGGAAGGGATGGCTTGCGCATGGCGAGAACCCGTGCTGCATGATTCTCTTCGTGAGCTCGATGCAACAGTCACGGGCCCGACAGCGTACCCAAGGAGCCGCCTGAAGTTGGCGCGCCGAAAGGTATCCTGTGTTGATGAAGAGCCAAACCGACGACGGCGAGCGCAGTGATGTTCAGGCCCTCGCCAACGAGAGCGTCGGAGGCGATTCTCTCTCTCAGTCGTCGCCGCGCGCCCTCCTGTGTCCCTACTGCGGACACACGCAGGCGCCAGGTTTTGAGTGCGATCAGTGTGGAGGGTGCTTTGATGAGTGGAGCCTGCGGGCCACGCAAGATGACATGGGCGCGTGGTATGTCCGCGACTCGCAGCGTCCGCACTTTGTAGGTTTCTCCTACGAGGCGCTCTTGGCAGCCGTCGAGGCGGGCGAGTTAGGAATGCACGCGATTGTCCGCGGGCCAACCACGCGGCAGTTCTGGACGATCGCGCGCCGTGTGCCTGGACTGGCGCATGTCTTTGGTCGCTGCTTTGCCTGTCAGAGTCCTGTGCAACCGCGCGCGCCGAAGTGCGGCTGCTGCGGCGCCGAACCGTTCGCCCAGCAGGATCGCAATTTCTTTGGACTGCCTTCTATCGAGCGCGTGGCGCCGCCGTCGGATGCGCGCACCGACTTGTCGGCGTTCGTCGAGGATGGTGGAGTCCTCATGGTTCGCGTCACAGCCGTAGTCGTCGCCGCGTCGACGGGAACTCCGTCACGATTGCAATCGCAGATTGTTCCCTCCGCTGCAACGGTGACAGTGCGAAGCGATCCAGCGTTGGTTGCGCCGCCGCCTCCACTTCCCAAGAGCGCCTCACACGCGACGGCGAGTCCGCACAGCGCGCTCACGCCGCTTCACCGTGGATTGGCGGATCGCGTGCACAAGCTTGAGCGCGTGAACCGCGTGCTGCTTGGAACGGCGGCCATCTCATTTCTCGCGGCGATTGCAGCGGTCTTGCTCTACATGGCCAAGGCCGAGAGCCATCGTCGCGAACTTGAGACGAAGATCAACGCACGCGTGAACGAAGCAGTCCGCGCCACGCGCGCGGAGTTGGCGCCATCTTCGGCTGCTGCGCTCCCTGTTGTCGAGCACAAGCAGCCCGAACTTCCGCCGATGCCCGTCGTGCCATCGTCAGGCGCATTGCGGCAAACTCCGTGAGATCGCGTCAGGGCGCGGGTTCAAGCGTCAGGATGATCTTGCCATCGACGGTTCGCGCGAAGAGCGTGTTGGCGTCGACGAATGGTTGGAGCCACTGCCCTGAGGTGATCGAAGGATTGAGCCAGCCGCTGCGACTCCACACTTCGAGCATCGTCGGATCGATGACCGCGTGTGTGAAGCCCAGTGCGTGCAGTCGCGCGCCCCAGGCGGCTGGAGTTCCTGGCGCGGCGTCAACGACGGCGTCAAACGCGCCGCGATCCCAGACCGTCGACCACTTCAGCGGGCGCAGAATGTAGAACGGTGTGGCGAATCCGATGCCGACGAGTTTCGCATCTTGCGGAAGCGCGAAGTTGATGAAGTAGCTGCAGTCGGCGGTCTGCAGCAGTGCCGCGCGTTGGTCGGGCGGCACCTCTGCCAGCGCCGCGGCGGCGAGGAACCCCGTGCGTTGGTCGGCACCATCGATGAAGAGGGACGGCGCGCGCAGTTCCTTTCCAGCGCGCACGGGCTCTCGCATGTAGGCAACGAAGGGTACGAGGAGTGCAACGATGAGCACACCAGCGACGGTCCTCTCACCAAAGTGCGCGCGCACCTGAACAAAGAGCGCAGCAACACCAAGCGACAGCGGCACGACGGATGGAAGGAGAAAGCGACTCTTGAGGTGCGTGGCCAGAACCCATCCTGCGCCCATCACGACGATCACGAGAAGTGCGTGGAGCGACCAATGTTGGAAGCGACCGCTTGGAGCCGCGCGTTTCATCGACGTTGACGCAAACCAGACGAGCGCGCCGAGTCCGACGACAGGCAGCACGCTCCACAGCGGAAACCAAGGCTCACGCGGCGTGCGCGGATCGATGAGTCCGTAGCCAATCCACTGATCGATGAAGAGCGGCAGTCGTTCGAGGATCGTTCCTGGTGCGCCATGCGCCTGCTGAAAGACGGCCATTTGCTCGCTGCTCCACGAGTCGCTTCCAAACCACTTGCTCAAGAATGGGAAGCAAGGATTGCCGTAGGCCAGTTGGTTTCGCACCAACCACGGGCTGAGGACGACGACCGCGAGAAGGAGCACCATCGGTGCGAACCGCAACGCGCGGGGTCCCGCACGCAGGAGTGTGAGTGTGAGAAGCGGGAACGCCATGAACAGCAGCGCGCTCGGCTTGCCGCCAAATGCAGCAGCGGCAAGCAGCGCAAGCGACAGAGCAGCGCGAAGATCGAGTCGCTGGTCTGCACCACTGGCGCGAACAAGCAGCAGCCATCCCGTGGCCAAGAGAAGGCAGGGGGCCATGTCGTTGTAGGCGAGCGATCCCACGACGGTGGTCCACGGCGTCGCGAGAAACACCAGCGCCGCCATCGTGCCAGCGTGTGGCGAGATCAGCGCACGCGCGAGTCGTGTCAGCGCAAACGCCGTCGCAAGTGTGGCGCCCGCCGCCCACCATTGGCAGGCGTACGCGCCGTCGATGGGATTACTCCGCAGGAACATCAAGTGCAGAAACGCGCTCTCCACGAACGACGGCAGCGCGGAGTAGACATTGCCGTCGATCGGCGTGATGGTTCCTCCAGCGAGGAACCACTCCTTCGGGAGCACCAAGTGGTAGCTCAGCGCATCAAAGCCGCCGAACTCGCTCGACCAGAGCCAACCAGGAGCGCTCGAGGCAGCGGTGATCAAGAGCGCCGTGATCGCGCCGAAGGCCAGGCCATACACCGCCGTGATCGCACTGCTCGGCGCAGGAACTTCACCTGGTGCCTTCACGGAACTCGTCGAAGCTGCTCCGCCGACTTGGACAGGCGCCTCACGCAGCACGCGCGCGCCAAGGATCACTCCAACTCCAATCACGCCCCACGCGACAAGTCCGTTGGCACTCCCGAGGAGTCCAACCGAACCGAGCACCGCGTCGAGTGTCAAGAGGAATGCCGAGCCCAAGCCCAACGCGATCGCCAGTTCGTCAAGACTGGTTTCATCCGCGTGGTGCACAGGAGTCCTGCCAACCGCCGCACTGCGAATCGCGCGCAAGCTCGGCCCGATGGCCAGGCGCGTCAGTCCGAGGCCGAGTCCCCACGCGCCCGCCCACCAACAGAGGGCCAGTGAGCCATCGCGGTAGGCGACGGTCCCGAGCGAGAGGATCACATTGGTCTGCGCGTCCCCCGTCCAGCCCGTCAGGATGAACGCCGTCAGCAAAAACCCCAGGACGAATGGGGCGGCGAGTCGCACGAAGCGCGTGAAGGCGGACAGCATCGCGGTCTATCGGCCTGCGAGGGGCGACTTCTCGCATCCACGCCAACGGTCCTGACTGGCACAAGGCTTGCAATCCAACGCCGACGGACAGGAGGTCCCACCCATGACACGCGGTCTCGGCTCGCACTGCGCATTCCTTGCATTCCTCGGCACGACCATTCGGGCGCAGACCCGTCGACTTGGCGCAGTTTCTGCGCCTCCGTCGACCCCCGAATCGATCGCGAGTGTCGCTGTCGCTGCGGCGGCGCTCTTGGTCGTGCTCACCCTGTTGGTTCCGATCGCGGTCGCTGGCGACCTGCAGGAGTACGCGCGGTTGCGCGGACTTGAGGGTGACCGGCTCGTCGGCGTCGGACTCGTCTACGGCCTCAACGGCACGGGCGACAGCATGAAGGACTCGACGGTCACGATGGGTCCCTACGCGCAGCTCTTGAAGAACACGGGGAACATCTCCCTCGATCTTCGCAGCGCAGCCAAGACCCGCTCGATGGCACTCGTGTTTGTCAGTATCGAAATCCCACGGACTGGTGCTCGAACCGACGACCGACTCGACGCCACCATCGGCATCGTCGGCACGGCGACCAGCCTCGAAGGCGGCCAGTTGGTCACGAGCTTCCTCAAGATGCCCGTGCGGCCCGCGGACCCTGCGGAGTGGACCCCTTTTGCCGTGGCTGAAGGCGAACTCGAAGTCGATCCACTCATGCCGACCAAGGCCCGCATTCGCGCGGGGGCTCGCATGGTGCGCGATATCACGATGAACCCGTTTGAGGGCGACACCATCGCGCTCGTGCTTCATCCGCAATACGCGGGATATCCCACGGCTTCGGGCATCGCCGACCTCATCAACGATGAGCTCTCAGTGGTGTCGGGTCACTCGGGAGCTGCCAAGGTGGAGGACGCGCAGACCATTCGGGTGCGCATTCCCGTCGATGAGTTGGAGAACCGCAACAAGTTCCTCGCGCAGCTCATGACCTTCTCGGTGCCTGGCGATCTCATTCGCACACCCGCGCGCATCACCATCGATCGCACCGCAGAAGTCATCACCGTTGACGAGCGCGTGGAGTTCCGTCCTGCAGCTGTTTCGGCAGGAAATCTGCGCATTACCACGATCACGCCTGAGATTGAGCCGTCGGCCGCGCAGCCCATTACCGACACTGTCGCCTGGGCGGGCATTGCCACAGGCGAGTCGCAGCGACAGAGCATGCGATTGCGCACGCTCTTGGATGCACTGATTGAAATCGATGTGCCGTTCAAGACGCAAGTTTCGATCATCGAAGCGCTGGTGCGCCAAGGCGCGCTCAAGGCGGAGGTCATCAAGTCATGAGCACGATCGTTCCAAGTGCCATGTCGAGCGTTCTGGCTCCTGACGAGCGACTTGCTGCTCGGGCGCGCCACGGCGATACGCGTGGTCTTGCGCGCGAAGCCGCCAAGACGCTGGTGAGTGAAGGCCTAGTGAAGCCCGTGTTCGCTGCGCTGCGCGAAGGCGGCTTTGCGGCAGAGGGGTTCACTCCAGGCACCGCGGAACGGCGCTTTCGCCCGATGTTTGACGCGATGCTTGCGGACAAGCTTGTCGAGAGTTCGAACTTCGCACTCGTCGAGCGCACCGCCGATCGCTTCGAGCGCTCGATGGGTGTTCGGCCCGAAGGAAAGGCGGTCAAGCCATGAATAAGCCGCACGGATCTCCTTCGTCGCCGTTGCAAACTCCGCAGCGTCAAGCTGCGCCAGCAACAACGCCCACGCGTCCACAGGCGATGCGACTTCTTGAGATTCTCGAATCGTCGCGCCTGATTCACGCGCAGATTCTCACGGGAGTCCGCGCGCGTCGTGAGGCAGTGCGCACTGCGAACTTCGAAGAGCTCCGTCGTCTTGAGAAAGGCGAAAGCGCGCTGCTGCAGAAACTCGCAGCAGTTGAACAGGCTCGCGTGGCCGAATCGGCAGCGCTCTCAGCGCGATTGGGCATCGCCGCAAAGTCGCCGCTCAGTGAAGTCGCCGCGCATCTCGCTGAGCCAGAACGCGCCAAACTCGATCTCGTGCGCAGTGAGTTGCGCACCGTCATCGAATCCACCGCGCGTGAGACCAGCGTGGTTCGTCAGGCCAGTGAGCGGCTCTCCGCGCACATGGCGGGAATCATGCAGACCGTGAACTCCGCACTCGCCCACGCCAAGGTGTATTCGCGCGGCGGTGCTATTGCGATGGGACCGAATGTGGTGTCCAGCCTCGACATTCGAAGTTGAGCTGCGGGCAGTCGAAGTGTTCCAGAGTCGAAGCGTGCAAGCGCTTAGAAGTGAGCAACCATGAGCATCAACGGCGCTCTTCAAATCGGACAGTCGGCGATTCTCGCGTCGCAAGCCGCGATTCAGGTCGCAGGCAACAACATGGCCAACGCAGCGACGCCTGGCTACAACCGGCAAGTTGCACGGCTGTCGCCCAGTCGTCCTGAGTTCATCGGTCGCGGCGGATTCATCGGAACAGGTGTGCAACTCGCACGCATTCAGCGCACCGTCGATACCGCGCTGCAAGGTCGCGCCCGTTCCGCCATCAGCGATCAGAACTCTGCAGAGGTCGACCAGCGCTTCCTCAACGCGATCGAAACGATCCGCAACGAGCTCACCGATCAGGACCTTTCCAGCCGTCTCAGCGCGTTCTTCAACAGCTTCAGCGAACTGGCCAACAACCCCACCGATGAAGCGGTCCGAACCGTCGTCATTCAGCAGGGAAGCGGCCTCGCCACAGCGGTTCGCGAGCTGCGCATCGAGCACACCAAGGTCCGCACCGAGATCGACCGCGCGCTGGGCGCGACGATTCGTACTGTCGATGGATTGCTCGATCAGGTTGCCGATGTCAATCGCCAGATCGTCGAGACCGAGCAGGGCGGAACAGGCGGCGACGCCAACGCGCTGCGTGATCAGCGGGACATTCTCATCGACGAGATCTCCCAGTTCATTCCCGTGAGCTGCATCGAGCAGGCCAACGGCGCCATCGATGTGCTGGTGAACTCCATTCCTGTCGTCCTTGGAGGCGAGTCGCGCGGCATCGTGCTGCGCACTGAAGCCAGTGGCAACGGCACCGCGCTCTCCTTGCGCGTTGAAGCCGACGGCACGACGCTCAATCCTGATGGCGGCCAGATCGGTGCACTCTTCCGTCAGCGCGCCGACACCGTGGATCCTGCGATTGAAGACCTCGACACCCTTGCGCGCGAACTCGCGTTCCAGGTGAACCGCGTTCACTCGCAAGGCCAGGGTTTGCGGGGCTTTTCCAGCGTCACGGGCCTCAATGCCGTCCGCGATCCAACGGCCAATCTCGCGGCCGACGCTGCGGAGATTCCCTTTGACATCAGGAACGGCTCGTTTGAGTTGCATGTCACCAACCAATCGACAGGCGAGCGCACCACCGTGCTCATTGCCGTTGATCCTGCGACGACTTCGCTCAACGCGCTCTCCGCGACCATCGCTGCTGCGTTCCCGTCAGGCACGGGCAGTTCCAGCGTGACGGCCGACGGCGCACTGCGCATTGATGCGTCCAACGGCTACCAAGTCAGCTTCAGCGAGGATTCGAGCGGGATGCTCGCGGCTCTTGGCATCAACAGTTTCTTTGGTGGAAGCGACGCGACCGATCTCGCCATCAACCAGGCGCTCGTCGACGATCCACGATTGCTCGCTGCTGGACAAGGCCACATTCCTGGCTCCAACACTGGCGCTCTGGCCATCGCAGGATTGGAAGATGTGGGCGTCGAGAGTCTCGCGGGCCGCAGTTTGCGCGGCTTCTGGCAGAGCGTCACGACCGACCTCGCGGTGCGCACTGAGGCAGCCAACACCAAAGCCGAGAGCTCGATGCTCGTGCGCGAAAACCTCGAGTCGCAGATTCAGGCCACCAGCGGCGTGTCGATCGATGAAGAGTCGATCAACATGCTCGCCTACCAGCGGCAGTTCCAAGCTGCAGCGCGTTACATCGCCACGATTGACGAGACGCTGCAGACGCTCCTGTCGATTGTGTGAGTGGAGTGACGCTGCGACTTGGCGCCGCTCTTAGCTGAGGGCTCGACCCTTCGCATCGACCTTGACCGTGCAGGCGTCATAGATCGCGAGCACGAAGAGCACGATCCACACTGGAACGCTCAAGCACGCGCAGGGCGGGATCGCGATGCAGCAACATCCGAAGCAGGTGACGATGGACAAGACCAGCGCGATGATGCCGCGACGGGTGTAGCCAGCGACGATGCTGTGCAGACCGAAGAGTCCGATGCACGCGGGGAGGATCGCGAGGATCACAAAGACCGCGCGCGAGCAACTCGAAGTTGGCAGAGGCGCGCCGAGCGGCGAGGGCGTCGCACTGCTGGCCCGCGCGAAGGCGTCTTGTGGGGTCTGCGGAGGGATCGAAAACGCGGCCGCGCAGCGGTGGTCGAGCGATTCGAGCGTGGGCTGATGCGCTCCCGATGCCGTGGGCGCCGCGGGCGCGTCAGGCGGCGGCGGCGGGGGAGTCGTGGGTTGCGTGACCGAAGCGGCAGGCCGCTGGCTCAGCCACGGAACCTCACCCACCGACCACACGCTGCCGAGACCTTCGAGTTCAACATGGCCGTCCGTCTCAAGCAGCCCGCGGCTCGCGAGGAGCTTCAGTTCAGCTTCCGAGAAGGGGCCCGAGCGGCGTCCGCGAGGATCGATGTAGAGGTAGTCCGACATAGCGCCGCGAGGTTAGGAGTCGGGCGCTGTGGGTTTCCGAGTTTCGTCGGAGGATCAAGTTCGCTCCTTCGACAGTTCGGCTGCGGCGGCACGCTCATGAAGCGGCAGACTGGCCTCACCGCTCCCGCGCGCACGATGCCCACCCCAAAAACCCAAGCGCCGACGTTGCCGTCGGCGCTTGGTCCTCGAGGATTGATTGTCCCGATGTCACGACGCACAACGCGACAGCTGCGTCACGACACGCGGTGCGGAAACGCCCATTGAGCTCAACGCGTCACTCTCGTGAGGCGATCGGCAAGCCGGTCGCTTCCTCTGAGCCATTCTCGCGCGCCAAACTCCCCTCGATCCACAGGTCGTCTCGGTTGGATCGAAGAGTGCGATACCCACAGTCATGCCATCCCATGCTCAAACAACCTGCGAGCTCCTGGTGCGGCCATAGGGCCGCAATGCTGCATCCACCAATTGGAAGTGCGACGAAACGCCGTTTCCGCGCAAAGCAGCGTCGCCGATTTTTTGAAAGTTGTGCAGTTTTCCAGGTGCGCCAACGCCCGATCCACTGCGGCAGTTTGAGAGCGCGGCAGTCGTAACTGCAGGCGCCCAAAGGGAATCAAGTCGAAGCACTGACCTCCACTCAATGCAAATCAATGCAAAAACAGACGCGCCGACGATTGCTCGTCGGCGCGATGTAATCGGCGTGTCGTTGAGACTTCTGTCTAGGACGTACGGGACGTGATCGCACGTCCAAGACACAAGCGGAGACCAGCCCCCGTTGGAGCGGCATTGAGGCGGTTCGACCACAAGGCTCACCACTAGCAGCCAGCGATCGATTGAACCACCTCAGCACACCCCACACACCAAGCGATCCGGTTGTTGCCCCGAACGAATCGCTTGGTTGCAGGTCTCACATTCTCAACTCACTGCTCGAATTCTCTGTGCCGCTTTCGCGGCGAAGCCCGGAAGGACTCACTAGGAAGTGCGACAGAACTGCTTCGCCATGCAGCCCTTCGGGGGATTTCACCCTACTTCGCTCCGTGATTTGGTTTCTCAGACCCGGTTCCGCGGACCGCGGATCAATTGGAGGCGATGGGCGCCGTGATTACGGAGCGGCACACCCCTTGCTCCCTTGGGTTGGAGATCCTCCCATGGGTGCAATTCCTGCCAACCTCGCGCGCGTTCCGAATGCTCTAGCGTCGAGAATTGCCCTGTCGGGTGTTCAGAAGACTAATCGCGAGTTCCTGCTTCTCCAGGTTCGGCTTGCTGCGGGAAAGGAATTCACGCGGCCGTCAGAGAACGCCATCGGCGCTTCGACGGTGAGCGTCTTGGAAGATGCGATCGAGCGGCGTGAGCAGCGGACGCGAAATCTCAGCCAGGCCGACGCCACGCTGAACGCCCTCGACAACTCGATTGGCGATGTGAGCGACCTCTTGCAGGAGGCGCGCGGCATCGGGCTCTCTCAGATCGGTGTCGGCAGCGACCAGGCGACGCGGCAGAACCAGGCCACGGTCATCGACTCGATGCTCAACTCGCTCCTTTCGGTGGCCAACCGCGACCTTCGCGGGATTCACTTCTTTGGTGGGGATCGTCACAGCGAAGCACCCTTTACCTCGCTTCTCGGCGGTGTGCGCTACATCGGCGGTGGCGAGGGCATGCTTGGCGATCTCGGCTTGGCCTCGGATGTGCGAGTCACGATCGGCGCAGAGGCTGCCTTCGGCGCGCTCTCAGGACGCGTCGAAGGTGAGCGTGACCTCGATCCGTCGATGGTGGCAGCCACGCGGCTCTCGGAACTTCGCGGCGCCAACGGAAACGGCGTCCGAGCTGGAGTCATCGAAATCGATGTGAACGGGACGGTCTCGCAACTCGACCTGTCCGATGCGGACTCCGTGGGGGATGTCCTCACCGCACTCACGACGGTCATTCAGGCGACCGACCCAGGCGCGACCGTGGGGATTGACGCGGCCACGGGGGACCGCATCGCCATCACGCCGTCCTTGGGGATCAGCGTCATCATCCGCGATTCGAACTCATCGACCGCGGCGGGGGACCTTGGCCTTCAAGGGACCTATCCAGGCGGCGCGACGACCTCGGGCATGGATCTCGATCCGAAGATCACGCCGCTGACTCGACTCGACTCGCTCTCAGGCATGACGCTGCCTCTCGGCGAAATCATGCTCAGGAACGGCGGTCAGACGCGGCGCATCGACCTTGGCGCGCTTACGACGATTCAGGACTTCCAGAACGCCGTCACCAGTGCGGGAATCGGCGCGCGCGTCGAGATCGCCGAAGATGGAACTCGCCTCAACATTCGCAATGAACTCTCGGGCACCACGATGGCGATCGAGGAGATTGGCGGCACTACCGCCAGTGAACTCGGCCTCCGATCGTTCAGCGGCGGCACGCGGCTCGCGGACTTCAACGAGGGTCGCGGCGTCTCGCAGATCGATGGTTCGGTCGATCCACTCACGGGTCTTCCCGATCCAGCCGCCGACCGCGACTTCCGCGTGACGGTGAAGGACGGGCGCACTTTCGAAGTCGACATCGATGGCGCTGCCACGGTGCAAGATGTCCTCGATCAGATCAATGCGGCTGCGCTGGCGGCAGGCATCACGCCTGCAGAGTTCAGCGCCTCTCTCACCACGACGGGCAACGGCATTGAACTCACCGATGCGACCATCGGAGCTTCCCTCGTTGTCACGGACATCAACAACAGCGGGACCGCGACCGATCTGGGAATTGCGGGCACCAGCAGCACGGCAAGTTTGGTGGGCACTGATCGCGCACTTGTTGCCGTGGACAGTGTGTTTTCGCACCTCATTGCCTTGCGCGAGGCGTTGCAGAGCAACGACCAGCGTGGCATCGAGTTTGCAACTGGCAAATTGGAGTCTGACATCTCACTCGCAGCGAAAGCGCGTGCTGATGTTGGAGTCCGCTCGCGGCGCGTCGCAGAGTCGGCGGTCCGCGAGGAAGACCTCGGCATTCAGGACATGGCGTTGCGATCGAGTATTCAGGATCTCGACTTCACGCAGGCAGCGACGCGATTTGCCAATCTTCAGCAACAGCTGGAGGCAGGACTCGCGGGAGCCGCCAAGGCAGTGAATCTGAGCCTCCTTGACTACCTTCGCTAGCACAGCACAGCACACAACCCGCGCGGAAGCGCGGTTCACTGATCGAGGGTACGGCCCCTTTGATCGGACCAGGGATGGAGCCCGACTGGCATGGATGCCAGACTCCAAGGATTGGAAGGCCGCATGGAGCACAGGACATGCTGATCCAGACCACGCGCTTTGGCCCTGTCGACATCGACGAGTCGCGCACCCTCGAGTTCCCCGGCGGATTGCTGGGCTTCTCGAGCTACAAGAAGTTCGCTTTGCTGCAGCCCGACGAGAACGGCGTGTTCTTCTGGCTGCAATCGACCGAGAGCGCGGATCTCGCGTTCGTGGTCACCGACCCAGCCCTCTGGCTGCCGGACTTCCAAGCCAACATTCGCAAAGAGCAGATGGACGAACTCGGATTGCGCGAGATCGCGGATGCCCAGGTGCTCGTGATCGTGAACAAGCGCGACCAGTCGCTCACCGCGAACCTTCAGGGTCCCTTGGTGGTGAACAGCGGCAATCGCACGGCGATGCAGCTGGTGCTTGCCGAGAAGAAGTGGTCGACCCGCCACGAGTTGGTGAAGATCGCGGAGACCGCGGTCGCCAAGATCGCCTGACGCGTGCGTTGTGTCAGTCCGGGATAGATGGCGTGCTGGCAAATGCCAGCGTGACATGGATGAACTCTCACGGGCACGGATGCCCACAAGGAAGGAGCCCGCATCATGCTGGTGCTCTCCAGGCAGATCGACGAAACGATCATGATCGGCGATGACGTCGAACTCACGATCGTGGACATTCGAGGCGACAAGGTGCGAATCGGCATCAAAGCGCCTGCAACAGTGGCTGTGCACCGCAAAGAGGTGTACGACGCCATCAAGAATGAGAACGAGCAAGCTGCGGCGTTCCGCGGTGAACTCGGCTTACTTCGTCCTCGTGCGCATGCACGCGGCGCGAAGGCTCCCTCGGGCGGGACGGTCCTGCCCACAGCCGCGAAGCTCGCGGCAACCCAGACCAGCAGGCGCGAGACCGCCTGACCGGGCCTCTCAGTCAAGGAGGATTGCCATGGCTCGCATCAATACCAACGTCCCGTCGCTCATCGCACAGAACAACCTCGCGCGATCGAATGTCGACCTCTCTACTCGCCTCCAACGCCTCGCCACTGGCCTGCGGATCAACCGCGGCGCCGATGATCCCGCTGGCCTGATTGTGTCCGAGCGCTTGCGTTCGGAGATCAGGGGCATCGGACAAGCGATCGACAACTCGGAGCGCGCAAGCTCGGTCATCGCAACGACCGAAGGCTACCTCGCCGAGGTCGCCGACCTGCTCAACTCGATCAAGAGTCTCGTGGTGAACAGCGCCAACACGGGCGGCATCAGCGAAGAGGAAATCCAGGCCAACCAGTTGGAGATCGACAGCGCGGTCGAATCGATCACGCGCATTTCCAACACGGCTTCGTTCGCGGGTCTGCAACTGCTCAATGGCTCCTTGGAGTATGTCACGAGCGGCATCAACGCGGTCGACATCGACGGCGTGGACATCCACGGCGTGCAGTTTGGAAGCAATCCTTCCATCGCTGTCTCGGTGGAAGTCACGCAGTCCGCGCAAACTGGGCAGCTCTTCCTCTCGGCCGCGACGGGCACGCTGGCTTCAAGCGTCACGCTTGAACTCGCGGGCAATCTCGGTGTGCAGACGCTGACCTTTGTGTCGGGCACCGCGCTCTCCGCCGTCCTTGCTGCGGTCAACACCGTGCGCGACACGACAGGTATCAGCGCAGCGCTTCGCAACAGCGCGAGCATGCTCTCAGGCATCTACTTCAACTCGACCGACTACGGCAGCGATTCGTTTGTCTCGGTCCGTCGCATTGGACAGGGTGGCGCATTCTTCCAGACCTACAGCGCACCAGGTGGTACAGCGACGCAGCGTGACACAGGTCGCGATGTGGCGGCGATCATCAACGGTGCCCTGGCGACCGGCAACGGCACCGCGGTGGCCTTGAACACGCCAGCGTTGGCCATCGATGTCGAACTCAGTGATCTCTTTGCGACGACCGTGAGCGGAACGCCGTCGAACTTCAACATCACGGGTGGTGGAGCGACCTTCCAACTCGGACCGTCGATCACCACCGCGCAACAAGTCGGTATCGGCATCAAGTCGGTGGCGGCGAGCCGCATCGGTGGCACCACCATCGAAGGCGGGCGCTTCTTCCTCGACAGTCTCAAGAGTGGCCAGCCCAATGCGCTGGCGCTCGGAAGGACAGCGGAAGCAAGCGATGTGCTGAGCGCTGCGATCACGGAAGTTTCGATTCTTCGTGGACGACTCGGCGCCTTCGAGCGCAACACGCTGCAGACCAACTCACGCAGCTTGCAGGTTGGTCTTGAGAACATCACCTCGAGCGAATCGAAGATCCGCGACACGGACTTCGCCGCTGAGACTGCCGCCATGACCCGAGCCCAGATCCTTCAGCAGGCCGGCACCTCGGTCCTTGCGACCGCGAACTCGAGTTCGCAGAATGTGCTCAGGCTCCTCCAGTAATCGTGGGGAGTCCATTGGGACCTGCTCCTTCAACCTGACTGACCCTCCCGACCGCCCAGCATCTGCTGGGCGGTCGCATTTTTGGCTCAATCGGCCTTCCGAAACCCGTCTCGAACTCGCCGTCGCGGCTCGGTAACTCGTGGGGCGAGTCCGCAGGTCCGTCGCGACGCGCAGAAGTGGCGGGCTTTTTCCCCATCCGACTCTTCCCACGGCGAATCGGGCGGGAAATGCAGGCTGCCCGTGAAGTCACCCCTGTGCTCCTCCGATCTCAACGGCGTCGGGAACCTCAGTCCCGCCAAGCACTGGGTGCAGGACGCGCCTTCATCATCGTTCGGACTTGCTGGAGGACCGGCAAGCAACCGAGAGAGACCACCGCATGCGCGGAGGGCGCGAACGCCCCAAGGCGGGGCGGTCGAAACGAACCAGCCGGAGTCCCGGCATATCACGGAGGACAGTTGTCATGAGTCGTATCAATCAGAACATTCCGTCACTCATTGCTCAGCGCGTGCTGGGCAACCAGAACAAGGGCATGGCTCAGAGCCTGCAACGCCTGTCGACCGGTCTTCGCATCAATCGTGGTGCAGACGACCCCGCAGGCCTCATCGCATCGGAGAATCTCCGTGCGGAGAAGTCGGCCATCAACAGCGCCATCTCGAACTCTCAGCGCGCTGAGCAGGTCGTGAACGTCGCCGAAGGTGGTCTGCAGGAAGTCTCGAACATGCTCGTCGAACTGCAGGGTCTCGTGGGCGCCACCGCCAACGAGGCAGGCGTGTCGAAGGAAGAGCGCGATGCAAATCAGCTCCAGATCGACTCGATCCTTCAGACCATCGACCGTATCGCCAACGCCACCAGCTTCCAGGGCACCAAGCTCCTGAACGGCAACTTCGACTACACGGTCAGCGGTGTGGACGACACGCTCCTCACGGACGTGACGGTCAACGCTGCCAAGCTCTCGGATGACGGCACTGCCCGCGCAGTGACCATCACCGTCCTTGAGTCAGCCCAGACCGGTGCTGTGTTCCTGTCGACGGGTGCGAACTTCGCCAACGGTGGTTCGGGTGAAGTCAGCTTCGAAATCACGGGAACGAAGGGTGTGCAGCAGTTCACCTTCGCCTCGGGCACCTCGCAGACCGACATCCTCACCGCGATCAACAGCTTCAAGGACGCCCTGGGAATCTCCGCGGTGCAGTCGGCCTCTGCGGCCGATCGCGTCTCGATCAACTCCACGGCCTACGGAAGCGATTCGTTCGTGCGTGTCAAGGAGCTCTCGAACCAGGGCGCCACGGACTTCATCTTTGCAGCAGCGACTGGCGGCGCAGCCGTCGGCGATCTCAAGGATGCGGGTCGCAACGCAACTGTGCTCATCAACGGCACCTCGGCCACTACGGACGGCCTGACTGCCCGCGTTTCGAGCGACGGCTTCGATGTCTCGATCACCTTCGACGGTACGAGCACAATGAACGACGTCGGCGGAACGCAGACTTTCCACATCACCAGCGGTGGTGCGAACTTCAACCTCGCTCCGTCGGTGAACCTCGCTGGTAAGGTCTCGCTCGGTATCGAGACCGTCACCACGGGTAACCTCGGTGGTAATGAGGCAGGCTTCCTCTCCGACCTCAAGTCGGGTGGTCTTGCCAACGTTCAGAACGGCGACCTCTCGAAGGCTCAGGACGTCATTGACTCTGCCATCAAGCAGGTCTCCAGTCTCCGCGGTCGTCTCGGCGCGTTCCAGAAGAACGTCGTCGGTGCAACGATCTCCAGTCTTGGCATCGCGCTTGAGAACACCACTGCAGCAGAGAGTGCCATTCGTGACACCGACTTTGCAGCGGAAACGGCAACCATGACTCGTTCGCAGATCCTCTCGCAGGCTGCGACCCAGGCCTTGGCCCTTGCCAACAGCGCTCCCCAGCAGGTCCTCTCGCTCCTCGGCTAAAACCCGACAGCGAGGGGCGGAGGAACCCCGACAGGTTCACCTTTAGGGGAACAACACGAGAAAGAGGGGGCGGTCCACAAGGACCGCCCCTTTCCGTTTTTGGCCTCGGTTCCAGAGTTGTCCACCCGATGGTCCTGAGAATTTTCGGGCGCAAACACAAGCCCAACAGACCGTTATGGCGCGCTACCCAAAAAGACGACTGTTTTCAGAATTGTGCGTTGACGGCGCGCGAAGGCAGGGCATGTTCGATCTCGGAGGGAGGGTCCCTCAAAGGGAGAGAGTGACCCTCATATGTTTGTCGAACGTGGAACTTCGACGCGACGCGTTTTGTCGTCGCACGATAGGACTTCCCGGTTGTTCCGGGAGGTGAGTGGTTCTTGGCAGCATTTTGCTCCTCGGGCCCCTCGAGTTGTATTGTTTCTTGCGGTGTGTCTCCCGACACTCCTGATCGGGCTCGGCGCAGGCGAAGGCCTGAACCTAGCGCACGGTCAGAGTGAGTCCAACGCGGTCGTTTCGTCCGCGCAGAACTCTTCTGAGGAAGTTGGCGTTTCCGACCAACTTCAAGGAATGTCAGCGGAAGCTTCTAGAGTTCACTCTGGAAGCGCTGGCACGCGGAAGTTGATGCGCGAAAGAAGCGAGCCTACGGTCACTGGAGCTGCGATGCATGTCGCACTCTTCGTGCCGCGGAACTGAGCCCTGCTGGACACAGGACTCGGATCTTTGGACCGCTCTCAGGCGCGGTTTGGTTGTGGCAGTTAGGAAAAAGGGACAGTGCGCGAGTGAAGCCTTAGGGACCCCAGCAATGGGCGCCTCACTTGCCGAAGAGACAGGACTAGGGATCCAAGGACCGTAGGGAGGGAAATGCGCGTCTGACAGGCCGCGTACTACCTACGAAAAACCAGTGGAGCCCATGCCACACGTGGCTCGAAGCGCGGGATCGCTTCAGGCCCCCAATCGTGCTGTGATGCGCGGAGCAGCGAGGGAAACCTCACTGCTCCGCGCTTCTTTTTGGGTGTTCAGGACTTTGAGACTTCGACGCGGAGGCATTCTTGGAGGAGCTTTGAGACAGCTCAGTCGCGAACTCTGAGCGCGCGCTTCAGGCCAGCCCGATCGCAACGCCACACTCCATAACGAAGCATCGCGTTCGCGCCTCAACTCTCCTTCAACAATCCGACGCGTGTCACTTGCGTTCAAACGCTCGCGCGACATGATCCGATCCACGCAGTCTCTCTCGGCGCAGTATTCGCTCGTGTTGTATGAGCGAGCGCAGAGAGAACTGAGAGGTTCAGAAGCAAGCGCGCCCGTCGAGGCGCGCTTTTGCGAGTCTCAAAAGTTCAATTCGGTCTTGTCGGGGAAATCCATCATGCGTACGCAGTTGTTTCGTTCAACGGTGTGCGCCGCCATCGCTCTGTCGGCGTTTGCGGCTGCTGCTGAGGCATCAATCTTTGTGTCCACAGGTCAGACAGGAGCTCAAGTGCAGTGTGATGTGAATCACACGCAGCACTGGACTTACTCCGTCAGCCAAGATGTCGCCGACATCGGCGGCGCGCTGCTCACGATGAAGCGTGGTCCACAGACCAGCGCGAGCATCACTTTCTCGATTTACGAAGGCCTATTCAGCGATTTTGGCAGCGCCGTGAATCTGCTGACGCTGACGCTCTCGCCAGCGGATTTCACGCAGAGCTGGTCGCCGATCATGTTCTCAGCAGCGCCCATCGAGCTCCGTGCAGGTCGTACCTACACCGCGGTGCTCTTCTCTGCGGCGCAAGACTCGCAGAGTGAAGCGTTCTTCATCAAGGGCGGTACCGACAGTCCTCTCGCGTTCGTTGATGCAACGGGAGCACCGGTTTCTGGTGGCGGACAAGTCCAGCCACCAGCACCAGCTCCTGGAGCTGTCGCACTTCTCGCCCTCGCGGGGTTGACTGGTCGACGGCGTCGTTGAGAATTCTGCTTGCTGATGCGCGGAGCCGCGAGGGAAACCTCGTGGCTCCGCGCTTCTCATTGGCCCAGTGCGGTGCGGATGCGATGGATCGTTGAATCGACGCCGTAGGCCAATCAGGCAACGCTGGTCGGGTCGGCGGTGCGTTGTTGCGATTGGCTGACTTGAGGCGTACTCATCGTGGGGCGCCGACGGATCGACCAGGCTGTTGCCAACGCCAGCACGATGACGGGCGGGATCGACGCCATGGCGACGGTCTTGACGACCTCTTCCTGGCTTCGCGTCAGAGCGAGCGCCTCATCGACCTGCTGGGTGACCCCGAGCCCCCAACGCAGTGAGGGCACGCGGACCCACGCTCCGACGACTTCGTTTCCAGCGAGGTCAGTTCCGCGTCCCCGAAACGGGCTGCCGTACACGAGTTCCTGCAAGCGTCGGCCTTCGCTCGCGCCGAGTTTGATCCGTTGCGTGTAGGCAGCGTCACGGTCTGCGCGCGTCGGCGTGGTGATCGCCATCTCAGCGCCAATGCGGCAGACGCCAACGATGTCGCCCGTGCGGCCGAGTCCCGTGTAGTCGGAGACGATGGCCGCGAGCTCTGCGCGATCGAGCGTCACCGCCACAAATCCGACAAGCTCGTCACCCTTCAGGAGGGGTCCGACGACCTCGAGCGAAGCCGGTGCTCCCTCGGTCGCGAACGATGGAGGCGAAAGTTGTGTGGCACGGTCGCTGCGGACCCGTTCCACAGCGCGCGAAACGCCCAGTCCGGCAAGCGGGGCCTCTCTGAGAGCGTGATGGAGCAGGGGCGACTCGCCCGTCGTGTACACCACGCGTCCGCTGGCGTCGATGAGCAGCATGGAAGTGAATTCGCAGGACTTCGCGACCCCGTCAAGGTGTGCCTTGTGCGGTTCGAGCGCAGCGGTGTAGGCGGCGTCGTCTCGTGTGCCATCGGCCGCGTAGGTCGCCGCGAGCGCGACCGCGGCGTCCGTGAATGCAGGCGCGCTGGCCAGGCTCGACACGCTGCGAAACCGCTCACGCCCATAGGCATCGAGCTGCGCGCCGCGGGCCTCAGCGATCGCGGCCATCGAGGCGATGGCGGTGCGTTCAGCTGAATCGCCTGCGCGGCTCGCCGTGATGTAGGCAACGGCCGCGAGCGGACCGAGGGCAGCGATGAGGCAGCAGGCGAGCAGACGAAGGCGGACTGAAGAAAGAAGCGAGCGCATCGGAGAAGCGTACCGCGCAACGGTGGTGAAGCGGTTGGTACGATTCGATGCGATGCACTCCCTTGTCTTGACGGAACTCCTGCGCCGGGCAACCGAGGGCGACGCAGCCGCCGCGAACGAAGTCTGGTCACTTGTGTACCGAGACATCCGCGCGATGGCCGCGTCGGCCATTGCGGGCGAAGCGCGTCGCGATGAGTTTGAGCCGACGATGGTGGTGCACGAGGTTTATCTGCGGCTCGTGGCACAGCCCGAGAAGAAGTGGAACTCTCGCCGCCACTTCTTTGGCGCGGTCGCCCGTGCGATGGAGCACTTTCTTATTGACGCGGCGCGGACCTTCTCACGGAAGAAGCGCAAGGCCATCTTCGTGGACCAGAGCATCGCCGAACTCTCGGCGGCTCTTGGCGACACGCAGACCGCGCGCACTGGAGAAGAAGCGATCCGACTGCTTGAGCAAGTCGCGATGCTTGAGAACGAGTCACCCGAGGCGGCGGAGATCATTCGATTTCGCTATGTCTTCGGTTTGACCAACCAACAGGTCGCTTCAGCGCTTGCCATTCCAGAAGCCGATGTCGCGGGCATGGTTCGATTTGGGCGTGCGTTCATCGCTTCGGCGCTGGAGCGACAGGATGGCTGATCCTTCAAGCCAGTTCGGGTCGCTCGATCGCGCCTTCATGCAGGCGATCGCACTCGAAGGGCTCGCGCGCGAGAAGTATTTCGCCGAGCTCGCCGCGGTCAACCCCGATCTTGCTGCTCGTGTGGCTGCGCTCCTGGCCGCTGATGCGATGCAAGACACCGACAGCGGCATTCGCGGCGAAGATGCGTTGGTCGCGGTCCGCTCGAGTGCTGGAGTAGGCGGCGATGCGGGCATCCTCACGGGCCGCAAGATCGGCGGCTTTGAGATTGGTCCGCTGATTGGACAAGGTGGAAGCGGCGCGGTCTATGCTGCGCGCCAATTGCGGCCTGCGCGCGATGTGGCGTTCAAGTCGCTGCGTCCAGAAATGGCAGGGACCCGCGCCCGCAAGCGCTTCGAGCTCGAAGCAGAGCACATGGCGCTGCTCTCGCATCCCAACATCGCCAAGGTGATCGCTGCAGGATTCGATGACGATGCGCGGGTTTCGTGGATCGCCGTGGAGTTTGTCTCGGGTGCGAAATCCATCGTTCGGCGGTGCATGGAGGGCGGGCTTCCACTGCACCAGCGCCTCGAACTGCTTCGAACCGCGTGCGAGGCCGTCGCCTCGGCGCACGCGAAGGGCGTGCTGCATCGCGATCTCAAGCCGTCGAACCTCCTCGTGGACGACGCGGGCGTCGTGAAGGTCATCGACTTTGGACTTGCGCGTGCGTTGGCCACGCCCGATGGCCGTTCGGTCGCAACCGAGACGGGCGAGATCGTGGGCACTCTTCTCTACATGAGTCCTGAGCAGTGCACTGGTGATCCGCGCGCCATCGATGTGCGCAGCGATGTTTTTGCACTTGGCGCGGTGCTCTACGAGTTGATTACCGACAAGCAGCCGCGGATCTTTGATGGGATCCCGTTGCACGCAGCCATTCTCTCCGTGTCCGATCGAGATGTGCCTGTCCCAAGCAGGTCGAATCCAACGGTTTCGCGCGACCTCGACGCCATCGTGGCGATGGCCTGCGCGCGCGATCCGCGATCGCGCTACGGAAGCGCGCAGGAACTTGCGGACGACCTTGCCCGCGTGATTCACGGCGAGCCCGTTCATGCACGCGCTCCTGGCGCCTGGCGCAAACTCCAATGGTGGATTCGACGGGAGCCGAAGCTCGCTGCGGCGGTCGGTGCCACGGCACTCCTCACCGTGGCATTCGCCGTGGTGTCGGGTTGGATCGCTGTTGAGAAGAGCAACGAGTCGTATCGCGCGGCTGAGATTTCCCGCCGCGTCTACGACCAGTTGGTTCCTGCAGCGCGCAAGCTCGGCATCACCCAAGACGCTCCGTATATTCGTGAGATCGATGAGGCCGCCTACGAACTCAGCAAGCTTGTGAACGGCGAGGCGCACGAGGTCTCGGCGGATCTTGCGTTGAAGCTCGCGTTTGATTGGCTCAAGGGTGTCGGACACGACAGCGCGCGCAGTGAGTCTTGGGCGAAACTCGCCGAGAGCTCTGCTTCTGCGCTGCCCAGCCTTGGACCAGCGAGTAAGACCGCGCTTGAAGCGCGATGCGTGCAAACCTGGGCTTTCGCGCAGGCGGTCGCTGAAGCACGCGTCCTCGACCCTGCGCTGGTGCGGCAATCGCGGCAGCGCTATGTCGATCTCCTCCCCATCATCGAGGCGCGCGACGATGTCGATCAGGCCAGCGATTGCCTCGGCGCTCTTGGCGAGTTTGCTGAAGAAGACGGCGACTACGCCAGCGCAGCCAACTACTACCAGCGCGCCGTCAAGCGTTCGACGCGCATCAAGGGCGAATCCGCCGAACTCGTGGTGCAGACGCGCAGCTACCTCGTGGATGCTCTGCGAAAGCAAGAGCGTTGGGATGATGCGCTGCGAGAACTCGAAGAGCTGCTGACGATCCAACGAGAGCACGAACGCGGGTTCTCACCGTGGACGATTCGTTTTGCGATGCAGCGCGGCGAGGTGTTGGCGCGCCTAGGTCGCCACCACGAAGCCGAACTCCAGCTCGTCGAAGCAGAAATCCTCGTGCGCGACCGCATCGGTCCGTCACACGGCATGCGCAACCGCGTCCGCTACACGCTTCGCCAAGTGCTCGCCGCACAAGGAAGAAGCGAAGAAGCCGAACGCGACTGGTCCGATGTAGCGCTCGCGCCGCAGCGATAGGCCTCACCGCGGCGCGCCGCTAGTCGTCATCGCCGCCGCGGGGCTTCCACTCGCCGGCGAGCTGCCGTTGCACCGACGCAGGCGCGAGATCGTCGTGGCTGAACTCCATCACGAACGAGCCAAGCCCGCGCGTCATCGACTTCAGCGTGTTTCCGTAGCTCGCGACTTCGGCCAGCGGCGCTTCGGCACGAACCAGTGCCGTGTCGGAGGGCAGCGAGAGCGTCTCGATGATGCGTCCGCGACGCGTCGAGAGATCGGCCGCGATCGAGCCGAGCGCCTGGGTCGGCGTGGTGATCTCGAGTGTGACGAACGGCTCAAGCAGCACAGGATGCGCCTTGGACACTGCATCAAGGAACGCTTTGCGTCCCGCGCTCACGAACGCGATTTCTTTACTGTCGACGGGATGGGTCTTCCCATCAAACACGCTCACGCGGACTCCTCGAATCGGATAGCCCGCGAGGGCGCCAGCGTCCATCGCTTGACGAACGCCCTTTTCGATGGCGGGGAAGAACTGGCGCGGCACGCTGCCGCCGACGGTGTCGTCGACGAGTTCGAGTCCCGAAGTGTTCTTGCCATCGAGCGCAGCGCTCTCGAGCGGTTCGACGCGCAAGTGCACTTCGGCAAACTGTCCTGCACCGCCTGTCTGTTTCTTGTGCCTGCAGTGTCCTTCGGCGGACGCCGTGATCGACTCGCGGTAGGGGATGCGCGGCGGATACGAATCGACGGTGACGCCGAAACGCTCCGCGAGCATGCGCAGCACGACCTTCAGGTGCAGGTCGCCGAGACAGCGAATGACCGTCTCACCCGTGGACGCGACATGATCAACTTGGAAGGTCGGATCTTCGAGCGCGAGCTTGTGCAGCGCCTCACCGAGCTTTGCTTCCGCGCCCTTGGCCACGGCGGTGATGGCGAGGCCTTGCATGGGCCTTGGGATTGGCAACGCATCCATCTGCAATCCTTCAGGAATGCGCCCGTCGTGCAGGATGCTGCCTGTGTGGATCTCATCGATCTTGGACACGGCGCCGATGTCGCCAGCACCAAGTGATTCGACTTCGACAAGTCGTCGTCCTTGCACGCGATAGAGGTGCGCCACGCGCACGGTGCGACGATGATCATCGACGCGAATCACCGAGTCGCGTTGGATCGTGCCTTGATGGACTCGGAAGGTGGCAAGTCGTCCCACATAGGGATCGGCAGCGACCTTCCACGCATGAGCGACGAGTGGCAGCGTGGGATCGCAGGTGGGGCGCCATGGTTCGCCCTCACTCGCGGGATGTTGGAACGGTCGCGGATTGACCTCTGTTGGACAGGGTGCGAGCGAGATGAAGTCAGCGAGGAGCTGGCGGATCCCCGTGCCTTCGCGTGCCGAACAAAACGCGAGAGGAACCAAGTGCCCTTGCCGCAGCGCCTTCTCGAAGGCGTCATGCAATGGCTTGGGTGGAAGCGTGCCGTCGCTGAGGTACCGCTCCATCAACGCATCATCGACTTCGACGACTTGATCGATGATCCCAGCGTGGAACGAGGCAACGCTGCCGAGGTCGCTCGCGCCGCCCTCCTCGACAAAACAATCGACCACGGCGTGTCCGTGGTCGTTTGGCAGATCGATCGGTCGAAGGGCTGGCCCGAAGAGCTCGCCGAGTGAGGCGAGCAGGGGCCTGAGATCTCGGTCCTCGTCAATCTTGTTGATGACCACCATGCGCGCAAGTTTGTGTTCCGCAGCGATCGAGGCGATGCGCCGCAACGCAGGATCGTGAATCGTTCGCGCGTCGACGACCATCACGACGAGGTCGCTCGCGGCCAGTGCTGCGATGGCGCGGCCGATGAAGTCCATCGATCCAGGCGTATCGATCAGGTTGAGATGCGTGTCATGCGCGACCAGATGCGCCATGCTGCTGTCGATAGAGTGGCGCAAGTCGCGTGAGATTGGATCGTGATCGCCGACGGTGTCGCCGTGCTCGATCGTGCCTAACCGCTTGGTTGCGCCCGACTCAAACAGCAACGCTTCGATCAGACTCGTCTTTCCCGATCCTGTTGGACCTGCCAACACGATGTTGCGCACGGCGGAGCTCGGCGCAGCGCGCCCAGTGGTTCCGTCGTGCGATTGTTCTCGTTCCCGCGAAGACGCGCTCTCCGACGTTGATACGGTCGTCATGGCAGCCTCCAGAGTTGAGTGATGGGTACCTATTCATCAGAGCGTGCCTCTGTGGGAAGTCAATCGGTTTGGCCTGCAGAACCGCAAGGATTCCTCCAGCTGGGGATACTTCCCGTGCGAACCTCCGCCGTTCGGGGTAGCGTCCACGCATGGTCAGACTCGGGCATCCAAGGACTCCCATCTCTGTCCGAACACATCTCATGGCGTTGGAATCGACGGTCACGGTTGCGGGTGTCAGCAAGCGCAAGGCCCAAGGCGCGCACTACACGCCGCCTGCGCTGGTGTCCGCCCTCGTCACAGAGGCGTTGCGCGGCTGGAAACCCTCCTCGCCAAGTTGGCGCCTCCTTGATCCTGCCTGCGGATCGGGGAACTTTCTCGTTGCTGCGGCGCGGGAGATTGCTCAGCGTGTTCAAGAGCCGATGCAGGCCTTCCTCTCGACACGCGTGTTTGGTGTCGACATTGATCCGGTCGCTGTGAAACTTGCGCGCTCGGCGCTCCTCGGTTTGCTTCCTCCCCGGGTTTCGAAGGCCACGCGCGAGAAGGTCGCCGTTGCACTCCGCAAACACCTCATCGTCCACGATGCGCTTGTTCCAACGCTCGACGCGCAACTCGGCGACGCGAAGTTTGATCTGATCCTCGGCAATCCGCCGTTTCTGAATCAGCTCGAGAAGGGCACGGCAGCCTCGCGGGAACGCGCACGCGTCATTGCCGATGCGACCGATGGAGCGGTGCGTCGCTACGCCGATCTTGCGGCTGCGTTTCTCCTGACGAATCTTTCGAGGTTGACGCGCGGTGGGCGTTTGGCCTTCGTGATGCCGCAGTCGTTTCTCTCGACGGGCGATGCTCGTGCGGCGCGCGATGCGGCGTTGGCGCAGGCAAATCTCTGCGCGATCTGGTCGTGCAACGAGTCACTCTTCGAAGCCGCGTCGGTGCGCGTCTGCACGCTGGTCTTGTCGCCGAGGCGTCCGCGCACACTTCGACGCGCGTTTGGCGCTTCGTTTGAACCGCTCGCGTCGTCGACGAGCGCTCCCAAGATTGGTGACGAGTCGTGGTCCAATGTGCTCGCAGAAGCGTTTGGCGCGCCGATCGGACGCGCGGTCCATCAGACACCGCAGCGGACCATCGGCGGCATCGCCTACGCGACGGCGGACTTTCGCGATCAGTACTACGGGCTTGCGGGTTTCATTCGTGAGGGTGGTGCGCCGCGTTTGGTGACGACCGGACACATCGATCTCGCGCATTGCAACTACGGCACACGCGCGGTGCGCGCCTTGGGAGTGCGCTATGAAGAACCCTCGGTGGATCGCGTTGGATTGGCCAAGGCGTCGAAGGTCATGTCCGCGTGGATGACGACGCGACTGGTGCCCAAGATCCTTGTCGCAACCCAAACCAAAGTGATCGAGGCCTGGGTGGATGCGCGGGGCGAAGTTCTGCCACTGGTTCCGCTGCTCATCGTGACTCCGCGTGAGGGAGTCGATGTGTGGCAACTCGCCGCTGCACTCGCTTCACCGATTGTCGCTGCACGCGCCGTCGCGCACTACGCAGGAAGCGCGCTGAGCTCGACGGCGATCAAGTTGTCGGCCAAGCAACTGCTCCTGATGCCGCTTCCTTCTCATGAAGCGGCGTGGTTGGAGAGTGCGCAGCATTTCAAGCGCGCCTCACAGGAGTCGGCGGCAGCCGCGCGCCATGCAGCATTGAGCGCGTTTGCGTTGGCGTCCTGCCATGCGCATCGACTCAACGCCACGGAGCGACGCGCGATGTTGGAGTTCTGGAACCGCCGCGTCGAGCGCCGTTGAACGAGCGCGCTGCGAGAGTACGACTCAAAAAGCACGACGCCCGCAATCGCGGGCGTCGTGGGTCATGTTTCTTGAGTGCTGAGCTCGAACTCACGCCGCTGCTGGAATCGCAGTGGTGTTGGCCTTGGCCACGGTCACGAGCGCGTCGAAGGTCTTTGGATCCTCGATGGCGATCAGTGAGAGCATCTTGCGGTTCAGCAGCACGCCAGCGCGCTGCAGACCGTTGATGAAGAGCGAGTAGCGGGTTCCACGCATGCGGCACGCCGCGGTGATGCGGGTGATCCACAGCGCGCGGAAGTCACGCTTGCGCGCGCGACGATCGCGCCAGGCGTGCCGCTTGGCGCGCATCATGGCGACCTTCGCCTGTTGCTTGTGACGGGACTTCGTTCCGTAGTAGCCGCGAGCTTCGCGAAGAAGCTTGCGACGGGCCTGGGTGCGGGCTGCACCCTTGCGTGCGCGTGGCATGGATCAATCCTCTGCTGTTCTCAACGACCGGCGGGGGTCTGGGACTTCCCAGGCTCTTCGTCCCGACGGTCTGGTGATCTGATGAACTCGGTATCGACTGCGTGCTTGGCGTGAGGGCTTAGGCCTTCACTTCGAGCTCGCGTGCTGCTTCGCGCTTTTCCGCCTTCTCGACAGAGAGGAGCGGACGGAACAGCAACTTGCTCAGGGCGCGGATCTCTCCGCTGCGGGCGTACCGCTTCTTGCGATAGCTCTGGATCGCAGTGCCTGACTTGTTGCTCTTGAGGTGACGGCTGTGCGGACGACCAAAGCGGACCTTGCCGGTCTTGCTCACTTTGATGCGCTTCGCGAGGCCCTTATGGCTTTTGTTCTTCGGCATAATGGAATCCCAATCGGGTCGAGGAACATAGCAGAAGCGCCGCGGTGGTCAACCCATCGCGAGCCGCTGCCTCCCGTTATCGGCAAGCACTACTGGAGGAGGAAGACATCGAGCGCGCTCCAGTCGCGAGGCGACTGCAGCCCGACTTCGATGCCGCTTCGGTCTGCTGGAATCCAGATGTTCTCTGGCATTTCCGCTGCCGCGCCCTCAAACCGCACCGAAAGGAGCGGTGAACCCTCAAAGCCCACCGTGAGGTCGGCGAACAGGATGTTCTGCCCGGTTCCGCCGTGGTCGAGGCTGTTTTCGGCCAACGCTCCGATGGGGCGACCGAAGGCCGTCCGCAGCACCAGAGGGTTTCGATCCGCCAAGAGCGGGAGGTGCGAGTTCATCATCCAAAGGCGGTTGAGGCGCTCGTTGGGGACCTGTGAGGCGTAGCCCGAGTCGTCATCGTTGTTCGCGCAACTCAGGCAGGCACGATCGCAGTAGCCCTTTTGGTGCAGGACATCAAGGTGCTTGCTGTTGTCGTATCCCGCCCACGACGCGAGCCCAGCGAGATCGGGAGCAAAGCCCGCAGCGATGGGCCGCGAATTGAAGTCACCGTGGTACTGCGCGAGCCCAGCGCCGATGCTGCGCATGTTGTTGGCACATCCCGCAACGGCGCTGCGGTGCTCCATCTGGTCGAGGATCGGCAATCCGATGGAGACGACGAGGATCGCTACACACGCCACGGCGACAAAGTCCGCCCAGCGTCCGCGGCCAAGGGACGGAAGGCCACGCGAAGGAAGATCGCCAGTGCCCGAATCGCCCACCGTCGCGCCGAAACGCATGCGGCTTGCCTGCGCGTCTTCTTCGCGGTCGATGCGAGCAAGCGTGGCGTCGATCAATGCGGCATCGGGCGCAGCAACGGGATACGACTCGGTGGCATGAAAGACTGCATGCGCTGCAGCGAGTCGCTCGCGCAGCGTTGGAGCTGCCGCAGTGGCACGCTCAAGATCAAAGCCATGCTCCACGAGGAGGTCGACCGCTTGCTCATCGAGCGGCGAGAGCGTTGGATCGCGCTGGTCCTGCGTGGAATCGTCGAAGGTCATCGTGTGTGAACCCTTGCTGACCGAGCGAAGATGGCGAAGCTCGACCTCATCGATTTGGCCTCGCCGATCGTGCGTTGAGTTCTTGCGTTGCGCGCGCAGTCTTCCAGCTTTGCGAGAACGACGCGACGGCTGCGTGGAGGCGGCTCTTCACGGTGCCGAGCGGAATCGACAGGCTGTCAGCGATCTGTGCGTAGCTCAGTTTCTGGAAGTACGAGAGCAGCAGGATTTCCCGCAGGTGTGCAGGAAGTCCATCGATCACCACTTTGACGATCGCGGCATCGTCACTCGAAGCGCTGGCGTGACTCGGCTGCTCGGAGTTTCCAGGAAGCAGATCGATGAGCCCCGCATTCGCGTTAGCGGAGACTGGCGCATCGAGGCTCACGGCAAAGCGGCGCTTCTGTCGGCGCAGAAAGTCGCGGCCCTTGTTCGCGGCGATGGTGTAGAGCCAGGGCTTGAAGCGTCGTTCGGCGTCAAAGAGATCCGCCGAGAGGTGCACTTGCAGGAACGCCTCCTGAAACACATCGTCGGCTCCCGCGGAGGAACCGACGAGGCGGGTGAGGAATCCGTGGAGTTCGCCCGAGTAGCGCTCGATGAGCACGCGAAGCGCCCGCGCGTCACCAGCGCGGTGCAGCACGAGGAGGTCCTCGTCGCTCTTGGTTTGAAGGGTGGTGGGATCGTTGGCGGCGTGCACGGTGCGTTGCGCCGTTCCGTGGCGCGCGCGCACTCTACCGCAGACGCTGACTCTCGACCGCGCACAGCCCTCCCGCACTGCCGAGGTCAGACAGCAGAACGCGGTGCTCAGTCGAAGGGGGACCTCGTGTGAGAGAAGGTCCGCCAGCGCCTCGAACTGCTCTGTTGGGTGGAAAGAAAAAGCCAACGATGGCGGCATGGCTGCGCGCTACGCCTCTTGTTCCGCTCACGGTTCGGACGACCTTTGAATTTCCTAGAATCGGAGCTTCGTCGTCCGACCTCTGACTGAACTCCCTTCCGATGCCCGTACCCGCTAGCCAGATGTGGACCGTCGCCTCGTATGTCCTCAAGCAACGGCTTCGCGGACGCACGCGCTACCCCTTGGTCCTCATGTTGGAGCCGCTGTTGCGCTGCAATCTCGCCTGTGCGGGCTGCGGGAAGATCCAATATCCCGCCCATGTTCTCAAGCGGCAGCTCACGCCGCAGCAGTGCTTTGACGCCGTTTCTGAGTGCGGCGCGCCGATGGTCTCCATCCCGGGCGGCGAGCCGCTCCTTCATCCGCACATCAAGGAGATCGTCGAGGGATTGGTGGCGCGGCGGAAGTATGTCTACCTCTGCACCAACGCAATTCTGCTGAAAGAGAAGTTGCTCGCGGGCTGGTTCACGCCGTCGAAGTATCTGACGCTGAGCGTGCATCTTGATGGGCTCGAGGAGCACCACGACTTTGCGGTCTGCAGAGAGGGAACTTTCACCAAGGCCGTCGACGCGATGCGCTTGGCGATCGATCGCGGGTTTCGCGTGACCACGAACACCACGCTCTTCGAGGGTGCCGATCCCAACGCCGTCCGCGCGTTCTTCGATGAGATAATGGAGCTCGGAGTCGAGGGGATGATGCTCTCGCCTGGTTACGCCTACGAGAAGGCTGCCAACCAAGGGGCGTTCCTTCGCCGCCAACGCACGGAGGCGCTGTTTGCGATGATTCTCTCGAACCGCGACGGAACTCCGTGCCAGAGGAGCGATGCGAAGAAGCCGCGATGGCGCTTCAACCAGTCGCCGCTCTTCCTGGAGTTTCTCATGGGATTGCGCGACTACGAGTGCACGCCGTGGGGGATGCCGTGCTTCAACATCTTCGGCTGGCAGAAGCCGTGCTACCTCTTGCAGGAGGGCTACGCCGACACCTTCGCAGAGCTCATGGCCACGACGAAGTGGGAGCGCTACGGCCGAAAAAGCGGCAACGCCAAGTGCGCCGACTGCATGGTGCACTCGGGCTACGAGGCCTCGGCGGTGGACCACACGTTTCGGAGTCTTGGCGGACTCTGCGCGACGGTGAAGGCGATGGTCGCGTGGCGCTACAAGAACCGAGGCGCCGCCGACAAGCTCGCGCTCGACCTCACGGAGCGCAAGGGGCCTGGGACGACGCGACAATTCGCGCCCCGAAGCGCATTGGTGCAGGTCGGCCTTCCGCGGGATTGAGCGCCGCGTCAAGCGGCACTGTGCACAACTTGTCTTTCCGAGTTGAGCAGCGCACGAGGCCGCTCCTGCAGCGACACTGACGGAATGCCCTTCCGTTCTGGCGCCATCTCGTACCGTCGTTTCTCCGTCGTTGGCGATGCACCCGACATGCTCGATCCCGAGCGGTTCGAGGCGCTGCGCGCACACGCCCTTGGTGAACTCGAGCCGATCAAGCCCGGCGAGCTCCATGTCGGCTGGACAGCGGGTCGCCACTTGTTTGATCGCGCGTTTGACTACGAACGCATCGGCTTTGGCAGCGGCCTTCTGCTTGGATTCCGCGCCGACGCCGTGCGAGTGCCACCTGAGATCAAGCGCGCCTACATCGCGATGGCCGAGGACGCGCATTTCGCGCAGGCTGCGAGCGAGTCTCGTACATCCTCGCGCGGGAAGTCGGCGAGCAAATCAAGTGGAGGCGGTCGCACTGCACGGGACGCAGGTGCAGCGGGTTCGACCGATGATGCCAGTGGATTTCTGCCACGCGCCGCGCGCAAGGATGCGCGAGACGAAGCGATGCGCCGCATCGATGAAGAGATCGCCGAAGGACGGTATCGCCGTCCCAAGCACACGCCCATTTGGTGGGACTTTTCCAAGGGCGCGCTCTATGCGCCGATCACGAGCGATGTGGAAGTCGCGGCGTTGCGTCGTCTCATGCTTGACTCGCTTGGTGTCGCCATTGAACCGCGCAGCGCTGGACGACTGGCGCTCGACTATCTCGTGACCAAGGGTCGCACGAGCGACTACGACGAATTGCGCGCGCATCCGCTTTCGAGTGCTCCGCCCGAGATCGAACTCGCCCGCGAAGATGGTTCGCGTGCGTCAGCCGATCGCCCTGAACTCCCGTGGACGGCGCAGGAACCACAGGATTTCCTTGGCAATCTCTTTCTCTACTGGCTCTGGTGGCACGCCGAAACGCGCGAAGGGATCGTCGAGACTGATGAAGGCGACTTCGCCATCGTGCTCGACAAGACCCTTGACTTGGAGTGCGCTTGGGGAGTGTCGGGGCGCACGAGTCTTCGCGGCGATGCTCCAACGCGTCGCGCCGAGACTGCTCGCGCGGTGCAACTGGGGAAGTGGCCACGCAAGATTGGGCTCACCGTCTCGGCGCACGATCGGGTGTGGGAGTGCACGCTGCAGGGCGATCGCTTTGAGGTCTCAGGGCTGAAACTTCCGAAGCCTGAGGACAAGCCGCAGTCACTGCGCGCTGGCCTCGAGGAGCGCCTCGACAGTTTCGCGACCTTTGATGCTGCGCTTCTTTCGATGTACCACGCGTTCCTCGCGGTGCGCACCTCGCGTGCGTGGGATTCCTGTCGTGCGGAAATGCGCAACTGGGTCTCCGAGCTTGGCTCGACGCGCACGCAGATCGCTGTCGGAGTGTGAGCGCGACCGTTACGCCGCGTGCACAGCGTCGATGAACGCGCGGATCAACGCGTGGTCCTTCACACCGCGAGCGCTTTCAACTCCGCTTGAGACATCCACGCCCCACGGGCGCGCCTGTCCGATCGCGTGCGCGACGCTGCTGGTGCTCAGTCCACCCGCGAGAAAACAGCGCTCCCGAATGCTCGGCTCGAGCGCGCCAAACTCCGCGTAGTTCCACGACGCTCCGCTGCCAGCCGTCGCGCCGTCAACAATGAGTCGTGTGACGCGAACCGAGCCGTCGTGGTCAAGCCACTCACGAAGCGCCATCGGCGCGAAGGGCAGACCCTTCCAACATTCCCATTGCAGCCACGGCGCGAGATCGCGTGGTTGTTCGTCCCCGTGAAACTGGAGAATCTCGAAACGCTCGAGCGCGCGCAGAAGTGTCGCGTCGAGCGGCGCGCCGTTGGGGTCAAGTCGGAGAACCGCCACAGGGATCGCGCCAGCTCCACGAATGGCGTTGGAAAGTTCGGTCGCCTCGAGGGGAGTCACCGCGCGCGGACTGCTCGCAACCAGCACGACGCCGAGGTAGTCGGCTCCCGCATGAGCTGCACACTCCACCGTCGCGCGATCGCGCACGCCGCAGATCTTGATCTTCGCGCGCCTTGCGTCGGGATTCATGCCTTCGCACCACCACACTCGGCGCGCAACTGTGAGACGAGTTCAGCGTGCTCACGACTCAGCGCGCGCCCGTTGAACGCGTCAAGCGTCGCCAGACCAGCGCGGCCGTCGCGCAATCGGCGCACTTCGATGGTGGCCTTCATGAAGCGCACATCGTCGCACGCGGCACTGGTGCGAAAGCGCTCGAGGTAGAGCGTGTAGGCCCGCACCGCCGATTGGTGCTGCCCTTGCGAGGCGAGTGTGTTGGCGACATCGAGTTGGATCGGTGCAGGAAGCGTGGCGTCGGGCGCTGTGCCGAGGAGCTCCACATAAAGCGTCGCAGCCAAGGGAATGTCCCGTTCGCGGTGTGCTGCAGCGATCGTGGCGCGCAGTGTGCGCTGGGCGGGAGTTTCCTGATCACGGCCTTGCGCTGCAACACGCGCGGCAATGAGGCCTCCAGCGCCGCTCGTGCCACTCTCTTGCATGACGGCGCGCAGCTCGCGTCGGCGTCGCCACTGCTTGAACAGATAGAGCGCGTCGAAGTCGTTGCGCTTGAGAATGCCAGTCTTGAGAAGCAGGATGCCACCCGCGAATCCCGCAGCCAATCCGCCAAGGTGCGCGAGTGTGGCGATCCCGCTGCCGCCACCGCGGGTGAAGTCGAGGATCGTGCGCACGACATCGACCGCGACCGCGAAGGCGATCATCCAACGGATCGAGATTTGCGCGGGAACGAACTGCGGAATGGCAAGGCCTCGGACCTGCGCGCGGGGATGCAGCGCGAAGACCGCACCCATGAGTGCCGAGATCGAACCGCTCGCTCCGACGCAGGGGATGACGCTGCTCACTGGCTCCGCCCAGTAGCCAATCCACACTTGGGCGATTCCAGCGAGTGCTCCACCGAGCAAGTAGAACGCGAGAAGACCGAGATGCCCGAGTCGGCTCTCAAGGACCACGCCAAACGCAGCGAGAAAGAACATGTTCCCGATCAGGTGCATCCAGCCGCCGTGGAGGAACTGGTGCGTGACCGGCTGCCACCACTCGAAGCCTAAGTAGGAGATCGCGTACTGATCGATGAAGTCTTCCTGGCCGTCCTTCGTCCCCACTCGGGACAGCAAGAACACGAAGAGACAGACGATCACCAACAGCGGGACCACGATGGGCCGTTTGCCGCCGTCACGATCGGTTCCCAACGGGATGAGAAACATGCCCTGCATGCTACCGCGCCGTCTTTGCAGTCTCAGGCGCGCGGCGCCGAGAACCGCGTGTGAATTGTGTGCTTAGGGCGCTGTTGGTTCCATCGGCGAGGTGCTTTCGCTAGCATCTTCGCTCTTCGTCCTTCGCGGGCATCGCGCCGTTTTTGTGGTGCGCCGAGAGGGGATTCTGAAAGTTGCCTTCCGATCGGCCACTGCCGATGTTGGAACCCCCGATGTCCATCGCCTCGTCGCCGCTTCCTGCCATGAACCCCGCCTCGACCCCGACCATGAGCACCACTCCAACCGCAGCAGTGGCCGCGCCCGCTGCACCGATCTTCGACAAGGGTCTCGCCAACACCATCGCAGCTGAGACGCAGATGTCGTTCATCGATGGAGGCAAGGGTGTGCTCGAGTATGTCGGTATCGAGATCGACGCGCTCGCGCGCAACTCGACCTACGAAGAGACCGTCTATCTGCTCTGGAACACTCGGCTCCCCAACCAGAGCGAGCTCACGGCGTTGCAGTCGGCGCTGCAGGCGGAGTATGAGATTCCTGACGCGATCTACGACATGATTCGGCAGATCCCCAAGGACGCCGTGCCGATGCACGCGCTGCGCACGCTGGTTTCGGCGCTTTCGCTCCACGACGCCGACGCGATTTCAAGTGAGACGACCCCACAGGGCATCGAGTCCGCCAAGCGTCAGTCGCTGCGACTCGTCGCCAAGACTCCGACTCTGATCGCCAACTTTGATCGGCATCGTTCGGGCAAGTCGTTTGTTCGCCCCAACGCCTCGTTTGACATCGCCACGAATTTCCTGTGGATGCTCAATGGCGAGAAGCCGACCGAGGCGATGACGCGCGGACTCGACATTTGTCTGATTCTGCACGCCGATCACGGGCTCAACGCGTCGACTTTCGCGGGGCGCGTCACCATCGCCACACTTAGCGACATGTACAGCGCGATGACCACCGCAGTGGGCACGCTGAAAGGCCCGCTCCACGGCGGTGCCAACGAAGAAGTCATGATCATGCTCGACGAGATCGGCTCGATGGACAATGTCGAGCCGTTCATCAAGGGGAAGCTCGAGCGCAAGGAGCTCATCATGGGCTTCGGTCACCGCGTCTACAAGGCGTACGACCCGCGCGCGACCTATCTCAAGACCTTCGCCAAGCAGATCGCGTCGGACACGGGCAACAACCAGCTCTTTGAGATGAGTCAGAAGATCGAAGGGATCGTGCTCGACGCCAAGGCTGGCAAGGGGATCTTCCCGAATGTCGACTTCTACAGCGCCACGACCTACCACTGCCTCGGCATCAAGACCGACCTCTTCACCTGCATGTTTGCCATGAGCCGCATGTCGGGTTGGTGCGGACACTGCATCGAGCAGCTTCAGGACAACCGTCTTATCCGCCCGCAGGCCAAGTACAACGGCCCGCACGCCGCGCCGTACATTGCGATGTCCCAACGCGGCTAAGCGCGTGCGAGGTCCCAACGCGCCTAAGCGCGTGTCAGGTCCCAACGCGGCTAAGCGCGTGCGCGGTCCCAACGCGCCTAAGCGCGTGTCAGGGCACCGAAACAAACACAAGACGCGCCCTTCCAACGGGCGCGTCGGTGTTTTTGTTCGTGGCGCGACCGCTACCGCCCGCACAGACGGCCTCAGTCGTCGCACGAGCAACTTCAGTGAATCGTCGTTTGCGCCGACAAACAGCCGTGTCGCGCAGAAACTGCCCTTGAGGAAGACGCATGGACTCACCAGCCGACTCTCGCTCCTACGGCGAGGACGACATCAAAGACCGTGCGTCCATGCTCGCTGAGACGATGCCGCTTGGCGATTCGTCGCGTGGAGCAGGGCACACCAATCGGCCTGGACAGACGCTGCGCAACGGCGCGCGTCGCGAAGGGACCGAGAAGGAAGGCGACGAGGTCGGCCATTACAAGTTGCTCACGCCGCTTGGATCGGGTGGCTTTGGAACAGTCTGGCTTGCCAAGCGCATGTCCGATTTCGAGCAGATGGTCGCCATCAAAGTCGTGAAGCTCGGGATGGACTCGCAGGCGGTCCTTGAGCGCTTTGGCCAGGAAATGCAGCTCCTCGCACTGATGGACCACCCGCATGTGGCCAAGGTCTTCGATGCGGGAACGACTCCGTCAGGACGCCCGTTCTTTGTGATGGAGCGCGTCGATGGGCAGCCGCTGACGCGCTACGCCGATGAGCATCGCCTGACGATCGAGGAGCGGCTTCGCCTGTTTCTGCAGGTCTGTGACGCGATCCAATATGCGCACCATAAGGAGATCGTGCACCGCGATCTCAAGCCCTCGAACATCCTCGTGGCAGCGGATGGAAGCGGTGGCGCCAACGCGAAGGTCATCGACTTCGGTGTCGCCCAAGCGCTCACGCGACGGATGAGTGAGCACACCGTGCACGCCGAAAGCGGCCAGATGATCGGCACGCCCGAGTACATGAGCCCTGAGCAAGCGCAGGGCAGCGAGGATGTCGATGGCCGCAGCGATGTCTACTCGCTCGGCGTGATCCTGTACGAGTTGCTCGTCGGTGTGACGCCATTCGATGGCAAGCGACTGCGCAGCAACGGGCAGTCGGAGATCCAGCGCATCATTCGCGAAGACGATCCGCCCACCCCGAGCGTGCGGCTTTCGGCGATCCACTGTGATGGCTCTGAGCACGCCCGTCGCATCGCGCAGTTCCGCCGCGCGACGCCGCATCGACTTGCTTCGGTGGTGCGGCGTGAGTTGGGCTGGATCCCCATGAAGGCGATGTCGAAGGAGCGCGACGACCGCTACGCGACACCCGAAGCGCTCGCGGACGATGTGCGCAACTACCTCGCTGGAACCACCGTCTCTGCGGTTCCAGCCTCGCCGATCTACCGACTTCGCAAATACTCGCGCGCCCACAGCGGCAGTCTGGTGATCGCGCTCTGTTTCGCTGCGGTCACGATCTCCTTCGCCCATCGCCTCATCGCCGAGAAGGCGCCCGCGGCCGTGTGTATTGAGGATGCCGAGTGGTTCCTCAATGAAGCGGCACGCGAGAACTCGCTGAAGCCCTCGTCGCTCGAAGACGCATTGCGATTGCAGGAAGTCAAGCTCGCGGAACTCGTCGAGCAGTGCATCGAGCTTCGTGCGGTGAACGCCCAAGATGAGTTGATCCTCAAGCGCAGCGCGCTTGAAGGCGAGCAGGGCAGCTTGAAGGAGAAGGAGGTCGGCACGCTTGATCCCAAGCGTCTCGCGATCGCAGCGCGGCGTGAGAGTCTCGCCACACTCGGCAGGCAGATCGTCGCGGGGTACGCGCGCGAGGCGTGGTTTGCCTTCCGACTGCACCGCGCCAACGACGCTGTCCGCCTCCAAGCTCTCGCGCTGCAGGAGCTCGATCGACTCGCGCCGCGCGCCCTTGAGCGTTCACCAGACGAACGCGCGTTTCGCAAGCGCCACGATGACGCGCTCATGCACTACCAGTCGGGCGATCCAGCGGACTCGCAACCCGCAAGTTGGACCCATGGCACGCCGTGGTCGGCCGTGGCGCTGCGTCAGCCAACGGAGTGAGCGCTGCCGCGCGCCGTCAACTCGTGGATTGAGGTCGTGGCCCAGTTTTTGGTCTTAGACTTTGGGCTTGCGCATCTGCGGATAGAGCAGGACGCGATCGTGGCAGAGCAGGATGACATCGTCCGCGCCGTCGCCCGTGAGATCCGACACGAAGGCGATGCTCGGCTCGTACTCGCGCGGCTCGCCACCCTGAAAGAGACGCGATTCAAAAACTTTGAAGCGCGTGACGGGCACGAGGCGACCACTCTCACTAAAGCTCAAGACTCCCATCGACTGCTCGCCCGCGTCAAGCACGAGGAGATCGAGGTAGCCGTCGCCATTCACATCGCCGCTCGAGAGTTCATGATCGACTTGCGCCACACGATCGCCGCGGTAAGTCGCGCGCTCTTCCAGTGCCAGACGCGCGCCATCAAGTTGTGCGATGGCAAATCCATCATCACCCACAAGCATGACATCGCTTCCATCGTTGCCCGTGAAGGCGCCCGCGCGAACGGGACCAAACTTGAAGCCCGTCACGGCGTGTTCATCAGTCTGCGACCAGACGCCCTCGCTGTTGCGAGTGAACTCCGCAAGCGCGCCGTTTTCCTTGTCGCTCGCCACCAGTGACGCGCCACGAACCGTGAGCGCCACGAGTTTTGCGTCCGCTCGTGAGGCGTTCATCTGCGCCACGACTTGCCAACCTGGCGGCGTCGCAGCGGGCGCGTACTTCAGCGCGCGGATGAAGTTTCGATCCGCGATCACGAGCTCGTTGGTGCCGTCGCCATCGACATCGAACGCCACCGAGTTGCCCGCGTTGGCAGCTTGTGCGAGTCCAAACTGCGCCATGTCCTTACTCTCGCGCAGCTCAAATCCGCGCACGCCATCCTTCTCGACGGCTTGCAGCATTGCCATGGGTTTGTCGGCGGTGAAGAGCAGAAGGTCGACCTTGCCGTCGTGGTCGGCGTCGAGGTCGAGCATGGCATCTGGTGCCTTCACCAACGCGCCGAGCTTGACCACAAGCGGCGCGCCGCCATCGAGCGGCAGCAGTTCGGTCTGGTAGTTGCGTCCGTCTTTGGTCACGACCGCGACGCGCGGGCCAGTTTCAAGTCGCACCAGCGCCAACACCGCGGGAGTCGATCCCTGCGAAAGCGGCATCGCGACGGGGAAACTCAGCGCATCATTCGTCCAGGCGGAGCGGCCGACGACGCCTTCCTTTTCAGAGAGCACAAACACTTCGTCGCCTGGCTTTCCATCGACCTCGCCCGCGACGATGGAGTTCAGTTCCGCAAAGCTCGGCTGCGAGACGCCAGGCTGAAGCCCACGATCTTTCTGCTGACGAAACACCGTGACGGCACTCGCTGCGGGATCGGTGGCAAGCACATCGACGAGTCCATCGCCATCCACATCCGCCACAGCAAACGAGCGCTTCTTGCCACCCTTAGTTGAGAAGACTTCGATCGATGCCTCGCGTGAATGGCTCGAGTCCTGCACGAGTTCATCGATCACGATGCGCTTACTCTGTCGCTCGATGCGCGCGAGCAAGTCCTTCTTGGCTCCAGGAAGTCGCAGCGCGGAAACCTCACGCAACGGTGGCATTTCAAAGCGTCGCTGCGCACCGAGGCGCGCGCTCTGAGTCTTGGCTCCGTCTTTGGACGCAACCTCGACGCTCGCGAGCCACAGGCGAATCGGTGCAGGATTGTCGGGCGAAACTCCCACGAGATCGTTGTGTCCGTCGCCGTCGAAGTCGCCGACGATGAGCGCGACGATGGGATCCGACGAACCGAGTTCGACGGCTTCACCAAGCTTGCTGCCATCAAGCGGCCAAACCGTTACTTCGCCGCCAACGATCGCGGCAAGATCAGGCTTCGAGTCGCCGATGAGGTCGGCGATGACGAACCCATCGCGGCTCGAAGTGAGTCCCTTCTGGGGAATGCGCCGTTCGACTTCGAACTGTCCTGGCTTGGTCTGCTTGAGAAACACGATGGTTCCAGGCTGCCCCGCATAGACGAGGTCCAGCAGTCCGTCCTGGTTGAAGTCGAAGGGAATGATCGCGTTGACTTCGTGCGAAACAGGAACTTCGACGCGACGGAAGCGCCAGTGCGCGGGGACTTCGTTCACGCCCGCAGAGACTTCGATGGGATCGTCGGGTGAGGCGCCAGGCTTCTGCAGATGGAGCTCGATGCGGCTCTTGAAGTTGTTGGCGACGATGAGGTCGTTGCGATGATCGCCGTCGATGTCTCCGACGGCGATTGGCCCCGCCTGTGGATCGATCTTCACCACCTCAAGCCCCTCAAATCCAAAGTAGGACGCGATGCCAGCTTCCTGCGCCAACGCCACAGGTGCGAGCGTGAGGGCAGCGACGACGGAGAGTGAGTGAAGCATGGGAAACGGCAAAAAAGGTGTCAGAGAGTGGGGCGTCAAACGGTTGCGGCGCGGCACGGCCGCTGAGGCGCTCGGGTATGGTAGAGATTCCTCCCATGCGCATAGGCAGCACTTTCCTCTCCTCGTTCTTCTCGCGCGCCGCGACACCACTGGTGCTCGCGATCACGCTTTCGGTCCTTGGTGCTGATGCCCTTGCCGATGTTGTGAAGCTCAAGAGCGGCGCCTCCATTGATGGCGCGGTCTTGAAGCGTTCCGATCGCCGCATCTGGATCGATGTCGGTGCAGATGTCTTGAGTTTCTCGATGGACGATGTGGCGAGTGTGGAGAGCGCGAGCGCGGGCGCCAATGTGCAGTTGCGCGCCGACACGCTCTTCACCACGGCGGTCGGGCTCTCCGAGCTTCCGCCGCGTGAGCAGGCCAAGATCCTCGGGCCCGCTGTCATCAAGGTGTCGACGCCTGGTGGACTGGGTTCTGGCGTGATCCTCTCTCGCGACGGATACGCCGTCACCAACGCGCATGTCGTGCAAGGTGAAACCAATCTCCGCGCGACGGTTTGGTTCGAGCAGCCTGATCACACACTCAAGCGCACCGACATCGATGATGTCGAACTCATCGCCGTGAACAACCATGTCGACCTCGCGCTGATTCGAATCAAGCATCCTGAGGGGAAGGACTTCCTCTTCGCGCCCGTGCAGGATGCCGAGAAACTTGAGGTTGGACAGAATGTCTTTGCCATCGGCAATCCACTCGGGCTTGAGCGCACGCTCACCCAAGGTGTGATCTCGACGACGCAGCGGAGCTTCGATGGCCTGACCTACATCCAGACCGACACGCCGATCAATCCAGGTAACTCGGGTGGTCCGCTCTTCAACACCATGGGCGAGGTCATCGGCATCACCAACATGGGGATTCGCGGCGGAGAAGCCCTGGGGTTTGCGATTCCTACCCGCTATCTGAAGGACTTCATTCGCAACCGCGAGTCCTTTGCCTACGACCGCAACAACCCCAATTCGGGCCACAACTACCAGAAGCCTCCCACGCGTCAGCGTGATGGCGCGCCGCCGACGCTGAAGGACGGCAGTGCCCAGGATGGCACGACCAAGCAGTAAGTTTTTCGTACGAGTGACGCGGAGGTGAAATCCCCGCGACCTCATGGCGGAATCAGCGCGCCACTATGGGCGCACGATCGCCAACGCCCGAGTAGCACGACCGATTCGCTTTGACGATCTGATCGATCCAACGGATTACAAGGAAGACCCTGTGCATCGCACCGCCTCTACTGTCGCCTCTACTGTCGCCTCTCTCGCCGCCTCGCTCGCTTCGTTCTGCTGCACGCTCGCGCTCGCGGACGGGCAGCTCTCGATTCGTGAGCTCGCACGCGACAACGCGCTTCTCGTCGTCGGGGCCGATGACATCCAAGCCTCGCTTGAGCGACTCGGGCCGACCGCGCTTGGAAAGCTCTGGAACGATGCGGAGCTCGCGGATGCCATGAAGCTCTTCAAGGAGGGGATGGAGAAGGGCATCACTGAAGCCGCTGTCGAAGCAGGCGTGGCGCGCGAAGACATCTTCTGGCCTTCGAGTGCGGGCTTCGCGCTGACGATCGGTCTCGATGAGGAGCTCGGCGCGCCGATGCTCGAGTACATCGGATTCTGCGATTGGCGCTCCGACGAAGCCAAGGCCGTCAAGTTCTGCGACGCCATGCTCGAAACCATGGAAAAGAAGGCCAAGGAAGCGGGCGCCGCCTTCAAGAGTGACGAGGTTCGCGGCCGTCGCGTGCTCATCGCTTCGTCTGTCGATGAGGCAGCGGGCGCCGATGCAGCCGATGCGGACGGCGGCGAAGACGGAGAGATGGATCCCGACTTCGAGCAGGACTTCGGCATGGGCATGCCCGACATGATGCCCAAGGAATTCTGCGTCGCGTCCGACAAGGGCCGGCTCTTCATCGCCAGCTCGAAGTCGATGATGGACACGCTCCTTGCGCGCGTTGATGGCGATCACGCCAAGAGCATCGGTGAGAGCGCTGCGTTCAAGGCGGCGACCGAACTCTCAGGTGGCACGCAGGACATCTACGGCGCGGTCATGCTTGACGCTGCCAAGCCGCTCCTCACGACACTGCCGCAATACACGATGGTCGAGCCGATCATCGCACGGTTGTTTGGCAATGTGCAGGCGGTGAGCTTTGGACTCCACGCCAAGGACGGAGTGCTCGAGCAGTGTGGCGGGATCTACACCCCCGATGGCAAGGTCGGGCTGCTGAGCCTCGTTGATCTCGCGACGGAGCCCAAGCCCGCGCCCGCGATCGTTTCGTCGGATGCCACGGGATATTGGCGCTTGAATGTGCGCTTTGATCAGTTCGTTCCGATGCTCGATCAAGTGATCGCGGGTCTTCCTGCGGATCAAGGCGACATGGTCATGCCGCAACTCGACATGTATCGCCCAGCCATGACTGCAGCGTTCGCAGCGCTCGGCCCGGAGATTCACGGCTGGAGCCTTGATCCGGATCCCGCCGTGTTGATGGACGAGTCCTCGGTCACGGCGATTGCGATGCGCAACGACAAGGAGTCGGTGGCTGCGGTGAGCGACTTCATCAGTCTGCTTCCGCTTGGCCTGCAGTCGCGTGACTTCAACGGCATGACGATTCTCTCCGACGAGTTCGCCCCGATCGCGATCGGTATGGGCGGCGGATATCTCGTCCTCGGCGAGGTCAAGCAAGTGGAGCAGGCGTTGCGCGCTGTCGACGCGAAGGCTGTCGCGGGCGCAGAAGTCGGTCTCGCTGGAAACAAGGAATACGCCGCTGCGTTTGCTGCGATGTCGAAGGACCCAGTGGTGCTTACGGCGTGGGCGGACTTTGGTCGTCAGCTCAAGTCGACCGCTGAGTCGTTCCGCGCGATGTCCACCCAGGTCGAAGCGATGGCGGGCATGGAAGACGAGGAAGTCCCAGGACTCGGCGTTGGACTCGACGATGTGAACGCGTTCACCGAGTTGCTCAAGCCCGAAGCGATCGGCCGTTGTGTCGGCGATGCGACTTTCGACCTGAAGGCATTGCCCGCGGGTTACGCCTTCCGTTACCGATTGCTTCCTGCGGCGACCAAGTAAGGCCGCGCGACGAGTTCGAGTTCTCTGCGAGCCCTCTCACCGACGCGCATGGTCGCTGATCCACGCGAGTGCCGCTGCGATCTCATGGGTTGCGAGCGTGTTGAAGTCGTCGTGGCGTGCGGAGAGCACCAACGCGTAGGAGCCGCGCTTCGCTGCCTCGGCAATCGCGTGCGCTTCGGCTGGCGGCGTCACGGGATCCGCGCCACCCGTGATGACCGCGATCGGGCACTCAGCGCGAGCCGCAGCGTCGCGTGTCGAACGCTCGCGGATTCCAAACGCTCCAAGTGCAGAAAGCGTGGGAGTCACCAACGCTCGTCGCGGCATGCTGCGCAGATCAAGGCGTGCACCAATCGGTGTGGAGAGTCGCTCGTAGGGCGCGAGCGCAAGAACTCCGACTGTGCGTCCACGCAGGCTTTCCAGCGTCGAGGCATGGATCGCCACGGTGGCGCCAAGCGAGTGCCCAACCAACAGCAATGGACCCGTGGTGTGTGCCTTGGCCAGCGATTCGACAAAGAGGTCTTCGTCGGTGCCGAGCCGCGTGCCACGACCTTGCGCATCGCCGTGACCAGGAAGGTCGGGCAGGATGAAGCGTTTCGCGTGATGGAGCAACGGCCCGAGACGACTCAAGGCGTCGTAGCGCGAGCGACTGAAGCCATGCAAGACGATGGCGGTGAGCGCGCTTGGATCTTCGTCACCAATCTCAAAGACGGGGCAACGCGCGCCGTTGTATTCGTGCGTCCACTCGCGAGCGGGCAATCCCCACGCGGTTGGTTCGGAGGGAAGGCCGCGGCCAAGCGCCCAACCGAGGCCCTTGCGCTCTGGACGCAACGACTCGAGGACGATGCCTGCCACCGTTCCCGCGTAGGTGAGTGAGGCGGCCGCCGTGACAAAGGCAGCGCCGCCGAGAATGGCCGACGATTCGATCACGCTGAGAGTCTACCCAAGGCGCGTCCTCACTCGGCTTCGAACATGCGTCGGTTGGTTCCGCCTTCGCCGACAGGGACTTCGAGTTTCGCGAGGCACTTGGGGCAACGACCGCGGTAGGTGAGGCCGTCGGGTGACTTCGGAATCCGCGCGTAGGTCGAGCAGCACCGAAACCAGATCATCAGAAATGGCTTGGGAGTCGGCGCTGCGCCGCTCGCGTCGCTGGCCTGCGATGGCGACGCAGCTTGCAAGGAGGAGACCTCGAGTCGATCCTGAGGCTGTTGACGGGGCGAGGACACTATTCCTCCATCGGAATCTCAGCGGGCGTCACTTGAGCGACTTCAAATCCGACGAGTCAGGTCGGCCGCGTCGCGCGCGAGGCTGGCAAGAACCGCCTCGGTGCGGGCGGCAATCGCGCTGCGCTCGGCCTCGTCGGCGATCGACGGCAGGTTGATACGCACATTTTCTTGCGCTGCTCGGGCGCCGAGCGCTGCAAGATCGATGGCAATCCGCAGATCACTCGCGAGGCTTGCACTGGTGGTTCCGACCAGCGCCGCCAAACACTCAAGCGTTCCTTGCGCGAGAAGAAGCGTGGCCTCAGGCGCAGCGATCGCGCCGCGCACGGCTTCGGCAAAACCGCTGCGTTCGGGCGCGTCCTTGGGGAGTTTCCACAGCGCGTTGAGTCTGGCGTAGGCGCGCGCATCTTCGTTGGCGAGTTCGAGCGCGCATTGTCGCCCGCGTTCAAACGAGGCGTGGGCCGTGCGGTGGGCCGCGTCGTGCGCAGCAAACTTGGGTTTGCCGATGGCGTAGCCGACCACCATCGAGCCCAGCGCGTTGGCTTGCGCGAGCGTCACGCCCGCGACGGCACCGCCGCCAGGAACAGGTGTCGCGGCAGCGAGTTCGTCGAGGTATTGCGACACTGACATCGCGCGCCAGTCAAGCGTCATGTGCGGATCTCCGCACTGAGTGCCTCGCGCAGTCTTGCGACGGCGCGAACGACAGCCTCATCGCTCTCTTCACGAAGCATGGTTCCATCGTGCTTGCGAAAGACCAATCGCAGCGAGACGCTCTTGCGTCCCTCACCAACTTGCTTGCCGCGATAGGTCGTCACGAGCGCGATCGATTCGAGATTCGGCAACTTGAGCGCGCGGATCTCTCGTTCGATGTCGCCATAGCTGATGCTCTCGGCAACGATCGCGGAGATGTCGCGATCCGATGCAGGGAAGGCGGGGAGCTCTTTCGCAGCGTTTTCAGGGGGAAACGCAACGAGCAGGCTGCGCAACTCAAGTTCAGCAGCAGCCATGGCGCGTTCCAATCCATGGCTCTTGAGTACGGGCGCTGACACGATGCCGACGACGCCAATGTCGCGTCCATCGATGGTCACGCGCGCGGCAGGCGTGAGCCACGCGTGATCGCTCGCGGGGGCAAACTCAATCTTCGCAGAGCGCGGCACGACAAGCGTGAGCAGGCGCTCGACCGCGCCCCGCGCGAACCGATACGCGTCTTGTGCATCGCTGCGTGAAGCGCCGCCACTTTCGCTCGGGGCGTCGCAGACAAACGCGAGCAGCGGGCGCTCGACATGCGTGCCGCCCTCATAGTGAAACGCGCTGGCGAACTCGAAGAGGCGCAATCCCGCGCCGCGCAATTCGCCGCGATCTTCGTTGTGGCGACGCACGCGAAGCAAACTGGGGACGACGCTCGGACGCAGCGCTGGCTCTGCGCCAGCACGCTCGTCATCGACGCGCAGCAGCGTCGTGCCTTGACGGAGAAACGCCTCACCCGCGCGATCGGAGATGAGTGAGTGCGTCACGGTTTCCACGAAGCCGAGACCGACGAGAAGGTCCTTCACAGCGCGCGTGCCGCGCTCGATGGGATTGGGTCGCAGCACGCGCACGGCGATGGTGTCCTGGACGGGAATCGAGTCGAGACCTTGGAGCCTGCAGATCTCTTCGATGAGATCAATCTCGCGCTCGACATCAACGCGTCGTGCTGGCGCTGTCGTCTCAATCGTCTCGCCGCTGCCCGAACCACGGAGCGTCGGCGCGAATCCAAGCGTGGTGAGAAGTTCGATCATGCGCGCCGTCGGCACAGAGAAACCCAGGATGCGTCGCGCGCGTTCGGGCCGCAGCACGATGGTGCGTGGCGCAGGAATCGGTGCGCCGTCAGCGACCACGCCCTCACAGAGCGTGCCGCCAGCGACCTCGATGATGAGTGCTGCCAAACGATCGGCTGCCGCATCGACTTCCGCAGGGTGGACCTGCCGTTCAAAGCGGTAGGACGAATCACTGGCGATGCCGTGACGACGGCTCGCCGAGCGCACGCTGACGGCATCAAAGGTCGCCGCCTCAAGGACCAGATCGGTGGTGCGCTCGGTGACTCCTGCGATCGCTCCGCCTTTGACTCCCGCCAGCGCGACGGCGCGATCGCGGTCGGCAATCACGAGGTCAGCTGAAGTGAGTTTGAGCTCCTTGGCGTCACTCCCAAGCGGCAGAAACGCCTCGCCGTCACGGGCGCGACGCACATGAATCTCCGCCTGCAAACCGCCTGCGGAAAGGGTCGCAAGATCAAAGACATGCGTGGGTTGGCCAAGTTCGAAGAGCACGAAGTTCGTGGCGTCGACGACGTTGTTGCGAGGGATCTGCCCGATGGCGACAAGGCGGCGCGCCAGCCAATCGGGGCTTGGTCCGACCTTGACTCCCTTGATCACGCGCGCGGTGTAGCGCGGACACAGCGTTGGCTCGTGGTTCTTCACGCGTACGAAATCGGCCGCGCGGACCGAACCAGCGCGGAGCGTGACCTTCGGCATGACCAGCGTGCGACCCGTCGAAGCCGCGATCTCTCGCGCCATGCCGACATGGCAGAGGCAGTCGCCGCGATTGGAAGTGGTCTCGATCTCTTGCCAGACTTCACCGTTCTCTGCGGTGGCGCCGCCGTCGAGCGGAAGACCCGCGGAAGTGAGTGCCGAAGCCTGCTCCGCTGCATCGGCGGGGCGATCGAGATAGTCGTTGATCCAAAGCACGCTCGTGCGCATAGGGCGCGCAGCGTAGCGCGTTCGTCTGGGCAAGTTCGGGTACCTTTCTCGGCATGTCGCTTGGCACTCGCGTGCGTCGAATCTCAGTGTTGCTGTTGGCCGCGCTCACTCTTGGTGCGTTGGGTTGTGCAACCAATTCGGAGTCTTCGTCGCAGCGCGCCGCAGCGGGCGGTTCAGCCGCCGATCCTGCTGGAAGCGTCCCAGCGGATCTGTGGATGGAGATCGTCGTGCGACCAGGTCACGGGATTGAGAACCGTGCCAAGGTTGAAGAGCGCGTCGCGCGCTTCGTGCTACTTCCTGACGGCGCCTTGCACGGTGAGGCCGACACGGTGCCGCCACCAGGAGTTCGTCCTGCTCGCGTGCGTCGACTCTCGCGCGAGCAAATGTCTGATGTGTGGAGCGCCGCTGTGGAAGCGGGATTTTCCGATCCGCGCTTGGCGGACACGCGCGCCAATGTGCGGCTGCTTGAGCCTGGAGTTGGCGAGGTACTCGCGACACTCGAAGTGCACGCGCACGGAGAACGCTTTGCCTTTGTTCGTCGCTACAAGCCAGGTGATGAGCTCTCGCCTGCGATGCGCCGAATGATCCGCTCACTCGCATCTTTGGCGTGGTCAAGCGATGAGGCGCTTGCCGAAAGCGCGGAGCTTCCCGCGCGCTATGACGCTGGTCCAGATCCGTATGCGCGGTTTGCACCACGCGCAGCCATCGTCAAAGAGCCAGCGCCGATCGAGCCAGTCACGATTGAGCCACCGCCAGCAGCGCCGCAAGCAGAACCTCCAACAAGCCCCACGCCTCCTCCAGCGGGCGGCGGCGCGTGATGCATCGGTGGTGTGCACTCTGGATCGCTGGACTGATGGCTGCATCTCTCGCGGCCTGTGCGCCAGCCGTCAAGAAGATCGATCGCACCGAAGGACTCGCGTTGGAGTTTCGCTGGATCAGCGGTGACTTCACGCGCGCGTGCTATTACCAAGTTGGTTGTGACGGCGAGTTCGCTTCGTCAGGCGGCGTGCGCGCGCGCGATCGCGCGCTTGACTTCAAGACCACGCTGAGCGATGCGGACATCGCGCGCTACCTCACGCTCCTGCGAGCGTTGGCTGTGGCAGATCGTCCCAAGACGAAGGGCGACGCTGGCGATCGCAGTGAACTCATCGTGTACGAAGGAACCGTGCGCCGATCATTTCAGGTGCGCGGGATGGATCTCTCCATCGACGAACTGGCGGCGTTCTGCAAGGAGGTCTCGATGCGGCAATTCCGCGATGTGATCGACGCGCAGCCCGTGACGGGCGAGCTGCGAAAGTAGCCGCGGGCAACCCGCGAATTTCTGAGCCAGCTTCGAAAGAAGCGGTCGGTGACGAGCCTTCTCTGTCGCGCACCGCATGGATGCGGGCGCAGCGGGCCGCACGGACGCAGGCCCACACAGGCATCGACGAACCGGTCGTCTCGTTCGATTCCTCCTCTCGATCGTTTGCCGCGGGGCCCGCGGCGAAACACCAACACGAATGAATCTTCGACTGCTCAACCGACTCCAGGTTGGCACTGGTTGGCACTGGTTTGCTTGGCTTGGCTCAGCGCGTGCTGTAACGGACTGCAGCACGCGGCGGTGGCGCGCAGCACACGGATGTGCCGCGCGTGCACCGCGGGATCGCTCACTCTCATTTCGAAACTCTCCGAGTGCCCGTGCGTTGCCTCTGCACGGGTGCTTTTCTTTTTCCCGGTTGGCGAAATGAACGGGTCGGTGAAAGACCCGCGCTCGAGGGGGGATTGCAGAGGCGGCGCCCGTCTACTGGGTGCGTGTCCGAGAATCGACCTGAGGCGCGAGATGTTGGCTGCCAGGACGCACAACAGCTTCGCACTGAGGAGCGCCTCGCATGGTGATGGCACAGAACGAGCAGGGGCTGCAGCACCGAGCGCCACAAACGCACGGGTCGTCGTTCACCCCAACTGTCGAAGCGCGATTCTTGCCGCGCCTCTTCACCGCTTTGGTGAATTCGAATCAGGAGAAGCGGCCGCTCGAAACCGATGGCGTACGATCCGCGCCCTCGATGGAGCATGGAACCGCTCATCATTCCGACCGTCTTTGCCGCGTTCTTCCCTCGGGAATAGTCGACGGTCAATCGAGTCGTAAGTCGACTTCCATGGACCCGATTTCTGGTCTCGAATCGGATCGATCTCGCCTCGTCTCCGACCTCTACAAGTCGTGCTACCACAGAGTCTTCGGCTTTGTGAGTCGCAAGGTTGGTGCCGACGATGCCGAGGAGATTGCACACGAGGTCTTCATTCGTTTGCTCCGTGTACGAAACCTTGAAACGATGACCGTGAGTGTCGCTTATCTCCTTCGTATCGCGGAGAACCTGATCCGAAGAAAGTTCGGTCGGGAGACGCGGTACCGCCAGGTCATCGAACGGTCTGGCAGGCTGGCTGCGCAGTTGCAGCAGTCACGCGACACTGGTTCCACATCCGAGGTCGGACCGTCGCTTTCGGGTCGCTCCTCAGGCGCGGCTCCCTCAGCGGGGGGGGTGGAGTTCAAAGTTCTTGAAGAGATGTTGTCAGAGCTGACGCCGTCTGAGCAATCAGCGGTTCGGCTGATCGTGCTCGAAGAATTGAGTTACCACGCGGCCGCCAATGCCCTCGGCGTCCCCGTCTCCACCATCAACAACTGGAAACACCGTGCCTGCGCCAAACTCCGAGAACTCATCGAATCACGCGAACGCGAAGCGCCTCGAGGATTTGCTCATGGATACCTCCACTTCAACCAGCCCAACCCGCCGCGAACCGTCGCTTGCTGAATCAATCGCCTGCGAAGCTCCACTTGCAGAGAGCCCAGACCTGCATGTGATGCTCAACGAGGCGCGGACGAGTAAGCGCGCCGCGCGTGAGCGGATCCTCCGCATCATGGCCCACGAGCATCAGGTTCATGTGGACCCGATGCCCGTACAGGTTCCGCCGACGGGATATTCGCGTTCGCGCGGTCACCCCGCAGGCGATCCGCTCGGCGCCTACCTCCTTGGTCGGCTTGCCGAGCAGGAGTTGCCAACTTCTAGACATTGAAGCTCGACGGCTCGCGCTGCGCGGATTTCTGCTGCGGCGCGCGCCACCCTCCTTCAAATGCTCTCGTGCACCCCGCCAGATGGCGGGGTGTGCTTTTTGGCTTTGTTCATGGGCGCGGCGGCGTGGGCGTTGCCTTTACCATCGCTGCTGATGGCAGCAACGACCGACCACTCTGAACGCGCACGAGCACGAGAAGGAGTCCCAAGCGACCCGATCATCGGGATCGACCTCGGCACGACCAACTCGCTCGTGGCCTACTGCTTTGATTCTGGACCACGAGTACTCGGCGGAGGCGAGTCGGGAATCCTCGTTCCATCGGTCGTGCGATTTCATGGCGGAGTCGCCGTGGTTGGTGACGCTGCACGAAGTACCCGCGCGGAGTATCCGACGCAAACCGTGTCGAGTGCCAAGCGGCTCATGGGTCGAAGCGCGGCGGAGACCAGCGAGTTCGCGCGCGCCTTCTCGGTGCCGCTTGTAGAAGGTCCCCGCGGGATCGCAGCGTTGCAACTCGAGGATCGTGTCGTGACTCCGCATGAAGTCGCCGCGGAAGTCTTGCGCGAGCTTCGCGCCATCGCCCAGGCGGATCTTGGAGTTCCCGTTCGGCGCGCGGTCGTCACCGTGCCCGCCTACTTCGACGACGCGCAGCGACAGGCCACGCGCGATGCGGCGCGTCTGGCTGGCCTCGAGGCCGTTCGCATCGTGAACGAACCAACCGCCGCGGCACTCGCCTATGGAATCGGTGGATCGCGTGGAGCCGAGCGCATCGTGGTGTACGACCTCGGTGGCGGGACCTTCGATGTCACGATTCTCGACATCGTTCCTGGTACCGCGGTCGGCGTGGGCGCGGACTGCTTCCAAGTCGTGGCCACTTCGGGTGACACCGCGCTCGGCGGCGACGATGTGGATCGCGCGATTGCGCAGTATTGGTGCGCGAACAACGCGATTCCCTCGGCGCTCGCGCAAGACCGCGCTGCCTTGGTGGAGGCCGCAGAACGCGCGAAAGTCGGCCTTTTTGCGCGTGACGCCGTTGTGATCGATGCCGCGCTGAGTGATGGATCGCACGCGTGTTCGCTGTCCGGCGCTGAACTCGCGCAACTCTGTGCGCCACTTGTTGCGCGCACTTTGGCCTGCTGCGCGCGCGCACTGCGCGACGCGAAGTGTTCTGTCGAAGCGATTGATCGCGTGGTCCTCGTCGGCGGCTCGACGCGACTCGCGGCAGTGCGCGAGGCGGTCGCCGCGTACTTTCGAAAGCCTCCGTACACGGCGCTTGATCCCGATCGGGTGGTGGCGCTCGGTGCTGCGGTGCAGGCGGGCATCGTGTCGGGTGCGCGTCGCGACTTGTTGCTGCTCGATGTGATTCCACTCTCTCTCGGCATCGAAACCGTCGGTGGAGCGATCGCCAAACTCATCATGCGCAACAGCCCGATCCCTTGTCGCGCGCGCGAGCACTTCTCGACCTCGAAAGATGGGCAAACCAGCGTGCGGCTTCAGGTGTTGCAAGGAGAACGCGAGCTCGTGGAGCACTGTCGATCGCTCGCGCAGTTTGATTTGCGCGGGATTCCGCCGATGCCTGCGGGGATCCCGCAGTTGGAAGTGGAGTTCACCGTCGATCAGAACGGCGTGCTGCTCGTCTCTGCGCTTGAGAAACGCAGCGGTGTGGCGGCGTCGATCCAGATCGTGCCGAGCTATGGACTGACGGCCGAAGAAGTCGATCGCCTTGAGCATGAGAGCGTGGTCCATGCGCGCAGCGATATGGCGATTCACCGCGTGATCGATCTGCGCGTTCATGCGGAACTGGATCTGAAATGGATCGCCTCGGCACTCGCGCGAGTGCGCCCGCAACTCGACGCGGCGTATCTCGTGGAATTGGACGCAGCGATGTTGGATGTCTCGGCGCGTTGCCTCGCTGCGGCACGCGATCCGCGCAGCGTCGTCGCCGATGAGTTTCATGCTGCAAAACAGGCGTTGGATCGCCTTTCGATCGCTGTCCATGAGCGGGCGATCACCGACACGCTGCGCCGTTGACCCCTTCCAACGGCTTCGATTTGGCCATGGCGCGTGGTAGGATCGCGCCATGGATGCGCCTCGTCTCGACCTTGATCGAACGACCACCGCGTTGCTCACGGGCCTGTTTGACCCGCGCAACGCAGCGGCTTGGGAGGCGTTCGATCGCCGCTACCGACCGATTCTTGTCGGCTTCGCTCGCAACTGCGGAGCGCGCGACAACGACGCTGCGGAGATCGCGCAGGAGACGATCGTTCGGTTTGTCGAGGAGTATCGCGCAGGCAAGTACGACCGAAGTCGTGGCCGACTTGGTGCCTGGCTCGTCACGATCGCCCGCTATCGCTTGCTCGACATCCGCCGACGCGCTGGCACCGCGCGCATTACTTCGGGTGAGCGCGCGATGGTCGACCTCGACGACGAGCGTTCGCTTGGTGCGACCTACGAAGCGCAGCGTCGTCAATCGCTGTTGCGCGAGGCGCTCGAAGAACTGCGCACCAACACGCGAACCGACCCGCGCACCGTCAAGGCGTTTGAGATGCTCGTCTACCACGGTCTCTCCACGCAAGTGGTTGCCGAACAGATGGCCATGTCGACGCACGATGTCTATCTGGCCAAGAGCCGCGTTGCTGCCAAGCTCCGTGAGATCGTCTTGCGCCTCGAAAGCGAGTACGAAGAGGCGCCTGGCGAGTGGGAGGGTTCAGACGCGAGGCCCTCAGCGGGACTCGCTCCGTGAGGGACGAACTTTCGTCGCCTCACCTCGAGGGAGGCTGCGGGCGCTTTGGCCGAGATGACTTGGAGTTGGCTGCGATCGCGCGCACCGATCCTGAAGCTCCTGTCGCTGCGGGACTCTGTGACCATCTCACCGAATGCCTGATCTGCAGAACCGTGGTGGAGCGCTTTGCTGCGGACAACGCGTTCCTGCAGGAATGTGCGCACGCAGCGCCCAAGGCTCCGCAGCGGCCTGAGCGATCCGATGACGGGCCGATTCCTGGGTACCACCTTGGTCAAGAGATCCATCGTGGCGCGCAGGGGGCGGTCTTTCGCGCTGAGCAATTGGCCACGCGCCGAGTGTGCGCGGTCAAGATGCTGCTTGGCGGTCGCTTTGCAGGTGAGCGCGAACGCATTCGCTTTGAGCGCGAGGTCGAGGTCGTCGCGCGTCTGCGTCATCCGTCGATTGTGACCCTCTACGAGAGTGGTGTCTCGCGCCGCGACGAGCCGTGGTTTGCCATGGAGCTTGTCGATGGTGAACGCCTTGATGAGTATGTGCGCGCTCACGCCTGCACCCCTCGCGCCATCGCTGCACTCTTTCAGCGCCTTGCGGATGGAATTGCCTACGCGCATCGTCGTGGCGTCATTCACCGCGATCTCAAGCCAGGAAACATCGTCGTCGACGGTGACGGCGTGCCTCGCGTGCTTGACTTTGGTCTGGCACGCGATGACGGCGATGCTGCATTTCGTCCGAGCGCCGTCGGCACCACGATCGCTGGTGAGTTCCTCGGAACCTTTGCTTACGCAGCGCCCGAGCAACTCGGCGGTGACCCAACGGCGATTGACTCGCGCTGCGATCTGTATGCGCTTGGCGTCGTGCTCTACCAGTGCTTGACTGGAAAGCGCCCGTTCGAAGGCGCGCGCTCGATTGGTGAACTGGTTGGGCAGAAGACCCACGGTGTGGCGGATCGACCAAGCGCGCACAATCCTGCGGTTGATCGCGATCTCGATGTCATCACGCTGCGGCTTCTCGAAGCGGATCCCGCGCGCCGCTACGAAACGGCCGATGCGCTGGCAGAAGATCTTGCACGCGCCCTCGATGGCCGCCCGATCTTGGCGCGCGAGGCGAGTCTGTCGTATGTCGTCAGCAAGATCATTCGTCGGCATTGGCTTGCGTCGGGCGCCGCAGCGGCGCTTCTCCTGACGATCATTGGTGCGAGTATCGCGTTGGCCTTCGCCTACGCGAAGGCCGATCGCGAACGAGTGCGCAGCGAGCGAACACTCTCGAGCTTCCGTGAGGCGGTGGGGAGTGCGAGTCCCGAGTCTGCAGCAGGAGGCGCGGGACTCACGGTCGAGGAATTCCTTGAACTCATCGAGCAGAACGCCGAGGCTGCACTGGCAAACGAGCCAGCGGTCCTTGCGGGAGTACTCGACACCATCGGCATTGTGCATCTCGGTTTTGAGGACATCGCACGCGCCGAGGCATCGCTTGGTGCGGCGCTCGCCTCCCGTCGAGAGCTCCACGCGCAAGGCGCCTGCTCGGACGGCGAGCTTGCCGAGAGTCTTCACAATGTCGGGCGTGTGCGCATTCTCAAGGCTGAGCTCGATCTCGCCGAGGCCGCCTACCGCGAGGCGATCGCGCTGCGCACCAACACCTATGGCACGCGCGATGTCCGCACGCTCTTGTCCTGGCGCCATCTTGCGAGCTGCTTGCGGCGACAGAAGAAGCTGGGTGAAGCGACTTCGCTCTACAACTGGATCGAGCTTGAGGCGCAGAGGACAGAGAACTATCCAGCACTCGAAATGGCGGCGATCATCAACGGTCGCGCCTTCATCGACGCCGCCGAGGGTCGGCATGAGATGGCTCTGTCGGGCTACAGCAAGGCGCTGGATACCATTCGCACCGAACTCGCGGTTGACGACTATCGCATCGGCCGCAGTCTCTTCAACATCGCCTCGATGGAAGAGCGCCTTGGCAGGACCACCGACGCGATCGCGAACGCGCAACAGGCGCGGGAAATTCTGCTGCTCCGTAAGGGTGGTGACGCCGCGACCGTTGTGCAGGTGGAGACGCTTCTCACGCGGCTTCGAACTGTGCAGCCTTGAGGCGCCTTAGCGGCGACGCTTGCGGGCGATGAGTCCGCCGAGCGCGAGCAACGACAACGCGCCTGGCGCGGGAACGCCCGACACGCCTTCGAGCGTGAGAACATAGGTTCCGCTCGAACCTTCGGCGTTCCAAGCAAAGAGGTTGAGGTCACCTGATCCGGGCCCAGGACCAGCGATCACACCCGGTTGCAGGAACGCCTGGTTGAACAGTGCCGCCCCCGTGGCATCGATCGGCTGCGAGGCAAATCCACTGATGGCGATGAGGTAGAGACCCGCCGTCGAGACCGTCACGCCGCTGCCGTCGTTGGTTGAAGCGCGCAAGCCTGCGGCGCTGCTTCCGCCCGCGAAATCGTTGTTGGCCATGATCGCGCGCGTGAAGTTGCCCGCTTCGACGCGGAACAGAAACAACATCGGATCCAGCGACGAGGCGCCCCCAGCACCAGGACTCGTGCTGATCGAGAAGGTCTGCGGCGAGTCGATGTAGACGAGGAAGCAATCCTGATAGTCACCGACCATGAAGGCGGAGCCAGCGAGCTTACCCGTGATGGTGTTGATGCCGCCGTTGACGCTGATGGCCTGCGCCGAGCCGAGCGTCGAGCCAGCGTCGAGGGCGCCCTCATCCCAGTCGGGACCAGCGAGTGCGACCGGGGCGAGCGTGAGCGCGCTCACAGAGAGGGCGACGGACAAGAGAACGTCGGCGCGGAGATACGAAGTCATGATGGGAGACCCCAGGGAGAGGGTTGGAGGGAACGAACAGGGAAAGGGACAGGGACAATGAGAGGGACAGCGGCGCGAGGGAGCGCCTGCACGAGTATGACCGCTGCCGCCGCCGCTCGAACACCATTCTCCTGCAGATTCACCCAACTTTCGGTTTTGGCTGCGCTGCGGAAAATCGTATAGTGCGCCCCTTGCGCGCCAATCGGTGCGTTTCGCAGCGTTCCGTTTCGGTCCGGGCATGGACTGACTTGCTCTGACAGGAACGGTTGAGGACTTCGATGTCTCAGGCTACTCCTTCTGCGGCCGTTACTTCCGCACTCGCCTCGGCCACGCCGACTTCTCCAACCGCGGCCTCGACCAGCGCTCGGGTCAAAGCGGGGATCGATCCATGGACCGTCGATGACGCCGCGGATCTCTACAACCTGCGCGGATGGGGCAAAGGGTTTTTTGAGATCAACAAGCAGGGCCATGTGCTGGTGCGCCCCACACGGACGCCGGGTCACGAGGTCAATCTCTTTGAAGTCGTCAAGGGACTGCGCGAGCGCGGTCTGCGCACACCTGTGCTGCTGCACTTCAGCGATCTCCTCAAGCGTCGCTTGCAGGATCTGCACGAGGCGTTTGACACTGCGATCAAGGAGAACGGCTACAAGGGTAAGTACAACGCGGTCTACCCCATCAAGGTGAACCAGCAGCGTCGCGTCGTGGAAGAAGTCCGACAGTACGGCGCCGAGTATGGCTTCGGTGTTGAGGTCGGCTCGAAGCCTGAGCTGCTCGCGGTCATGGGTCTGACGGGTGACTCACCCGATCGGCTCATCATCTGTAACGGCTTCAAGGAAGACCGCTACATCGAGTTCGTCACGCTTGCGGCCAAGCTTGGTCGCACCATCATTCCTGTGATCGAAAACCTCACGGAACTGCGGCTGATCGTCAAGTACGCCGACAAGTACCAGATCCGTCCCAAGATCGGCGTGCGCGTCAATCTCGCAACTCCAGGCGCTGGACGATGGCGTCACAGTTCGGGCGTGAAGGCGAAGTTCGGTCTGTCTCTCACCGAAGTGATCGAGGTGCTCGACTACCTCAAGTCGCGCGGCATGGAAGACTGCATGCAGTTGCTCCATTGCCATATGGGATCGCAGATTCACGACATCCGTCAGGTGAGTTCAGGCGTGAACGAACTCGCGCGCATCTACACCGAGCTCGCCAAGATGGGCGCGGGCATGCGCTACCTCGATGTCGGCGGTGGACTCGGCATTGATTACGACGGCTCGCAGACCAACTTCGAGTTCTCGACGAACTACACGCTCACCGAGTACGCGGCCAATGTCGTCTACAAGATCATGAGCGTTTGCGACGAAGAGAATGTGCCGCACCCAACCATCGTGACCGAGAGCGGTCGCGCCATGGTCGCGCAGCAGAGCGTGCTGGTGTTCGATGTCCTTGGTGCGAATCATCTCGATCGCTTCACGGTTCCCGCCTCGCTAGAGACGGTGTCCAAGGACGAGAGCGGCGAGATTCCGCGGCCGATCATCGACCTCTACGAGGCGTACAACGGCGTGACCGAGCGGCGCGTCCTCGAGTGTTTCCACGATGCGCTGCAGTCCCGCGACGAGGCGATGAACCTCTTCTCGGTGGGCTACATGAGCCTCGAACACCGCGCTCTCGCCGAGCGGATGTTTTGGGCGACTTGCGCCCGTGTCCGCGATAAGGCCAAGGACATGCCCAAGATGCCCGAGGAACTCACGGATCTTGAGACCTCGACGAGCGACACCTACTTCTGCAACCTCTCGATCTTCCAGTCGCTTCCCGACATCTGGGCGATCAACCAGCTCTTCCCGATCATGCCGATTCATCGTCTTGACGAGCGACCGACGCGCAAGGCGACGATTGCCGACATGACCTGCGACTCCGATGGCAAGATCGATCGCTTCGTCGACAACCACGATGTGAAGAAGTTCGTGGAGCTGCACGACATCAAGGATGGCGACGAGTATTTCCTCGGCGCCTTCCTTGTCGGTGCCTATCAGGAGACGCTCGGCGACTTGCACAACTTGTTTGGCGACACCCATGTGGCCCACATTCGTCTTGACGAGAACGGCAACTGGTGGATCGACGAGATCGTCGAGGGCGACAGCGTCCGCGAGGTCCTGTCCTATGTGCAATACGACCCGACGCGACTCGGCCAGGCGATTCGCCACGAGTGCGAGCGCGCGGTGCGCGACAAGCACATGACCGTTGCCGAGTCCAACGCGCTCGTCCGCGCCTACGAGTCAGGCCTCGCGGGCTACACCTATCTCGAGACGGAAAACGGCGCCGCGATGTGAGGTCGGGGTAAGGGCGCAGCGCACGCAGAGGAACTCAGCCGACGAGACGCAGGACTTCGGCGAGTTCGTCGGCAGCGTCGCCTCCCTCAAGTTCGAGGAGCGCGATGATTCGCACGCGCAATCGCTTGGTCACACCGCGCACGAGGTCGGCCATCTGCTGTTGGCCGAGCCCGAGCTCTTCTTCGAGTTCCTTGTAGCTGCGTCCATCGATGGCGTGGCGACGGAAGACGGTCCACGCGCGGTCGCGGTCTTCGCGGGCGAGTGACACTTCCACGGAATCACACGCCTCAGAGAGAAGCGCGAGCGCCCAGGCGCGATGGAACGCGTCTTCTGCGGAGGCCGATGAGCTCGCGGTTGCTCCCGACTTCGCAGCGCTTTGAAGTGGCGACCCTTCGCGGCGCACTTGGCGCGATCGATCGCGGGCCACTCCTCGCGCGTGGAGGAGGAGTCCATTCATGAGCCATCGCCGCAGACGCATGCCTGAATTCCTGTAGCGATCGAAGTACTGCGGGTCGGCCAACGCAGCGGCGAAGAAACCGTGGACGAGTTCGTCGGGCTCCGCGACTTCGCGCAACGACGAGCCCTTGGCGTAGATCACGAGTGGCGCTGCATAGCGCTGCATGATCGTCGCCGCCAAGCGCGCATGGGCGTCGGCGACTTCGTCACTGCGCAGCGCATCGAGAAGCGTCGTGAGCTGCGTCGTAGGAAAATGATCGCTGCGGATCGGATCAATCCGTAACGGCGGCCGCGGAAACGCGGGCTGATCGGTGGCTACGGGCACGCTCCCCAACTGTTGAGGAGAATGGAGAGATCACTCGCATCGACGAGACCGTCGGAGTTCACATCGGCATTGAACTGCTTGTCGCCAACGGTGCCCCATTGGTTCAGGACAGCAGCGAGGTCGACGGCGTCGACGGAGCCGTCGGGAATCACATCGCCGACGCAGTGGCAGCTCGTGCTGCTCTCGCAGCAGTCGGGGATGTTGTTGCCGTTGGCGTCGTCAAGCTCGCCGTTGAGGATCTGCCCAAAGTCGACGATGCCGTCGGCGTTGCAGTCGGCGGAGTATTCGACAACGAAACTCACGACCTGATCGACACAGCCCTCTGCCGGAAGATCGTTCCACATTCCCCACGCTTTCGGGCCTGCCCAGTGACCAATGAGATGCAAGCACTTCTCAGGTTCACAGCTCCCTCCACCGTTGTCCGGCTGCGCGACCAACCATGGTGCGTAGCTCCACGGCTCACCGGAAACCCATGTCCAACCACCTGCCGGCTCCTCGGAATCCGCGAGTTGGTACCCGCCGAGCCACGGTCCGTAGAGCGCAAGCGGGGACTCGCCGCCACCTGGTACCTGCTCAACCAAGGCCAGAGCGAAGAAGTGCTCGGCTTGCGTCGTAAGCGTTGCGAGATCGCCCCCCAAACTGATCGCGGTCGTTCGAGCAGTCGGCCAGTCGATCGGCCCTGAAACGAGCAGGGCATACCAATGCCCGTTCCCTCCATCCTCGACGCGCCATTGGACCGCGTCCTGCGCGAGCGCGTGTGAGCCAATGGACAGCGCGGCGATGGTGGCCGCCGCTCCGATCTTCTTGCTGTGCGTCATCCCTTGCACCTTGCTGTTGGAGTTCGTCCACCTCGACGCAACAGGCGCCTCGGTCGCGAGAGAGCCTGTCACGCGGGTCGCATGGAGCGCCGTGGCGCAAAAGAGAAGGAGAAGTGCGGCGCGCGGGAACTTCGCGCGGCGGGGGACGGGCACCGCGTCGAAGAGTTCTTCGCCTAAGAGCAGAGCGACTCGTGAGGCGGCCGATCGCGTCAACATGGTTGGAGTATCCACGAAACTCTGCACCCTTGGCTCGCGGATGCGGATAGCGTTCCAAGATGCCCGACTGGCGTGCACTTTCCGTCTGGACGCAGCTGATCGCGCTGCCCGAAGTGCAGGCGGCGGCTGAGGCTGTGCATCCGACGGATGCTTCCGCGATTGCGCGGCTTCGACGGTCTGCCGACGCGGATCTGGTCTCGGCGGCGTTGGAGCTGGCGCAAGCGCGGCGGAAGGCTGCTCTGAAGTTTCCCTCGTCCCGCGCGGCAGAGCTGTGGTGCGATGTCGCGGGGGTCGAGCAGGCATCGGGCGAACTCGTAGCTGCGTGGAAAGCTCTGCGGATGCGGGAAGTGCTCGGCGAGGGAGGACAGATTCTTGATCTCTGCTGCGGGATCGGCGGCGATGCGATGGCGCTTTCGAAGTGCGGTCTGCGCGTGACGGCGATCGATCTTGATCCGCGGCGGGCGTGGATGGCTGAGCAGAACGCGCGGTGCGCGGTGCAGGTTGCTGACGCCGAGAGTCTCGCGTTCGAGGGTGCAGTGCTCCACGCGGATCCTGCTCGTCGCGATGAAGCCGCGGGATCGCGGAGTTGGAAGGTCGACGATCACACTCCAGGTCGCGCGTGGATGGAACGCGCTCTGACCATCACCCGCGCGGGGGCGATCAAGTTTTCTCCTGGCGTTGATCGTCGGGAGTTTCGCTCGATCCCGTTGGAGTGGGAGTTCATCGAGACGCGTGACGGTCACACCGCGCGCTTGGTGCAGGCGGTGGCGTGGAGCGGCGCGTTTGCGCGGGCCGCGGGTTGTACGCGGGCGACTGTCTTGTCGAACGATGCAACGCCCGCGACCCTCGTTGGAGTTCCCGACGACGCGCGCGCGGATCGCATCGGCATCGCGGCCGCTGTCCGCGTCGACGACTGGATCAGCGAGCCCTGTGCAGCGCTTGAGCGCGCGCAGCTGCTCACGACGGCTGTCGGAGGCGAAGCGCGTGAGCTCGTGTACGGCGTGGGGCTGGTGACTTCACCCTCGCCCTTGGCAGCACCGTGGTTCGAGAGTTTCCGCGTGGTCGAGGAGTGTGCTGCGAAAGCCCAAGTCATCGCCGAGGTGCTCACGCGTCATGGGCTCCGCGCCCGCAGCGTGCGGGTGCGCGGACAGGCCGCTGACGCGGACGCGCTGACCAAAGCGCTGAGAGCACGCTCCGATGGCGACGCTGTGATCTTCGCGTTCCGCCGCGGTGAGCGCACGAAGGCGCTCATCGCGCGCATCGATCGATCGTCTACCTGAACACTGCGCCCATCGCGCGTGGCTCAGCCGCCGCAACCGCAGAACGCTTGCGCGAGTTTCACACAGGTGGTGTCCCACGCTGCGTTACAGCAGGTCTCGTCAAACGAGCAGACGATCGAGCAGCACTTGGCGTCGTTGCAGTAAGGCTCGGCGTGTTCGTTGCAGCAACTGCCCGCATCGACATGTCCGCAGGAGATGCCGCCATTGCATTGCCCGCAAATAGGGCCAGCGATCGACGAGCAGATGGCATCCCACACCGTCTCGCAGCAAGTCGCGTCGATCTCGCAGACGAGGTCACAGCAGTCTTGGTCGTTGCAGTTGGCGCTGTCGTGGGGGAAGCAGCAGTTGCCCGCTTCGGGTGTGCCGCAAAGTGGATCAGGGCAGACCTTCTCGCAAGCAGGATTGATGCGCGCGACCGAGGCGCAGAAAGCATCCCACGCGCTGGTGCAGCAGAAGACATCGACAAGGCAGACCGCGTCGCAGCAGGTCTGATCATTGCACCACGGAGTCGGGTGTGGTTCGCAGCAGTTTTCAGCGCAGGCGTCGCCGCACTTGTACTGGTAGCGCTCACAGTCGACCGTTGTGTAGATCAGCTGCACGCAGCTGGCATCCCACTCGGCGGTGCAGCAGAAGTCGTCGATGATGCAGACGGCCTCGCAGCATTGCGCATCGGAGCAGGAAGGCTTGGCGTGCGCGATGTTGCATCCGTCGCTGCCGTAGTCGCCGCACTTGGGAAGGAAGTCCGCGCAGGCCTTGCGGGCCTCGACGGCGCAGTCTTCGTCCCACGAAACGATGCAGCAGTATTCGAACTCAGGCGTTCCGCAGACTTGCTCACAGCAGTCGCCAATCGCGCAGCCTGGGACCTCGTGGGCGTTGAAGCAGTTGCCGCTGGCGGGTTGACCGCAGCCACCGAAGCAGGTCTCGCGCGCCGCGAGGACGCAGGAGGAATCCCAGCGGACTTCGCAGCAGAAGGGCTCAAAGCGGCAGACCGCTTCGCAGCACGCTGGATCGTTGCAGTTGGGTGTGGTGTGCGGACGCAGACACTCGCCCGCGCAGCTGTCGCCGCAACCTGGCGTACCACAGCAGACGACGCGCGCGATGGTCGCGCAGCCTGCATCCCAACTCTGCGTGCAGCAGAGTGGATCCACATTGCAGACGCCTGAGCAGCAGACTTCGTCGTCGCAGCCAGCGGTTTCTGAGTGCTCCTCGAAGCAGCTTCCTGCGCACGGGCAGGACCAGGTGGCCAGAGGCACGCAGAGGTTGCGCGCGGCGTTGACGCAGACCGAGTTCCACTGCACATCGCAGCAGAGCGGGTCGACTTCGCAGACCACTGAGCAACAGGTGGCATCGGAGCAGCCTGGCGTCAGGTGGATTTCGGTGCAGGGCTCTTCGCCAGGGCAATCGCCGAAGCTCCAGCAGATTCCCTTGGCGATGGTCACGCAGCGCTCGTTCCAACCGAACGAGCAGCAGATCGGATCAACCGCGCAGACTGCAGCGCAGCACTCAGGATCCGAGCAACCGTTGCTGCCGTGGACCGCGAGAGCGGAACCCGTACCTGGGCAACCGTTGGGGCTCACACAGATGACCGAACTGTTGGCGGCGCAGGTTTCATCCCAGGCGCGCGCGCAGCAGGTTGGATCGATCGCGCAGATCTTGGTGCAGCAGTTTTCGTCTTCGCAGGCAGGCAGATAGCTCGCGAGCGAGCAGGGGCGGGTGCGAGGATCGCCGCAATCGATGGTGAGTCCGTCGCAGACCGTCGTGGCGCTGTTCACGCAGAAGATGTCCCACTGCGTGAGGCAGCAGGTCGGATCGAGATCGCACACGGCGTTACAGCAGTTGCGATCAAGGCAGGCGGGTGAGCCGTGCGGATAGAGGCAGCTTCCAGCGCTGATGTCGCCGCAGCCGTTACAGGCAATCACGGCGCGCTCGGCGCAAGTCTCATCCCAGTTTCCAACGGCTGTATCGCAGCAGAGTGGATCGCTGGTGCAGATGATCGCGCAGCACGCATCATCGGAGCAGCCCGCGGTCTTGTGCGGGAAGAAGCAGCTGCCATTGGCCGCGGAGCAAACTCCGTTGACAACGGGATCCTGCGTCATCGCGCAGGTCGCGCGCGCGGCTTCCACGCAGGTGAAGTCCCAGCCGACGGCGCAGCAGAAGTTGTCGATGTAGCAGACCGAGTCGCAGCAGACGGCGTCGGAGCATCCTGGCTGGATGTGCACGGTGCGGCAGGCGCGCGCGGCAGGATTGGCGGGATCGCTGTAACCGCAGACGCGCTCGCAGGGGCCGCAGACATCAGTGGCGATCTGTCCGCACAGCGTGTCCCAGCGAACCTCGCAGCAGAACTGATCAGCAGCGCAGACGGTTTCGCAGCAGATGCGATCGCTACAAAACGGAGTCTCGTGTTGGTGGCAGCAGTTGCCAGCGCGCGGATTGCCGCAGCTGAAGCAGAAGCGCTCGGCCCACGCGACACAAGGCTCATCCCACGCGACCGTGCAGCAGGCGGGATCGATGTTGCAGATCTGCGTGCAGCAGGCGGTGTCGTTGCAGTTTGGGTTCTCGTGCACACCATTGCAGGAGCCCGCGGCGGGCTCGCCACACTGGTCGGTGAGCTTGATTGCCTCGTGGACGCAGTTCACATCCCACTGAATCGTGCAGCAGTACTCGAGACCAAGCACGGCGCAAACGGCGGTGCAGACGACACCGTTGTTGCAGGAAGGCGAGGGGTGCGGCGTGAAGCAGCTCTCGGGGACCGCGCCGCAACTCGAGCAATACTTGGTGGCGATCGCAACGCAGACATCGTCCCACGCAACATCGCAGCAGGTTGGTTCGACAGTGCAAACGAGTCCGCAGCAGTCGGGGTTGTTGCAGCCTGGCGCAATGAGGTTCGGCGTGAAGCAGGTGTTGGTCGCGGTGGTGCAGGCGACCTGCGCCGCTGCGCGCGCACCAAACGCAAACAACGCCGTTGCGAGGAGGAGGGTGAAGATCGCAAGAGGGCGGAGGGAGCGCATGGAGAGTCGGTGGAGCGAGGCAGTCGATGGAGCGGCGTGCGGGTCGAAGGTCGTGGCGAAACTCGTGGCGGACATCATGGCACCGTCAGCAATCTGGCCTTGCCCGAGTTGAGTCCTGTGATGTCGCTGAAGGGCGCACCGATGAGTGAGAAGCCCGTCGAACTCGCTGCGGAGTAGCCGAACTCGTCACCCGTCGCTGGATTGAACATCGCGCGCGTCGAGAGCAGATCCGCTCCGCTGGCGCCGACGGTCTTGTGCAGGACATAGACCTTGCCTGCGCTGTTGCGCAATCCGCCTGGTGTCGGGATGTCAGCCTTTGGTGCACCGACGACCACGGTGAATCCACCACCCGTGACTGCTGGTGCGATGCTGATGCTCGAGCCAAACGCGTCGCCGTCGACAGCGTCTGGCGCGCGGAAGTTCCCGCGGTAGGTGTAGGTCGATGGGATCGCGGCGATCGTGTTGGTCGAGCGCTCCCAGAAATGCACGATGCCTTGGCCAGCGGACTCGCCTGGTGCACCGATGGCGAGGAGGTTTCCACTCACAGCCACCGCGCTTCCGTAGCGATCGCCTTCCGAGAGCGCGTTGACGCCAGGAGGATTGAGCGTGATGCCCGTGGGCGGGAACGCACCGATGCCGTTGGCGGAACCAGGCCCGCGATCAAAGACATAGGCAGCGCCCTTGCCGACATTGCGTCCAGGTGCGCCGATCACGGCGAGCACGCGCGAAGTGTTGGCTACGGGAAGGAATGGTTCAAGCGCGACCGCAGCGCCGTAGTTGTCGCCATCGACAGGCACCGAAGGCGCGCGCATCGAAAGCAGGCCGCCCTTCTCAACGGTCTGTCCACTCGGGATGTAGTTGCGAAGGAAGTAGACCTTGCCGCGGCCACCAGTGTGTCCAGGCGCGCCGACGATGATCTGATCATTGCCTTCGCGCGGATTGCGGCCCATCGCCACCGAGTAGCCAAAGAGCGCGTTCTCGCGGGCTTGGTAAGTGTTGGTTGGCGGCGGTGCGTAGCGCCAGAGCTGCGTCCAGATCGCGCCCGATTGCGCGAAGAGATAGACCGTTCCCTTGGAGGGGAAGGTGCCGACGGCGGCAGTCTCGGTCCATCGGTAGGCGCCGACGAGCGCGAAGTTGCGCGCCGCGATGACGGGGTTGGCTGCGCTTGCGGCGCGCTTGTAGACCGTCGCGCCGCGACCGAAGAACGCGTTGGTGAGTCGATCACCTGCTTGGAGGAACGCAATCGGCACGACCGCGCCCGCTTGCACCGTGAAGAGGTACGCGCCACCAGCGTTCGAGGCACCGAGATCAATTCCAGGCGCGCCGATGACGGCAAGCGCGACGGGATCGCCCGCAGCCGACGACATGCCGACTGCTGAGCCAAGCGTGTCGAGCGAAGTCACACCGCTCGCACTGAACTCGATGTCATTCAGCGGACACTCATCAGGGATCGTGTCGAGATTGATGTCGAGGCTGATCCCCAGCGCGATGTCGCAACTGTCGGGAATTCCCGTGGCGTTGCAATCAGGCACAAGGCCATTGATGATCGCCACAGCGTCTTCCACGCCATCGCCGTCACAGTCGGTGATGTCGAGATTGGAGCAGCGGTAGTTGGCGACGATCCCCGCGGTGAGACTCGCGGTGCGCGCGTTGTTGGCCGTCGGCGTGCCCGCAGGAGCTCCAAGCCACGAAACGAGCGGATTCGAATAGACGGGAACGACCGAACCGCTGCCACTGGCCATGACGGTCTGGTAGAGCTGCGATCCCACGAAGTAGGTCCACGCCTGTGAGTAGGAGTAGAAGCCGTCACACGGTGGAACGAGGTCAGCCTGCGCGCAGCAGCCGAGATTCGCACCAAGTCCGCGCGCGAGCGAGACGCTCGGATCGGGACTTGCACTTCGACCGATGGCGCTGAAGGCATCAGAGCCATCAGGAGTATTGACGCCGATCACCGCGACGCTGCCGAAAGTCGCTGCATCGGAGTAGAGCGCGACAAGGTCTGCAGCGGTGTTGTTGCGCAGGACACCGACTTGATCGTTCCAACCATCGAGTGGATCGATCAGCGCGATGAGATCGTTCGTGAGTGATCCCGTGCTGTTGTTGGTGAGCTGTGCGAAACCCGCGATGCGAAAGCGCGGCACGGCGTTCGAGTTGGCCAACGCAGAATTCGCGTAGCCGATGTCGCCCGAAAGAGCCGCTTGAATCAACACCGCGTCGCCGCCAAACTGCGCTGCAAACGAGGGCGTGTAGACGAGGAGCACATCGATGAGTTGCCCGCTGTCCTGGCAAGCTCCAGCGATGCCGCCGTCGCCATGGCCAGCATCGTCGTTGGCGCTCGAACCGATGGACTCGTGCGCGCCGTCAACACCGTGCGGAGGGCTGTAGTACTCACCAGTCAAGCCGTGATCGTCGGTGCCTGTTGCCAGCGACCACTCGACGCGCGCGCCTTTGATCGTGGTGTGGAGGAGTCCGCGGACAAGACCGTGGCGCACGGTGATTTCGGCGGCATCACCGGTCAATGGATTGGCAAAGGTGAATTGGATCGACTCGCTATCCATGACCACGCGCTCAACGAGCGGAATGTCGAGGGTGCTTCCACCAGGAAGGACGAAGGTGAGCGGCTCACCGACAGGAAGTTGCGCAGCCGCAAGCGATGGAAAGCTCCAGCGCATCGCTGCGCCAGCAACAAGATCGGTGTCGGAGTACGCCGCCGAGCTCTGCAATCCAAGCGCGTCGAGTTCCGCGTCAAGCTCCGTATTGAACTTCTGGTGCACGCCATCGCGCAAGCCGAGCTGCACAGGCATCGCCGTCAGGAGCGTCAGCCCACAGAGGCCAAGAAGGATCGATGCACTGGTGGAGGTCTTCATCTGCAAGGTTCGTTCCGTTGGCACTCAGTCGCGGCTGCCTGTAGCACGATCCGCCGGCACGCCGGCGATCTCTTCTCGGTTCGTTGCGCGCATCAGAGTCCGCCCGCGCGGCATCGCCGTTCAAGCACACTCCACTGCGACGGGCGATCCAAACCGCTCGCCACAATCGCACCGTCCGCATCATCCTCTGTACGCCCGAAGTTGCAAGCCAACCGCAGGCTGCAGCGGCGATTCGGAGGGATTCCGTCGGCGAGCAGGGGTTTGGAGACGGCCCAAGTGTCCGTTCACCAAGGCAATGGTTCAGGTCTTTGGCGAGCCCGTGATTCCGCCAAAGCGCCGCTCGCGCGAGGCGTAGTCGTCGAGGGCGCGGTGGAGGTCGGCCTCGGTGAAGTCGGGCCAGAGCACCTCAGTCACATGGAGTTCCGCGTAGGAGATCTGCCAGAGCAAGTAGTTTGAGAGGCGGAGCTCACCCGCGGTTCGGACCAAGAGGTCAGGGTCGCGGACCTCTGCGCGCGCGGTGTAGAGCCGGCTCCCGAGGGCGGTTTCGTCGATCGATTCGGGATCGCGCGTGCCCGCTGCGACCTCTCGAGCGAGCTCTCGCGCCGCGTCAGCAATTTCTGTCCGAGAACCGTAGTTCAGTGCCAGACAGAGTTTGAGTCCCGTCGCCTTGGCCGTCGCGCGTTCGGTTTCGTCGAGCTCGTCGAGGACTTCCGACGGCAGACCTTCACGGCGACCGATCCGATGGAAGCGGATGTTCTCCCGCAACATGGTCGGTCGCTCGAGGCGAAGAAACTCGCTGCAGAGTTGCATGAGCGCTGCGACCTCGTCGGCGGGGCGCTTCCAGTTTTCGCTAGAGAACGAGTAGAGCGTCAGCGCCTCGAGGCCAAGCCGCGCGCTCTCCGTGACGATTCGTCGGACGACTTCGACGCCTTCCTTGTGGCCTGCTGCGCGCGGGAGACCTCGCGCCTGGGCCCAGCGGCCGTTGCCATCCATGATGACCGCGACATGACGCGGCCAGCGCGCGTGATCGGAGCGTGGAGAGGACGACTGGTCTGCGGCCGAGGGCATGAAACTAGCTCATGCTTGCAAAGCGCGCGGTCGACTCGAAGGTCTGCGTGCGCTCAGGGCCAACGCTCACGAGTTCGACGGGGATTCCCACGAAGCGCTCGACAAACGCGAGGTACGACTGCGCCTCGCGCGGCAGATCGTCGCGGTCGGTGCAGTCGGTGAGTTCACGCTGCCAACCAGGAAGCGTCTCGTAGATGGGTGTAAACCCTTCCATCCGTTCCGCGTCGGGAACGAAGCGGTCGGTGATGGTGCCGTCGGCGCGTCGGTAGCCGACGCAGATCTTGAGCTCGTCAAAACCTGAGAGCACATCAAGGAGCGTGCACGCAATCGCGTCGGCGCCGCAGACCATGACGGAGTACTTCACCGCAACCAGATCAAGCCAACCGCAGCGGCGGGGGCGACCTGTGGTGGTGCCGTATTCGCGGCCGCGCTTGCGGATGAGGTCGCCCGTTGGGTCGAGGAGTTCGGTGATGAACGGCCCGCCGCCGACGCGCGTCGAGTAGGCCTTCATGATGCCGTAGACCTTGCCAATCATGCGGCCAGGAACGCCCGAGCCTGCGGGAATACCGAGTGTCGAGCAGTTCGAGCTCGTCACATACGGGAAGGTGCCGTGGTCGATGTCGAGCAAGCAGGCGTTGGCGCCCTCGAAGAGCACATGGCGTCCAGCGCGGAGCTCATCGTGCAGGAGGTAGACGGTGTCGGTGATGTGCGGACGGAGTCGTTCGCCTGCAGCGGCGAAGCGATCGGCGAGTTCTTGCGGCACGAGTGGCGTGACATTCGCGCCGAGCGCTTCGAGTTCGGCCATGCGCAATCCGCAGATGGTTTCGAGCTTCCGCAGCAGCAAACTGTGGTTGAGGAGGTCGCCCATGCGCAGCGCGGTCGAGCGGCGAACCTTGTCAGAATACGCGGGGCCGATGCCGCGGCGCGTGGTGCCGATCTGTCCTGCGCCGACCTTGCCCGACTTCTGCTCGAGCAGTTCTTCGAGCGCAGCGTCTTGTTCCTTGTGGTACGGCATCACGACATGCGCGCGATCGGAGATGCGCAGATTGTCGCCCACGGCAACGCCGCGCTTTCGAAGTCCATCGACCTCGTCGAGGAGCTTCTCAGGGTCGACCACCACGCCGTTGCCGACGATGTTGATCTTGCCCTTGCTGAGGATGCCTGAGGGGATGAGGTGGAGCGCGTATCGCTCCGTGCCGACTTGCACGGTGTGACCGGCATTGGCTCCGCCGTTGTAGCGAACGATGCAGTCGTAGCGCGCCGTCAGGAGGTCGACGATCTTGCCCTTGCCTTCATCACCCCATTGGAGTCCGACGACGGCGGCGTTGGGTGGAACACGATTGTTGGTGGGCGGAAGCAAGCGCGCAGTCTAGCGCGCAAGGCGTTGAATTTGAGGCTAGGGAGTAACGCTCAAGGCCGTCGGCGCACGCGCCTGGCTTCACGCAGCGGGCTTCGATTGCGCGGAGGGGGCGGGCTTGGCGGGCGCGGCGCCCGCGGCTGGCGGCAGATCAACGGGAACAGGGCGGTTGGCGGGAATGCGGATGTTCGTGCCGCAACCGCGACAACGGACAAGCTTGCCGCGCGCGCTCGAGGGAACCGCGAGCACGCGCTGACACCCGAGGTTCGGGCACATGATTCGGATGACTTCGTCGCCTGCCATCGGACTCCTCCGGTTGACGGCCGAGCGGTCGCCGATGGCGGATCGGCTTGATTGAGGCTGATCTTGAACTTGTTTCGTTCTCGGCGGCGGTTTCGGGACTTCCTATCCTGCGGCCGTGACGGAATCGACCCCTCAACCGAACTCAGCGCTGAGCCTGCCGATTCGGGAGCGGCGCGCTGAGCGTGGGGCGGAGGCCTCTCGCGGGCCTGCCGATGGCGCCACGACCCTTGATTCCGCCCTCCCCGCGGGCCGACATCGGGCGCGCGGGCTCTATGTCCATGTGCCGTTCTGCTTCCACAAGTGTCACTACTGCGACTTCTACTCCTTCGTCGATCGCGAGGGCCGCAGCGGTGCCTACCTCGAGCAGATCGAACGCGATGTCGATTGGACGCTCGCGCGCATGGACGGAACCATCGACACCATCTTTGTCGGTGGCGGCACACCGACGCTTCTTGAGGCGACTGAGCTCCAGACGCTCACCGCGCAGATCAAGCGCTTTCCACTCGCGCAGGAGGTTGAGTGGACTGTCGAAGCAAACCCTGAAACGATTGACGGCGCGAAGGCGCAGGTGCTCGCAGCCGCGGGCGTGAATCGCGTTTCGATCGGCGCGCAGAGCTTTGATCTGCGACATCTCAAGACGCTCGAGCGTTGGCATGACCCCGTCAATGTCGCGCGCGCTGCGGGATTTCTGCGCGCAGCGGGCATCGAGAACTTCAACATCGATCTGATCTTCGGGATCCCCGGGCAAACGCTCGAGGAATGGCGGTCGGATCTCCTGCGTGCGCTGGAGATCGGTCCACGCCACCTCTCCTGCTACGGACTGACCTACGAGACCAACACCGCCATGACCAAGCGGCTGGAGCTCGGACAGTTTGAGGCATGCGATGAGGCGCTTGAGGCGGAGATGTTTGAATTGACGCGTGAGACGCTCGAAGCCGCGGGGTTCAACCACTACGAGGTTTCCAACTACGCGCGGCCTGGATCGGAGTGTCAGCACAATCTCATCTACTGGCGCAACGAGCCGTGGTGGGCGATCGGTCCAAGTGCGAGTGGGTTCATCGCGGGACATCGCTACAAGGTGGTGCCGCGGCTCGGCGATTGGTTGGACCGCGCGAAGCACGCTTCGCAACCGATCACCGATCACGAAGCGCCCAACGCAGCGCGCCACACCAGCGAGGCGCTCATGGTGGCGCTGCGGTTGACCGAGGGAATCGACGCTGCGCTCGAACAGCGCGCGATAGAGCTCGATCCCACGCGGCGGGGCGTCTTCGAGAAGGCTCTGACCGATGGACTGCTTGAGCGAGACCTCCGCGCGGGGCGTCTGCGCTTTACCAAACGCGGAATGCTGCTGGCCAACGAGGTGTTGGCGCAACTGGTGTGACGCTCGAACGAGGAAAGCGCCGATACTCCGTCCGCACCTCTCTGGCCTCCCCTCGACGCTTCTGAATTGATGAACCGATTCCGCGACATGCTCCGACTGGCCCGTCCTGGCGACTGGACCAAGAACAGCTTTGTGCTGCTGGCCTTCATCTTCTGGTTGGCCAACGCCATGCGCGCCAACGAGATGTCGGAGGTCAGTCCGAAGGCCATTGCTGCGCTGACCGCGTTCGCTGCCTTCTGCCTCGTGGCGAGCGGGTTCTACTGCATCAACGACGCGATCGACGCAGAGAAGGACCGCGGCCATCCGACCAAGCGCACGCGGCCCGTGGCATCGGAAGCAATCTCGCAGACCTTCGCGGTAGGCATGGGCATCGTGTTGCTCATGGCATCGTTTGCGACAGCGCTCTCGATCAGCCGCGCACTCTTTGTAGCCATTGCTCTCTACGGCTTGCTGCAGCTGGCGTACAACTGGGGATTGAAGCGCGTGGCCGTCGTCGATGTCATGACCATTGCCACGGGATTCGCGCTGCGTGCGGCTGCGGGCGCTGTCGCCATTGATGTGCGCATTAGCCCGTGGCTCGTGCTCTGCGTCTTCTTCCTTTGTTTGTTTCTGGGTTGCACCAAGCGCATGGCCGATCTGGTCATCGCCGAGCGCGCTGGCTGCGCGTGGAAGAGCGCTGCGGAGTACCGCGGCAAAGAGGAGCTGCAGTGGCTGCTCGGCGTGTCAGCGGTGATCACCACGCTGATGTACCTCTCGTACACGCTCTCGGAACACACCTGGCAACTCTACGGAGCGCGCGCGAGTGGGTTGGCCATGTTGACACCGATCGTCCTCGTGGCGATTCATCGCTTCTGGCGTCGCGCCAACGAGGGAAGTTCGGATAGTCCGCTTGACGCGTTGCGCACCGATCGCGTGGTGCGTTGGTCGATCGTGCTCTTTGTGGTCTTGCTTGGCGCGGTGCTCTTCGTCCCGCAGGTCGTGCAGGTCCTCGAGCGCGTCTTCCTTGCCAACCACAGTGTGTTGCCGACTCCGCTTAATCAGGGATGATGAGCCCACTCTTGGCGGCTGGTCGCGCGCCACCCGCAGCGCCAGACACTCCGCCCATTCCTGGCATCCCCATTCCTGGTCCACCCATTCCTGGTCCACCCAGGCCTTGTCCACCGAGGGCTTCTCGCTGCATCTGCTCGGCAACAAGCTGCGCGACTTGCACAAAGCGGGAGCGGAGATGGACGAGGATCTCGTTGAACTCAGAAGCCTCTTCGGGAGTGAGATTGCCCTTGGTCTTGACTTCGATCACGCCAAGAAGGTCGATGGCGAACTGCGCGCCCGCGAGATCAATCATCGCGCGGCCCGTTTGCGGGTCGGCGTAGGCGCCGAGCCCCATCATCGCCTGACTGCCGAGGGTCATGATGAGCCCATGGAAGTCAGCGGGTGGCATCTCGCCACGGCCGCCTTCGCCTTGCTCACCCTGATCCATCGGATCGCCGTCGAGGCCTCCGCCCAACTCGCCACCATGTCCAGCAGCGGAGCGCTGCGCACGGGCGGACTCCTTGCTCGCTTCTTTGCTCGCGAGCCGTTCCTTCTCCGCTTGGGCTTGCGCCTTCCAATCCGAGTCGATGTGCAGACGGGGAGTTTCGTCGGTCATGGTGCGAGAATACCCGCAGCACCAAATGCGTGCGCAGGCACGGTAGGATTCGGCGGATGTCACGACGCTTCTCTACGGCACTTCATCCCGCTGCGACACTGCTCGCATGCGGAGTGCTTGCGGGTTGCTCGGGGCGCGGATCGGGCGACGCGCGGCAACTCGCGCTGTCCGACTTTGCCAATCCTCCCGCCGATCTCAAAGTCGATGTCGTGGAGATGTCTCCCGAAGTGTTGGCGAATCCCGATGTGATGGTCGAAGTCGATGTCGATGCTGGCAACGGCCGCGCTGCGCCGACGGCAGACGGGCGCATCGCGGTATCCGAGCGCCTCGCCGATGGGACCACCGCGCTTGATGCGGTGTCTCCGCGCGTCGTCGAAACCACCGTCGGTGTTGGCGCGACCTGGCCAGTCGAAGCGCTCGTTGGACAGATCAACGGTCGCCCCATCTTCGCGGACGCCTTTCTCGAGTCGATCGCCGACGAGTTGCGAAGCCACGCTGCGAATCCCGACCGCGTCGGTGGCCGCGACATGTTCGTCCGCACGGTGATGGCGAAGTTCAAAGAAGCCGTCGACAGCGAACTCATCGTTGCCGAAGCAGAGTCACAGCTCTCACCTGAGCAACAACAGGGCATCATCGCGTGGCTGCGCGGCATCCAAGAAGAAACCATCGCGCAACGCGGTGGAAGTCGCGCGGCCGCCGAAGCAAGCCTTGAGGCCGAGCGCACTCAATCGCTTGATGAGTACATGCAGCAGCGCCGCGATGTCGCTTTGGCGATGCGGTTGCTCAACCAACGGATCGAGCCGCGCGCCATCGTCGCGTGGCGTGAAGTGCTGCAGGCCTACGAACGCGATCACGCCGTCTACAACCCGCCGAGACAGGTCAAGATTGGTCGCATCCGATTCGACACGCTGCAGGACGCCGCGAAGATCGAGCGCATGAAGACACTCGTCGCGGAAGGGAAGACCTTCTCGGAGCTCGCGCAGGAGTTCGAACTGACGGACGGCGGCCTCTGGCAATCGAGCGACCTTCCGCAAGAAGGAATCGATGGACTCCCTTTGAGCGATGGCGTGAAGTCGCGCTTGAAGGACCTCGGCGTGAACGCCGTGAGCGAGCCGCTGCAGCAGCGTGACTTCACGAGTTGGTTCACCATCCTTGCCATTGAGCAACCCACAGCGCGCTCGGTCTACGACCGCGATTTGCAGCTGTCGATTTACAAGCAGCTCTATGGAATCCGCAGGACCATCGAGCGCGCGCGCTACATCGGCACCCTGCGCAGCCGCTGGGTGACCGATGACATCGGCTTGATGGAAGAGCGCCTGATCGCCTTCGCGCTCGACCGCTACTGGCGGTAACGACCTCGCTCAAACTCGCGAAGGAAGATCCCATGGGCGTGCTCGACCACGCTGGCAGAACGACCCTCGCCGCGCACAGCGACGAGATCGACACGCACCCGTTGCGCGCGCCGCAGCGCCGTTTGCAGTGGTTGTGAGAGACGCCTTGCGTCAGGCAGCGCGCTGCGTGCGCGGGGGAGATGCTCGCGCTCACTTTCGCTGCGTTCCCATTCCACACGCTCGCGCGGCTGGTCAGCGCCTCGGAGTCCCTCGACATCGGTGAGGATCCGCCAGAGCACTTCCCGTTTGCGGGCATCGACGCGTTGGAGTGGATCCCATGGACCAGCAGCGCGTTTCACTTCGACGATGACGACTTCGCTGCCGTCAGGCGTGCGAACGATGAGATCGGCCTCGTCCTTGCGGTCGCGCGGGCTGCGCCAGTTTCGCGCGAGGACGGTGTAGCCCAGCGCGCGAAAGAAACGCTCGGCAGCGCGCTCGCCTGGATCTCGTCGCGCCGTGAAGGTCGGCGCGAACGAGTTCCTCGTCAAAGCCGCAAGGAGCGGCCGCGCCACCATCCTGCGCAGCCACGGCAGCAGCGCGCCAACGCCATCGTGCTCAAGATGGCGCGCAAGAGGTAGCCGTCGCCACCAGTGAAACCAGCGGGTTTCAGGGCTCGATTCGAGGGAGCCACGGGCGGGATGCGGGTCGCCTGAGTGTTGGAGTGGGTCGAGGTCGTGCATGGAGTGGTCTGTGCGATCCTCGCATCGCTGAACGCCAAAAACGACGAGCACGCACTTTTCCCGCACTTCTCTCCATCGCGTTGGATCGGTCGGGAACGGCGCGCTTGCCCTTCCACGCATCGATGAATGACACGCGCCTCGAACAAGTCGAGGCGCGTGAAGTCGTGTGGGTTGTTTCGTGCTTCAGCTCGGTGGCGGCACGACGAGTTCAGTCGTCGCGACCCACGAGGCGCCGAGTCGCACGGCAACGATCTTGCGTCCGACTGCGGGCGTGAACAACGCGTAGAGCTTGTCCGAGCCCGAACTCGAGAGGTTGGGGAATGTCCCGATCTGGTAGTACTGGCCATCGCGCTGCAGACGGATGGTGACGCGGCGGTCGCCTGTCGCCGTCGCGTGGATGTATCCGATGGGGAAGTAGAGACGCCCGAGGTCATCGACAAGCGCGAGCTGCGCCTCGTCGCCGACTTCCTCACGAATCTTGCTGCGGTCGTTCCACAGATCGATCGAGCTCGCGGAGCCACGGCTGATGTTGAGCCGCACGACGCGGGTGTTGGGCGGAGCCCAGATACCTTTCACGACGATGCCCTTGTTGCCGCGGAATCCGCCTTGCTCGTACTCGCCAAGACCTTGGAAGAGGTAGTTGGTGTCCTTGACATCCATCGCGCCGATGTTGTTGAGGTCGGCGTTGGCTGGAGCGATCGAGTCGTTGACCGTCAGGTCTTCGGGATTCATCGCCATCGTCCCCGCGGGGATAGTGACGCCGCCACCGGTTCCACCGAGCAGCATCGAGATCGCGTCAGCGGCGGTCGATTGCTGGGCGATGGTCGGGAACGGGAGGTGCAAGCCCATCGCGGTGAGGAAGCGTGGCGGTGCAGTGGCGGGGAAGGGCGCCGACGGGAAGACCAAGGTCACATCGAGCGTTTGCACGCCGGGTGGCGCTGACATGAAGTGGCCGATGTCGTCGAACATGAACATCGTGCGGCCGCCACCTGAGTTTGGTTGCGCCCACGCGAGGGGGTAGCCGATTCCTGATCCAGCGCCTGCCTTGGCGACGGCATTTCCAACGAGACGCAATTGCGATGCGGAGATCGCAAAGCCCTGGCCTTCGGTCGAGGCGCCGCCTTCAAAGTGCAGGTCGACGAGATAGGCGCCCATCGTTTGTCCGTCGGGCAGTGCGACCTCGGTGGTCACGATCGCCTTGGTGATAGAGATCGAGCCAGGATTGGCAGTGGTCCGCGCCAGCCAACCTGTGCGGCTGTAGGTGTCGCGGTGCAGGCCGAGCGCTTGCTCACCAAGATTCGGATGGTGGCTGGCCAGGGTGGCATCGCCGAGCGTCGGCTTGAACGATCCCGTCGAGAGCCCCGAAAAGAACCCAGCGGTGTGGACATGAAGCGGAACCCACAGTGCGGCAGGGCGCACATCGGGCTGGCCGCGGCTCGTGGTGCTGCGCGTGGCGCCGAGTACGCCCATGAGGTCACGCGAGCTGTGCAGGTGACCGATTCCGATCAAGGCGATACCGATCGTGAGCACACCAGCGGCTGCACCAAACGCACCACCGATGCTGAGATTTGCCCAGTGGGGGAAGTTCAGATTGTCGGGCGCAAGCTTGTCGGCTGCGTATCGCGATGCAAAGAGGTAGATCGCAAACGGCAGGAGAAGTCCGCTGCCGCGCGCGTACGGGACCAGTGCAGGCATGCTGGCGATGAGGTCCGCCGCGGGTTCCCACGTGGCGAAGGCGAGCGCGCCTGCTGCGACAACGCAGGAGAGATGCAAGACGGCGCCGAAGAGCCCCTGCGTCGCCCACCAGTAGGCGATGAGGCAGGCGAACCCGAGAACGAGGATGTTGAGGATTGCGTCCATCGTGCTGTTTCCAAACCTGACGAGCCGTTCAGCGAGCTTTCTCGGTGAGGGCTGGCGTGTGAGATTTCTGAGAGCGACCTTCGCGTGAGCGGGCGCAGTTACTTCTTCGTTGGGGTGCTGGCAGTGGCGACGGCGGGCTTGGCGCTCGACGATTGCTTGGGTGCGAAGACTCGTTGCACCTCATCGAGGCTCGTCTCACCTGAGCGAACCTTGAGCAGTGCCGACTCTTGCAACTGCAGCATCTTCTGCTCGCGCACGGCGCGGGCGTAGGCGGTGCGGAAGTCGTTCTCCATGAGGAGGCGTCGCGCTTCATCATCGAGGGACATCACTTCATAGATGCCCGACTGACCGAAGTAGGAAGTCCCTTGGCAGACTGGGCAATCTTCGATGCGGTTCTTGACCTGCACCTTGCCGCTGGGACGGAAGAGTTGGACTTCCTTGCCAGCGGCGATGCCGAGCTTCTTGGCTTGCTCGGGAGCAGGAGTGAAGCCGCTCTTGCAATTCGGGCAGAGCTTGCGAATCAGGCGCTGGTGGACCACGCCCACGAGTCCACGGGTTGCGAGCTTGGGGTCACCCACGGCTTGCATCCAGATGGCGATGGTCGCGGCCATGCTCTCGGCTGGAATCAAGACATAGACCAATGGTGACTCAAGACCAAGGAGCGTCGCCGCCTTGGCGCTGCCCGCTTCGCTGATGTCGCCGCAGAGGACGACATCGGGATCGCGACGGATGATCTTGGTGAGCATCGCGCCGAACTCTTCGACGCCTGGCTCAGGCTCGAACATCTTGTGATCGACGCCTTCGACGCGGAACTGCGGCTCGCGCTCAAGGGTCTTCACATTGCTGGTGTAGGCGTCGTGTCGCTGAATGAGCGTGTAACCGAGGTTCGTGAGCCCTTGTCCTGGAGGCGCAGACACGAGGATGACGCCCTTGCGCTTCTCCACCTTCTCGAAGACGCGCAGCGCCTCGAGTTGTCCTGGTGCGAGACCGAGAGTCTCAATCGCGCCACCGAACCGCGAAGCGCGGGCGAAGTCGACGCGCACCACTTGACCGCTGCTCGAACCATGCGTGGTGACCGTGAGTTCCGTGCGCCCCGCAGGTCCATCCATCAAGCAGCTGCCAACCTGGCGGCGGCGGCGATCGGCAGGATCAAGTCCTGCAAACTTCTTGATCATGTCGATCGAGGCGTTGCCGGTGTCCGGAGGCAGGGCGTCCCGCTTGGTGCGGATGCCGTCGACGAGCATCGAAACTCCCACGCCCTGTGCGGAACTCACGAGGTCCACGCGCGTCGCGCGCGACTCGATCGGTCCGACGAGCAGCTGCTCAAGCGCGACATAGACGCCGAGCGTTGGATCGTCCTTCTGCGGCACGGGCTGGCGTGCGCCCTTGGCATTGGTGAAGAGCACCGTGGCGGCGCTCTCCGACGAAGCCTTGCGCCGCGCTTCCATCTTGCGTGCGAACTTGTCGCCGCCGAGTTCGAAGCGCTCCGCCTCAGGCACGCGCTCGTCGCGGAACTTCCAGTAGCCGTACATGGTGCCCACCATCAGCATGGCCGCGACAGGGAAGCCGATCCAGAAGATCGGGATGAGCACAACCGCGGCGAGCGACACGATGGCCACCGAGATGAAGATCGTGTTGATCTTCGCCACGGGCAGCGTGAAACGGCGAGCGTCGGGCTCGAATCGTGCGGTGTAGCGCATGAAGGGCACCAGCAGAGCAAGGAAGAGAATCGGCTTGGCGATGCTCATCAAGATCGGCGCCTGGGCGAGGATCGGCAGGACGGGAAGGTCTTGCATGGAGGAGTCGTACATCATGGGTGGTCTCCGATCGGGGCGTTCCCTGATCGTGCAGAGGAGTTCGCTGGCGGTGTCCTGCGCGCGTCGTTTACCCGATGCCCTTGAGGCGCATCTTGAGTTCTTCGGGCTTCGGCGTCGCTTCGAGAGCGATGCGTTGATGGATCATGTTGTCTTCGACGAGCTTCACGAGCGCGCTGGTGAAGTCGAGCATGCCTTCGTCGTGACCTTGCTTGATGAGTTCGAGGATCTCACCTTCGCGGCCGTCGAGGATGTACTTCTGCACGGCGGGCGTGTTGAGCAGAATCTCGAGCGCAGGAATACGCGCGATGTGCGCGTGAAGAGTCGGGAGCAGCTTCTGGTAGATGATCGCGCGCAGGTTGTAGCCGAGCAGCTTGCGGATCTGATCGCGCTCGCCCTCTGGGAAGAGGTCGTAGATACGGCCGAAGGTCTGCCATGCCGAACTGGCGTGGATGGTTCCAAACACCAAGTGGCCGGTTTCGGCGGCGCGGATGGCGGCTTCGAAGGTTTCGTAGTCGCGCATTTCGCCGACGAGCACGACATCGGGATTCTCACGCACGAGTGCACGAAGCGCGTCGTTGAAGTTCGTCGCGTCGATGCCGATCTCGCGCTGGTTGATCGTCGCCTTCGCGTCGTTGAAGATGTACTCGATCGGATCTTCGATGGTGATGATGTGGACCTTCTTGCGTTGGTTCACGTAGTCGATCATCGAGGCGATCGAAGTCGACTTGCCCGATCCGGTGACACCTGAGAAGAGGATGAGCCCCTGCGCGGCCATCGAAACATCACCGAGAATCGGCGGCAGGTAGAGCTCTTCGAACTTCTTGATGTTGCTCGTGATCAGACGCGCAGCCAGCGACGGATTGCCACGCGCCATGAAGAGGTTCACGCGGAAGCGTCGCGCTGAGGAGCCATCGAGGTCGCTGGCGCGGCGGTAGTCAAACGCGAAGTCGATCGAGCCGTGTCGCTCGAAGTAACCGATCTGGTTGGGATCGAGAATGTCTTTCGCCACCTGCATCATGATGTCGGGTGTGCAGACCGCAGTCTCGAGGTCCTTCAACACGCCGCGGTGACGCACGCGGGGACGCAGTCCGCTCTTGACGATGAGATCCGATCCCTCGACGCGGATGATCGCCTCCAACCAGGAAATCCACGCGCGCATGCCTTCGCCGGCGGTCGTGCCGCGGTGGCCAATCGAGAGGGGGACGAGCAGTTCGTTACGGGCGGCTGACATGCAAATGCCTCGACGGTCTGGGCGTGGGCCACGCGTCACTCAGAGTGCGGCGCGTGGATCAAGCGGGGCCTTCATCTCGCTGCTGTACGCACACGACAACTCGTCGCATGCAGCAACGCCGCGACTTCGCGGGGAAGTCCCGCACAGTACCGCAAACGCCGTCGCAACGGAAATTGCGACAGCGACCATTGACCGTGTTGCTCGCGAGGGCAATGGGCGGTTCTCGGGCGGCATTTGACGCGCGCGAGAGCCTCCTGCATGATCCCCCAATGGAAGCCAAGATTGTCCTTGAGGGCATCACCTTTGATGATGTCCTTCTCATTCCGGCATACAGCGAACTCACGCCTGATCTCGTGGACACCACGACGCGGCTGACGCGCGCGATCTCCCTGCGAATTCCGCTCGTGAGTGCCCCGATGGACACGGTGACCGAAGGTGCACTGGCCATCGCTCTTGCGCAAGAAGGCGGCATCGGCATCATCCACAAGAATCTGCCCCCCGATGTGCAGGCGCGCGAAGTTGCCAAGGTCAAGCGCAGTGAGCACGGCGTGGTTGTTGATCCGATCACGCTGTCTCCCGAAGACACCGTGGGACGCGCCGCGCAGTTGATGGCTGAGCACGGAGTCTCTGGATTTCCCGTGACTGCCGACGGCACCAGCCGCGGCGCTGTCGTGGGAATCCTCACGCGACGCGACATGAAGTTCCTCGTGGGGCGCACCGACGCGAAGGTCGGTGAGGTCATGACGAAGGACAAACTCATCACCGCTGCTCCGGACACGAAGCCCGAAAGCGCCGAGCAACTCATGAGTCAAGCGCGCGTCGAGAAGCTGCTGCTCGTCGACGCGCAGCGACGACTCAAGGGTCTCATCACCATGCGCGACCTTGAGAATGTCCGCACCCACGCTCACGCGTGTCGTGATGCACGCGGAAGATTGCGCGTTGGCGCAGCGATCGGTGTGCGGCAGTTTGAGCGCGCGGAGAAGCTGATCGCAGCTGAAGTCGATGTGCTCGTCGTCGACACTGCCCACGGTCACTCAAAGAATGTGATCGACACCGTGCAAGGGGTCAAGAAGCGCTTCAACATCGAAGTCATCGCGGGCAATGTCGGTACCGCCGACGGCGCCAAGGCACTCATCGACGCGGGCGCTGATGCGGTAAAGGTCGGTATCGGTCCTGGTTCGATCTGCACCACCCGCGTGGTGACTGGAGTGGGAATGCCGCAAATCACGGCGATTCTCGAAGCAGTCCGCGCCTGCGAGGATCGCGGCGTTCCCGTCATCGCCGACGGCGGCATCCGCCAGTCCGGTGACATCGCCAAGGCCATCGCGGCGGGCGCGTCCTGCGTCATGCTGGGCTCGATGTTCGCGGGACTCGATGAGAGCCCTGGCGAAGTCGTGCTCCACCGCGGTCGTCGATTCAAGAGCTATCGCGGCATGGGCAGCGAAGGCGCGATGAGCGCGGGCTCGGGCGATCGATACGGGCAAGCGAGCATCAAAGATGTGCGGAAGTTCGTGCCCGAAGGTGTTGAGGGCATGGTTCCGTACCGCGGTGCGTTGGCGGAGTATGTCTACCAACTCGTGGGCGGTGTGCGCAGCTCGATGGGCTATTGCGGTTGCGCGACGCTCGCAGAGTTCCGCAGTCGCACGCGCTTTGTTCGCGTCTCAGGCGCGACGGTCATCGAGAACCATCCGCACGACATCACCATCACCAAGGAAGCGCCGAACTACACGGCGAGTGTCCGCGGCGAGTGACGCGCGCATCTCATGTCTTCGCCTCTCACGCGAGGATCGGCGCAATCACATGTCCGTGCACATCGGTGAGCCTTCGATCGGCGCCGTTGTGCCGCCAAGTCAACTTGGTGTGATCGATGCCAAGTTGGTGCAGCATCGTCGCGTGGATGTCGTAGACCGTCGTGGGATTCTTGCGATCAAGAGGCTTGTACCCCCACTGGTCGCTCGCTCCGTGGCTCACGCCACCTTTGATGCCGCCACCGCACATCCAGTTGGTAAAGACAAACGGATTGTGGTCGCGCCCGCGTCCAGCCTGCGAACTGGGCATGCGGCCGAATTCAGTGGTCCAGATCACCAGGGTGTCCTCGAGCATGCCGCGCTGCTTGAGATCAGCAATCAACGCCGCAGCTCCGCGCGCCATGCCGCGAGAGAGTGGGCCGTGGTCGCGGCGAACATCTTCGTGTGAATCCCAATTGCGTCGTGGATGCGAGTTGTCGTTGCCGCTCCACACCTGCACGAAGCGCACGCCTCGCTCAAGCAGTCGCCGCGCGCACAGGCATTTCTGGGCGAAGACATACGACTCCTCGGCCTCGTTGATCTCCTTCTCCCAAGTCTGCGGATGGTGGTCGAGTCCGTAGAGCCTCAGGACATGCTCGGGCTCAGTTTTGAGGTTCAGTGCCTCAGGTGCCGCCAGCTGCATGCGCGCAGCGAGCTCGTAACTCTTGATGCGGGCGTCGAGCCGTTCGTCCTGCTGCCGCGTGGCTTCATGCGCGCGGTTGAGTTCCGCGAGAAGTTCCTGCGCGTCACGCTCACTCGCGTCGTTGATGAAGCGTCCGACCTCGTGCGGGTTCAGGTCGGCGATGGGATGCGGCGTGCCTGGATAGATCACGGTGCCGCTGTGCTCGTTGCGCAAGAACGCGCTGTCCCAGTTCTTCACGCCGTTACTCGGCATACCGCGGTGATCAGGCAGCACCACGAAGGTCGGCAAGTTCTCGTTCATCGAGCCGAGCCCGTAGCTCACCCAGCAACCCGCTCCAGGAAATCCAGGCAGTTGGAATCCCGTCGACTGCAGCATCGTGGCCGTCGAATGCACACCCGATCGACTCGTGACATTGTGAATGAAGGCGATGTCATCGACATGCGCGCCAAGTTCAGCCACGGTCTCGCCGAGCATCTTGCCGCATTGGCCGTAGGGTTCGAACTCCCACACCGGGCGCAACCACGGACCGAGTCCGTCCTGGAAAGTCTCGACGCTCTCGCCAAAGTCACTCGGCTTGCCGTCGTACTTGATGAGGTCAGGCTTGAAGTCAAAGAGATCGAGATGACTCGCCGCGCCCGACATGAAGAGTTGGATGACCCGCTTGGCTTTCGGTGCGTGTGCGAGTGGCGGCGGTGCTCCAATGCTCTCAGGGCCATCGAAAAACCCAAGCGCATCACGCGAGAGCATCGACGCGAGTGCCACGCCACCAAGCCCGCCGCCCGCATGCCAGAGAAAGTCGCGGCGCGAACGCGGTTGCTGCGCGGCGAACTGCCTTGCGATGCGATGAAAGGGTGAGTCGTTGCGCATCGGAACTCAGTCGACGAAGGAGAACTCGTTGAGGTTGAGGATCACGCGGCAGGTGTTTTCAAGGCCGTGTTGATTCGTGTAGCCGACGAGCCGCGCGCGTTCGTCGGCGCTGGCGCTGCGGCCAAGCGCGAGTCGCATCGCGCGGTCGACTTGCGCGTCGGTGGCCTCGCCTACCTCTTGCCGCACGCGCTGCGCAAAGCGCTGGGATTGCGCGAGCATGAAGCCGTTGTTGAGGTACGCGAGCGCTTGGTTGGGACTCACACTCTGGTTGCGCTTGTCGACACGCTGCGAGGGATCGGCGCAATCGAGCGTGGTCATGAACGGTTGCATCTGCGAGCGCACGATGAAGCGATAGATCGACCGACGAAAGGTCGCGGGATCGTTGGGATCAGCGAGGTCGTAGCGGTAGTGGGGCGAGTGTTCGGGTTGCTCGATCACGAAGTCGCGATAGCCGCTTCCTCCCAGAGTCAGATCGAGTGCGCCACTCGTGGCCAACACCGCGTCGCGCACCGCCTCGGCCTCAAGCTTGCGCGGATTGGCGCGCCAAAGCAGGGTGTTGCTCTGGTCGATCGACTCCGCGGCGGTGTTGGTCGTGTCGGAGCGTTGCCGATACGCAGCGCTGGTGAGAATGAGGCGGTGGAGCGATTTGAGTCTTCCATCGAGATCATCGCGGAAGGTCGCCGCGAGCCAGTCGAGGAGTTCGGGATGGGTTGGCGTTGCTCCCATGCGGCCAAAGTCGTTGGGCGTGTCGACGAGGCCGCGTCCGAAGTGGTAGTACCAGACGCGGTTCACGATCGATCGCCAGACCAGCGGATTGCGCGGATCGGTCAACCACTGCGCGAGCGCGACGCGGCGCTGTGACTCGTCGGCGTCGGGAGCGAGCTCGAAGCGTGACGGCAGCATTGCCTCGAGCGCCGAGAGCGCACCAGCGTGCGCGATGGCACCAGGGCTGGTGACCTGTCCCCGCGCGAGCACGCGGATTTCACGGGGTTTCCCGCCGTTGCCGCCTGTGCCCGTAAACGCACCCGAGCCGTGGTGCACGGCGCCCGCGTAGACCACGCTCTGCGCAGGCAGGCTGTCGAACGCCGCAGCGACGCGTTGGAGTTCGGCTTCGAGTTCGGTGCGTCGCGCAGCGGTGCCGTCCGACTCAAGGCGCTTGCGCAGCGCTTGGCGTTGCGCGCCCAATTCGCCCGCGCGTGTCGGAGTGCTCTTCAACGCTGGGTACACACCATCCGTGAGATTGCTCTTTCGCCAGCGCGGCGGCATCTCAATACTGCTCAGGCTTTCGACGGGCGCGCCTGCTGCGATGTTGCGGCCTGCCGCGTCAAACACCTGCAATTCGGCGAGCGCGAAGATGTAATCGCCGCGGCGTGCTGCAAGATGCGTTGCTGTCACGCGCACGAAACGCGCCATCGCATTGGGCGTGTGGAGTACGACGGGCGTCGTGCGCGGAGTTCCAAGCAAGGCGGAAGAACCGTGAGCAACCTCAACGACGCCGTGCGCGAACTCGGCGTTGTCCGCGACTTCGATGGTGAACGCTTCGGGAAAGCCGAAGCCATCACCGATCCCGTTGAAGTCGTCGCTGCACGGCGCGAGCACCACGCGGTCAAAGGCGCGGGAGTGCCCGAGATCGACGGCCACCCAGGTGCTGGTCGTGGCGTTGAGCGTGATCTCGCTGTGGAATCCAAACTCGGGAGCAGGTCCAACGCGCGTGCTCGCAGCGATTTCTTGCTCGAGGGCCGCGAATTCCGCGCCTCCCGCCTCGGTCAGCGCAGCGTCGAGAGCGGTGCGCTCAGTCTGCAAGCGCGCGCGTTCGCCTTCGAGACTCGCGCGCTGTGACGCGACAGTCGCGTCGAGATCAAAGCGCCGCTCCGTGCGATCGATCGCAGCGAAGACCGCTTGCAACGCGTAGTAATCTTCCTGCGTGACGGGATCAAACTTGTGATCGTGGCACTGCGCACACTGCACGGTGACGCTCGCGAAAGTACCGATCGCGTTGCCCACCATGTCGTCGCGGTCGAAGTGTCGCGCGAACTTGCCGTCGATCTTCTCTTCGCTCACTTCTTCGTGGCTGATGAGGTCCCACGGTCCTGCTGCGATGAACCCGAGCGCTTCCATGCCATCACGCGTGTTGGGAAAGAGCGCATCGCCCGCGAGCTGCTCTTGCACGAACCGCGCGAACGGCTTGTCCACATTGAGCGCGCGAATCACATAGTCGCGGTAAGGCCAGGCGTGTTCGCGGGGCTTGTCCTTGTCGTAGCCATGACTGTCGGCGTAGTGCACGACATCGAGCCAGTGCCGTGCGAAACGCTCGCCGTAGCGCGGTGACGCGAGAAGACGGTCCACCAGTTTCTCGTACTTGTTTGGATCGGTGTCGGCGGCGTAGGCGTCGAGTTCTTCAGGCGTCGGCGGCAAGCCCGTGAGGTCAAAGGACAGGCGGCGATAGAGCGTGCGGTCCGACGCTTGCGGCGCCATGGTGAGGGCGTCCTGCGTAAGCCGCGCGCGAAGAAACGCGTCAATCGGATTGGGCGCAGTCACGGGGATTTCAGGCTTGACGATGGGCTTGAGGCTCCACCAGTCCAGCGGATTGGCTACGCGGACACTCGCCGACTCAGGCCAGACCGCGCCTTCGTCGACCCAGCGTCGGAGGAGCGCGATCTGCGCTTGCGAAAGTCCGTCGCCATCGGGCGGCATGCGCGTGTCGGGGTCGCTGCTTGACACGAATTCGATCAGCGAGCTCGACGCCGCGTCGCCTGGCAGAATGTTGGGAGCCGAGGCCTCGCCACCGAGGAACGCGATCGAGCGCACATCGAGTCGGTAGCCGCTGCGCTGCTTCTGCGCACCATGGCAGCGCAGGCAGTTGGCTGCGAGAATCGGCGCGATCTCAAGCGCAAAGTCGATGGGCGGCGCGCCAAGAGCGAGAGCAAGGTGAAGGGCGACGGCGGGCGACACTTCACCACACTACCGAAGCGGGGTGTTCACCCGACGACCTTCGCCAGTGCTTGCAGGGAGATCGCGGGAAAAAGAACGCGCGCCTGCGGGGTCGCAGGCGCGCGTCAGTGCCGGTGACAGGAATCGAACCTGCAAGCCTTTAGAGGGCGGCGGATTTTGAATCCGCTGCGTCTGCCAGTTCCGCCACACCGGCGTCCATGTGGGTCGCGGATTGTAGCGAGGCGGCATTCTCCCGCTCTTGCCGATTTCGCGTCATCGTGCTGAGAGATTTGCTCGCCGTTCGAGGAAGGTGCTGACGGACCACGCCACGGGCGTGGCCCCATGCACGAGCACGGCCACGCGCCGATCTCCGAATTGCCTCTACCTGGAGCACATGATGAAGTCTCAGATACTCACCTCACTTGCCGCGATGCTTGCCTTGGCTGCACCATCGTTGGCCACGACGGATTGCGCTGTTCCGACACCAATCAGCGGTTCGGTCCTTGTTCCTTTCGATCTCTCGGGCGGCGTGCTCGATGGTCCTGGCATCCTCCAGTGCTCAAATCCAGCGGCACCGTTCAACTCCGACTTCTGGTTCTGTTGGACCAGCAATGTGAATGGCATGGTGACGATTAGCACCTGCGGACTCACGAGTCTTGATACCGGTGTGGCGATCTATCCCGCCGCGGTTGGCTGCGCCTGCCCCGGAGATGTTCATCCACTTTGTTGCAACGACGATGCAGGCGGCAACTGCGGCAAGCAATCGGAAGTGAGCTGTGAAGTTCGCTGCGGCGAGCGCTACATGATTCAGGTCGCGGGGCGACTCAGCGGAACCCCACCGATTGGTGAGGTGCGCATCAACGCCGTTGGCACACCGTGCGACGGCGGATTGCTCACGCCGCCCGACTGCACCGTGTGCTGCGGAACGCGTCCGCCACTCGTGGACAATCTCTCCGCACCGTTCCCGCCAGGACAGGTCGGCGCCGTCACTTTCGGAACGCAAGACGCGATCGCGGGCAACATCGGTGTGCTGCGCTTTGTCGGTCTTGGTGACCAGAGCCTCGCGCCGCTCACCTCCTCCGCAGCCCTCTGGAGTCCGCCGATCTACGCGCACCCACAGTGGGATCTCGCGACACTCGGCAGCATCTTCGGTGTCACCTTTGACGGCCAAGGCAACGCGTTCGTGTCCCACACGGTGGCGTATTCCTTCGATGTCTTGGGAACGCTCGGTGTGTCGACCGCGGGCGATGGTCGCGGCGTGATCTATCGCATCGATGGCGCCACGGGGGTTCCCACCCTCTTCCGCACACTTCCGCAGGCACCAGGAGCTGGTGCTGCGCTCGGACTGGGCAATCTTGACTTCGATTGCACCCGCGAGTGTCTGTTCGCGACCAACATTGAAGATGGACGCATCTACTCCATCAAGATGGGTACGGGCGCGATCAGCACCTTCGACCATGAGACTGGCACCGTTGAGGCGGAGGCGGCAGCTGGCAACGGCGACGCGATCGCCGAGGGACCAAATCCAGGTGGAGTATCGACCGAACCTGCTGGCTTCCCCGGCGATGGCCGCGGGGTCTACGCCGTGAAGGTCGCTGGTGACCGCGTGTACTACTCGGTGTGGGAGTCCTACGGCAGCGCGCAGACGGTGCACTCGGTGCAGATCGACGCCAACGGCGCGTTCATCGCAGGCAGCTCGCGACTCGAGCTCAGCATTCCGTACGCACCTGGTCATCCGTATCCAAACATCAACAGCCCGATCGTCGACATCAGCTTCGATGACCAGTGCTGCATGCTCTTGGCCGAGCGTTCGATGCAGGATCCAACTTCTCCATCGGCGCACAACAGTCGCGCGTGGCGTGCCTGCTTTGATGCGGCCGCGGCAGGGTGGACTTCGGTTCGCTACGACATCGGATCGCAGGGACAAGGAACCGATTTTCAGAACTCAGCTGGTGGTATCGACTTCGTGAACGGCACCAACGGCCCACAGGCTTGGATGACTGGCGACTTCTTCGGCCATCCACTGGTCGGCAGCTACTACGGCATCTCGGGCATTCCGATTGTTGAGGGCAACCCAGGCCAACTCGACACGCTCTTGGGTCCTGGCGTGAACATGACTGGCATAAAGACCATGCAGGGTTCGCTCGACATCACGTGCTACGGCGTCACGGATCCTTGCGAGTTCAACACCCTCGACATTGATTGCGTGCCCAACGCCGATGGCACGATGAGTTTCCTCTGGACTCTTGAGATCGTGAACAACTCGCCTTCAGCGGCGAACCTGCTCATCCTCAGCGATCCTGCGTTCGCACCCAACAATGTGATCGTGATCAATCCTCCACTGGCTTCTGGGGGAACGATGGTGATCAACATCCCGATCAACAACGCTCTCCCAGGCTCGACCTTCTGCTTCACGGCCACGCTGGCTGCGAGTTACAAGGATGCCTGCTGCACCGAAGAGATCTGCATCGAACTGCCCGAGTGCTCCTGCATGGACACCGATGTGGTGGTGACGGATCTTCCAGGTGTTGGTGCGTTCACCTTCAACATGAATCTGATGAACCTGTCGGACTCTCCAGTCTTTGCTGGTGAGTGGATCTCGCTCGCGGTGGCGCCTGGCTACACCGCGACGGTCAACCCGACGCTCATCAACATCGCGACGCTTCCACTCTACTCCTCTGTCGCAGTCGGACCGATCACCATCAGCACGGCGCTGCCACCAGGCTCGCCGATCGTGCTGATCATCGGACTGCACTCAGAGACTTTCCACCCGTGCTGCTTCCGAGAGATCACGCTCATCGTGCCCGCTCAGGTCGGCATGGCGAAACCTGGTGATGCCAACGGCGACGGCGTGGTGGATGGTTCGGATTTGGCCTTGCTTCTCTCGAACTGGGGCCTTGCGGGAGCCACCGACTTCAACAACGACGGCACCACCGACGGACAGGATCTCGCGATGTTGCTGGCGAATTGGAGCTAAACCCGCGGAGCAGTCGTTTCTCCACGAACGCGCATTCTCACACGCACCTCACTTCACACAGCCCGCGGACTTCCGCGGGCTGTGTGCGTTGTTCGCGGTAGCATCCGCGCATGCAGGATGGTTTCTTCAGTTCGCTGGTGAGCGCGTCGCCCGACGCGATCGTGTCGATCGATCGCGCGAGCACGATTCTCTCGGTGAACGATGCGGCGGTGAAGCTCTTTGGATTCCCGCGCGACGAGTTCGTCGGGAAGTCATTGATGGAGACGATCATTCCTCGTGAGTTTGGTGCGCAGCATCTCAACGGCATGACGCGGTTGGAGCAGACGGGGCACGGACCTGCGATTGGTCGTCGCATCGACATCACGGCGCGCGATTGCAACAACCGCCGCTTTCCGATCGAGCTCTGTGTCTTTCTCGATCGCGATCGTCCGCGAGAGGTCTTTCACGCGAGTATCCGTGAGACCTCCGACCGCGTCGCGCGTGATGCGGTAGTCAAGGCTGAGCGCGATCGTCTCGTGCAGATGCTCGATGCGACCGCCGATGCATGGTGGGATTGCGATCTCAACGGCGCGACGCGCTACAGCGACTCCTCGGCAGGGTTTCTGGGTTGTGCGATTTCGGAACTTCCGACCACCGTGCCTTCGCGCATCCCCTCGATTCATCAATCAGATCGCGCGCGCGTCGTCGAGGCGTGGCGCGCGCATCTCGAAGGTTCCGTCGCGCGCTTCGAGTGCACGCACCGTGTCGTCGGAAGTGACGGCGTCGAGCGTTGGGTGCGTCAGCGCGGTCGCGCCGTGGAGTTTGCGGCAGGCAGACCGACGCGGATGGTGGGCACGATGGCGGATGTCACCGAGCAGCAAGTGGCCGACAAGCGCCTGCGCAACGCGCAGCGTCTGGAATTGCTGGGGCTTGTCGCGGGTGGTTTCGCGCATGACCTCAACAATCTTCTCGCTGCGATTCGTGGTCACGCCGCGCTGGCGGCGTCCGAGCCTGGCATGTCTGCATCCACGCTGGACTCGCTGCAGTCAGTGCAACTCGCGACCGCGAAAGCGCGATTACTGGCAACAAACATGCTCTCACTCGGCAAGCCTGCCGAGGATTCGATCGTGTCCTTTCCAGTGCGCAATGCGATCGAAGAGTCCGTCGACATCGTGCGGCCTGGACTTTCGCGGTCGATCCACATCGCCGTCGAAGTCAAACAAGTGGAAGGTGTTGAGATCGAGCTTGATCCGAGTGCCTTCCAACAGGTGCTCATCAATCTGATTCTCAACGCGCGTGATGCGATGCCCGGCGGTGGACGCCTGCGTGTCGAGGCGGTGGCGCTGAAATCAGATTCCGTCGTCGAGGCCGTGCGCATCGTCGTGGAAGACACGGGTGTTGGGGTGTCGCCGGAGGACCTCACTCGCCTCTTCGAGCCGTTTTTCACGACGAAACCGCAAGGGCACGGAACGGGTCTCGGTCTCGCGGCGGTGCAGCGCGTGGTGGTTGGCGCTGGCGGCACGGTGTCGGTCGAGAGTGATCTCGGCCACGGCACGCGCTTCACGCTGATTCTCCCTGCGCGCTTGGTTGTTTCGACGCCGACAGCGGTTCTAGCTGCTCCGGCGCAACCGCAAGTTGTTCTCCTTGCCGAGACGCACGCGGTGCTGCGTCCGATGTTGGCCGAGGCGTTGCGCGCGATGGGTCACGCCGTGGTCGAGGCTGACTCTGGTGAGCACGCAATCTCGCTCGCGCGTGAGCGTGCCAATGCGAGAGTCGGCGAACGAGTTTCCGCCTTGGTCGTCGAACTCGGTTCGCGTGGGCTTTCTGGCCAGCAAGTCCACGCGCAAGTCGAGTCGGTGATGGGCACGCGGATTCCTGTCGTCTTCCTTTCGCAGAACCCAGCTTCGACGCTTCCGCCCGACACGCGCACCGATCGACGACTGCTCCAGAAGCCTTTCGATCTCGAGGAACTCGTGCGTGCGATCGAGGCGATCACGACAGATCCCGTCTCTGCTCGCTGAAGCGGCTCGCCACTCAGCTCCACGCGTCGGGTCGAACTCCCTCTTGCGGAGTTTTCTGATTTTTCGTGATGAGCCCTTGGCAGCGGTCGGCGGAGTGCTACACTAACAAAACCCGAACACGAGTCGGGCGGCGTGGTGGCGAATGGAACTCGGATTGCGGCGGCAAAGGCAAAGCACGCGGTGGCGTGAAGGCTGTTCTGCGCCCCCGCGGTTGTGGCACGCAGGTGTGCATGTGGGCGTGACGACGCGTGCCGACGCGCCAATCGAGCGGCATGAGAGCGGCACGAGAGCGGCACGAGAGCGGCACGAGAGCGGCACGAGAGCGGCACGAGAGCGGCACGAGAAAGGAGTCAGCAATGTTGGTGCAAGAGGTGGTGGGTGGTGCGACGAGTGATGTGACGAGTGACGCGACGAGTGACGCGACGAGTGATGT